>NZ_BAAAYU010000001.1:495751-1104186 GCF_039536545.1 Microbacterium awajiense | reverse complement strand
GCAGCACCAGAGCGATACCTCCGGCACCTCCTCGACTGACGTCGCCATCGACGCCCGCAAAAGGACCGATGCGAACGGGTCGTGTTGCCCCAGACTTACCCGAGCGCGGTCATCGCTGTCCGACGGGCGTGCGCGCTGAGGTCATCGCCGCGGGTACCCAGGAAGTCAGACAGCACGTCCCGATCTCTTCGACCGATCTCACGGAGCGCGACGCCGACGTTGGTCTGTACGAGGTGCTCCGGGTCGTCAGCCAGCAGGTGGCACAACTCGAGTGGGTCAGAGAGATCGCCCGAGCGGATAATCCAGAACGCCGCGGTGATCGCGGTCCTACGATGCCAACGGTTCTCGGAACGGGCGAGTGTGAACAGAACGTCGCGGGGCCGATCCAACAGATACCACCCGATGACGCGAGGAGCGGCCCGATCGATGTAGTCCCACGTGTCGATGTAGTCAAGGTTCCGCATCCACGCCTCGAACAACGCCGACCGATCGGCGCCCTTTGCACGCGCCTTGAAGTCGAGAATGCTCACCCCGACCATCTTCACCTCGTAGACATCGGAACGAAGCAACTCTTCGACCTCAGCCAACGGCATGCTCGCGTTCTGTTTCGCGATGTCAAAGACCGTGCCCATCCGCACGCCGATGACGTCGGTCACCTCGTCGGTCATCCGGGCGCGAATCTTCTCCGATTCAACGGCCGACGAAGCAGCCTCCAACGCCGCGACCACACGATCCCGACTCGCCCCCACGACGCCCCTCCAACCTGAAACTCACATCCACCATGCCTGAAGATCTCGTCCGGCCGCATCACCGCGCTTGCGAGCCGGCATGATCGCCTCTCGCACGTCTTCGCCGCACCCACGAGCGCCGCTCGCAGGCGGACCGGCTATTGCGACGCGGCAAGTCGGTAGCTTTGTCTTATGTCCGAGCGCAGATTCACCATCGACCACGCGGCGGACGCCGCCTACTTTCCGATCGCAACGTCGATCGGCGAAGGTGAGTCCGTCGAGAACCTGATCGTCGAACGCCCGCAGGGGACGCTTGTGTTGGACTTCGACGGCGGCGGTCGCTTGCTCGGAGTCGAGGTACTCGGAGCAAAGGCACTTCTGACGGCGGAGACTATCCGGGACGCCGAGGTGCTCGCGTAGCGATCCTGGTCGATCCGCGAGGATACTGGACGCGATCGACCGCTGGCCGGGCGCACCGCAACGTGTTCCGATCGCGCCGCCGCGATGGCATTGGACACAACACCCAAGGGCACTCGGCTACCCGTGGAGGTGCTAGTAGTCAGGCATCTCATAAAATGGCAACGAATTGCACCCGGCCTCGATCATGTCCATGCGCTGGTCGGCCCTTGAGTCGGTTCCAAAAAGTTCATCGAGATACTCGAAGGTGGGTCTCGCGGCGATCGAGTCGCACTTCGCAACAGCGTCGGCGTGGCCACCGTAGATGAAGATCGCAGTTATCACCGCCGCGAGTCCCGCGATCCACATCCCAGGCGCCACACCGCGCTCTTTGTGAACTACTTGCTGTTGAACACCAAGCAATAGGAGCGCTGGTGGAACAAATAACGTCCCCGCCAGGAATAGCGGTCCGATGGTCGCCGCCAGCGCGATATAGAAGGGCACGTTCCGCATCAATGCTCCTCTCGACCGCGATGGGTCAAGAATCCTCCTCGCTTCGGCGATATGGCAAGTGCTTCGCCTTTCTGACTTGCTGCCGCGGCGGCCCGCGGCCATTTGCGCGTACGCGGTCAGCAGCGAAACGAATAGTGTCCACCGCACGCGTAGTTAGCGGGGGATCATTCGCCGCGGGAGGGCGCCACGGATGACTCGTAAGGGACAACCATTCGGAATCACATGGTGGGATCGGGTTGTAGACAACTGGGTGGATCCGAGAACATAATGCGCTGGAAGAAGCCCGGGACGCTCTCCGGGCTTGAGTCCGCCTGCAGGGGAGACGCCCATGTCCAGCGATCTAAACAATGTCCTTGCGAATCTGTTGGCTACGCAGCAGGCCGCCCGAGAAAACCAACGCGCAGTCTCCAACGCTGTCAACACATCGCTTGCAGGCGGGCTCGCTGGTGCGGCAGGAATCGCCAACTCGCTTGACGCGCTAGGACGGAGCGCCCTGCCTCCGGCCGTCCCCGACCCGCTCGGCAACGGTGCGATCAATCAAGCTCTCATCGCGCTCACCCAGGCGCAACTGGACTCAACGAACAGGAACGAGCACATCGCGAACGCAGTCAGCGGCGGCGTCGCGGCGGGGGCGGGAGGAATGGCGGCAGTGGCCGCCGGGCTGCGCCAACTCCAACATCCTGTAGCGAAGTCGGACTCCTTCATGGATCGCGTTCGTTCAGCAGCCGGGCTACCGCCCTCCTACGGCTTGGTTACGTCACCGGGCGACTATCCCTCGACAGCTGTTCAACACGTGTGCCCATCGTGTGGCGGGACGGGCAGAGTCAGCTACTAGGCGGCGTCGTGGCGATCCCAACTGCAGGTAGATGCGCCGGCACCGTTTCCGACTCCAGACCGATAGGGGATCCGATCCGATCCGATCCGAGTCTGCCTTGCCGGAAGTGATCGCTGTGCGATCGGGCTGCCGCCTTCTTGCGTACCCTCTGATCATGAGCGGGACTGGATTCAAGCCCGGAGACGATGTCTTCACTCCTGACGCACGCGGCACAGTCATCGACGTCCGCACCACTCCCTCGGGGAAGTGGGTGTTCGGAGTCGAGGACACAAACGGCGGGGTGACTTACTACACCGAGCGCGCGCTGAGACACGCGCAGAACTGATCGCCCTCACTCGCAGTGTACGGAGGATCCGCCACCGCCCGCCGTGCCCGCGCGAAGATGGATGTGTGCTCCATGAATGGACGTCCGACCAGCTTCGCCACCTCGCCGACGCGCGCGAGCTGCACATCTCCGCGCCACGCGCAGGCAGGATGCCACGCACGTGGGTGCCGATCTGGGTGGTCGTGGTCGACGACCGCGTGTTCGTCCGCACCTGGTATCGACGCGACACCGGCTGGTACGGCCGGGCTGTCGCCTCGGGCCAGGCATGGATCCGCGTCGCCGGCGACCCGGTCCGCGCGCAGGTGACCGTCATCGGCTCGCGAGACTCGGATGCCGTCGACGCGGCCTACCGGTCGAAGTACGGCGCCGCGGCGGCATCCTCGATGGTCACGGACGAGGCGGCGGCATCCACGCTCCTCCTCACCCCCGCGAGCGATCCCGACACCTCTGGCACCGTTACGCTCGACCCGTGAACGAACGCCGCAGCTCGACCACCGCCTGGGTGACGACGGGAGTCGTGGTCGTCTCCGGCCTCGTCGTTCTCGTCATCGGCCTGCTCACCCCGGTGACGTTCGGCTGGTTCGCGTATCAGCCGCTCGCGGAGGCCACCTTCGTCCCGGGCGGCAGCGGCGTGTACCTCTCGCGCATCGCGATCATCGGATGGGTGCTGCTGACGATCGGGCTGCTCGCGGCGGCCTTCCTCGCCGGCCGGCGATCCTCACGCAGACAACACGACTGAGTCGAGCGTCGCTGCCGCTACATCGGCTCGGTCGTGCGCACGAGCCCGCAGTTCACGCACGACCACGCGACGAGGAATCGGTCGTCGTCGAGGATCTCGAACCGCAGTCGATCGCCGCAGGTCGGACACGCCCAGGGGTCGACCGCTCGTTCCACGGTCCCAGGCTAGACAACGCCTGAGGTACCCGGGCCCCCGTCGTCGAGATGGCGGTCGAGCAGCCTCCGCACGGTCGTCATCGAGCGCGATGTCGCGCGCCCGCCGGTCAGCCGCTCGACGGTGGGCGTCGCGTTGCTCTCGCGCTCGCGATCGTTCAGCGTGACGACCCAGCCCTCGCCGGCATCCAGCATCCGGCAGCGTCGACGCGCCGCCTCGCGCACCGCAGCCTCATCCCCGACGGCGATCGCTCCACCACCGTGCAGCGTCGCCTCTCGCCGTGAGACAGAGAGCTGGTCTGAGGGCGACGCCGCAGTTCGTCGGTCTGGTCGCGGGGCACGGCTGAGCGTCGCAGTCGGGCATCGTCGAGAATGCGAGGCGGGATCGGTCAGCTCCCTGCCTCGGTCTGCAACACGACCGGTTGCACGCCGTGCGGATTCAGTCCCGGAGCGGCGAGCCTGCCACCTCGAAGTGGAATCCCCCGAAGGCGCCAGACAGGAGCGGGCGTGCTTCGGCGATGGCTTCTGCGACCTCCGGGAGCGCAAGCGATGCCTCATGGGCAGCGGCGTCCTTCCAGAGCTCGACGACGAACACGGTGTCGGGTTCAGCATCGTTCGTGCCCACCTCGTACGCGATGCAGCCGACCTCGGAAAGAACACTGCTCCTTCGTGTCAAGCGAGCGACGAGCTCGTCGCGCTTGCCCGTGACCGCGCCAAGGGTTCCGACGTTCGCGAAGACCATGCGACGAACCTACAGTCGGCGTCCGACAGGCGCCCGGGTCGCGGCGGCTCGGTCACAGCTCGCGTCGCATCAGCCAGCGCTCGGCGCCGCCCGAATGGGCATCGGTCGCCTGAACCCGGACGAAGCCGTGGGCCTCGAACAGGCGAACCGTCCCCACATAGCCGGAAATCAGATCCACTCGTCCGTCGATATCGACCGGATACCCCTCGACGATCGTCGCGCCGCCTGAGCGCGCATGATCGACCGCCCCATCCAGCAGGTCGTGCATCAGCCCGCGCTTGCGGAAACCGGCCCGGACGACGAAACAGACGATGGACCACGGGTCGCGGTCCTCGTCGAGATGCGGGATCGTACGGGAGTTCATGAGCCGTCGGTAGGTGGACTTCGGAGCCACCGAGCACCAGCCCGCGATCTGGTCGTCGACATAGACGAGCACCCCTGGGCCAGGCTTCGTCGCGCACTCGGCGCGCATGTGATCGATGCGCTCCGGCGTCGCCAGCCGCGCGTCGCGGTACGACATGCACACGCACCCGCCGGCGCCCGGTTTGCGCGGCACCATGAAGGTCGCGAAGTCGTCCCAGCGACCCGTCGCGGGCAGCACCTGAACGGACATGGACACACCCTAATCGGCGCCACCGCAGACGCGCGATGACCGACCGGCTTGCGAACGGCACCGATACCCTCGACCCATGGCCGAACGCGGCACGTCGACAGGCCGCTGGACCGTTGCCGTCGCCGTGCTCACGCGGAAGGATCGGTGCGTTCGGGGTCCGGGTCGGGTGCAGAACGCTCAGCAATGCGGTCGCCCAGTCCGAGTTCGGCGAGCAGTGCTGTGATCACCGCGCGCGCTCCGTCGACCTCGCGCCCGTCGACGCTTCGGGCCAACCGTGCTTCCAACTGCGAGCGGATCTCGCGCGCGGTTGTGATGGAGGCGCGACCGCGGTCGGTCAGTCGGACGACCCTGCGACGTGCATCGCCGGGGTCGGTTCCCGTGTCGACGTAGCCGAGGTTCGCGAGTTCACGCACCGTCTTGGACATCGCCTGCTGCGAGACGCTCAGCGATCGACCGAGCTCGGTGATCGACTGAGGACCGACGAGCAGCCGCTGGAACACATAGCCGTGCCGCACGCGCAGTCCCTCGAATCCGCGCGACCGAAGCTGCTCGCGCACATGGCCGTCCAAAGCGCCGCCCGCGAGCGAGAGGTACGACAAGAGATCGACGTGGATCATATGCACAACTATAGTTGTGCATATGACGACTGAATCCTCCGCAACCGACGTCGCAGCTGTCGTTCGCCGTTACTTCGCCGTCGTCGGCGACCTCGGGTCCACCGAAGAACAGCTGCGGGCGATCCTCGATCCGCGTGCGGTCTTCCGGGAGCTCCCCAACCCGATCGCGCCGGCCGGGCACACGCGCGACCTCGAGCAGACCGTCTCCGGGTTCCTCGCTGGAAAGTCCAGACTGACCGACCAGCGGATCGACATCCATGAGCTTCTCGTGTCGGGGGAGCGCATCGCGGTGCGATCCACCTGGCGCGGAGTCATCGGGGAGACCGAGATCGTCGCGCACATGGCGGGATTCGTCACGGTGCGTGACGGGCGCGTCGTCGCCCACGACACCTACGACTGCTACGAGCCGTTCACGCTCCCCGACTGACCGCGTTCGTCGCTCGGCGCGTCAGTGCTTCTCTCGAACAACGCGATGACCGTCGACTACGGCTCCGAACGCTCGACGTGGTCGCGGACGGATCCCTCGAGGTCGGCCGCGTCGCGGATCGGCGTCGACTTCGGGTAGCTGGTTGTGAGGAAGTGCTGCGCGTACGGGAAGCACGCGACCTCGAAGGGCTCGTCGGCGATGAATCCCGCGCCGAACGTGTTGTGGACGACCTCGACCGCGTCGACCGGGATCCGCAGCGCCTGCGCCATCTCGCCGGGATCGAAGACGAGCCCGAACGGCTCGGACTCGTCGTAGCCGAGGCGCCCACCGTAGTCGACGCTGAGGTTCCCCTCGATCCACAGGCGCTGGTCGAGGGAGGTCGGGATGCCTGCCGGCACGGACGCGGTGACCTCGAGCCGGTTCTCGCGCTCGGCGCTGCGCACGTCGACGAGCACGTCACCCGTGTGCGCGGTCGTGATCATCGCGCGGCTCGTCGTCGCGGCCGAGAACCCCTGGCCGGGGTCGTAGTTGATCGTGTTCGACTCGTAGTCGCAGATCACCCAGGTGAGCATGCCGGTGCGCACGTTCTCGGCGATGACGTACAGCTCGACGCGGGTGCCCCAGAACACCGAGGCGTGCACCGAGAAGGCACCCACGATCGCGCAGAATCGGGGTTCTTCGTCGGCGAACATCGCGGTGGGCACGAGGCGGTAGCCGGGCGGAAGCAGCCGATTCGCGGCATCCGTGTCTGTGATCTCGTAGGCGAGGAACAGCGCGTACGGCTCGACGACGAAGCCCATGTACTCCTCGCCGCGCGCGTGTGCGACGATCCAGCGCTGCACGCGCAGCGGCATGCGCGCCAGCATCTCGGCCCGCGAGTAGAGCGCCGCGACGGCCTTGGGGGTGACGCGACGCTCGGTCTCGCCGATGAAGCGGCGCAGGAGCGACGACGAGATGAGCGTGGCCATGATCGAAGGCTAGGTCGGCGTCAGCGCGCATGTCGGCTCTTGCCACGCGAGCGATCGTCAGCTAGCCGGATGCCGCGACCCGCCCGAACACCGAATGCCCGACCACGCCGAAAGGGGGGCCGGCGAGCATGCGCTCACCGGCCCCCTCACGTGCGGTCCGCTACGGGCGTACCGAGCCCGAGCCCGGCAGCACCTTGACGGCGACCGCATCCGACGTGGTCGTCTGACCCGACGAGTCGGTCACCACCGCGGTCAGCTGCACCGTAGTCGCCTTGCGAACAGTGTCGGCCGTCCACGAGAAGGTGTACGGCGAGCTCGTGCTCGTGCTCACCACTTCGCCGTCGACCAGGAACGACACCGACGAGATCGCGAAGTCGTCCGTCGCGCGCACGACCAGGTCGAGCACGTCGCCGTTCTTGACCTTCGCGCCCACGCCCGGGTTGACCACCGCGGCCGTCGGTGCCGCATCCGCGACCTCGCCGACACCCGTGGGGGCGTCCGCCGACTCGGTCACGACGACACCATCCGCGTCGACGAGGTCGACAGCGGTCGTGTTGCCGGTGATGCGGCTGTTCTCGACGAAGCCGTCGAACCCGTTGGTGTAGCGCACGCCCACCTCGGAGCCGCTTCCGGTCACGACGGTTCCGGTCACGTACCCGTGCTGGCGCAGCCCGGAGCGCTCGTCGTTCTCGGGAGCGCCGTCGGTTCCGCGACCGCCGTCGAACAGGATGCCGCCGGCCTGGTAGCCGGTCACCACGCTGTTCGCGATCGTCAGCTCGGTCTCGACCGTGGCCGGTCCCGTGCCCTGCAGATGGCCCGCCTTCACGACGCCCCACCCGTGCGGGTTCGCCTCGGAGGCGACGAGCGGTCCGACGACGGTCTCGGAGATGCGACCGGCCGCGTTGAAGAAGGCGATGCCCGCTTCGGCTGCCACGCTGCCCGAGGTGACGGTCACGCCCGAGATCTCGACGAACAGCTCGTTCGTGTCGGTCGACCCGAGCGACTGCCGCGAGACGGTGATGACGTTTCCGCCGCCGTCACGCAGGTAGGGCGTGCTGCCGGCGAGGGTTTCAAGTTCCTGCGACGGCATGATCGTCACCTTGTCGGCCCCGGCGCCCTTGATCTTCAGCGCTTTGCTGATCGTCAGGCCGTTGAGCGCGCCGTCGGCGACGGGGACTCGCGAGCTGTTCACCGGGGTGGACTGCTCCTCGTAGACGCCTTCGCAGACCACGATGGTGTCCCACGGCGACGCGTGGTCCACAGCATCCTGGATGCTGGTGAAGTTCGCGTTCGAGCACTGCGCGAGGTCGTCGTCGACGACCCACGTGGTGTTCGCGGCCGTGTCTCCCACCGTGTCGGGCAGCGTGAGCTGTCCGGGCGTGATGTCGGTCTGCATGAGGAACGCCAGCGGGTCGGGACCCGATGACGGCGCGCCGTAGCCCGCTCCCTGATCGACGGCGGTGCCGTCCGACAGGATGAGCGGCGCCTTGGTGGCCGCCTCCTGGAACCGCACGTCGGCGACCTGGATCGATCCCGACGCGGGGGTTCCCTCGACGCCGAAGCGCAGTTCGAGCTTCGCCAGCGACGAGACGTCGATGCCCTGCGTCTGGAACTCCTTCAGCGGCACGCGGATCTGCTCGAGCACGATGTGCGTGTGGCGGGTCTTGTCACCCGTCGACATGTGCAGCGCATTGCCCCAGCGCGGGTCGCCGGCGTTGACCGACGCCTCCTTGCCCTTGGTGTCGGTCAGGACGATCTTGAAGTCCTGCGTCGACGCCGCCGGGTCGAACATCACGGGGCTGATCGGCTGGTCCGACTCGCGCGAGACGTATCCGGGGTTGCGCGGGTCGAAGAAGTTCACGTCGGCGCTCAGGGCCAGGGCCTTGAGGTCGCTGACGTCCTTCGACGCATCCGGAATCTGGGCGGTCAGCGTCGCTTCGGCGCCGTCCTCCCAGGCCAGCGCGAGCTGGCGACCGTACGAGTGGTTGATCGGCGCGTTCTCACGCGTGCCGTTCTGACCGCCGACCTCATCGGGGTTGGGCAGCGGGCACTGCTTGGCCGCCGTCGGCAGACCCGAGATGCCGAGCACGCCCGGGCTGAACTGATCGGGTTCGGGGTTGCACCAGTCGAACCCGGTCGCAGGCTCAGGACGCGGGGTCACGCCGCCGTTGTCGGGGTAGGGGTTCGCGAACCCTTCACCGACCAGGGCGCCGCCCAGAGCGTTGAGCGTGAGCGGGTTCTCGACCTCGGGCCGGATCACGTCGATGCGCTCGGACGACGGTGCGAAGTACGTCGTCGAGACGCGGTCGGCGCAGTCGATCGCGGTGTCGCCCTCGGTGATGTCGGGGCACGCGCTCTCGGGAACCTGGTAGTGGTTCGCGGTGGTCGACAGCTCGCCCGTCATGTATGGCTCGAACGCGCCCTCGCCACCGACGTAGCGGCGGAAGAACGAGGCCATGGTGGCCAGACCCAGCTTCTCCTGCGAGCCCATGAGCTCGGGGTCGGCCGAGATCTTGGTGTTCACGAGGGGGTTGTACGTGTCGCTGTTGTCGATGACGTACGACGCGGGGTCGTAGCTCGCGGCGCCGCTCAGCCGGTGGTTCGTCGGCTGCACGTTGCTGTCGTTGCTCGGACGCGAGTCACCGCACGCGGCGTCGTTCGAGTTGGTGCCGTCCTGACCGTCGGCGAACCAGACCGAGTTGTACCAGTTGTGGTTCGCACCCAGGTGCGAGACCTGGATCGACGGGAACGGGTTGTCGCCGTTGATGTACTGGCTGCGCTCGAAGAAGCGCGCACCCTGCAGGTTCGAGACGTCGCCATCGCACCACGGGAGGATCGTCATGTACGGCACGCCGTACGGGGCCTTGCGCTCGTAGTCGACGGGCGCGAGCGAGATCACGCCGCGCAGGGGGTAGCGGGGCCCGTCGGTGCGGATGCGGTTGTAGTCGATGAAGCTCGACACCGCGTCGCCGCCGCGCGAGTGGCCCATGAGACCGATGCGTGACATGTCGAGCTTGCCGGCGAGGGTGTCGCCGATCGTGGTGTGGTCGTCGAGGGCGAGCCCACCCGGCTCGTTGGCCGCGGTGAGGGCGTCCAGTGTGCCGGCGATCAGCATCCGGCGCTGGTGCATGCCCTTGCCGCTGGTGCCGTCCTGGCGCATCATCATCTGGTCCTGCGAGACCGAGAAGACGGTGTAGCCCCACGTGGCGAGGTTCTCACCGAGGTAGGCGTAGCCCGCCTCGTTGCGCTTGAACTCGTCACAGGTGAGGTCCGTGCGGTTGGTGCCCGAGTCGCACGAGCCGTGGTTGCCGTGCACCAGCACGATCACCGGCGAGGGGACGCTCCGGTCGGCGGGGTAGTACAGGGCGCCGCGGATCTCGATCGACTCGGGAGCGGCGCTCCCGCCCGCATCGGGCGCGTTGCCCGACGAGTTCGGCTCCTGGATGTCGACCAGGCCGAGCTTGGTCTCCTGGATCGTCGCCGGTGTGAGCGGGCCGCGATCCATGGGGTCGGGGAGTTTGTCGACGTCGACGGTCGGCGCAGCGGCGACCGGCGCGGGGGCTGCAGCTGCCGGCGCGACCGGAAGCAACAGGGCGATGACTATGGGAATCGGTGCGAGCGCACGCAAGCGCGCAGAGACGGATCGTCTCACGGGGTCCTCGTTTCTCATGTGTGATCGGGTCAGGACCCCAATGGGCTTCTTCTACAGGGACTCCCCACTGCTCCCATAGGAGACCCAGAGGGCTCCCACAGGCGAACGTAGGGATGGCACGTTTCACCGGTGTGCACCACGGGGTTTCGGGGAGGTTTCATTTGAGATCTTCTGAAGCTCGGAGGGCTTCGTTTGCGCGCTGCTCCTCCGCCGTCGCGCGCCTGGCGCACCGGAGACGCGCGATCAGATTCGCGTGCTAGACTCGGTGCGCCCACTCGGGTTCACTCGCGTCGAATTTCCTCTGCCTCATCGTGGAGTCGCAGAACGCCAGACGCCCGACCGTCACACGAACGGTTCACCTCCCATCACTTACATCGCGCTCAGCGCATCGTCCGCGTCACCCGCGACGCGGCGGTCCGCGCGCGCATCCGCGAAAGACCACATGATCAGCACTACTCCCGTCCCGGGCTCCGCGCTCGACTGGCGGCAGGCCGACGACGACGTGTACGTCGCCACGACCGCCGGCGAGTACGCCGGCTTCGTCGGCGTGACCGCCTCGGGCTTCGAAGCCCACAGCGCCATCGGCGCCGACCTCGGCGTCCACCCGACGCGCGAACTCGCGTTCGACGCCGTCGACGTGGCATCCCACTTCGCCAAGGCCTCCCGGCCTGCGCGTTCCCTCCGTCCGTCCCGTACCTTTCGGGGCGGCGCACCCGGCCGCTCACGCGGCCCCAGCACAAGAAGGAAAGACACGATGGCCACTGGCACCGTGAAATGGTTCAACTCCGAGAAGGGCTACGGCTTCATCGCTCCCGATGACGGCGGCGCCGACCTGTTCGCGCACTTCAGCGCGATCACCGGCGACGGCTTCAAGGACCTGCGCGAGACGCAGAAGGTGGAATTCGACGCCGAGCGCGGCCCCAAGGGCATGCAGGCAGCGAACATCCGTCCGCTCTGAGCTTCCCGCCGGCCGGGTGGCGGCATTCGCCGTCGCCCGGCTGGCGACCCGCTGGGAGTCTGACGACATTCCCGCCCCGTCATACGTGCTCCCGTAGTGTGGGCATCAGCGATAGGCAACCGCCTCTGGCTTTCACGGCCACAGCGGTCACCATCGAAAAGCGGGTTACTTCATCTCTTCCACCGCACTGCAGTCTCGGATGGGACCCATCCGTCAGACATATGCCGGCCCCAAAGACTTCCCGCCCGTCGCCCGCGCGTACACCGAGCTGTCACAGGTCGTCCGCGAGACAGGGCTCATGCGCCGTGCGCCATGGTTCTATGCTTTCGTCGGCGTTCTCATCGCGCTCGGCTTCGGCGGGGCGATCACCGGGTTCATCCTCTTCGGCCAGAGCTGGTATCAGCTGCTGATCGCGGCTGCGCTCGGCATCCTCTTCACCCAGGTCGCCTTCCTCGCGCATGAGGCCGGACACCGACAGATCCTCAGTTCCGGTCCGGCCAACGATCGCCTCGCCCGACTGCTGGGCAACGGCGTCGTCGGCATGAGCTTCTCGTGGTGGGCGAACAAGCACACCCGTCACCACGCCAACCCCAACCGGGTCGGCAAGGATCCCGACATCGCCATCGACACGATCTCGTTCGTCGAAGAGGATGCCGCGACCGCCCGTGGCCTGCGGCGGTTCATCACCCTGCGGCAGGGGTGGCTGTTCTTCCCCCTGCTGACGCTCGAAGGGTTGAATCTGCACGTGCTCGCCTTCCGACACCTGTTCTCGCGCGAGCCGGTCAAGGGTCGCTACATCGAGCTGGGGCTGCTCGCGGCCCGCTTCGCACTCATCTGGACGCCGGTCTTCCTCTTTCTGCCCCTGGGCATGGCATTCGCCTTCATCGGTGTGCAGCTCGCGGTCTTCGGCGTGTACATGGGTGCGTCGTTCGCCCCGAACCACAAGGGGATGCCGGTCATCGCGCCGGATGCGAAACTCGACTTCTTCAGCAAGCAGGTTCGCACGTCGCGCAACGTCGGCGGCGGCTGGTGGGCGACGTGGCTCATGGGCGGGCTCAACTACCAGGTCGAGCACCACCTGTTTCCGAGCATGGCGCGCCCTCACCTCGCCCGCACCCGCGAGATCGTGATGGAGCAGTGCCGCACCCTCGGTGTTCCGTACACCGAGACGTCGCTGTGGAAGTCGTACGCGATCGTCATCGACTATCTCAACCGCGTGGGTCTCGCCGCGCGCGATCCGTTCGACTGCCCCGTCGAGGCGACCTACCGCCGAGCCTGAGATCGATCGAGCGGCATCAGTCGTGGTCGTGGTCGTGGTCGTGGTCGTGCTCGTGGGCGTCGCCGTCTTCGATGAGCATTCCGACTGAGGTGGCGCACGCGTCGCCGCGCCATGCCTCGATGCCCTCGCGGATGGCGAAGACGGCGATCACGAGTCCGGCGAGTGCGTCGGCCCACCACCAGCCGAACAGGCTGTTGAGCACGAGCCCGATGAGGACGGCCGCCGACAGATAGGTGCAGATCAACGTCTGCTTCGAGTCGGCGACGGCCGTCGCCGAGCCGAGTTCGCGGCCGGCACGCCGTTCGGCGTACGACAGGAACGGCATGATGATCACGCTCAGCGCGGTGATGGCGATCCCGAGCGGGCTGTGCTCGACCTCAACCCGTGCCAGCAACGAGACCGCCGACGTGGTGATGACATACGCGGCGAGGGCGAAGAACGCGACCGCGATCACCCGCAGGGTGGGGCGCTCCCAGCGATGCGGATCGCGGCGGGTGAACTGCCATGCGACCGCGGCCGCCGAGAGCACCTCGATCGTGGAATCGAGGCCGAACGCGATGAGGGCGCCCGAGGACGCGATCGTGCCGGCCGTGATCGCGACGATCGCCTCGACGACGTTGTAGCCGATGGTCGCGGCCACGATCCACCGGATGCGACGGTGGAGCGTGGCGACTCGCTCGAGGTTCACCGATTCCGTGGTCATGCGCACCGGCAGCCGTCTTCGTCGCAGCAGGAGGGATCGACGAGCAGCACGACCTGCAGCAACTCGTTCAATGCCGGCGCCAGATGCGGGTCGGCCAGTCGGTACGACGACCGGCGTCCGTCGGGTATCGCCTCGACGAGCCCGCAGCCCCGCAGGCACGCGAGCTGGTTCGACATCACCTGACGTGAGACCCCCAGGCTGTCGGCGAGGTCGGAGGGATACGCCTGCGCATCGCGAAGCGCCAGCAGGATGCCGACCCTCGTCGCATCCGACAGTGCGTGTCCGAACCGGGCCAACGCGCGGGAGTGTGTCATCGTCGCAGTCACCCCCGCGACGATACAGGATCCGCTGAATCAACGAAAGCGTGTACTCACCCGGGTCTCTGCGCCCCTGGAGGGACTCGAACCCCCAACCGTTTCCTTAGGACGGAACTGCTCTTCCATTGAGCTACAGAGGCTGGCCAGCCCAGTCTATCCAGGCGCACCGGGGCGTCACGCAGGCGCACGGCCCGACGCCGAAGCGCCGGGCCGTGCGGAGTCCTGCGGAATCAAGCCGCCTGGGTACCCAGCGCGAAACGCACCGAGCCGTCCTGGGACATCTCGGCGTCGAGGACGCGGTCATCGAGTGCCGTCGCCGCCGACTCGTCGAGGAACACCTTGGCGCCGTCGGTGACGACGACGGTGTCCTGCGGCTCGGGGGCGGGAGCGACGCTCAGCTCGTACCCGGTCTCGGCACCCGCGTCGCGGATGCGCACGCCGCCGTCGGAGGCCTGCGGGACCTTCGACACGATCGTCTTGACGGCCTCTGCCGCGGTCTCGGTCATGGTGAGCATAGGTGCGTTCCTTCCCGTAGCGGTCATCGGATCGGCCACGATTCCGAGAATCCGGCGGGCATGCAACCGTGTCGCGTCCAGAGGGCGCCATTCACACGGGATACGGAGGTTCAGCGCCGGCGCCAGGGCAGCGGCGTCAGTGCGCTGCCTCATAGGCTTCGAGAACGGATGCCGGAATACGCCCTCGTTCCGACACCTTGTAGCCGTTCTCGTTGGCCCATTCGCGGACTCCGCTGTAGTCCTGCTGTCCTGATCGACGGCGCTTGCGCGGTGCCGACGACCCACCCGACGACCGGGATGATGAGATCGTGCGACCCGCCGACACGTACGGCGCAAGAGCGTCGCGCAAGGCGGCGGCGTTGGCATCCGTGAGATCGATTTCGTACGCGGTGCCGTCGAGCGAGAACAGGACGGTTTCGCCCGCGCCGATCTCGAGAATTGTTCCGTCGAGATCGTCGACGAGTTGATGCACGATTCTGCGAGCCATATCGCCACAGTACGCCGAATTGTCGCATCCGGATATTGCACGTATCCGGATGCGACAATTCGGGCGATGTGTGCTCTTTCGCGTCGTCAGGGGCGCTGTCCGCCCGGGCCTCCGGCCTGTCCGCCGCCGGGGCCCCCGGCGCCGGGGCCCTCGACCTCGACGGCGACCCCGGCCTCGGCCGTCGCAGCCGTCGTGCCGTCGATCACCACCGAGTACGAGGAGCCCGCGGTGATCGCGGCGTCGCTGACGAAGACCGTGCCGAAGTCGTCGACCGCCGCCAGCGTCGCGACCACCGTGCCCGACCCGTCGACGATCTCGACCGTCGAGCCTGCCGAGCCGGTGACGGATGCCGCGACGAAGCTCTGCGCGCCATCGGGCACCTGCAGCACGCTGCCGCCGATGACGACCGAGCCCCCGTCGACGGTGATGGTCGCGTTGGCGTCGAGCGCACCGTCTCCGCCGCCGGTCAGCCCCCACACCGAGACGTCGCCGTCGGTGATCGTGATCGAGCCGTTGGAGTCGATGCCGTCTCCGCCGCCGACGATGGTGACGGTGCCGCCGCTGATGACGACGCTCTCGCCCGAGTCGGCCTGCACGCCGCCGCCCTGTCCGCCACCCGAGGTGGTGCCGGCGCCGTTGACCGCATCGTCGCTCGCGGTCACGTCGACCGTTCCACTCGAGATCAGCACGTCGTTCGCCTCGAGGCCCTCGTAGGAGTCGTTCACGACGACCGTGCCGTCGCGGATCTCGAGCGTCTGCTCGGCGTGGAACGCGTCGTCGCCGGTCGACGCCGTGACCGCCGCGCCGCCCACGCCGATCGACCCGTCCGAGTGCACGGCGTCGTCGGCGGCGTCGATGTCGAGGATGCCGCCGTCGAGGGCGACCACGGCTCCGGCGGTGATTCCCTTCGCGCCGGCATCCGCGGTCGTGCCCGCGCCCGACGAGAGCGCCAGGTCGCCGCCGGTGACGACCACGTCGGTCGTCGCGGTGAGCGCGTCGTCGCCGCTGTCGATCACCAGCGAGCCGCCTTCGATCGCGATGAAGCCGCGGGTCTCGTCGTCGTCCTGATCGCTCTTCAGACCGTCGCCGCCGGCGTCGACGGTGATCATGCCGCCCTCGACGACCAGCGAGTCCTTGCCGCGCAGTCCGTCGTCGACGGCCGAGACCGAGATCTCGCCCGAGAGCACGACCAGGTCGTCGGTTGTCGCGATGCCGTCGTTGCCGTTGCCCGACACGGCCAGCGAACCGGTACCCGAGATCGTCAGGTCGACATCGCTGTAGATCGCGGCGTTCGCATCCGCATCGTCTGCGTACGAGTCCGCGTCCGATACCGAGTTGTCGCTGCCGGCGGCGAGCACGATCGCGACATCGTCGGCCGACACGGCGTTGATGGCGGGTCCATCGGTCGACGAGATGTCGACGCCGTCGAGGATCAGCACGACCTGGGCGTCGTCGGGTGCGTCCACGACCACGGTGCCGTCGAACGATCCGGTCAGGCGGTAGACGCCGGCGTCCGTGATCTCGAGCGACGATCCGCTCGTGTCCAGCTCGATGTCGATCGCGTCGTCGGCCGACCACTCGTCGTCGCGCACGACGGTGGTATCGGCGTTCGCGTCGAGAACGGCGGCGGCGCTGAGCGCGGAATCGACGACGACGGTCGCGGCCGCGGTGGTCTGGTCGGCGGTGTCGACGACGGTGGTGGCCGGCTCGGCGGTGACAGCGCAGCCCGCGAGCACGAGGCCGGTGAGGGCGAGGGGGGCGGCTGCGAGGATCAGGCGGCGGCGAAGCATGGGGTCTCCTTCGTTCGAGGGGTGGGTGAGGTGCGGTGGTGGGGTGAGAAGGGTCCGCGCAACAAGCGGGCCCAGCGGTTGCGCGGCAGGGCGGGATGCAGAGCCGCGAGCCCGGTCGCGTACTTGCTGACGGTCTCGGGGCGATGGCCGTCGCGCCAGAGGGCGCGGTCGGCGTCGCCGGCGACCGACCCCGACTTGGTCTCGACGATCGCCACGTCGGGGAGCGCGAAGCCGGCGCCGTCGGGACTGATCCACGTCAGGTCGGTGTCGATCGTCACCCGGCCGACGCCGTCGGCCGAGAGCAGAGTGAGGCGCCGATACCGTGTGCGCAGCATCGGCTGCAGCTCGTCGACCACGTGCGGCGCCACGCCGATTCCGTCGAGGGCGTCAGCCACGCGGTCGTAGGCGTCATCGGTCAGCTCGTCGAGGTGCGCCGGGTCGTACTCCTCACGCTCCTTGACGGTGAGTCCACGAGCGCCGCGGGTCTTGATCTCGAGGAACGCGTCTCCGCTGTCGAGGTAGGCGCGCGTGCGCAGCTTGAACCGGCGACGACGGGGCTGGGCCGCCAGGTGGAAGCTCAGCAGGTCGGGGGTGTCGAAGTACACCGATTCGTAGGCGAAGGTGCGGGCGCCGTCGATCTCGAGCACGCGGGTCGCCGGGTCGAGGCGCGCGATCCACGGTGCGACGGCATCGCGCGGCAGGACGTACTTCCGGTCGACCCGCGCCAGCAGCGCGGCTTCGGCGACGAGTTCGTCGAGTGTGACCGGGGCCAGGGTGGCGATGGTGTTCATCGGATGCCTCCCGCGGTGGCGACGGTGGTCGTGGCGGTTCGCTCGGCCGGCGCCGAGGCCGCACTCGCGCGCTCCGGAATCCTTCGCGTGCGGGATCCGACGCGGTAGCGGACGTCGACGAGCGTCGTGTCGTTGACGAGGTCGAGCTGCTGCACGGCGAACGCCGTCACGGTGGCTCCGAGGCGGTCTTCCAGCTCGGCGCGCAGCTCGGTCTCATCGGCGACCGCCCGATCGAGGCGCACGATCTGGTGCCGACTGCGCGCCATGATGGCCGGGTGGTCCGCCGCCCACATGACCGCCACGATGAGGCCGATCAACCCGATCGCCGGCAGCGGCTCTGACTGGGGGAGACCTGCGATGAGCCCGATCGCGAGCGATGCGAAGTAGTAGGCGACCTCGCGCTGCGAGATCTCGCTCGAGCGCAACCGGATGATCGACAGCACGCCGAACAGCCCGAGCCCCAGCCCGAGTGCGACCTCGGCCGTGCCGAGCACCGCTGCGACGGCGAGCACGCCGACGTTCACCCCGAGGAAGGCGACGACGAGGTCGCGGCGACGGTGGCGGCGGTAGAAGAGGCCGAAGGCGAGCACGGCGGCGGCGATCAGGTCGATCGCGATGAGCAGGTAGGCGCTGAAGGTCATGGGGTTCTCCCGTCGGTGACGATGTCTGACTCCATCCGAGTCGGCGACGCTATGCGGTTCCTATGGGCCGCCTCGGCCGCAGGTACGAGTTCGGTCGCGCGGAAGACGAACGCCTTCTGCACCCCGTAGCTCGTGACGAACAGCACTGCTTCGGTCGCGACCTTCGCGGCCAGCAGCGGCACGCCGAGAGAGGTGAGCGCCTGCATCCACACCACGTTCGAGGCGAGCAGAGCCAGCGCGAGCAGTCCGTAGCGCAGCAGTTGGCCTGCTGCCCCGCGCCCGCGCCGACGGAATACGATCCGACGGTTCACCGCGAAGTTGACCGACGCGCTCAGCACGCGCGCCGCGACGATCGAGAGCACGAGCGAGCCCGTGACCGCGGTGAAGAAGAGGAGCGCGATCGTGTCGATCGCGAACGCGAGCAGCGACGATCCCGTAAACAGCACGAGCGGCCACACGACCCGCGCGGAGTCGACGAGCGGACGGAAGTGGCTCGCGGCGTTGCCGTCGAGATAGACGGCCTCGATCGCCACTTCGCGCGCGGGGATTCCCGCGCTGCGCACCCGCAGCAGAACGTTCTGCTCGTACTCGTAGCGCGTGCCGGGAACCTCGAGCATCCACTCGACGATCGACGACGGGATGCCCCGCAACCCGGTCTGGGTGTCGCTCAGTCGCCAGCCCGCCGCGACCCGGAACAGTCCGCGCGCTGTGGCGTTGCCCACGCGCGAGCGCACGGGAGCGGATGCCGGCAGCGCGCGGCATCCGAGGATCAGGGCGGGCTCACGGTCGGCGGCGTCCGCCCGCAGGCCGTCGGCGATGCGCAGGATGTCCGGCACCGTGTGCTGCCCGTCCGCGTCGGCGGTGACGACGTCTTCGCCCGGTCGGTGCAGAGCGATCCACCCGAGGCCGGTCTTCAGCGCCGCCCCCTTGCCCAGGTTCCGGTCGTGCGCGAGCACCACGGCACCCGCGTCGGCGCAGGCCGAGAACACCGCAGCGGAAGCCGCACTCGACCCGTCGTCGACCACGACGACATCGACGTCGGGATCCGCCGCGATGAGTGCGGTGATGAGGGCCTGCAGCCCATGGTCGGGTTCGAGGGCGGGGATCAGCACGATCATGTGATCACCCCGCCACGTAGAGGATGTCGCTCGTGCCGCGCTCGCCGCCGTTGGACGGGCTGTTCACGACCTCGCCGTCGTAGTACATCGTCGACGAGCCGCCTCCGTCGAGGTTGTACGCGGTCGTCGCGCCGAGATCGACGAGGATGTCGGCCAGCTCGGTGAGCGTCACCCCGACGCTGTAGCCCTGCTGGCGGCCGTCGACGACGACGAACACGAGATGGTTCTCGTCGATGACGCCGACCGCCGTGCGGGGCTGGTCGCCCTGGATCGAGTGGTTGCCGAAGTTGGTGTCGACCTCGACGTCGTCGATGCCGTCGACCACGACGCCGTCCTCGACGATCGCGGGCCCGAAGCTGAGCGTGTTCCACGCCCCGTCGGCGAGCAGTTCGGCGGCGGACGTGTCGGTCTCGTCGTAGACCTCGACGCGCCCGTCGGCGTAGAAGACGAGTCCTTCGCGCGCGGGTTCGTCGCGGTAGACGACGCCGTTGCGGATCACGATGCCGGTGTCGCGGAAGCCGTAGTAGTCGCCGTTGACGGCGAACACCGCATCGTTGTCAGCGGCGATCTCGCTGGTGAGCTCGGTGATGTTCTCGCCGAACTGGTCCTTCGCGAATGCGCTGCGCAGGTCGGTGGCACTGCCGAGGACGACGTCGGCCACGTAGTACGTCACCGTCGCCGAACCGGTGCCCTCGGTCACGGTGCTGACGGCCACCTGGGTGTCGGATGCTGCATCGGCGGCGATCGCGGCATCCGACTCGTCGGCGGCCGTCGACCGTGTCGCTTCGTAGGCCGATACGTCGGCGATCTGGACGTGTTCGACGAGATAGCGGTCGACAGCCCACGCGGCGCCCCCACCGACGGTGAGGGCGACCGCGGTCGCGGTCGAGGCGGCGATGGCGACGCTGCGCCGGCGAGAACGGGATCGTGTGCGGGTCATGCCCTCCACATGTACGGACGAGACCTATCGCGGCCGCCTCGATCCGCTATGCGGGCGCTGTGGATGGCGCGTCAGGGCAGGATGCCGAGGGAACGGGCCTTCGCCACAGCGGCGTGCCGCGTGGAAGCGTCGAGCTTGCTCATCGCCGACTGCAGGTACGACTTCACCGTGCCTTCTTTGAGCGCCAGTGCCTGCGCGATCTCGGCATTGGTCGAGCCGAGCGCGGCCCAGGCCAGCACATCGAGCTCGCGGGGCGCGAGGCGCGCGCCGTGACCGGAGGCCGCGGGCGCAGGACCCGCGAGGCGTCGACCGAGGGCGGCGAGGCGCTCGCGAAGGACGGGGTCCTCGATCTGGGCGGCGATGCTGCGAAGCTCGGCGACGCTCTCGCGCAGCCGTTCGCGTTGCGCCGCGTGCTCGGCGGGCGGCGTCGGTGGTGCGAGCGCGGCCACGCGCCGCTCGACCTCATCGCGGATGCGCAGTTCAGAGGCGAAGTCGCGGGCGACGCGCATCGCGGGGGCGGCGCTGACATCGCCGATCCCGGAGCGCGCCCAGGTTCCGGCGTACAGCATGCCCCGCGACCGGCCGGCGACGACGACGGGCACGGCGAGCAGCGCGCCGATGCCCTCGCCGAGCACGTGACTGTCGTAGTCATGGGTGATCGCACGGCTCGAGCCGTAGTCGGGCGTCATGCGCGGGCCGAGCTGCGTCATCGCCTGTCCGCCGAGTCCTCGACCCGACTGGACGACGAGCCCCTGGAGACTGCGCGTGCGACTGCCGTGGATGACGGAGACGCGCACGGCGCCGTCGTCGACGAAGCCGCCGAACACCAGCGGGAACCGGGTGCGCTCGGCGAGATCGCGCAGCGCGGCGCTCAACAGGCGGGTATCCCGCCCGTCCTGTCGCGTCGTCGCCACCGTGCACCTCCGCGCGCGGGGTCCGCACCCTTGCGCCGTGGCGACGAACCTACCACGCACATCCAGGGCGTCCGGCCCGGAGATCGCGCCCCGGGCCGGACCGGACGGGCGGCCTACTCGCCCGCGTTCGTGCCCGCCTCGAGGTCGAGCAGGAAGCGCTTGACCTCGGGGCGCCCGCCGTACTCGCCGAGCGAGCCGTCGGAGCGGATCACGCGGTGCACGGGCACCACGATCGAGAACGGCGTCGTGGCGCATGCCGTGCCCACGGCGCGGGCCGCCCGCGGACTGCCTGCGTTCGCAGCGACCTCGCCGTACCCGGCGGTCTCGGCGTAGGGGATCGCGCACACCGCCTGGAGCGCAGCCCGCGTGAACCCGCGCACCAGTCGCCAGTCCAACGGCACGTCGAACGTGCGCAGCGAGCGCGAGAAGTACGCATCGAGCTGACGCGCGGCGAGGTTCGCTACGGCGTCCGACTCATCGGGCTCGGGTGGCATCCGCAGCGCGATGGACAGTCGCCGCAGGTCGTCGTGGGGCGAGTCCCGCACCGGTTGCAGGGTCACGAGACGGCCGGCGACGGTGGCGATGAGGATGTCGCCGATCGGTGAGGGATGCAGACGCCAGAGGAGCGGGGGCGAGGTCATGGGCTCCATCCTGATATCGGACCGAACGGGGCGGGACGACGGGCGGCGATTGTGGACGGGGATCGCCGCGGAACCCGGCTGGGGAGGAAAGGCCGATCACTGCGGAGTGTCGCAGGTCTGCAGAAACCGGCGCGGGATGCCGGATCCGCAGCGGGACCCGACCTAGTCTGACACCGTGTGGCGAGCAGAAGGCAGCGCCGCGGTCGGCGCAATGGACGCCGGAGCTGCGGTCGACGTGACCCCCGGCGACCTCGGGCTCTCGGAACCTGGGGTCGTGGTCGCGCATATCGCCGACCCTGAACGCGAGCGGCTGCGTCGGCAGGCTGCGCAGCTCGGCGGCAGGTCGACCCTGCTGCATTTCTCAGAACGCGACGACGATGCGATCGAGATCACCAAAGCGCACCCCGGCAGCCTTCCCCAGTTCTTCTCGGGCCGATCGACCCTGCTGTCGAACCTGTTCCGCGATGAGGTCGCGTTGCGCAACGCACGGCTGGCCGCCGAGCGCATCACGGCGAAGAACGTCGAGCTGCGCACGACCCGCGGCATCGAGGCGGTGCACCTGGCCGTGGGGCTGGCGTCATGGCACGTCGGGGGTCTGCGGTGCTCGGCGCCCGCCCTGCTTCGTCCCCTGCTCATCCGTCGCCACCAGTCCGATTTCGAGCTGAAGCTGCATGGCTCGTTCGCTGTCAACCCGCAGCTCGAGCGCGCCCTGCGCACCCATCTCGGCATCGAGATCGACAGCGCAGAGCTCGCCGCGCTCGCCTACGACGACGGTGTCTTCCAGCCGCAGCCCGTCATCGACCGGCTGCGCTCCCGTGCGGCATCGGCCACGACCTTCAGCGTGCAGCCCCGTCTGCTCGTCTCGACGTTCGCCGATGTCGGCGACGGCATGGAAGCCGACACCGCCGACCTCGACCACTTCGTGCTCAATGCACTCGCCGGCCACCCCGACGACCGTGAACTGCTGACACGCCGCGCCGTCGCACCGCCTCCGGTCTCACCCGATGAGCGCGCGCCGGCGGCCGACGACCTGCTGCTCGATGCGGACGCCGAGCAGGAGGGCGTGCTGGCACGGATCGTCGCCGGGGAGTCGCTCGCCGTGCACACGCTGCCCGGCACGGGCGGCACGCAGACCATCATCAACGCCGCCGGCGCGCTGATCCGCGACGGCAAGCGCGTGCTCGTCGTCGGGGCTCGACGCTCGACGGTCGAAGGCATCCGTCACCGTCTCGCCGCGATAGGACTGCCGGGCCTGGCCGTCTCGCCGCGACGGATGCAGCACGACCTGATCCGCGCGATCGGGCGGAACGAACGCGCCGAACCGCCGAAGATCGCCGAGATCGACGACGCGCTCGTGCGCCTGCGCGACGTGCTGCGGGACTACCGCACCGCCGTCACGGCCCACCGTGATGATCTCGGTGTGTCGGTGCTCGACGTGCTCGGAGAGCTCGCCGGCCTCGCCGCCCGCACGCCAGCGCCATCGACCGACGCCCGCTTCGACCCGGGCACACTCGCTGGCCTGGCGAACCGCCGCGCCGAGGCGGCAGCGAAGCTCGCCGCTGCGGCACGCCTCGGCGAGTTCCGCTTCGGTCCCGACGACTCGCCCTGGTACGGCGTGTCGTTCGCGACGACGGAAGAGGCCCGCTCCGCGCACGCTCGTGCCGGGAAGCTGCATCGACACGATGTGCCGGCGGTCATCGAGCGCGGCTACGAACTCGTGGCGCAGACACGGATGCGTCCGTTCCAGACGGTCGCCGAGCTCGGTGTCTACCTGCGCTTGCTCACGGGAATCCGCGACTCGCTCGACCGGTTCAGTCTCACCGTCTTCGAACGCCCCCTCGCAGAGCTCATCCAGGCGCACGGCCCGCGTCGCGACGCCCCGAACATGAGCGGGGTCAACCGCCGACGCCTGCGCCGTCTGTCGAAGGAGTACGTACGGCCCGGCGTGCACGTCGCCGACATGTACGAGGCGCTGCTGCGGGTCCAGCAGCAGCGCACCGAGTGGCAGCGGTACGTCGACGCCGGGGTCGCGCCCGAGGTGCCGTTGGGGCTCGCGGACGTCTATGTCGCGTGGCAGCGCGCAGACTCGGGACTCGCCGAGCTCGATACGATCCTCGGCCGCGGCGACGCCGACCGCCTCGCGACGCTGCCCATTCCCGAGCTGCTGCGCACCCTTGCGGGTCTCGCCGCGGAATCCGAGGTCTTCGACAACCTGCGCGAGCGCGCGACGCTGCGCAGCGAACTCGCCGACATGGGCCTGACCGGCCTGCTCACCGAACTGTCGGTTCGGCACGTGCCCGAAGAGGCTGTCGGAGCCGAACTGGAATTCGCGTGGTGGCAGTCGGCGCTCGAGCACCTGCTGCGACGCGACAAGGCCCTGCTGGGTGCGAACACCTCGGTCGTCGACCGGCTCGAACGCGACTTCCGTCTCGTCGACGAAGCGCATGCCGGGGCATCAGGCCCGCTCCTGGCCGCACGGCTGGCGACGCAGTGGCGCATCGGCATCGTGGACGAGGCCGAAGAGGCCGCCGCGCTCAAGCGCGCGCTGAAGAACGCGGCGAGCACGCCTGCCGACTTGTTCGACGCGGCGCCGACGCTCATGCGTCGCCTCGCGCCGATGTGGCTGGCATCGCCCTACGACGTGGTGCAGATCCCCGCCGATCAGCAGTTCGACGTGCTGATCGTGGCGGATGCCGCCGCCCTGTGTCTCGCCGAGGCGGCCCCCGCACTTCGCCGCGGCCGTCAGGTCGTCGTGTTCGGCGATCCGGTCACGCAGAAGCCGACGCCGTTCCGTGTCGCGGCCGGTGTCGCATCCGAAGGGTCGGACGCGCCCGGTGACGACGGCGACGCTGTGCCGTTCGACGGCACAAGCGTGTTCGAGCGGCTCGCCGAGCTCGTGCCGATCGTCACCCTCACCCGCAGCTACCGCGCCGGAGGAGAGGACCTCGCCGAACTCGTCAACGACGCCTTCTACGGCGGCGAGATCGTGTCGCTGCCGTGGGCCGGTTCGTATCTCGGCCGCGGCAGCCTGAGCGTCGACTACGTGGCCGGGGGCACCGGCGCTCCCGACCCCGTCACGGGCGCCGTCGAGAGTCCCGATGCCGAAGTCAAGCGGGTCGTCACCCTCGTGATCGAGCACGCCGTCAATCGGGCGGGCGAGTCGCTCATGGTCGTGACGGCCAGCCGCAAGCATGCCGAGCGCATCCGCGCAGCCGTCGAGGCCGCCTTCGCGGGCCGCTCCGACGTCGCCGACTTCGTCTCGCGCGACACGGCCGAGCCGTTCGCGGTGCTGAGCCTGGAAGAGTCGGTCGCCGAGAGCCGCGACCGCGTCATCTTCTCGCTCGGGTTCGGGCTCACCCGCCACGGGCGCGTACTGAGCGACTTCGGCGACCTGTCGACCCCCGACGGTGAGCGGCTGCTGACGGTGGGGATGACCCGCGCGCGCCGGTCGATGGTGATCGTCTCGTCCATCCGCCCGTCGGCATTCGACGACGGGCGCCTCGAGTACGGCGCCGCGACGCTGATGGAGGTGCTCGGCGGGATCGCCGCGCGCGCCCGCGAGGCGCGGCTCGAGGACCTCGCCGACCCGCTCACGCTCTCGCTCGCGCGTGAACTGCGCCGACTCGGGCTGGCCGTCGACGTGCACTATCGCGGCCTGCTGTCGCTGGTCGCCCAGTACGACGGCAAAGCGGTCGTGGTCGAGAGCGACCCCGAGACGATCGGCGAATCGCTGCGCGAGTCGCTGCGGCTGCGTCCGCAGATCCTGCGGCGGCTCGGCTGGCACTACGTGCGCGTGCACTCCTTCGACCTCTACAGCGACCCGGCCGGCGTCGCCGCGCGCATCGCGGCGATGCTCGGGGTGCCACCCGAGACACCGCCGGCCGAGAACGACACGCAGCCGCTCGATGTCGCACCGTGACCGACAGCGGATCGAGCGGGTCCCCGGGTCGCGGCGCGCCAAGCTGACCCCGGCGCCGGGCACGACGAGCGAGCCCGAGCCTGCAGACGAGACGGAGGCATCCGACTCGGGTCCCAACGATGAGCGGATGCGTCGCGAGAAGCCACCGCACTGGTGACCGGGGCGGGACCGATCAGGTCGTGGGCTTCTGGGCCTGCAGCGCGTCGCGGATCTGGACGAGCAGCTCCTGCTCGGTCGGCAGGGCGGGCTCTTCGTCGGCGGCGATGCCCTTCTTGGCCTCGGCGCGCTCCTTCGCGCGGTTCATCGGCATGACGAACGCGAAGTAGACGACGACGGCGACGGCGAGGAAGTTGATGATGGCGCCGATGATCGCGCCGAACGCGAACGTCGCCTCACCGCCGCCGAGGGTCGGCACGGTCACCTCGAGGGCCTCGTCGAGGCTGTCGGCGGCGAAGAAGAGGCTGATCAGGGGGTTGATGAAGGCCGAGACGATGACGTTGACGATGGCGGTGAACGCTGCGCCGATGACCACCGCGACAGCGAGGTCGATGACATTGCCGCGCAGGATGAATTCCTTGAAGCCCTGGATCACGTGGGTTTCCTCCTCAGTAGGGCCGCCCCGGCGGCCGTCAGGACGACGTCGAGGCGGATGCCGCCTTCGACTCGGACTTCGATCCTGCCGAAGATGCGCTCGAGTCGCCACCTGCGCCCGACGACCCCGACGAGGACTCGGAAGACCCCGAGGACTTCTCGCCCGATCCCGATGACCCTCCGCCGCTCTGCGCGCGCGAGTCGGTGCGGTAGAAGCCCGAGCCGTTGAAGGTCACGCCGATCGAGCCGTACTCCTTGCGCAGCGGACCGCCGCACTCGGGGCACTCGGTGAGCGTGGGATCGGCGAAGGACTGCACCGCGTCGAAGCGGTGGCTGCACTGCTTGCAGGCGTAGGCGTAGGTGGGCATGGGCTCGGTGGCTCTCTTCGGTCAGTGGGCGGATGCCGCGAGGGTGACGGTGCGGGTCGGGGTGACCGCTCCGGTCACGGGCTGGTCGTGCAGGTCGCGGGGAAGGTCGTCGAGCAGTTCCGTGTCGTACACGACGGCGTAGATCGGAGGGCGGCCTTCCATCGATCCGATCGTCTTGTCGAAGTAGCCGCGGCCCCACCCCAGGCGCATCCCGTCGGCGGCGACGGCGGCGGCCGGGATGACCATGAGGTCGACATCGCCCACCGCGATGGGGCCGAGCACTTCGCCGACCGGCTCGGGGAGTCCGAACATGCCCTCGGCGATGTCGAGGTCGTCATCGGCGACCGCCCAGTCAAGCAGACCGTCAGTACGTGTGATCGGCAGCAGCACGCGGATGCCCCGGGCGACGGCATCCGTCACGAACTCGCGGGTGCCCGGCTCGGTCGTCGTCGACAGGTAGCACGAGATCGACTCGGCACCGGTCCGGGCGACGAGAGCGCGCAGCTGATCGGCGATGCCCGCCGCGGCGGCGTCCCGCTCGCGCTCGGACAGGAGATTGCGCCGCTCGCGCAGATCGGCGCGCAGCGCGCGCTTCGCGGTGGCGATCTCATCGGACATGCGTCGATTCTAGGCGTCGCGCACCGAGCGCCCGACGGCGCTGTCGAACCCGGGCACGTAAGATCAAGGTCATGCATCGCAGCCGATACAAAGCCGTCATCCCCGCCGCCGGACTGGGAACGAGGTTCCTGCCCGCGACCAAGGCGATGCCCAAGGAGATGCTGCCGGTCGTCGACAAGCCGGCCATCCAGTACGTCGTCGAGGAGGCCGCGCACGCGGGCATCGAAGACATCCTCGTCATCATCGGGCGCAACAAGAACGCGGTGGCCAATCACTTCGACTCGGTGCCCGAGCTCGAGGTGAAGCTGAAGGACAAGGGCGACGAGGAGCGGCTTCGCCGCGTGGTGAAGTCGAGCGATCTCGCCGACATCCACTTCGTGCGTCAGGGCGAGCCGAAGGGTCTGGGCCACGCGGTGCTGCGGGCGCGCGCGCACGTCGGCTCGTCGCCGTTCGCCGTGCTGCTGGGCGACGATCTCATCGACGACCGCGACCCGCTGCTGACCGCCATGCTCGACGAGCACGAGCGCACCGGCGGCGCCGTGGTCGCGCTGCTCGAGGTCGACCCCGACCACATCCACCTCTACGGCGCCGCGGCCGTCGAAGACACCGACCGCGAGGGCATCGTGCGGGTGACCGGGCTCGTCGAGAAGCCCAAGGCCGAGGAGGCCCCGTCGAACCTCGCGATCATCGGCCGCTACGTGCTCACGCCCGAGGTGTTCGACATCCTCGAGCGCACGGGTCCCGGCAAGGGCGGGGAGATCCAGCTCACCGATGCTCTGCAGGAGCTCGCCACCGACCCCGACGGCCCCGGCGTGTCCGGCGTCATCTTCCGTGGTCGCCGATACGACACCGGCGATAGGGTGGATTACATCAAGGCCATCGTGCAGCTGGCGACCGATCGTGAGGATCTCGGTCCTGAGTTGCGTCCCTGGTTGAAGGAATTCGCGGCGAACATCTGAGCCGCCGGGTGCGAGGGGGAGCGTTGGACGTCACCCCGCAGCGGCACGGGCCCGTCTCGATCAGACTCATCCGGCAGCGCGACGCACGCGTGCTCCAGCAGGAGCTGGTCACCAATCGGCGGTGGCTGCAGCCGTGGGAGGCGACCAGTCCCGACGGCCCGGTCTCGTTCGACATGCGGCTGGGTGTGCGCCGGCTGCTGCAGCAGTACCGCGAGGGCTTCGGTGTGCCCTACGTCATGGAGTGGGACGGCGACATCGCCGGCCAGCTCAACGTGTGGGGGATCGCACGCGGGTCGCTGGCGTCGGCGACGATCGGATACTGGGTCAGCCAACGCTACGCCGGGCGCGGCATCACGCCCACTGCGGTCGCCATGGCGACGGATGCCTGTTTCACCGAGCTGCGGCTGCACCGCATGGAGATCTGCATCCGACCCGAGAACCGGGCGAGCCTTCGGGTCGTCGAGAAGCTCGGATTCCGGTACGAGGGCCTGCGACGCCGCTACATCCACATCGACGGCGATTGGCGCGATCACTATTGCTTCGCGCTCGTGCGCGAAGAGGTGCCCGAGGGTGTGCTGCAGCGCTGGGTCGCCGGTCGGGCGCCGCAGGACGCTGCGATCGTGCCGCCCTCGGATCGTCTGCACGCGTGACCTTCTGCGGCTCACCTTCGAGTCGAGCTTGAAGGACACGCCCGCAGCTGACCGGGTGCGAGGCATCGGGTCGCCTACCGTTGACGCCATGGGCGGGCAGGTGCTGGGCGGCGGAGTCATCGTGCTCGTCGCCGTGCTGCTGTGGCTGGTATACCTGCTGCCGAGCTGGTACAACCGGCGTCAGTACGATGCCGCCGAACGCAACGCGGTCCGGCTGAACCAGGCGCTGCGAGTGCTGGCCGAGACGAGTGAGACGCCCCAGGAAGTACGGCTCGAGTTGAACGCCCGCACCGCGCTGGCGCAGCAGAAGCTCGCGCGGCGCGCGCTCGCCGAACGAGAGCAAGCGGCATTGGAGCAGGCGCGGGTCGAACTCGAGGATGCCCGCGCTGCGCGCGCTGCAGCCCGATCCTCCGCACCGGTCCGTCGGGCGCGGGCTCGCCGTCGCACGCGCATGGTCGCCACCCTCGCCGTCCTCGCTGGGCTGGGCGTGGCCGGGTACGGCGTGTGGGAGGTCGTATCGACCGGGTCGCAGCTGCTGATGTGGGGCGGAATCGCGCTCGCGGCCATGGGCGGCCTGTGCCTGCGCCGGATGTCGGCGGTCGCCGCCCGCGAGGCGGCACGTCACGTCGAGATGCCGGTCGCGACGAGGACCGCGCCCGCGGTGTTGGAGCCGCTCGTCGACGCGGATCCGCGCACCTGGACGCCGCGCGAGCTGCCCAAGCCGCTCACCACATCGGCGGGCTCGCAGGCCGTGGCGATGCTCGACGCCGAAGATGCGCGCGCCGCTGTGCGCCGCGCGAACGTCGACGACGAGATGCGGCGTCATGCCGAACAGGCGCGCCCGCCCTCGATCGCCGTTGCGCGCACGGCGCGGACGGCCGAGATGCCGCGCTCGGCCGCGGTCGACGATGACGCCATCGAAGCCCATGTCCGTGACCTGCTCGCCCGCCGGGCGGTCGGCGCGTAGCATCCGGCGTCGATCGTCGGTTCGGGCCGACGGGTGCGTGCGTGGTAATGTATCCGAGGTTCACGGGCCTGTGGCGCAGTTGGTAGCGCGCTTCGTTCGCAATGAAGAGGTCAGGGGTTCGAATCCCCTCAGGTCCACGAGAAAACCCCGGTCAGGATAGATATCCGACCGGGGTTTCGACGTTTCTCGAGCGTCAGCCCACCAGTCTCGGTGCGATCGCCGCGTCGCCGGCGGCCTCGACCTCGAGCCCGTACACGAGCGCGAGCGCGCGCTCGAACTCGTCGATGCGGCCCTCGGCGGCCAGCTCGCGAGCACGCAGCGACGGGCCGTGCAGCAGGATGCCGGCGAGGTGGCGCAGGGCGGCTTCGGTGCGCTGGTCCTCACCACCGCGCCGGCGACTGCGGTCGATCTCGTCCTGCAGCACGGCGTCGATGTGGCGGCGGAGCGCCACCACGGCGGGAGCGGCGGCGCGCTCGGCCTCGAACGACTCGGCGGCCGATCGGACCACCTCGTGCACCTGCGGCGCGAAGTCGGGAAGGCTGACGTGTCGGCCGATGATCTCGAGGTCGAGCAGTTCGATGCCCGGCATCCGGCGCACGTCGGGCTCGACGTTGCGCGGCAGACCGAGGTCGATGACGAGGCGCGGGGACGCGTCCGGGATGTCGGTGGTGGTGACGGTGTAGCGCGCCGTGCAGGTGATCACGACATCGGCGTCGGCGATCGCATCGCGCAGGTCGTCCTCGGCGCGTACGCCGTAGCGCGCGGCGAACTTGGCGGCGCGGCCGGTCGCCGAGAAGACGCGGACGTCGTCTGCGCCGCGCGAGCGCAGCGCAGTGAGCGTCGTGGCCGCGTAGCTGCCGGTGCCGACCATCAGCACGCGCACGGCCGACCAGTCGGGGATGCGCGAGTCGGCCATCTCGAGCGCGACGCGCGCGACCGAGCGACTGGCGGCGGCGAGGTCGCCGTGCGCCCGCGCTTCGCGGGACGTGTGGGCGGCACGCTGGAACAAGGCCTCGAGTGCGCTCGAAGACGTGCCCGCCTCGCGGGCCTCGCGCAGGGCCCGCTGCACCTGACCGACGATCTCCTCTTCGCCCATCACCATCGAGTCCAGTCCCGCGCTCACCGAGAACAGGTGGTGAACGACGCGCTGAGTGCACAGCACGGTGGCCGAAGCGCGAAGTGACTCGGCGTCTTCGCCGACGCGCTCGGCCAGCACCTCGAACACGGCCTCGGTCGCGAGCTCGGCGGCTGCGGTGACCGGCTCGTCGATGTCCAGATAGGCCTCGAACCGGTTGCAGGTCGAGAGCACGACCGCGCCGCGCACGAACCCATGGCCCGCCAGCACACCCGCCACCTCGGTCGCGCCGACGCGCGAGATGCGGTCGAGCACGTCGAAGTCGGTCGTTCGATGGGAGGCGGTGACGCAGAACAGCACGGGTTCGATCGTACCCGCGGAAGGTTCGTACGCTGGGGTGGTGACACTCGCTCCCGATCATCCGCTCCGCGACGGCCGCACCGTCGATGCTCCGCTGCTGCGCGCCGCCCGCGGTGACAGGCCCGCCCATCGCCCGGTGTGGTTCATGCGTCAGGCCGGACGCTCGCTGCCCGAGTACCGCGAGCTGCGGCGGAACGTGGCGATGCTGGACGCGTGCCTCGACCCCGCGCTCGCCGCCGAGATCACCCTGCAGCCGGTGCGCCGCCACGGCGTCGACGCCGCGGTGTTCTTCAGCGACATCGTCGTGCCACCGCTGCTGGCCGGCGTGGGCGTGCGGATCGTCGAGGGGCGCGGACCCGTCTTCGATCGCCCGGTGCGCACGCGCGACGACGTGCGGGCACTGCCGCCGCTGCACGCCGACGCACTGCAGCCGATCCGCGAGACGGTCGGCATCGTCGCGGCCGAGCTCGGCGACGTGCCGGTCATCGGGTTCGGCGGCGCCCCCTTCACGCTCGCGTCCTACCTCGTCGAAGGCGGTCCGTCGAAGGACCAGCAGCGCGCCCGGGCGATGATGCATGCCGACCCCGAGGCGTGGAGCGCCCTGATGACCTGGTGCGCCGACGTGACGACCGCGTTCCTCCAGTCCCAGATCGCCGGCGGAGCGAGCGTCGTGCAGCTGTTCGACTCGTGGGCGGGGTCGCTCTCGCGCGCCGATTATGAGCGCTCGGTGCTGCCGTTCTCGCAGCGGATCCTCACCGCCGTCGAGCCGCTCGGCGCGCCGCGCATCCACTTCGGCCTGGGCACTGCGGGGTTCCTCGACCTCGTGGCGGACGCCGGAGCCGAGGTGATCGGCGTCGACTGGCGACTGCCGCTCGACGAGGCGGCGCGGCTCGTGCCCGGGCATCCGCTGCAGGGGAACATCGACACCGCGCTGCTCGCGGCACCGCGCGAGGTGCTGCACGCCCACGTCGCCGACGTGCTGCGGCGCGGCGATGCGGCGCCCGCGCACATCGTGAACCTCGGGCACGGCGTTCCGCCCGACACCGATCCGGGCGTGCTCACCGACCTCGTCGAGGTCGTGCATGCCGCCGAGTGACGGCGACCGGTTCGTCGTCGTCGGCGGCGGCATCGCAGGACTGGTGGTCGCGCGGCGCCTCGCACTCGCCGGGCGCACGGTCACCCTCATCGACGCCGGTGAACGCCTCGGGGGAGCGGTCGCACCGTTGACCGTGGCGGGGGTCGAGCTCGACGCCGGCGCCGAGTCGTTCGCGACGCGCAGCGACGCGGTGCCGACGCTGCTGCACGAGCTCGGGCTGCACGGCGACGTCGTCGCGCCCGCCGCGGGTTCCGCGTGGGTGCACCGGGCCGACGGCCGGTCGGTGCCGCTGCCGGCAGCGGGTGTCCTGGGCATTCCCGCAGACCCCGGTGCCGCCGACGTGCGTCGCGCCGTCGGCCGGGTCGGTGCGTGGCGTGCGCGCATCGACCGTGTGCTGCCGGCGCGGGTCGGGGCGGATGCGGCATCCGTCGACGCGCTCGTGCGCACCCGTATGGGGGCAGGAGTCGCCGACACGCTGGTCGCCCCCGTGGTGCGCGGCGTGTATTCGCGCGACTCCCGCACGATGCCGGTCGCCGTCGCCGCGCCCCGGCTGCCGGGCTTGCTGCGGGCACGTGGATCGCTGGCGGCGGCGGTCGCGGCGCTTCGCGCCGATGCGCCCGCCGGTTCGCTCGTCGGGGGACTGCGCGGCGGGATGCTGCGCCTGTCCGCAGCGCTCGCCGACGACATCGCCCGCCTCGGTGTCGACGTCCGAACGGGCACGGCGGTGACCGGGATCGAGCCGGCCCGGGCGATCGCCGGCGACCGGGAGCTCACGGGACGGGTCGTGCTCGCGGCATCCGCCCCCGATGCCCCGCCCGCGCGGCCGGTCACCCTCGTGACGCTCGTCGTCGACGCGCCCGCACTCGACGCCGCGCCGCGCGGCACCGGGGTGCTGGTCGCCCCCGGAGCCGGCGTCGCCGCTCGTGCGCTGACGCATGTCACCGCGAAGTGGACATGGGTCGCCGAGGCGCTGCCGGGTCGGCACGTGCTGCGGCTGTCGTACGACGCCGCGCCGAAGGATGCCGCGACGACGGCTCGATCCGATGCCGAGGCGATGCTCGGTGTCGCGCTTCCCGCCCCCCGCGAGGTCGCCGTGCGGACATGGTCGCGGGCGGCTCATGATGCGCGGGATCTCGGGATGCCGCGGGTGGGCGAGGCGGTCGCCGGAACAGGACTGGCGGCGGTCGTCGCGCACGCCGAAAGCACAGCATCCTCCCTGCTGGCCGATTAGGGGAGGCGTCGATCGCGGGAGAGGATGGACGGGTGACCGACAGCTCCACCCAGGCGCCGGCGGCCCACTTCACGCTGTGGGCGATCCTGCGTCGTACGCGACACGAGTCCACCTCCGATCAACCCTTCACGGCGGCCGTCGACGCCCTGCCGCCGAGCGTCGTCCTCCGGGGGATCTACGACGTCTCGGGTCTGCGGGCCGACGCCGATGTCATGCTGTGGCTCATCGGATCGGATGCCGCCGACCTTCAGGCCGCGCTGCGCACGCTGCGTCGCACCGCCGAGCTCAGTGCGCTCGATCCGACGTGGAATGCGCTGGGCGTGCACCGCGACGCCGAGTTCACCCGCTCGCACATGCCCGCCTTCGCGCGCGACCTGCCGCCGAAGGAATGGCTCACGGTCTACCCGTTCGTCCGCTCGTACGAGTGGTACCTGCTGCCCGAGGACGAGCGGCGGGGTCTGCTCGCCGACCACGGACGCAAGGGCGCCGAGTATCCGCAGGTGCAGGCCAACACCGTCGCCTCGTTCGCGCTGGGCGACTACGAGTGGATCCTCGCGCTCGAGGCCGACGACCCCATCGACCTCGTCGACCTCATGCGGCACCTGCGCGCGACCGGCGCGCGTCGCCACGTGCGCGAAGAGATCCCGTTCTTCACCGGGCGGCGCATCGAGCCGTCCGAGATCCAGGAGGTGCTGTCGTGACCGACCCGCGAGTGGACGCCGACGCCGTGCTGCTGGCCTCGTTCGGAGGCCCCGAGGGGCAGGACGACGTCATCCCGTTCCTGCGCAACGTGACGCGGGGGCGCGGCATCCCCGACGAGCGGCTCGAAGAGGTCGCCGAGCACTACCGCCACTTCGATGGTGTGAGCCCGATCAACGAACAGAACCGGCAGTTGAAGGCGGCGCTCGAAGCCGAGCTCGCGGCGCGAGGCATCGACCTGCCCGTGTACTGGGGCAACCGCAACTGGGGGCCGTTCTTCGCCGACGCGCTGCGCGAGATCGCCGACCACGGTCACCGCCGCGTGCTCGTGCTGGTCACGAGCGCCTACACCTCGTACTCGGGCGTGGGTCAGTACCGCGAGGATTTCGACCGTGCGCTCGCTGCGACCGGTCTCGCCGACACGCTCGAACTGCACCGCGTGCGCGAGTTCTTCGACCACCCCGGCTTCGTCGAGCCGTTCGCCACCTCATTGCGCGACGCGCTCGCCGCGGCTCCCGCGGGCACGCACGTCGAGTTCGTCACGCACTCGATCCCGACGCGCGACGCGAACGTCTCGGGCGACGAGCACACCGCCGCGACCGGTGTCGCGTTCGGCGAGGGCGGCGCGTACGTCGCGCAGCATCTGGCGGCGGCCGAGGCGATCCTCGAGGCGGCGGATTCGACGGATGCCCCGTGGTCGCTCGTGTACCAGTCGCGCTCGGGAGCGCCCCACGTGCCGTGGCTCGAGCCCGACATCTGCGACCACATCGACGAGCTCGCCGCCGACGGCGTGCCGGGCGTGGTCATCGTGCCGTTCGGCTTCGTCTCCGACCACATGGAGGTCATGTGGGACCTCGATGAGGAGGCCATCGAGACCGCCGAGGGGCACGGCATGCATGCCGTGCGCATCCCCACCCCCGGTGTCGACCCCCGCTTCGTCACCGGTCTCGTCGACCTGCTCGTCGAGCGCCTCGAGGGCACTCCCGACGTCGAGCGGCCGCACCGCACTGCGCTGGGCCCCTGGCCCGACCACGCCCCGCAGGGCCGCGCGCCCGCATCGCTTCCGGCATGACCCTTCGGCTCGGAACCCGCGGCAGCGCGCTCGCCCTCGCCCAATCGCGCGCGATCGCGCAGCGGCTCGGCGCCGACGTCGTCGTCATCGAATCGGACGGCGATCGGATGCCGGGGTCGCTGGCGTCGCTGGGCGGCACCGGCGTGTTCGCCACCGCGCTGCGCACGGCTCTGCGTGCCGGCGAGGTCGACGTGGTCGTGCACTCGTTCAAGGACCTGCCGACCGCAGCCGAGCCCGGACTCGCGATCGCGGCGGTGCCCGAGCGCGCCGATGTGCGCGACGCCTTCGTCGGACGGGACGGAGCCTCGCTCGCCGAGCTCGCCCCACGTGCCCGCGTCGGCACGGGATCGCCGCGGCGCCGCGCGCAGCTGCTCGCCCGACGGCCCGACCTCGACGTCGTCGATCTGCGCGGCAACGTCGATACGCGGCTCTCGCGGGTGTCGACGGACGACCCCGAGCGCCGGCTCGACGGCGTCGTGCTCGCCGCCGCGGGACTGCATCGCCTCGGCCGCCTCGGCGAGGCATCCGAGCTCTTCGGCGCCGACCACTGGCCGCCGGCACCCGCACAGGGGGCGCTCGCCGTCGAGACCCGTGCCGGCGAGACGGCGGCGGCGCACGCGCTCGATGACCCGGTCGCGCGCGTGACGGCCGACGCCGAGCGGCGCCTGCTCGCCCTGCTCGAGGCCGGCTGCGCCGCCCCGGTGGGCGCGCACGCGATCGTCGCCGGTGACGACCTCGTGCTGTCGGCGCGGGTGTACGCCCTCGACGGCTCGGCCGTCGTGTCGGCGACCGCGACGGTTCCGGTTGTCGGTGCGGATGCCGCTGAGCGCGTCGCCGCGGCGGTCGTCGCCGACCTTCTCGCGCAGGGAGCGGCCGACCTCGCGCCACTGGGCGGCGGCGCGTGACGACGGTGCTGGTGCCGCGCGGCGGTGCGTGGGGTGACCGGGTGGCGGCGCTGCTCGCGGCCGCGGGGCTCGACGCCGTGATCGCACCGCTCATCGGCCGCGAACCGCCGTCCGATCCTGCGCGTCTCACGCGCGCGCTCGCCGATCTCGCCGTCGGCGCCCGCTATGACGGGCTCGCCGTCACGAGCGCCGCGACCGTCGACGTGCTCGTCGAGCGCGGTGTCACCGTGTCGCACGGGGTCCGCGTGGGCGCGGTCGGGGCGGCGACCGCGGCCGCCCTCGAGGCTGCGGCCATCGACGTCGCGTTCCAGCCTGCGGCCGAGGCGTCCGGCGAGGCTCTCGCCGCGGTCTGGCCCGCAGCTGTGCGGCGCGTGCTGGTGCTGCGCTCCGAGATCGGCGGGCCGCAGCTCGTCGCGGGCCTGCGCGACCGCGGACACGAGGTCGACGACGTCGCCGCGTATCGCACCGTCGCGCGAGAGCTGGCGGCGGGCACCCGCGACGCGCTCGCCACGGGCGAGATCACCGCCGCGCTCGTCACGTCGGGCAGTGTCGCCCGGTCGCTGGCCTCCCAACTCGACACGGGAAGCACACCGCTGGTCGCGTGCCTCGGCCCGCTCACCGCCGCCGACGCACGCGCGGCCGGACTGGACGTCGACGTCATCGCCCCCGAACGCACCGTCGAGTCGCTGGTCAGCGCACTCGCGGCACATCTGTCACCCTCCGAGGAGGTCCGCCCATGACCGAACCCGCCTCTTCCGGCTTCCCCGCCGTGCGCCCCCGGCGCCTGCGATCGAGCCCCGCGTGGCGGCGACTGACCGCCGAGACCCGGCTCGACCCTGCCATGCTCGTGCTTCCGCTCTTCGTGCGCGAAGGCGCTGACCGACCGGTTCCGATCACGTCGATGCCGGGCGTCGTGCAGCACAGCCTCGACTCGCTGCGGGCCGAGATCTCGCGCGCCGCGGCCGCCGGTCTCGGCGGCGTGATGCTGTTCGGCGTCCCCGAGACGAAGGACGCCGTGGGATCGGGAGCGACCGATCCCGACGGCATCCTGAACGTCGCGACGCGCCTCGCCGTCGCCGAAGCGGGCGACGCGCTCGTCGTGCAGACCGACCTGTGTCTCGACGAATTCACCGACCACGGCCACTGTGGTGTCCTCGGCGCAGGCGGCCGGGTCGACAACGATGCGAGCCTCGAGCGCTACCGCGCGATGGCGCTCGCACAGGCCGACGCGGGTGCGCACCTGCTGGGGCTGTCGGGGATGATGGACGGCCAGGTCGCCGCGGTGCGCGAGACGCTCGATGCCGCCGGCCACCCAGACGTCGCGCTGCTCGGCTACGCGGCGAAGTACGCGTCGGCGTTCTACGGTCCGTTCCGCGAGGCCGTGCAGTCGTCGCTCGTCGGCGACCGGCGCACCTACCAGCTCGACCCCGCGAATCGGCGCGAGGGGGCGCGCGAGGTCGCGCTCGATCTCGCCGAAGGAGCCGACATCGTGATGGTGAAACCCGCCATGAGCTACCTCGACGTGCTGGCGGATGCCGCCGCCGCCTCGCCGGTGCCGGTCTGGGCGTACCAGGTCAGCGGCGAGTACGCGATGATCGAGGCCGCCGCCGCGCACGGCTGGATCGACCGCGAACGCGCCGTCGCCGAGTCGGTCACCTCGATCGTGCGTGCCGGCGCCGACGCGGTGCTCACCTACTGGGCGCTCGAGCTTGCGGAGGGGATGCGACGATGACGCGCAACGACGAGTCGGCCGCCCGCGCGCGGCGCGTGATCCCAGGTGGGGTGAACTCGCCGGTGCGTGCCTTCGGATCTGTGGGTGGCACGCCGCTGTCGATCGTGTCGGCGCAGGGTGCCATGGTGACCGATGTCGAGGGGAGGGAGTACGTCGACCTCGTCGCATCGTGGGGACCGGCGCTGCTCGGCCATGCACACCCCGACGTCGTGGCGGCGGTGCAGGAGGCGGCCGCGCGCGGGCTCTCGTTCGGCGCGAGCACACCGGGTGAGACCGAACTCGCCGAGGCCGTCGTCGACCGGATGCAGGTCGGGGGAGTCGCCGGGATCGAGCGGCTGCGCCTCGTGTCGACGGGCACCGAGGCCACGATGACCGCGATCCGCCTCGCGCGCGCCGCCACCGGCCGCGACCTCGTCGTCAAGTTCGCCGGGCACTATCACGGTCACTCCGACGGGCTGCTCGCCGACGCCGGGTCGGGCCTGGCGACCTTCGCGCTTCCGGGGTCGGCCGGGGTTCCCACCGTGATCGCGGCCCAGACGCTCGTTCTGCCGTACAACGACCTCGACGCGGTCGAAGCGGCGTTCGCGGCGCATCCGGGACGCATCGCGGCAGTCATCACCGAGGCCGCCGGCGCCAATGCCGGCGTGCTCGCGCCGCAGCCCGGGTTCAACGCGGCCTTGGCGCGACTCGTGCGCGACCGCGGTGCGCTGCTCATCCTCGACGAGGTGCTCACCGGCTTCCGTGTCGGTCCCGCCGGCTGGTGGGGGCTCGAGGCCGCCGGCGCCGAGCCGGCCTGGGTGCCCGACATCGTCACGTTCGGCAAGGTCATCGGCGGGGGGATGCCGCTGGCCGCGCTGGGTGGTCGCGCCGAGGTGCTCGACCTGCTCGCGCCGCTCGGCCCCGTCTACCAGGCGGGCACGCTGAGCGGGAACCCCGTCGCGGTCGCGGCGGGCATCGCGACGCTGCGGCTCGCCGACGCCGACGTGTACGCGCGGGTGGACGCGGCTGCCGAGGCGGTGGCATCCGCTCTGCACGACGCGCTCGAGGCCGCCGGTGTCGCCCATGTCGTCTCACGTGCCGGCAGCCTGTTCTCGGTCGCGTTCCGCGAGGGCGAGGTGCGAAATTACGATGACGCGCGCGATCAGCAGGCCTGGCGCTACCCGCCGTTCTTCCACGCGATGCGCGAGGCGGGGGTGTCACTGCCGCCGAGCGTCTTCGAGGCGTGGTTCCTCACCGCGGCCCACGGCGATGCGGCACTCGAGCGCATCCGCGCCGCCCTTCCCGCCGCCGCCGCGGCCGCCGCGCAGGCCCCCCGCCCCTAGGCTCGAGCGGACGAGTATGCACGCGACACGCCGTGCGTAGCGGGCATACTCGTCCGCTCGATATCGGGGGGGGGCGGGGGGAGTCAGCCGGCCAGCGCGGGCTGGCGGCCGCCGGCCTCGAGGCGCTCGGCAGCGATGCCCTCTGCGGCGGCGAGCGGCGTGACGCCGCGGGCGTCGGCATCGTCGAAGATGCGGCGCACGGTCGCGCCGATGCCGGCGACGCGTTCCATCACCTGCGCGCGGGTGCCCTGCTCCTTGGCGACGAGGTCGAGGTAGATGACGCCGCCCGCGTTCACCACGAAGTCGGGGGCGTAGAGGATGCCGCGTGCGGCCAGCCGCTCGGCGCCGCTGCGGTGGGCGAGCGGATTGTTGGCAGGACCGCAGACGGCGCGCGCGTCGAGACTGTCGATGACGTCGTCGGTGAGCAGTCCGCCGATGCCGGCCGGTACGAACACGTCGGCGGGAACGAGGTGCTCTTCTCCCGGCGGGCACCACGACGCTCCGAGTTCGACGGCGAGATCGCGCTTGACGGGGTTGACGTCGGTCACCGCCAGCGTCGCGCCTTCGGCGGCGAGGCGCACAGCGAGGCGGCTGCCGACCTGGCCGAGTCCCGAGATGGTGATGCGGCGGCCGGCGACCTCGGAGCTGCCCGTGACCCGCTCGAGCGTCGCGCGCAGCGACTCGTACACGCCGAGGCTCGTCGGTCCGGCGGGCTCTCCCGAACCGCCGACCGAGTCGGGCAGGCCCACGACATGCTCGGTGCGCTCGCTCACCACGAGCATGTCCTCTGTGGTGGAGCCGACGTCTTCCGCCGTGCGGTACAGGCCGTGCAGCGACTCGACGGCGTCGCCGAGGTCGAGGAAGGCGGCGCGGCGCCGCTCGGCGTCGAGGTCGGTGCCGGGCGTGAGAGCGATGACCGCTTTGCCGCCGCCCGCGTCGAGGCCGGCCGCCGCGTTCTTGAGCGTCATCGCGGCCGAGAGGCGCAGCACGTCTGCGAGTGCGTCGTTCCAGTGCGGATAGTTCCACAGTCGGGCGCCGCCGAGCGCGGAGCCGAGCACCGACGAGTGCAGCGCCACGGCGATGAACAGGCCGCTCCGGCGGCCGGTGATCACCTCGACGCGTTCGTGGGTGAAATCGGGAAGAGACGGAGACGGGATCATCGGAACCTCTTTCGGCCGGCCTTGTGGGCGCTGCGCTGCGGATGCCGCGGCTTTGCGGCATCCCCTTCTATGACACCACCGCATCGCGGTCTGATCAACCAGCACCGTGCAGATACAGCAGAACGCTCAGTCGCGGCCAGCCGCAACCGGGTGTGGCGCGTCAGATTGCGTGGTGACCGCGCTCAGATCGACGCGGGGACCCGTCAGCGCACGCAGCGCATAGAGGATCGTCGCGAGATCGACGAGCTCCTGGATGAGCGCACCCGCGACGGCGGGGATGACTCCGGCGGTCGCGATCAGCATGAGCCCGATGCTGAGGCCGATCCCGATGCCGATCGCGGTGTACGCGACGCGCAGCGTGTGACGGCCGATCGACACCGCATCGGCGACGCCCGCGATCGAGTCCTGCAGGATGACCGCGCCCGCGGCATCCCCGGCCGCCGTCGAGCCCTTCGCACCCATCGCGATGCCGATGTCGGATGCCGCGAGAACCGGGGCATCGTTCACGCCGTCGCCCACCATGAGCACCGGCCGCGGGCGCAGCTGCGCCGCCAGATGGACCTTCTCAGGCGGCAGCAGTTCGGCGTGCACCTCGGTGACGCCCACCGCATGGGCGATCGCCTCGCCGGTCGCCCGTGCGTCGCCGGTGAGCATCGCCACGCGTTCGACGCCGTGCTCGCGCAACCAGGCGATGACCGCCCGGGCTTCGGGGCGCGCGTCGTCGCCGAGGATCAGCGTCCCGGCGAACCGGCCGTCGACCGCCGCGTAGGCGGCGACCTGGCCGGGAGCGAACTCGGTGTGCACCGTGTCGGGGGCGAGCCCGGCGGTGAAACCCGGCTTGCCGACCGCGATGGTGCGCCCGCCGATCGTCGCGGTGACGCCGTTCGTGGCGACCTCGGATGCCTCATCGGCGCGCTCGAGTCGCAGGCCGCGCGCCTGGGCCGCGCGGCGCACCCCGTCGGCGATCACGTGTGTCGAGTACTGCTCGGCGCTCGCAACCAGGGCGAGCAGCTCGTCGGGGTCGATGCCGGGGGCGGGACGCACCTCGATGAGGTCGGGTCGCCCCTCGGTGAGGGTGCCGGTCTTGTCGAACGCCGCCGAGCGCACGCGCGCGAGCTGCTCGATCACGGCGCCCCCCTTGACGATCACGCCGGCACGCGCGGCGCGTGACATGCCGCCGAGGAAGGCGACGGGCGCGGCGATCAGCAGCGGGCACGGCGTCGCGAGGACGAGCACCTCGGCGAAGCGCGTCGGATCGCCTGAGACGGCCCACGCGGCGCCCGCGATGACGAGCGAGACGGCCGTGAACGGTATGGCGAACCGGTCGGCGAGCCGCACCGTCGGCGCCCTCGACGCCTGCGCTTCGCGCACGAGCGCGACGATCTGCTGGTACTGGCTGTCGGCGCTGCGGCGCATCGCGCGCACATGCACCGCGGTCGAGCCGTTCACCGAGCCCGAGAGCACCTCGTCGCCGACCACTCGGGTGACGGGCAGGCTCTCACCGGTCAGCGAGGACTCGTCGAACGAACCCGCGCCGGCGATCAGCACGCCGTCCACCGGCACGACCTCCGCGGGTCGGATGAGGAGCACGTCGCCGACCTCGACGTCGTCGGCGGCGACATCCTGCACCTCGTCGGAGTCGAGGTCGCCGGGATGAGCCAGCACGTGCGCGATCCGGGGAGAGCGATCGAGGAGCGCGGTGAGTTCGCGCGTCGCGCGGCGGCCGGCGTAGTCCTCGAGCGCCTCGCCTCCTGAGAGCATGAGCACGATGATCAGCGACGCGATGTACTCGTCGACCGCGAGCGTGGCCACCATCGCCACCACGGCGAGGATGTCCAGGCCGATGTGCCCGCGCACGACGTCGCGGATCATCCCGATGAGCGTCCACACGATGACCGCCGAGACGTACACGACCGCGAGCCACCGCGCCGCGTCGTCGTCGCCCGTGAACAGCAGTACCGCCACGACGGCGCCCACGACGAGCGTCGCGACGATCACCGGGTAGCGGAGCACGCCGCGCAGGAACCTCATTCCTCCAGCCTGGCCGGTACCGGGGGCGGGTGCCAGGGACTTTAGGCTGACGGCATGCCCGATCGCTACACGCACGGCCATCACGAGAGTGTGCTGCGCTCACACGACTGGCGCACGGCCGAGAACTCGGCCGCCTACCTCCTGCCCCACCTGCACGCGGGGATGTCGCTGCTGGACGTCGGCAGCGGCCCCGGCACGATCACCGTCGACCTGGCGCGGCGGGTGGCTCCCGGCCGGGTCGTCGGGGTGGATGCGTCCGCCGACGTCGTCGAGCGTGCTCGCGCGGCGGCATCCGCTCACGGTGTCGACGTCGCGTTCGCGGTGGGCGACGGGTACGCGCTGGATGCCGCGGACGGGGCGGTCGACGTCGTGCACGCGCATCAGGTGCTGCAGCACGTCACGCGTCCCGTGGACATGCTGCGCGAGTTCGGCCGCGTCGTCGGCCCCGACGGGCTGGTCGCGGTGCGCGATGTGGACTATGAAGGTGTGATCTGGCATCCGCGCATCCCCGCGCTCGACGACTGGCTCGCGCTCTATCTCGCGGTGCACCGCCACATCGCGGGGGAGCCGGCGGCCGGACGCATGCTGAAGTCGTGGGCGATGCAGGCCGGATTCCGTCGGATCGAGGCGACGGCGAGCGTGTGGCTGTTCGAGTCGCCGGAGGACCGCGCGTGGTGGGGCGGGATGTGGGCCGACCGCGTGCTGCAGTCGACGTTCGCCGACCACGCGGTCTCGTCCGGGCTCGCCGACCGTGCCGATCTGGAGCACATCTCACGGTCCTGGCGGGAGTGGGCCGAGGCCGACGACGGCTGGCTGCTCATGCCGCACGGCGAGGTGCTCGCGCGGCTCTCACGCTGAGCGAGCAGAGCGAGACGAACCGGCGCTTCGGTCAGAAGGGTGGGTCGGTGCCGTTGGTGACGGGTGTGAAGGTGGGTGTGCGCCGTTCGGGGTGGACGGTGTAGATGCGTCCGGTGGGTGAGGTCCATTCCAGGATCCCGCCCGGTTGTTGTCGTACCGTCCAGTTGCCGTGGTGTTTGACCGTGTGGTTCCCTTTGCACAAGGGGGCGAGGTTGGCCTCGGTGGTGGTGCCGCCGTGCTCCCATGCGATCGGGCAGGTGGGCGGTGGTGCCGTCGATGAGCAGGTCCAGGGCCACGTCGGCACGGGCCTGGTCGAGGGTGCGGTCGTCGTCCCCGCACGCGGCGATGGGGTTCGCGATCGCCGACACCCGACCGTGCGCCGCCTTCAGCTCGACGGCGGGGCCGTGGATGGACAGCCACCCCATCCCGTCCACATCGTCCTGGTACACCACCCGTCGCCGGGCGACCGCGGACGCGTGACGTTCCGCGAGCGTCACCGACCGCACGGCCGCGATCCGGTCACCGAACGCCCGCCGGAAGGACCCGACCGGCAGTTCCTCCGCCAACGCGAGCCCCTCCGCGGCGAGCTGGTCCTGCAGGTCGGGTTCGACCTCGCGCATCAGGTCGACGAACGCTTCGGCGTGGGTCTGGGTGATGTTCGCCCGACCCAACGCTTCGAGCACCGCCGGGTACCGCGAGGTGAGCGCGTCGGCGAGGTCCAGCAGCCGGTCCGCGGCGTACTCGGTGATCCGCAACGCGGCGGCGATCTCGAGCCGCAAAGACCGCAGCGCGATCTCCATCGACGCCCCATACGTCACACCGGTGACCGCGAACCGGCGCATCACCCCGACCGCTTCGATCCGCTCCGCAGCCATCGTCGCCACCGCCGCATCCGCATCCAGCAGCATCGTCAACCCGCTCAACGTCTCGGGCGCATACGCCTCCTCGAACGCCATGCCCGAGAAGCTCCCCATACCTCGACTTTAGAACATATCTACGACATTCCCGGGATCCTGACCGCCGACCATAGGCTGGTGCCGTGACCGACCACCTTCCTGCGCGCAGCCGCCTCGTCCACGACGCATTGCGCGCCGCCGGGATCACCGGCGACATCATCGTGCTGCCGGACGCCGCCTCCACGGCACCCCTGGCCGCCGCGGCCCTGGGAGTCGACGTGGGCGCGATCGCGAACAGCCTCGTCTTCTGGTCCGACGACGAGCCGCTCCTGGTGATGACCAGCGGCTCCCACCGCGTCGACACCGCCGCGCTGGCCTCGCGACTCGGACGCACGAAGATCGCCCGCGCGACGCCCGAGCAGGTGCGCGAGGCGACGGGCCAGGCGATCGGAGGCGTGGCGCCGACCGGCCACCCGTCGCCGCTGACCACCATCGTGGACGAGGAACTCGCGCAGTACGACGAGATCTGGGCCGCAGGGGGCACCCCGCACACGGTGTTCCCCCTGACGTACGACCAGCTCGTCGCGCTCACGGCCGGAACCGTCGCCAAGGTCGACTGACCTACGACGGGCGCCGGCTGCCGTAGAGCCGCCGTTCGAGCTCGGCTGCCGCGTCGGCCGCACGCGCTGCGAGCTCGTCATCGTCGCGGGGCTGATCGGTCGGCCACGTGAGCGCGATCGCCGCAGCCGGCCAGCCGGCGTGGTCGCGCACCGCCACGCCGACCGAGCGCAAGCCCAGCGTCACCTCGCCGTCTTCGGTCGCGTATCCCCGTGTGCGAGTGTCGCGCAGCACCGCGCGCAGTTCACCGGGGCGCCGCGGACCGCGGCCGGTGCGATCGGCGAAGGCCGAGGCATCCGGGTACAGCGCCCGCACCTGCTCGCGGGGGAGGGCCGCGAGCATCGCGCGCCCCGTCGCGGTCAAGTGCGCGGGCAGGCGCACGCCGACGTCGGTCACCAGCGCCGGGCGGCGCGGCGCGCGCTCCTCGACGATGTACAGCACGTCGCGACCGGTCATCACGGCGAGGTGCGCGCTCTCGCCGGCGTCGTCGGCCAGGGCGGCGACACGGGCGCGACCCAGCCGTGCCAGCGGCTGCTGGCGGGCATAGCCGCCCGCCAGTTCGAACGCGGCCGCGCCCAGTCCCCAGCGTCGGTCGCCCGGCAGGTGCACGACGAACCCGTGCTGCTCGAGGGCCGCGAGCAGGTGGTAGACGCTCGAGCGCGGAATGTCGAGTTGATCGGCGAGGGTGCGGGCGGCGACGGGCCCCCGTTGGCGCGCGAGGAACGCCAGCATCCGCAGCGTCTGGTCGGCGGCGGGCACCTGCGGGCGGGGAGCGGCTTCGTCTGGCATACCAGACACAGGATGTCACGAACCCCTGTCGCGGGCGAGGGGAGGGGTGTGGAATCGGAGCATGACCACCGTCACCACCTCCGTCGCCGCCGTCACCCTCGGCGCGGCGCCCCTCACCCCCGCGCAGGTCGTCGCCGTCGCGCGCCACGGGGCGCGGGTCGAACTCGATCCCGCCGCGATGGACCGCGTCGCAGCATCCCGTGCCTTCATCGAGGGACTCGCCGACGACCCCGAGCCGCACTACGGCATCTCGACCGGCTTCGGTGCGCTCGCGACCACCTTCATCGCGTCCGAACGCCGCGCCCAGCTGCAGGCGAGCCTCATCCGCTCGCACGCAGCCGGCACCGGGCCCGAGGTCGAGCGTGAAGTGGTGCGCGCGCTGCAGCTCCTGCGTCTGCAGACGCTGGCGACGGGGCGCACCGGCGTGCGACCGGTGGTCGTCGAGACCTATGCCGCGATGCTCAACGCCGGCATCACTCCGGTCGTGCGCGAGTACGGCTCGCTCGGCTGCTCGGGCGACCTCGCCCCGCTGTCGCACGTCGCGCTCGCGGCGATGGGCGAAGGCCGCGTGCATCTCGCCGACGGCCGCGCCGCCGCGGCATCCGTCGCCCTCGCCGAGGCGGGCATCACCCCCCTCGAACTGCGCGAGAAGGAGGGGCTGGCCCTGATCAACGGCACCGACGGCATGCTCGGGATGCTGCTGCTCGCCCTGCACGACCTGTCGAACCTGCTCGACGTCGCCGATGTCGCCGCCGCCATGTCGGTCGAGAGTCAGCTCGGCACCGATGCCGTGTTCGCCGCCGACCTCATGGCGCTGCGCCCGCAGCTGGGCCAGGCCGCGTCGGCCGCGCACCTGCGCACCCTGCTCGCGGACTCGCCGATCGTCGCCTCGCACAAGGGCCCGGAGTGCACCCGCGTGCAGGATGCCTACTCGCTGCGCTGCAGCCCCCAGGTGCACGGGGCAGCGCGCGACACCGCCGACCACGCCGCCCTCATCGCGTCGCGCGAGCTCGCCTCGGCCGTCGACAACCCCGTGATCACCCCGGACGGCCGCGTCGAGTCGAACGGCAACTTCCACGGGGCGCCGGTCGCCTACGTGCTCGACTTCCTCGCCATCGCGGTCGCCGACGTCGCCTCGATCTCGGAGCGGCGCACCGATCGTGCGCTCGACGTCGCCCGCAGTCACGGGCTGCCGCCGTTCCTCGCGCACGAGGCGGGGGTGGACTCGGGCCACATGATCGCCCAGTACGCAGCCGCCGGCATCGTCTCCGAGCTCAAGCGCCTCGCGGTACCGGCATCCGTCGACTCGATCCCGTCGTCGGCCATGCAGGAGGACCACGTCTCGATGGGCTGGGCGGCCGCCCGCAAGCTGCGCCGCGGCATCGACGGGCTGGCCCGCGTGCTCGCCATCGAGGTGCTCACCGCCGCGCGCGCCCTCGACCTGCGCGCGCCGCTGCAGCCGGGCCCGCGCACCTCCGCCGTCCGCGACGTCGTGCGCGCCGCCGTCGACGGCCCCGGCCCCGACCGCTACCTCAGCCCCGAGATCGAGGCGGTCACCGCGCTCGTGCTCTCGGGCGCGGTCGTGGCCGCGGCATCCCTTCCACCCCGCTCGTCCGGATCGGCAGATCCTGTCGCGGCAGGACACAACACCCCCGATTGATCCCGTCACCGCCGGATCACCCTGACCGCAGGCGCCGGCGCAGCGGCAAAGGAGCACACCATGACCACGACCGAGACCCGCACGGTCCGCGCCGCGCGCGGTGCCGAGCGCACCGCGAAGAGCTGGGGCGCCGAAGCGGCCAAGCGGATGCTGATGAACAACCTCGACCCCGAGGTGGCGGAGCACCCGGAAGACCTCGTCGTCTACGGCGGCACCGGCAAGGCCGCGCGCAGCTGGGAGGCGTACGACGCCATCGTGCGCACCCTCGACGAACTGGAGCCCGACGAGACCCTGCTGGTGCAGTCCGGCAAGCCGGTCGGCGTCTTCCGCACCCATGAGTGGGCGCCGCGGGTGCTCATCGCGAACTCGCACCTGGTCGGAGACTGGGCGACGTGGCCCGAGTTCCGCCGGCTCGAAGACCTCGGTCTCACCATGTACGGGCAGATGACCGCGGGCTCGTGGATCTACATCGGCACGCAGGGCATCCTGCAGGGCACCTACGAGACCTTCGCCGCGGTCGCGCAGTCGCTCGGCCGCGACTCGCTGACCGGCACCCTCACCCTGACGGCCGGATGCGGCGGCATGGGCGGCGCGCAGCCGCTGGCGGTCACGATGAACGGCGGCACGGTGCTGATCGTCGACGTCGACGAGTCGCGCCTGGCCCGTCGCGTCGAGCACGGCTACCTCGACGAGTACGCCACCGACCTCGACGCCGCGATCGAGCGGGTCGTCGCCGCCAAGGGCGCCGGCGAGGCGCTCTCGGTCGGGGTGGTCGGCAACGCCGCCGAGATCTTCCCCGAGCTGCTGCGCCGCGGCATCCCGATCGACATCGTCACCGATCAGACCAGCGCCCACGACCCGCTCGCGTACCTGCCCGTGGGCATCTCGGTCGACGAGTGGAAGGCGGCGGCCGCCGCCGACCCCGAGGGCTTCACGACCCGAGCCCGCCGGTCGATGGCCGCGCACGTCGAGGCGATGGTCGGGTTCCAGGATGCCGGCGCCGCCGTCTTCGACTACGGCAACTCGATCCGCCGTGAAGCCGAACTGGGTGGCTGCGACCGCGCGTTCGCGTTCCCCGGCTTCGTGCCCGCCTACATCCGCCCGCTGTTCGCCGAGGGCAAGGGCCCGTTCCGGTGGGTGGCGCTGTCGGGAGACCCGGAGGACATCGCCAAGACCGACCGCGCGGTCGCGGAGCTGTTCCCCGAGGACGCCGCGCTGCACCGCTGGCTGGAGCAGGCCGGCGAGAAGGTGCACTTCGAGGGCCTTCCGGCGCGCATCTGCTGGCTGGGCTACAAAGAGCGCCACCTCGCGGGGCTGAAGTTCAACGAGATGGTGGCCTCGGGCGAGCTGAAGGGGCCGATCGTGATCGGCCGCGACCACCTCGACTCGGGCTCTGTCGCCTCGCCGTACCGCGAGACCGAGGCGATGGCCGACGGATCCGATGCGATCGCCGACTGGCCGCTGTTGAACGCGCTGCTCAACACCGCATCGGGCGCCGCCTGGGTGTCGCTGCATCACGGCGGCGGGGTCGGCATCGGCCGCAGCATCCATGCCGGGCAGGTCACCGTCGCCGACGGCACTCCGCTCGCCGCAGAAAAGCTCGAGCGCGTGCTCACCAACGATCCGGGCACCGGGGTCATGCGCCACGTGGATGCCGGCTACGACCGCGCGCGAGAGGTCGCACGCGACCGCGGCCTGAAGGTGCCGATGCTGTGAGCGCCGCGACCCTGATCCGCAACATCGGCGAGCTGACCACCAACGTCGCCGCCGACGGCGACCCGTGCGGCACGCTGCGCGACGCCGCCGTGCTCATCGAGGACGGCCGCATCGCCTGGGTCGGGCCGGATAGCGACGGTTCGGGGCAGCTCGAGGTCGTCGACGCGGGCGGGCGCGCGGTCATCCCGGGCTTCGTCGACAGCCACACCCACACGGTGTTCGGCGGCGACCGCGCCGACGAGTTCGAGGCGCGTATGACCGGCACGCCCTATGCCGCCGGCGGCATACGGCGCACGGTCGCCGCCACCCGCGCGGCGACCGACGATGAACTGCGGGCCCGACTCGCGGGCTTCGCCGCCGAGTTGCGCGCCCAGGGGACCACGACCTTCGAGGTGAAGACCGGCTACGGGCTCGACCTCGAGACCGAAGAGCGACTCGCGCGGCTCGCCGCCGAGGCGACGCCCGAGGTGACGTTCCTCGGCGCCCACGTCGTGCCGGCCGAGTTCGCCGATGACCGCGACGCATACGTCGACCTCGTCTGCGGCCCGATGCTGGATGCCTGCGCCCCCCACAGCAGGTGGGTCGATGTCTTCTGCGAGCGGGGCGCGTTCACGCCCGACGAGTCGCGGCGGGTGCTCGAAGCGGGCATCGCGCGGGGACTGCTGCCCCGTGTGCACGGCAACCAACTCGGCCCGGGCGCGGGTGTCCGCCTCGCGACGTCGATGGGTGCGGCATCCGTCGATCACTGCACGTACCTCGACGACGCCGACATCGCCGCCCTCGCGGCATCCGACACCGTCGCGACCCTGCTGCCGGGCGTCGAGTTCTCGACGCGCCACCCCTACCCCGACGCGCGACGGATGCTCGATGCGGGCGTGACGGTGGCTCTGGCCAGCGACTGCAATCCGGGGTCGAGCTTCACCAGTTCGATGCCGCTGATGATCGCGCTCGCCGTCCGCGAGATGGGCATGACCACCGCCGAGGCGGTCTGGGCGGCGACCGCCGGGGGCGCCCGGGCCCTGCGCCGCGACGATGTGGGCATGATCGCGCCGGGCATGCGGGCCGACCTCGTGCTGCTGGACGCTCCCACGCGCGTGCACCTGGCCTACCGCCCCGGCGTGCCGCTGGTCGCGCAGGTCTGGAAGGACGGCGTCGCGACGGCCTGACCGCCGTCACGGCCGACTGGCGCCGCGCCCGCCCCGACCGGCTCGCCCGGACTCAGCGCGGGGTGTCGATCGACCAGTCGTCGGGATCGAGGGCGGTCGCGACGTCCCACGAGTCGGCCACCCACTCGAAGCGCGCGACCGCGCACGTGGGCATCTGGCCGATGCCGCCGTCCGACAGGCGGCCGGCCAGCACGCTCATGCCCGGATCGTGCGCGACGACGACGACGGATGCCGCACCGCTCGCGGCCGCAGCGCCGAGCAGAGTCGCCGCCGGGGCGCCGTAGAGCTCGGGGTCGATCTGCACAGCGAGTCCGAGCGCCTCGGCGAAGACACCGGCGGTGGTGCGCGCGCGCAGCGCCGAGCTCGACAGGATCGCGTCGGGGCGGAATCCCGTCTCGGCCAGACGTGCCGCCATCACCGGGGCGTCGCGCCGCCCGCGATCGTTCAGCGGACGGTCGTGGTCGTCGAGACCCGGGTCGCCCCAGTCCGACTTCGCGTGCCGCACCAGCACCAGTCGGATCATGCCGACACCGCCTTCCCCGCCAGCAGCTCGAGCACGCACAGGGCCGCCAGCCGCACCGTGCGTCCGTCGGGGGTGTCCGCGGTGGCATCCACCTCGGCGATGTCGGCGCTCGACACCCGGTCGTCGTGCGCGATCGCTCGGACGAGGGTGCGCAGCTCCCATGCCTGCAGGCCGCCCGGCACCGACGCGGGGCACCCGGGTGCCACCGACCGGTCGCAGACGTCGACGTCGATGTCGAGGTGCACGGGTCCGTCGCCGGCGCCTGCCGTGCGCAGGGCCGACGCGACCACCTCGCCGATGCCGCGGCGGCGCACGTCGTCGAGGGTGATGACCGTGATGCCGAGGTCGGCGGCGCGCTGCGCGTAGGCGACCGAGTTCGCGAAGTCGGCGATGCCGATCTGCACGATGCGCCGTGGATCGAGCCCGCCCTCCACGAGGCGGCGCACGGGCGAGCCGTTCGAGACGCCGTCGCGCAGGTCGAAGTGCGCGTCGAGCGTGATGAGCCCCTGGGCGCCCGCGCCGCGCGCCGTGGCGTACGTGATCGAGTTGTCGCCGCCGAGTGCGATCACCAGGCGGGCGCGCGCCGCGAGGGCGGCGACGGCCGTGTGCACGGACGCCTCGCCGTCGGGTCCGTCGGGCTCGGCGATGTCACCGGCATCCACGATGCGCAGCACCGCGCCGAGGTCGATCGGCGGCGGGCCGAGCAGCGTCGCGCCATAGCGGGGCAGGGCCTCGCGGATCGCGGCGGGGGTGGCATGCGCCCCCGTCGGCGAGAGCGATGTGCGCCACGCGGGAACGCCGACGATCGCGGCATCCACCGCCCCGTCGACCTCGGATGCCGCAGGCCAGCCGCCCGCGCGGGGCCACAGGGGATCGTGCGACAGGCTCACACCCCCGACGCTATCGCTCCACCCTGCCTCGCGCGCGCAAGCAGCCTCACGCCGACACGTACGCCCATGCGGCGCGGCCGCTGGCCAGCCTCACCGACACGCGGCGGTACAGCGCGACCTCGTACTCGTCGGTCGCGTCGAGTTCGTCTTCGGTGATGCGCAGGACGACGCCGACGACCCGGTCGAGCGGGTTGCCGGTCGACCGCACGACGGGGTGCACAGCGAGTCCCGACAGGTCGACGACGCGGCGGTCCTCGATCTCGGTGTAATCGACCGTGTAGCCGGGCAGGCTGTCGGCCTCGGCCTGCAGCAGGCGCCCGTAGGTGTCGAGCTGAACCTCAGGATGCTGCAACGTGCCGTAGCTGAAGAGGAGCTGATCCGCGTCCACGGGCACAGGCTAGCCTCTGGCCGGCGCCGTGGGAACGGCGTGCGACACACGCCGTCACGCCAGCAGCGTCACGGCGATCGTGTGGATCGTGACGCCGGCGAGGGCGCCGACGATCGTGCCGTTGAGCCGGATGTACTGCAGGTCGCGGCCGACCATGAGCTCGATCTTCTCGGTGGTCTCGTGCGGATCCCACCGCTCGACGGTGTCGGTGATGATCGAGGCGATGTCGTGCCGGTACCGGTCGACGACGAACACGGCGGCATCGGTGATCCACCCGTCGACGCGGCGTTGCAGTGCGGCGTCCGTCGTCAGGCGATCACCGACTTCGGCCAGCGCCTCCGTCGCGCGCCGCCGAAGCCCGCTGCCGGGGTCGTCGAGAGTCGTGAGCAGGCCGCTCTTCGCGGTCTCCCAGGCGCGTCCGGCGAGTTCGCGCACGCGCGGCGAGTCGAACACCGCCGATTTCGCGTCTTCGAACCGTCCGACCATCGCCGGGTCGTGCTGCAGGCCGTCGCCGAGTCGCGCGAGGTAGCCGTCGATCGCGATGCGGGCGGGATGCTGCGGGTCGGCCTGCACGGCCGCGACGAACTTGACGGCCTCGCCGTAGGCGGCGTCGTCGACCAGCCGGTGCGCGAACGACGGCACCCAGCCGGGCAGTCGGCGCGAGACCAGGCCCTGGAAGGCGGAGCGGTTCGCCTGCAGCCAGGCGGCGACGTTGTCGGCGGCGAGGTCTACGGCGCTGTGGTGGGCGCCGGATGCCACCAGCCGTTCGAGCCACGCGCCCAGCGGCGGTCCCCACTCGGGGGCGATGAGGTGCTCGCGCGCGAGGTCCTCGACGATGTCGCGCACATCGTCATCGCTCACGGCGCGCAGCACGGCGGCCGCGAGCGCCGAGCCCTCGTCGGCGACGCGGCGTGCGTGGGCGGGCTCGCGCAGCCATTCGCCGAGCCGCAGCGCGATCGACGTGGCCTCGAGCTTGGTGCGCACGACGTCGCCGCGCAAGAACTCGGTCTCGACGAACTCACCGAGGTTCCGCCCGATCTCGTCCTTGCGCTTGGGGATGATCGCCGTGTGGGGGATCGGGATCCCGAGCGGATGCCGGAACAGCGCCGTGACCGCGAACCAGTCGGCGAGCGCCCCCACCATGCCGCCCTCGGCCGCGGCGCGCACGTAGCCGAGTGCGGGGATCGAGTCCTGGAACGTGAACGCGACGGCGAACACGACGGCCATCAGGATGAGCGCGCCGAGAGCGACGCCCTTCATGAGGCGCAGGGCCCGTCGCCGCTCCTGGTCGGCGGGACTCAGCAGGCTGGTCGGCGTGGGCGGCATGCGGTCATCCTCGCACGGCGGCCTGCGGGGCGATCCGGCCCGCTGCCGGTGCCACGTCGTCGAGCTCGTCGACCCACTCCAGCGCCAGCCGATGCGCGCGAATGCCGTAGTCGAGCGTCGCGCGCTGGAAGCGCAGCACCTCGGCGGACTCGGCCGGCACGTCGAGGCGATCGATGCCGTCGGCGGTGCCGTCGAGCTCGGCGAGGTCGGCGGTGATGCGCTCGCGGATGGTCGACAGCACCGCCGCGCGCTCTGCGGAGTCGACGGCGCCGAGGAAGAAGACCTTCGCGAGCGCGGTCGTCTCGGCGTCGGAGCCGGTGATCGGATGCCGCATCCACTCCCGCCACTCGCGCTCGCCGTCGGCCGTGATCGAGTAGGGCTTCTGCCCGCGCTCGCCGGGAGAGGCGACGCTGACGAGGCCGCGGTCGACGAGCTGGCGCAGCGCGCGCTGGATGCTGCCGAAGCTGGCGCTGTAGAAGAGCGAGACGCCCGCGGTGAACTGTCGCTGCACGGCGTACAGCGTCAGCGGACCGTGGACGAGCAGCATCCCGAGGATGACGTGTTGCATCGATGGCCTCCGGAATGATATCTCTATGAGAGATACCTATGAGGGATATTACAGTGACCGATCATGCCACACCGACCGCCGAGCGCACCGAGCGACTCACCGATCAGCTGCGCCGGGTCGTCGCGCGTGCCGACCGCGCACGCGGCAAGCGCGACCTGCCGTCCGCCCAGGTGCTGGTCACCGCGCCCGGGTTCGAGTTCGCGTCGGGTGATCGCGCTCGGCGCTTCCACAGCGCGAGCGTCGGCAAGCTCGTCACCGCGATCCGCGCGATGCAGCTCGCCGAGACCGGCGCGCTCGACCTCGACGCGCCGGTGACCGAGCTCCTGCCCGGCGCCGAGTGGCGGGGGCTCTTCGTCGTCGACGGTCGCGATCGCGCCCGCGAGGCGACGCCGTGGCACCTGCTGACGCACACGAGCGGCGTCGCCGACTACTTCGAGGGTCGCGCCGACACCGGCATCCCGTTCGAACGCGAGATCGCCGACCACCCCGACCGGCGCTGGTCACCCGACGACCTGCTCGACTACACGCGTCGCCATCAGCGGCCGGTGGGTGTGCCGGGCGGCCGGTTCTCGTACTCCGACACCGGGTACGTGCTGCTCGCGCGCATCCTCGAAGAGGCCGGCGGTGCGAGCCTCGGCGAGCAGTTCCACCGCGACGTCTTCGCCCCGACCGGCATGACCGAGTCGGCGCTGCTGTTCCACACGCTCCCCGGCGGTGCACCCAGCACGTCGGCGACGCCGGCCGCCGACCTCGACATCGCGCCGCTGTGGATCGGTCGCGCGGAGCTCAGCCGTGCGACCAGCCTGTCGTGCGACTGGGGCGGCGGAGGCGTCGTGACGACCCTCGACGACCTCGACCGCCTGCTCGCCGCCTGGGGTGCGGGGCGGCTGGTGCCGGCATCCGTTCGCGACCGCATGATCGCAGGCAACGGCAGATTCCGTCCCGGGATCCGCTACGGCGCGGGTGCCATGACGGTGCGGTACGGCGGTCTCTCGCCGTTCCTGTTCGGGATGCCGCACGCCCACGGTCACCTCGGCGTCACCGCCGCGCACGCGTTCCGTGTGCCGCAGGCAGGGGTGAACGTCGTGCTCAACCTGCACTCGACGCGCGAGATGGTGCGCAGCTTCCGTCTGCACATCGACCTCGTGCGCAAGACCGTCGCCGCGCTGCGCTGACCGGGAACCTCGGCATCCCTCTGCGGGCGGCACCCGACGAGACGACGATCAGCTCTCGATCGGTCCCAGCCACGCGGTCGCGACCGTCGCGTGCGCCGACTCCGGATCGGAGGGGTGGAAGAGGCCGGCCAGCACGTCGCGGTAGAGGCGGCTCAGCTCGTTCCGCGAGAAGTACGACGAGCCGCCCGAGACGAGGATCGCGTCATCGACGACCCGCTTCGCCGTCGCGACCGCGCGGTGCTTCACGCCCGACAGCAACGAGAACCACCGGGGCCCGTGGTCGACCCGGTCGTCGACATCGCGCGTGAGCGACGCGAGCTGCGGCACGATCGCGTCGTACGCGAGCGCCATCTCGGCGACGCGCCAGCGGATGTCGGGATCCTGGCTGAGCGCCGCGCCGGTGCGCTTCGACGTGCGCGACCGTGCGGCGTCGACGGCGAGGTCGAGCGCGCGCCGCGCGATGCCGGTGTACACCGACGCGAGCAGCAGCTCGAACACCGAGAAGATGCCGAAGACGAGCGGATCGGGGTTCGGGCCGGGGTCGAGGCGGCGCACGATGCGGTCGGCGGGCGCGACGGCACCGTCGAGCACCGTCGTGCGCGACTGCGTTGCGCGCATACCCAGCGTGTCCCAGTCGTCGCGCGTGGTGACGGCGTCGGAACGCGGCACGAAGCCGAACACGAGCTTCGGCGCGTCGGGCGAGGTGGTGTCGAGCCCGTGCAGGCCCAGCTGGCTCCAGACCGGAGCCAGCGACGTGAAGATCTTGGTGCCCGTGAAGGCGTACGAGCCGTCGGCCGCGGGGGCGGCATCCGTGTCGCTGCCGAAGAGCACGAGGTCGTTCCCGGCCTCGCTGATGCCGAACGCGAAGATCTCGCCCGAGACCGCGCCTTCCTGCACGAACCGCAGAGCGTCGTCGCCGCGGTCGGAGAGCACCTTCGCGACCCCGGTCCACACCAGGTGCATGTTGATCGCGAGCGCCGTCGCGGGCGCAGAGCCGGCGAGTCGCTGCTGCAGAACGGATGCCTCGGCGAGGCCGAGTCCCGCACCGCCGAGCTCGCGCGGGACGAGGATTGCCGTGTAGCCGACCGCGATGAGGTCGGCGAGATCGTCGTCGGGGAACGTGTTCTCGCGGTCGTGGACGACGGCGCGCTCGCGGAAGCGCTCCAGGAGCTCGTCGGGCAGCAGGGCGGTCGGGTCGAACGATGCGGCGGTCACTCTTCCATTGTTCTGCCGATCGGCGCCGCCGGGGGCAGGATGGACGACATGATCTCGACAGACCTCGCCGCCGCACTGCGGGATGCGGGGCTCGTGTGGCATCCGCACTCGGGCGACCGGTTCCAGCTCGATGAGCCCGAGTTCGAGGCGGACGTCTTCACGGTGAGCGAGATGACCATCGAGCCACGGGAGTATCCGACGGGCCGCATCCTCGCCTTCAACGGCACGACCGAGTGGGCGCTGGACTCCGTCGCACTCGAGGACGCGCTGTGGCTGCCGCACGAGAGTCAGCTGCGCGAGCTGCTGCGCGGGGCGTTCCGGATGCTGCGACGGCGGGCCGACACGTACGAGGTCGAGATCGAGCTGGCGGGGGAGCGGCTCGTCTTCGATCACCCGGCCCCGGCCGATGCGTACGCCCTCGCACTGCTGGAGCTGCTGCGCCGCGTGCAGTGACCTCGTCGGTCAGGCTTCGGGGTTTGGGGCGGGCTTCCTGCGTTGGGGCGCGGAAGTTCACGCCCCAACGCGGGAATCGCGCCCCAAACCCACGAGCGAGCGGATGCCGGGGACGGCCGCGTCAGGTGATCGTCGAGACCGGTTGCGTGTCGGGCATCGGACTCACGTTGCCGTGGCGCAGGTCGGGGAAGCCGCGCACGAACACGACCGCCACGACGACGCCGGCGACAGCGAACGCGGTCGCCGCGACGTAGGCGCCCTGCGGGCCGACGCCGTCGATGAGGAAGCCCGCGACCGCCGACCCCGCCGCGGCGCCGATGAGCTGTCCGGTTCCGATCCAGCCGTACGCCTCGGCGGTCTCGCTGAACTTCACGCTCGCCGAGGTCATCGCGAAGATCACCGCCAGGGCCGGGGCGATGCCGATGCCCGCCACGAGCAGGGTGCCGCCGAGCCACCACACGTTGAGCGAGACGATCGTGAGCGCCAGCCCGCCCGCGAGGATGGCGAGTCGGCGCGCCATCGCCCAGCGACCGATCGGCAGGTGGCCGAAGGCGAGGCCGCCGGCCAGACTGCCGATGGAGAACACCGCGAGCACGAGGCCGGCTTCGAGCCCGTCGTGCCCGAACGTCGCGACGACGCCGGCCTCGACGGCCGCGCACGCGCCGATGAGCAGGAACCCGACGACGGTGGCGAGCAGCACCGGCGTCTTGGTGAGCACGCGGCCGATGCTGCGGCGGCTGCGGGGAATGCGCACGCGGCCGACCTCGGGCGACAGGATGAACCAGGCGCCGCCGCCGACGAGGATCACGACGATGAGCAGCAGCGCCGGCACCGTGCCGACCTGGATGGCGACGAACGTGATGAGCACGGGCGCGACGATCCAGATGATCTCCTGGAGCGAGGCATCCAGCGAGAACAGCGGTGTGAGCTGACGCGCGGTCACCATCTTCGGATAGATCGTGCGCACCGCCGACTGGATCGGCGGCGTCGACAGCCCCGCGATCAGCCCGAGGGCGATGTAGGCGGGGAGCACCATCTCGACGAGGGCGAGCGTGGTGAGGGCGATCGCGCAGATGACGACCGTGATCGTCAGCACGCGGCGCATGCCCCATAGGCCCATCCAGCGGCTGGTCACGGGTCCGGCGACCGCCTGACCGACCGAGACCGCCGCGAGCACGAGGCCCGCGGCGCCGTACGAGCCGGTCACCTGCTCGATGTGCAGCAGCACCGCGAGACTCGTCATGCCGCCGGGCAGGCGGGCCGTCAACTGCGCGGCGATGATCCGCGCGACCCCCTGGGTGCGAAGAAGGTCACCGTAGCCCGCCACGGATAAACGCTACAGCCGCAACGCGCTGACATCCGACACGCCGCGACACGCCGAACGGCGTCATCCACAGGCGGATCCGATGTCGGAGGCCCCGCGCAGGATGCCACCTGTGGATGGATGCGGCCGTGGCATCCGGATTCCGCATGATCCAGGTGTTTTCCAGGTTCGCAGCGAAGGCCGGAACTGTGGATGGATCGGTGGAGAACCTGTGTTGTACATGAGGACAACGGTGGAAAACTACACGGATGTAACTACTATCCCTTGTGGTGCTATCCAATGTCCGTACCCATATGTAGTATTGGTCTCCCGGTGGGGGGACTGCCCGACAGATCACCGGATGTGAGGGGAGAAACGGTTCGACATGGCGATCACGGTTTACACGAAGCCGGCCTGTGTTCAGTGCAACGCGACGTACCGCGCGCTGGACGCGAAGGGCCTCGACTACGAGATTCACGACCTGTCGGAGGACCCGGCGGCGCTCGAGCAGGTGAAGGCGCTGGGCTACCTGCAGGCACCCGTCGTCATCACCGACGGTGACCACTGGTCGGGCTTCCGTCCCGACAAGATCGACGAACTCGCCACGCGTCTGGCATAACTCGGTGATGGCAACCGGGCTGGCAGAGCGCAGCGCGGTCGCCGCCGAGGCATCCGCGCCGTTGCTGGTGTACTTCTCGAGCGTGTCGGGCAACACCGCCCGATTCGTCGAGAAGCTCGACGCCCGCAGCATCCGGATTCCGCTCCACGCGGCCGACGGGCCGCTCCGGGTCGATGAGCCCTACATCCTCGTCACTCCGACCTATGGCGGAGGCCAGGGGCGGGGTGAGGAGAAGGGCGCTGTTCCCAAGCAGGTCATCCGCTTCCTCAACGATGAACGGAACCGGAGCCTGATCCGCGGGGTCATCTCCGCGGGAAACACCAACTTCGGCGAGCACTTCTGCCTCGCCGGCGACATCATCAGCCGCAAGTGCCGCGTGCCGCACTTGTACCGGCTAGAACTGTTCGGCACGCCGGAAGACGTCGATCGCGTGAGCGACGGATTGGAACGATGGTGGAAGCGGCACTGACAGACACGGACTTCAAGGCGAACCCGCGGTTCGAGGGGATGGACTACCACTCCCTCAACGCGATGCTGAACCTCTACGACGCCGACGGCAAGATCCAGTTCGGCGCCGACAAGCGGGCTGCCCGCGAGTACTTCCTGCAGCACGTCAACCAGAACACGGTGTTCTTCCACTCGCTCAAGGAGCGCCTGGACTACCTCGTCGACAAGCAGTACTACGAGCCGCAGGTGCTCGAGAAGTACCCGTTCGAGTTCATCCAGCAGCTCAACGACCGCGCGTACGGCAAGAAGTTCCGCTTCGAGACGTTCCTCGGCGCGTTCAAGTACTACACGAGCTACACGCTGAAGACCTTCGACGGCAAGCGCTACCTCGAGCGGTTCGAAGACCGCGTCGTGATGACCGCGCTCGGCCTCGCCGACGGCGACCAGGAGCTCGCGACCGCGCTCGTCGACGAGATCATCTCGGGCCGCTTCCAGCCCGCGACCCCGACGTTCCTCAACACCGGCAAGGCGCAGCGCGGCGAGCTGGTGTCGTGCTTCCTGCTGCGCATCGAAGACAACATGGAGTCGATCGCCCGCGGCATCAACTCCGCGCTGCAGCTGTCCAAGCGCGGCGGCGGTGTGGCATTGCTGCTGTCGAACATCCGCGAGTCGGGCGCGCCCATCAAGCAGATCGAGAACCAGTCCAGCGGCATCATCCCGGTCATGAAGCTTCTCGAAGACAGCTTCAGCTACGCGAACCAGCTCGGTGCGCGCCAGGGCGCCGGTGCCGTGTACCTCAACGCGCACCACCCCGACATCCTGCGGTTCCTCGACACCAAGCGTGAGAACGCCGACGAGAAGATCCGCATCAAGACCCTGTCGCTCGGTGTCGTCATCCCCGACATCACCTTCGAGCTCGCCAAGAACGGCGAGGACATGTACCTGTTCTCGCCGTACGACGTCGAGCGCGTCTACGGAGTGCCCTTCGGCGACATCTCGGTCACCGAGAAGTACCGCGAGATGGTCGACGACCCGCGCATCAAGAAGACCAAGATCAACGCGCGCCAGTTCTTCCAGACGCTGGCCGAGATCCAGTTCGAGTCGGGTTACCCGTACATCATGTACGAAGACACCGTGAACCGCGCCAACCCCATCAAGGGGCGGATCAACATGTCGAACCTGTGTTCCGAGATCCTGCAGGTCAACACGCCGACCACGTACAACGAGGACCTCTCGTACGACCAGATCGGCAAGGACATCTCGTGCAACCTCGGGTCGATGAACATCGCGCTCGCGATGGACGGCGGTGACCTCGGCGCCACGGTCGAGACCGCCATCCGGGCTCTCACCGCGGTGAGCGACCAGAGCCACATCTCGTCGGTGCGCTCGATCGAGGACGGCAACGACCGGTCGCACGCGATCGGCCTCGGCCAGATGAACCTGCACGGATTCCTCGCCCGCGAGCACATCCACTACGGCTCGGAAGAGGGCCTGGACTTCACGAACATCTACTTCTACACGGTGCTCTTCCACGCGCTGCGGGCCTCGAACCGCATCGCGATCGAGCGCGGTCAGACCTTCGACGGGTTCTGGGACTCGACGTATGCGTCGGGCGAGTTCTTCGACAAGTACACGGATGCCGCATGGCAGCCCCAGACCGAGAAGGTCAAGGAGCTCTTCGCCGGCATGCACGTGCCGACGCAGGAAGACTGGGTGCAGCTCAAGGCGAGCATCCAGCAGCACGGCATCTACAACCAGAACCTGCAGGCGGTGCCCCCCACCGGCTCGATCTCGTACATCAACAACTCCACGAGCTCGATCCACCCGATCGCGTCGAAGATCGAGATCCGCAAGGAAGGCAAGCTCGGCCGCGTGTACTACCCGGCGCCGTTCATGACGAACGACAACCTCGAGTACTACGAGGACGCGTACGAGATCGGCTACGAGAAGGTCATCGACACGTATGCCGCCGCGACCCAGCACGTCGACCAGGGCCTGTCGCTCACGCTGTTCTTCAAGGACACCGTGACCACGCGCGACATCAACAAGGCTCAGATCTACGCCTGGCGCAAGGGCATCAAGACGATCTACTACATCCGCCTGCGCCAGCTCGCGCTGGAGGGCACGGACATGTCCGAGTGCGTCTCGTGCATGTTGTGATTGACGTCTGATCAGGCTTTTTCGAGAAGAAGGAATCATGGCTGAGAAGCTGCAGCTCCTGGACCACGTCCAGGCGATCAACTGGAACCGCATCCAGGACGACAAGGATCTCGAGGTGTGGAACCGCCTCGTGAACAACTTCTGGCTGCCCGAGAAGGTGCCGCTGTCGAACGACATCCAGTCGTGGAACACGCTCACCCCCGAGGAGCAGACGCTCACCATGCGGGTGTTCACGGGGCTCACGCTGCTGGACACCATCCAGGGCACCGTGGGGGCGGTCTCGCTCATCCCCGACGCGATCACTCCTCACGAGGAGGCCGTCTACACGAACATCGCATTCATGGAGTCGGTGCACGCCAAGAGCTACTCCTCGATCTTCTCGACGCTGTGCTCGACGAAGGAGATCGACGAGGCGTTCCGCTGGTCGGTCGAGAACGAGAACCTTCAGAAGAAGGCGCAGATCGTCATGGAGTACTACCGCGGCGACGAGCCCCTCAAGCGCAAGGTGGCCTCGACGCTGCTGGAGTCGTTCCTGTTCTACTCGGGCTTCTACCTGCCGATGCACTGGTCGAGCCGGGCCAAGCTCACCAACACGGCCGACCTCATCCGCCTCATCATCCGCGACGAGGCCGTGCACGGCTACTACATCGGCTACAAGTTCCAGAAGGGACTCGAGAAGGTCGACGAAGCCAAGCGCCAGGACATCAAGGACTACACGTTCTCGCTGCTGTACGAGCTCTACGACAACGAGGTGCAGTACACCCAGGACCTCTACGACGGCGTCGGCCTCACCGAAGACGTCAAGAAGTTCCTGCACTACAACGCGAACAAGGCGCTCATGAACCTCGGCTACGAGGCGATGTTCCCCTCGAGCGTCACCGACGTGAACCCGGCGATCCTGTCGGCCCTGTCGCCGAACGCCGACGAGAACCACGACTTCTTCTCGGGGTCGGGCTCGTCGTACGTCATCGGCAAGGCCGAGGCCACCGAAGACGAGGACTGGGAGTTCTGAGCCGCGCCGAGTCGGGTGATCTCTAGCCGACCACGTCTTCGAGCCAGTCGAGCCCGACCTCGGCGGTCTGGGCGCGCGCCATCGGCTGGCAGTGAAGGGCGGCGCCGTCAGCGGCGCGGAACGACGCGAGCGTCGAGTGCGGATGCGTCCACTCGGCGAGTGTGGCCGACTGGCCCGGCCAGAACTGCTCGCCCTCGGGGTCGGTGATCAGCAGCGGCGTGTCGATTTTCGCGGCCTGCTCCGCCGTCAGACGGTAGTCGAGCACGGCCCGGTATGCGACGCTCAGGCGCGCGTCCGCGCCGTACGGCCTGGCGCGGAAGCGCAACATGGCGGCTGTCTCCGGGTCGTGCGACATCGTCTCGTCCATGATCCGGTCGAAGGTGTCGTCCTGCCCGTCGCGGATCAGATCCAGCAGTTCGGCGGGCATCCGCCGAACCCAACTCGCCGAGACGTCGACGACGCCCGGATCGGCCACGGCCGCGGCGAAGCGGTGTTCGGCGGTGAGGGCGCGCGGCACCCAGAAGCCCGATTGGCTCACCCCCCAGACGGCCAGCCGCGACGCGTCGACGTCGGGATGCGCGCGGAGCGCGTCGACCACCGGCGTGAGCACGGCTTCCCAATCCGGGCGGAACGGCACGCCGTGCTCGAAGAGCTGGGATTGCTGGCCCGGCCCGTCGTAGACGAACACGGCCCAGCCGCGCGCGAGGGCGGGTCGGCCGAGGTCGGTCCACAGGCGGCTGACGGCCTCGTCGCTGCCGTTGTTGAGGACGAGCGTGCGGTGCGGACCGGGTGCTTCCGGGGTGAACAGCATCCCGGTCAGCCCCGCTTCGTCATACGCGATCGGCACCTCGTCGATCGTGAGATCGCTCTGTGCGAGGAAGGCCGTCCATGCTCGGCGGTGGCGGCCGAACGTGCCCGTGAGCGTCTCCGGTCGATCGAGTGCCGCCGCCGCGGACACGGCGAATCCGAGATAGTTGGCCGCCCGCAGCAGCCGCGCTGCCGCGGTCACGCGATGGCCTGCGGCGGCCGCAGCATCCCCTTGCGCCAGCAGGCGTTCGCCCAGGCCGAGCCAGGCGTCGAACCACTTCGCGTGATCGCCGGCGGCCACCTCGGCGACGGCGGCGAGCACCTCGCCGGGCTCGGCACCACCATGCACGCTGTGGCCCAGGGCGAGCCGCACGTCGAAGTCGAAGCCGTCGTCCGAAGCGAACGGCGCGCGGAAAGGTGTGGAGAGCGGGTCGGTCATCAGTCCTCCTGCGCGGTGCCCTCCCAGCACATCACACCCGAGCCGTGACTGCACGACCCGATCGGTACGCGCGACTCCGGCGAGCTCGAACGCCGCGCGACGATCGCCGCGATCGCCGCGACCGCGCGACCGCGCGACCGGGGCCGCCGCCGAAGTCATTGCCCGAGAGCGTCCCAATCGACGTCGATCGCCCCCGGGTGCGACACCGAGACGCGGGCCGGCAGCACCTGACCGACCTGAGGCCAGGATTGCGGTCGCGTGACCACCGCAGTCTGAACGATCCGTTCGTCGACACCCGGAGCTTCGGCGAGCAGTTCGAGTGCGCACTCCTGGAAGCGCCCGCGCGGTGCCGGCTCGGAAGCGGAGAGCACCGTGACGGTGCCCGCGACGGACTCCGCCATCGGATCGCCCGTCAGCTTCTCGAGGGCATGCGCGAAATCATCGAGTTCTGCCACACCGGGATGATATCCGTCGACGGCCGCATCGCGTCGCTACGGTGGAGCCACGCCCCGAGAGGATGACGATGACCGAGCAGACCTCGCCGACCGCCCCGCAGTCCCCGTCGAACGGAGTCACCCGCGGGATGCTCATCTGGTTCGGCGTGGGAATCGTCGTCCTGTCGTTCGTCGCGGCGTTCCTCGGCGCCTGGCTCGGGCGCGACGCCGGAGCGGATGCCGCCGACTCCCCGACGCCGACGTCCACTCCGACCGCGTCGGTCGCCCCCGACTACGAAGCCATCCTCGACGAGATCCTTCCCGCCGGCGCCGCCGTTCGTGCGGGCACCGGAGCGCCTGAGCCGGGCAAGGGGTACGAGGGTGAGGCGTACATCGACATCCTCACCTCCGATGTGTACCTCTTCCGCGACGGAGACTGGACCTGGGTGGCGAACATCCGCACGGCCGCGGCCGAGAACCTCACGGGCGAGGCGGGGCCCGAGGGGCCGAGCGGGCCGACGGGCGAACCGGGAGCACCGGGAACACAGCTGCTCCTCGGCCTCGGCGCCCCCGACGGTGACACCTGCGAGGCCGACGGCGATGTCTACATCGACACCGAGGATCTCGTGTTCTACGAGTGCAGCGGCGGCGAGTGGATGCTGTTCGGCCCCACACCCACTCCGACCCCGTCCCCGACCTCCTGATCGGCGCCCGAATGAGAACCGTCGCGCGGTGGGTGCTCGCCTCCGCCATGGTGTTCGCCGGAATCAGTCACCTGTTCTGGGCGCGCAGGGAGTTCCAGGCGCAGGTGCCCGACTGGACGACCGAGGTCACGACCCTCGACAAGGACGCCGTTGTGGTGGCATCCGGCGTCGTCGAGGTGATGCTCGGCGCCGCGCTCGTCGCCCTGCCGCGCTCGCGGTCGACGATCGGCGCCATCCTGGCGGCCTTCTTCGTCGCCGTGTTCCCCGGCAACGTCGAGCAGTACACCCGGCGCCGCGACGGCTTCGGCCTCGACACCGACCGCAAGCGGCTGGTGCGTCTCTTCTTCCAGCCTGTGCTCGTCGCGTGGGCCCTCTGGTCGACGCGCAGGTGAGCGCGATCGTGCGCACCTAGGCTGGAGGCACACCCCCGACCCGAGGAGACCGGTGTTCCGCACGCCCCTGAACCTGTTCCGAGTGCTGGCGATCGCCGAGGCGATCTCGTGGACGCTGCTGATCGCGGGGTTGATCCTGCGAGCCACGTCGGACCTCGCCATCGCGGTGACCGTCGGGGGAGGCATTCACGGGTTCGTGTTCCTGTCGTACGGCGCGACGGCGATCCTCGTCGCGAAGAACCAGCGCTGGGGTGTGTGGCCGGCCACGGTCGCCATCGCGAGCGCCGTCATCCCCTACGCGACGATCCCGACCGAGATCTGGCTGCACCGCAGCGGCCGACTGCGCGGCGCCTGGCGGCTCACACAGACCGAGGATCCGAGGGATGCCGCCTGGCACGACCGCCTCATGCGGTGGTTCCTCGCCCGTCCGTGGGTTCTCGGCGTGCTGATCGCGCTCGCGGTCGTCCTGCTCTATGTGGCGCTGCTGCTGATCGGGCCGCCCGGCGGTCGTCACTGAGTCGGGGGAGCGGGGAATAGGCACCCGCCCACCGCGTTGAAGTTGACAGAGCCACGCTCAACTTCGAGAATCGCGTGGTCCCTTCGACTTCCAGGAGGCACCGTGCCCGACGACTTCACCCCCGGCGACAGCGCGTTCGACGACTTCCTCGCCCGCTACCTTGCAGGCGAGCGCGCCCGCGCAGAGCGCTCGATCGACCTGAGCCGATTCCTCGGCGCCCGCACGCAGGACATCCTGCAGCGCGCCGGGCGCTTCGCGCTCGAGCGCGGCCAACGTGAACTGGATGCGCTGCACGTGTTGCGCGTGCTCGTCGACGAGACGCCCGCGAAGGACGCGGTCGAGCGGACGGGGGTGGACCCCGCTGCGATCGCGCGCGCGGCCGAGGAGCGCCTGCCGCAGGCGTCGGCAGCCGCCGACGTCGACGGCGCCGTCATCACACCCTCGGTGCAGCGTGCCCTGTTCCACGCGTACCAGGTTGCGCGCTCGTCCGGCTCGACCTACGTCGACCCCGAGCACCTCTTCTTCGCCATCGTGCTCGCGCAGGACACCCCGGCCGGCCAGGTGCTCGCGCGCGCCGGCGTGACCGCCGAGGCGCTCACACAGGGCATGCGCGAGACGGTTTCCCCGTCGGGTGCCCCCGCCGAGCAGCAGACGGATGCCGCGGCATCCGAGACCCCGATGCTCGACAGGTTCGGCACCGACCTGACCGCGCGCGCCGAGGCGGGCGAGCTCGACCCGGTGATCGGCCGGAGCGACGAGATCGAGCAGACGATCGAGATCCTGAGCCGTCGCACCAAGAACAACCCGGTGCTGGTCGGCGAGGCCGGCGTCGGCAAGACGGCGATCGTCGAGGGCCTGGCCCGCGCGATCGTGGCGGGTGAGGTGCCCCAGCAGCTCATCGGCAAGCGCGTCATCGCGCTCGATCTGCCCGCGATGCTCGCCGGCACCCGCTACCGCGGCGATTTCGAAGAGCGCCTGACGAACACGATGGACGAGATCGCCGCGCGCACGGGCGAGCTCATCGTGTTCGTCGATGAGGTGCACACCGTCGTCGGCGCCGGCGGCGGCGGAGACGGCGCGATGGACGCCGGCAACATCCTCAAGCCCCGCCTCGCCCGCGGCGACCTGCACCTCGTGGGCGCCACGACGCTGCGCGAGTACCGCACCATCGAGAAGGACCCGGCGCTCGAGCGCCGCTTCCAGCCCGTCAAGGTCGGCGAGCCGTCGATCGAGGACGCCGTGCTCATCCTGCGCGGCCTGCGCCCGGCGTACGAGGCGCACCACGCGATCGAGTACACCGACGACGCGCTGCGCGCCGCCGTCGAGCTGAGCGATCGGTACCTCACCGAGCGCGTGCTGCCCGACAAGGCGATCGACCTGATCGACCAGGCGGGGGCTCGGCTGCGCCTGAAGCTGGGCGTGCCGGTGCACACCGATGAGCTCCTCACGACGCTCGCCGAGCTCGAGGCCGACAAGAACGCCGCCGTGTCGGCGGAGCGCTACGAGGAGGCCTCGCGCATCCGCGACGAGATCGCCGCGGTGCAGCAGAAGCTCGATGCCGCCACGACCGCGCCGAAGCAGCCGAAGGCCGTCGTCGACGAGCCCGAGATCGCCGCCGTGATCAGCAGGGCCACCGGCATCCCGGTCAACCGGCTCACCGAGACCGAGCGCGAGCGGCTCGCGTCGCTCGAGGACGAGCTGCACGATCGCGTGATCGGGCAGGACGAGGCCGTCGCCGCCGTCGCCAAGGCGGTGCGTCGCAACCGCACCGGCATGGGCGACGCCCGCCGGCCGGTCGGCTCTTTCCTGTTCCTCGGACCCACCGGTGTCGGCAAGACCGAGCTGGCCAAGGCGCTCGCCGCGAGCCTGTTCGACGACGAGTCCGCCGTGATCCGCTTCGACATGAGCGAGTTCGGCGAGCGGCACACCGTGTCGCGCCTGGTCGGCGCCCCTCCCGGATACGTCGGCTACGACGAGGCCGGGCAGCTCACCGAGCGCGTGCGCCGCAACCCGTACGCGATCGTGCTGTTCGACGAGATCGAGAAGGCGCACCCCGACGTGTTCAACCTGCTGCTGCAGGTGCTCGACGACGGACGCCTGACCGACGGCCAGGGCCGCACCGTCGACTTCCGCAACACCGTCGTCGTCATGACCTCGAACCTCGGCTCGGAGTACCTGGCGTCGCGCGGCGGTGCGATCGGCTTCCTCGCCGACGGCGGGGGCCCGACCGGGTTCGGCAGCGAGAAGGATCTGCGCGACCGCGTGTTCGGCAAGCTGCGTGAGGCGATGCGGCCCGAGTTCCTCAACCGCATCGACGAGATCGTGCTGTTCCGCAAGCTCGAGAAGGCGCAACTGCGCGACATCGTGCGGCTGCTGCTCGAGGCGCCCGCCACACGGCTGCAGCGCCGCGAGGTGGGGTTCACGGCCACCGACGCGGCCGTGGATTGGCTCGCCGATCACGGGTACGAGCCCGAGTACGGGGCGCGCCCGCTGCGTCGGCTCATCCAGCGCGAGGTCGACGACCGGATCGCCGACCTGTTCGTCACGGGCGAGCTGGTCGACGGCGGTGCGGTGACGGTGGATGCCACGGGCGACGGCCTGGTGGTGCGCGCGGAAGGCGGTCTGGCCGCGGCCGCCTGACCGGTGGCACAGTGGGCGTATGGCCCGCATCGGAGCGATCTTCAACCCCTACACCCACACTCTCGAGGAGTACCGCTCCGCGGTTGCGGCCGCGGAGCGGTCGGGGCTCACCGAGCTGTGGATCTGGGAGGACTGCTTCCGCCACTCCGCCTTCGGCGCGGCGGGCGCGGCGCTGGCGTGGACCCAGCGACTGCGCATCGGCATCGGCATCGCGCCCCTGCCGCTGCGCAACGTCGCCACCACGGCGATGGAGATCGCGACGCTCGAGCGGCTGTTCCCCGGGCGGCTGCTGCCCGGCGTGGGACACGGCGTCCTGCCGTGGATGGCGAAGATCGGCGGCCGCGCCGCGTCGCCGCTCACCCTCATGCGCGAGTACGTGCCCGCGCTGCGCTCGCTCCTGGCCGGTGAGGCCGTCACGACCAGGGGCCGCTACGTGACGCTCGACGACGTGCGGCTCGAGTGGCCGCCGACCACCGCACCCGCCGTCCTCGCCGCAGCGGAGGGACCCAAGACGCTCGCACTCAGCGGCGAGGTCGCCGACGGCAGCGTGCTCAACAGCGGCTATACGCCCGACGAGGTGGCCGGCTTCTGCGCGACGATCCGCGATGCCCGCCGAGCCGCCGGCCGCGAGGGTGCGCACGACATCGTCGCATACGTCGATGCCGCGTTCGGCGACGATCCCGAAGCGCTCGCTCGGGCGGCTCGGCCCGAGAAGCCCGACAGCATCGACCGCGGTGTGTGGGGCGACCCCTCACGCGTCGCCGCGGGCGTCAGCGCCTATCTCGACGCCGGTGTCGACGACGTCGTTCTGCTTCCGCCGACGCGCGTGGACCCGGCCGCGTTCTTCGACGCGACCGCGCAGGCCACGGAACTCGTCGCCGCACGCGGAGGCGCCGCGTGAGCGGTCCGTCCGTGGGCGCCGCGGTCTCGATCGGCATCGCCGCGGCCTCGCTCGAGCTCGACGACGTCGCCGTGCTCGCTCACCGGGTCGAGCAAGCGGGCTTCACCGCACTGTGGGTCAACGACACTCCGGACGCCGACGCTCTGGCGGTCCTCGCGTCCGCGGCGGCTGCGACCGCGCGGCTGAAGCTCGCGGTCGGCGCGATTCCGGTCGACCGGCGCCCGGCACCGGCGATCCTGGCGGACATCGCCCAGCTGGATCTCCCGACCGATCGCCTGACGATCGGCATCGGTGCGGGACGGATGCGGCGGGGAGCCCTTCAAGCGGTCTCGACCGCGGCGGCGCAGCTGCGAGCCGCGCTGCCGAGCCGGGTGGTGGTCGGCGCTCTCGGCCCCCGGATGCGTCGACTCGGCGCGATGGACGCCGACGGGGTGCTGCTCAGCTGGCTGACCCCCGAGATCGCCGCCGCGCAGGCGCGGAGCGCCCACGACCAGCGGGCGGGCGCCCACGCGGCGCTCTACGTGCGTGCCGCGGTCGACGACGACGCTCGCGGTCGCCTCGTCGACGAGGCCGCGAAGTACTCGCGCGTCCCCGCCTACGCGGCGAACTTCGGCGCGCTCGGCATCACGGCGCAGGACACGGTGATCCGACCAGAAAGGGCCGCCGACCGCCTGGCGGCCTACCGCGCGACCGTCGACGAGCTGGTGCTGCGGGCGGTGCCGGCGGATGACGGGCTCGACGCGCACCTCGCCTTCGTCAACGAGGTGCGTGACCTCGTGTGACGGCGGGCGTCCGCACTTCGTCACATCCCGGCCCCCCTCGCCGCTGCCGCTCGACCTAGAGTCGGGCACGGGAGGTGAGGGCCGTGCATCCAACCGCGCGATTGCAGCGTCTGCTGCATCAGGCGCGCGTGACGGTCGCCGCCCCGTCGCGGAACGCGCGCACGGCCGTCGTCATCGGGCGACTGCTCGCTCTCGGGTTCCTGATCTGCATGGTCACCGGCGTCTTCAGCCACTTCCACCAGGATCCGCTGCCGTGGATGGTCTTCCCGACCCGACCAGTCTGGCTCTACCAGTTCACGCAGGGCCTGCACGTGGTCACCGGAGTGGCATGCATCCCGCTGCTGCTCGCGAAGCTCTACGCGGTGTTCCCGCAACTGCTGCAGCATCCTCCCGTGCGCTCGGCCGCCCACCTCGTCGAGCGGGCCTCGATCGCCGTGTTCGTCGCCGCGTCGCTCATGCAGCTCGCGATCGGCCTGCTGAACACCTACCAGCTCTTCCCGGTGTTCGGCTTCTCGTTCCGTCTCGTCCACTATGCGCTCGCGTGGGTCGTGGTCGGGTCGCTGCTCATCCATATCGGCGTGAAGCTGCCGGTCATCGCGGCGCACTGGACGAAGCGTCGATCCGGATCGGCCGACGATGACGACGACGAACCGCCGTTGGACACGCCCGACGAACTGCAGCGGCTCACCGGCGTTCGCCCGACCGCGGGGATGACCGGTCGCCTGTTCGCGTGGATCGATCGGGCGCCCGCACCCGCCGGCGACGACCCTCGCGTGGCCACGAGCCGTCGCGCCTTCTTCGCGACCGTCGGCGCCTCGACGGCGGTGCTGGTGACCTTCACGGTCGGCCAGACGCTCGGTGCCCTGAACCCGGTGAACCTCTTCGCACCGCGCAAGCGCACGTTCGGCCCGCAGGCGCTCCCGGTCAACCGCACGGCGTCGGCCGCAGGCGTGCTCGACCTCGCCGTCGCCCCGGACTGGACGCTCACCGTCGCCCACGGCCAGACGCGGGAGGTGTTCCCGCTGTCGCGGCTGCGGGCGCTGCCGCAGCACGACGTCGTGCTGCCGATCGCGTGCGTTGAGGGATGGAGTCAGGATGCCGCCTGGCGGGGCCCGCGCGTGCGCGATCTGCTCGACGCGGTCGGCGCGCCGCCCGAGGCGACGGTGCGCATCACGAGCCTGCAGCAACGCGGCGGATTCGGGGTGACCGAGATGACGCCGGAATTCGTGCGCGACCCGCTCACTCTGGTGGCGCTCGAGCTCAACGGCGAGGTGCTCGACCTCGACCACGGCTATCCGGCGCGCATCATCGCTCCGGCGCGCCCCGGTGTGCTGCAGACGAAGTGGCTGAGTTCGATCGAGGTGATCGCATGACCGATCGCGATCGCGCCCCCGTCTGGGGGATGGCCGAGTCGCGCGTCGCACTCGTGGTCGTCGGCGTCGGACTGGCGATCGTCGGCGTCGTCGTCTTCGCCTCCGACGTGCGACCGTCGCAGTACCCGGCCATCGCGGCCTGGCTCATCGGCGCCCTGATCGTGCACGACGTGCTGATCGCCGGCACCATCGTGGCGGTCGCGGTGCTCTCGCGCCGCGCCCCGGTGCCGTACGGTGCGGTCCTCGTCGTGCAGGGAGCGCTCGCGGTCGCGGGCATCACCGCGCTCGTCGTCGTGCCCGAGATCGTGAAGAAGGCCATCGGCACCGCGAATCCGACGATCCTGCCGTTGGACTACGGTCTCAACCTCGCCGTCCTGCTCGGTGTCCTCACGATCGCCGCCGGCGTGGGCGTGCTGCTCCACCTGCGGCTCGCGCGGCGTGCCACCGCTCAGGACTGAAGCCGCAGCACCACGAAGTGCCGGGTTCCGTCGGCCCAGGCATCCGCCACGCGAAGGCGCACCGATCTCGCGACATGTGCGAGCACCGTCGAGCCGATCCGTGCCCACGGGAATGCGGCGCTCGCGGTGCCGTCTTCGCGGATCGCACGGTAGTGATCGCGCTCGTCGAGGTCGGGGTCGGCGTCGACCTCGACCACGATCGCCCCGTCGACGTCGAGCAGCCGGGCGCACCGCGCCAGCAGTGCGGCGGGGTCGCCCCCGATGCCGATGTTGCCGTCGAGCAGCAGCACCGCGTGCCACTGACCCTCCAGCGGCAGTCGATCGAAGACCGAACGATGAAGGACGGGCGTGCCGCCCTGCGCGGCGATCCGGACGGCCGCGGGCGACACGTCGATCCCGAGGCTCGGGATGCCGCGCTCGGCGGCGGCGCGCAGCATGCGCCCGGGGCCGCAGCCGACGTCGAGGAGCGGTCCATCGAGCCCGGCCAGCACGCGAAGGTCGGCGGCATCGGCCGGACCGTGCCAGACGGCGGCGTCGAGTTCCACACCGTGTTCCGCACCGACGCGGTGCAGGGCCAGGCGTCCACCGCCCTCGCCGAGGGTGAGCGCGTACGGCTCGTCGCCGCCCCCGCCGAAGGTCACGATGACGCTCATCCGGCTCGCACCCCCGCTGCGGCGACGGCACGTGCGAACCGCGAGTCCGGAACGAGCGCGGCGACCGATGCCGCATCGGCGGCGTCGTCGACATCGGTCAGCTCGCGCAGCATCCGCACCGTGAGGCCCGCGGCCCGCAGCGCGTGCCGCTGTCGCTCGCCGGAATCGTCGCGCGACATGGCAACACCGCGGATCGGCGCGCCGTCGGGGCGTCGCATGCCGATGGCCCAGAAGCCGCCGTCTGTCGCGAGTCCGAGCACGGCGTCGTCGTGATCGGGCGGCACGAGGTCGTCGACGGTCACCTGCGGCGAGTCCATGCCGATCAGCAGCGTCGGTTCGGTGAGCCTGTCGAAGACCGCGGCGAGCCGTTCGTCGAGACCGCCCGCACTCTGCGGGATCACTTCGAACCCCGCCGTGTCGACCGTGGACGCGTCGCCGTCGAAGTACAGGATGCGCCGCACGCCCGAGACGGCGCGCACCGTGTCGAGGGTGTCGGCGAGGCTCGCCGCGGCGATGCGGGCGGCATCGTCGGGCGAGAACGGGGGAGTGAGGCGGGTCTTCACCCGCCCCGGCCGGCACTCCTTCGCAATGACGACCACGGCGCTCACGGTCGCGCCTCTCTCATCACTCGGCGCATGTCGGTGATGGCGGTCGCCGTACCGCGCACGGTTCCCGTCACCTTGGAGCGGCCGGCTCGGGGAGCGTAGGGCACGTCGATCTCGACGATGTGCCAGCCGGCGGCGGCCGCGGTGAGCACCATCTCGAGTGGGTAGCCGCTGCGCCGATCGGTGAGCTCGAGACTCTGCAGTGCGGCGGTGCGTGCGACGCGCATCGGTCCGAGATCGCGCAGCCGAGAGCCGGTGATCCTCGAGATGCGGCGAGCGAGGTAGCGGTTCGCGAGACGGGCGTGGGCCGGCCAGGCGCCGCGGGTCGTCGGCACGCGACGGCCGAGCACGAGATCGGCCCCGCCATCGAGCATCGCCACCAGGCGGGGCAGCTCGGCCGGGTCGAGCGACGCATCGGCATCGCAGACGGCGACGATCGGCGCGGTCGCTGCGGCGACGCCGGCCGCGACCGCGGCACCGAAGCCGCGTCGGGACTCGGAGATCACCGTGGCGCCTGCGGCTCGGGCCACATCGGCCGAGCCGTCGACCGAGCCGTTGTCGACCACGATCGCGCGGTAGCCGTCGGGAAGACGCCCCAGCACCCACGGGAGCGCCTGCGCCTCGTCGAGCGTCGGCAGCACCAGATCGACAATTGCCATGAGCTGACGTTACGGGTTCGTGATGTCCGGGTGAACAGGGGAAGTGTTACGGATCGCGGACGCCATCTGTCAGGACGCCGTCTCGGACGGGTCTCGGACGTACGCTGAGGAGGTGATCGCGGAATCCGGGCGCGCCCTTGCGAACGAGGACCTCGTCGATCGCAAGGTGCTGGTCGTGGACGACGACCCGACGGTGTCGGAGGTCGTCACGGACTACCTGCGCACGGCGGGGTTCGTCGTCGAGCACGCTTCCGACGGGTTCGCCGCGATCGAGGCCGTGCAGCGGGGAGCCCCCGACATCGTGGTGCTCGACCGCATGCTTCCGGGCATCGACGGCAGCGAGGCATGTCGCCGCATCCGTGCCGCCGGTCCCACTCCGGTGATCCTGCTGACCGCGCTGGGCACCGAGGAGGACCGGATCCGCGGCCTCGAGGCGGGCGCCGACGACTACCTCACCAAGCCGTTCTCGCCGCGCGAGCTCGTGCTGCGCGTGCAGTCGGTGCTGCGCCGCTCGCTCGCCGAGCACGCTCCGCAGTCGCCGGTCGAGCGCGGGCCGTTCCGCGTGGATCCCGCCGCGCGCGTCGCGAAGCTCGACGGCGATGAGCTTGCGTTGACCGTGCGCGAGTTCGACCTTCTCGCGTTCTTCGTGCGGCATCCGAACCAGGCGTTCAGCCGCGAAGAGCTGCTCTCGTCCGTGTGGGGGTGGACGCACGGCGACCTGTCGACCGTGACCGTGCACGTGCGTCGCCTGCGCGAGAAGATCGAGCCGCAGCCCACCCGACCCCAGTGGCTGACGACGGTGTGGGGTGTCGGCTACCGCTTCGACCCGGGGGGCTCCGATGAGCTGGCCTGACCTGATGCAGGTCGCGCTGCTGTCGCTCGCGATCACACTCCTGGTCGGCGGCGCGGCTGTGCTCGTGCTGCTGGCGGTACGGCGCTCGTCGCTGGTCGTCCAGATGTGCGTGCTGGTCTTCGCCGCGCTGCTGTCGGTCACGCTCAGCATCGTGGGCGCCGCGCAGCTCATGTACCTCTCGGAGCACGACCTCACCGTCGCGCTCAACGTCGCGGCGATCTCGGGTGCCGTCTCGCTCGCCCTGTCGGCGGCCCTCGGCGCGGTCGTCGTGCGCAACGCGAAAGCGCTGTCACGCGCGGCGCGCCGCATCGGCGCGGGTGAGCGCGTCGACGCGGTCGCCGGTCAGTCCAGCGCGGAGTTCCGCGCGCTGGCCGACGAACTGGTCGCCACGAGCGCCAAGCTCGACCAGGCCCGCGAGTTGCAGCGCCGCGTCGAGGAGTCCCGCCGCGAACTGGTCGCGTGGATCGCGCACGATCTGCGCACCCCGCTCGCAGGCATCATGTCGATGGCGGAGGCGCTCGAGGACGACATGGCCGCCGATCCGCGCCGGTATCACCGGCAGATGCGCGAGCAGGTGTCCCGCCTGTCGGCCATGGTCGACGATCTCTTCGAGCTTTCGAAGATCGACTCGGGCACGCTGCGCCTCTCGCTCGAGGAGGTGTCGCTCTACGACGTCATCTCGGACACGGTCGCCGACCTGCGGCCGCTCTCGGCGGGGCGCGACATCCGCATCCGCTCCGAACTGGACGGCGACGCCGTCATCAGCGCCGATCCGCGTGAACTGTCGCGCGCCGTGTCGAACCTGCTGCTCAACGCCATCCAGCACACGCCCGACGGCTCGCCCATCACGGTCGCCGCGTCGGTGAGCGACTCGCGTGCCTCGATCGCGGTGATCGATTCCGGCGGCGGCATCGCCGAGGACGACCTGCACCGCGTCTTCGACCCGGGCTGGCGCGGGGCCGAAGCGCGCACGCCCTCGCACCACACCGCTGAGACCGGTTCGCTGCGCTCGAGCGGTGCAGGACTCGGACTCGCGATCGTGCGGGGGATCGCCGCGGCCCACAACGGCGACGTGACCGTCAGCAACGTGGCCGGGGGGTGCCGGTTCGAACTGCGCCTGCCGCGCCCCGCCACCCGTGGGGTCGACGACACCGTGCTGGCCTGATCAGCGCCGCAGCGGCGCGGTCGCCAACTCGCGCATCCCGTCCTCCAGGCCGATGCGGGCGCTCCACCCCAGCTCAGTCCGAGCGCGTGCGGACGACGCCGTGATGTGCCGCACGTCGGCGGCGCGGTAGCGGCCCGTCACAACCGGGTCGGGCCCGCCGGAGGCCGCGGCGAGCGCACGCGCGATGTCGAGCACGGTCGAGACGGTGCCCGAGCCCACGTTGAACGGACGGATGCCGCGTCGCCGGTCCGTCCACTCCAGCGCGGCCAGGTTCGCGGCGGCGACGTCGTCGACATGGACGAAGTCGCGGCGCTGGCCGCCGTCTTCGAACACCCGGGGTGCCTCTCCGCGCTCCAGAGCCGAGCGGAAGATCGCCGCCACCCCCGCGTAGGGGGTGTCGCGCGGCATCCCCGGGCCGTAGACATTGTGGTACCGCAGTGCGGCGACGCAGCCGCCGGTCTCGCGGGCCCACGCCGCGGCGAGCTGCTCCTGTGCGAGCTTGGTGATCGCGTACACGCTGCGCGGGTCGACCGGTGCGTCTTCGCCGACGAGCGCCGGGCGCAGCACCCCGCCGGTCTGGATGTCACGCGGCTCGAACATGCCGGCACGCAGGTCGTCCTCGCCGCGCGGGGCGGGTGCGCGGTCGCGACCGGCTTCGTCCACGTAACGCCCCTCTCCGTAGACGACCATCGACGACGACAGCACGAGACGGGATGTGCCCGCGGTCGCCATCGCCCGCAGCAGTGCTGCCGTGCCCACGACGTTGTCGCGGGCGTAGTCGGGGGCATCGTCGAAACCGGTCTCCATGCCGACCTTCGCGGCGAGGTGGCACACGGCGTCCACGCCGTCGAGGGCGTCGCCGACCGCGTCGGAGTCGGCGACATCGGCCCGTATCAACACGACGCCCTCGGGCAGCGCCGGCGGCTCGCGGTGAACGTGCGGACTGATCGTGTCGAGCACGCGCACGTCGATGCCGTCGGCGAGCGCCGCGGCGACGACGCGCGAGCCGATGAAGCCCGCGCCGCCCGTGATCAGCAGCCGGGTCACGGCGTCTCGGTGCGCAGTACGGCATCGACCGCCGCGCGATCGATGAGCTCACGGGGCGCGTAGTCGGCCGGCACCGCGGCGACGATCCGCTCGATCGCGGAGACCAGGCGCGGCCGGGCCTCATCGAGCCGTGCGAAGACGGCCTCGGCGGTCACCGCCTCGCCGGCATGGCTGCCGCTGTCGACATCGGTCACCACGCACAGGGCGATCGCATCGATGCCGATCTCTGCGGCCAGGGCCATCTCGGGGTAGAGCGTCATGTTGACGAGGTCGACTCCGGCGGCGCGGTTCATATCCGACTCGGCGCGCGTCGAGAAACGGGGCCCCGGGATCACCAGCACCGTCGCGCCGTCGACCAGTTCGGGTGCGGCGCCGAGCGCGAGCGCGCGCAGCGCCGGGGCGAAGGGGTCGGCGAACGGCAGGTGGCGCACGGTGTCGCCGTCGAAGAACGTGTCTTCGCGGTCGCGTGTGCGGTCGACGAGCTGGTCGGCGAGGGCGATCGTGCCCACCGGCAGCTGCTCGTTGAGCGAGCCGACCGCGGCCGTGCTCACGAGCACCCGGACGCCGAGGCGGGCCAGTGCCCACAGCATCGCACGGGCCGGGATGCGGTGCGGCGGCACGGAGTGCCCGGCACCGTGTCGCGGGAGGAAGGCCACCGTGGTGCCGGCGTACGCGCCGATGGTGATGTCGACGTCGGCCCCGAACGGCGTCACGATCCGCTGCGTGCGGGATGCCTCCGGATCGAGCAGCGAGTACAGTCCCGAGCCCCCGATCACGGCGATCGGAACGGGCGGAGGCGGTGTCGGCGGGGCCATGCCCTCCATCGAACACCCCGCAGCGTCGTTCGAGCCAGCGTCGAGATTACGGACCGATGATCGACGAGGGCCGCTCGACCGCGGCGACACCGGTCATGCTGAACCACGAGCGGCCGTCGGCGGCTTCGACGAAGACGGCGAGCACGCCGTCGCAGTGACCGCACCGCGCGACCTCGCCCATCCGCGTGGCGTACACCACCGCGCGCGCGATCTCGTCGATCGCGGCGCAGTGCAGACAGCGCGCGCGCGCCGAGGTGGCATCCCACCCGATCTGATCCGCCAGCCGGCCCGCCAGCGCATTCCCGTCGATCGGCTCCATCACGCTCCTCCGAATCTCTCGGTGCGCACGTCCGCGGGGTCATGCCCGGCGTCGACCAGCGCGGCGGCGATCGCCTCGACGAACGGCGTCGGCCCGCAGACGAACACGGCGGGCCGCTCCTGTGCCGCGAAGGTGCGCTCGGCGAGCACGGCCGGGGTGATGCGTCCGGGCGGCACCGGCCAGTCGGGCGGCGTCCGCCGCGTGTACACGTAGTCGATGCGGGGTCCGTCGGGGCCGAGCGCGTCGAGTTCCTCGCGGAAGAACACATCGTCGGGGCTTCGTGCCGAGTACAGCAGGCGGAACGGCGAGGCATCCGTCGACACGGCCCGTGCCGCGGCCATCGCGTACAGCGGAACCACGCCGGATCCACCCGCGATGAGCTGCACCGGTCGTGGCTCGGGGCCGGGGCGCCAGACGAAGAACGCTCCGAGCGGCCCGTGCACCTCGACGCGGTCGCCGACCTGCAGGTCGTGCACGAGGTAGGGCGAGACCTCGCCCGTCGGCACCTCGTCGACGGCGAGCACGATCCGATGCTCCCCGCCCGACGACGCGAGCGAGTACGACCGCGTCGCCTGGTAGCCGTCGGGCGCGCTCAGCCGGATGTCGACGTGCGCACCGGCGTCGTTGCCGGGCCACGTCGGCACGTCGAGCACGATGCGCCGCGCGGTGGCCGTCTCGGGGCGCACCTCGGCGACGGTCGCGACGTGCCACGCCGCGGGGCGGCGGCCGATCACCAGTAGCGCTCCTCCCGCCAGGGGTCGCCGTGAAGGTGGTATCCGTTCTGCTCCCAGAAACCCGGCTCGTCGCTGGGCATCAGGGTGATCCCGCGCACCCACTTGGCGCTCTTCCAGAAGTACAGATGCGGCACGAGCAGGCGGGCCGGTCCGCCGTGCTCGGGGTGCAGCGGCTCGCCGTCGGCCTCGAAGGCCACCCAGCTCTGCCCGTCGAGCAGATCCTCGAGCGGGACGTTCGTGGTGTAGCCGCCGTACGAATGCACCATGGCGAACTCGTGCTCGCTCTCGACCTCGGCGAAGATGCGGTCCAGCGACACTCCGCGCCACGGCATCTCGAGCTTCGACCAGTGCGTGACGCAGTGGATGTCGACCGTGACGTCCTCGATGCCCAGCGCCCGCAGTCCCTCCCAGTCCCAGCGGCGGTCGCCGTTCTCGGTGCGCACGACGAACTCCCATTCGTCGGTGTCGATCCGCGGCGTCGGACCGGCCGAGAGCACCGGCCAATCGGGGGCGAGGGTCTGCCCGGGCGGCAGGCGCGGGTCGCGTTCGCGGGAGCGACCGGTGAAGCCTCGGGTGATGAACGACATGGCGCCCCCCTCTGCGGATGCGCTCAGAGTAGCGCCGCGGGCCGTCGCTGTCACGCGTCCCGTCTGCCGGGGCGCGCGTAGGCTGGGGCCATGTCGACCCTGTCGCTCGGGATGCCGCGTGTGCGGCACGACCCGAAGACGATGCCGGATGCCGCGGGGCGCCCCGACACCGGCGAGCTGGTCGACCGCTTCGGCCGGATCGCGCGCGACCTGCGCGTGTCGATCACCGAGAAGTGCTCGCTTCGCTGCACCTACTGCATGCCCGAGGAGGGTCTGCCCTCGATCCCGCGCGATGACCTGCTCACGCCCGCCGAGATCGCACGACTCGTGGGCATCGCCGCACGTGATCTCGGTGTGCGCGAAGTGCGCTTCACGGGCGGTGAGCCGATCACCCGCGGCGACCTCGTCGAGATCGTGCGTCTGTCGCACGCGGCGGCACCTGCGGCGTCGCTGTCGATGACCACGAACGCGATCGGACTCGACCGACGGGCGGCGGCGCTGCGCGAGGCGGGCCTCTCGCGCGTCAACATCTCGCTCGACACGATCGACCGCGCGCACTTCGCCCACCTCACCCGACGCGATCGGCTTCCGGCCGTGCTCGCCGGGATCGACGCGGCGCTGCGAGAGGGACTCGGCCCGGTCAAGGTGAACGCCGTGCTCATGCGCGAGACGCTCGCCGACGCCCCTGCACTCGTGCGGTGGGCCGTCGCGCACGGAGTGAAGCCGCGGTTCATCGAGCAGATGCCCCTCGACGCCGACGCGGCGTGGGCGCGCGGCGAGATGGTGTCGGCCCGTGAGCTGCTCGACGTGCTCGGTGCCGAGTTCGACCTCGCCCCGGTCGGACGCGACGACCCTGCGGCGCCCGCCGAGGAGTGGCTCGTCGACGGCGGACCGGCAACGGTCGGCGTGATCGCATCGGTGACCCGTTCGTTCTGCGAGGCGTGCGATCGCACGCGCATCACCGCCGAGGGCACGGTCCGCGCGTGCCTGTTCAGCCACGAGGAGACCGATCTGCGCGGGATGCTGCGCGCCGGCGCCTCGGACGCCGAGCTCGCCGACCGCTGGCGCGCCGCGATGTGGGGCAAGCAGGCCGGTCACGGCATCGACAGCAGCGGGTTCACGCGCCCGGAGCGCTCGATGGGGGCCATCGGTGGCTGACGTGCGGGTGCGGTACTTCGCCGCCGCGGTCGATGCCGCCGGCATCCGCAGCGAGACCTTGGACGTCGAGCCGGCGACCGTCGGCACGCTGCGCCGTGTGCTGACCGAACGTCACGGCGCCGAGATGCAGCGCGTGCTCGCGTCGGGATCGGTGCTCGTCGGGGGAGTGGTGCGCCGCGGCGACGACGACGTGCTCGCGGCCGACGTCGACGTGCTGCCGCGGTTCTCGGGCGGCTGACGCTCTAGAGTCCCACCCATTCGGTGAGGCCGTCGTCGAGGTGCTGGCGCTTCCAGATCGGCACGCGCTCCTTGATGCGGTCGATCAGGTCGGCGATCGCGGCGAACGCCTCGGCGCGGTGCGGTGCGGCGACGACCGCGAGCAGCGCGATGTCGCCGATGCCCAGGGCGCCCACGCGGTGGACCGCCGCGATGCGCAGTCCGGTGCGGACGGCCGCTTCGTCGCACACCTCGCGGAGGAACCGTTCGGCATCGGGGTGGGCCTCGTAGTCGAGAGCCGACACGGACCGACCCCCGTCGTGGTCGCGCACGACCCCCGCGAAGGTGACCACCGCGCCGTCGGCGTCACTCGCGGCGAACGCCTCGGCGGCGTCGCGGTCGATCGGCCGGTCGGTCACGAGGGCGAGCACGCGTCGCGTCGTCGTGTCGTTGCGTGCGTCAGACATGGTCGCCTCCGCGCGCCTGTTCCAGGGCATGGTCGAGCAACGGTGCGAGCACGTCGAGCGCATCGGCGACGCCGCCGGGCGAACCGGGCAGATTGACGATGAGCGTGGTGCCGGCGAGGCCCGCGACGGCGCGGCTCAACGCGGCGGTCGGGGTCGCCGATCGTCCCGCAGCGCGGATGGCCTCGGCGATGCCCGGCAGCTCCCGCTGCACCAGGGCGCGGGTCGCCTCGGGCGTGCGGTCCTGCGGGTGGATGCCGGTGCCGCCCGTGGTGAGCACGACGGCGGGACGCTCGGCGACGATCGACGCCAGGGTGGCGGCGACATCGGCATCCGAGACCACGACGGGCTCGGCCGTGTCGAACCCGTGCCCGGTCAGCCAGTCGGCGATCACGGGACCGGTGCGGTCGGGTCGGGTGCCCGCGGCGGCGCGGGTCGACGACACCACGACGACGGCGCGGCGGTGGCTCTCTGCGGATTCGGGGGCGGGGGTGCCCGACGGCGCGGCATCCGTCTGTTCGCGCGTCCAGTGACCGTGCTTGCCGCCCGACTTCTCGATGAGTCGGATGCCGCCGGTCGTGGCGGCGGGATCGACGGCCTTCACCATGTCGTGCAGTGTCAATGCCGCGACCGCCACGGCGGTGAGCGCCTCCATCTCGGCGCCCGTCTTCGCGGTGACCGCGACGGTCGCCTCGACGAGGATCGCGGTGTCTTCGAACCCGAACTCGACGGTGACCGATTCGAGCGGCAGGATGTGCGCGAGCGGGATGAGCTCGCTCGTGCGCTTCGCGGCCTGGATGCCGGCGATCCGGGCCGTGGCGAGCACATCGGCCTTCGGCAGGTCATCGGCGCGCACCAGCCGCACCACCTCGGCGGTCGTGTCGAGCCGGCCCGCGGCCCGAGCGAGTCGGCGGGTGACGGGCTTGGCGCCGACGTCGACCATGCGCGCGCGGCCGTCGTCGTCGAGGTGGGTGAGTCCGCTCATGGTCCCATCAGTATCGCGGCACCGACGGGTCCACGTCGCGCGACCACGCGTCGATGCCGCCGGCCAGGTGGCGCGCGCGGGCGAAGCCGGAATGCCGCAGATGCGCCAGCGCCGCCTCGGAGCGCACGCCGTGATGACAGAGCACGACCGTGTCGGCGTCGGGATCGAGCTCGTCGATCCGCCTCGCGAGCTGCCCGAGCGGGATGTGCGTCGCGCCGGGAAGGGCGGCGATGGCGAGCTCCATCGGCTCGCGCACGTCGACCAGCACCGGGGGAGCGTCGGAGTCGAGCAGGGCGTCGAGCTCGGCTGCCGTCACGGTGTCGGACAGCCCGGCCGCCTGCGCGAGCCGTGCGGCGGGGGCGGGCGTCATGGTGCGGTCGGGGTCGCGGGCGAACTGCAGTTCATCGATCGTGCCGCGCAGACCGTCGTAGGCGAGCACCCGGCCGACGAGCGGCGCGCCGGCACCGGTGACGAGCTTGAGCGCCTCGGTCGCCATGAGGCCGCCGATCACGGTGCACACCGTCGGCGACACCCCCGCGATCTCACAGGTGTCGGCGTCGAGCGCGGGACCGCCGGGGAACAGGTCGCGGAAGTCCGCGTCGGCGACGGCGACTCCGACCTGCCCCGACCACCGCAGCGCCGATCCCCACACGAGGGGGATGCCTGCGGCGAGCGCCGCGTCGTTGGCGGCGAAACGGGTCGTCTCGACGTCGGAGCCGTCGATGAGCAGGTCGACGTCGTGCGGCAGCGGGGCATCCGGGCCGAACCGGACGACGACGGACTCGACCTCGGTGTCGGGCGACTGCCGTGCGATCGCGCGGGCCGCGGCATCCGCCTTCGGAGTGCCGATGTCGGCGGCGCTGAACAGCACCTGCCGGTGCAGGTTCGATTCGTCGACGGTGTCGTCGTCGATGACGGTGATGCGACCGACGCCGGCGCCCGCCAGCACGGGCAGCACGGCGTTGCCGAGCCCTCCCGCGCCGATGACGACGACGTGTGCCGAGGCGAGTCGTCGCTGGCCGTCGGGCCCGATGCCCGACAGCACGCGCTGGCGCGCGAAGCGGGGCGAGAGCGGGTCGACGGTCACCTGCCGATTCTCCCACCCGCTCGGCCCGCCGGCACCGCCCGCCCCCTCTGTCGAGCGGACATGATTGCCCGCGACACGCCGCGGAACGCGTGCATTCGTGTCCGCTCGACCGGGGGGCGACAGGGAGTGGGGCCGCGTATGCGGCTAGAGTGAAGGGATGCGGGCGCGGATGCGGGTATGAACGAATTCACGGTGCGGCAGGCGGCTGCCCTTCTCGGCATCAGCGACGACACGGTTCGGCGCTGGGGAGAGACGGGCCGCATCACCGTCATGCGCGGCGAGAACGGGCGGCAGACCGTCGCCGGGGCCGACCTCGTGGCCGTGCTGGCCGAGACGTCACCGCCGGTCGCGCTCGCCGACGAGTTCCCGCTCGCCGGCTCATCCAGCCGCAACCGGTTCGTCGGCCTGGTGACCGCGATCACCACAGACACCGTCATGGCGCAGGTCGACGTGCAGGCAGGACCCTTCCGCGCCGTTTCGCTGCTCAGCCGCGAGGCCGTCGACGACCTGGGACTGGAGGTCGGCATGCTGGTCGTCGCGACCGCGAAGGCCACCAACGTGGGCATCGAGCTGCCGGTCGCGCGCCCGTGAGTCGACGGATGCCGCTGCTGGCCGCGCTCGGCGCGGCGGTGCTGCTCGCGTCCGGCTGCGCGTCGGGCACGGCGCCCGCCGATCGGACCCTCACGGTCTTCGCCGCAGCATCCCTCACCGAGTCGTTCGAGCTGCTCGCCGCAGACTTCGAGCGCGACCACCCCGGCACCGCGGTCGTGCTGAACCTCGCCGGCAGCCCGGCGCTGGCGCAGCAGCTGGTGTCGGGCGCGCGGGCCGACGTCTTCGCCGCCGCGAGTGCCGACGCCGCGCAGGTCGTCGTCGACGCCGGCCTCGCGGAGGCCCCGATCGTCTTCGCCACCAACCGACTCGCGCTGGTCGTGCCCGCCGGCAATCCGGCCGACGTCGCGGGCCTCGACGATCTCGCGCGAGACGATCTCGCCGTCGCGCTGTGCGATCCGGTCGTGCCCTGCGGCGCGGCATCCGAGCGTGCCCTCTCGGTCGCGGGTGTCGATGCGCGCCCCGACACGCTCGAACAGGACGTGAAGGCCGTGCTCACCAAGGTCGTGCTCGGCGAGGCCGATGCCGGACTGGTGTACGTCACCGACGCCCGCGCCGCCGGCGACGAGGTGGCGACCATCGACGTGCCCGGCCTCGCCGACGAACGCACCAGCTACCCGGTGATGGCCCTGGCGGATGCCGCCGAGCCCGACCTGGCGGCGGCGTGGATCGCGCTGCTCGCGAGTGCGGAGGGCCGGGCGGTGCTGGCCGAGGCAGGTTTCGATGCGCCCTGAGCGTCGCGAGCGGCTGTCTCCCGTCGTCCTCGTTCTCGCCGGTCTCGGGCTGGCCCTGCTCGCCGTGCCGCCGATCGCGCTCGTGCTGCGCGCACCGTGGCCCGAGATGCCTGCGCTGCTGACGAGCTCGGCCGTGCTCGAGGCGCTGGCCCTGTCGGTCGTGACGGCCATCATCGCGACCGTGCTGTGCCTGGTGCTCGGGGTTCCCCTGGCCGTGCTGCTGACGCGAGCGGTGTCGTGGTCGGCCTGGGCGCGCCGTCCGCTGCGCGTCGCGGTGACCGTGCCGCTCGTGCTGCCGCCGGTGATCGGCGGCATCGCGCTGCTGTCGCTGCTCGGCCGTGGCGGACTGCTGGGGTCGATGCTGGCCGATCTCGGGGTCACCGTGCCGTACACGACCGGTGCCGTCGTCATCGCGCAGACCTTCGTGTCGCTGCCGTTCCTGGTGTTCGCCGTCGAGGGTGCGTTGCGCAGTTCTGCGCGGCGCGCCGAGCTCGCCGCGCAGACCCTGGGCGCGAGCCGCGGGCAGGTGTTCCGGTACGTGACGGTTCCCGTGATCGCACCGGGCCTGGCAGCGGGCGCGGTGCTGTGCTTCACGCGTGCGCTCGGCGAGTTCGGCGCCACCATCACGTTCGCCGGATCGCTGCCCGGCGTCACGCGCACGCTGCCGATCGCGAGCTATCTGGCGCTGCAGTCCGACCCGTCGGAGGCGATCGCGCTCGCGGTGATCCTGCTCGCCGTGTCGATCGTCGTGCTGCTCGCGCTGCGCGACCGATGGATGCCGGGGGTGGCACGATGACCGCGGGGCTGAGCATCGACCTCACCGCGCGACGCGGCGCGTTCACGACCACGGCCGCGTTCGAGGTGGCCCCGGGAGAGACGCTGGCGCTGGTCGGACCGAACGGGGCGGGCAAGTCGACCCTGCTCGCGGCGATCGCAGGCCTCATCGGCGTCGTCGACGGCCGCATCTCCACCGCCGGTCGTGTGCTGACCGACACCCGCCGCGGGATCGACCTGCCCGCGGCATCCCGACGCGTGGGGGTCGTCTTCCAGGATTACCTGCTCTTCGACCACCTCGACGTGCGCGACAACGTCGCCTTCGCCGGCCGGATGCGCGGGAGGTCGTGGACGGATGCCCGAGCCGCCGTGGCACCGCTGCTGGACCGGTTCGCGCTCGAGGACCTCGCCGAGCGCCTGCCCGGCACGCTCTCGGGCGGGCAGGCGCAGCGGGTCGCGCTGGCGCGAGCCCTCGCCGTCGACCCGGAGGTGCTGCTGCTGGACGAGCCGATGGCGGCACTGGACGTCGAGGTGCGCGCCGACGTGCGCGTCGACCTCACCCGGCACCTCGGCGGGTTCGGCGGCGCCACCGTGCTCGTCACCCACAGCACCGCCGACGTCGCCGCGCTTGCCGATGCCGTCGTCGTGCTCGAGAACGGGCGGGTGACCCAGACGGGCACGCTCGACGAGCTTCGCGCCGCCCCGGCCACCGCCTACGTGGAGCGTCTGCTGCGCGCGGGGTGACGCCGCGGATGCGCCGCGGATGCCGAATCGACACGTTCCGCGCGGGTCGATGCGTTCTGCACGCGCGCAAGCTGTCGACTCGCACGAGCCGTGTCGACTCGCGCGGGCGGCTCCGGGCCGGGTGTCGGTCGCCGGTGGCAGGATGGCGTCGTGCTCTTCGCCGAGGTCGCCCTCACCGCCGATCGGGTCGCCGCCACGTCGTCGCGGATCGGCAAGGTCGACGCGATCGCCGAGCTGTTGCGCAGACTCGGCTCCGATGAGATCGCTCCGGTCGTCGGGTTCCTCGTCGCGCGCCCGCGCCAGGGCCGGCTCGGCGTGGGCTGGCGGAGTCTCGCCGCCGCCGACGCCGGCGGCGCCTCCGAGCCCTCGCTCACCGTCGGCGAGGTCGACGCCGCGCTCGACGCGCTCGCGGCCGCCGGGGGAGAGGGCTCGGTCGCGGCGCGTCGCGCCGCCCTCGATGCCGTCGCCGCCCGGGCGACACCGTCCGAGTGGGATCTGCTCACGCGCGTGATCCTCGGCGAGCTGCGCACCGGCGCGCTCGAAGGCGTGCTGCTCGACGCGATCGCCCGCGCCGCCGACCGCGCCGGTCCGGCGGTGCGCCGCGCGGCCATGCTGTCGGGCGACCTCGGCGAGACAGCGCGCGTCGCGCTGACCGAGTCCGCCGACACGCTCGAGGCGGTGTCGCTGCGGGTGGGCACTCCGGTCCTGCCGATGCTCGCCGCCACCGCGGCATCGCCGGCGGACGCCGTCGCCGCGACGGGGGCGGCATCGGTGGAGTACAAGCTCGATGGTGCGCGCATCCAGGTGCACCGCGACGGCGACGACGTGCGGGTGTTCACGCGCGGGCTCGCCGACATCGCCCACCGGGTGCCCGAGATCGTCGCGCGCGTGCGCGAGCTGCCCGTCGACCGGGTGATCCTCGACGGCGAGACGCTCGCGATCGACGACGACGGGGCGCCGCGGCCGTTCCAGGACACGATGGCGCGCTTCGGCTCCGAGACGGAGGCGGCCGTCGCGCTGCATCCGTGGTTCTTCGACATCCTCCACGTCGACGGCCGTGACCTCATCGACGAACCGCTGACGGTGCGGCTCGACGTGCTCGACGCCGTGGTGGGCGGCATGCGGATTCCAGGCATCCTCACCGACGACCCCGACGCCGCCGACGCGTTCTCGCGCGACGCGCTGGCAGCCGGACACGAGGGGGTCATGGTCAAAGCCGCCGACTCGGTCTACGCGGCCGGTCGCCGCGGCAAGAGCTGGCTCAAGGTCAAGCCGGTGGTCACGGTCGATCTCGTCGTGCTCGCGGTCGAGTGGGGCTCGGGGCGGCGCACGGGAATGCTGTCGAACCTGCACCTCGGCGCCCGCGACCCCGACGGCCGCTTCGGCGAGCCGGGCGGGTTCGTCATGGCGGGCAAGACGTTCAAGGGGCTCACCGACGAGCTTCTGCGGTGGCAGACCGAGCACTTTCCGACCATCGAGACCCGCCGCACCGCGTACGCCGTGCACGTGCGACCCGAGACCGTCGTCGAGATCGCCATCGACGGCGTGCAGCGGTCGACCCGGTATCCCGGCGGCGTCGCGCTGCGGTTCGCGCGCGTGAAACGCTACCGCCCCGACAAGCAGGCGGACGATGCCGACACGATCGATCTGCTGCGGGGGATGCTGCGGTGACGCGCATCGTCGTGCTCATCGGTGCCGGCATCTCGGCCGAGAGCGGGGTGCCGACCTTCCGTGACGCCGGGGGACTGTGGGAGGGCCACGCCGTCGACGACGTCGCAAGCCCAGACGGGTTCGAACGCGACCCCGACACCGTGCTGCGGTTCTACGACGCGCGGCGGCGGGCGCTGGCATCCGTCGAGCCCAATGCCGCACACCGCGCGCTCGCACAGCTCGAGACCGAACGGGGCGACGATCTGCTGGTGGTGACCCAGAACGTCGACGACCTGCACGAGCGTGCCGGTTCGCGCAACCTGGTGCACATGCACGGCGAACTCGCACGCGCGCGGTGCACGGCGTGCGAGGCGCGGCCCGCATGGTCCGCCGACCTGCTCGACCGGCCGCCGTGCCCCGTGTGCGGCGAGCGGATGCTGCGCCCGGACGTGGTCTGGTTCGGTGAGATGCCCTACGGTCTCGACCGCATCGAGCAGGCCGTCGTCGCGTGCGACGTGTTCGTCTCGGTCGGCACGTCGGGTCAGGTCTACCCCGCGGCGGGGTATGCGGCGTTGGCGGCGGCGTTCGAGGCGCGCACCGTCGAGCTCAACCTCGAGTCGAGTGAGGGGCTCGTGCCCTTCGACGACGCGCGCACCGGGCCGGCGACCGTGCTGGTGCCCGCGTGGGTCGACGAGGTGCTGTCGACGTCGTAGGCATCTTCCGGGTGCCCGCACGCGAATCCGGCCCGCACCGTCGCTGCCCCTGACGGGGAGGACGACGCGGACCGGATCGTCGCGCGGAGCGACGGCGAGGGCCGGGTCTGCTGCGGCAGGCCGCGCTAGATGCGCATACCCCCGCCGGATCTCAGTCGCGAGAGGGCATCCACGGTGGCCGCGAGGATCAGCACACCGCCGGTGACCAGCAGGTTGATGCCGGCCGGCAGGCCCAGCAGGCCGAGTCCGTTGGTGATCGTGGCGATCACCAACGCGCCGATGGCCGCGTGCACGAGGCGGCCGCGGCCGCCGAACAGGCTGACACCCCCGACCACTGCGGCGGCGACGCCGCTCAGGACGATGTCGCGGCCGACCGTGGCATCCACCGACCCGACGCGCGCGACGCTGAACAGCGCCGACACGACGGCGAGGCTCGAGCAGATCACGAACGCCCACCACTTGATCCAGCGCACCTTGACACCCGAACGGCGAGCCGCTTCGGCGTTGCCGCCGATCGCGTAGATGTAGCGGCCGAACCGTGTGCGATCGAGCATGAATGTGCCGATCCACAGGATCACCAGAACGATCGGCACGATGATCGGCACGCCCTCGACCACGCCGACGGAGACGCCGCGATTCTGGTTCAGCAGGTACACCGCGATGCCGCCGAGGACGGCGATCACACCGAGCTTGATCCACACGAGCGACAGCGACCGATTCGGCACGCCGGCGCGTGCGCGCCGGGCGCGGTCCCAGAACGAGGTGCCCGCCGAGACCGCGAGCATGACGGCGAGCATGACCCAGCCGCCCCAGGTGGGCAGGTTGCCGTTCTGGATCGCGATGAGCTCGGGCACCTGCAGGCGGTAGAGGCCGCCGTCGCCGATGATGAGCAGCGCGAGACCCTGGAACCCGAGGAACAATCCCAAGGTGACCACGAACGACGGTATGCCCACTCTCGCGACGAAGAAGCCGATGAGCGCTCCGGTGGCCATGCCGAAGCCGAATCCGACCAGCAGCGCCAACGGCCACGGGATGCCGAACTGAGCGTTGAGCACGACGAACAGCGCCATCGCGACGCCTCCGGTGACGCCGGCCGACAGGTCGATCTCGCCGAGCAGCAGCACGAACACGAGGGCCATGCCGAGCATGACGAGCGTCGCCGCCTGGTTCAGCAGGTTCGCGAAGTTGCGCTCGGTGAGGAAGAAGGGGCTCAACACCGAGAATAGGATGCCGAGTACCACGAGCCCGCCGACGGCGGGCAGCGCCCCCATGTCGCCGCCGCGCACGCGCTGCCACCAGGCGTTCACCTGGTCGATGAGGCCGCCTTCGATGCCGCTGCCGATGAGGTCGCCGGCGACGGGGTCGGGGGATGCCTCGGTACGGGTTGCGTTGCTGCTCATGAGGGGTCTCCCGTCGCGATCGCCGAGGTGCCGATGTGCTCGATGCCGTCCATCGTCTTGGTGCCGGTGATGTAGCCGACGACGTCGTCGCGCGTGGTCTGCTCGGTGGGGATCTGCGCGACCATCTGGCCGAGGTAGAGCACGGCGATGTCGTCCGCCACCGCGAAGACGTCGGCGAGGTTGTGGCTGATGAGCACGACCGCGACCCCCTGGTCGGAGAGGCGGTCGACCAGATTCAGCACCTGTTCGGTCTGTGCGACGCCGAGGGCTGCAGTCGGCTCGTCGAGGATCACGACGCGGGCGTTCTTGAGCACCGCGCGGGCGATCGCCACGGTCTGGCGCTGGCCGCCCGACAGCGACGACACCTTCTGCCGCACCGACTTGACCGTGCGCACCGAGAGCGAGCGGAGGGTGTCGGATGCCTCCTTCTCCATGCGGCCCTCGTCGAACGTGCCGAACGAGAGTTCCTCGCGGCCGAGGAACATGTTCTGCACGATGTCGAGGTTGTCGCACAGGGCGAGGTCCTGGTACACGACCTCGATGCCGAGGTGCGCGGCATCCCGCGGGGCGTGCAGATCGCGGTGCTTGCCGTCGATCAGCACTTCGCCGGAGTCGTAGGGCTGCACGCCCGCGAGTCCTTTGATGAGCGTCGACTTGCCCGCACCGTTGTCGCCGACGAGCGCGGTGACCTTGCCGGGGCGGACCTTGAGATTCACCCCCTTGAGCACGCTCACCGGTCCGAAGGACTTCTTGACGTTGACCAGTTCGATGATCGGCTCTGACATATCGCCTCCTCGCGATCGGTCCATGATCCACCCGCTGTCGTCCACATCGCGGGGGCGCCGCGCCCATCAGGACGCGGCGCCCCCGGAGTGCGGATCATCAGGGAGCGGTGACCCCGTACTCCTCGCACGCATCGATGACATCCGGCGTGCAGACGTCGTCGTACGCCGCGTCGCCGGCGGCGACGACCTGGTTGACCTCGTCGGGGCCGACCAGGATCGGGGTGACCTGCACGTACGGCGTGCCGTCGTCGAGAGTCGCGTCGGTCGAGACCTCCTCGCCGTTGAGCAGCGCGATCGCCGTCTCGACGGCGGCGGCGGCCTCATCGGCGACCGGCTTGTAGACCGTGGCGGTCTGCCAGCCGAGCAGGATGTTCTGCAGGCCCGCGACGTTCGCGTCCTGGCCCGAGACCGCGACGCCCTCGAGGTTGTTGTCCTGCAGCACCTTGATGACACCGGCCGCGTTGGTGTCGTTGGCGACCCAGACGCCGTCGACCTTGCCGTCGAGCGAGGTCAGCGCCTGCTCGAAGTTGGTCTGAGACTTGGCCTGGTCCCACACCCCCGGGGGCTCGGCCGCGGCGGTGATGCCGGCCTCTTCCATGACCTCGACCGCGCCCTGCTTGAACATGGCCGCGTTGCCATCGGTCGGGTCGCCGCCCATGTAGACCACGACCGCGGTGGCCGGGTCCTTGCCGGCGGCCTCGAGTCCGTCGAGCACCGTCTGCCCCTCGAGGCGGCCGACCTCGACGTTGTCGAACGACACGTAGTAGTCGGCGCCGGTGAACGGCCGGTCGTAGGCGATCACCGGGATGCCCTCGGCCTTGGCCTTCGCTGCGACGGCCTCGGCCGCGCCCTGGTAGTCGACCAACAGCATGACGCCACAGCCCTGGGTGAGCTGCTGGTCGGCGATCGTCGAGTACTTGTTGACGTCGCCCTGGGCGTTCTGGATGTCGACCTCGAACCCAGCGCCCTCCAGGCCCTCCTGAAGGTACTTGCGGTCGAAGTTCTCCCAGCGCGGCGAGGATGCGGCGTCGGGCAGGATCACGCACGCGCGACCGGCTGCCTCACCTCCGCCACCATCGCCGCCGTCGGTCGGAGTTCCCCCACTGGAGCCGGCGCAGCCGGCCAGAAGGACGGCCGCGGCAGCGCTGATTCCTGCCACGGCCAGAAGTGAAGACTTCTTCATCGTTCGCCTTTCGTCGTTGAAATCGCGAGTGACCTCGCACGCCAGAGCGCTCGCAAGCGATCCTCCCGAGTTCACCTCTTGACGTCAAGACTTGAACGTAACGCTTTGGCAACGACGATGCAGGATTCGTTCTCCGAACTCATGCCCTCCCGGTCGCCGCGCGCGTCCGGCGTGAGATCGAGTCGACGATGACGGCGAGCACGAGGACGACACCCGTGACCATGAATCGGATCGACGAGTCCAGATTGAGCAGCGTGAGCCCCGACGACACCGATTGGATCACCACGATTCCGAGCAGCGCCGAGAACGCCGTGCCCCGCCCGCCGAACAGGCTCGCGCCGCCGATGACGGCCGCCGCGATCGCGTTGAGGTTCGTGTCGCCGCCTCCCGAACTCTGGTTCGCCGCACCCAGCCGCGCGGCCGCGAGGACGCCGCCCACAGCCGCGAGGGTGGAGCACAGCATGAACACCGAGACGTAGATGCGGTCGACGCGGATTCCGGCCCGCCGCGCCGCCTCGACCGATCCGCCGACCGCGTAGACCGAGCGGCCCCATCGAGTGCGGGTGAGGGCGAGGTGGGCGAGCACGACGAGCACGAGGAAGAACAGGAACATCACCCCGACCCCGCGCGACAGATTGAGGTACCACGTGGCCGCCAGCAGAAAGACCAGCAACCCCGTGGAGCGGAGTCCGATCTCGAGGTAGCTCTGTCCCACCAGTGCGGCCGCGGTGCGTCGCCGCGAGCGGCGCACGAGCGCGAAGGCGTACACGACGACAGCGCCGACGGCCAGGGCATACGACGCCCAGGCGGGCAGGAACATCCGCTGCGCGAACTCGACGAGCCACGAGTCCAGCGGCAGATTGATCGACCCGGTGTCGCCCAGTACCCACAGCTGCAGGCCGAGGAAGCCGAGGAGCCCCGCCAGGGTGATGACGAAGCTCGGCAGCCCGAAACGCGTGTACAGCCAGCCGTACACCGCCCCGACGCCGGCGCCCGCCAGGACGCCGGCGACGATCGCGAGCACGAGGTTCCACTGCAGCTGCACGAAGGCCACGGCGAGCACCGCCGCCGCGAGTCCCGACACCGATCCGACCGAGAGGTCGATCTCGCCGACGAGCAGGATCATCACCACGCCGAGCGCGATCGTTCCGATGGCCGCGCACTGCATCGTCAGGAGCACGAGGTTCGTGCTCGACAGGAAGACGGGGTTGAGCACTTGGAACACCGTCCAGATGACGATCAGCCCGACGATGACCGGCAGCGAGCCTAGGTCGCCGCCGCGCACGCGAGCGAACAGGCCGTCGGCCGCGTCTCGGACGCGGTCCACCATGCCCTCGCTCATCCGTCGCCCCTCTTGGGGCGGCGCCGCCTGCCCGGCTCCAACGGGATCACCGTGGCCTCGGGGCCGGTGGGCGGCGGCGGGGCGACCGTCGGGGTCGTCTCAGTGGTCACACGGCCGACGGCGTGCTCGCCGGCCCCCGTGATCGCTGCGATGAGGGTCTCGCTGGTCACGTCGACGGCGTTGAAGACTCCGTTGTTGCGGCCGAGGCGCAGCACGACGACGCGGTCGGCGACGGCGAGCACGTCGGCCATGTTGTGGCTGATGAGCACGACGCCGTGGCCGCGCTCGCGCAGCCGCTCGATGAGGTTGAGCACCTCTGCGGTCTGGGCGACGCCGAGCGCCGCGGTCGGCTCGTCGAGGATGACGACCCGGGGGTCTCCGATGAGCGATCTCGCGATCGCGACGGTCTGCCGCTGGCCGCCCGACAGCGAGGCCACGGGGATCCGCACCGACGGGATCTTCGCCGACAGCTCGCGCAGCAGCGTCCACGTGCGCTGCTCCATGTCGACCTCGTCGAGTCCGCCGCCGCTGGTGATCTCCTTGCCCAGCCACAGATTGGCGACGACGTCGAGGTTGTCGCACAGCGCGAGGTCTTGGAAGACGGTCTCGATGCCGAGTTCCTGCGCGTCGGCAGGGGTCTCGATGTCGACGGCCTCGCCGTCGAACTCGATGACACCGCTGTCCGGTGGGTGCACGCCGGCGAGAACCTTCACGAGCGTCGATTTGCCGGCCCCGTTGTCGCCGACCAGGGCCACCACCTCGCCCTCGTTGACCCAGAAGTCGACGTCGGTGAGGGCCTTGACGGCGCCGAACCGCTTGCCGATGCCGGTCATGGTGAGGACACGGTTGCGATAGGCACGGGGGGCGGTGGGCATATTCGGCATCGCCCTACAGGATGCCAGCCGCTTCGCAGGCTGCGGCGTATTCGGGGGTGCAGATCTGCTCCACGGTCCAGAAGCCGTCGGCGACCACGGTCTCCAGGATGTTGTCGACGGTCACTGCGACGGGATCGAGCAGGGTCGCCGGAGTGCCGTCGATCTCGAGGGGGGCCGTGACCTCGTCGCCGGCGATGAGCGCCACCGCGACCTCGGCGGCGAGCCGCGCCTGCGGGCGGATCGCCTTGTACACGGTCATGTACTGGTCGCCGCCGACGATGCGCTGCACCGCTGACAGTTCGGCATCCTGACCCGTGATCACCGGCCACGGATCGGCGTCGGCGGCCTTCAGCGCGGCGACGGCGCCGCCCGCCGTCCCATCGTTGGCGGCGTAGACGCCCGCGATCTGGTCGCCGTACAGGGCGATCTGCCCGGCGACCCAGTCCTGGGCCTGATCGGGGCTCCACCCCGGCGTGTCGAATTCTGCGAGGACGCGCACCCCGCTCGCATCGATCGCCTGGCGTGCCCCCTCGCGGAACTGGGCGGCGTTGCTGTCGGTCGGCGAGCCGTTGACCATCAGGATGCCTCCCGTCGGTGTGCCGCGTTCGGCCATCGCGGTGACGAAAGCCTCGCCCTGCAGAAGACCCACCTTCTCGTTGTCGAACGAGACGTAATAGGCGAGGTCGCCCCCGGCGATGAGACGGTCGTACGAGATCACCGGCACGCCCTGGGCGGTCGCGCTGTCGACGATGACGACGGCGGCGCGGGAGTCGACCGGGTCGAGCACGAGCACGTCTGCGCCCGCGGTCAGGGCCGACTCGGCCTGCTGCTGCTGTTCGGCTGCGTCGCCATCGGCGTTCGTGTAGAGCACACGGTAGTCGCCCAGTTCGGCGACCCGCTCCTCGAAGAACGGCCGGTCGAACGTCTCGTAGCGCGCCGTCTTCGCGTCCGGCAGCAGCAGCGCGATCGTGCCGTCGGAGTCCTCGATGGTGGCGCACGCCGTGAGCAGGCCGAGGGCTGCCACCGCGCCCGCCACCACGGCGAGCGCGCGGGTGAGCACGGCGGAACCCGATCGCTTCGACGACCCCATGGCGGAACGCTCCGGGCCTAGGCCGTGACGGCGATCACGTCGGAGGCGACGGTGACCTGGTCGAGCGCGATCGCGATCGCCCCGCGGGTCTCGGCCCATTCGCCGAAGGAGGCGGCGACCACCTCGGGCAGGCCGGCGGCCGCCGGCAGTGCGGTCCGCTCGAGCGAGTGACGCATGGGGGCCATCAGGATCTCGCCCGCCTGGGCCAGCTCGCCGCCGACCACGATGAGCTCGGGGTCGAACAGGTTGCACAGGCTGGCCGCGGCGATGCCGATGTGGCGGCCGGCATCGGCGATCACGCGGCGCGCGCTGCCGTCGCCGTCGTCGGCCGCCTGCAGCAGATCGCTCAGGCGCAGCATCCCCTCACTGGGCGGGAAGAGCGAGAGCAGCGCGGGGCCGCCGGCGTAGGTCTCGAGGCAGCCCCGGTTGCTGCACCGGCAGATCGGGCCGTTCTCGTCGATCGTCACGTGTCCGATCTGACCCGCCTTGCCGTTGACGCCATGGAAGAGGTCGCCGCCGACGACGAGTCCGGCGCTGATGCTGTGGCCGATGCGGATGAACACCGATGATGCGGCGCTGCGGCCCTCGCCTTCGCGTGCCTCGGCGAGTCCGCCGAGATTGGCCTCACTGTCGACGAAGACGGGGCGGCCGATGCGCGCGGTGAGACTCGCGGCGACGTCGATGCCCTCCCATCCGCGCAGCAGGCCGGGAGTGGAGACCATTCCGGTGCGCGGATCGATGGGCGCGGGAAGTGCGAGACCGACGGCCAGCAGTTCCGACACCGAGCCCCCGAGCGTCTCCATGAGCTCGCCGAGCAGGATCGCCAGCCGGTCGAGCTCGGCATCGGCGCGATGGTCGATCGGCAGGGGCAGTGTCGTCTGGCTGACGATGGTGCGGGTCGCATCGGCGATCGCGATGTGCAGCTGGCGCGAGCTGTAGTGGACGCCGGCGACGAGACCGAGCTGCCGTGCCAGCGAGACCAGCGTCGCGCGCCGGCCGCTGCGCGACGTGAACGACGTGTGCAGCACACCCGAGGCCGTGAGCTCTTTGACGATGTTCGAGACGGTCGCCGGTGACAGTCCCGTGCTGCCGGCCAGTTCGACCTGCGTCAGACGCCCGTGACGCTTGAGGGATTCCACCAGGCGCGCGCGATTGGCTTCTCGCAGCGACGACTGCGAGCCGGGTGGAACTCTGCGCCGGGCCACGAGCACACTGTACCCGACAGGCTTTCGAGCAGGTCGGAGCCGGATTCGGTGTCGGATGCCGCGCAGTGGGCGGTTCAGCGTGCGTCGGGCGCCAGGCGCACGAGCCGGATGTTGCCGTCCTCCTTGAGCTCGGCGACCTTGGGGTGCGCGGCGATGTAGTCGGTGAACGACTTGTGACCCAGGCCCTTCTCACTGAAGGACGGGTCCATCCGCTTGAGCAGGCTCTTCAGCGCCGAGGCGTGCACCCACTCCTCGTCCGTACGCTCGGTCTCGAGACGCAGCGCGCGTTCGAGAAGCACATCGGCCGGGTCCGCCTCGGGCTTCGCCTTGCGGCGACGCGACTCCGCCGTGTCGGTCTTCGCGGGCTTCTCGACGACCGGAGGCTGGACCCCGGGGAGCGAGTCATAGGAGTCGAACTGGTCGCACGCCGCCGCGAGGGACTTCGCCGTCGAGCCCGCGACGCCGACCCCGACGACCACGCGCCCGAGGCGCTTGCAGCGCTGCGCGAGCGGCACGTAGTCGGAGTCGCCGGCGACGATGACGACGTGGGTGAGGTCGTCGAGGCGGAACATGTCCTCGACGGCATCCACCGCGAGCCGGATGTCGGCGCCGTTCTTGGCGTACGCCGCAGCAGGGAACAGCTGCACGAGGTCGACGGCGCGCGCGACGAGCTGCGACCGGTACACGGCGTTGACCGGGGCGGACCAATCGGCGTATGCGCGAGTGAGCACGAGCGTGCCGAACGACGCCGCGTAGTCGATGATCGCCCCGACATCGACCGTCGCCGCGCCGAGCCGCTCGGCGACGTCGGGGTCGCCGGCACCCGACGCGATCTTCTGGCGGTCGCGCTGGTACGAGTTCTTTCCGTGGACGCGGTCGTACCACGACATGACGATGTTGTCGAAGTCGAGGTAGACGGCGACGCGGGCGGGCTGCAGTTCGGGCACGTCACTCCTGACCGGGGTAGTCGACGCCGACGATCGTGCGGATCTCGTCGAGGTTCTCCATGATCGCGACCGTCTCGTCGAGCGGCAGGACGTCGCTGTCGGTGGCGCCGGCGGCCACGAGACGCTCGGCTGCCAGGGCCTGATACTGCATGCCGCGGCCGTCGACCTGCGACACGTAGTCTTCCAGGACGGTGCCGTCGGGGCGGGTGAGGCGGAACGAACTCGCGTTGTACCAGACGCGGTCGATGTCGATGCGCGCCTCCGTGCCGACGACGTGGGCGACGTTCGGCCCCGCCGACTGCGACGCAGACAGCGAGGTCGACAACGCGCCGCCCGCGTGGGTCATGATCGTCGCGACTTCGACGTCGGCTCCCGTCTCGCCGATGCGGGCGGCCGCGGAAACGGCGGTGGGCGCACCCAGGATGTCCCACGCGAACGAGATCGGATAGATGCCGAGGTCGAGCAGCGACCCGCCGCCCAGTTCGAGGTTGTTCAAGCGGTGCAACGGGTCGGATGAGATCCGCTGCGTGTGGTCGGCGAGAACGGCTCGCACGTCGCCGAGCGCGCCGTCGGAGACCAGGGCGCGGATCCGCTCCATGTGAGGCAGGTATCGCGTCCACATCGCCTCCATGGCGAGCAGGCCGGTCTCGCGCGCGACCTCGCGCACCGCGCGGGCCTGGGCGCCGGTGAGCGTGAACGGCTTCTCGACGAGCACGTGCTTGCCGTGGCGCAACGCGAGGATCGCCTGTTCGGCGTGGAAGGGATGCGGTGTCGCGATGTACACGATGTCGATGTCGGGATCGGCCACGAGGTCGTCGTACGAGGTGTGCACGCGGGCCACCCCGAACTCCTCGGCGAACGCCGTCGCCACCTCGGCGCGTCGCGAGCCGACGGCCGCGACGTCGAGTCCGGCGAGCCGCAGGTCGCGAGTGAAGGCTCGGGCGATGCCGCCCGGACCGAGGATGCCCCATCGAAGTCCGTTCATGGTGTCGAGCGTAGCGACGGCCGCGGGTTCAGGCGAAGCGGCGGGTAGGCTCGTCGGGTGTCCGGACCCCTCGACCGATTCCGTGAACTGCTCCGCATCCCCACCGTCTCGCACGCCGACGAGAGCCTGATCGACCACGATTCGTTCGACAGGTTCCACCAGGCCCTCGAGCGTCTGTATCCGCTCATCCATGATCGGCTCGATCGCGAGGTGGTCGCCCGTCACTCGCTGCTCTACCGGTGGAGCGGTCGCGGCTCGGGTGCTCCGGTCGTGCTGATGGCGCACCAGGACGTCGTGCCGGTGGTCGAGGCCGAGTGGCAGCATCCGCCGTTCGAGGCGATCACGACGGGCGAGGGCGACGACACCGTCGTGCACGCGCGCGGCGCCATCGACGACAAGGGGTCGCTCGTCGCGATCCTCGAGGCCGTCGAGTCCCTGATCGACGAGGGCTTCGAGCCCGAGCGTGACGTCTACCTCGCATTCGGCCACAACGAGGAGACCGCCGGCGACGGTGCGCAGGCGATCGTCGCATTGCTGGCCGAGCGCGGTATCCGTCCCGACCTCGTACTCGACGAGGGCGGCGCGGTCGTCGACGGCGTCGTGCCCGGCCTCGCGCGGCCGACGGCGATGGTGGGCGTGGCCGAGCGCGGGGTGATGACGCTGGTGCTGACGGCCCGCACCGAGGGCGGACATGCGTCCACTCCGCCGGCGATGCCGGCGACGGCGCGCCTGGCGCGGGCGATCGACTGTCTGCGGCGCCGGCCGTTCCCTCGCCGCATCGCCCCGCCGGTGCGTGCGATGCTCGCGACAGTGGCTCCGCACGTCGCCGAACCGCTGCGCACGGCCTTCCGTCGCACCTCCGTGACGGGGCAGGCCGTCGCCGCGGTCTTCTCGCGCCTCGGACCCGAGACCAATGCGGTCGTGCGCACCACCGCGGTCGTCACCGAGCTGAGCGGGGCGCCCGGTGAGAACGTGCTGGCCACGACGGCACGGGCATCCGTCAACATCCGCTTGCTGACGGGCGACACCGTCGAGGGCGCGACCGAGCGGGTGCGCCGTGTGATCGGCGACGACGACGTCGAGATCGAGGTGCGCCACGGATCCGACCCGTCGCCTGTCTCGCCGTGGCGGGGGCCGCAGTGGCGGCGCATCGCGCGCGCGGTGTCGGCGACATTGGGCGACGACGTGCTCACCACGCCCTATCTGCAACTCGGCGCGAGCGACAGCCGGTGGTTCACGCCGATCAGCGACCACGTGTACCGCTTCACGCCGTTCCACCTGACGCGCGCCGAGCGCGACGCGCTCCACGCTCCCGACGAGCGGATCCGTGTCGCGGTGTGGCTGCGCGGGATCGACTTCTACCGCGCGTTCCTCACCGACGCGACCTGAGTCCGGGTCAGGGTGTGAGGACGACCTTGCCGTCGGCGCCCGACTCGACCAGGCGCTGCGCGTCGTCGGCGGCGGCGAGCGGGACGGACGCGGCGATCTCGATCGAGAACCGACCGGCCGCCAGCAGTGCGAGCGCGACCGGCACGGCCTCTCGGCGCCATGTCTGCTCGATCTCGGTGAGGGGCTGGGGCGAGCCGCCCGAGAATGCACGGATGCCGAGCTCGGCCGCGCGCGCCCCCTGCACGATCGTCGCGACCCGATCGTGGTCGGCGACGAGGGCGCGCGAGGTGTCGAGCGCCTCGTCGGTGCCCGCGCCATCCAGCGCGACCGAGTAGCCGTCGGGCGATGCCTCGCGCAGGCGCCCGAGCAGTCCGTCGCCGTACGCGACCGGCGTCGCACCCAGCTCTTCGACGCGGGCGAACCGTCGCGGCGAGGCGGTCGCGACGACCCGGGCACCCCACAGCACGGCCAGCTGGATCGCCGCCTGGCCGACGGCGCCCGACCCGGCGTGCAGCAGCAGCGTGTCGCCGGAGCGGACGCGCAGCGACCGCAGCACCTGATAGGCGGTGCCGACCGGGATGCCGATTGCCGCGCCTTCCGCTGCCGAGACCGCCGCCGGTCGCGCCTGCACGTGCGCGGCGGGGGCCACCACCGTGGTCGCGTAGGCACCGGGAACACCGAAGAACACCACCGGATCGCCGATCGCGAACCCCGACACGTCTTCGCCGACGCCCGAGATCACGCCGGCGCCGTCGAACCCGACCCCGCGCGGACCGTCGAGCGGGGCCGAGGCGCGCGCGCCGGTGCGCAGCTTGATGTCGATGGGATTGACGCCGGCCGCCTCGACCGCGATCGCCACCTCACCGGCATCCGGCACCGGATCGGGGATCTCGGTGAGGGAGAGGACATCGGGCCCGCCGAAGCGGTCGTACGTGATCGCGTGAGCCATACTCGCCGCCAACGTGACGGGTTCGGGGCGCATTCCCTGGTTCGGGGCGGGAATTTCCGCGCCCCGATGCCGGAAATGCGCCCCAAACCGAGGGTGGAAGGCCCCCGGGGGGTCACGCGGGGGCGCGCAGCGCCTTCTGGATGCGGGGGAGCGAGACGGGCTCGGCGGTCCCGAGCTGCTGTGCGAACAGGCTGACGCGGTACTCCTCGAGCAGCCACCGGGCGTGCGTCAGGCCGGGCGGGGCATCCGAGGAGAGCGGGACCGTGCCCCCCGCCTCGGCGAACATCGCCGACGCGCGTTCGAACTCGGTCATCCGCTGCCGGTCGCGGCCCGGGTTGTCGGAGAGCCCCTCGGCGCGCAGACGGGCGGCCTGCAGGTAGCGCGGCAGATGGGCGAGCCGCGCGACCCCCGTTCGCGAGACGAAACCGTCGAACACGAGACCGCCGATCTGCGCCTTCAGGTCGCCGAGGGCGCCGAGCAGCGTCATCGAATTCTGCCCGCGCACGGCCCTCTCGGCCTCGCGGGCCGCGGTCAGGATGCGTGCGGTCAGCGACACCGCGTCGAACAGTTCGTCGACACCGCCGGCCGAGAAGGCGTCGCGGGCGGCAGTGAATGCGCGCTCGGTGCGCAGGTCGCCGGCGACCCGGTCGAGAACGGCGTCGGCGAGCGCGACACGGCAGTCCTCGATCAGGGCGCGCGCGGACGGATAGGGCGACGCCGCGAGAGCGAGCTTCTCGGGCTGCGTGAGGTGCTCGAGCACGTAGGTGCTCGCCGATGGCACGGCCAGCAGCAGCAGGCGCCGCACGCCGGCGCGGGTCGCCGTCGCCGCGGCATCGGGGGTCGACTCGATGCGCACCCCCACGGCGGCACCCTCGTCGACGAGCGCGGGGTAGCCGCGCACGACACCGCCGGCGACCCGTGTGTCGACGACCGCGGGCAGATCGCCGCCCGGCCACTCGGTCAGGCCGGTGCGTTCGGCGTACGAAGGTCCAGCGCTGTCGTCGGCCGTCGGTGCGTTGCCGAGGCGCGGCTTCGGGCCGCGCGGGGGCTGCGTGACCGAGCGCGCCACCGAGTCGCGCGCGCGACCTGCCAGCTGCTGCTGGAGCGCGACGAGGTCGCGACCGCTGCCGACGGTGCGTCCGCGGCCGTCGACGACGCGGAACGAGATCCCGAGGTGCCCGGGCACGCGTGCGAGATCGAAGTCGGCCGCGGTCACCGGCTGTGACGCCACGCGCCGGATGCGGTCGGCCAGCGCGTCACGCAGTGAGGTGGGCGGGAAGCCGCCGTGATCTTCGGGCCCGACTCCGGCGAGCTCTTCGCCCAGCCGGGCCGCCCAGTCGGCGGCGGGCACGACGTGCCGGCGGATCGCCTTCGGCAACGACCGGATGAGCGCGGTGATGAGCTCGTCGCGCATGCCCGGCACTTGCCAGTCGAAGCCGTCGGGCCGAACCTGGGCCAGCAGAGGCAACGGGATGACGGCCGTGACGCCGTCGTCCGGGGCGCCGGGTTCGAACCGGTAGGCGAGCGAGAGCACCTGGTCGCCCTGCTGCCATCGCGCGGGGAAGTCGCGCTCGCTGCCGCGGGATGCCTCGTCGACGAGATCGTCCTCCGACATGTCGAGCAGCCGCGGGGTGCGGGTCGCGGCTTCCCGCCACCACGTCTCGAACGAGCGGACGTCGAAGACGTCGCGGGGGATGCGCGAGGCGTAGAACGAATACACCGCCTCGTCGCCGACCAGGATGTCGCGCCGACGCTCCCGCTCCTCGACGCGCTCCAGGCGCCGCCGCAATTCGCGGTTGCGCCGCTCGAAGGCGCTGAGGCGCTTGTCCAGGCCGGACGGATCCCACTCGCCCTCCACGAGCGCGTGCCGCAGGAACAGCTCGCGTGCGAACGGCCGGTCGAACCGCGCCAGCTGCACCCGCCGCCGGGGGACGATCTCGACGCCGAACAGCGTGACCTTCTCGTACGCCGAAGCGGCGCCGGCGTCCTTCGACCAGTGCGGCTCGCTGAGCGACCGCTTGGCGAGATCGCCGGCCAGCGGCTCGGCCCAGGCCGGATCGATCGCGGCGACGGTGCGGGCGAACAGGCGGCTGGTCTCGACGAGCTCGGCCGCCATGACGGCATCTGGGCTCTTGCGTCGCAGCACCGAGCCGGGGAAGATCGCGAAGCTCGTTCCGCGCGCCCCGCGGTACTGCGCCTGCGGTCTGCCCTTGCCCCCGGCCCGTTGTCCGCTGCGGGCGCCGTCACCGCGGTCGTCGCGGATTCCGAGATGCGAGAGCAGCCCCGCGAGGATCGCGCGGTGCACGGTGTCGGGATCGGGTGAGTCGGATGCCGCATCACGACGGCGTACCCCCATCAGCGAGCTCAGCTGCCGATGCACGTCGTTCCATTCGCGCACCCGCACGTAGTTCAGGTGCTCGGCGCGGCACAGGCGCCGGAAGGCGCTCGAGCCGAGCTCGCCCTGCTTCTCGCGCAGGTGGTTCCACAGGTTCAGCAGCGTGAGGAAGTCGCCGGTGGGGTCGGCGAACCGCGCGTGCAGGCGGTCAGCGGCCTCGCGGTGCTCCTCGGGCCGCTCGCGCACGTCCTGGATCGACATGCCGGCGACGATCGCAAGCACCTCGGGCAGCACCTTCGTGCGCTCGGCTTCCAGCAGCATCCGGGCGAACCGCGGATCGATCGGCAGCCGCGCGATGCGTCGCCCGATGTCGGTGAGCTTCGTGCGTCCGCCGCGATCGTCCCGCACCGCGCCGAGTTCGACGAGCAGATCGAGAGCCGCCTTCACGCCGCGCGAGTCGGGCGGCGTGAGGAAGGGGAAGTCGGCGATGTCGCCGAAGCCGAGCGACAGCATCTGCAGGATGACCGACGCGAGGCTCGTGCGCAGAATCTCGGGTTCGGTGAATTCCGGGCGCGTGGTGAAGTCGTCCTCGCCGTAGAGGCGGATCGCCACGCCCGGCGACGTGCGGCCGGCGCGACCGGAGCGCTGCTGGGCGGATGCCTGCGAGATGGGCTCGATCGGCAGGCGCTGGACCTTCGCCCGATTGCTGTATCGAGAGATGCGCGCCGTGCCGGTGTCCACCACGTATCGGATGCCGGGCACCGTCAGGCTCGTCTCGGCGACGTTGGTGGCGAGGATCACCCGTCGCCGTACGCCCGCCGTCTGGGAACGCTCGAACACCCGGTGCTGCTCCGCCGCGCTCAAGCGTCCGTACAGCGGCAGCACCTCGGTCGGCGCGGCATCCTTCGCGTACATGCCACGTACGGCATCCATCGCGTCGCGGATCTCGGCCTCACCGGGAAGGAAGACGAGCACATCACCCGCGGGTTCGCGGTCGAGCTCGCGCAGCGCCGCCGTGATCCCGTCGACGTCGTCCTCGGTCTCATCGGTGGGCGAGCGGTATCGGATCTCGACGGGGTAGGTGCGGCCGGAGACCTCGACGATGGGCGCGGGACCGTCGGGCCCGGCGAAATGCGCGGCGAAGCTCTCGGGATCGATCGTCGCGCTGGTGATGATGACCTTGAGGTCGGGTCGCTCCGGCAGGATGCGGGCGAGGTAGCCGAGCAGGAAGTCGACGTTGAGCGACCGCTCGTGGGCCTCGTCGACGATGATCGTGTCGTAGTGGCGCAGCAGTCGGTCGCGGTGGATCTGATTGAGCAGGATGCCGTCGGTCATGAGGGCGATCCGCGTGTCGTCCGAGACCGTGTCGGTGAACCGCACGGTGTAGCCGACGGTCGAACCCAGCGGCACCTCGAGCTCGGAGGAGATGCGTTCGGCGATCGTGCGCGCGGCGATCCGCCGCGGCTGCGTGTGCGCGATGCGGGTGCGACCGAGCTCGAGGCAGATCTTCGGCAGCTGCGTCGTCTTCCCCGACCCGGTCGCCCCCGCGACGATCACGACCTGGTGGTCGGTGATCGCCCGCGCGAGCTCGTCCCGTGCGGCGCTGACGGGCAGCTCCGGCGGGTATGTGATCACGGGATCGGGCGCGGACATAGCCCTCCATCGTAGGCCGGAGTCGACGTGCGGGCCTGGCACCGTGTCGTCGACGCGACGTACGGTGTGGGCATGATCGACATCGCGAAATGGATGGCCGGGTACGAGGCGGCGTGGGCCTCCGACGACGCCGGCGACATCGCCGCCCTGTTCACCGAAGACGCCGAGTACCGGACCCAGCCGTACGCCGAGCCGATCCGCGGCCGCGACGCGATCGTGGCGTGGTGGATCGACGAGGACGAGCCGTCGGTGCCGACCTTCACGTGGCATCCGGTCGCCCAGCAGGAGGACACCGCCGTGATCGAGGGGCGCACCGTGTACCCCGGAGCCGATACGTACCGCAACATCTGGGTCCTCCGCTTCGAGGGCGACCGCTGCGCGTCGTTCACCGAGTGGTGGATGGTCGAGCCCGCGCCCACGGACTGACCGGCTCGTAGGCTGGTGGCATGACCATCACCTCACTTCCGCTCAACGACGGCCACACGATCCCGCAGCTCGGCTACGGCGTCTTCAAGGTTCCGGCCGACGACACCGAGCGCGCCGTGTCTGAGGCGTTCGAGCTCGGCTACCGCCACATCGACACGGCGGCGATCTACGGCAACGAGGAGGGCGTCGGCGCGGCCATCGCCTCGAGCGGCATCCCGCGTGACGAGCTCTTCGTCACGACCAAGCTGTGGAACGACCGTCACGACGGCGACGAGCCGGATGCCGCTATCGCCGAGAGTCTCGACAAGCTCGGGCTCGACCGCGTCGACCTCTATCTGGTCCACTGGCCGACTCCCGCCCGTGACAACTACGTGCACGCATGGCAGAAGCTCATCGAACTCCGTGAGAAGGGGCTCACATCGAGCATCGGCGTCTCGAACTTCCTCGTGCCGCACCTCGAGCGCATCGTCGCCGAGACCGGTGTGACGCCCGCTGTCGACCAGATCGAGGTGCACCCCGCCTACCAGCAGCGCGAGGTCGCCGAGTGGGCGGCCGCGCACGACGTGCGCATCGAGGCGTGGGGTCCGCTCGGACAGGGCAAGTACGACCTCTTCGGCGCCGGGCCGGTCACGGCGGCGTCGGCCGCGCACGGCAAGACGCCCGCCCAGGTCGTGCTGCGGTGGCACCTCGACAAGGGGAACATCGTCTTCCCCAAGTCGGTGCGCCGCGAGCGACTCGCCGAGAACCTCGACGTCTTCGACTTCACGCTCACCGCCGCAGAGCTCACGGCGATCGACGCGCTCGATCCGGGTGACGGGTCGGGGCGCGTGAGCGCCCACCCCGACGAGGTGAACTGAGCCGGGTCCATGGCCTCCCGCCTCGACGGTTCGCGCAGCCCGTACCTGCGCGCCCACGCCGGTAATCCGGTGCCGTGGCATGCCTGGGGCGAGGAGGCGTTCGCCGAGGCGCGACGGCGCGACGTGCCCGTGATGGTGTCGATCGGCTACTCGACGTGCCACTGGTGCCATGTGATGGCGCGCGAGTCGTTCGAGGACTCCGCGATCGCGGCGATGCTCGCGGGCGGCTTCGTGTCGGTGAAGGTCGATCGCGAAGAGCACCCCGAAGTGGATGCGGCCTACCTCAACGCCGCCGCGGCGTTCACGCCGAACCTGGGCTGGCCGCTGACGGTCTTCACGACGCCGGACGGGCGGCCGTTCTACGCGGGCACGTACTTCCCGCCCGAACCGCGCGCGGGGGTGCCCGGCTTCGGGCAGGTGCTCGCGGCGGTCGCCGAGGCGTGGCGCGAGCGTCGGGACGAGGTGACCGCGACCGGCGACGCGGTGGTGTCGGCGCTGCAGGAGACGCTCGCCGCCGCTTCGCACGCAGACGCCGCGATCCCCGACGCCGAGGCCGTGGTGCACGCCGCTCGCGCGCTCGCGGCTCGTGAGGACCCGCGGCACGGCGGCTTCGGCGACGGCGGCGGCCCGAAGTTCCCGGTCGCTACGGCGGTGCGGTTCCTGCAGGCGCGATTGGTGCGCGAACGCGCGCCCGACGCCGCGGCGGTCGCCGATCGCGCACTCGCCGTCATGGCGGCCTCGCCGTTGCGCGACGGCGTGGAAGGCGGCTTCTTCCGGTACGCCACCCGTCCCGACTGGACGGTGCCGCACTACGAGCGGATGCTCACCGACAACGCGCAGCTGCTCGACGCCGCGCTCGACGCGGGCGACACCGCGACCGCCGACGGCATCATCGGATTCCTCGTCGATGTGCTGCAGCAGCCCGCCGGCGGGTTCGGCGCCGCGCAGGACTCCGAGTCGACGATCGACGGCGCCCGCAGCGAGGGCGGGTATTACGCCCGGGATGCCGCGACACGCGCCGAGCTGGATCCGCCGGCCGTCGATGGCAAGGTCGTCACGGGCTGGAACGGTCTGGCGATCGGCGCCCTGGCGCGCGCGGCGGCCCGCGCCGGCGACGACCGCGCCGAGCAGGCCGCGCGCCGGGCGGCCGATGCGGTACTCGAGACCAACGTCGACGACGACGGGCTCCTGGTTCGCGCATCGCTCGACGAGATCGCGTCGCGCGCGACCGCGACGCTCGCCGACTACGGGCAGCTCGCGGGCGGACTCCTCGCCCTCGCGGTCGCGACCGGAGAGGTGGCCTACGCGGTCGCCGCGCGCGACCTCGTACGCGCCTGCACGCCGGACGACGGCCCGCCGACCGTGCCCGGCGGAGGAGACCCGGTGCTTCGCGAGCAGCGCATCGCGGCCGTCGACGCCGCGTCCGACGGCGACGAGCCCTCGGGTCCGTCCTCGATCGCCGATGCGGCCCTGACGCTGTGGGAGCTCGGCGCCGGCGACCCGTTCCGCCGGACCGCGGAGCGGGCGCTGCGCACGTACGGGGCGACCGCGGTGACGCAGCCCCTCGCGTACGGCGCTCTTCTCGGCGTCGCCGCCCGGGCCGCCGTGCCGCCGCGCCAGCTCGTCGTCGTCGCGCCCGATGCGCGGCATCCGCTCGCGGAGGTGGCGCGCACCCGCGCCGCGGACCTCGTCCTCGTCGTCTCGCCGGCTCAGGCGCGGGCCTGGCAGGACGCAGGCTTCGCGCTGCTCGAGGCCAAGGATCTGCGCGGCGGCCGTGCGGCGGCCTACGACTGCCGCGACTTCGTGTGCGAGCTGCCGGTGACCGATCCCGAGGATCTGCGCGACTGACTCAGACCCAGCCGGGCATCCAGTTGTGCATGCGGTAGAACCACTCGGGCACCGGGATGCCCGCGACGACCGGATACCAGAACGCCGCGACCAGCAGCGCGACGCCGAGGAAGACGATCACGAGTCGCTGGCCGGTCGCCCGCCGATAGGCATCCGCCCCCGGCGGACCCGCGATGTCGCGCAGCGCGAAGGCGAGCGACAGCATGAGGAACGGCACGATCACGACCGTGTAGAACTGGAAGATCGTGCGCTCGGCGTACAGCAGCCACGGCACGTAGGTGACGGCCACGCCGGTCAGCGCGAACGCGATCCGCCAGTCGCGCGCGATCACGAACCGCCAGCACAGCCACAGCACCGCCGCCACTGCGGCGTACCAGACGAGCGGATTGGGCATGCTGTAGACGTTCTCGACGCAGCCTTCCGGGGCGAGGCAGCCGTTCTGGCCGTACTCGTCGCGTGCGAAGTGCATTGAGGTCGGTCGCACCAGCAGCGGCCACTGCCACGCCGGACTCATATAGCCGTGCGGACTCGACAGCCCGACGTGGAAGCCGTAGACGTCCTGATGGAACTTCCACAGGTTCTGCAGTGGCAGCGGCACCCACGCCCACAGCCCCTCCGCCGGTGACGCGTCGACGGCGTGACGGTCGTAGCCGCCGTCGCTGGTGAGCCACCCGATCCACGACGAGAGGTACACCGCGAACGCGATCGGGATGAACAGCACGAAGGACACCGCACCCTGGCGCACCGCATCCGTGGGCCAGAACGCCACGCCCGCGCGGCGCCGGGCGAGGGCGTCGGTCACCACGAGATAGATGCCGAGGCCGGCCGCGACGTAGAGCCCCGACCACTTCACGGCGGTGGCGGCACCCACGGCGGCACCGGCGGCGATCACCCAGGGACGGTTCCACAGCACAGGTCCCCACGCGGGTGGTTGGTCGCCCGCGCGTCGAGCGGCGATGCCGGCGTCGAGGCGTTCGAGATGACGCGACCGATCGAGCAGCACGAACAAGAAAGCCAGCAGCACGAACAGCGCGAGCAGACCGTCGAGAAGCGCGACCCGGCTCATCGCGATCGCCATGCCGTCGACGGCCAGCAGCAGCGCGGCGATCGACGCGAACGCGATCGAGCCGGTCAGGCGACGCGCGATCACGTACAGCACCGGCACGAGCGCGGTGCCCGCCAGGCACACCGCCATGCGCCAGCCCCAGCCGTTGTCGGCTCCGAACGCGGCCATACCGAGCGCGATCAGCAGGCGGCCGAGCGGCGGATGCACGCTGAACGATCCGAGGGTCGTGTAGATGTCGGTCTCGCCGTCGACGAAGCGCTCATCGGCCGACTCGGGCCAGGTCGCGGTGTAGCCGAGGTTCCACTCCGACCAGGCGTCCTTGACGTAGTACGTCTCATCGAAGACGAGGTCGTGCGGATGACCCAGGTTGATCACGCGCAGCAGGAACGCCAGAGCGGTGAGCACGGTCGGCGCCAGCCAGCGCCAGAGCCGTTCGAGCCGCGGATCGGCGGCGACGCGCGCGGCCCAGCGGTCGTAGAGCGTGGGCTTCGGAGGCGGTGCGACGGGCAGGAGCTGCTCGCCGGTCGTCGTCACAGCGCCCAGCCTATGCTGGGTCGGTGATCATCCTCGCGGCGACGCCGATCGGCAATCTGGGCGATGCCTCGACGCGACTGATCGGCGCGCTGCGCGATGCGACGGTGATCGCCGCCGAGGACACCCGCACGACGCAGCGGCTGCTGGCCGCGCTGCACATCGACAACAGACCGCGACTGCTCGCGCTGCACGATCACAACGAGAAGACGCAGGCGGCGGTGCTGGTCGACCTCGCCCGCGAGGAGGATGTGCTGCTGCTCAGCGACGCAGGGATGCCGACCGTCAGCGACCCGGGCTACGGTGTGGTCGCCGCGGCTGTCGCGGCCGGCGTCGAGGTCACGGCGATCCCGGGCCCGAGCGCCGTCGTCACGGCGCTCGCGGTGGCGGGTCTGCCGACCGACCGGTTCACGTTCGAGGGCTTCGCACCGCGCAAGGCGGGCGAACGCGCGACCGTGTTCGGCGCGCTCGCGGCGGAGCAGCGCACCATGGTCTTCTTCGAGGCCCCGTCGCGCCTGGCAGCCACGCTCACCGCGATGGGCGCCGCGTTCGGCATCGATCGCGAGGCGGCGGTGTGCCGGGAACTCACCAAGCTGCACGAGGAGGTCCGCCGCGGTCCGCTCGGCGACCTCGCCGCGTGGGCGGCCGATGGTGTGCGCGGCGAGATCGTCGTCGTCGTGGCCGGGGCGAGCGCCCGCGATGTGCCCTTCGACGACGCCGTCGAGCAGGTCGCGACGCTCCTGGCCACGGGCATCCGCCTGAAGGACGCGGCCTCCGAGGTCGCCGAGGCCACCGGGCACTCCAAGCGGGAACTGTACGCCGCGGGGCTGGCCCGGCGGGACCGACACATCGCCGAGGCGCCCGCGCCCGCCGACTAGAATCCTCGGGTGAGCACCGGCCGATCCTTCTACATCACGACGCCGATCTACTACCCGAGCGACGTGCCGCACATCGGCCACGGGTACACGACCGTGGCGGTGGACACGCTCGCGCGCTGGCATCGTCAGGCCGGTGACGACACCTGGATGCTCACGGGCACCGACGAGCATGGCCAGAAGATGCTCCGCGCCGCCTCCGCCAACGGCGTCACGCCGCAGCAGTGGGTCGACAAGCTCGTGAGCGAGTCGTGGTTCCCGCTGCTGAAGACCCTCGACGTCGCCAACGACGACTTCATCCGCACAACGCAGGAGCGCCACGAGCGCAACGTGCAGACCTTCTTCCGGGCGCTGTACGACCGCGGGTACATCTACGCGGGCGAGTACGAGGCGCTTTACTGCGTGGGCTGCGAGGAGTTCAAGCCCGAGTCCGAGATCCTCGACGGCTCCGGCCCTTTCGAGGGGCTGAAGGTGTGCGCGATCCACTCGATCCCGCTCGAGTTGCTGCACGAGAAGAATTACTTCTTCAAGCTCAGTGAGTTCGCCGAGCCGCTGCTGAAGCTCTACCGCGAGAACCCCGACTTCATCCGTCCCGAGTCCGCGCGCAACGAGGTCGTCTCGTTCGTCAAGCAGGGCCTGAAGGACCTCTCGATCTCGCGGTCGACGTTCGACTGGGGCATCAAGGTGCCGTGGGATGAGTCGCACGTCATCTACGTGTGGGTCGACGCGCTGCTCAACTACGCCACGGCGGTCGGCTATGGGTCCGACCCCGACGAGTTCGCGCGCCGCTGGCCCGCGTACCACGTGGTCGGCAAGGACATCCTGCGCTTCCACGCCGTCATCTGGCCCGCGATGCTGATGGCGGCGGGCGTCGACGTGCCCCGGGGAGTCTTCGCTCACGGTTGGCTGCTGGTCGGCGGCGAGAAGATGTCGAAGTCGAAGCTCACCGGCATCGCGCCGACCGAGATCACCGACGTCTTCGGGTCGGACGCGTACCGGTTCTACTTCCTGTCGGCGATCGCCTTCGGACAGGACGGGTCGTTCTCGTGGGAGGACCTCTCGTCGCGCTACCAGGCAGAGTTGGCCAACGGCTTCGGCAACCTCGCGTCGCGCACGACCGCGATGATCGAGCGCTACTTCGAGGGCGTGGTGCCGCCCGCGGCGGAGTACACCGAGGGCGACCTGGCGATCCAGCGCACGGTGGCGGATGCCGCGACGCACGCCGACGCGGCCATCGAGCGGTTCCGCATCGACGAGGCGATCGACGCGATCTGGACCATCGTCGACGCGCTCAACGGCTACATCACCCAGAACGAGCCGTGGGCCCTGGCCAAGGACGACGCGCAGCGCGAGCGCCTGGGCACCGTGCTCTACACCGCCGCCGAAGGCCTGCGCGCCCTCGCGGTGCTGCTGTCGCCGGTGATGCCCGAGGCCACCGAGAAGCTGTGGGTCGCGCTCGGCGCCGCCGAGTCGCTCGGACGTCTGCACGATCAGCCGATCCGCGAGGCGGGCGGCTGGGGCATCCTGCGCCCGGGCACATCGGTGAACGGCCTCGCACCGCTGTTCCCGCGCGTCGAGCAGCATGCCTGAGTCGTCCGACCCGTCGCAGTACGTGCGCGAGCGCCACAACGACGGCTCGCGCGACGTGCGCTGGCCCGCGGCACCCGAGCCGCTCGCGGTGCCCGTGTACGACAACCACGCGCACCTCGAGATCAGCGACGGCGACGAACCGCTGTCGCTCGACGAGCAGCTCGAGCGGGCGGCGGCGGTCGGCATCCGGGGCGTCGTGCAGGCCGGCGGCGACATCGAGTCGAGCGTGTGGTCGGCGGATGCCGCGGCATCCCACCCGCGTGTGCTGGCGGCCGTCGCGATCCACCCCAATGAGGCCCCGGCGTACGCGGCGGCCGGCCGGCTCGACGAGGCGATCGCCGTGATCGACGAGCTGGCCTCCCAGTCGCGGGTGCGGGCGATCGGCGAGACGGGGCTCGACTTCTTCCGTACCGGCGAAGACGGGCTGCCCGCGCAGTTCGAGAGCTTCGAGGCGCACATCGCCCTCGCGAAGAAGCACGGCATCGCGATGCAGATCCACGACCGCGACGCCCACGACGCGGTGCTCGAGATGCTGCAGCGCGTCGGCGCCCCCGACCGGACCGTCTTCCACTGCTTCTCGGGCGATGCCGAGATGGCGCGGATCGCCACCGCCCGCGGCTGCTACCTGTCGTTCGCGGGCAACGTCACGTTCAAGAACGCGCAGAACCTGCGCGATGCGCTCGCGGTGACCCCGCTCGAGCGGGTCCTCGTCGAGACGGACGCGCCGTTCCTGACGCCCGCGCCCTTCCGCGGCCGGCCGAACGCCCCGTACCTCGTACCGGTCACGCTGCGGTTCATGGCGGTCGAGCTCGGGATCGACCTCGACGAGCTGTGCGCTCAGGTCGCCGAGAACACCGTGCGGGTGTACGGGTCCTTCGAGGACTGACCGACCCGCCCGGTCAGTCGATGAGCGGCAGTCCGCCGGTGCCGGGTTCCTCGGCGATCTCGTCCGCCCCGTCGTCGAGGACGGGCTTCGCGGCGGCGATGTGCGCGATCGACCGCCACACCAGCACGAGCGTGAGCGCCGACCCGCCGAACGCGAACCACCAGGGTGCGGTGGGCCCCCACAGCTGCGCGATCACGCCGCCGAGGAACTGGCCGACCACGAGGCCGCCGAACACCCCGATCATGTTCACCGACGCGATGCGCCCCTGCAGCTCGATCGGCACGAGGCGCTGCCGCACCGTCGTCGAGATCGTCGCCCACACGAACGCGTAGAGACCGAAGCCGAACATGAGCAGGAACGCGACGACCGGCGACGTCGTCAGCGCGAACCCGAGGTGCATCAGCACCTCGAGCGACAGGCACACGCGCATGAGGGCGGCGAACGAGACGTGCCTCTCGAGCCAGCCGAAGCCGAAGACGGCGATGAACCCGCCGATCGCCGACGCAGTCGTCAGCGCGCCGTACCCCACCGGTCCCATCCCGAGGTAGTCCGTCGCGTACAGCACCAGAACGCCCCACGGCGCGGCCCAGGTCACGTTGAACACCAGGATGATGACGATGAGCGTGCGCACCGGCGCGTTGTGGCGCAGCCACCTCAGGCCCTCGCCGATCGCCCGCAGCGTGGTCGCTCGGCGGCGCGTGTCCCCTTCCCGCTCCGGACGCCTCGGCACCGGCGTCTGCGCGATCCGCGAGATCTGCAGTACGGCCAGACCGACGCAGAGCACCTGCAGCAGGAACGGCCAGAACGAGCCGACCGCGAAGAGGAAGGCGCCGAGCGGTGGGCCGGCGAGCTGATTGGCCACGAGGAAGCCTGCCTGCATCCGGGCGTTCCCGATACCGAGGTCGGCGGGCCGGACGATCATCGGCAGGAGCGTGCTGCCGGCGGAATCGGCGAACACCTCGGCCGTGCCGTAGAGGAACGACACGACCAGCACGATCCACACGCTGGCGGTGCCGGTGACCAGGAACGCGATGAGCCCGACGACGACGACCGCGCGCAGGCTGTTGGCGAGCATGACCAGCCGGCGCCGGTCGTGGTGGTCGGCGACAGCGCCGGCGATCAGGCCGAACAGCAGCCAGGGCAGGTACTGCAGCATGGCGCCCGCGGCCACCAGGATCGGCGATGACGTCATCGACGCGATCAGCAGAGGTGCCGCGGCCAGCGCGATGCCGTCGCCGAGATTGCTCGTCCACGTCGCGGCGAGGAGCCAGCGGAAGTCTCGGCCGAGGCGTCGGGGTGCGATGAGCTCGCCGAGCGTGGGCACCACGACATCCTAGGCGTCGCCGGCGGCATCACTGCGACGCCGCCGCGATCGAGCGGATTCAGCCTCCCAGGCGCACCGCGATACCGGGCGGGATCGACTCGAGCAGCTGCTGCCACGCCCGTCGTCGTGCCCGGCGGTGTTCGCGCCGGTGTGCCGCGCGGGCCTGTCGAAGCGCAACGACCCGATCGGTGGATTCCCTCTTCTCGGCCGCGAGCATCTCGGCGTGGAACATGTGCTTCCCCTTTCCGGGTTGCGGATCGGCGATCCGCCCTCACCCCCGCTACGGGCGGCGGAAGACGATCTCGACGCCGCCGGGGGGACTTTCTTCAGGTTCTTTCGGCTGCGATGTCGAATCGACGGGGTCGTCGGCGTAGACATGGTGAGGATCATCGGACGCACCGGCGGTCGATGGAGAGGACGAGGGATGAAGCGCGATGTCCGCCGGGCTGTCGACCGCGCGACCGGTCGGGGGCAGGTGTGCGCCACGCGGCGCGGAGAGTCGCGCGTCGATGGCTGAGGCCGGCGCCGACTCCCCGGCGGTCGAGGCCGTGATCGAGCGCGTCCATCGTGAGGAATGGGCCCGCATCGTCGCCGCCCTGATGCGGCGGTTCCGTGATCTCGACATCGCCGAGGAAGCCGCCGCGGAAGGCTTCGCCACAGCGGTCGAGCGATGGCCGCGCGAGGGCGTCCCGCCGAATCCGGGCGCCTGGATCATGACGACCGCACATCGCAAGGGGATCGACCGGCTCCGGGGTGAAGCCCGCCGAAAGGAGATGCAGCAGGAGGCGCACCGGCTCAGCGACGACACTCCGCACGCGCCGATGGGCGTGATCGACGACGATCGGCTACGGCTGGTCTTCACGTGCTGCGACCCGATCCTGCCCGTCCCGGCGCAGGTCGCGCTGACGCTGCGCATCGTCGGCGGACTCACCGTGACCGAGATCGCCAAGGCGTTCCTCGTGCAGGAGACCACGATGGGTCAGCGGATCAGCCGGGCCAAGGCCAAGATCAGGGCGGCGCGCATCCCGTACCGGGTTCCCGACCGCGAGGATCTGCCGGCACGGGCCGCGGGGGTGCTGGCCGTGCTCTATCTCGTCTTCAACGAGGGGTATCTGAGTTCGGGCGAGCGGTCTGCATCGATCCGCCGAGACCTCACCGGCGAGGCCATCCGGCTCGCGCGACTCATGCGCGATCTCCTCCCCGACGGTTCGAGCGCACGGAGGGAGGCCGCGGGCCTGCTGTCGCTCATGCTGCTGACCGAGGCGCGCGCACCTGCCCGCGTTTCTGCGACGGGTGAACTCGTACGGCTCGACGAGCAGGATCGCACCGCGTGGGATCGACCGATGATCCGCGAGGGTCTCGAGATCCTGCAGGCGGAGCGGATCGACGCGGGGGCCGACGTCGACGACGGGGCCGGACGATATGAGCTTCTCGCCGCGGTGAACGCCGTGCACGCGTCGGCGGCGTCCCCGCTCGACACGGACTGGTCACGAATCGCCGCACTCTACGAGCGGATCGAGCGGATCGATCCCAGTCCTGTCGTCATGCTGGGCAGGGCTGTCGCGATCGCAGAACTCGGGTCGCCCGCAGCCGGTCTCGCCCTCCTCACCCCGCTCAAGGGCACCTTGGACGGGTATCACGCCTTTCACGCGACGCGCGCTGAACTGCTTCGCCGAGTCGATCGCCGGCGCGAGGCGCGTGCCGCGTACAACCGGGCCATCGAGCTGGCGGTCAACCCCGCCGAGATCGCGCACCTCTCTCGTCGCCGCAACCAACTCGCCGAGGAGTCCGTGGGTTCGCCCCACATCCCCGACGTGCCGACGTCCCCCGACCACCACACATAAGGAGATCGACAATGGCCCAGCAATACCTCGTCATCCACATGACCGACTCGTCCGGCGCGACCCTTTCGCCCGACCAGGACCGGAGGATGCTGGAGTCCTGGGCCGACGAGGGCGCAGGTGCCGGAAGGCTCGGGCCTGGAGCGCCGGTCGCCGGCTCCGACCGGGCGAAGTCCGTCGTGGTGCGCGATGGCACGACCTTCGTGACGGACGGGCCGTTTCCCGAGTTCAAGGAGTGGTTCGCCGGATACGACCTCATCGAGGCGGAGTCGATCGACGACGCGGCGGCGTTCATGTCGAAGCATCCCAGTGCGGTGCTCGGACGGATCCTGATCCTGCCCGTCGTGACACACCCGTGGGAGTGACCGCCGAGTCGCACGACGCAGGTCGGCGCGCGGGTCGGCGGCACGCGCTCTCGATCAGCCCTTCGCCGGGGTCGGCGCCCCCGAGTCGACCATCGACTCGAGCGTGCGCCCGTTGGTCTCGCGTACGAACCTGATGACGAAGAAGATGGCCACGAACGCGAAGAACGTGTAGATGCCGTAGGCCAGGCCCAGGCCCACAGCGGCCAGCGACGGGAACGTCGTCGAGATGACGAAGTTCGCGGCCCACTGGGCTGCTGCGGCCACCGACAGGGCGACCGCGCGGATGCGATTGCTGAACATCTCGCCCAGCAGCACCCAGACCACCGGCCCCCACGACGCGCCGAAGAACACGACGTACAGGTTCGCCGCGATCAGCGCGATCGGACCGGCAGCGCCCTGCAGCACCGGCTCGCCGTCGACGATCGGCGCCGCCGCGAAGATGATCGCGAGCACGGCGAGACACACGAACTGGCCCATCGCACCCACCAGCAGCAACGGCTTGCGGCCGACACGGTCGATGAGCATGATCGCGACGATCGTCGTGACGATGTTCGTCACCGAGGTGATGACGGTGATGGTCAGCGAGTCCTGCTCGGTGAAGCCCACCGCCTGCCACAGCGTCGACGAGTAGTAGAAGATCACGTTGATGCCGGTGAACTGCTGAAGCACCGACAGGCCGATGCCGACCCACACGATGGGGAGCAGGCCGAACTTCGATCCTCGCAGGATCGAGAACCGCGGCCGGTCGGGCTTGCCCTCGACCGTCTTGATGATGTCGGTCGTCGTCTTCTCGACATTGCCGCCGACGTAGCGGGTGAGCACTTCCTTCGCGCGCGCTATCTGCCCCCGGGCGATCAGATAGCGCGGCGATTCGGGGATCGTCAGCGCCAGGACACCGTAGATGACGGCGGGAATGATCTCGGACAGGAACATCCAGCGCCAGGCCTCCAGGCCGAGCAGCCACACGGTGGTCGATGCGCCGGCGGCGCCGACGATCGCGGCATCCGTGAGGAGGGCGACGAAGATGCCGGTGACGATCGCCATCTGCTGCAGCGAGCCGAGCCGGCCGCGGTACGCGGGAGGCGACACCTCGGCGATGTACGCGGGGGCGATGACGGATGCGGCGCCCACCCCGAGACCGCCGACCATGCGCCAGAACGACAGGTCCCACACGCCGAACGCGAGTCCGCAGCCGATCGAACTCGCGATGAACAGGATCGCGGCGATCACCATGACCCTGATGCGACCGAACCGGTCGGCGATGCGGCCGGCGAACCACGCGCCGATCGCGCAGCCGATCAGGGCCGACGAGACCGCGAAGCCCTGCAGCACCGGGCCCGTCGCGAACTGCTCGCCGATGGCCGACACGGCGCCGTTGATGACGGCGGTGTCGAACCCGAACAGGAAACCGCCGAGCGCGGCGGTCGCCGCGACCAGGACGACGCGGGCGATGGGGACGGAGACGTCGGATCCCGACGTGTCGCTGGAGCTCATGGAGGATCCTCTCGGTCACACCCCGGCGGCGACGCTGCCGCCTGCGACCACATTGGCCGTGCGGCATCCGCCCGTCAAGTCTCGTCGGCGCAGGTGGCCCCGATAGGGTCAGGGCATGTCCGTGAGCCTGCTCGGCGCTGCAGAGATCCGCACCCTCGCGGCCGAGCTCGATGTGACGCCCACCAAGAAGCTCGGACAGAACTTCGTCGTCGACGCCAACACGGTGCGCCGGATCGTGCAGGTGGCTGGCGTGCAGACGGGCGAACGCGTCGTCGAGATCGGTCCGGGTCTGGGCTCACTCACCCTTGCACTGCTCGAGACCGGAGCCTCGGTCACCGCGGTCGAGATCGACCACCGACTCGCCGAGCGGCTCCCGCAGACGGCGACCGCCCACGGCGTGCCCGACGGCGCGCTCACCGTCGTCGACGCCGACGCGATGCGGGTGACCGAGCTTGCGGGAGACCCCACCGTGCTGGTGGCGAACCTGCCGTACAACGTCAGCGTGCCTGTGCTGCTCCACTTCCTCGAGACGTTCCCGCGCATCGAGCGCGGTGTGGTCATGGTGCAGGCCGAGGTCGGCGAGCGGCTCGCCGCGCCGCCCGGATCGAAGGTGTACGGAGCACCGAGCGTGAAGGCCGCGTGGTACGGGGCGTGGCGGCTGTGCGGCACGGTCTCGCGACACGTGTTCTGGCCCGTCCCCAATGTCGACAGCGTGCTCGTCGGGTTCTCACGTGACGCCGAGCCTCGCGGTTCCGACGATGAACGGCGGGCGACGTTCGCCGTGATCGACGCCGCGTTCCAGCAGCGCCGCAAGATGCTCCGCCAGGCGCTGGCGGGCGTGCTCGGGGGCTCGGCCGCCGAGGCCTCCGTCGTGCTGGAACGGGCCGGAGTCGAGCCGACCGTGCGCGGCGAGCAGCTGGGCGTGGACGACTTCGCCCGCATCGCATCGGCGGTCTGAATCGGCGCCCCGCGCGCGCGGTGCCGCGGCTAGGCTCGGCACATGACCGATGCGCGCTGGCGTCCCGACGTCCCTGAGCTCCACCGGCCGTACGCTGCGGCCGCCGACCGGTACGGCTCGACCGATTACCGCCAGGTCGGCACCAGCGGTCTGTACCTGCCACCGATCTCGCTCGGCCTGTGGTGGAACTTCGGTGACAACATCCCGCTCGACGACCAGCGCGCGCTGCTGCGACACGCGTTCGACGGCGGCATCACGCACTTCGACCTCGCGAACAACTACGGTCCGCCCTACGGGTCGGCCGAGAAGAACTTCGGCCGCATCTTCGCCGAGGACTTCCGCCCGTACCGCGACGAGCTCATCATCTCGTCGAAGGCCGGGTGGGACATGTGGCCCGGGCCCTACGGCGACCTCGGCTCGCGCAAGTACATTTTGGCCAGCGCGGATCAGTCGCTCGGCCGGATGGGCCTCGACTACGTCGACATCTTCTACTCGCACCGCGTCGACCCCGTGACTCCGATCGAAGAGACCGTCGGCGCGCTCGACACGCTCGTGAAGCAGGGCAAGGCGCTCTACGTCGGCATCTCGTCGTACAGCGCCGAGCGCACCGCCGAAGCGGCCGCCGTCGCCCGTTCGCTCGGCACACCGCTGGTGATCCACCAGCCGGCGTACTCGATCCTCAACCGCTGGGTCGAGGACGGTCTCACCGGCGTGCTGCGGCAGGAGGGGATGGGCGCGATCGCGTTCACGCCCCTCGCGCAGGGCCTGCTCACGTCGAAGTACCTCGGCGACGGCACCGCCGAGCGCGCGCAGCGGCGCTCGTCGCTGCCCGACCGCACGCTCTCCGACAAGGGTCTCGCGACGCTGCGCGGCCTCGACGTCATCGCGAAGGAACGCGGTCAGACCCTCGCTCAAATGGCGATCCAGTGGGTGCTGCGAGAGGACGTCGTCACCTCGGCGCTCATCGGCGCATCGCGTCCGTCGCAACTCGACGAGAACCTCGCCGCGCTGCAGGGTCCGGCGTTCTCGACCGAGGAGCTCGAACGGATCGACGCCCTCTCGGACGGCATCGATGTCGATCTCTGGGCGGAGTCGACCCAGCTGTGACGGCCCCTCTCGTCGCCGATCGGGTCCGCGCGCGGGCACCCGGGAAGCTGAACCTCTTCTTCGAGGTCGGCGGCGTCCAGGACGACGGTTACCACGACGTGGCGTCCGCGTACCAGGCCGTGTCGCTCTACGAAGAGGTGTGGGCGGAGCCCGCCGACGATTTCACGATCAGCGTGTCGGGCTCGGTCGACGTGTCCGGCGTGCCCGCCGACGATCGCAACCTGGCGCTGCGGGCGGCTCGCCTGGTCGCCGGTCGTGTCGGTGACCCCGGCGGAGTCCACCTCGACATCGTCAAGCACGTCCCCGTCGCCGGCGGCATGGGCGGCGGATCGGCCGACGCCGCGGCGGCCCTCGTGGCGTGCGACCTGCTGTGGGGCGCCGAGCTGGGCACCGCCGAGCTGCACCGGCTCGCGGCCCGCCTCGGCGCCGACGTGCCGTTCGCGCTGATGGGTGGCACGGCGATCGGGATGGGTCGCGGCGACCGACTCAGCCCGGCGCTCGCCAAAGCGCGGTTCGATTGGGTGATCGTGCCCGCCGACGACGGGCTGTCCACCCCCGAGGTGTACGGGCGGCTCGATGCGCTGCGCGGCCGCGGGGGCGGCGGCATCCCGCAGGACCCGGTGGTCGCCGCAGAGGTCCTGCAGGCGTTGCGCTCCGGCGACGCCGAGGCGCTGGCGGCCGCGCTCCGCAACGATCTGCAGGATGCCGCGCTCGACATGCGTCCGGATCTCGTCGACGTGCTCGCCGCCGGCCGCGGGGCCGGAGCACTTGCGGGCATCGTGTCGGGATCGGGGCCGACCCTCGCGTTCCTCGCCGCCGGTCCGGAGGAGGCGCTCGAGCTGCAGGTCACCCTCGCGGCGTCCGGTCTGGCGCCGCTGCACGTGCACGGTCCCGTCCCGGGAGCCCGGGCGACGACGCCCTGACCCATCCGGAGAGGACACCGACATGACGACCGCGCCGCACGACCTCGGCGACCAGGAGCGCGCCGCAGCGTGGCTCATCGCTCCACGCGCCGACGGTGTGCGACAGGCGCTCGCCGAGCGTGGTCTCGACGTCAGCGTGCTCGCACCCGGTGAGGATCCGGCGGCGTACGCCGGATGGCTCCAGGCCGCATCGCGGGGCTTCCTCGATGCTGAGCGCACGGACGAGCAGATCGCGGCCGCGCGCGAGCGGGCGGGTCACCGCCGCATGACCGGCGTGTACGACCGATCCGGTCCGATGCGCGACGTGCCCGTGGCCACGATCTGCTCGTGGATCGCGCCGTTGTCGCTGCCCGGCGGCACCGATGTCCCGTCGTGCGCGATCTCGGCGGTCACCGTCGCGCCCACCCACCGCCGGCGGGGCGTCGCGCGGACGCTGCTCGAAGGCGAACTGCGAGAAGCGGCCGCTGTCGGTGTGCCGATCGCGTCGCTGACCGTGAGCGAGTCGACGATCTACGGCCGATTCGGGTTCGCCCCGGCGGCGCCCAGCGCGGCGTGGCGGCTCGACACGACCCGGGCGTCGTGGACCGGTCCCGTGCCACCCGGCCGGCTCGACTACGTCTCGCGCGCTGAGGCGCGCGAGCTGCTGCCGCGGTTGCACGCGCGCGTGCGACGGCGCATCGCCGGCGAGATGCCCGTGCCCGACGCCGTATGGGACAGCATGGCGGGCACCCGTCCCGACGCGAAGGACCCGGGTGCCGTCCGCGCCGTGCGCTACGCGGACCAGGGCGGCGACGCCGCGGGCGTCGCGCTGTACACCGTGAAGGAGAACCACGACGACTTCGCCCGATCGTCGGCGTCGATCGTGTACCTGGTCGCGACGTCCGACGACGCCTACGCGGCGCTGTGGCGTTTCTTCGTCGAGCTCGACCTCGTCGCCGAGGTGCGCGCCGGGGAGCTGGCGGTCGACGAGCCGCTGCTGTGGATGATCTCCGATCAGCGCGCGGCGACCATCACGCTCGGCGACCATCACTACGTGCGCGTGCTCGACGTCGCGGGCGTGCTCGAATCCCGCCGGTACGCGGCACCCGGCACGATCGCGATCGACCTCGACGATCGCCTCGGCCTGTGCGCAGGCCCGTATCTGCTCACCGTGGATCCGAACGGCTCGGCGCGGGTGCGCGCGGGGTCTGCGCAGGACGAAGCGGCCGTCGAACTCGTCCTCGGCGTCGAGGAGCTCTCGGCGATCGCACTGGGCGGTGTGTCGGTGGCCACCCTCGCGGCGGCCGGGCGAGTGCGCTGCTCGGACGTGGCCGTGGCCTCGCGCATCTTCGGCTGGCACGTGCAGCCGCGCCTGAGCTTCTGGTACTGACCGGGCGCGAACGATACGCGGAATGTGACGGTCCGGCAACAGCCGGCACAGCGCGGCCTCGGTGTCGGCGACGTCCGCTAGCGTGGTTGGACCCGAGGCCGACGAGGGGGAGCACCGATGGGCATCGAGTTCGTCGACGTGAGCAAGAGGTTCGCCGACGGAACCCTCGCCGTTGATTCGTTCGAGCTGGTCATCCCCGCTCATCGCACGACGGTGTTCGTGGGCTCCTCGGGATGCGGCAAGACGACGCTGCTGCGGATGATCAACCGGATGGTCGAGCCGACCGCCGGCCGGATCGAGATCGACGGCGACGACATCGCATCGCGCGATCCGGTGCAGCTCCGGCGCAGCATCGGCTACGTCATGCAGAACTCCGGACTGCTGCCGCACTTCTCGGTGTGGCAGAACATCGCGACCGTACCGGTGCTGCAGGGTGAGCGTCGTTCGGTCGCGCGCGAGCGCGCCCACGAGCTCATGGACACGGTCGGACTCGACCGGTCGATGGCGGATCGCTACCCGAGTCAGCTCTCCGGAGGCCAGCAGCAGCGGGTCGGCGTCGCCCGTGGTCTCGCGGCCGACCCCAACATCCTGCTCATGGATGAGCCGTTCGGTGCCGTCGACCCCATCGTGCGGGCCGAGCTGCAGCAAGAGCTGCTGCGGCTGCAGCGCGAGGTCGACAAGACGATCGTGTTCGTCACCCATGACATCGACGAGGCGTTCCTGCTGGGTGATCAGGTCGTCATCCTCGAGAAGGGCGCCCGCATCGCGCAGAAGGGCACGCCCGAGCAGATCATCGAGAACCCCGCCACCGAGTTCGTGTCGATGTTCATCGGGGCCGAGAAGGGCAAGCGCGCGCTGCACCTCGAGCGCACCGACCACGGCACCGTGGTCGTCGACGCCGAGGGCCGCGCCCAGGGTGCGCTCGTGGAGGAGAGGGCGACCCGGTGACCTGGGTCCTCGACAATCTCGGGTTGATCGGGCAGCTGTCGCTCGATCACCTGCGCCAGAGCATGCTCGCGATCGTGCTCGGGTTCGTCCTGTCGGTGCCCCTGGGCTGGCTCGCGTGGCGCTACCGGCTGCTGCGCAGCGGCATCATCACGATCACCGGACTGCTGTACACGATCCCGTCGCTGGCCCTGCTCGTGATCCTGCCGAGTGCCTTCGCCTACAGCGCCTTCAGCGACACGAACCTCATCGTCGCGCTGACGATCTACGCCATCGCACTCATGGTGCGCGCCGTCGCAGACGGCCTCGACAGCGTGGACGCCTCGGTGCGCCAGGCCTCCACCGCCGTCGGGTACGGCGGGTTCCGGCGGTTCTGGGCGGTCGAGTTCCCGCTCGCCGGTCCCGTGGTCCTGTCGGGCCTGCGCGTGACGGCGGCGAGCACGATCTCGCTCGCGACCGTGGGGATCCTGGTCGGCGTGACCAACCTCGGCTACCTGTTCACCAACGGGTATCAGCGACGCATCATCCCCGAGATCCTCGCCGGCGTGGTGACCGTCATGCTCATCGCACTGATCATCGACCTGCTGCTCGTGCTCGCGGGCCGGCTGCTGATGCCGTGGACCCGCCGTGCCGGCAGCGCGAAGCGGATGGGCACGGCGCGGCCTGCGGAGGCGGCGGCATGAATCTGTTCATCGATGCGATCGCGTGGATCTTCTCGGGCGATACCGGGGCCCTCGACCCGATCTGGCTCGCCGTGCTCGTGCAGCTCGTCTACACGTTCGTGTCGGTCGTCATCGCGGGCGCGATCGCGATCCCCGTCGGCTGGCTCATCGGGCACACCGGCAAGGGCCGCGAGATCGCGGTCGGCATCGCGGGTGCGGCACGCGCCCTGCCGTCGTTCGGGCTCATCCTGCTGCTCGTGCTCGTCTTCGGCGTGCTTCACAAGCCCGAGGCCGCGGTGACGGCCTTCGTCATCCTCGGCATCCCGTCGATCCTCGCCGGCGCGTACACCGGCTTCGAGGCGATCGACCGGCGCGTCATCGACGCGGGCCGGGCGATGGGCATGACCGAGTGGCAGATCCTGTGGCGCATCGAGGTGCCGCTCGGGTTGCCACTGCTGGTCGCCGGACTGCGGGCGGCGACGCTGCAGATCGTCGCAACGGTGACCATCGCCGCGTACGTCAACCTGGGCGGACTGGGGCAGTACATCATCACCGGCATCGCGCTGCGGCAGATCGACGTCGTGCTCGGGGGAGCGCTCCTGGTCGCCGTGCTCGCGCTGGTACTGGACGGACTGTTCGCACTCGCCCAGCACATGGTCGTCCCGCGCGGGGTCCGCGCGGGCGGGCAGGACCCGGGGCGCGCGAAGCGTGTCCGCGCGGCGACCGCCCAGACCGCGCCCGCGTAGGGCGCGCACAGCACCACCCACCCAGAAGGAGACCAGAGATGTCCACAGCACGTACCAGGGCCACGGCCTTCGCGGCGCTCGCCGCGGGAGCGGTGCTCGCCCTCACCGCCTGCTCTTCGGGCGGCGACCCCCTCGAGCCGGATGCCGGTGACACCGGCGACACGGGTGACACCGGCAGCGTCATCGTCGTCGGTTCGCAGGCCTACTACTCGAACGAGATCATCGCCGAGATCTACGCGCAGGCCCTCGAGAACGCCGGAATCGAGGTGGAGCGGCAGTTCAACATCGGCCAGCGCGACGCCTACATCCCGGCGCTCGAGTCGGGCGAGGTGAACCTGTTCCCCGAGTACAGCGGCAATCTGCTGCAGTACTTCGACCCCGAGACCGAGGCGCGCACCGCCGACGACGTGTATGCCGCGCTCGGCGACGCGCTGCCCGAAGGTCTGGTGGTCCTCGACCAGTCGGATGCCACCGATCAGGACTCGTACACCGTCACGGCCGCGTTCGCCGATGAGTGGTCGCTGACCACCATCGCCGATCTCGCGAACGTGACCGAGCCCCTGACGCTGGGCGGACCGCCCGAGCTCGCGGAACGTCCGTACGGCCCGCAGGGACTGCTCGACGTGTACGGCATCGAGGTCGGGTTCTCGGCCACGGGTGACACCACGGTCGAGGACCTGGTCGCCGGCACCGTGAACGTCGCGAACGTGTACACCGCCGATCCGCGCATCCAGACGCAGGATCTCGTGGTGCTCGACGACCCCGAGGGGCTGTTCCTCGCGTCGAACGTCGTGCCGGTCGTGTCGGCCGACATCGCCGACGAGATCGCCGACGTCATCAACGCCGTCAGTGTCGCGCTGACGCCCGAGGGGCTCGTGGCCCTCAACGTGATGAGCACCGAGGATGAGATGTCTTCGGCCGATATCGCCGCGCAGTGGCTGCAGGAGAACGGCCTCTGACCCCGCGCATGACACGAACGCCCCGGCCCCGCAGGGCCGGGGCGTTCGTCGTCGCGGGCTCAGCGGAAGAGCGAGCTGAGGAAGCCGGACTTGGCGGGCTGATCGTGGCCCGGGCAGCGCTGCGACGCGGGAACGCCCGCGAGGGCCTGGTCGATGTGCTGGCCGCAGCCGGCCCAGGTCGTCTTTCCGCAGGTCTTGCAGGTGACGGCTTGACACATTGGGGGAGTCCTTTCAGGTGGTCGGGTCGGGCTCAGGCGAGCGAGAGGAAGAGCTTTTCGAGGTCGTCGGCGGTGAGGCCCTCGACCTCCTGCGTCTTCTCGGGATCGATGACGCAGTCGCGCATCGCGGTGGAGATGATCGCGAAGCCGGCGCGGTCCAGCGCGCTGGTGACCGCGGCGAGCTGGGTCACGACGTCGCGGCACGACGCGCCGGACTCCATGGCATTGATGACGCCGCCGAGCTGGCCCTGGGCGCGTCGCAGCCGGTTCAGGATCTTCTTCTGCGCCGCCGCCTGCTCTTCAGGGGTTCCGGTGATCAACATGCGAGGGCTCCTTCGGTGACGAGAATGCGGGAGATGTCGGCATCATGCCAGGCCTCGAGCGTCTGCATCCCGCCGCTGAGCGACGCCGAGTCGAATCCGTGCCCGACGAGGGCGCGGTGGGCGATGTTCGAGCGCACGCCCGCGGCGCACAGGACGCGCACCGGTCGTCCTTCGGCGGCCTCGGTGACCTCGGCGATGCGGTCGCGCAGCTCGGTGTGCGGGACATTCAGCGCGCCGGCGACATGACCGCGCGCGTACTCGGCACGCGAGCGTACGTCGAGGATGAGCGCGTTCTGCGACACCTCGTCGAGCTCGTCGGCGTACCAGAGCCGCAGGCGGCCCTCGGCGACGTTCTCGGCGACCATGCCGACGAGGTTGACGGCGTCCTTGGCCTGACCGTAGGGCGGTGCGTACGCGAGGTCGAGGTCGATGAGATCCTCGCCCGCGAATCCGGCGCGGATCGCGGTCGCGATGACGTCGATGCGCTTGTCGACACCGTCGGCGCCCACGGCCTGCGCGCCCAGCAGCAGCCCGTCGCCTGCGCGGACGTGCACGACCACGTGCATGCTCGTCGCGCCCGGGAAGTACCCGGCGTGCTGGTTCGGGTGCAGGTGGAGCGTGCGGTAGCCGATTCCCGCGGCGTCGAGGGTGGCGCGGTTGGCGCCGGTCAGCGCCGCGGTGAGCGAGCCGACGCGCACGATCGCGGTGCCGACGGCCGTTGGGATCGCCCGGGCGGTGCCGGCGCCGAGGATGTCGTCGGCGATGAGACGACCCGCGCGGTTGGCGGGCCCCGCGAGCGCGACCGGGCGTGCGGCGCCGGTCACGGCATCCGTCGACACGGTGGCGTCGCCTGCCGCCCAGATGCCCGGCACCGAGGTGCGGCCGTGGGCGTCGACGACGATGGCGCCGCGCTGCGTCGCGATGCCGGCCGCTTCGGCGAACGCCGTATCGGGGCGCACGCCGGCGGACAGGACGATGAGGTCGGCGTCGAGGGCGGTGCCGTCCGCGAGCACGACGCGGTCGGCGTCGGCACCGGTGTCGATCCGGGATGCCGCGACGCCGTCGTGCACGTCGATGCCCAGTCGCACCAGTTCGGCGCGGACGAGGGCGGCGAGCTCGCGCTCGAGCGGCGGCAGCACGTGCGGCGCGAGTTCGACGACCGCGACGCGGAGTCCCTCCTGAGCGAGCGCCTCGGCGGCCTCCAGGCCGATGAAGCCGGCACCGAGGACGACAGCCGATCGCGCGCCGGACTCGACGGCGGAGCGCAGCGCGACGGCGTCGGCGACCGTGCGCAGCGTCCGCACACGGGGGGAGTCGAGCCCGTCGACCGGTGGGCGCACGGCCACGGCTCCCGGGGCGAGGACGAGCGCGTCGTATGCGATCGTGTCCTGGCCGTCGGGGTGGACGACGCGCACGGTGCGGGCCACCGGGTCGATCGAGACCACCTCGTGGTGCGTGCGTACGTCGAGGTCGAGCGACGCCCGCAGCGTCTGCGGTGTCTGCAGCAGCAGCTCCTCGGGGTCCGCGATCTCGCCGCCGACATGGTACGGGAGGCCGCAGTTCGCGAACGACACCTCGGGTCCCTTCTCGAGCACGATGATCTCGGCCGACTCGTCGAGCCGACGCGCTCGCGCGGCGGCGCTCATTCCCGCTGCCACGCCTCCTACGATCACGATCCGCATCCCATGCATCCTTTCATACCCAAGGGGGTATCACTCGAACGAGCTCCCAAAGATACCCCAGGGGGTATCGCGAGTGCAACTCGCGTCGATGACGTCGCCTAGCCTGGTCGGAACATGGCACATCTTCTGGGGGCCGAAGCCCTGCATCTCGAGTTCCCCACCAAGGTCGTCTTCGACGGCGTCTCGCTGGGGATCGACGAAGGCGACCGCATCGGCATCGTGGGTCGAAACGGCGACGGCAAGTCGAGTCTGCTCGCGATGCTGGCCGGCACCCTGCCACCCGATTCGGGGCGGGTGACCGTGCGGGGCGGGGTCCGCATCGGCGTGCTCGACCAGGGTGACCACCTCGACGATGCGCTCACGGTCGATCGCGCGGTGGTGGGTGATCGCGCGGAGCACGAGTGGGCGGGCGATCCGCGCATACGCGACGTGTTCGCGGGTCTGCTCTCGGGCATCCCGATGGATGCCGGCGTCGCGGCGCTGTCGGGCGGCCAGCGGCGGCGCGTGGCGCTCGCGCGCCTGCTGAGCGAGGACCACGACGTGCTGTTCCTCGACGAACCCACCAACCACCTCGACGTCGAGGCCATCGCGTGGCTCGCCGAGCACCTGAAGCGGCGCTGGGCCGCGTCGGCGGGGGCGGTGCTCGTCGTCACCCACGACCGCTGGTTCCTCGACGAGGTCTGCAATACCACCTGGGAGGTGCACGACCGGGTCGTCGAGCCGTTCGACGGCGGCTACGCGGCGTACATCCTGCAGCGCGTCGAGCGCGACCGCCAGGCGGCCGCCATCGAGGCGCGGCGCCGCAACCTCGCCCGCAAGGAACTTGCCTGGCTGCGCCGCGGGGCACCCGCGCGCACGTCGAAGCCCCGGTTCCGCATCGATGCGGCCAACGCCCTCATCGCCGACGAGCCCGAGATCCGCGATCGCGTCGAACTGCAGTCCCTCGCGATCTCACGACTGGGCAAAGACGTCGTCGACCTGCTCGACGCGGCCGTGACGTACCCGACGCCAGGCTCACAGCAGGGGCGCGAGGTGCTGCATCCGGTGGAGTGGCGGATCGCGCCGGGCGAGCGCACCGGCATCCTCGGGGTCAACGGTGCCGGCAAGTCCACGCTGCTCGGACTCGTCTCAGGTGATGTGCAGCCGACGTCCGGTCGCGTCAAAAGGGGCAAGACCGTCAAGGTGGCCTCGCTGTCGCAACAGCTCGACGAGCTCGAGGATCACCTGGACGATCCGGTGCGCGTCGTGGTCGGCCGGCTGCGGTCGACGTACACGTTCGGGTCCGGTTCGTCCGCGCAGGAGCTCACGCCGGGTCAGCTGCTCGAGCGCCTGGGCTTCGCGAGCGCCCAGCTTTCGACGCCGGTGCGCGACCTGTCGGGAGGGCAGAAGCGTCGGCTGCAGCTGCTGCTGATCCTGCTCGAGCAGCCCAACGTGCTCATCCTCGATGAGCCGACCAACGATCTCGACACCGACATGCTGGCGGCGATCGAAGACCTGCTCGACACGTGGCCGGGCACGCTGCTGGTCGTCTCGCACGACCGCTACTTCCTCGAGCGGGTCACCGACCAGCAGTACGCGATCCTCGGTGGGCGCCTACGGCATCTGCCGGGCGGCATCGACGAGTATCTGCGGCTGCGCGAGCGCGAGCGTGCGCAGCCGGATGCCGCGGCGTCGGCGGACGCCGCGGCCCCGGCGGCATCCGCCGGCACCGCGGCGCTGACGGGCGCCGCATTGCGTGCCGCTCAGAAGGAACTGGCCTCGCTCGAGCGCCGACTCGAGAAGCTCGAGGGCGACATCGCGGCGGCGCGGACGGCGCTGGCCGACCACGATCAGTCGGACTACGTCGGTCTCGGCACCGAGATGGCACGGATCGGCGAGCTGGAGGCCGAGCGCGACGGCATCGAGCAGCGCTGGTACGAGCTGGGCGAGCAGGTCGGCTGACGCGTCAGCCGTCGAATCCGAGACTCAGCTTGCGCAGCAGGCCGGCGAGTTTCTCGCGGTCGGGACGGGGGAGTGCGTCGAGCAGCTGCGCCTCGGCGTCCACCAGACGCGTGATGGCCGCATCCACCCGGGTGCGCCCCTCGTCGGTGAGGGTGACCAGCACGCTGCGGCCGTCGGCGGGGTCGGCCTCGCGGCGCACCAGTCGACGGCCGACGAGCCGATCGATGCGGTTGGTCATCGTGCCGCTGGAGACCAGCGTCTGCTGGAGCAGCTGCTTGGGGCTGAGTTGGAACGGCTCGCCTGAGCGGCGCAGCGCCGAGAGCACATCCCACTCCCACGACTCGAGCTCGCTGCGGCGGAAGGCGTCGCGGCGCGCGCGGTCGAGATGCCGCGAGAGCCGGTCGACGCGAGAGAGGACCCCCAGCGGCGAGAAGTCGAGATCGGGTCGCTGGGTGCGCCAGGCGCCGACGATGCGGTCGACCTCATCGGACTCGTGCGCCATTCGTCCATTATGTTCCGGACTGGCAGACTTGACGGGCGGTCCACGCCCCGGGCGCGGTCTGCGGTCCGCCGTAGTGTAATGGCAGCACGACAGCCTTTGGAGCTGTGAGGTCCAGGTTCGAGTCCTGGCGGCGGAGCATGACCGATAACAGCTCCCGCCTGGCCGTCGTGGTGCTCGCCGCCGGTCAGGGCACGCGTATGAAGTCGCGCCTTCCCAAGGTGCTCCACCCGATCGGGGGGCGTCCGCTGGTCGGTCACGTCCTCGACACCGCTGCGCACCTGGGCCCCGAGCGCATCGCGGTCGTCGTCCGCCACGAGCGCGATCTCGTCGCCTCGGCGGTCGCAGACACCGGTGTCGATGCGCTCATCGTCGACCAGGACGACATCCCGGGCACGGGTCGCGCCGTCGAGGTCGCGCTCGAGGCGATGTCCGACTTCGACGGCGACGTGCTCGTTCTGTCGGCCGACGTGCCCCTGCTCGAGGCGCCGACGCTCGCCGATCTCGTCCAGGCCCACCGGTCGACGGCGGCGGCGGCGACCGTCCTCAGCGCGATACTGGACGACGCGACCGGCTACGGCCGCGTCATCCGCGATGCGACAGGCGCGGTCGCCCGCATCGTCGAGCAGAAGGACGCTTCGCCCGACGAGGCCGCCGTGCGCGAGATCAACGCCGGTGTCTACGTCTTCGCCGCGGCCTCGCTGCGCACCCAGCTCGCGACCGTCGGGACCGACAACGCCCAGGGCGAGAAGTACCTGACCGATGTCGTCGGCCTGCTCCGCGCGGCGCAGCTGACCGTGAGCGCGGCCGGTGCGCCGGACGCGGCCGCCGCGCTCGGCGTGAACGACCGGGTACAGCTGTCGGAGGCCGCGCGCACGCTCAACGCCCGCACGGTGCGTCACTGGCAGCTCGAGGGCGTCACGGTCGTCGACCCGGCGACCACGTGGATCGACGTCACGGCCACCCTCGCCCCCGATGTGACGCTGCTGCCGGGCACCCGCATCCTCCGTGCCACGACCGTCGCCGAGGGCGCGACGATCGGGCCCGACACGTCGCTGGTCGACTGCGAGGTCGGCGAGGGCGCCACGGTCACACGCAGCGACGCGACCCTCGCCGTGATCGGGGCCGGCGCGACGGTGGGTCCGTTCGCCTACCTCCGCCCCGGCACCGACCTCGGCGACGGCGGCAAGATCGGCACCTTCGTCGAGACGAAGAACTCGGTGATCGGCGCGGGCAGCAAGGTGCCGCACCTCTCCTACGTCGGCGACACGACGATCGGCGCCGGCGTGAACCTCGGCGCGGGTGCCATCACGGCGAACTACGACGACATCGCCAAGCATCGCACCGAGATCGGCGACGAGGTGCACACCGGATCGCACAACGTCTTCGTGGCGCCCGTTAGGATCGGAGACGGCGCGAAGACCGGCGCGGGGGCCGTCATCCGCAAGGATGTCCCCCCCGGTGCCCTGGCTCTGAGTGTCGCTCCTCAGCGCAACGTCGAGGGGTGGGTCGAGGACAATCGACCGGGTACGCGAGCGGCAGAGGTCGCGCGACGTGCTCGGTCCACATCGAAGGCGGGCGATGGGGCGCAAGAACAAGACGATTGATCTCGATCGCGATCAGGACATCGCACCGGGACTGGTCGCCAAGACGAAGAAGCGGCTTGTCGTGGCATCGGGCAGGTCGCACCCCGAACTGGCCGCTGAGGTCGCCGAGGCGCTCGGCACCCAGATCGTCCCCACCGAGTACCGGACGTTCGCGTCGGGTGAGATCCTCACGCGGTTCGAAGTGTCGATCCGCGGCTGCGACCTCTTCCTCGTGCAGAGTTTCGGCCCCCCGGTCAACGAGTGGCTCATGGAGACCCTCATCATGCTGGATGCCGCCAAGCGCGCGTCCGCGAAGCGCATCACCGTGGTCATGCCGTACTACCCGTACTCGAGGCAGGACAAGAAGGGCCGCGGCCGCGAGCCGATCAGCGCTCGCCTCGTCGCCGACCTGCTCAAGACGGCCGGCGCCGACCGCGTGATGAGCGTCGACCTGCACGCGGCGCAGATCCAGGGCTTCTTCGACGGCCCGGTCGACCACCTGTTCGCCAAGCCGGTGCTGCTGGAGTACTTCCAGCGCACGCTGTCGCCCGAAGACCGTGACGCGCTCACGGTCGTCTCGCCCGACACCGGCCGCGTCCGCGTCGCCGACACGTGGTCGGACAGCCTGGGCGCACCGCTGGCGATCATCCACAAGCGTCGCGACCCCAATGTCGCGAACCAGGTGACGGTCAACGAGATCGTGGGTCGCGTCGACGGCCGCGTGTGCCTGCTGGTCGACGACATGATCGACACCGGCGGAACGATCGTGAAGGCGGCCGAGGCGCTGAAGAAGAACGGTGCCAGCAAGGTCATCGTGGCCGCCACGCACGCGGTGTTCAGCCATCCGGCGGCGCAGCGTCTGCAGAGCGAGGCGATCGATGAGGTGGTCGTCACCGATTCGATCCCGGTGCCCGAGGCGAAGCAGTTCCCGGGGCTCACGGTGCTGCCGATCGCGCCGATGCTCGCCCGGGCGATCCAGGCGGTGTTCGAGGACGGCTCGGTCACGAGCATGTTCGACGGCGCAGCCTGACGCCCGCTCAGATCGTTCATAGGTTCGCCCGAGACGATGGGCGCGAGCGCTCGCCGAGCGCGCGAAGGAGGACGAGATGACCCCCTCAGCATCCCGACCCGTCCGAGCCGGAGCCGCAGCCGTCGGCGTCCTCGGCGCCCTCGCTCTGGCCGGGTGCGCCTCCGCGACCGGCGACGGCGGCGACACCGCACAGGATGCCGGTGACTCCGCCGACGGTGGCTCGGCGGGCTACGTCGACGGCACGTATACCGCCGATGGAACCTACGCGACGCCCGAGTCGGTCGAGACGATCGTGGTCACCGTGACCCTGGCCGACGACATCGTCACCGAGGTCGAGGTGGCCGGCGACCCGCAGAAGAGCGAGTCGCAGCAGTTCCAGAGCCAGTTCATCGGCGGGATCGCCGCCGAGGTCGTCGGCAAGGACATCGACGAGATCTCGGTCGATCGTGTCGCCGGATCGTCGCTGACCAGCAGCGGCTTCAACCAGGCGATCGACACCATCAAGGCCGAAGCGGCCGCATGACGCCGACGCGCCGCGACGTGTGGCGCTTCGAGGCGATCGGCACGCACTGGCGGGTCGAGACACCGCAGCCGCTGCCACCTGCGGCGCGTGAGGCGATCGCGGCCGACATCGCCGCCTTCGACCTCGCGTGGTCGCGCTTCCGGCCGGACTCGACCGTCACGCGCCTCTCTTCGGCCGGCGGGGGCGTGCCGCTGCCGGTCGACGCCGATGTCATGCTCGATGCGTTCGCGGCCCTCGCCGACGCGACGCACGGCGGTGTGAATCCGCTGGTCGGTCGCTCACTCGAAGTCCTCGGCTACGACGCCGACGTCACGCTGCGCGCCATCGGCCGGGTGCCGGCTCCCGCCGACTGGCGGCGGGCGCTCACGTGGGACGACGGGATGCTGCGCCTGGACCGACCGGCGGTCATCGACGTCGGAGCACTCGGCAAGGGTCGCCTCGTCGACCGCGTCCTCGCCCTGATCGTCTCGCTGGCGGGAGCGCACGCGGTCGTCGACGCCGGCGGAGACATCGCCCTGCGTGGACGGGGTGAGCGCATCGCACTGGAGCACCCCTACGACCCGACGCGGGCGATCGGGGTCGTCGAGGTCGCGGATGCCGCGCTGTGCGCGTCCGCGGTGAACCGCCGCGCGTGGGGCGACGGACTGCACCATGTCCTCGATGCGCGCACCGGGACGCCGGTGCGCACGATCACCGCGACGTGGGCGATCGCGGACGATGCGATGACCGCAGATGCGGCCGCGACCGCGCTCTTCTTCGAGGGCGGGCCGCGCTTCGCCCACGAGCGGGGCGTGGAGTGGGTGCGGATGACGACGGACGGTCAGGTCGAGTGGTCGCCCGGAAGTACGGCAGAGTTGTTCACGTGATCGGAGCACTCACCTCGCTGTGGAACCGCGTCTTCGCGGTGCTCGGGCGCGTGTCGATGTACCGGCTGGTGCTGTTGGCGCTCGCCGCCCTCGCCGTCGTCGCGCTCGTGCTGTCGCTGTTCGGACTCGTGGCGCCCACGCCGCTGGAACTGATCGTGACGAACGCGGTGCTCGCCGCCGTCTGCGCCGGCGCGGACTGGGTCGGCCATCGCGTCGTCCGGCTCACCTGGCGACTGGAATCCTCGCTCATCACCGCCGCCATCCTGCTGTTCGTGCTGCGGCCGACGCTGGACCCGTGGGGACTGGTCGGCATCGCGCTGGCCGCCGTCGCGGCATCCGCGTCGAAGTACCTCCTCGCGTGGCGCGGACGCCACATCTTCAACCCCGCCGCTGTCGGCGCCACGGTGCTCGCGCTCGCAGGGATCGCCGCGCCGGTGCTCGGTTCGCCATCGTGGTGGGTCGGCACGCCCGCCATGGCCGCCCCGGTCGCGATCTTCGGGCTCGCGGTGCTGTGGCGCACCGAGAAGCTGCGGGTGATCGCCGTGTTCCTGGTGATCGCGGTGGGGGTGGCAGTGCTGCGCACGTCCGCGCAATACCAGGAAGCCGGCATCGCCCTCGACCTCGGAGCGATCTTCTGGCCGATCCTGCTGTCGTCTCCGTTCCTCTTCCTCGGTGCGTTCATGCTGTCCGAGCCGCTCACGCTGCCGCCGCGGCGGTGGCAGCAGCTCACAGTCGCCGCGCTGGTCGGCCTCCTGGCCGGATGGCCCATCGACCTCGGCGCCATCAGCCTCGGCCAAGAGCGCGCCCTGCTGATCGGCAACCTGCTCGCGTTCGCGTTCGCGGTGCGCACCGCGGTGCGGCTGACGTTGCGTGCCCGCGATGAGATCACACCCACCGTGCGCCAGCTGACGTTCACCGCGGAACGACGGCTCGCGTTCTCACCGGGCCAGTACCTCGAGCTCGAGGTGCCTCACGCGCATCCGGATGCCCGTGGCACGCGTCGCGAATTCAGCATCGTCTCGTCGCCCGAGGACCTGCCCGAGCTGCGCGTCGCCTTCCGCGAAGGATCGGCCTCCGCACCGCAGAGCTCGTACAAGCGCGCGCTGGCGGCGGTGCAGCCCGGCGAGAAGCTCGCCGTCACGGGGGTGTGGGGCGACTTCCTGCTGCCGACGCGCACGGGTGCACCTGTGCTCATGGTGGCCGCCGGCATCGGAGTGACGCCGTTCGTCGCGCAGCTGCGGCACATGGTGGCCGCTGCCGAGGATCGCGACATCGTGCTCGTCTACATCGCGAGCGAAGCGGCCGAACTGGCCTTCCGCGATGAGATCGAGGCGTCGGGTGTGCCCGTGGTCGTCTTCACCCGTGACCGGCCGGACGACCTGCCGCCGACGTGGACCTGGGCGCGCGGGGTGCGGCTCGACGCCGACGGGCTCGTGCGGGTCGTGCCCGACCTCGTGTCCCGTCACGCGTACATCTCGGGACCGCCGACGCTCATCGCCGACCTCGCGCCCGCCCTCGAGCGGGCCCGGTCGATCACGACCGATGCGTTCAGCGGCTACTGAGCCGCGATCTCGCCGGTCGTCTCCGCCGGGGCCGCGTCGTCGGATGCCGCCGGGTCGTCCGGGCGTGCGGGCAGCCGTACTTCGAAGACGGTGTCGCCGGGCGTGCTCTGCACCGAGATCGTCCCGCCGTGTGCGGTGACGATGGCGCGGGCGATCGACAGGCCGAGACCTGTCCCGCCGGTCTTGCGTGCGCGGGAACGGTCGGCCCGCGAGAAGCGTTCGAACAGCTCCTGCGCGATGGCCGGGTCGACGCCGGGCCCGTCATCGGACACCCGGATGACGGCGTGCTGTCCGTCGTGCGAGACCGACAGCGTGACCGCGGTCCCCTCCGGGGTGTGCACGCGCGCATTGGCGAGCAGGTTCACGACGACCTGGTGCAGGCGCCCGGTGTCACCGGCGACCACGACGGGCTCGGGGTCGACGTCGAGCGTCCAGCGGTGCCCGGGCCCTGCGGCACGGGCGTCGGCGATGGCCTCGGACGCCATGCGCGAGAGGTCGACCGAGCCGAACACGAGCTCTTGACCCTCATCGAGCCGGGCCAGCAGCAGCAGGTCCTCGACGAGCGCGGTCATCCGCACCGACTGGGCCTGGATGCGCTCCAGCGACGACGCGGTGGTCTCGGCGAGCGATCGGTCGCGCAGCGACAGTTCGGAATAGCCTCGGATCGAGGCCAGCGGCGTGCGCAGTTCGTGGCTCGCATCGGCGACGAAGCGCCGCATCCGCTCCTCATTGCGCTGTCGCGCATCCAGCGATTCGTCGACGTGGTCGAGGAGGCGGTTGAGCGCGGCGCCGACGCGGCCGATCTCGGTGCGGTCGTCCGCCTGCTCAGCGGGAACCCGCTCGGCGATCGACACCTCGCCGCGGTCCATCGGCACCCCGGCGACGCGCGTGGCCGTCTCGGCGACGGCGCGCAGCGGGCGCAGGCTCGCGCGGATCACGACGGCGACCGCGCCTGCGAGCGCCAGCAGTCCGACCGCGGTGACGATGCCGATCGTGGTGAGCATCGCGGCCAACGTCGCGTTCACCTCGTTCTCGGGCAGCCCGGCGACGCCGACGGTTCCCGCGGCGCGGATGGGCACGACCCGGTATGCGCCGATCCCCTCGACCTCGACCGTCGAGAAGCCGCTGGGTGCGACCTCCGACACGATCTGCTCGAGCTGCGCGTCCGTGAGCTCCATCACCTCGGAGTCCTCGTCGACGTACGCGCCGGTGGTCTCCGGGCCGTCACGGACCACGAGGAGGAACCCCGGCGGCTGGCGCCCGAACGAGAGCACGTCGTAGGCGCTGCGCACGGTGGGAGGCAGGCCCGGCTCGAACAGCTGCACCTGGCGGGCGCTGGATTCGACCCGTGCGTCCAGGCTGTCGTGCATCACGCGGCCCAGGATCGTGCTCGTGACCACCGCGACGCCGACGAGGATGAGTGCGACGATCGCGGTGACCGTCACGATCAGCCGGGTCTGCAGGCTCCACGGCCGGCGGCGGGGCCGTGTGGACGGCGGTGGGGCCTCGGACTCCTGCGCATCGGCGGAGACCGTCACTGCGGCGCCTTGATCATGTAGCCCACGCCGCGCACGGTGTGCAGCAGCGGCTCGCGGCCCGCGTCGATCTTCTTGCGCAGGTACGACACGTAGAGTTCGACGACGCTCGAGCGCCCGCCGAAGTCGTAGTTCCACACCCGGTCGAGGATCTGCGCCTTCGACAGCACACGGCGCGGGTTGCGCATCAGGTAGCGCAGCAGCTCGAACTCGGTCGCGGTGAGCTCGATCTGCTCGCCGCCGCGCTCGACCTCGTGGCTGTCCTCGTTGAGGCTGAGGTCGCCCACGCGCAGGATCGGCTCCGCTCCGCTCGAGAATGCGGTGCCGGCCCGCCGCATGAGACCGCGCAGACGGGCGACGACCTCTTCGAGGCTGAAGGGCTTGGTCACGTAGTCGTCGCCGCCGGCGGTGAGGCCCGCGATGCGGTCGGAGACGGCGTCCTTCGCGGTGAGGAAGAGCACGGGCACGTCGTCGCCGGACTGCCGCAGCCTCTGCAGGACGGCCATGCCGTCGAGGTCGGGCATCATGATGTCGAGCACGAGGCCATCGGGTTCGAACTCGCGCGCCGCCTGGAGCGCCTCGAATCCGCTCGAGGCCGTGCGCACCTCCCACCCCTCCATGCGCAGCGCCATCGACAGCAGGTCGGTCAGCATCTGCTCGTCGTCGACGACGAGAACGCGCAGCGCGGAGCCGTCGGGGCGCGTGAGGGCGGGAGCCGGGGTGGAAGCGGGAGTGGACATGTGCCCATTGTGCGGTGGAACCTATGCGGTTCCTATGGCGTGACCTATGGACCGGCTGTGAATCGCGGTCCGCCGATACATCAGGAACGCATAGGTCCGTCTGAATCCGCTCCTAGGCGGCATCCCTACGTTTCGGGATGGGTCGCCGCTCGGCCGCCCGGAAGGAGCCCCATGTACTGGACGTATCTGCGTCGCGAGCTGTCGGGTCGCACGAAGCAGACGATCATCGTCGCCAGCGGACTGGCGATCGCCATCGCGCTCGTCATCGTCGTCAACGCATTGTCGGCGGGTGTGCGCGACGCGCAGTCGGCGGCGCTCGAGTCGGTCTACGGCGTCGGCACCGATCTGACGGTGTCGGGCGCGGCGACTCAGCCGGGCGAGCGCGACGGAGGCGGGCCTCGGTTCGAATTCGGAGCCGACGCCGGCCAGACCGACGACGGGACGACCGAGATCTCGCAGTCGGTGCTGTCGGTGGAGCGCTTCCGCAGCACGCTCGAAGAGTCGTCGGTCGGCGCCGTTGCCGCGATCGACGGCGTCGCCGCCGCCTCCGGCGCACTGTCGCTGACGAACACGTCGTTCTCGGGCGAACTGCCCGATCCCACGCAGCAGTCGGCCCAGGACGGCGCGCCCGGCGGCGGCCAGGGTGGCCCTCGCGAGGGCGGTTTCGACGGCGCGGGCGGGAGCGCGTTCGATGTGGATTCGTTCACCGTGCTCGGGATCGACCCCGGCGCCGACGCCGTCGGCCCCCTGTCGGCGGTCACTCTCGCCGACGGCCGCGGCCTCGATTCGGACGATGTCGCGGCAGCGGTCGCCGTCATCGACTCGGCCTATGCCACCTCGAACGAACTCGTCGTCGGGGACACCCTCGACGTGGGCGGCGAGGACTTCGAGATCGTCGGGATCGTCTCGTCGACCTCGACGTCGGCCGACACGGCGGCGAACGTCTACATCCCGCTCGGTGTCGCCCAGCAGCTCGCCGGTCTCGAGGAGGTCGTGTCGACCGTCTACGTGCAGGCCGACTCCGCCGTGTCGCTGGACACCGTGCAGACGGCCATCGAGACCGAGCTGCCCGATGCGACCGTCTCGTCGCAGTCCGACCTCGCCGCGACGGTGTCGGGATCGCTGGCGAGCGCGTCGTCGCTGATCACGAGCCTCGGCACGTGGCTGTCGATCATCGTGCTGGCCGTCGCGCTGGTCATGGCGGTGCTGTTCACCGTGTCGGGGGTGACCCGTCGGACCCGCGAATTCGGCACACTCAAGGCGATCGGCTGGTCCGACCGCCGCGTCGTCGGCCAGGTCGCCGGTGAGTCGATGGTGCAGGGCCTGCTCGGCGGAGCGGTCGGCCTCGCGCTCGGCCTCGCCGGGATCGCCATCGTCAACGCGATCGCACCGACCATCTCGTCGGCACCCGCCGCGCAGACCGCCGGCCCCGGCGGCGGCACGGGCGGACCGGGCGGGGGATTCGGCGGACCGGGCGGCGCGTTCGCGGGTGTCTCCGAGACATCCGCCGAGATCGTGCTCAACGCCCCGATCACGCCGTGGATCGTCGTCGCCGCCATCGGGCTCGCGGTCGTGGGCGGGGTCGTCGCGGGCGCGTTCGGCGGCTGGCGCGCGTCGCGTCTCAGCCCGGCTGAAGCATTGCGAGCGGTCGCATGACCGCGGCATCCGAGTCCATCACCGACACCACGGGAGAAGACATGACGATGACGGAAGCAGAGACCGGCGCCGCGCCGGCGACCGCACCCGGGCACCCTGCCCTGCCGATCTACCGGCTGGCCGAGGTGACCCGCACCTACCGACAGAAGAACCGCGTGGTCCACGCGTTGGCGGGGGTCGACCTCGAGATCCGCCCGGGCGACTTCGCCACCATCCAGGGCCCGACCGGCGGCGGGAAGTCGACGCTGCTGCAGCTGCTCGGCGCCCTCGACCGCCCGACGTCGGGCACGATCCTGCTCGGCGACACGGACCTGGGCACCGCGGGCGGTGGGGTGCTGCATCGCATCCGCGCCCACGAGATCGGCTTCGTCTTCCAGGGGTTCAACCTCATTCCGACGCTGACCGCCGGCGAGAACGTCGACATGGCGCTCGAGCCCGCACGGCTGTCGAAGGCGGAGCGCTCCGAGCGGGTCGCCGAGGCGCTTGCCAGGGTCGGCCTCGCCGACCGCTCCGACCATCGGCCGGGCGAGCTGTCGGGCGGGCAGCAGCAGCGGGTGGCGATTGCGCGGGCGCTGGTGAAGCGGCCCCGCGTCATGCTCGCCGACGAGCCGACCGGCAACCTCGACGAGCGCATGCGCGACGAGATCCTCGATGTGCTCCAGGGGCTCAACGACGAAGGTCTCACCCTCGTCGTGGTGACCCACGACTCGGCAGTCGCTCGGAGGGCGACCCGGCGCCTGCGATTGGCGAAGGGGAAGATCGCCGAGTTGTGAGCCGTCGGCGGCGGTCGCTCGCGGCCGTCCGAATCAGCCGATCCGGCGCGGACAGGCCGTTCCAGCCTCTCCGCAGCCTGTTCTCGCCGGATCGCGGGTTCTCAGCCGGCGGCGTGCGCGTGGGCGACGATCCGATCGAACAGCCGATCGAGGTCGTCGTCCACGCGCTGCAGGTGCGGATGCGCGTCGTGGTGCGCGATGATCTGCCGCGCCCCCTCGTCGAACCCGATGGTCGGGGCGAAGTCGGGCACCAGCGCCCGTACCTTCGCGCAGTCGAAGACCACCGAGTGCGCCTTGTCGCCCACGAGCGTCGGTCCGAGGTCGGGCGCGAAGCGGGCCAGGGTCTCGCTGGCCACATGCACGAACTCGGGATGCGGCACGCCGGCCGCCTCGGCGAGCCAGCCGTAGATGCGGTCCCACGTGGGGGCGTGATCGCCGGTGATCGTGAATGCCTCGCCGATCGCGTCCGGATGCCCGAACAGCCCGACCAGGCCCACCGCCACATCGTCGGCGTGCGTGATCGTCCAGAGGCTGGTGCCGTCTCCGTGGACGACAACCGGGCGACCTGCGCGCATCCGTGCGACGTCGGTCCACCGGCCCAGCGTCGGCAGCATCCGCTGATCGTACGTGTGCGAGGGACGGATGATCGTCATCGGGAAGCCGCGTTCGCGGTAGGCGTCCACGAGAGCGTCCTCGCATGCGATCTTGTCGCGAGAGTACTGCCAGTACGGGTTGCGCAGCGGTGTGGACTCGGTGATGGGCAGGCGGGCCGGAGGTTTCTGGTACGCGGACGCCGAGCTGATGAAGACGTACTGTCCGCACCGGTTCTCGAACCGGGCGATGTCGGCCTCGACCTGATCGGAGGTGAAGGCGACGAACTGCGCGACGACGTCGAACTCCTCGTCGCCGAGGGCCGCCGAGACGGCGTCGGGTTCGTGCAGGTCGGCCTCGAGCGAACGGACGCCGTCGGGCAGCGGGCGGCGGCCCGTGCCGCGGTTGAGGACGGTGACGTCGTCGCCGCGTTCACGCGCGCGCCGCACCCCCGCCGCGCTGATGGTGCCGGTGCCGCCGAGGAACAGAACGCGTCGAGTCACGTCCCGACACTAACGCGGCCGTGCATGCTCGCCTCGTGTCCGCTCCCGGGTCTATCGTGACCGCCATGACCCTCGACTCGCTGCGCGCCGCGCTCAGTGGCACCGTCGTCGCGCCGGGTGATCCCGACTGGGACTCCGCCCGCGCCTTCCACTCCGGCACGGGCGAACCCGATCTCGTGGTGCGCGTCGCGTCGGTGTCGGACGTCGCCGTCGCGGTGACGGATGCCGCGGCCGACGGTCGTGCGGTGCTCGTGCGCAGCGGCGGTCACAGCGGCTTCGGCGAGATCCCCGGCGGCACGACCATCGATCTCGCGGAGCTCGATGCGATCGAGGTCGACGACGACCTCGTGCGGGTCGGTGGGGGTGCCACGTGGGGGAGCGTCGCCCGTGCCCTCGCCGAGCACGGCCTGGCGCTGAGCTCCGGCGACACCGCCTCGGTCGGCGTCGGCGGGCTCACCCTCGGCGGCGGCATCGGCTGGATGGTGCGCGCGTGGGGGCTCGCCGCCGACCAGCTGGTCGGCGTGCAGCTCGTGACGGCCGCGGGCGACATCGTCGAGGCCGACGACGAATCCCACCCCGAGCTGATGTGGGGGCTGCGCGGCGGGGGCGGGAACTTCGGGGTCGTGACGCGGTTCGACTTCCGCGCGCACCGGCTCGCCCGCGTCGTGCACGCTGCGATCGCGGTCACCGGCGACGCGCGCCCCGTGCTGCGCGCGCTGCGCGACGTGCTCGCAGAAGCCCCGCGCGAGCTCACCGTGACCTACATGGACGTGCCTCCGATGGATCCGAGCGGACCCGCCGGCGCAGGCATCACCGCGTGCTGGGCGGGCGACGACGAGGCAGCGGCCCGTGTCGCGCTCGCGCCGCTGTGGCACGCAGACGGCGCGACGCTCACCGAGCTGCGCGCCGTCGCGTACCCCGACATCCTCCTCGAGACGCCGCCCGCCGACCCCGACCAGCCGATGCCGGGCTTCGTGGGAGGCAACGCGCTCGTGGTCGACCTCGATGACGACCTCATCGACGCGCTCGCGGACTTCCGCGAGTCCCACGCGGCATCCGTCCTCTTCCTGCGCTCGCTGGGCGGTGCGTTCGGTGAGGTGGCATCCGACGCCACCCCGTTCCCATCGCGCGACGCGACGTGGTTCGTGATGGCGGGCGCGTTCGACATCCCCGGAGTGCTCGACGATGCCGCGCGTGTCGCCGCGACCGCCGCGTGGGATGCGATCGAACGTCGGGGAGACGGGGTCTACGGCAACTTCGCGGTGCTGGTCGACCCGTCGGTCGTGGCGATGATGTATCCGCCCGCCGTTCTCGCCCGACTGTCACGCCTCAAAGCCGCGTGGGACCCGGCCAACGTGTTCTCACGCAACCACAACGTCACTCCGGACACTGCCGACGCTGCGCCCGAGAGGTGAGGCGCCGCCGCTCAGTGGGTGTCTTCCGCCTCGACCTCGGTGCGATCGCCCGACCACAGGGTGTGGAAGGTGCCCTCCCGGTCGACGCGGCGGTAGGTGTGGGCGCCGAAGAAGTCGCGCTGTCCCTGGATGAGCGCGGCGGGCAGTCGCTCCGCACGCAGCCCGTCGTAGTACGACAGCGACGACGAGAACGCGGGCGCGGGGATGCCGGCGCCGGCCGCGGTCTGCACGATCCGTCGCCACGCATCCTGCGCGCGGCCGAGCGCCTCGACGAAGTACGGTGCGGTCAGCAGCACGGGCAGGTCGGGTGCCGCATCGTACGCCTCGGCGATGCGGTTGAGGAACTGGGCGCGGATGATGCATCCGCCGCGCCAGATCTTCGAGACGGCGCCGAGATCGATCGACCAGCCGTACTCGGCGGCGCCGGCGCGGATCTCGTCGAAGCCCTGTGAGTACGCCACGATCTTCGACGCGTACAGTGCCAGGCGCACCTCTTCGATGAACGCGTCCACATCGTCGACCTGCAGCGCCTCGACGGGACCGGGGAGGTTGCGCGAGACGGAGCGCTGCTCGGGGTGGCTCGACAGCGACCGGGCGAACGTCGCCTCCGCGATTCCCGACACCGGCACGCCGAGCGACAGCGCGGTCTGCACGGTCCAGGCCCCGGTGCCCTTGGCGCCCGCCTGGTCGAGGATGACGTCGACGAGGGGGCGGCCGGTGGCGGCGTCCGTCTGGCGCAGCACCTCGGCGGTGATCTCGATCAGGTACGACTCGAGCTCCCCGCGATTCCACTCGGCGAAGATCTCGGCGATCTCGGCCGGGCTCTTGCCGGTGCCCCGACGGATGAGGTCGTACGCCTCGGCGATGAGCTGCATGTCGGCGTACTCGATGCCGTTGTGCACCATCTTCACGAAGTGACCCGCGCCGTCGTGGCCGATGTGCGTGACGCAGGGCTCGCCTTCGGCGACCGCGGCGATCGAGCGCAGGATGGGCCCCAGGGTCACCCAGGACTCGTCTGAGCCGCCGGGCATGAGCGACGGGCCCAGCAGAGCTCCCTCCTCGCCGCCCGAGACGCCCATGCCGACGAAGTTCACGCCGGTCTCGCGCACCGTCTTCTCTCGGCGGATCGTGTCCGTGAACAGGGCGTTCCCGCCGTCGACGATGATGTCGCCCGGTTCGAACACCTCGAGCAGCGCGTCGATGACCGCGTCGGTCGGACCGCCGGCTTTGACCATGACGATCGCGGTGCGCGGCTTGTGCAGCGACGCGGCGAACTGCTCGTACGAGAACGCGGGCACGAAGCCCGCTTCAGGGTGCTCGGCGACCAGATCGTCGGTCTTCGAGCGCGATCGGTTGTAGACCGCGACCGTGTTGCCCTCGCGGCTTGCGAGGTTGCGGGCGAGGTTCGACCCCATCACCGCGAGACCGACGACTCCGATGTTCGCTGACTGCTCCGACACGACTGCTCCTCACCACGGACGACGACCACCCAGCCTAGGGCGTGCCGGTGCCTCGGTGCGGCGCGTGTCAGTCCTTGCGGTACGACTGACGCCCCATCGACCAGAAGCCGAGGACGGTGCCCACCAGACCCACCGCGGCGATGAGGCCCACCACCCAGAGCAGCACGTGTGACATGAAGCCGTATTCCATGGGTCCTCCTCGATCGGATGCGTTCCTCATGCTAGCGGGGGCGCTGATAGACTCGTCGCACAACTTCGGCGAGGGATGCCTCGTGCCCGCGTTCTCCGCGGCCGCGGTATCCGTGATCGACGCGGTGATGCAGGCTCACGGCTTTCCTCACGCGTGCGCGTTCGAGTCGAAACCAGACCCCACAGAATCGGGCCGTGCGCCCGCAAGGAGAATCCATCATGTCCAAGGACATCGACACCAAGGTCCACGCCGAGGTGCGCTCGAACTTCGGCAAGGGCTTCGCCCGCCGTCTGCGCGCTGCGGGCAAGATCCCCGCTGTGATCTACGGGCACGGCACCGATCCGGTGCACGTCGCACTGCCCGGCCACCAGGTCGGCCTGCTCGTGCGCCGCGCGAACGCGCTGCTCGAGCTCGACATCGAGGGCGACGCGCAGCTCACGCTCGTGAAGGACGTGCAGCGCGACCCGGTGCACCAGATCATCGAGCACATCGACCTGCTGGTCGTGAAGAAGGGCGAGAAGATCCAGGTCGACGTGCCCGTGCACGTCGTCGGCGAGCCCTTCCCCGGCACGATCGCCAATCTCGACGCCACGTCGATCTCGCTCGAGGTCGAGGCGACCCACATCCCCGAGTACGTCACGCTCGACGTGGAGGGCCTCGAGGAGGGCGTCCACATCACCGCGGGCGAGCTCACCCTCCCCGAAGGTGCCGCTCTCGTCACCGACGCCGAGACGCTCGTGGTCGCGATCTCGGTCCCGGCTGCGACGATCGCCGAGACCGACGAGATCGAGGCCGATGACGAGGCCGTCGCCGAGGACCAGGCCGAGGACGCCGCCGAGGGCGACAGCACCTCCGACTAAGCCTCGCTCCACTGCTCTGTTCGACCGCGCCGAACCGCGGGTCGGGTGCGCCCGACGCCCGCAGATCGGCGCGGTCGAACCGTGAGGCGCGGGCCCGGGCCCGGGCGGAAGATGCGGGAGGATGAGAGCATGGCGCAGACATGGCTGGTCGTCGGGCTCGGGAATCCGGGACCGCGCTACGAGCGCACCCGTCACAACGTCGGCCAGCTGGTCGTCGACGAGCTGGCCACGCGGCGCGGCGAGACCTTCCGTGCACACAAGGCGAATGCGCGGGTGGTCGAGACGTGGCTGGCGCCGGGCGCCGACAAGCTCATCCTCGCAAAGCCCAACTCGTTCATGAACGTGTCGGGCGGGCCGGTGAACGCGCTCGCGGGCTTCTACTCGGTACCCCCCGAGCGGGTCGTCGTCGTCCATGACGAACTCGACATCCCGTTCGACACGATCAGGCTGAAGACCGGTGGCGGCCATGGCGGTCACAACGGCGTCCGCGACGTCGCGAAGGCGCTCGGCACCCCCGACTTCGCACGGGTGCGTGTCGGGATCGGACGCCCGCCCGGACGTCAGGATCCGGCCGACTGGGTGCTCGACCCCTTCGGCGCGGCCGAGCGGCAGAACCTGGGCATCCTCGTGGGTGACGCCGCCGACGCTGTCGAGCAGCTCGTCGGCGAGGGTCTCGTCGCCGCCCAGCAGCGCCACCACGCGCCGCGCGCCTGAGTCAGCCGGCGGCGCCGGTCGCGAAGCCGACGGCCAGGCCGAGCTGCAGGCCGAGGAAGAAGACCACCGGTCCGAGGCCCGCGATCACGACGGCGGCGATGCCGGCGCCGCGTCCGCGCGCCTTCGCGATCGCGACGATGCCCTGCACGAGCGCCCAGACACCGAGCGCCGTGCCGATCCAGAACGCGATCTCTGCGGCGAGCACCCAGCCGCGCACCGGCGTCAGCACGCGCCAGTCGAGGTCGGGTCCCGGCGGCGAGACGATGAACTCATGGGCGGTGCCCAGCCCGACGAAGAACCCGGCGATCGTGACGACGATGGATGCCACGACTGCGGCGGCGAGGGCGAGCACGAGCGCCACGACCCCGAGCGCCTGGGACGCGCGCCCCGGGGGCATCCCGTAGATCGCGTTCGCGTAGGCGGGCGCAGCGGCCGGTGCGGAACCCGTGTACGGCGGCGCGGGGTAGCCGGCGGGGGGCGCGTAGACGGGGCGTCCCTGCGGGACAGGCGGGGGAGCGGCGCCGGGGTCGGTCACGCACTCATCCTACGAGGGCGAGTGGGGTCGGGTCGGCCGTAGACTCGTCCGGTGACAGTTCCCGGGATCGTGCGCGCCCTCGAACAATCCGAGTCGTTCGGCGATGCGACGTCCGCGGCGATCGTCGATGCGGACTTCTCGCTCGTCGACGGACTCGACGCCCCGCTCCTGGCGGCGCTGCTCGAACGGCGGCAGGCGGCCGGTCATGCGGGCGCCCTGCTCGTGGTCGCTCCCACCGGCCGACGCGCGGAGTCGCTGGGCCCCGCGCTCGAGGCCGTGCTCCCGGGGGCGGAGGTGCTTCACTTCCCCGCATGGGAGACCCTGCCGCACGAACGGCTCAGCCCGAGTGCCGAGACGGTGGGGCGTCGGCTCGAGGTTCTACGCCGCGTGGCCCACCACGACGACGCCGCGCCGCTGGTGGTGACGGCGTCCGTGCGCGCCGCGATCCAGCCGCTCGCTGACGGACTCGCCGACACCGAACCTCTCCGCCTCGCCGTCGGATCCCGGGGCCACGATCTCGCCGACCTCGCGACGGGGCTGGTCGAGCGCGCGTACCACCGGGTCGACATGGTCTCGCGACGTGGGGAATTCGCCGTTCGCGGCGGCATCCTCGACGTGTTCCCGCCCACAGCGCCGCATCCGTTCCGCATCGAGCTGTTCGGTGACGAGGTCGACCAGATCCGCGCGTTCTCGGTCGCCGACCAGCGGTCGCTGCCCGGCGACATCGCCGAGGCCGAGCTCATGCCCAGCCGCGAGCTGCTGCTGACCCCCGACGTCCGCGACCGCGCCGCCCGCCTGCGCGATGAGTTCCCCGCCCTGCGCGCGATGTTCGAGCGCATGGCCGAGGGAATCCCGGTCGAGGGCATGGAGTCGGTGATGCCCGTCGTCGCCGATCGCCTCGTGACGCTCGCCGACTACCTTCCCGAGGACGCGGCGGTCGCCCTCGTCGATCCCGAGCGATCGGTGACGCGGGCCATCACCCTCGGTGAGACGAATCGCGAGTTCCTCGATGCCGCGTGGAACGCCGCGACGGCGGGCGCGAGCGCCCCGATCGATCTCGGAGCGGGCGACTTCCTCACCCTGCCGCAGCTGCGGGAGGCGGCGACCGCGCGCGGCGCCGTGTGGTGGACGCTCAGCGGATTCGACTCCGGCGCGGCGGACGCCGCGGCGGAGGGCCTGCTCGACGAAGAGGATGCGGCGCGGTCCTCCGACATCCGTGTGCCCGGCGTATCCGTTCCCGCGTTCCAGGGCAACGTCGACGGGGCCATCTCGCACGTGGCCGCGCTGCTGCAGGACGGCTGGAGCGTCGTCGTGGCCGCATCGGGTGGCGGGCTCGTCGAGCGCGCCCGCGACGTGCTGTCCGATCGCGGAGTCGCCGGGCGCATCGTCGACGGCGTGGACGCGCCTCCCGAGCCCGGTGTCGCCCACCTCGTGGTCGCGACCCTCGAGCGCGGGTTCGAGGTCGCCGACGCGAAGCTCGCGGTGCTCACCGAGACCGAGTTCTACGGCCGCACGATCGGCGGCGACCAGCGCGTCGTCAAGAAGCTCGCCTCCCGCCGCCGCAACGTCGTCGATCCGCTGCAGCTGAAGGCCGGCGACGTCGTCGTGCACGCGACGCACGGCATCGGCCGCTTCGTCGAGATGACCCAGCGCGAAGTGTCGACCGGCGGCCGCAACCCGGTCAAGACCGTGCGCGAGTACCTCGTGCTCGAATACGCGCCCGCCAAGCGCGGGTATCCCGGCGACAAGCTCTTCGTGCCCACCGACCAGCTCGACCTGCTGTCGCGCTACGTGGGCGGCGAGGCCCCCACGCTCTCGAAGATGGGCGGCAGCGATTGGGCGCAGGCCAAGGGTCGCGCGCGCAAGGCGGTGCGCGACATCGCCGTCGAGCTCGTGAAGCTCTATTCGGCGCGCATGGCCGCGAAGGGCCACGCCTTCGGTCCTGACACGCCGTGGCAGCGTGAGCTGGAGGAGGCGTTCCCGTTCGCCGAGACACCCGATCAGCTGCAGACGATCGACGAGATCAAGGCCGACATGCAGAAGCCGGTGCCGATGGACCGGCTGCTCTCGGGCGACGTCGGCTTCGGCAAGACCGAGGTCGCCGTGCGCGCCTCGTTCAAAGCCATTCAGGAGGGCAAGCAGGTCGCGATGCTGGTGCCGACGACGCTTCTGGTCAAGCAGCATCTCGAGACGTTCACCGAGCGCTTCGCCGGGTTCCCGGTCACGGTGCGTGCCCTGTCGCGCTTCCAGACCGACAAGCAGGCGCGCGACACGATCGCGGGCCTGGCCGACGGTTCGGTCGACATGGTGATCGGCACGCACCGCATCCTGACCGAGAAGGTGCTGTTCAAAGACCTCGGGCTGCTCATCATCGACGAAGAGCAGCGCTTCGGCGTCGAGCACAAGGACGCGCTCAAGAAGCTCAAGACGAACGTGGACATCCTCGCGATGAGCGCGACGCCCATCCCGCGCACGCTCGAGATGGCGGTGACCGGCATCCGCGAGATGTCGACGCTGCAGACGCCGCCCGAGGATCGGCATCCGATCCTGTCGTTCGTCGGTCCGCGCAACGACAAGCAGATCGCCGCGGCGATCCGTCGCGAACTGCTGCGGGAGGGGCAGGTGTTCTACGTCCACAATCGGGTCCAGTCCATCCAGCGGGTCGCCGCGCACCTGGCCGAACTCGTGCCGGAGGCGCGGATCGCGGTGGCGCACGGTCAGATGGGCGAGCATCAGCTCGAGCAGGTCGTCGACGACTTCTGGGAACGCCGAGCCGACGTGCTCGTCTCGACGACGATCGTCGAGACGGGTCTGGACATCTCGAACGCCAACACGATCATCATCGATCGCGCGGACAAGTACGGGCTCAGCCAGCTGCACCAGCTGCGCGGCCGTGTCGGTCGCGCGCGCGAGCGGGCATACGCGTACTTCCTCTACGACGAGAACAAGCCGCTCAGTGAGACCGCCGCCGACCGGCTCGAGACGATCGCCGTGAACAACGACCTCGGCAGCGGGATGCAGGTGGCCCTGAAGGACCTCGAGCTGCGCGGCGCCGGCAACCTGCTCGGCGCCGAGCAGGCCGGCCACATCGCGGGCGTCGGATTCGACCTCTACCTGCGCATGATCGGCGAAGCGGTCGCCGCCTTCCGCGGCGAAGAGGCCGAGACTCCGGCGGAGCTGCGACTGGAGCTGCCCGTCCAGGCGCGCATCCCCGACGCGTACATCGAGAGCGAGCGTCTGCGGCTCGAGGCCTACCAGAAGCTGTCGGCCGCCGCGTCGGCGACGGCCGCCGACGACGCGATCGACCTGGTCGTCGACGAGCTCACTGACCGCTACGGCGCGCCGCCCGCCGAGGTCGAGGGCCTCGTCGCCGTCGCGCGGCTGCGCCGCCGCGCAGGCCGTGCCGGGCTCGTCGATGTCGTGGCGATGGGCCCGAACCTGCGCATCGCCCCCGCCCGGTTGCCGGATTCGATGCGCGTGCGCCTGCAGCGCCTGCATCCCAAGGCGAAGCTGCTCTCCGGAGGAGACGCGCTCATCGTCCCGCTGCCCGCGGCCGGCGGCGAACCGGTCGGCGACGCCGATCTGCTGGCCTGGGTGACCGAGCTGCTCGACCAGCTGTGGCCGCAGAAGACGGACGCGCCAGCGTCCTCGGTCGTGGGTTGACGGTTCGACCGTGTTCACGGAGGCGGGGCGGGATGCGATCCGCGACGACCTGATCGAGTGGGCGGACGCGGACGATCGCGTGATCGGTGCCGCGTTGCCGGGTCGTGGGCGGGGCCGAGCCGCGCAGGCGTGGGCCGACATCGAGCTGGCGCTGCATGTGTCGCCGGACGCCGATGAGTCCTCGGTGGTGGCCGACTGGACGCGCGAGGTCGCCGGTGCCCACGGGGTGGCGGACACACTGGACGAGGAGTCGGAGGGGGCCCGTCGACGGGTGCTCCTGCTGCGTTCCTCGCTCGTGATGGCCGTGACGTTCCGCGCGCACGCGCGCCGCGCGGCGTCCGTCCGCGGATTCGACGCGGCCGTCGAGGTCGGGCGCGGGTGGCTGAGCGCGGCCGAGGCGCGATCGGCGCTGATCGCGGGTCGGGGCTGGCAGGCCACGATCCAGCTCGATGCGCTGCGCGACCGGGTCGTCGCGCTGTGCGCGTCGCGCCACGGGCTCGAGACCAGGGGTGGGCGCGGCGCCGACCAGCTGCCGTGGGAGGTCCGCGACGCGCTCGGCCACGCGCGGGCGGTCGCGCTCACCCCGGCGCAGCTCAACGGCTCCCGTCGGCGGCTGCTCGCCCTCCTGCTCGACGAGGCGCGGCACATCGACGCCGCGCTCGCCGACGCTCTCGCCGAGCCTCTGGGCATCCTGTCCGCCGACGTCGCACCGCGCTGACCGCGGGCACCCGCGGCGCTACGCTGGCCCCACGCCAAGGAGGTCCGCCATGCGCTTCGAGCACCTCGGGGTCGAGCCCCGCATCCACCCCGACGCCGTCATCGCCGCGACCGCCGTCGTCAGCGGCGACGTCGAGATCGGCCCCGACTGCCAAGTGCTCCACGGAGCGGTGATCACCTCGGAGGGCGGGCCGATCACGCTCGGCCACGACGTCATCGTGATGGAGAACGCCCTGATCCGCGCCACCGCCACCAACCCGGTGCACATCGGCGACCACGTCCTGGTCGGGCCGATGGCCAGCGTCTCGGGCGCGACGATCGACGACGAGGTGTTCCTCGCGACGGGCACGCGCGTGTTCAATGGCGCTCGGGTCGGCGCACGCAGCGAGGTGCGCATCAATGCCGTCGTCCACCTGCGCACGACGCTGCCGCCCGAGACGACCGTGCCGATCGGGTGGGTCGCCGTGGGCGAGCCGCCTCAGATCCTCTCGCCCGACCGTCACGAGGAGATCTGGGATGCCCAGCGCGAACTCGACTTCCCAGGCTATGTGTTCGGGCTGGATCGCTCGACACCCGACCTCATGGTGCAGCTGACCGAGCGCTACGGACGCAGCCTCGCCCGTCACGTCGACGACCTGCGCGTCGACTGACGGTCAGCCGGTGTTCTGCAGGCCCGCAGCGACCCCTGACACCGACAGCAGCAGCAGGCGCCGCTGCTCGTCGTCGTCGGAGCCCTCGACGTCGTCGCGCAGCGCGGTGAGGGCGCGCAGCTGCAGCAGCGAGAGAGCGTCGACGTAGGGGCTGCGCAGCTTCACCGCGCGCTGCAGGATCGGCTTGTCGGCCAGCAGTTCGTCACCGCCGGTGAGGCGCACGACCCACGATCGGGTCAGTGCCATCTCGTCGAGGACGATCTGGGCGAGGTCGTCGCGGTCGCCGAGATCGAGGTAGCGCCGTGCGATGCGGGTGTCGGTCTTGGCCAGGCTCATCGCCACGTTGTCGACGAGCGTGCGCAGCAGCGGCCACTGGAGGTACGCGGTGCGCAGACGCTCCTCGTCGCCGACCGCCTCCAGCGCCGTGCCGAGCCCGAACCAGCCGGCGAGGTTGATGCGGGCCTGCGTCCACGCGAACACCCAGGGGATGGCGCGCAGGTCGGCGAGCGACTCGACCGACAGCCCGCGGCGGGCAGGGCGCGACCCCAGCGCGAGCTGACCGAGCTCCTCCATCGGCGTCACGCGGGCGAACCACGGCGCGAAGCCCTCGGCCTTCACGAGCGAGAAGAACCGTTCGCGCGATGCGGCGTCCATCGTCACCGCGATGTCGGCGTACGACTCGGCGGCGGCCCGGTTGCGGGACTCGTTCGACGGCGAGGAGGCGAGCAGGATCGCCGCGGCGACCTGGTCGATGTGGCGCATGGCGATCGCGGGATCGCCGTAGCGGGCGAAGATCACCTCGCCCTGCTCGGTGAGCTTGAACCGTCCGTCGACCGAGTGCGGGGGCTGAGCGAGGATCGCGGAGTTCGCGGGACCGCCTCCGCGGCCGAGAGCGCCGCCACGGCCGTGGAACAGGGTCAGCTCGATGCCGACCTCCTGCGCCCACGCGGCGATGCGAGCCTGCGCCTCGTACAGGGCGAGCGTCGCGGCGACCGGCCCGACGTCCTTCGACGAGTCGGAATAGCCGAGCATGACCTCCAGGCGCCGTCCGGTCTGTTCCAGGCGGCGCGCGAACTCCGGATGCTCGACGATCTCAGCCAGGATCGCCGGCGCGGCCTGGAGATCGGCGAAGGTCTCGAACAGGGGGATCACGTCGAGCACGGGCAGCGCCGCGTCGGGCCCCATGGCGTAGCGGGCCAGTCGGTGGACGGCCGCGAGGTCGTCGGCGGACTGGGTGAACGACACGATGTAGCGTCCGGCCGCCGCCGGTCCGTAGCGGTCCTGCAGGAAGGCGATCGTGCGGATCACCTCGAGCACCTCCTCGCCCTGCTCGTCGGGCTGCTCTCCGGCTTCGAGGGCCGCGAGCACCTTCGCGTGCACCGCCGAGTGCTGCCGTACCTCGAGCTCGGCCAGGTGGAACCCGAACGTCTCGACCTGCCACAGCAGCTGCTGCAGATGGCCGTAGGCCTGGCGCGGCGCGCCGGCGGCGACGAGCGAGTCCTGCACGATCCGCAATTCGGCGAGGAACTGGCCGGGTTCGCGGTAACCGAGATCGGCGTCGCGCTCGCGGGTGGCCTGCAGCTTGCGCGCGATCAGCAGCAGCACGCGGCGGTGCGGCTCGTCGGGTGAACGCTTGGCGATCTCGCGCGCAGCCTCGTCGTCGGCCGCCTTCATGCGATTCCACAGCGCGGCGAGGGCGTCGCTGGCCGGCGTCGTCGAGCCGTCGAGCGTCAGCCCGCGTCCGATGCGGCTCGCCGTGCGCTCGAGTCCCAGCAGCACGTGCTCGGATGCGATGGCGGCGGCCTTCCGGGTGACGGATGCCGTCACGAACGGATTGCCGTCGCGATCGCCGCCGACCCACGTGCCCAGTCGCACGAACGGCTTCACGATCGGCGCTCGGCTGCCGGCGGCCGGTCCCTGGAGTGCGTCGTCGAGGCGGCGATACACGTGCGGCACCGCCGTGTAGAGCGTCTCGTCGAAGACGGCCATCACCGCGCGCACCTCGTCCACCGGCGACGGCTTCTCGGCCCGCAGGGGAGCGGTGCGCCACAGCGTGTCGACCTCTTCGAGCATGCGGCGCTCGGCGCGCCGCTCATCGGCGCCGTTGCGCATGGACGCATCGTGCTCCTCGAGCAGGGCGGCCAGACGACGGATGCTCGAGCTCACCGCGCGCCGACGCGCCTCGGTGGGGTGCGCGGTGAACACGGGGTGGAAGCGCAGCGCTCGCAGTCGTGCGAGCGCGGTGTCGTCGCCGGTCTCCGCCGCCAGACGCACGTAGGCGGCGGCCACCGAGTCGGAGGCGGCCTCCTTCTCGGGGCGGCCGTCGCGCTCGCGCAGCACGCGCACGCGTTGGTGCTCCTCGGCGAGGTTCACGAGATGGAAGTAACAGGTGAAAGCGCGGGCGACCTCTTCGGCGCGACGCACCGTGAACGAGTCGGCGATGGCCGCGGCACGTGCGACCGCCTCCGGTGTCTCGTCGGTGTACGCCTGGATGGTCGCGACGCGCAGGCGCTCCACGTCGTCGTACAGGCCCGACGATCCGCTCTCGCGCAGCACGCGTCCGAGCAGGGCCCCGAGCATTCTCACGTCGGCGCGCATCCGCTCGGGGATCTCCTGTCCTGCCTCGTATCGGCCCACGAGGTCGATCGCTTCGGTCCGGGTCGGTTCGCGCATCCGTCCACGCTATCGCCGCGGTGTTTCCGGGACGTGACGGGCAGGCCCGCGAGGTCGCCCGGTAGACTCGAACGGGGAGTCCGCGGCCCGGTCGCGGTGAGGCGCGGGCTCCGTACTCCGCACGGAAGGCCCGCATGACCCTGCTCCGCTCTGCCCGGTTCCCGGCGATCGTGCTGCTGGCGGCAGCAGCGCTCGGGCTGGTGATCGCCAACTCTCCGTTGGGACCGGCCGCCGACGAAGTGCAGCACGCCTACCTCGGTATCCCCGGTGTCTTCGAGCTGTCGGTCGGCCACTGGATCGCCGACGGCCTGCTCGCGGTCTTCTTCTTCGTCGTCGCCGTCGAATTGCAGTTCGAGCTGACCTCGGGCCAGCTCAACTCGGCGCGCAAGGCGCTTCAGCCCGCGATCGCCGCGTTCGGCGGCGTCATCGTGCCGATCGGGATCTATCTCATCTTCGCGTTGGGCACCGAGTCGGCGCGCGGCTGGCCGATCCCGACGGCGACCGACATCGCCTTCGCGCTCGGAGTGCTCGCCGTGTTCGGCAAGGGCCTGCCGCCCGCGCTGCGGATCTTCCTGCTCGCCCTCGCGATCCTCGACGACATCGTCGGCATCATCTTCATCGCGGTGCTCTTCACGACCGATGTCAACTACGGTCTGCTGGGCTTGGCCGCACTCCTGGTGGTGGCCTTCGGCCTGCTGAGCCGCCAGCTCGACACCCGGGCGCGCGTCCCGATCATCGTCGCGCTCGTGATCCTGGCGATCGCGACGTGGGTGCTCGTGTACCTGTCGGGGGTCCATGCGACCATCGCCGGTGTCGCCCTGGGCCTGGCGATGGCACAGCAGCCCGCTCTGCGGGTGCGTCACACCCTCGAGCCGTGGGTGAACGTCATCGTCCTGCCGCTGTTCGCCCTCAACGCGGCGCTCGTGCCGATCCCGCAGGTGTCGCCGAGCGAACTGACCCCCGCCTTCTGGGGTGTCCTCGTCGCGCTCCCGGTCGGCAAGATCATCGGCATCGGCGTCTTCGGATGGCTGTCGTTGCGCGTCGGACATCGCGGTCAGGCACCCGCCCTGACCATCGGCGATCTGCTCGCCGCCGGAGCGCTGGGCGGCATCGGGTTCACCGTGTCGCTGCTGCTGAGCGAACTCGCCTTCTCGACGCACCCGGAGCTGCGCGACGAGGCCACCTTGGGCGTGCTCGCCGGATCGATGATCTCGCTCGTGCTGGCGGGTCTGCTCGTCTCGTGGCGTGCCCGTCACTTCCGCAGGCATCCGGTTCAGGCCGAGGCGTCGTGACCGCGGTCGACCCGCTGCGCGAGGCCGCGGACACGATGCACGCGGTGCGGGAGCGGTGCGTGTGGACGCAGCAGATCGACCACCGCGCGCTCGTGCCCTACCTCGTCGAGGAGTCGGCAGAGCTCATCGACGCCGTGGAGGCGGGCGACCGCGGCGACCTGCGTGAGGAGCTGGGCGACCTGCTGTGGCAGGTGCTGTTCCACGCCGAGATCGCCTCGCGCGACGCCGCCGACCCCTTCGACATCGACGACGTCGCCCGCGGGCTGACCGAGAAGATGGTGCGCCGGCATCCGCACGTCTTCGGCGACGCGGTGGCGACCACCCCCGACGAGGTGCTCGTGCACTGGAACGCGGCCAAGGCGGCCGAGAAGAGCTCCCGCACGAGCGTGCTCGACGGCGTGAGCGAGCGGATGCCGTCGCTCGCGCTCGCGCACAAGCTCCTCGGCAAGGCGCAGGCCGCGGGGACGGCCGTCGAGGTCGGCGAGGCCTCGCCCGCCAGCGAGGCGGAGCTCGGCGAGGCGCTCCTCGCGCTCGTGGTGCGAGCGCGGGACGAGGGGTGGGACGCCGAGCGCGCGCTGCGCGAGCGTCTGCGCAGCCTGACGGCGGACATCCGCGCCGCCGAGAACTCCTGATCCGGCGAGGACGCACCGGATCGGCTGCCGGGCGTGCTGCCCCCGCCGGATCACCTGCTCTGGCGGGGTGAGGGGGCACCGCGCCGGGTCGCTCTGGAAAGATGGGACCGTGGCATCCGTCAATCCGCCGCGCGGAATGCGCGACTTCCTCCCCGCAGACAAGGCGCGCCGAGAGCGCGTGCTCGCCGTCATCCGTGAGCGCTACCGCGCGCACGGCTTCGACGAGATCGAGACGCCGGTCATGGAGGAGTACGCGCGGCTTCACGCCGGTCTCGGCGGCGACAACGAGAAGCTCGCCTACAACGTGCTCAAACGCGGACTCGACGCCGACGCGATCCGTTCGGGGGCGGACGATCCCGCGTCGCTCACCGACCTCGGCCTGCGCTACGACTTGACGGTCCCGCTCGCCCGCTTCTACGCGAGCAACCGGGGGCAGCTTCCCGCGGTGTTCCGATCGATCCAGATCGCCCCCGTCTGGCGTGCCGAGCGGCCGCAGAAGGGCCGCTACCGCCAATTCGTCCAGTGCGACATCGACATCATCGGCGACGCCTCGCCCCGTGCCGAGTCCGAGCTCGCGGTGGCGACGCTCGACACCCTCGACGCCCTCGGTCTCGAAGGCGGCAGCATCCGCATCAACGATCGGCGAATCCTGGACTGGATGCTCGACCGCTTCGGGTTCGCCGCGTCCGAGCGGCCGGGTGTCCTCATCACGATCGACAAGCTCGACAAGATCGGACCGGGCGGCGTGGCCGCCGAACTGCGCGAGCGCGCAGCCACAGCCACCGCCGTCGATGCGTTCGAGACCTTCCTGGGCCGCCCCATGACGCTCGAGCACCGTCCGTTCGGGGAAGGACAGATCCGCGCAGCGCTTCCCGACGGCGCGCCGGACGACGTCGTCGCCGACCTCGCCGGGATCGGCGCGGCGGTGTCGGCGGCGCGCGGCGACGACGTGCCGCTCGTGTTCGACCCGTTCCTGGTACGCGGCATGGGGTACTACACGGGCACGATCTTCGAGCTCGCCCACCCGTCCGTCGACTACTCGCTGGGCGGCGGCGGCCGCTACGACGGGATGATCGGACGGTTCCTGGGGCAGGACGCACCCGCCGTCGGCTTCTCGATCGGCTTCGAGCGGATCGTCGACCTCGTCCGGGCCGCCGACGACTCCGGGGTGCCCGCCGTGGTGCTCGTGCACGATCGCGATGTGCCGTGGGAGGAACTCCTCGCGCTGAAGTCGGCACTCATCTCCGACGGTTCGCGCGTACGGCTCGAACAGCGCACCAAGAACCTCAAGGCGCTCCTGGACCGCGCCGGATCAGACGGATACACCTCTTTCGCGACCGTGTCGGCCGGCGCCACGCCCGACGACCTCGAGCTCAAGCCCCTCGCGTGAGCCGCAGCCGCACCAGCCGGTAGCCGACGCCGACGGCGAAGACGACCAGTCCGCCGACGACCGCCTGCCACGGCAGGGTCACCGCGAGCACCACGCAGCCGATCGCGCCGACCGCCTGCAGCGCCCGGGGGTACCGGCGCGCGGAATCGCGCTGCCGGAAGGCGGCGATGTTCGCGACGAGGTAGTACACCAGCACCCCGAACGACGAGAAGCCGATCGCTCCGCGCAGGTCGACCAGCAGCACGGCGGCCACCACGACGACGGCGACGACGACCTCGGCGCGGTAGGGCACGTCCCATCGCGGATGCAGCGCCGCGAGCGGGCGTGGCAGGTCGCCCTCCCGCGCCATGGCGAGCATCGTGCGCCCGATCCCGGCGATGAGGGCCAGAAGCGCACCGAGGGAAGCGGCCGCGGCGCCGACCCGCACGATCGGCACGGCCCAGGCCCAGCCCGATCCCGCCGCGGCATCCGCCACCGGCGCCGACGAGGCGGCCAGGCCCGCGGGGCCGAGGCTCGTGAGCACGACGACCCCGATCACGGCGTAGACGGCCAGGGCGACCGCGAAGGCGATGGTGATCGCCCGGGGGATCGTGTGCGTCGGATTGCGCACCTCTTCGCCGAGCGTTGCGATGCGCGCGTACCCCGCGAAGGCGAAGAACAGCAGCCCCGCCGACTGCAGGATGCCGTACGCGCCCCCGGAGAGCAGGCCGTCGACCGTCAGCTGGTCGGCGGCCGCGGGGGACGCCGTGGCGGCCGCGGTCGCCACAGCGAGCGTCAGGAGCACGACCGTCACGATGACGCGCGTGGCCAGCGCGGTGCGGGTCACGCCGAACCAGTTGACAGAGGCGAGTGCCACCACCGCGAGGGCCGCAACGGGGCGCTCCCAGCCGGGCGGAGCGGCGTAGGCGGCGAAGGTGAGCGCCATCGCCGCGGCGCTCGCGAGCTTGCCGACGACGAACCCCCACCCGGCGAGGAAGCCCGACCAGGGGCCGATCTCGGCGCGGCCGTACGCGTAGGTTCCGCCGGAGGTCGGGTGCGCGGCGGCGAGTTGGGCGGACGACGTCGCGTTGCCGAATGCGACGATCGCGGCCAGCCCCAGGCCGATGAGCAGCCCTGCGCCGGCTGCCTGCGCGGCGGGCGCGAACGCCGAGAACACACCGGCGCCGACCATCGAGCCGATGCCGATGAAGACGGCGTCGCCGAGTCCGAGCCGGCGGGTCATCGTGCGCGAACTCACGTGCGCACCTTAGCGGTCGGGAATGAACCCGCCACCGCGCACGTCACGCAACGTTCACCTGCGTGCGGTGCCATGACGCCATGCGCGTGGGAACGTTCCTCGCCGGTGCGGCGATGCTGTTGCTCGGCGCTGCCCTCGCCCTCGCGGCGGGCGGGTGGTGGCTGCGCCATCAGGCGGCTCTGGCGCGTCGGCGCATCGGCAAGCCGCTCGGCGAGAAGGCGCTCGATGCCGATCGCGTGTGGCGGCGGCGCCTGGCAGGCGCGCCGATCGACCTCGTCGTGCTCGGCGACTCGATCGCGGCGGGGCTGGGCGCGGAGCACCGCAAGGAGACCCTCGGAGGGCGCATCGCGAAGGGCGTCGCGCGCCGTTCCGGTCGCCCGGTGCGACTGCGGGTGGCCGCCGTCGTCGGGTCGGAGTCCTCGGCGCTCGCGGGCCAACTGGACGCTCTGCCCGACCAGTACCGACCCGAGGTCGCCGTGATCGTCGTCGGCGGCAATGACGTCACGCATCGGGTGCCGATCGCGCAGTCGGCGGCGTACCTCGCGGAGGCCGTGCGAAGGCTTCGCGAGCGGGGGGCCGAGGTGGTGGTGGGAACATGCCCCGACCTCGGCGCACTGCACCGCGTGCCCCAGCCGCTGCGCGAACTGGGATCACGGATGTCGCGACGTCTCGCGGCTGCGCAGGCGCGTGCGGCGTCCGAGGCCGGCGCCCACGTGGTCTCACTGCGCGACGCGGTGGGCGAGGTGTTCCTCGCCGAGCCCGACGAGATGTTCAGCGTCGACAGCTTCCACCCGAGCGCGGCCGGCTACCGGCGCACCGCCGAGGCGCTGGTGCCGTCGATCACCGACGCCCTCACGCGACGGTGACACGGACCTCCCACCCCTGACCCGCGCCCTGATAGCCTGCGCGCAAGGACGAGGAGGCACCATGACTCGCACCGACCGCACCGACGGGCCGACGCACACCGCCGCTCCACGCGAGCAGTGGACCGGGCAGGTGGGGTTCATCCTCTCCGCGATCGGCTCGGCTGTCGGCCTCGGCAACATCTGGCGGTTCCCCGGCGTCGCGTACGAGAACGGCGGCGGAGCGTTCCTCATCCCGTACCTCGTCGCCCTGCTGACTGCCGGCATCCCGATCCTGTTCCTCGACTACGCCATCGGTCACCGCTTCCGTGGTGCAGCGCCCACGGCCTTCCGCCGCCTCGGCGGACGCGCCGGCCGCTGGATGGAGTCGCTCGGATGGTTCCAGGCGACGATCGCGTTCGTGATCGGCCTGTACTACACCGTCGTGATCGCGTGGGCGCTCAGCTTCTTCGTGTTCTCGTTCGACCTGCGCTGGGGTGACGATCCGGCGGCGTTCTTCGTGGGCGAGTACCTGCAGGTCGGGGATCCCGGGTTCAGTTTCGAGTTCGTCCCGAGTGTGCTGATCCCGCTCGTGCTCGTCTGGGTGCTCACGATCATCGTGCTCGCCGCGGGCATCGCGAAGGGCGTGCAGCGCGTGAACATGATCGTGCTCCCGATCCTCATCGTCGCCTTCGTCGTCCTGGTGGTGCGGGCCCTGTTCCTCGACGGCGCGGCCGACGGACTCAACGCGCTGTTCACGCCGAACTGGGCGGCGCTGGCCGACCCGAACGTGTGGATCGCGGCGTACAGCCAGATCTTCTTCTCGCTCTCGATCGCCTTCGGCATCATGATCACGTACGCGTCGTATCGCCGCCGCCGGTCGAACCTGACGACCCCGGGCCTGGTCGTGGCCTTCTCGAACTCGTCGTTCGAGATCCTGGCGGGGATCGGCGTCTTCGCGACGCTCGGGTTCTTCGCGTTCGAGCAGGGGATCGGGGTCGACGAGCTCGAGGGACTCACCGGCGTCGGGCTGTCGTTCATCACATTCCCGGCGATCGTCTCGCAGATGCCGGGTGGCCCGATCTTCGGAGCACTGTTCTTCGGCACGCTCACCCTCGCGGGGTTCACGTCGCTCGTCTCGGTGCTGCAGGTGGTCTCTGCGGCGATCCAGGAGAAGTTCGCGATCTCGCGTCGTGCCGCGGCGCTCGCCGTCGGCGGGGTGTCGGCCGTGCTGTCGGTGCTCGTGTTCGCCACGACGACCGGCCTGCTCGCGCTGGACGTCGTCGACCAGTGGACCAACAACATCGGGATCGTGGCATCCGCTGTCCTGACGTCGATCCTGGTGATCTGGGTCGCGCGTCGGGGCCGCGAGCTGCGCTACCACCTCAACGCACTGTCGACGTTCAAGGTCGGCTCGGTGTGGGTCGTCCTGGTCGGCGTCGTCGGCCCCGTGATCCTCGGCTACATGCTCGTATCGCGCATCATCACCCTCATCGCCGAAGGCTACGAGGGGCTGCCGCCCTGGTACCTCGTCGTGTTCGGCTGGGGGGCGATCCTCGTCCTCGTCGTCGGGGCGATCGTGCTCTCGATCCTGCCGTGGCGCCGCTCGCCCGATGACTTCGAATCGTGGCCCCCGTATCCGCCGGTCACGGACGAGCCGAGTGCCACCCGTCGCCCGGAGGTGCGCTCATGACCCCGATCGCCGTGACCTTCATGGTCCTGTCCATCGTGATCGTGTGGGGCGGGCTGCTCGTCAGCGCGTTCTTCCTGCGCTCGCGCGGCGACGTCGCAGACTTCCCGCCGGGCGCGTCCGACGACCACCGTGAGGATGAGGGGATCATCGAGCACGACACCTGAGCCGGTGCCTCGCGGGGCCCGTCGGCCCGACGTCGGCCGGTCGTCCTCGCCCACCACTTTGAGCATTGTTCTATTTGTAATAGAATACTTGCGTGCTGATCCGCATCGACCCGAGCTCGGACGAGCCGCTGTTCGCCCAGGTGGCGGCGGCGCTGCGATCCGAGATCGCCGCCGGTCGGCTCGTCGCGGGAGAGCGGCTGCCCTCCGCCCGCGACATCGCCGACGGGCTCGGAGTGAACCTGCACACCGTGCTGCGCGCCTACCAGGATCTGCGCGACGAGGGCCTGGTCGACATGCGTCGCGGCCGCGGCGCGACCGTCACCGAACGGGCCGGCGCACTGACGGGCCTGCGCGACGACGTCGCGGCGCTCGTGGCCCGCGCGGGCGCCCTCGGACTCTCACCCGACACCCTCGCCTCTCTCGTGAAGGAGATCTCCCGTGACCGCTGACATGCCCACACCCTCCGCCGACGACCGGGTCGCGGGGTCCGATGCGCCTGTGGTCGTCCCCTGGCGCGCGGTGATCGCGTTCGTCGTACTCGCGTGCGGGCTCGCATGGCTCGCTGCGCTGCCGCTCTGGCTGGGCGACGGACTCGCGTCGCCCCTGGCGACGGTCTTCATCGCCCTGATGATGTTCACGCCGGCCGCTGCGACCCTCATCGTGATCGCGGTCTTGCGCGTTCCGACCGCACCGCGCGCCCGCGCACTGGGTCTGACGCCGTTGCGTCCGGTCGGACGATTCCTCCTGTTCCTCGCCCTCGGGCTGGCGCTGCCGATCGTCATCGTCGTGGTGACGATCGGGATCTCGGCCGCCGTCGGACTCGTGAGACTCGACCTCGTGGACTTCTCGGGGTTCGCCTCACAGGTCGCCGCGGTCTCGGGCGGCGGGGCCCTGCCCCCCATCGCCGTGCTGGTGGTCGCGCAGCTTCTGGCGATCCCTGTCGGCGCGGTGTTCAACAGCATCGTCGCGTTCGGCGAAGAGCTGGGGTGGCGTGGCTGGCTCCAGGGGGCCCTCATGCCGCTGGGTGTCTGGCCGGCGCTGCTGATCACCGGCGCCGTGTGGGGTCTCTGGCACGCGCCCGTCATCCTGCTGGGCTACAACTTCGCGCGTCCCGATGCGGTGGGGCTGCTCTTCATGATCGGCGGATGCCTGGCCTGGGGTGTCCTGCTCGGCTGGCTGCGGCTGCGCAGCGCGTCGCTGTGGCCCGCGGTGCTCGCCCACGGCTCGCTCAACGCCGTCGGCGGGCTGATCCTCGTCCTCATCGCGCTCGGCGAGGAACCGGACCTCGCCGTCGTCGGGCCGCTGGGGGTGATCGCGTGGGCGGTCGTCGCGGCCGTGATCCTCGTCGTCGCACTGCTGCGGCAGTTCCGCCCCGGCACCGTCGCCACCTCCGTGCCGAAGGCCGAGGTCGTCCGATGAACGCCGTCGCCGTACGCCGGTTCGTCGTCGTCGCGATGGTCTACCCGGCGATCGTGGTCGCTGCGGCCGTGACCGCTCAGCTGATCCTGCTGCCGTCGATGCCGTCGACCGTCGCCGTCCACTGGAACGCGGCGGGCGTCGCGGACGGTTTCGCACCCGCCTGGCTGCCACCCGTGCTCACCGCGGCGCTGGGGTACGGCGTCCCGCTGTTGATGGCACTCACCTCGCTGTCCGGCCTGCGTCGCGGCGACCGGGGGCCCACGTATCGCTTCATGGGAGCGATGGCCGCGGCCGTCTCGACGCTCATCGCGATGCTCATGACCTGGACCTATGCGGCACAGGCGGGCACGACCGGGCACGACGCGACCGTGAGCATCTGGCCGGTGCTGGTCGTCTCGTTCGCCGCGGCGGTCGTCATCGGGGTGATCGCCTGGTCGGTGCAGCCCGCGAATCGGCGCGAGCCCGCGGTGCCGGCGCCCGCGCAGCCGCTCGATCTGGCCGCGCACGAGCAGGCCGTGTGGCTTCGTACGGCCACGTTGCGCTCCGCCGGAGCCATCGCGATCACCGCGATCTCGATCGTCCTCGTGCTCGTCGCGGTCGGATGCTGGTTCGCCGGCGCTCCCGTCGAAGTCGCGTGGGTCGTGACGGGCGTCGCGGTGCTGGTCGCGGCGATCGCGGCGATGACGGTCGCCTTCCGTGTGCGGGTCGACGCGACAGGACTGCACGTCGTGTCGGTGGCCGGACTGCCGCGGTTCGCCGTGCCGATCGCCGACGTCGCGTCGGCGTCGGCGGTGGAGGTCACCGCGATGGGGGAGTTCGGCGGGTGGGGGCTGCGCAAGGCGCTCGACGGACGGTTCGGCGTGATCCTGCGCTCGGGCCCTGCGCTCGAGGTCGCACGGCGCGACGGGCGCCGCTTCGTCGTGACCGTCGACGACGCGACGACCGCCGCCGGCCTGCTCGAGACGTTCGCACAGCGACGCGCAGGCGGTTGACGGCGACCGGCGCCGCTTGTTGGCTGGTGCCATGACACAGCCCACCCCCGACGCCTGGCGGCGCGTCGACACGTACCTCACCGAGACCCTCGTCGGCCACGACCCCGCGCTCGAGGCCGCCGTGGCCGACCAGAACGCGGCCGGGATGCCGGCCATCGAGGTCGCGCCCGTCAACGGCAAATTCCTGCACCTGCTCGCCCGCATCGCCGGTGCACGGCGCGTCCTCGAGATCGGCACGCTCGGCGCCTACTCGACGATCTGGATGGCGCGTGCGCTGCCCGACGACGGCGCCGTCGTGACGATCGAGGCCGAACCCGCGAATGCGGCGATCGCTCGTGCCAACCTCGACCGCGCCGGTGTCGGCGAGAGGGTCGAGATCCTCCTGGGTCGCGGCGCGGATGTGCTGCCCACACTGGCGGGAGCCGAGCCATTCGACCTGGTCTTCATCGACGCCGACAAGGAGTCCAACACGATCTATCTCGACTGGGCGGCCCGGCTCGGGCATCCCGGCACCGTCGTCGTCGTCGACAACGTCGGGCGCGGCGGCGAGGTGGCGAACCCCGCGACGGAGCGCAGCGACGTGATCGGCACGCAGCGCGCGCTCGAGATGCTGGGCCGCGACCCGCGATTCGACGCGACCGCGCTGCAGACGCTCGACCTCAAGGGCTGGGACGGCGTGGCGATCGCCCTCGTCGTCTGACGCGCCGATCGGGCAGCGGACGGGCGGATGCCTGTGGCCGCGGTGTTGTGGTCACTACACTCGGGAGCGGACCGACGATGCTCCGAGAGAAACACCTCCACGAACAAGGGAGACATCCTGTGGCACTGATCGAGGCTGTAGGCGCGCGCGAGATCCTTGACTCGCGCGGCAACCCGACCGTCGAAGTGGAGGTGCTCCTCGACGATGGGATCGTGCAGCGGGCGGCCGTCCCCTCCGGCGCGTCGACCGGCGCGTTCGAAGCGTACGAGTTGCGCGACGGCGACAAGGGCCGTTACGGCGGCAAGGGCGTGCTGAAGGCCGTGAACGCGGTGATCGACGAGCTCGGCCCCGCGATCGAGGGCGTCGAGGCGAGCGAGCAGCGCGTGGTCGACGAGATCCTCATCGCGACCGACGGCACCGAGAACAAGTCGCGCACCGGTGCGAACGCCATTCTCGGCGTGAGCCTCGCCGTCGCCAAGGCGGCCGCCGACAGCGCCGACCTGCCGCTGTTCCGCTACCTGGGCGGCCCCAATGCGCACGTCCTGCCGGTGCCGCTGTTCAACGTCATCAACGGCGGCGAGCACGCCGACAACGGAATCGACATGCAGGAGTTCTTCCTCGCCCCCATCGGCGCGTCGAGTTTCGCCGAAGCGCTGCGCTGGGGTGCCGAGACCTACCACGTCCTCAAGGGCGAGCTGAAGGCCGCGGGATTCGCGACCGGCCTCGGCGACGAGGGTGGCTTCGCCCCCGACCTTCCCAGCAACCGCGAAGGCCTCGACTTCCTGGTGAAGGCGATCGAGAAGGCCGGCTTCACCCCCGGCTCCGACATCGCGCTCGGACTCGACGTCGCCGCGACCGAGTTCTTCTCCGACGGCGTGTACCGCCTCGAGAACAAGGACTGGTCGGCCGCCGAGATCACCGAGTACTACGAGGGACTGGTCGCCGACTACCCGATCGTCACGATCGAGGATGCGCTCGCCGAGGACGACTGGGATGCGTGGAAGGCCCTCACCGACGCGCTGGGGACGAAGACGCAGCTCGTCGGCGACGACCTGTTCGTCACCAACCCGGCCCGGCTCGCCGACGGCATCAAGCGCGGCGTGGCCAACTCGCTGCTGGTGAAGGTCAACCAGATCGGCACACTGTCCGAGACCCTCGATGCCGTCGAGCTCGCGCACCGTTCCGGCTACACCACGATGTTCTCGCACCGTTCGGGAGAGACCGAGGACACCACGATTGCCGACCTCGCCGTCGCGACCAACTCGGGTCAGATCAAGAGCGGCGCGCCCGCCCGCAGCGAGCGGGTCGCGAAATACAATCAGCTTCTGCGCATCGAGGAGGAGCTGGGTGACGCGGCGGAGTACATCGGCCGCGCGGCCTTCCCGCGCTACACCGGCTGATCGAACGCACGAGAGGGGGAGCCGTGGCGACGAGAACGGCTCCCCCTTCGTCCGCCCGCCGTCGCACACAGCGCCGTCCTGTGGACGTGCGCGGGTGGCTCGGCGGCATCCGTCTGTCGGGTTTCATGGTGATCATGCTCGGTCTCGTCGTGCTCGCGGCGTTCGTGCTCGTGCCGACGATCGGGCTCTATCTCGACCAGCGGCAGCAGATCACGGCGCTCGAGGCGGCGGTCGAGGTCAGTCGCGACGACGTCGCCGACCTCGAGGCACAGCGCGGCCGCTGGTCCGACCCCGCCTACATCACGACGCAGGCGCGCGAACGCCTGTACTACGTGCGTCCCGGCGAGGTCGTCTACCTCGTCGACAACGACCTGCCGGCCGAACTCCTCCCGCAGGAGCAGGAGCCGGTGCCCGACGAGGTCGAGCGCACCCGCGCCGACTGGATGACCCAGCTCGTGCGGTCGGTCACCGAGGCGGGCCTGGCACGCACGGTCAAGGCGCCGACGATCGGCGTACCCGATCCCGAGCCGACCCCGTCGGCGACCGGTTGATCAGGTCTGTTCCCGGCGTCGCGGGTAGCCTGGACGCCGTGACGAGACCCCCTTTCGCAGCCGTGACCGACGCCGAGCTCGCAACGCTCCGCGGTCAGCTGGGGCGCCCGGCGCGCGGCGTCGTCGGCATCGCCGCCCGCTGCGTGTGCGGCAATCCCACGGTCGTCGCCACTTCTCCGCGGCTCGCCGACGGCACACCGTTCCCGACCTTCTACTACCTCACGCATCCCGGTGCGACCGCGGCGATGTCGGCGCTCGAGGCCGATCACGCGATGGAGGGCATGAACGCCGACCTGGCCGACGACGAGGAGCTCGCCGCCGCCTATGCACGCGCGCACGAGTCCTATCTCGCCGACCGCGCAGGATTCGGCGACGTGCCTGAGATCGACGGGATCTCCGCGGGGGGCATGCCGGCGCGCGTCAAGTGCCTCCACGCCCTCGCGGCGCACGCGCTCGCGGCGGGGGAGGGCGTGAACCCGATCGGCGACCGCGCGCTCGCGATGTCGGCGTGGTCGCCCGAGCGCTGCACCTGCGCGGAACCGGGATCCGGTCTATGAATCGGCTCACCCGCGCCCTCGTCGCGGTCTTCGCCGCCGCGGCCCTGCTGGCGCCGGCGGCCACGGCCTCGGCTGCGGCACCGGAAGAGGAGGAAGACCCCGTCCGCGAAGCGGAGTACTGGCTCGACGACTACGGCATCCGCGACGCGTGGCAGACCACGCGGGGCGCGGGCGCTCGCATCGCGATCATCGACACCGGTGTGGGGCGGGACCCCGTCGAGTTCTCGGGCGTCGTGGGGGGCACCGACGTCTCGGGCATGGGGGCGCCCGACGGCCGTTCGCCCGTCGGCGCCGTCGACTCGAACCATGGAAGCTGGGTCGCCTCGCTCGCCGGCGCGCGGGGGACCGGAGCGGACTCGGGCATGATCGGCGTCGCTCCCGAAGCGGAGCTCCTGTCGGTGTCGGTCGGGTTCGGCGCATCGGTGAGCGTTCCGTTCACCGAGCAGATCGCCGACGCCATCCGGTGGTCGGTCGACAACGGCGCCGACGTCATCAACCTCTCCCTCACCACCAACACCCCCGACTGGGACCCGAGCTGGGACTCGGCCTTCCTGTACGCATTCGACAACGACGTGGTGGTGGTGGTGGCGGCGGGCAACCGCAGCAGCGGCACCACGCGCGTGGGTGCGCCGGCGACGATCCCCGGAGTGCTGACGGTGGGCGGCGTCGACCCGCAGGGGCGCGCGAGCGTCGAGGCGTCCACGCAGGGAATCACGATCGGTGTGTCCGCTCCGAGCGAGGACCTCATCGGCGTGTCGGCCGACGGCAGCGTCGTCGTCTGGGGTGGCACCAGTGGCGCGGCTCCGATCGTCGCGGGGGTGGCCGCCCTGGTGCGCTCGGCCTACCCCGACCTGGATGCGGCGAACGTGATCAACCGCATCATCCGCACCGCCGACCCGGCGCCGCAGGCGACCTCCGTGCCCGACCCGCTGTACGGCTACGGACTCGTGGATGCCGCTGCCGCCGTGTCCGCGAACGTGCCCCAGGTGACTGCGAACCCGATGGGAAGCCTCGCCGACTGGATCCGCCTCTACCGTCGCGCGGAGATCGACCCGCAGCCGCTGCCCGACAGCACGGCCGTCACCGTCCCTCCGCTGCCTCCCGCCGACAGCGCGCCGCAGGCCTCCTCGCCGCTGCTGCCCACGTACGAGACGATGATCTACGGGTCCGTGCCGCTGATGGCCGCGACCGTCGCCGCTATACTGGTGGCGCTCGGCGTCACCGCTGTTGTCCGACGCATCCGATTGGCGTCCCGTGCGCCGAGCCGCTGACACAGGAGGAGCTCTCCCCACCGTGACGAACAACGTGCCCAGAATCCTCATCGTCGGCGCGGGTTATGCCGGTTTCTACACCGCCTGGAAGCTCGAGAAGCACCTGCGCAAGGGCGAGGCCGAGGTCATGATCGTCGACCCGCTGCCGTACATGACGTACCAGCCGTTCCTGCCCGAGGTCGCCGCCGGATCCATCGAGGCACGCCACTCGGTGGTGGCGCTGCGCCGTCACCTGAAGCGCACCACCGTCATCGCGGCGAAGGTGACAGCCATCGATCACGCCAACAAGGTCGCGACGATCACCCCGATCGCCGGTGAGCCGTACCAGCAGGAGTACGACCAGATCGTCGTGACCGCCGGCGCCGTCTCGCGCACGTTCCCGATTCCGGGCATCGCCGACAACGCGATCGGCCTCAAGACGATCGAAGAGGCCGTCGCCATCCGCGACCGCCTGATGTCGAACTTCGATCGGGCATCGATGCTGCCGCACGGACCCGAGCGCGACCGCCTCCTCACCGTCGTGGTGATCGGCGGGGGGTTCGCGGGCATCGAGGTGTTCGCCGAGCTGCGCTCCCTGGCGTCGTCGCTCATCAAGAGCTATCCGCAGCTCACGTTCGACGACACGCACTTCCACCTCATCGAGGCCATGGGACGCATCATGCCCGAGGTGTCGCTCAAGACGAGCGAGTGGGTGCTCAAGGACCTCGCTCAGCGCGGCGCCTACGTGCACCTCGAGACGCAGGTGACCGGCGCGGTGAACGGCAACATCGAGCTGTCGACCGGCGAGACGCTGCCCAGCGACCTCATCGTGTGGACGGCGGGCGTGATGGCCAATCCCACCGTCGTGCGCGGTGGTGACCTTCCCGTCGAGGAGCGCGGTCGCATCCGGACCCGCGCCGATCTGCGCGTGGGCACCGAGGACGAGATCGTCGAGGGCGCCTGGGCTGCCGGCGACATCTCGGCGGTGCCCGATCTGTCGGGCGGCGGCGTCGGCGGGTACTGCGTCCCGAACGCCCAGCACGCCGTGCGCCAGGCCAAGCTGCTCGCCAAGAACCTCGTCGCCGTTCTGCGCGGCGAGTTGCCCCGCGAGTACTTCCACAAGAACCTCGGGGCCGTCGCGGGTCTCGGCCTGTACAACGGTGTCTTCCAGTCGGGCAAGCTGGCGCTCAAGGGCTTCATCGCCTGGCTCGCCCACCGCGGCTACCACGGCCTGGCGATGCCGACGTGGGAGCGCAAGTGGCGCGTGCTGTGGGGATGGTGGAACAACCTCTGGCTCGGACGCGACATGGTCAACCTGTCGACGGTGCAGAGCCCGCGCTACGTCTTCGAGGAGTTCGCGGCGCGGCCGCGACCGCCGCAGCCTGCCGAAGCGACGGCTGAGAAGCCGGCGTCGACCAAGGCGCCCGCCGCGACGCCCTGACGGTAGCGTGGGTGCGAGCGCCGTGCGCGACGCCCCCGTAGCCCAATCGGCAGAGGCAGGCGGCTTAAACCCGCCCCAGTCCGGGTTCGAGTCCCGGCGGGGGTACGCTCGGCGTGAGCGTGAGCAGTCCGACGCTGGTGCAGATGTCTGCACGCACCCGAAGCGAGCCCGATGAGCCTGGATCTCCTCCCCGCAGAGGTCACCGCCGACCTCTGGCATGACCCCGCGTCATACTGGCGCGCCCTCTCGAGGGCGGTCCAGGACCGGCCGGCACCCGTGGCCGCCATCGGCGTGGAAGCGCTGCGTCGAAATGCGCTCGACCTCGTCGTCCGCGGCGGTGGTCTGCCGATCCGCGTCGCGAGCAAATCGGTGCGGGTGCGCGAGGTGGTCGACGCGGTGCTGCGCATGCCGGGGTATCGCGGCATCCTCGCGTTCACCCTCGCCGAAGCGCTGTGGCTGGCCGAAGACCATGACGACGTCGTGGTGGGCTACCCGACCGCCGACCGCACCGCGCTCGCAGCCCTGGCCGCCGACGAGCGCGCGGCCGAGCGCGTCACGCTCATGGTCGACGACCTCGCGCAGCTCGACCTCATCGACGCGGTTGCGCCGCCGACGTCACGTGCACGGATGCGCGTGGCGATCGACGCCGACGCCGGCTTCCGTTCACGCAGTCTCGGCCACGTCGGGGTGTACCGATCACCCGTGCATGCGCCCGCTGAAGTCACCGCTCTCGCGCGCGTCATCGCAGACAGGCCCGGGTTCCGTCTGGTCGGTCTCATGATGTACGAGGCCCAGATCGCCGGGCAGCCGGATGACGAGGGCCCGGCCGACCCGGTCATCCGCTGGATGCAGCGACGGTCGGCGGACGAACTGCGTCATCGCCGCGCGGCCATCACCGCCTCGTTGCGCGACATCGCCGCGCTCGAGTTCGTCAACGGCGGCGGCACCGGCTCGCTCGAATCGACCGCTGCCGACGAGTCGGTCACCGAGCTGACGGCGGGCAGCGGGCTGCTGGCCGGACACCTCTTCGACGGCTACCGGTCCTTCGACCCGGCGCCCGCCGCCGCCTTCGCCCTCGACGTCGTGCGCAAGCCCCGGCCCGACATCGCAACGGTCCTCGGCGGTGGATGGATCGCGTCCGGACCGCCGACCGCGTCGCGTCAGCCTCGGCCCGTGTGGCCCCCAGGACTGCACACGATGCCTCGCGAGGCGGCCGGAGAGGTGCAGACGCCGTTGCGGGGCGAGGCGGCGCGCGACCTTCGGATCGGCGATCGCGTCTGGTTCCGACACGCCAAGAGCGGAGAGGCCTCGGAGCGCGTCGATCAGTACCACCTCGTCGAGAACGGCCGGCTCGTCGGCGTCGCGCCGACGTATCGCGGCGAAGGCAGGGCGTTCCTGTGACGCGGCCGGGCGGACAGTGGCGCAACTGGGCAGGGTCTGCGAGGGTGCGCCCGCAGCGCGTCGAGTTCCCGCGCTCGATCGAAGCCGTTCAGCGGGCCGTGCAGGCCGCAGCATCACAGGGATTGCGCGTGAAGGCGGTCGGGGCAGGACACAGCTTCTCGCCGATCGCCGTGGCACCCGGCGTGCTGCTCGACCTCACCGACCTCGCCGGGCTCGTCGGCATCGATCGTGAACGTGGGCGCGCCACGCTGCTGGCGGGAACCCGACTGCACCGCGTGCCCGCACTGCTCGCCTCCTCGGGCCTGGCGATGACGAACCTCGGCGACATCGACCGTCAGTCGATCTCGGGTGCGATCTCGACCGGAACCCACGGCACCGGCGCTCGATTCGGCGGCCTCGCCACACAGGTCGTCGGCGCGACCCTCGTGACGGCCACGGGCGAGCTGCTGCGCGTGGACGAGAGTGAGAACGCGCAGCTGCTCCCCGCGGTCGCGCTGGGCCTGGGGTCGCTCGGGATCCTCGTCGACGTGACGCTGCAGTGCGTGCCGCAGTTCGTGCTGCACGCCGTCGAGAGACCCGAGGCGCTGGCGGACGTGCTCCCCGCGCTCGATCGCCGGGTCGAGGAAGCCGATCACTTCGAGTTCTACTGGTTCCCCCACACCGACGCTGCGCTCACCAAGACGAACAACCGGCTGCCCGTCGATGCGCCCCGTCATCCGCTCGCGCCCGTCGGTCGATGGGTCGACGACACGCTGATCGGCAACGCCGTCTACCGCGTCGCCTGCGACATCGGGAGGATCGCTCCCGGTACCGTCCCCCTCATCAACCGCACGGCCAGCCGCCTGTGGGGTGATCGGGAGTTCACGGATGCCTCCGAGCGGGTGTTCGTCGCCGCGCGCACCGTCCGGTTCCGAGAGATGGAGTACGCCGTCCCGGCCGACCAGGCACGCCCGGCATTCGAGGCGCTTCGCACTCTCATCGACGACCGCGGGTGGCGCATCTCGTTCCCGGTCGAGGTGCGCTTCGCGGCGGCCGACGACATCTGGCTGTCGACCGCGCACGGCAGGGCGTCGGCGTACATCGCGGTGCATCGCTACTGGCGCGAGGATCCCGCCGAGTACTTCGAGGCCGTCGAGCAGATCATGCTCGCCCACGGCGGCCGACCCCACTGGGGAAAGATGCACACCCTGACGGCCCGGCAGCTGCGCGAGCGCTATCCGCGCTTCGACGACTTCGTCGCTCTGCGCGACCGCCTCGACCCCGATCGGCTGTTCGCGAACGCCTATCTCGAGCGCGTCCTGGGTGAGTGAGCGCTGGGAGTGCGCACGCGAAGGGTGTCGTCGGCGGTCGGCCTCGTTAGGATGAGGGAAACCTCGAAACGGAGTCGCGGCTATGGAATGGCTGATCCCGGTCCTCATCGTGGTGGCGCTCGCCGTCATCGTCGGCATCTACCTGTGGGCGACGTACAACTCGCTCGTGCAGCTGAATGTGCGTGTCGACGAGGCGTGGAGCGACATCACGGTCCAACTCAAGCGGCGAGCCGACCTGCTTCCGAATCTGATCGAGGCGGTGAAGGGCTACGCGGCGCATGAGAAGGCGGTCTTCGAGAACGTCACCCGGGCGCGGGCCGAGACGCTGTCGGCCGGCGGCCCCGCCGAGGCGGGAGTCGCCGAGGGGCACATGCAGCAGGCGCTGAAGTCGCTGTTCGCCGTCGCCGAGGCGTACCCGCAGCTGCAAGCCAGTCAGAACTTCCTGCAGCTGCAGCAGTCCATCGTCGACACCGAGGACAAGATCCAGGCCTCGCGCCGGTTCTACAACGGTGGAGTGCGCGAACTGAACACCAAGATCAAGGTGTTCCCGAACAACCTCTTCGCTCGCAACCTCGGCTTCCACGAGCGCGAGTTCTTCGAGGTCGTCGACGGCGCGGCGATCTCGGAACCCCCCAGGGTGCAGTTTTAGCCGACCCGGATCAATGCGCGCGCAGCGCGCGTTGATGCGGTTGCGGCTAGAGATCGAGTAGGCGCCTGCAGGGCGCCGTATCGAGATCTTCCAGGAGGCCCATGTACACCGCGATCGCGCGCAACAAGCGCAACACGTGGTTCATCCTGATCGCCTTCGTGTTGCTGCTCGGCGCGATCGGAGCCCTCGCCGGATGGCTGGCCGGCAACAACTGGTGGATCACCGCGTTCATCCTGGTGTTCGCCGCGGGGTATGCGACCTTCCAGTACTTCTTCGCCGACCGCGAGGCGCTCGCGATGAGCGGCGCCGTCGAGGTGAGCAAATCGGATGCCCCGCGCTATCACCGCCTCGTCGAGAACCTGTGCATCACGACCGGTTCGCCCATGCCGAAGCTCTACGTGGTGGACGACCCGGCTCCCAACGCGTTCGCGACCGGCCGCAAGCCCGAGGAGGCGGCCATCACCGTCACCACGGGCCTGTTCGAGCTGATGACCGACCGTGAGCTCGAAGGGGTCCTCGGGCACGAGCTGGGTCACATCCGCAACTACGACATCCGCGTGTCGCTCATCGTCTTCGGACTGGTGGTCGCGGTCGGGATCCTCGCCGACATGATGATGCGCTTCGCGTTCTTCGGCGGTGGCCGCCGCTCGGGCGGCAACGGACAGGCGCAGCTGCTGTTCATGATCTTCGGCATCGTCGCCGCACTGGTGGCGCCGTTGCTGGCCGGCGCGGTGCAGGCCGCGATCTCTCGCCAGCGCGAATACCTGGCGGACGCCACGAGCGCCATGACCACGCGCGACCCCGACGGCCTGGCATCCGCTCTCGCGAAGCTCCAGGAGTACGGCCGGCCGCTGCAGCGCGCGAACACCTCGATGGCGCACCTGTGGATCTCCGATCCGCTGCGGCAGGGGGCGATGGCGCGGCTGTTCGCCACCCACCCGCCCATTCCGGACCGCATCGAGCGCCTCACGACGATGGGCGGCCGGTTCTGAGCGGGGTCGTGCATCGTCTCGATCGCGACCGGGCGCGCCGTATCGCCGTGCGGGCCCAACTGCTGACCGAGCCGCGGCCCGCGGGCATCGTCGAGACGATCGACGCACTCACCCTCGTCAATGTCGATCCGACGGCGGCCGTCGCTCCGAGCGCCGACCACGTGCTGTGGAGTCGCCTGGGATGGCCGTACCGGCCCGCCGACCTCACGCGCGCGGTCGAAGTCGACCGCGCGGTGTTCGAGTGGGCCGGGTTCCTCCGACCGATGACGGACCTGCCGCTGTACCGGCCGCTGATGCGGGCGTGGCCGCCCTACCGGGAGCATCGCGAGTGGCTGGCCGCCAACGCCCGGTTCCGGCAGGACGTCCTCGACCGACTGCGGGCCGACGGCCCTCTGCGCACCGGTGAGATCCCCGACACCGCCGCCGTCTCGTGGCGATCGAGCGGCTGGACGGCCGATCGGAACGTGTCGCAGATGCTCGAGTTCCTGGTGCTCGGCGGAGAGGTGGCCCTCGCCGGCCGCGACGGCCGCGAGCGGCTGTGGGACCTGTCCGAGCGGATCTATCCGCCTGACGAGGAGCTGCTCTCCGACGAGGACGCCGCACACCGGCGAGCGCAGCGGCGGCTCGGTGCGCTCGGGATCGCGCGGCCGAAGGCGCCGAAGCAGCCGGTCGAGCCCTTCGACGTCGGCGAGGCGGGGGAGCCGGCGGTGGTCGACGGTGTCGAGGGCCCGTGGCGGGTCGATCCCGCCCAGCTCGCGCAGGACGACGCGCGAGCTGGGCGCACGGTGCTGCTCTCGCCGTTCGACCGCTTCGTGTTCGATCGTGCCCGCGCGGTCGACCTGTTCGGCTTCGAGTACATCCTCGAGATGTACAAGCCGGCCGCGAAGCGCCGTTGGGGCTACTTCGCGCTGCCGATCCTCCACGATGACCGTCTCGTGGGGAAGCTCGACGCGAAAGCCGACCGCAAGGCCGCGGTGCTGCGCGTCAACGCGATCCACGAGGACGAGCGTTTCACCGAGGAGGTCGCGGCGGGCGTCGACGCCGCGATCGCCGATCTCGCCGACTGGCTCGGACTCGAGCGGGCCTGATCAGCGTACGGACAGCACCATCTCGTCGCCGGTCAGCAGCACCGAGCCGCGTAGAGCCCAGTCGTCGGCGCGATACGTGAAGCTCGCCGTCGAACCCGCCCGCGTGGTTCCGGTGGCGGTCGCCACGATCTCGCCGCCGACCGCGTCGAACGCGGTCGCGTCGGGGGAGAGGGTGATGATCGGATGTGCCTCGATGCGGAACGCGATCGCGTCGAGTGTCGCGAGGTCGGCCGCCCACGGCACCCGCAGGCCGCAGTTGTCGGGGACGGCCGACGCCGGAGCGGCGCATCCGTCGGCGTAGCCGTCGAGCCGGGTCTGGGCGAGGGCCGTGGCGTCGGCGGACAGGGACGCCTCGATCGCGAGGTCGATCGCCGCCCCCGGGACGATGATCGCCGACGTCGAGCCGTCGACGATGCCGCGCGGCGCGGCGGTGACGGGGTAGACGGCGGGCAGCAGCGGGGCGGACTCGGACGACGGTTGGAGCACGCCTCCGACGATGACGCTGTCTCCGAGGGTGGCGTCGGCGCGCAGGGTGCCGACGCCGTCGGCATCCACTCTCCAGCCGTCGGCGTCGAGGGTGAGGTCGAACGACGACATCACCTCGTCGCCGTCGAGGGTGAACCGCACGTCGACGGTGGCGCCGCCGCGGTCGTCCTCGGTCGTCGCGATCACCGCCGGCTCGGCCAGATACGTCTCGGCCCCTGCGAACGCCGTCTCCGCGTCGTCGCCGGGACTCGCGGCGAGCAGCTCGATCGCACCTGCGGCGTCACCCGCGGCGAGCGCGTCGAGGTACGCCTGCGCGGCGGCATCCGGGCCTGCCGGTCGGCCCAGGAACCACCATGCCGCACCGGCGGCCACGACGAGGGCGGCGGCACCGGCGGCGAGTCCGATGATCGCGCCGCGCTTCACCCCACCACGCTATCGGGCCGGTTCGTCGGGGGCGAGCGGAACGGGCTCGGCGGCCGAGCGCTCGTGCCGGGATGCGTCACCCAGCGCGCCCGCGAGATCGTCGGTCGCGTCGCCCCAGTGCGAGACCGAGACGCGCTCGAGACCCTGCCATCGCGCGGCCAGGCGCACCTCGTTCGCGAGCCGCTCGGCAGCCTCGGCCGGGCGTCCGTGCTCCCACCAAGCCGACTGCACCAGCAGCGTCGAAGCGGCCCGATCGGCCTTGAGGTCGACGCGGCCGACGATGTCGTCGCCGACCAGAACCGGCAGGGAGTAGTACCCGAATCGGCGCTGCGCGGCGGGCGTGTAGATCTCGATCCGGTACTCGAAGTCGAACAGTCGCTGCGCGCGATCGCGGAACCACACGACGGGATCGAACGGTGTGAGCAGCGCCGACGCGTCGACGCGGCGCGGTCGCGCAGCATCCCGATGCAGCCAGGCCTTGGCGGGGCGCCCGGCGCTCGTCCAGCCGTCCACGGTCACCGGTGACAGGTCACCGGCGTCGACGAGGTCGCCGATCGCGGCCATCACCGCCGGGCGGTCGGTGATCCGCCAGTAGTCGGCGAGATCGGACGCGGTTGCGACGCCGTACGCCCCCGCCGCGCGGCGGACCAGCTCGCGGATCGCGTCGGCGCGCGGCACATCGATTCCCAACGCATCGACGGGGATGACCTGTTGGGCCAGCCCGTAGCGGCGCTCGAATCCGCGTCGGCCGGCGATCGCGACCTCGCCGAACAGCCAGAGCAGCTCGAGCGCGCGCTTGACGACGTCCCAGTCCCACCACGGCCCGCGTGCGGCCCGTTTGGCGTCGTGCTCGATCTGCGCGGGCCGCAACGGGCCGCGGTCGGACAGTTCGGCGCGCACCCAGTCGACGATGTCGCTGTGCGTGCGGAACCAGCTGTCGGGGTCGCTCCCGTACTTCGCCCGCATGGCGTGCATGCGGAAGCCGAACAGCGACCAGTCCTCGGCGGGGATGAACGCCGCGACATGAGCCCAGTACTCGACGTAGCGCGGCCGGCGCGCGAAGAGCAGCCGGTCCAACGCGGCTGGGTCGTACGCTCCGATGCGCGAGAACGGCGGCATGTAGTGCGACCGCGCGAACACGTTGACGGAATCGATCTGCAGCGTCGACATGCGCGCGAGGGCGAGATTGAGCTGCCGTGTGCCCGCCGACGCGGGTCTCGGTTTCGCGAACCCCTGCGCGGCGAGTGCGATGCGGCGGGCCTCGGCCGCACGGAGGGTCATCGTCACGCCGGTCAGCGTAGCGGTGCCCTCCGACACCGCTCGGGCGTATCCTCGGCGCGGCATACCCCGCGCCTAGACTGGCGGGATGAGCGGCCCTGACGACAAGCCCCGTGGCTCGCTCTTCGACGCGCTCCGAGACCGAAGCCGCGTCGTCACCGGCGAGCTGACCGACTCCGTGCCGCGCGGCCTGCGACTGGCGACCGCGTATTCGTGGCGGTTCCTCGTCGTGGCAGCGGCGATCGGCGTCGGCATCTGGCTGGTCATCCAGCTCAAGCTGCTGGTGATCCCGCTGCTGGTGGCCATCCTCATCACGGCGCTGCTGTGGCCCGTGTTCAGTTGGATGCTGCGGCATCGCGTTCCGCGGTGGCTCGCGATCGTCATCTCGGTGGTCGGGACGCTCGCCATCGTCACGGGACTCATGTGGCTGGTCGTGTGGCAGATCGGCCGACAGTGGCCGTCGGTGCAGGCGAGCACGATCGAGGCGGCGCAGCAGTTCCGTCAGTACCTCGTCGACGGCCCCCTCCACCTCACCGAAGCCGAGATCGACGCCATGCTCGCCCAGACGTGGACGCTCATTCAGCAGCAGGCCGAGCTGCTGTGGTCGGGTGCCCTGGCGATCGGCACGACCGTCGGTCACGTTCTCACCGGCGCGGTCCTCGCACTGTTCATCCTGCTCACCCTGCTGGCTGACGGCGCCGGCATCTGGCGGTGGACGGTGCGCATCTTCCCGAAGCGGGCCCGGGCTGCCGCCGACGGCGCCGGCCGTGCGGGGTGGGTGACGGTCGTCAACTACGCCCGCACGCAACTGCTGGTCGCGACGATCGACGCCATCGGCATCGGTCTGGGTGCCTTCCTGCTCGGAGTCCCGCTGGCGATCCCGATCGCGGTGCTCGTGTTCCTCGGCGCGTTCGTGCCGATCGTCGGTGCCGTGGTCACCGGCGCGCTCGCGGTGTTCCTCGCGCTCGTGTACAACGGGCCGTGGATCGCATTGTGGATGCTCGTGGTCGTTCTGGGCGTGCAGCAGCTCGAGGGCCACGTGCTCCAGCCGCTGTTGATGGGCTCCGCCGTGAAGGTGCATCCGCTCGCCGTCGTCCTCGTCGTCGCCGGCGGAGCGCTCATCGCCGGCATCCCCGGCGCCCTGTTCGCGGTGCCGCTCGCCGCCTTCGTCAACGTCGTCGCCGTGTACCTCGGCGGCAGGGCGTGGGAGACCGGCGCCGCGCCCCCACCCGGCGACCTCATCTGGTCGACCGTGCCCCGTCCGAGGAGGATCCGCCCGTGACCGTGCCCGCCGTCGGCTCCGCCGCTCCGACCCTGACCGAGATCGAAGCGGCGGCGACCGCGCTCGAGGGGGTGATCTCGCGCACGCCCGTCGATCGATCGCTGCATCTCACCGACGTGCTCGGCGTGCCCGTGCATCTCAAGCTCGAGAACCTGCAGCGCACGGGATCGTTCAAGATCCGCGGCGCGACCTATCGGCTGTCACGGTTGTCCGACGAGGAGCGCGCGCGCGGCGTCGTCGCGGCGTCTGCGGGCAATCACGCGCAGGGCGTCGCGTTGGCGGCGCAGGAGCTCGGCATTCCCGCGACCATCTTCATGCCGCTCGGAGTTCCGGTGCCCAAGCTCCTCGCCACGCGCGGGTACGGGGCCGAGGTCGTGCTCGACGGCGCGACGGTCGAGACGCCGCTGCGCTTGGCGGCCGAGTTCGCCGAACGCACTGGCGCTGTGTTCATCCACCCCTTCGACCACCCCGACATCATCGCGGGTCAGGGCACGCTGGGCCTCGAGCTGATGGACGACGTGCCCGATGTCGAGACGGTCGTGGTGGGCATCGGCGGCGGCGGGCACGCCGCCGGCGTCGCGGCCGCCGTCAAAGCGCGCGCCGCCGCCGAAGGGCGGACGGTGCGCGTGGTGGGCGTGCAGGCGGCGAACTCGGCGGGGTACCCGCCATCGCTGCGGGCCGGGCATCCGCTCGAGGTCGCCACCACGCCGACGATCGCCGACGGCATCGCGGTCGCCCGGCCGGGCGACCTGCCGTTCCGCATCATCTCCGAGCTGGTCGACGAGGTCGTCACCGTCAGTGACGACGACATCGCGCGCGCACTGCTGGTGCTGCTCGAGCGTGCCAAGCAGGTGGTCGAGCCGGCCGGTGCCGTCGGCGTGGCGGCGATCCTCGCGGGCCACGTGCCCGCGTCCGGGCCGACGGCGACGGTGCTCTCGGGCGGCAACATCGATCCCCTGCTGCTGCAGCGCGTGGTCGCCCACGGGCTCGCGGCATCGGACCGGTACATGACCCTGCGCATCCCGCTGCCCGACCGGCCCGGTCAGCTGGCGCGGGTGTCGGAGCTGCTCGCCGTCGCCGGCGCGAACGTGATCGAGGTCCTGCACACGCGTCACGGGCAGGGGCTCCAGATCAGCGAGGTGATCCTGCAGCTGAGCGTCGAGACCCGCGGTGAGGAACACCGCGCCCAGGTGATCGACGTGCTCGAGCGGGCCGGCTTCGACCCGACGGTCGTTCCGGACTGAGCGTCAGCCCGCGTAGGTCTCGACCTTCTTGATCACGACGGAGATCTCGCGACCGTTGGGTGCCGTGTACGAGGTCTCGTCGCCCTCGTTGAGGCCGATGATGGCCGCACCGAGGGGAGAGGCCTCGCTGTAGACGTCCAGGTCGGACCCCACGCCGATCTCGCGGCTGCCGAGCAGGAAGGTCTCCTCGCCGCCGGCGATGTCGGCGGTGACCAGTGTGCCCGGCTCGACCGTCCCGGTGCTCTCGGGCGCGTCGCCCACGGTGGCGTTCTTGAGCAGGTGCTGAAGCGTGCGGATGCGGGCCTCCTGTTTGCCCTGTTCGTCCTTGGCGGCGTGGTAGCCGCCGTTCTCCTTGAGGTCGCCCTCCTCGCGGGCGGCCTCGATGCGCTTGGCGATCTCCTCGCGGCCGGTCGTCGAGAGCTGCTCGAGCTCGGCGGCGAGGCGGTCGTAGGCCTCCTGGGTGAGGAAGGTCACGGGGGCGTCGTTCGACACGGGGATGCTCCTTCGATCGCGGGAATGTCGAACGCCCCGGCACCGGGCCGGGGCGTCGATGGACTGTCGGGACAGACTACGTCACCCAGCAGGAGTTGACCAACCCGGTCGTCGCCGGGGCGACCGTCGGAATCGTCTCGCGGAATGCGCGTGCATGATCGTCGGATGCCGCGAGTTCGACGACGCGCCAGCCCACGACGCCGTGCTCTTCGTCCTGCGCCTCGATGATGCACGCGATCGTGCGCCCCGCCGCCGCGGACACTTGGAAGTTGACGGTGACGGTGCGCTCGTCGACCACCGCGTAGCCCGTGGTGTCGACGTCGACGGCGTCTGCCGCTGTGGTGACCGTCGACCACGTGAGCAGACCCAGCGCGACCGCCGCCACCACCGAGAAGCCGGCGATGAACCACGGGGTCGACCGTGATCGACGGCGGCCGTAGCGGTCGTCGAGCTTGTCCTGCGTCGTCGTCATGGTCGGGTCCCGGGGAGAATAGGCTGGAACTCCAGGCTATGCGCATTGCGCGCGGAACGAGGACACGATGCACGACGCGCTCGCCGCGATCGCGTGGGCGGCCGACGCGCCCGCGCCGACACCGACGCCGGCGGTCGATCCGAACCTGGTCACCCCCGGCCCCTGGGGGTTCGCGGTCATCGTCTTCCTCGCTCTGGCCGTCATCCTGCTGATCGGGGACATGCTGCGTCGTATCCGTCGCGGCCGCGTCCGCGCGGACATCGCCGAGGAGCTCGACGACGAGGAGCGCGCGGCCGACGGGCATGCCGCCGAGGGGGAGGAAGGCGGACGATCGCCGGCATCCGATGCCGCGGACGGCGACGAGGCGGCGACGCCGCCCCGCGAGACCTGACTCAGCCCGGCATCCCCAGCGAGGGCGAAACGGGATCGAGCGAGATGATGAGCGCCGCGGTCCAGTGGCACAGGAACGCCAGCACGGTGCAGACGTGGAAGATCTCGTGGAACCCGAAGGTACCCGGCCACGGGTTGGGCTTCTTCACCGCGTAGACGACGGCGCCCGCCGAGTACAGCAGTCCGCCGATGATGACCAGGACCATCATCGCGACGCTCGCCTGGAACAGCGGAACCATGTACATGATCGCCGCCCATCCGAGCGCGAGGTACAGCGCGACGTAGAGCCAGCGGGGCGCGTGGATCCAGAAGACGCGGAAGAGGATCCCGAGCACGGCACCACTCCACACCGCCACCAGCAGGATCGTGCCCTGTTCGGGATCGAGTGCCATCACCGACAGGGGTGTGTACGTCCCCGCGATGAGAAGCAGGATGTTGGCGTGGTCGATGCGCTTGAGGACGACCTTCGTGCGGGGGCCCCACGCGAACCGGTGGTAGACCGCCGAATTGCCGAACAGGAGCAGTGACGTCGCCATGAAGACGGCGGCCGCCCACTTCCCCGGGGTTCCCTGGGCGAGCGCGATCAGCACGATCCCGGCGGCGATGGCCACCGGCACGGTCGCGGCGTGGATCCAGCCGCGCCAGGTCGGCGTGATCTCCGAGATCGCGGCGTCCTCGGCCGCGGCATCCATCAGCGGGAGCACGGGCACCTCGGGTGCTTCGGGATGGCGTGCGCGTCGGCTCATGCTCCCAGGCTAGGCGCATCCGTATGCCCCCGGGGTTACGTACGCAGTGCCGAAGAGCGCGAGACCGAGTCCCGCCCTCGGGCCTTCGCGGTCGGGGGGAGTACCGTAGGAACGTGGCGCGGACGCGGTGGAACGAAGGACGAGGTCCTCTCTACCGGCTCTACATCCGTCGCCTCCGGCACCGGCTGCCGCAAGCCGGCGTGCCCCATCACGTCGCGATGATGATCGACGGCAACCGGCGATGGGCTCGGCAGCTGGGCTTCGATTCGGCTGCCCACGGGCACCGCGCCGGCGCCGCGAAGATGCGCGAATTCCTGCGCTGGTGCGACGATGTCGGGGTCAAGGTGGTTTCGCTCTACCTGCTGTCTACCGACAATCTGCGCAAGCGCGACTCCCGCGAGCTGTCCGACCTCATCGACATCATCTCGGAGCTCGCCGAAGAGCTCTCGCACGAGCGGAACTGGCGGGTGCAGCACGTCGGTCGCGCAGACCTGCTGCCGGCAGAGCTCGCGTCCGTGCTCGCCGAGGCCCAGCGCCGCACGGTCGACCACACGGGACTGCACGTCAACCTCGCCGTCGGCTACGGCGGGCGCAGCGAGATCGTCGACGCGGTGCGCAGCATCATCGCGACGCACGATCGCGAGGGCGGTTCGCTCGAGGAACTGGCCGCGAGTCTCACACCCGAGCAGATCGGCGAGCATCTCTACACGACCGGTCAGCCCGACCCCGACCTCGTCATCCGCACGTCGGGGGAGCAACGACTCAGTGACTTCCTGCTCTGGCAGAGTGCGCATTCCGAGTTCTACTTCGTCGAGGCCCTCGGTCCCGATCTGCGAGAAGTCGACTTCCTTCGCGCGATCCGCGACTTCTCCACGCGTGACCGGCGCTACGGCGGCTGACCAGGCCGAAGCAGACGGATCTGCACGCGCACGCGTGTCATGCCACAATGTGCACGTGGTGGAACTGGACGCCTACATCGCGTCGTTCGACGCGGAACCGGGGTACCTCGACTGGGCGGCGTTCGGACCGCTCTCGCCGGCTGTGCGCGCCGAAGCGCAGGCCGACATCGAGCTGCTCGGCTCGGGCCGTCGCTCCGGCATCCGGTTGGTGCGCGACCATGTGCGCGACGCTGAGGCGCTGGTCGCCGAACTCGTGGGCGGCGACGCCTCGCAGGTCGTCCTGCAGCCGTCGACGACATACGGACTCATGCAGGCCTTCTACGGCATCGCCGGCAGCGTCGTCATGGGTCGCGGCGAGTTCCCGAGTCTCACCGTCGCCGCGACCCGCGCCGCGGACGCTCTGGGCTCGCTCGAGGTGCAGTGGATCGAGCCCGAGGACGGTTTCGTCACGGTCGACGCGGTGCGCGACGCGCTGACCGACGAGACGACGTGCGTCGCGGTCAGCCTGGTCGACTTCCGCACCGGGTACGTGGCCGATCTGGCCGCACTCCGCGAGGCCATCGGAGACCGCCTTCTGGTGGTTGATGCGATCCAGGGCTTCGGAGTGGTCGACGCCGATTACACGGCGGCCGACGTGGTGTGCGGGAACGGGTACAAATGGCTGCGCGCCGGTCGCGGGACGGGATTCGCCTGGTTCGGTGATCGCGCGCTCGAGCGCATCGCCCCGGTGCTGTCGGGCTTCGCCGGCACCGACGGCGCTCTTCCGCTCGACGAGGTCCCGCCGCCGTCCGCGTCGGCGAACGCCTTCCATGTGAGTCATCCTGATCCGCTCGCCGCAGCGCGGCTCGCGACGGCGCTGCGCGAGGTGCGCGATGTGGGCGTGGACCGACTCGCGATCGAACTCGCCGAACGCAGCGCAGACGTGATCTTCGTCGCCGACCGATACGAGGTGCCCGTCGTCACGCCGCGTGACCCGGCGCGGCGGGCGGGGATCGTGACGCTCGCACCCGCTCCGGCCGATGTGGCACCGCTGGCGGCCGCTCTGTCGAACCACGGGCTCACCGTCACGGTCCGCCAGGGCCTCGTGCGCGTGGCACCGCACGTCGGAACCGGCGCCGACACGCTGCGGCTGTTCGGCGACGCGCTGGCCGGTTTCGCCTCCGCACGCGTGTGGTGACGGAATTCATCAGTCCGTAACCTGCATCCTGCGTGTCGCCGTCGACGGCGCCCAGACGTGGTCGTAGCGTCAAGACATCGGGCAAGGCGCCCGGTCGAGTCGGCCTTCTGGATCGCGACTCGTGACCTCGGTCGACTCGTGACTGCCGGGCTCGCAGAGCCTGGGGCGGGAGTGGGTTGTGACCACACGAGCACCACAGAAGCAGCACCGCATCGAGGTCGAGGACTCCGCCGCGTCGGCGGAGGACCTGCGCACATACGTCCTCGACACGTCCGTGCTGCTGAGCGATCCGCGGGCGTTCTTCCGTTTCGCCGAGCACAACGTCGTGATCCCCGTCGTGGTGATCACCGAGCTCGAGGGCAAACGGCACGACCCTGAGATCGGGTACTTCGCCCGGCAGGCGCTGCGCCATCTCGACGAGTTGCGCGTCGAGCACGGCCGGCTGGACTTCCCCGTCCCGGTGGGACAGGGCGGAACGCTGAGGGTGGAGTTGGCCAACACCGACGCGGGCGTCCTCCCGGCCGGAATGCGGCTGGGCGACAACGACAGCCGCATCCTCGCGATCGCGATGCACCTCTCCCAGGAGGGCCAGGAGGTGACCGTCGTCTCGAAGGATCTGCCCATGCGGGTGCGGGCCGCCTCGATCGGCGTCAGCGCAGAGGAGTACCTCGCCGAGCAGGCGGTCGACTCGGGTTGGACCGGCATCGCCGAGCTCGACGTCTCGGGCGACGACATGGCGGATCTCTACGAGAGCGAGATCGGCGTCGACGAGGAGGTCAGGGGCCTGCCGGTGAACACCGGCCTCATCATCCACTCCGAGCGCGGTTCCGCCCTCGGCCGCGTCACCGGCGACGGTGCGTATCGCCTGGTGCGCGGAGACCGTGAGGTCTTCGGCCTCCACGGCCGCTCCGCCGAACAGCGCATCGCCATCGACCTGCTGCTCGATCCCGAGGTCGGCATCGTGTCGCTGGGTGGGCGCGCCGGTACCGGCAAGTCCGCCCTGGCCCTGTGCGCGGGGCTCGAAGCCGTTCTCGAGCGTCAGCACCAGCGGAAGATCATCGTGTTCCGGCCGCTGTTCGCCGTCGGCGGGCAGGAGCTCGGGTACCTGCCCGGTGACCAGCAGGAGAAGATGAACCCCTGGGGCCAGGCCGTCTTCGACACGCTCGGCTCGGTCGTGTCGGGCAACGTGCTCGACGAGGTGATCGAGCGCGGGATGCTCGAAGTGCTGCCGTTGACCCACATCCGCGGCCGGTCGCTGCACGATGCGTTCGTGATCGTCGATGAGGCGCAGTCCCTGGAGCGCAACGTGCTGCTGACGGTGCTCAGCCGGATCGGGCAGAACTCGCGCGTCGTGCTCACCCACGACGTCGGTCAGCGCGACAACCTCCGGGTCGGCCGACACGACGGTGTCGCCTCGGTGATCGAGACGCTCAAGGGCCACGACCTGTTCGGACATGTCACGCTCGTCCGTTCGGAACGCTCGGCGATCGCGGCCCTGGTGACCGATCTGCTGGAGGCCGGCGAACTCGCATGATCGACGCCCTCCGGGGATGAGAAGAGTCTCATCCCCGGAGCGCGGTCGAACCCGTCCCCGTCTGCGAGCATGGATGCACGCTCGAACGGCTGGGGACGGAGGACAGCGTGGACGGTCGGATGCGTCTGGCGATCGGTGGCACGACCACTCTCGCAGCGTGCGTCGCGGTCGTCGGCGCGGTCGCTCTGTCCAATGCGGCCGCCTTGGCCGACGCATCGGGCTCGACCACGGGATCCTCGGTCGTCGTGCCGGCGTCCGGATCCGCCGCGGCGACCCCCGAGCCGACGGAGACGATCGGCACCGAGACCGTGGCGGCACCCGAGGCCGTCGTCATCGCCCTCCCCAGCGACGACGGCATACTCGACACGAGCCTGCCGTCCTCGACCGAGCAGAACCTGCTGTCGGCTGCGGCGACCAGCGGCGACTGGGACTCGACCCGCGAATGGGCGCAGTCGCAGGGCTGGTCGGATGCACGCGCGGACGCCCTCGTCGAGCGTCTGCAGTCCGCTGCTGCCGCCGCGGGCGGCAACGGCAACGGCTCGTCCAACGCAGCGGCGAACGCGCCCGGAACGGGCAACGCCGGGGGCGCGGGCGAGGGCACGAACGGCAACGGCAACGCCTACGGCGGCGGAACCGCGAACGCCGGAGGAAGCGCCTCGAACGGCAACGGCTCCTCGAACGGCAACGGCTCCTCGAACGGCAACGCGAACGGCGGCGGCACCGAGAATGCCGGGGGCGCGGCGTCCAACGGCAACGCCGGAAACGGATCGTCCAACGGGAAGGCCGGGAACGGTTCGTCGAACGGGAAGGCCGACCCACCGGGCTCGAAGAAGGACGAATGAAGACTCGATCGCGCGATTCCCCAGACCGACGCGATTGACCGGGGCCGGTTCCCCCAAGCCGGCCCCCCACTGGCCCCCGGTGCCCCCAGGCACCGGGGGCCGCCTCGTTCGCGGCGCCTACTCCCAGCGGTAGCCGGCGCCGCGGACGGTCACGATTCGGTCGGGTCCGAGCTTCCCGCGAAGATACCGCACATACACGTCGACCACATTGGACCCCGGATCGAAGTCCAATCCCCATACGCTGCTCAGCAGCGTCTCGCGACTGAGGACGCGGCCGGGGTTGCGCACGAACTGCTCGGCGAGCGAGAACTCCCGCGCGGACAGCTCGACCTCGCGGCCCGACACCACGGCCCGCCGGGCGAGCAGGTCGAGGACGACGTCGCCACTGCCGATCGTCGCATCGAGCGGAGCCGCGTGCTCCCGCAGCCGCGAGCGGACCCGCGCGAGCAGCTCTTCGAAGACGAAGGGCTTGGGCACGTAGTCGTTCGCCCCCGCGTCGAGCCCGTCGACCGTGTCGCGCGTGCCCGACCGCGCGGTGAGCATGATCACCGGGATGCCCGACCCTTCGGCCCGCAGCGCGCGGAGGACTTCGAATCCGTCCATGGTCGGCAGGCCCACATCGAGGAGCACGAGGTCGCTGTCGCCGTGCAGGGCCGCCTGGAGTCCGTCTGCGCCGTCCTCGACGGTCTCGGCGTCGAACCCCGCGGTCTCGAGCCCCCGCTTGACGAACGACGCGATCCGCGGCTCGTCTTCGATGATCAGGATCTTGGTCATGGCGTGCCTTCCCGATCGGCGACGACGGGTTCCACCGGCGTCCGCGCCACAGTCGCTGCGAGCGGCAGCCGCAGGGCGAACGTCGCGCCCCCGCCCGGCGTCTCGGTGACGTCGCAGCGACCACCGTGGCCCTTGGCGATCGCTTCGACGATGGCGAGCCCGAGGCCGGATCCGCCCACCGACCTCCGACCGCTCGCGCGATCGAAGCGGCGGAAGATCCGTTCACGCGAGTCGTCCGGGATTCCCGGCCCGTGGTCGCGCACCCAGAGAGACGCCCCCGCCTCGTCGATACCGCTTCCGATCTCGATGGGCGACCCCTTCGGCGTGTACTTCGCGGCGTTGTCGGCGAGCTGCAGCCATGCCTGCAGCAGCCGGTCGGGATCGCCCACGAGGCTGCCCTGCGCACCGGGCTCGACGAACCACCGATGGTCGGGGATGACCGCCACGAGTTCGCCCATCCGTGCGGTGAGCGCCTCGATGTCGACGTCCATCATCGTGTAGGAGTCCGACTCCACGGTTGCGAGCAGGTCGATGTCCTCGACCAGTCGGGTCATCCGATCGAGTTCGGCGATGCCGATCTCGCGCGTGGTGGCGACATCATGCGGATCGCGCGGATCCATGAGTTCGAGGTGGCCGCGCACGATCGTGATCGGGGTCTTCAGCTCATGGCGCACGTCGTCGAGCAGGCGGCGCTGCCCGTCCACCGAGTCCTCGAGACGATCGAGCATGGAGTTGACCGTGCGGGTGAGGTCGCTGATGTCGTCGTTGCCGTCGGCGGGAAGGCGCGGCGACAGGTCGGCGAGCGTGATGCCCTCGGCGGCCTCGCGCAGCTGCCGGATGGGGGAGAGCAGACGCCCGGTGACACCCCACCCCACGACGCCGACCGCGAGCAGCACGATCCCTGCGGCGATCCCGTACGTGATGATCGCCGCGGTCACGGGTGCGAGCTCGGCTTCGAGGTCGATGGCGCGCAGGTACACACCCGACTGCGGATCGCCCGGCATCGCGACGGGGATCGCGATGTAGCGCAGCGCCCCCGACTCGGTCGTGGCGGTGCCGAGCACGGCCGCCCCGGAGGCCTCGGTCTCGGCGACGGCACGGGCGATGAGCTCGTCGTCGCGAGAGACGTCGAACCCGGACAGCGTCGCCGGACGATAGCGCGCTGCGCCGTCGATGATCGCGAGCGACGCTTCGTTGCGCGCGGGCACCAGCCGTGAGACGACGGCGTGCAGGTAGTCGTCCACGTCGGCGAAGTCCTCGACGTCGATCCGCTCCCCGGCGGTCTCGGCGGCGGAGTCGTCTGCGGGATCGGCGACCCCGGCCACCGATGAGAGCCGATCGATCTGCGCGATCAGGCGCGCGTCGACCTCGTCGAGCACGCGGTCGCGCTGGACGAGGAACGTGATGCTGCCCACGACGGCGAGGCCCACGCACGCCACCGCGAGCATCGCCGCGAGGATGCGGACGCGGGCCGGGATCGGCCGGTGCGTGCGGGCCATCTCCTGATTATCGCCGTCGGGCCCGGGTTCGGACACCTCCGTCGGATCAGCCCGGTCGTGTCATCGACAGCAGGTCGAGTTTGTCGTCCAGCTGCTCGAGCGTGACTTCGCCGCGCTCGACGTAACCCAGCGCGAGCACTGCTTCACGGACGGTGATGCCCTCCGCGACCGAATGCTTGGCGATCTTCGCGGCCGCCTCGTAGCCGATGAGCTTGTTGAGCGGCGTCACGATCGACGGCGACATTCCCGCGAAGGCGGCGGCTCGCTCGACGTTCGCTTCCAGTCCGTCGATGGTCTTGTCCGCGAGCAGGCGCGATGCGTTGGCGAGCAGCTCGATCGACTCGAGCACCGCGGTGCCCATGATCGGAATCGCCACGTTGAGCTCGAAGCTGCCCGACGCACCTGCCCACGCGACGGTCGCGTCGTTGCCGATGACCCGTGCACAGACCATGAGAACGGCTTCGGGGACGACCGGGTTCACCTTGCCGGGCATGATCGACGAACCCGGCTGCAGGTCGGGGATGCGCAACTCGCCGAGTCCCGTATTGGGGCCGGATCCCATCCAGCGCAGGTCGTTGTTGATCTTCGTCAGTGAGACGGCGATGGTGCGCATCGCTCCGGATGCCTCGACGAGACCGTCGCGGTTCGCCTGAGCCTCGAAGTGGTCCTTCGCCTCGGTGACGGGCAGTTCGGTGTCGCCGACGATGAGTTCGATGACCTTCTGCGGGAACCCAACGGGGGTGTTGATGCCGGTTCCCACGGCCGTCCCCCCCAGCGGCACCTCCGCGACGCGCGGGATGACCGCCTGGATGCGCTCGATTCCCAGACGCACCTGACGCGCGTAGCCGCCGAACTCCTGGCCGAGCGTGACCGGTGTGGCATCCATCAGGTGTGTGCGGCCCGACTTGACGATGCCGGCGAATGCTTCGGCCTTGGTCTCGAGCGCGACCGCGAGGTGGTCGAGCGCGGGGATCAGATCGTCGATGATCTCCTGCGTCACGGCGATGTGGACCGAGGTCGGGAACACGTCGTTGGACGACTGCGACGCGTTGACGTGGTCGTTCGGGTGCACGGGTGATCCGAGGTCGCGCGTGGCGAGCGTGGCGAGTACCTCGTTCATGTTCATGTTCGACGACGTTCCGCTGCCGGTCTGGTAGACGTCGATCGGGAACTGGTCGGCGAACTCGCCGGCGATGATGCGGTCGGCCGACCGGGCGATGGCCTCGGCGATCGCGGCATCCAGCACACCGAGGTCGCGGTTGGCGAGCGCCGCGGCCTTCTTGATGCGCGCGAGCGCCACGATCTGGGCGGGCTCGAGACGGTCGCCCGAGATCGGGAAGTTCTCCACCGCCCGCTGCGTCTGCGCGGCGTACAGGGCGTCCTTCGGGACACGCACTTCGCCCATGGTGTCGTGCTCGATGCGGTACTCGGTGTCGGTCACGTCGTCGTTCCTCCGTCAGGTGTTGGTGTGTCAGGTGTCGGCGTCGATGTCGCCGACCCAGACGATCGGGGCGACCGCGCCCTCGGTGAGTCGGTAGTTGGCGCCCACGATGCCCAGCCTGCCTTCGGCGACGGCTTCGCTGATGAGCTCGGAGCGGTGCAGCAGGTCGGTGACCGTGTCGCGCACGTGCTCGCTGCCCACCCGCTCGGGGTCGGGGCGCGCGCCCGCCGACTCGCGCTGCACCCGGCGCACGGCCGGGACGATCGGGGCCACCAGTCGCCAGATGTGTGCGGGAAGGGTCGGCGCGTCGTCGCCCGTGCTGTCGATCGCGGCCGCCACCGCGCCGCACGCGTCATGGCCGAGCACGACGATGAGCGGCACCTCGAGCACCGCCACAGCGAACTCGAGACTGCCCACGACCGACTCCGACATCACCTGGCCGGCATTGCGGACGACGAACAGATCCCCCAGGCCCTTGTCGAAGATGATCTCGGCCGCGAGCCGCGAGTCGGCGCAGCCGAACAGCGCCGCGCTCGGGCGCTGACCGGCGGCGACCTCGGTGCGCCGTTCCACGTCCTGACGCGGGTGCTCGGGTGCGCCGGCGACGAAACGCTCGTTTCCGCGGCGCATCTGACGCCATGCGTCGGCCGGGGTGGGTCGCGACTCGTTCATCCCTGCTCCTCCTGCAGCGTCTTCACCTGCGTGGCGACGCCGCTCGCCACCTCGGCGAGGACGTCGTCTGACGCCATGCCGTAGATCATGACGATGTCGTCGCCCGCGGGCGCGGACAGGGCTGCCGAGACGTTCCCGGCCCGTTCCGCGTCGGGGATGTCGTAGCGGGTCCACGTCACGCCGTCGATCGACACCGTGCCGTCGGCGTCTGCACCGCGCAGCACGCGTGAGGGCCAGCCCTCATCGGCATCGAAGCCCTGCACGACGCGGACGAAGCCCTGGTCGGGGGCATAGACGACGGTGAAGGTTCGCGGAGAATCGCCTTCCAGTCGAGCCGAATTGACTCGCCAGTCCTCCGGAACCGTCGCCGCGACGATGCCGCGCCCTTCGACCTCGGCGATGCCTTCGGCGACCGCTGCGACGTCGATCGGCTCGGCCGCAGGCGGGGTGCCCCGGGGGACGGCGAAGACGATGACGGCGACCACGCCGAGCGTCACCAGCAGCGCCGCGACGAGGTTGCGCGTGTTCTGCGCCTGTCGGTGCACGCGCGACGACTCTGCTCGGCGAGCTGCGGTCTCGTCGGGCGTCTCGGGTCGGCCGAGCTCGGCGACCACGCGGGGTGAGCGGGCCATCATGCCTCCGCGCTCTCGCCGCGCGCCTGCTCGAGCCGCCGCTTCGCGCCCACGAGCCATTCTTCGCACCGCGCGGCGAGGGCCTCGCCCCGCTCCCACAGCGACAGCGATTCCTCGAGGGTCGGTGCGCCCTGCTCGAGTCGGCTGACGACCTGGATCAGCTCGTCCCGTGCCTGCTCGAACGACAGCGTCGCGACGTCGGCTGCGGGCGTGTCGGTCATGGGTTCCATCCTAGATCGCGGGCGCGTCGTCGCTTCGCTCGACGACCTCGCCCTCGCTGCGGGCGGCGAACGACCCTCGCGCGACCGTGACGACCACGCCCGCGCCGACGGGCGCCTGGTGCGCGTCGCGCACGATCACGCCGTCTGCGAGGTGTGCGATCGCATAGCCGCGCCCGAGGGTCGACGCCGGCGACAGCGCACGCAGGGCCGCGCGCAGCTCGCCGGTGCGCCGTGCGTCGGTGTCGACGAGCCGGTCGATCAGCGAGCGGCCGCGGGCGACGGCCAGTTCGACCTCTTGCATGCGGCTCATCACCAGCGACGCGGGGGTGCGCAGCACGGGGCGCGATCGCACGTGTTCGAGTTGACGGATGTCGGCGGCGACGCGGTCGGTCAGCCGCCGGGTCAGCCGTGCGCGCAGATCGCGGACCACAGACAGCTGTTCGGCGACGTCGGGGACGACGCGTTTGGCGGCATCGGTGGGTGTCGACGCGCGCAGGTCGGCGACATCGTCGAGCAGCGGATGGTCGTTCTCGTGTCCGATCGCGCTCACGACGGGCGTGGATGCCGCGGCCACCGCGCGCACGAGCCGCTCGTCGCTGAAACCCAGCAGGCTCTGCGCGTCGCCGCCGCCGCGCGCGATGATGATGACGTCGACCTCGGGATCTGCTTCCAGCACCTTCAGGGCGGCGATGGTCTCGGGAACGCACCGGTCGCCCTGCACCGCGGCGTGGATCGTGCGGAATCGCACGCGCGGCCAGCGGAGTTCGGCATTGCGGTGCACGTCCTTCTCGGCGTCGCTGTCCGCCCCGGTGATGAGCCCGATGCGGTGCGGCAGGAACGGCAGGCTCTTCTTGCGTTCCGGGTCGAAGAGGCCCTCGGAGCGCAGCTGAGACCGCAGACGCTCGAGCTTTTCGAGGTGATCCCCGAGTCCGACGTGCCGCATCGCGCTGACCGTGAAGGTGAACGATCCGTCGCGCGGGTAGTAGTCGGCCTTGACGCACGCGATGACGCGGTCGCCGGCGGACAGATCGGACGCCAGGCGCTCGCGCGTGCTCGACCAGATGCGGAACCGCAGCTTCGCGTCGGTGCCGACGTCTTTGAGCTGACCGAAGACGACGCTGCCGCGCACATCCCAGGCGGTGAGCTCGCCCTCGACCCACACCGACCCCCACGTCTGGACGAACTGGCGGATCGTGTCGTTGAGACGCGCGACCGAGGTCGGGGCCTGAGGGGTCGAGTCCCGCGGTGCGACGGCGTCCGGGGGCGGTTGCTCGCCGGGGGCCGTCTCGGCGCGGAACGTCGTCATGCGCTTCCCTCCTGGCGGGCTCCCGGCCGGTTCACCGGACCCGACCGTAGAATCGGGATGTGACCGATCACGCCGTCCGCATGCCCGTCCCCCGCGTCCCTCGACGACGCGAGCGCCTCCAGGATATCCCGGTGGACCGACCCAAGCGGGTGCTCCTCGCCTCTCCGCGGGGGTATTGCGCGGGGGTCGACCGCGCCGTCATCGCCGTGGAGAAGTCGCTCGAGCGCTTCGGCGCCCCCGTCTATGTGCGCAAGCAGATCGTCCACAACATCCACGTGGTGACCGAGCTCGAACAGCGCGGCGCCATCTTCGTCGAGGAGGTCGACGAGGTGCCTGAGGGGGCGAACGTCGTCTTCAGCGCCCACGGGGTGTCTCCGGCCGTCGTCTCGGCGGCATCCGATCGCGGCCTCCACGCGATCGACGCCACCTGCCCGCTCGTCACCAAGGTGCATCGAGAAGCCGTGCGCTTCGCGCGAGACGACTATGAGATCCTCCTCATCGGCCACGACGGCCACGAAGAGGTCGAGGGGACGGCCGGCGAGGCGCCGGACCATGTGACCGTCGTGAACTCGCCCGCCGAGGCCGCCACGGTCGAGGTGCGCGATCCGTCGAAGGTGGTGTGGCTGTCGCAGACGACTCTGTCGGTCGACGAGACGATGGAGACCGTGAGACGCCTGCGCGAGCGCTTCCCCCAGCTGCAGGATCCGCCGTCGGACGACATCTGCTATGCGACGCAGAACCGTCAGGTCGCGATCAAGAAGGTCGCGACGGACGCCGACCTGGTCATCGTCGTCGGGTCATCGAACTCCTCGAACAGCGTGCGCCTGGTCGAGGTCGCGCTCGAGTACGGTGCGAAGGCGGCGTACCGCGTGGACTATGCCGACGAGATCGAGCAGTCGTGGCTCGACGGCGTTGCGACGATCGGCGTCACCAGCGGTGCGTCGGTTCCCGAGGTGCTCGTGCAGCAGGTGCTGGACGACCTCGCGGCCGCCGGCTATCTCGACGTCGAGGAGGTGCGCACGGCCGAGGAGGACCTCATGTTCTCGCTGCCCAAGGAGCTGCGTCAGGGTGCCGGCGGCCGCCGCGACGCCCGGGCGCTCGGCGGGCGGTCGCGCGCATGAGCGATCCCGAGCGCGCACGACCGCAGTACGGCGAGTACGCGACGCCCGAAGAGCAGCGTGCGCGCATCCAGGAGCCGGAGTCGTGGATGACCGCGCCCGAGCAGCCCGCCCCGCCCACGACGGCGCCCGCACCCGTGTCGGTCGCCGCGCCGGCCCTGCGTGCCGACGGGACCGCGGCGACACTCAGCCGAGGACGGCTCGTCGACCGCGTCGCGACCATGGTGCTGCTGGCGTACGGCCTGCTGAACATCATCCTCACCGCACCGGCGATGATCGACTATCGCGCCTATGCCGAGCAGGTCATTGCGGGAATGGGGGTGGAGGCGACGCTGTCCGACCCCACGACCGGTCAGCCATGGGGCGTGGCGGCGGTCGCCGTGCTGTCGCTGGGATGGATCGCCACCGCGGGTCTGTGCTGGCTGAGAGCGCGCCGCGGGCGCCTCACCTGGTGGGTCGCCCTGGTCGGAGGCGTCTTGTTCACCTTCCTGAGCGGCACGCTGATGGTGGTCCCGATCATGAACGACCCCGCGGTGTGGAACGCGCTGGTCGATCAGGTCGCGGGCTGACGCCCGCGACCCGATCGGCGGATCAGGGATCGGCGGATCAGGCCCCCAGGCTCTTGCCGGCGGAGCCGAGCTGCTGCGTCGCCTCGACGACGCGAGCGGCCATCGCCGACTCGGCGACCTTGCCCCATGCCCGGGGGTCGTAGGCCTTCTTGCTGCCCACTTCGCCGTCGACCTTGAGGACGCCGTCGTAGTTGCTGAACATGAAGCCCGCGACCGAGCGGGTGAATGCGTACTGGGTGTCGGTGTCGATGTTCATCTTGACCACGCCGTTGGCGACCGCCAGCGCGATCTCCTCGTCGGTGGATCCGCTGCCGCCGTGGAAGACCAGGTCGAGCGGCTTCGGACCGGTGCCGAACGTCGCGGCGATGCCCTCCTGGATCTCGCCGAGCAGTTCGGGACGCAGCTTGACGTTGCCGGGCTTGTAGACGCCGTGCACGTTTCCGAAGGTCAGCGCCGAGATGTAGCGGCCGTTCTCACCCAGGCCGAGTGCCTCGACGGCCTTGGTGACGTCGGCGACGGTCGTGTAGAGCGCGTCATTGGATCCCTCGTGCTTGACGCCGTCCTCCTCGCCGCCGACCACGCCGATCTCGACCTCGAGGATTCCGTTGATGTTCTTGATTCGAGGGAGCAGCTCCTCGGCGATCTCGATGTTCTCATCCAGCGGCACGGCCGAGCCGTCCCACATGTGGGACTGGAAGATCGGGTTGCGCCCGGCCCGGACTTCTTCCTCGGATGCCTCGATGAGGGGCATCACGAAGTTCGGCAGCGCCTCCTTCGGGCAGTGGTCGGTGTGCAGAGCGACGGTGATCGGGTAGCTCTTGGCGACCTCGGTGGCGAACTTCGCGAAGGCGAGGGCGCCCGTGGCGCGAGCCTTGACGGTGTGGCCAGCGAAATAGTCGGCGCCGCCGGTCGTGACCTGGATGATCCCATCGGATCCGGCCTCGGTCAGACCCTGCAGCACGGCGTTGATCGACTGCGAGCTCGATACGTTGATGGCGGGATATGCGAAGCCGCCGGCCTTCGCGCGGTCGAGCATGTCGGCGTACTGGTCGGGGGTGGCGACGGGCATGACTGCTCCTCGGATCGAAGTGGCGCGTACCCTCGTCACTTTAGCGAAGCCCACGGCGCGGTGCGGGACCAGGCCCTAGGCTGAGCCCATGGTGAGTCTGACCGAGGACATGAGTCCTCTGCATCCTGATCGGAACCTCGCGCTCGAGCTGGTTCGCGCGACCGAGGCCGCGGCGATCCGATCGGCGCCCTTCATCGGGCGGGGCCAGAAGGAGCTCGCCGACGGCGCAGCGGTCGATGCGATGCGCGCTTTCCTGTCGACGGTCAACTTCGACGGCACGATCGTCATCGGCGAGGGCGAGAAGGACAACGCCCCGATGCTGTTCAACGGCGAGAGCGTCGGCACCGGTCGCGGTCCCGGCGCCGACATCGCCGTCGATCCCATCGACGGCACGACGCTGACGGCCGAGGGCCGCAACAACGCGCTCTCGGTGATCGCGGTCTCCGACCGCGGTGCCATGCTCGACGCGTCGTCCGTGTTCTACATGGACAAGCTCGTCACCGGTCCCGCCGGCGTCGGGGTGGTCGACATCCGGCTGCCGGTCGGCGAGAACATCCGCCGACTGGCGAAGGCCCTCGACAAGCCGATCGACGAGATGGTCGTCTCGGTGCTCAACCGCCCGCGCCACGAGCAGCTGATCAACGACATCCGCGCGGCGGGTGCCGGCACGCGTCTCATGAGCGACGGCGACGTCGCGGGCGGGATCAACGCCGCGCGTCACAACGCCCGCACCGACATGTGCGTCGGGATCGGCGGCAGCCCGGAGGGCATCGTGACCGCATGCGCGATCAAGGCGCTCGGCGGGCACATCCAAGGGCGCCTCTGGCCGCGCGACGACGAGGAGAAGCAGCGTGGCGTCGATGCGGGCCTGAAGGTCGATGACTTCGTGTACGAGGCGGACGACCTGGTCAAGGGGTCGAACACGATCTTCGTCGCCACGGGCGTGACCAACGGCGAGTTGGTCGCCGGTGTACGGCGCGCGGGCGACTTCGTCTACACCGAGAGCGTCGTTCTGCGCGGCGCGTCCGGCACGCTGCGGCGCATCTCTTCGGAGCACCTCGCTTCGAAGTGGTTCTGACGCGCGACCGAGCGTCCTCGGTTCGCAGCGTCGACGGCGTGTGAGGTCTGCGGGGGCACGGGCGCGGGTACACTCGCCTGTGCGACCCGTTCGGGTCTCTGGCAGAATGTCGACCGGTGTCGACGGGGACACGGTGTTGTTCCAGATGACCAGGAGGTGCTCCTCGATGGCCGCACAGGCAAGTGGGACCTCGCAGCAGCCGACCGTGCAGACCGGGGCGCAGGCCGTGGTGGCCGACGCGATCGATCCCGCCCGTCGTCCGGATGTCCTGCTGCGCAAGCGGCGTGCTGAGGGTCACGAGATCAGCGCGTGGTGGCTGATCGGTGCGTTCGTCGGCGTCTCGGCTGCCGTCATCGCCGTGCTGAGCTTCATTCCCGGCGGCGCCTAGGGCGACCACCGTCGCGGGTTCGGGACGTCAGCGCCGGGCGTCCTCCTCGCTGGGCGCGATCCGCCGCCGCACCTCGTCGAGGTCGACGGGGATCAGTTCGGGAGCGGTGAGCGGCCGCGGAGTGGACTCGATCACGGCGGGCGGCGCCACGGCGTCGAGCCTCGTGTCGTCGATGCCGGGGAACCGGCGTGCAGTGACGAGTACGCGGCTCTCGAGCGAACCGATGAGACCGTTGTAGCTGTCGACGGTGCGCTCGATCGCACGACGCAGGCTCTCGGCGTGCCCGGTGAGCGATCCGAGACGCTCGTAGAGCTGGGATCCGAGCTCGAGCAGTTCGCGCGCCTGCTCGGAGACGTCCTGCTGGGTCCACGTGAACGCGACGGTCTTGAGCACAGCCCAGAGGTTCACGGGCGACGCGAGCGCGACGCGCTTGCCGAAGGCGTAGTCGAGCAGCGCGGGATCCTGTTCCAGGGCCGCAGCGAGCAGCGACTCGTTCGGAACGAAGCACACCACGAACTCGGGGCTCGACCCGAGACCCGCCCAGTAGCGCTTGCGCCCCAGCCCGTCGATGTGGGCGCGCATGGCTTTGACATGGCGCTCCATCAGCGCGCGACGGTGATCGGCGTCGGCGCCCTGCGCCGTCCACGGGATCGCGCTCGCTTCGAGGTACGCGTCGAGCGGCACCTTGGCGTCGACGGCGATCGCCTTGTCGCCGGGCAGGCGGATCACCATGTCCGGTCGGCCGGTGCCGGCATCCGTCGCGATCGTCGTCTGAAGGTCGAAGTCGACGTAGCGCCTGAGCCCGGCAGCCTCGACGACGCGCCGCAGCTGCGTCTCGCCCCACACCCCACGGGTCGAATTCGACCGCAGGGCGCCGGCGAGCGATTCGGTCGTCGCGCGCAGCGCATCATCGGCCTCGCTGGCGCGCCGCAGCTGCTCCGAGAGCGAGCCGAACTGCGCCGCGCGTTCACGTTCGAGTTCGTCGACCTTCGTCTGCATCGAATGAAGGGTCTGCTGGACCGGCGCGAGGGCCCGCAGCACGGTCTGGTCGCGGCGTTCGCGCTCTTCGCGCGCGGCCTGATCGGCGCGCGTCTGGTTCGTCAGCTCGCGGTAGAGGTGCAGCTGATGGTCGAGCTGCGCCTGCACGGCGGTGCGCGCCGCCTCGCTCGCGGCGAGATCGGCCGCCAGGCGTGCGTGCGTGCGCTCGGCCCGTGCCGCCCCGCGCGCGAGACCGGCCAGCCACCCGGCGAGGACACCCGCGGCGAGCGCGCCGATGACGATCAGCGGGATCGTGAATGGGTCCATGCGCCCAGGATGCCGGGGGTCTCCGACATCGCCGCACGCGGCGCGCCAGGCATCACCCGACGGGGGACGCCGCGACCGGTGGGGCGGAGGCGGCCGGCGCGGCAGGCGGCGCGGCCACGACGATCTGCGACACGCGCACCCCGGCCAGCTCGGCGAGGTCCTCGATGTCGTCGGCACCCACACGTCGGGCGGCGTCGATCATCACATGGGCGCACGCCAGCGCGTCGGCGGTGGCGTTGTGGTGGGGGAAATCGGCGAACCCCGCCTCGGCGGCCACGAAAGGCAGCCGATACGAATCCAGCTCGTAGACGTGGCGCGCGACCTGCAGGCTGCAGGCGTACCGGTACGCGGGGGCTTCGTCGCCGGTCGCCTCGCAGGCCCGCTTGATGACGGCCATGTCGAAGCCCGCGTTGTGGGCGACGAGCACGTCGGAGCCCACGAACCGGGCGAGATCGCGCAGCTGCGCCGACCAGGTCGGGGCGCCGACGACGTCCTCGGGCTGGATTCCGTGGATGCGGATGTTCAGGTCGAAGAACCGGTCGTGGCCGGGCGGGGGCTGGATCAGCCAGCCGGTCTCGGCGACGACCACCCCGCCGCGCACGCGCACCAGCCCCACCGCGCACGCCGAGGCGGTGCTGGAGTTCGCCGTCTCGAAGTCGATGGCGGTGAAGTCCAGTGGCACGCTCCGAGCCTCGCCCGGGCGTCGGGCGTGCCGGGTCAGGCGCGCCGGGAGCCCGTCGCATCGGGTCGCGCATAGGCTCGATGCATGGCCCGCCGCGAGGAGTTGTCCACGTCGTTCGGAGCGGCGGCCGGCACGTACGAGGTCGGTCGCCCCGAGTATCCCGCCGTCGCGGTGGATTGGATGCTTCATCCGGTCGCACGCGAGGGGCGCGCCCTGCGCGTCGCCGACGTGGGCGCCGGCACGGGCAAGCTGTCCCGGGTCGCCGTCGAGGCGGGGGCCGAGGTCGTGGCGATCGACCCGGACACCGAGATGCTCGCCGTGCTGCGGGAGAACGTCTACGGCGTGCCCACGTTCGTCGGCACGGCCGAGCGGATGCCGCTGCCCCGGGCGTCGCTCGACGCCGTCCTGCTCGGGCAGGCGTGGCACTGGGTCGACCCGGTCGCCGCGTCCGAGGAGATCGGCCGCGTGCTGCGCAGCGGCGGCGTGGCGGGACTGGTATGGAACATCCGCGACGACGGTGTGCCGTGGGTGCGGCGACTCACCGACATCATGCACGGCAGTCGCGCCGAGGAGATGCTGGCGGCAGGAGATCCCGAGGTGCACGCGCCGCTGGGTGCGCTCGAGCAGGCCTCGTGGCGGTGGACGCGACGCATGACGCGCGCCGCACTGCTGGCCATGGCGCGCTCGCGCAGCGCTGTCATCACGGCGGACGCGCGCGAGCGCGATCGCATCGAACAGGGGCTCGCAGCCCTGCTCGACGAGATCGGCGCCGTCGGCGACGCCGAGATCGGACTGCCGTACGTCACGCGGGCGTTCCGCGCGGTGCGCGCCTGACGCAGCCTCCGCTTGGGCGCCCGAACGCCCGAGATCGCCACCGCAGGATCGATCGTTCGCCGGACGGCCGCCGATGTGGCGATATCCGACGCCGTGGCGGGGGCTACGGCGGATTCCGGGGCCGCGGCCGGTCCGCCGCGGCATGGGGGCGGGCATCCGCTCACCTAGACTTGGGCCCCGTGGCTCTCACCATCGGAATCGTCGGACTCCCCAACGTCGGCAAGTCGACCCTCTTCAACGCGCTGACCAAGAACCAAGTGCTGGCGGCGAACTACCCGTTCGCGACGATCGAGCCCAACATCGGCGTCGTGAACCTGCCCGATCCCCGCCTCGACAAGCTCGCCGAGGTCTTCCACAGCGAGCGGACCGTTCCGGCCGCGGTGTCGTTCGTCGACATCGCGGGCATCGTCCGCGGGGCCAGCGAAGGGGAGGGGCTGGGCAACCAGTTCCTCGCCAACATCCGCGAGGCCGATGCGATCGCGCAGGTCGTGCGCGGATTCAGCGACGCCGACGTCGTGCACGTCGACGGCGATGTGAACCCGGCCGGCGACATGGAGACGATCAACGCCGAACTGCAACTGGCCGATCTGCAGACGCTCGAGAAGGCGATCCCGCGCTACGACAAAGAGGTGAAGGCCAAGAAGACCGACCCGTCGGTGCTCGCCGCCGCCCTGGCCGCGCAGGAGGTGCTGCAGCGCGGCGAGCTGCTGTCGGCGTCCGAGGTCGACCTGACGCCGATCCGCGAACTCGGCCTGCTCACGGCCAAGCCGTTCATCTTCGTCTTCAACGTCGACGAGCAGGTGCTGACGGATGCGGCGCGTCGCGCTGCGCTCGCCGAGCTCGTCGCCCCCGCGCAGGCGGTGTTCCTCGACGCGAAGATCGAGTCCGAGCTCATCGACCTCGACCCGGAGGACGCCGCGGAGCTGCTGGCATCCACGGGCCAGGACGAGTCGGGGCTCGACCAGCTCGCCCGCATCGGCTTCGAAACGCTCGGGTTGCAGACCTACCTCACGGCGGGCCCCAAAGAGGCACGCGCCTGGACGATCGGCAAGGGCTGGAAGGCGCCGCAGGCGGCCGGGGTCATCCACACCGACTTCGAGAAGGGCTTCATCAAGGCCGAGGTGATCTCGTTCGACGACCTCATCGCCCTCGGCTCGGTCATGGAGGCCCGTGCGAAGGGCAAGGCGCGGCTCGAGGGCAAGGACTACGTCATGCAGGACGGCGACGTGGTGGAGTTCCGCTTCAACGTATAGCGCTGACAACGCTCTTCGTTGTGCGGTGAGCGCGATCAGATCGTTCGGCAGCACAGACACCGAACGACTGTGGCGGCGTGAGCGGGTGCTGTCCTAGCGCGCTGAGACCTTCAGTGTGTCGATGGTTCTGGTGATGCGCTCACCGTCGTTCTCGAGGAAGACGATCTCGCCGAACTCGAGATGCGACCAGTCGTCACCCTCGGTCAAGGGCTCGGAGGCGAATATGACACCGGTCGCGTCATTCTCGCCGCACTCCTCAAAGTCGTAGGTCGTTGCGTCGTGTTCGAAGTTGCGCCCCATCAGCAGGTACATCGGTTCGAGGAGCATCGAGAGCGCGAAGTCGTCGCTGTCGGGGGCTGACTTCCGCAGCTCCTGCCAGTCGCCGGCGGGGCTGGTCTCACCGTGGTGACCGAGGCCGACGTTGACACCGATGATGCGGTCGGCCGACACGAGGGCCATCTTCAGCTTGGTCAGAGCGCCGAGGTCGAGGTCCTTCATAGCCTGGGCGATCAGCTCGATGAGCTTCTCGATCGCTCGTTGGACGTCCTCGTTGCTGTCACCCTCGAGCAGCGAGAGGAGCAGCACGTAGATGAACTCGGTGTCGGTGTTCCCGCGCATCTGTGTGAGATACCGATCGTCGCAGTGCTCCAGCAGCTCGCGCTGCAGGAGCTGCCAATTGGGCAGGTAGCCATTCTGAGCGACGATCCACGGGGTCTCCTCGAAGGAGAACGGGTGGCAGTTCTCGTCGGCCATCACGACCTTCGCGTCGTACGCCGCGGCTCGCACATGCGCCAGCATCGTGCCGGCCTGGAGGCTGGGGATGATCCGGCTGGCGTTGTCGTCGTAGAAGGCCGCCATGGGTCGGCGGTAGATGAAGGGTTCTTCGGGCTTCAGCAGGTGCTCGCCCCAGATCCCGAATCCCCATCCGGCCAGCTGGAGCTCGGGGTGCCGTTCGGGGTCGAGTGCCTGGTTGATCAGGCTGTTCTCTGGCTTGAGGAGGAGATTCTCCAGCGGCGTCTCAGGACCGAGGTAGGCGAGCACGCGGCACATAGGTCTCCTTCGTTGGGCTCTGCCACCCTACCCTCGGCGCACGGAGGCGGTGTCGGCCGCCCGCGGCATCCGGCTTCGGGCGCCTTTATCCTGGTACGGCGCTGGAAATCGTCGGCGCCCATTCAGGAAACAGGCGCCGATGTGCGTGCGGACACGTCCGCGAACGAGAGGAAGACGCGACACGATGACCGAGGTGCAGACGATCGACGCCGATGGCGGGGCGATCCCCTACGTCGACGAGGGGAGCGGCCCCGCTGTGGTGCTGCTGCCGAGCAGCGGAAGGGACGTGCACTACCTCGGGATGCTGGCGGCGTCGCTGATCGCCGAGGATTTCCGCGTCGTGCGCATCGGCTGGCCCGAGTCGGGCGCGGATGCCTCCGCCATGGCCGACCACGCGGCCGACGTCGTCGCCGTGATGGATGCGCTCGACCTCGACCACGCGTGGGTGGGCGGTCATGCCTTCGGCGGTTCGGTCGCGCGTGCGGTCTCGCACGCGCACCACGACCGTGTCAACGGCGTGCTGCTGCTCGGTGTGGACGACCCCGAGGCGACACTGGCCGACGGCATCCCCGTGCTGGTGATCCAGGGCGAGGCCGACGATGTGACGCCGCCGGCGAACGGCGAGGCGCTGAAGGATGCCGCCCCCGGACTGGTCAGCGTCGTGGCGATCGACGGTGCGGGCCACATGTTCGCCGAGACGCACGTCGGCGCCACCTCGTGGGCCATCGAGGACTACCTCGACTGGGACTGACGCCGACGGCCTCCGGCGGTGTGTCGGCGCCGCACGGCACGATGTCGGCATGGCCACCATCCACGATGTTCGTCGCATCACCGCGACGCTGCCCGGCAGCGAGGAGCGCGCGACGACCGGCGGCGCCGCGTGGTTCGTGCGCCGCAAGCTGTATGCGTGGGAGTGCCACCCCTGGCCCAGCATCCCGCCCGACATCCGCGAGATCGTCGCGTCGGAGCTCGTGGTCGCCGTGAAGGTGCCCGATCCGATGGACGCGCTCGCCCTGCACGAGATGGCGCCCGACGTCTTCCTGCGTACGACGACCCGCTGGAGTGAGCCGAAGGTCGCGTTCCGCATGGCCCGGATCGCGCCCGATCACCTCTCGGAGCTGGTGACGGATGCCTGGCGAACGCAGGCGCCGAGGTATCTGCGCCTCGAGTTCGACGGCGCGGACGGGTGCGCCGAAGAGGTCACCGACTGAGCACCCCGTCGAGCAGGGCGAGGGCCTCGGCCACGGTGGTCTCGACCACGGTCTCGGGCGGGCCGTCGATGCGCAGCAGGCGGTGGCCGGACCCGGTGGAGGTCGCCCACCCCAGGTAGACCGTTCCGGGCGGATGCCCGTCCTGCGGGTCGGGTCCGCCCACGCCGGTCGTCGAGATCGACACGTCGGCCGCGAGCAGCGTGCGCACACCCCGTGCGAGCTGCTCGGCGCACTCCGCACTGCAGGGATCGGTCCCTGGAGGAAGGCCCAGGAGATCCTCCTTCACAGCCGTGCGGTATGCGACGACGCCGCCCGCGAACCACGACGACGCATCGGGCGCGGCGCCGACCCGGCTGGCCAGCAGCCCGCTGGTGAGGGACTCCGCCAGCGCGATGAGCACACCGTCGCGCAGCGCTGTCTGCGAGACGCGCGTGAGCGGAGCAGCCGGGGTGTTCACGAGGTGAGGGACCGACGTCCATCGGTTGTCGTCGACCCTGCGGCCGACCCGCACGCCGTCCGCACGTCAGACCGTCTGGCCGGCGTGGGCGCCCTCGGCGATCTCTTCGATCACCTTGGCGTTGAAGGCCGGCAGGTCGTCGGGGGTGCGGCTCGAGACGAGTCCTTCGTCGACCACGACCTCCTCATCCACCCAGGTCGCCCCGGCGTTGCGCAGGTCGGTCTTCAAACTCGGGTAGCTCGTCAGCGTGCGACCGTCGACGACGCCGGCCTCGATGAGAGTCCACGCCGCGTGGCAGATCGCGGCGACCGGCTTGTGCTGAGCGAAGAACGCGCGCGCGAACTCGACCGCATCGGGGTCCATCCGCAGATGGTCGGCGTTGACCACGCCGCCGGGAAGCACGAGCGCGTCGTAGTCGGCCGCCACCGCGCCGCCGACGGCGGCGTCGACATCCTGTTCGTGTCCGTTCTTGCCGACCACCGATCCGGCGCTCGGCGACAGCAGCACAGCGGTCGCGCCGGCATCCGTCACCGCCTTCCAGGGGGAGGTGAGTTCACTGTCTTCGAAGCCGTTCGTCGCGAGGAATGCGACCTTCTTCCCGTTGAGATCCGTCATGGGCCCGACGCTACGCGCGGCGCCGCGGTCGGATCGAGGGGTTGACAAGTCGCGATCCGATCGCCCTGTCACAACCCGGTGGCAGGATGGCGGCATGCCCGAATCGCCCGAGGTGCAGGCGCTCGCCGAGTTCCTCTCCGACAACGCGACGAGGCGACGCGTCGAGGCGGTCGACATCGCCGAGTTCCGCGCCCAGAAGACGCGGGATCGCCCGCTGGCGACGCTCGTGGGTGCGCGGATCGACCGCGTGCGCAGATTCGGCAAACACGTCGACATCGCGACGGACGCCGGACACCTCGTGGTGACCTTCGGCCGGGCGGGCTGGGCGCGGTGGAACGGGGATGCCGCTGCCGACGACGCCCCGGTGATCGCGCGGATCGACCTCGACGGCGCGGTGCTCGAATTCACCGACGGCGGCGACTGGCTGTCGCTCGGCTTGCACGTCGTGGACGACCCGTTCGAGATCCCCGCGATCGCGTCACTGGGCCCCGACCCGCTGGATCCGGAGTTCGACGCCGCCGCGTTCGCCGCTGCGTCCTTCGGCAGGCGCAAGCAGCTCAAGGCGCTGCTGCAGGAGCAGGAGAGCATCGCGGGAATCGGCAACGCCTACTCCGACGAGATCCTGCATGTCGCGCGGCTCTCGCCGACCGCCCATGCCACCGCGCTCGACGACGTCGAGCGCGCCCGCCTGCTCGCTGCGGTCACCGGGGTGATGAGGGATGCCGCGTGCGCACGTCGTGGCATCCCGCTCTCGCAGCAGAAGACCGCCAAGGTCGCCGCGATGCGCGTGCACGGGCGCACCGGCCTGACATGCCCGGTGTGCGGGGGAGCGGTCGTCGACCTGCCGGGCTCGAAGGCGGGCGCCCAGTACTGCCCGGCGTGTCAGACGGACGGCACGCCGTTGTGACACACGCAGGCCGGCCCGGTCAGTGGGCGGGCAGGCCCTCGCCGATCTCATCGGCGGGCTTGCGCACCAGGAACGCGCCGATCAGCAGCGGCAGCGCGACGATCGCCGCGACGACGAAGGCCGCGTGTGCACCGGCGGCCTCGGCGGCGATCTCTTCGGCTCCCGCAGCGACCTCGTTCGCCGCGACGCCCGAGAAGATCGTCACCAGCAGCGCGATGCCGGCCGCACCCGCCACCTGCTGGACCGTGCCCAGCACCGCTGACCCGTAGGAGTAGAAGCGCGGCTCGAGCGAGGCGAGGGATGCCGTGAACAGCGGCGTGAACGAGAGGGCGAGGCCCAGCGACAGCACGGTCTGGGTGACCGCGATCGCCCAGACCGACGTGTTCTCGTCGAAGGTCGTGTACACCCACAGCAGCGCGATCGCGATGATCGTTCCCGGCACCAGCAGCACGCGTGTGCCCCACCGGTCGTAGACCCGGCCGATGACGGGGCCCGCAAGGCCCATGACGAGTGCACCCGGCAGCACCACGAGACCGGTCTCGAGCGCCGACACCTGCAGCACCCGCTGCATGTACAGCGGGACGACCGTGATGACGCCGAAGAAGGCGATGGACAGCAGCGCCATCTGGCCGATGGCGAGCGAGAAGTTCGCCGAACGGAACACGCGAAGGTCCAGCAGCGCGTCGTCGACCTTCTGCAGCCGCAGCTGGCGCCAGACGAACAGGGCGAGCGCGACGACGGCGACGCTGAGCGAGACGATGAGCGAGACCGTCGAGACGGTGCCGGCGGCCACCTCGGCGGCGGTGGTGCCGTGGCTGGCCGCGCCGCCGATCTGGCTCAGACCGTAGACGAGGCCACCGAAGCCGAACGCCGACAGGATCACCGACAGCACGTCGATGGGGGCCCGCGTCGTCTCGCCGAGATTGTGGATCCATCGCGCGCCCACGGCGAGGGCGACGAGCGCGATCGGCAGCACGACGACGAAGATCGCGCGCCAGCCGACGGTGTCGAGAAGGAATCCCGACAGCGTCGGCCCGATCGCCGGGGCGAGCGAGATCACGACGCTGACGCGCCCCATCATGCGGCCGCGGATCTTCGGCGGCACGAGCGTCATCAGGGTCGTCATCAGCAACGGCATCATGATCGCGGTGCCGGATGCCTGCACCACGCGGGCCACGAGCAGCATCTCGAACCCGGGTGCCAGGGCCGCCAGCAGCGTGCCGGCGGAGAACAGCGACATCGCGGCGATGAACATGGCGCGTGTGGTGAAACGGCGCAGCAGGAAGCCGGTGATCGGGATCACGACGGCCATCGTGAGCATGAATGCGGTGGTGAGCCACTGCGCGGCGAGCGCGGTGATGCCGAGGTCGTCGATGAGGTGCGGGATCGCCACGCCCATCGTCGTCTCATTGAGGATGGTCACGAACGCGGCCGCGAGCAGAAGCCAGATGATGCGGCTGTCCTCGGGACGGAGCGCGGCGGGTGCCTGGGTGCGGATCTCACCCGTGGAGGGTGCGGTGCCGGCGGCGGTCATGCGTCGTCTCCTCGACTGTCGGAACGCCGTCGGCCCTCGCCCCGTGGCGAGGTCGAGAGCGGGGAAGCTCTCAGCGTAACCGGCCCGGCCGACATCCCATTCCCCGATCATGGAAATCATGAGCATGGGATTCCGAGGCGGTCGCCCGGGCGGGGCGGTCATCGACGCCAAGGCGCAGCGCGCGCAGAACGCGGCGGCGCCGCACGTGCCCGACCTCGGCCGTCGCGTGATCGCGCTGTTCCGCCCGTACGCCGCCCGGCTGACGCTGACCGCGCTGCTGGTCGTCGTGGCATCCGCCCTCGCCGTCATCCCCGCCCTCATCATCGAGCGCATCTTCGACGACGCGCTCTTCCCCCCGGAGGGCGGACCGCAGCTCGGGCTGCTCACCGAGCTCGTCATCGTCATGATCGCCCTGTTCCTCGTCTCGTCGGGGCTGAACGTGCTGCAGACGTGGCTCACGTCGTCCGTCGGCAACCGCATCACGGGCGATCTGCGCATGAAGCTGTTCGCGCATCTGCAGCACATGGAGCTGGGGTTCTTCACCCGGACGAAGACGGGGGTCATCCAGTCCCGCCTGCAGAACGACGTCGGCGGCGTCGCGGGAGTGCTCACCAACACGCTCACCAGCATCCTGGGCAATGTCGTCACGGTGATCGCATCGCTGGTGGCCATGCTGCTGATCGACTGGCGGCTCACGATCATCGCGGTGATCCTGCTGCCGCTGCTGGCCGTCATCCAGCGCCGGGTCGGTCAGGTGCGCGCCCGCATCGCCGCCCAGACGCAGGAGTCGCTCTCGCAGCTGACGGCCATCACCCAGGAGACGCTGAGCGTGTCGGGCATCCTCCTGGCCAAGTCGTTCAACCGGCAGCGCGCCGAAGAGGACCGGTACGCGGTCGAGACGGCGAACCAGGTACGCCTGCAGGTCCGCCAGACCATGAGCGGCCAATGGTTCTTCGGCGTGGTGACCGTGCTCATGTCGTCCGTGCCCGCCGTCATCTACCTCGTGGCGGGTCTGCTCCTGGCCGGCGGAAGCACCGACATCACCGCCGGCGTCATCGTGGCGTTCACCACGGTGCAGGCGCGGCTGCTGTGGCCGCTCATCTCGCTGATGCGCGTCGCCCTCGACGTGCAGACCTCGCGCGCCCTGTTCGCCCGGATCTTCGAGTACCTCGACCTCGAGCCCGCGTTCACGGATGCCGCCGATGCGTCGAGCGTCGACCGGGCACCGGGACCGATCGGACGCGTCGAGTTCCGCGGCGTCGGGTTCCGGTACCCGGGAGCCTCACCCGAGTCGCGTCCGACGCTCGACGGCGTCTCGTTCACCGTCGAGCCCGGCCAGCACGTCGCCTTCGTGGGGCCCAGCGGAGCGGGCAAGACCACGATCCTGTATCTCACGCCCCGCATGTACGACGCCTCGGAGGGATCGGTGCGCTTCGCGGGCGCCGACGTGCGCGAGCTCACGCAGGAGTCGATCATCGACCACATCGGGATCGTGTCGCAGGAGACGTACCTGTTCCATGCGACGATCCGCGAGAACCTGCGGTACGCGAAACCGGATGCGACCGAAGACGAACTGGTGGCGGCGTGCCGAGCGGCCAACATCCACCACGTCGTCGAGGGGTTCGAGGACGGCTACGACACGGTCGTCGGCGAGCGGGGATACCGGCTGTCGGGCGGTGAGAAGCAGCGGATCGCGATCGCGCGCGTGCTGTTGAAGGATCCGCCCGTGCTGCTGCTCGACGAGGCCACCTCGGCGCTGGACACCGTGTCGGAGCGCGTCGTTCAGGAGGCCCTGGACGCCGCATCCCGCGGCAGGACCACGCTGACGATCGCCCACCGACTGTCGACGGTGCTCGACGCCGATGTCATCCACGTGGTCGACGGCGGGCGCATCGTGGAATCCGGGACGCACGACGAACTGCTGTCCGCCGAGGGCCTCTACGCCGAACTGGCCGCCGAGCAGCTCGCCGCGACGCGCGTGCTGCGCGCCGAGGAGCGACTCGCCGGCCGCCGAGCGGAGTGATCGCGGGGTCTCACCACAGGGTGGCGGTGGTGACCACCGCGATCGTGCCGGCATCGAGTTGCGGGCGCGTGGGGCGCTGCCAGAGCCGTCGCGCGAACGCGCCGAGCGCTCGCCGGTAGGCGTCATCGGGATGCGTCGCGGCGATGCGGGCCAGCGGCGGCAGATCCATCGCCAGGATGAGGCGCACGCGCGCCTCGGCTGCGGCGGTGAGTCCTGCGGCATCCAGCACCGCGAGCCCGTCGTCCAGTGCGCCGAGGTAGTCGCGCAGCACGGCGACGTCGGCCGTGCGCTGCGTGATCGATGAGCCGTCGGCGCGTTCGCGCCACTGCACGACGACGTCGGGCACCACGTCGAAGCGCCGTGCCTTCGCGTACATGAGCTGGGCGACGATCTGGTCCTCATACAGGCGACCCTCGGGGAAGCGCATCCCGTTGCGCCGCCAGAAGGCGGTGCGGCTCACCTTCGACCAGGCGACGATGTTGCCGGATGCCTCGGGATGGGCCGTGATCGTCGTGCCCCGACGCTCGGGTGCGGTCGCCGCCGCCACCCACGGCTGCACGTCGCCGACCGCATACGTGCCGCTGCCGTCGCCGGTCGGCCGCAGTCGCACGTAGGCGCCGACCGCGAAGTCGCTGCCGGTGGCCTCCAGCGTGCCGACGAGCCGCTCCAAGGCGCCGGGCGCCATGACGTCGTCGGCGTCGAGGAACGCCACGAACGGCGTGTCGACGAGGTCCAGGCCCGTGTTGCGGGCCGCGCCGAGACCGCGACGGGCGGGGTGGTGGACCACGCGCAGTCGGGCGTCCTCGGCGGCGAGCTCGTCGAACAGGTCGCCGGTGCCGTCGACCGATGCGTCGTCGACCAGCACGGCGACCCAGTCGGCGAGCGTCTGGGCGCGCAGCGAATCGATCGCATCGCGCGCCCACGGCGCCACGTCGAATCCCGGAACGATCACCGTGACCAGCGGGCCGCCGGATCCTCGCGCACTCACCCGCCCGATCGTACCGCCGCGACGGATGCCGCCACCGCAGCGGCGACGGCGTCGAGGGGTTGGTCGAGGTCGTGCGGGAATGTGAAGCGCACCGCCGTCTGCGCGACCTCGGGCGCCACCCCCATCGCGAGCAGCACGTGCGAGGGTTCGTCGCTGCCCGCAGCGCACGCCGACCCGCTCGAGGAGACGACCCCGCGGCGTTCGAGTTCGAGCAGCACCGCCTCGCCGCTGGTGCCGGCGAAGGTGAAGCTGGCCGTGCCGGGAAGGCGGTGCACCGCGTCGCCGGTGAGCGTGGCGCTGGGTACGGCGGCCAGGACGTGTGCGATGAATGCGTCGCGCAGCGCGGCCACGCGCGGCGCCGACGCGGCGCGCTCGGCGGCGGCCATGTCGAGGGCGGTCGCCAGCGCGACGGCGCCCGCGACGTCGGGGGTGCCGCTGCGGCGGCCGCGCTCCTGTCCGCCGCCGTGCAGCAACGGCTCCAGCGGGATGCGCCCCCGCACGCCGAGCACCCCGGTGCCCTTGGGGGCGCCGATCTTGTGCCCGGCGACCGAGACGGCCGCCACGCCGGGTTCGACGGACAGCGGCAGCCAGCCGGCCGCCTGCACGGCGTCGAGGTGCAGCGGGATGCCGCGCTCGGCCGCGATCGCGGCGATCGCGGCCACGTCCTGTACGGTGCCGACCTCGTTGTTCGCCCAGCCGATGCTCACGAGGGCGGTGTCGTCGCGCAGCGCGCGTCCGATCTCGGCGGGGTCGACGCGCGCGGCGCGGTCGACCGGCACGTATGTGACGTCGAACCCGTGGATGCGGTGCAGGTAGTCGGCGGATTCGAGCACCGATTCGTGCTCGATGGGCGTGGTGAGGACGTGTCGCGCGCCGCGGCGCTGATGTGCCGCGATCGCGATCCCCTTCACCGCGAGATTGTTCGCCTCGGTGCCGCCCGACGTGAAGACGATGTCGGTGCGTCGCATCCCGAGCACCGCCGCGATGCGCGTGCGGGCGTCCTCGAGCGCGTCCGCCGCGGCCTCGCCGATCGTGTGGTGGCTCGACGGGTTGCCGTATGCGCGGGTGAGGTACGGAGCCATCGCCTCGAGCACTTCCGGACGGACCGGGGTCGTCGCCGCATTGTCGAGGTACAGCATGGTCCTGCGCGGGTCACCCCGCGGCGTCGATCCGCACGTCCAGGCCGAGGTCGAGCGCCCGCGCGGAGTGGGTGAGCGCGCCGACCGAGATCACATCGACGCCGGTCTCGGCGATCGCGCGCACCGACTCGAGCGACACTCCGCCCGACGCCTCGACGATCGCGCGGCCGGCGACCCGCGCGACGCCGGTGCGCAGATCCTCGAGCGAGAAGTTGTCGAGCATGATCGTGTCGATGCCCGCCGCCAGCACCGCCTCGATCTGATCGAGGCGGTCCACCTCGACCTCGATGTGGGTCGTGTGCGGCAGCCGGTCCTTCGCGGCCTCGAGCGCCTGGGTGATCGACGCACCCTGCCGCGCGATCACCGCCAGGTGGTTGTCCTTGGCCATGACGGCATCCGACAGCGACGCCCGGTGATTGCGGCCGCCGCCGTCGCGCACCGCCTTGCGCTCGAACGCGCGCAGCCCCGGCGTCGTCTTGCGCGTGTCGGCGATGCGGCATCCGGTGTGGATGACCTCGGCCACATAGCGGCCGGTGAGCGTCGCGATGCCCGACATGCGCTGTACGAAGTTCAACCCGATCCGCTCGGCGGTCAGCACGCCGCGCGCCGGACCGGTGACGACCGCGAGCACGTCACCCGGCTCGAACCAGGCGCCGTCCTCGACACGCAGGTCGACCTCGATGGCGGGATCGGTGAGCCGGAACGCGGTCTCGAAGACCTCGCCGCCGCTGAAGACGCCGCTCTCGCGCGCGACGAGTTCGGCACGCGCGGTCGCGTTCTCGGGGATCAGGTACTCGCTCGTGAGATCGCCCCACGGTGCGTCCTCTTCGAGCGCGGCGGCGACGACGCGCTCCATGGCCGCGCGGGTCAGCACGCGGCACCCGTCGTCGCGGCCACGTGTGCCGAACTCCTGAGATCCGGGTGCTCCGAGGGGGAAACGGGCGGCGGGGGAGTGTCGGCGGCCGGTTTCTCAGGAGTTCGGCTCGCCTCGGCGTCGCGGCGGAAGTGCGCCCCCACGGACTCGGACCGCGCGAGCGCGGCATCCACCATCGCCGAGGCCACCTGCAGCAGATTCTCGTCTTCGTACTCGCTCTCGGCGACCAGCTCGCGCCGGTGCGACCGCCATGCGGCCAGCACGGATGCCGCATGGCGCAGTCCTCCCGCGTCGCGGACCAGGCCCACATCGGTCCACATGAGACGCTGGAGCGCATCGCGCGAGAACGGCTCGCCCGACTCGGCGAGCGCCACCGCGGCGTGCGGAGCGGGCGGCGGGGCCGACACCGCGGGCCATATGCCGGACGCGGCATCCGTCGCGATCGCGTCTCCCGAGCGGGCGCCGAACACCGCCCCCTCGAGGAGGGAGTTCGACGCGAGCCGGTTCGCGCCGTGCACGCCGGTGCGGGCCGCCTCGCCCACGGCGTACAGCCCGGGAACGCCCGAGCGGCCGTCGAGGTCGGTGACGATGCCGCCCATGAGGTAGTGCGCCGCGGGGGCGACGGGCACGGGCTCGTTCGCCCAGTCGACGCCGCGCTCGCGCACCGCGCGGTCGATGGTGGGGAAGCGCTCGGCAAGGAACGCGGCGCGCGCGGTCGGGTCGGTCGAGTGCAGGGCCGTGGCATCGAGCAGGACGGGGCGACCGTCCTGGGCGCGCATCGCAGCCGCGATCGCCCGCGCGACCACGTCGCGCGGTGCGAGCTCGCCATCAGGGTGCGCGTCGCGTGCGAAGCGCCGCCCACGCTCGTCGACGAGGATCGCGCCTTCGCCGCGCACCGCCTCCGAGACCAGGAACGGGTCGCCGACCGCGACGATCGTGGGGTGGAACTGGAAGAACTCCAGATCCGCGACGGCGGCGCCGGCGCGCATCGCGGCGGCGATGCCGTCGCCCGTCGCGACCGCCGGGTTGGTGGAGTAGGCGAACAGCTCGCCGGCGCCCCCGGTCGCGAGCACCACCGCGTCGGCGGTGACCGTCGTGCGATACCCGGTCACCCCGGGTGCGTCATCGACGAGCAGCTCGACACCTGCGACGCGACCGCCGTCGAGCACCAGGTCGACGAGGAACGCATGCTCCACGACGTCGACGTCGCTCGCGCGCAGCGCGGCGACGAGCGCCCGCTCGATCGCCGTGCCGGTCGCATCGCCTCCCGAGTGCAGGATGCGCGGATAGGAGTGAGCGGCTTCGAGACCTTTGACGAAGTCGCCGTCGGCGCCGGTGTCGAAGGCGACGCCGAGCGCGATGAGGTCGCGGATGCGCGCCGGCCCCTCCTCGACCAGCACCCGCACGGCGGCGGCGTCGTTGAGGCCTGCCCCGGCGATCATCGTGTCGCGCACGTGGTCTTCGAGCTTGTCGTCGGCGAACATGACGCCCGCGATCCCGCCCTGGGCGAAGCGGGTGTTGGCGTGGTCGAGCACATCCTTGGTCACGAGCGTCACGCGGCAGCCGCCGCGCACCGCGTGCAGCGCCACGGTGAGCCCGGCGATGCCGGACCCGACGACGACCGCGTGCACAGGGTTCATGACGCGAACTGCCAGTCGCTCGCAGGGGCCTCCGGCGGCTTGGCCGCCAGCATCCGCTCGAGGGCGACGCGCGCCGGATCCGCCACGTCCTGCGCCACGGCGATGCGATTGCGCACCTCGCCGTCGACGAGACCCTCCAGCACCCAGGCGAGGTATCCGGGGTGGATGCGGTACATCGTCGAGCACGGGCAGACCACCGGATCGAGACAGAACACCGTGTGCTGCGGGTTGTCGGCGGCGAGTCGCTGAACGAGGTTCACCTCGGTGCCGATCGCGAACGTCGTCGGCTCGGTCGTGCCCTCGATCGCGCGACGGATGTAGTCGGTCGACCCCGATTCGTCGGCCGCGTCGACGACGTCCATCGGGCACTCCGGGTGCACGATCACCCGCACGCCGGGGTGCTCGGCCCGCGCCTGGTCGACCTGGTCGACCGTGAATCGGCGGTGCACCGAGCAGAAGCCGTGCCACAGGATCACGCGCGCGTCGTCGAGCTCGCCCTCGGTCGACCCGCCCAGCGGCTTGCGGGGGTTCCACATGGGCATCTGCTCGAGCGGGATGCCCATGGCCTTGGCGGTGTTGCGTCCCAGGTGCTGGTCGGGGAAGAAAAGCACGCGGCGGCCGCGGGCGAACGCCCACTCCAGCACGGTGCGTGCGTTCGACGACGTGCACACGATGCCGCCGTGGCGACCGACGAATCCCTTGATCGCCGCGGACGAGTTCATGTAGGTGACGGGGATCACCGGCACCAGACCGTCGGCGTCGGGAGTGTCCATGTCGCCGTAGACCTCGGCGAGCTGCTCCCAGGCCTCTTCGACCTGGTCGATGTCGGCCATATCGGCCATCGAGCAGCCGGCCGCGAGGTTCGGCAGGATCACCGCCTGCTCGGGGCGCGACAGCATGTCGGCGGTCTCGGCCATGAAGTGGACGCCGCAGAACACGATCGCCTCGGTCTGCGGATGCTCGAGAGCGGCGTTGGCGAGCTGATACGAGTCGCCGACGTAGTCGGCGTGCCGGATGACCTCTTCGCGCTGGTAGAAGTGGCCCAGCACGACGACGCGGTCGCCCAATGCCGCCTTGGCGGCGCGGATGCGCTCGTCGAGTTCGTCGGCGCTCGCCTCGCGGTACTCGACGGGCAGCTCGCCCTGACGCGGGGCGCCGGTGGGGATCACGTCGCCCATCGACGAGCCGGGTCCGTAGCCCGGGCGCGCGTCGAAGTTCCACGGCCCCGCCGCGAGGTCGGTGTTGCAGGTCTCGTCGGTGGAGCGCCCCGCGACGATCGCCTGGATGGCGTGGTCGACCGACGGGTCGACCTCGGGGCGAGGGCGGATGCTGGTGTCGACGGCGCTCATGGCGGTCACCTCGGTTCGTCGTCGGACGCGAGCGGGCCGCGGTCGGCCAACTCGACGTCCTGGTTGTAGCGGTACAGGCGGGCGGGGCGGTGGCTTCCGGTGCGGAAGCGCTCGGTGGGCAGGAGGGTGCCGGAGTTCTCGACCTGGCGGCGGAAGTTGGCCGGATCCAGGCGCCGCCCGAGGATGGCCTCGTACACTTCGCGCAGGTCGGCGAGCGTGAACTCGTCGGCGAGCAGGCCGTGCGCGATGCGGCTGTAGCCGACCTTGTTGCGCAGGCGCCACAGCGCGTACTCGACGATCTCGTTGTGGTCGAACGCCAATCGCGGCAGCGCGTCCGCATCGAACCATGTGACGTTCTCGAGGGCGTCGGCGGCTTCGACCTCGTCGGCGCGCAGCAGCGCCCAGTACACGATCGACACGACCCGCGTGGGGGAGCGGTCGACCGCTCCGAACGCGTACAGCTGCTCGAGGTAGCTGGGCGCGAGCCCGGTGGTCTCGGCGAGTGTGCGGGATGCGGCCGCATCCAGGCTCTCGGTGACGTCGAGCCAGCCGCCCGGGAGCGCCCAGAGCCCGTCGTAGGGGTCACGGGTGCGGCGCACGACGGGCAGCGCGACGGCGGCGCGGCCGGATGCGGTGCGGCGCACGGTGAAGATCACCGTCGAGACCGCGACGCGCGTCGCGTCAGCGGAATCGCGTGCCGTATCGCGGCTCACAAGCTCTGTTCGTGTCACCATGACCCTAACTCCGTTCGCCCCATCTTAAAGTCATGTTGACCAGAAGGCAACCCGGGCGACTGCAAGGGGATTCAAAGGAAGGCGACGTAATGTGGTCGGCCCCGCCGGCAGTGCGCCGGCCGCACCCGGAGGCTCCGTTGCTCGTCGTCGACGTCCTGCTCGTCCTGCTGCTCATCGCGGGGCTCGTCGTGGGCATCCGACGCGGACTCGCCGGCAGCGCGGGGGTGTTGATCGGTCTGATCGCGGGGGTGCTCCTGGCCTTCTGGCTGGTGCCGATCCTCGGTGCCGTGTGGCCGTGGCCCGAGTGGCGGATGCTCGCCCTCCTGGTCGCGGTGCTCGTGATCGTGGGCGCGGCGACCGCGATCGGCGCGGCGATCGGGCGCGCGGTGCGCCGAGGCGTGGGGGCGACGCCGCTTCGCACGATCGACAGCGTGCTGGGCGGCGTGTTCGGCCTGGTCGTCGCGCTGCTGTCCGTCTCTCTCGTGGGCTCGACCGTGGCGGCCATGGCGCCGCCGCCGATCGCCGCGGCGATCTCGTCGTCGACCGTGCTGCAGACCGTCGATCGGTTCACTCCGCGGCCGGTGTCCGAGGCGCTCGCCCGAGTGCGCGCGGCCGTGCTCGACGACGGGCTGCCCCGGCTCGGCCGGCTGTTCGAAGTGGGACCCACGCCGCTCGCGCCGCCCGCCGACCTCGGCGACCCCGATCTCACGGTCGCGTCGGCCTCGGTCGCCCGCATCTCGGGGAACGCCTATGCCTGCGGAACGAGCATGACCGGATCCGGCTTCGTCGTCGCGACCGACCGCGTGGTCACCAACGCCCACGTGGTCGCCGGCGTCGAGGTGCCCGTGGTGCAGCTGCCCGGCGAAGCCGCCCGTGAAGGGCGCATCGTGTACTTCGATCCGATCGACGACCTCGCCGTCATCGCCGTCGACGCACTCGGTGTCGCCCCGCTTTCGATGGGCGAGACGCTCGCGCCCGGCGCGGCGGCGGTCGTGCAGGGCTACCCCTACGGGGGTCCGTTCACGATGACATCCGCCCAGGTGCTCACCGCCGGCACCGTCACGGTGCCCGACATCTATGCAGACACCGGGAACCCGCGTGAGGTGTACGCGCTCGCCGCCGAGGTGCGGCCCGGCAATTCGGGCGGGCCGCTGCTGACCGCCGACGGCACCGTCGCCGGCGTCGTGTTCGCCCGCGCCGACGGCGACGACCAACGCGGCTACGCCATGACGATGGCCGAGCTGCTGCCCGTCGCGACGCAGGCCGCGGGGCTGTCGGCATCCGTCGCGACCGGCGCGTGCACGACGTGACGGGCGGGATGCCACGCGATCGGCCGGGCCCCCACTATGCTGGGACCCGCAACTGAACATCCGGCCCATGACGCGGACGGGAGAGCTCCGGAGCACGCTCCGGACACCGAAGGAGCAAGCCTCCCCGCCAATCTCTCAGGTCCGCGTACCGTTCGCGTCCGGCCGACTCTGAAAAGCGGCACCCGCTTCGCGGGTGCCCGCCGACGGTGAAAGCCGCGGCATCCGTTCTTCGAGCGGGTGGCGCGCGAAGCTCTCAGGCCCATGACAGAGGGGGAGTTCCCGGCGCCGACCCCGGCGCCCGCCCGACCACGACGGGAGAACTCATGACCGACCCCCGCACCACACCGTTGCACGCCCGCCACGAGGCGCTGGGCGCCTCGTTCACCGACTTCGGCGGATGGCTGATGCCGGTGCGCTACACGTCCGATCTCGCCGAGCACAAGGCGGTGCGCGAAGCAGCCGGGCTGTTCGACATCTCGCACATGGCCGAGTTCCTCGTCGAGGGCCCCGACGCCGGTGCCCTGCTCGATCACGCGCTCGCCGGGCGGCTGTCGACACTCGTCGACGATCAGGCGAAGTACTCGCTCCTTCTCGCCGAAGACGGCGGCATCATCGACGACGTCATCGTCTACCGCGACGGCGCCGAGACGTTCCTCGTCGTCGCCAACGCCGGGAACCACGATCCGGTCGCCGAGGCGCTCGTCGAGCGTGCGGCCGACTTCGACGCGACCGTGCACGACGCCACCGACGAGTTCGCGCTCATCGCCGTACAGGGGCCGGTGTCGCAGGTCGTGCTCGAGTCCACCCCGGCCCTGCACGTCGACGGCGCGCTCGGTGATCTGCGCTACTACCGCAAGGTGGGGGCCCGCTTCGCGCTCGCCGACGGCACAGCGGCGCCCGTGCACGTCGCCCGAACCGGGTATACCGGCGAGGACGGCTTCGAACTCTATGTGCCGGTCACGGCCGCGGTCGAGGTGTGGGACGCGCTCGCGGCGGCGGGCGAGCCGCTCGGCCTCGTCCCCGCCGGTCTCGCCGCGCGCGACACGCTGCGCCTCGAGGCGGGCATGCCGCTGTACGGCCACGAACTGTCGCGCGACGTCGTGCCCGCACAGGCGGGCCTCGGTCGCGTGGTCGTCTTCGACAAGGGCGACTTCGTCGGTCGGGATGCGCTGTCGGCGGTGATCGCCGCCGACGCGCCGGTGCTCGTCGGCCTGGTGTCGGAGGGTCGCCGCGCGGGCCGTGCCGGCTACGCCGTCTTCGATGGCGCCGGCGACGAGGCCGCACAGGTCGGGACCGTCACTTCGGGTGCGCTCAGCCCGACCCTCGGGCATCCGATCGCCCTCGCGTACGTCACCCCCGCGGCATCCGCCGTCGGCACCGAACTGCACCTCGACGTGCGGGGAACGCGCATCCCCGCGACCGTGACCGCCCCGCCTTTCTACCGGAGGAAGAAATGACCGATCTCGACGCCCTCAAGTACACCGCCGAGCATGAGTGGGTCGCACTCGACGGCGATGTCGCCACCATCGGCATCACCGACTACGCCGCCGACAAGCTCGGCGACGTCGTGTACGTCGACCTGCCCGCCGCCGGCACGGCGCTGAGCTCGGGAGACGTGTGCGGTGAGATCGAGTCGACCAAGTCGGTCGGCGAGCTCTACGCACCGCTCGACGGCGAGGTCGCCGAGGTCAACGACGCCGTCGTCGACGACCCGTCGCTGGTCAACTCCGACCCGTTCGGCGAGGGCTGGCTCGTGAAGGTCACCGTCGACCCGGCCGCCGTCGCCGAGCTGCTCGACCGCGCGGCGTACGTCGCGCTCGCCGGCGGCGACGCGTGACCCGTCCGTTCGTCGCGCGGCACATCGGCGCCGACGCCGACGCGCAGCGCGTGATGCTCGACGCGATCGGGTACGACGATGTCGACGCCCTCATGGCGACGGCCGTGCCTGCGTCGATCCAGGTCGTCGAACGCGAGACCAGCGACCTCCCGCCCGCCGCCACCGAGGCCGAGGCGCTCGCCGAGCTGCGGATGCTCGCGTCGCAGAACCGCGCCGCGCGCCCCATGATCGGGCTCGGCTATTACGACACGCTCACCCCGTCGGTCATCTCGCGCAACGTGCTCGAGAACCCGTCGTGGTACACCGCCTACACGCCCTACCAGCCCGAGATCTCGCAGGGTCGGCTGGAGGCGCTCATCAACTTCCAGACGATGGTGACCGACCTGACGGGCCTCGCGACGGCGAACGCGTCGATGCTCGACGAGCCGACGGCCGTCGTGGAAGGGATGCTGGTCGCCCGCCGCGCGTCGCGGTCCAAATCGAACGTGTTCCTCGTCGATGCCGACGCGCTGCCGCAGACCCGTTCGCTGCTCGCGCACCGCGCCGCTGCGGTCGGCATCGAGTTGCAGGTCGTCGACCTCGCACGCGACGGCGCGCCCGACGACGTCGATGTCTTCGGCGCGTTCATGCAGTACCCCGGGGCATCCGGGCGCGTGTGGGATCCCACCGAGGTCATCGCGGCCGTGCAGGCGCAGGGCGGCCTCGTCGTCGCCGCAGCCGACCTGCTGGCGCTCACGCTGCTGCGCTCGCCCGGCGCGCTCGGCGCCGACGTCGCGGTGGGCACGACGCAGCGCTTCGGGGTTCCGCTCGGCTTCGGCGGACCGCACGCAGGCTACATCGCCGTGCGCGCCGGCCTCGAGCGCCAGCTGCCCGGACGCCTGGTCGGCGTGTCGCAGGATGCCGCGGGCCGCCCCGCGTACCGTCTGGCCCTGCAGACGCGCGAGCAGCACATCCGTCGCGAGAAGGCGACGTCGAACATCTGCACCGCGCAGGTGCTGTTGGCCGTCATGGCCGCGATGTACGCCGTGTACCACGGCGCGGACGGGCTGCGGGCGATCGCGACCGACGTCGCGCGCAAGGCCGAGGCGCTCGCGGAGCGACTGCGCGAGTACGGGCTCTCCGTTCGACACGACGCGTTCTTCGACACGATCCGGGTGACGACGCCCGGTCCGGCCAAGCGCGTGATCGACCGTGCGCGCGAGCGCGGGTACCAGCTGCTGTGGGTCGACGACGCCACCGTCGGGGTCTCGGTCGACGAGACCACGACCGCCGACGATCTCGCGGCCGTCGCGTGGTCGTTCGGCCTGCCCGAGGGCGAGTTCCTCGGTGCCGGTGATCAGGGTGAGCGCGAACTGCGATTCGACGAGGTGACCCCCCTCGCGGGTGTGGCATCCGCGCTGCGGCGCGACGACGAGTACCTCACCCATGAGGTGTTCTCGACGCATCGCTCCGAGACGGCGATGATGCGGTACCTCAAGACGCTCGCCGACCGCGACTACGCGCTCGATCGCGGCATGATCCCGCTCGGGTCGTGCACGATGAAGCTCAACGCCGCCACCGAGATGGCCGCCGTGTCGTGGCCCGAGTTCTCGCGCGTGCATCCGTTCGCCCCCGAGGCCGACGTGCGCGGCTACCTCGCGCTCATCGAGCAGCTCGAGGTGTGGCTCGCCGAGGTCACCGGGTACGACGCCGTCTCGCTCCAGCCCAACGCCGGATCGCAGGGCGAGCTCGCGGGGCTGCTCGCCATCCGCGGTCACCACCGGACCAACGGCGACGACGAGCGCACGGTGTGCCTCATCCCGTCGTCGGCGCACGGCACGAATGCGGCATCCGCCGTGCTCGCCGGTATGCGCGTGGTCGTCGTCGCGTGCGACGAGGCCGGCAATGTCGACCTCGACGACCTGCACGCGAAGATCGCGGAGCACGCCGATGCGCTCGCCGCGCTCATGATCACCTATCCGTCGACCCACGGCGTGTACGAGCACGAGGTGCTCGCGATCACGCAGGCCGTGCACGACGCGGGCGGGCAGGTGTACGTCGACGGCGCGAACCTCAATGCGCTGCTCGGGTTCGCCCGGTTCGGCGACCTGGGTGGGGACGTGTCGCACCTCAACCTGCACAAGACGTTCGCGATCCCGCACGGCGGCGGTGGGCCTGGTGTCGGCCCCGTCGCCGCCAAGGCGCACCTCGCGCCGTTCCTGCCCTCGCACCCGTTCCAGCAGCGCGCCGACCACGCCGGTGGCGTGTTCGACGGCGGGCCGGTCTCGGGCGCACCGCACGGCTCCGCAGGCATCCTGCCGATCTCGTGGGCGTACATGCGGATGATGGGCGCGGAAGGTCTGCGGGATGCCACCGCGGCCGCCGTGCTCGCCGCCAACTACATCGCCGTGCGGCTGAAGGACCACTACCCCGTGCTGTACGCCGGCGAGGGCGGCCTGGTGGCCCACGAGTGCATCCTCGACCTGCGCCCGTTGCGCGAGGCCACGGGGGTCACCGTCGACGACGTCGCGAAGCGGCTGATCGACTACGGCTTCCACGCGCCGACGATGTCGTTCCCGGTGGCGGGAACGCTCATGGTCGAACCGACCGAGTCCGAAGACCTCGCCGAGATCGAGCGGTTCATCGAGGCGATGATCGCGATCAAGGCCGAGGCCGATCGGGTGGCGGCGGGCGAGTGGCCCGCCGACGACAACCCGCTCGTGAACGCCCCGCACACCGCCGAGGCGGCGGTCGTGGGCGAGTGGACGCATCCGTACTCGCGCGAGACCGCCCTCTACCCGGTGCACACGCTGGTGCGCACCAAGTACTGGCCGCCCGTGCGCCGGATCGACCAGGCCTACGGCGACCGCAACCTCGTGTGCGCGTGCCCGCCGCCCGAGGCGTTCGCGTAGCCCGCGCACCGCGTGTCCCCGCGAACCCCCGATCGCTGAGAATCGGTGCACCGGATGAGAATCAGCAGCATGCCGGTGATTGTCGGTCGGCGCGCCGATTCTCACCGGGGAGGGAGTGAGCGGGGGTTGGTCCGAAGTGTCGCGAGCATGACCGGCTGCGGTGCTCGCACCAGCGGGATGCGGGCGCCGAGCAGCGCTCGCTTGAGCGGCTCGACGCGCATCACGTCGCCCCAGTCCCACCTCGCGAACCCGTCGCTGTGGCGACGAAGGCGGTCCTCGCGGCGCTTCTCTGCGACCAGGTCACGGATATCGCCGTACTTGCCGTAGCCATCGGACTCGCCGATCGCCCGGCATCGCGGCCAGTAGAAGTCGACGCGATCGTGGAAACCCTCCAGGTGGAATCCGACCTGCAGCTCGGCCTCGGGGAACCCCAGCCACTGGATCACCGCGCGACTCACGGATTCGCCGGACGACTCGGAGCGGTCGTCGACGCTCGACCACACCCACCTCATGCGGGCGCGTCCGCGTCGGTTGCACTGCCGATCACCGATGGAGATCAGCTCCTCCAGAAGGCACGTGCCCAGCTGGCGCGTCGAGACCGCTGCGTCTGCGACGGCGAGTCCGAATGCCGGCGGTAGCGCGCGAGCCAGGTCGACCGTGGTATCCGCTGCGCCTGTGGCCCTCACGCCCCCGACCTCGACCACGTGCCGGGAGTCGCGGCTGGTGTGCAGCACGACATCGCCGAAGCGATGGGATGTCGGCCACTGCGTGTCCATCACGTGCAGCTGACGCGGTTCGCCGAAGACCGGCAGACCGTGCAGCGATGCGGCCGACTCGAGGCAGAAGACGGACTCCGGCCGTACCGTCGCGAGTGCATGGACCCGGGCCAGGTATCGATCCCACGGAGGCAGCGCGCGCCAGGCATCCGTTGGCGCATACACCCGGTGGCGGATGCGAGTCAGGCCGAGGTCGCGTCGAGGCTGAGGGCCGATGTCATCGTCCGAGGCGACGATCAGCGGCACCGGGCTCGGTACGAAGGACCTGGTCATGCGAAGCAGACTGCGACGCCCGGGCGTTCCACAGACCTGGCTTGCACGCGACTGTGGACGGATCGGCCCCTTCCTCGGCCTGTGGAGGAGCCGCCGTTTCGCGACGTCGCCCTGAGAATCAGCGGCCCGGGTGAGAATCGCCGGCGCGGTCATGATTCTCGGCCGGGATGCCGATTCTCGGCGGTCAGGCGGTCAGGGCGTCGGCGTCGGGGACGGGGACGGGGTGCCGGTGGGGGAGGGGGACGGCGCGGGGGCGAACACACCGGGCCACAGCGCGGCGGCCACGGGGTAGCCGACGAACGCGACGATGTCCAGCAGCGCGTGGGCGATCACGAGCGGCATGATGCGGCCCCACCGGCGGTAGCACCATCCGAACACGACGCCCATCGCGAAGTTGCCGACGATCGCACCGAAGCCCTGATACGCGTGATACGCCCCCCGCAGCGCCGCAGTCGACAGGATGATCGTCCACCAGCCCCAGCCCAGCCGCCGCAGGCGGTCATACAGCCACGCGACGCCGATGACCTCCTCGTACAGGCCGGCGCGCACCGCCGACAGCACGAGCAGCGGAATCGTCCACCACGCCGCGTCGAGGCTGGATGCCGCGACCGCGACGTTCAGCCCGAGCATCCGGGATGCCGCATACAGTGCGAGTCCTGGCACGCCGATCACCGCGAACAGGAGCGCCCCGCGCCCCAGGTCTCCGCCGAAGCGGCTGAAGTCGAGGCCGATGCGCCGCAGCGCGTTCGAGCCGGGCTCCCAGAGCAGGTAGACGACGAGCGCGACCAGCGCCAAGTCGAACGTGACGTTGAGCACGAGGTAGACGGCGTCCCAGATCGCCTGGTCGGGGCGGACCGGGTTCAGCTGCGCGGATTGGTCCGACAGCGGCACCTCGAGCGTGAGGCGGCGGACCAGCTGCAGCACCGAATAGACGGCGTTCTGACCGATCGTCAGCGTCAGGACGATCGCGATCTCCCACCACAGGCGGGAACGCGACCTCTGCTGCGTGATCTCCGCCACCTTGTCAGATTGCCACACCACATCCCGGTTCGGTTAAGGCCATGTAACGTTTTGGCTGGAAGTTTTGATCAACGCGGTAAGCGTGCCTATGGTTCTTCCTATCCGTGCCGACGTCGCCGTGTGTGGCGTCAGCACATCCCTACATCCCTTGCACATGGAGGAATTCAGCGTGAAGATCACACGTCTGGGTGCCGGAGTGGGCGTCGTTGCGGCTGGGGCACTCGTCCTCGCCGGATGCTCGGTCCCGTACGAATCTGAGGTCATCGAGAACACCGAAATCACGGTGTCCTGGAATGACATCGTCGACAACTTCAACACCGACAGCACCGCCGGCAACAACGTCGCCAACTCGAACATCGAGTACATGACCTCGGCGAGCTTCAACTACTACAACGACTCGCCCGACCTGGTGCAGAACACCGACTTCGGTTCGTACGAGAAGACCAGCGACGACCCGCTGACCGTCGAGTACACGATCAACGACAACGTCGTGTGGTCGGACGGCACCGCGGTCGACGAGGCCGACCTGCTGCTCGCCTGGGTGACGACCTTCGGAGCGTTCACCACCGAGGGCGAAGACGGTGAGACCTACCTCTTCAACCACGCCAACCCGCGTCCCGACCTCGCCACGCAGCTCCCCGAGATCGACGACCGCAAGCTGACCCTCGTCTACGACAAGGCGTTCGTCGACTGGGAGGTCCAGTTCGGTGTCGGCCAGGTCGCCGCGCACGCCGCGGTGATGCTCGCCTACCCCGACATCGAGGACCCGCAGGAGGCCAAGGACCAGTTCGTCGAGGCCGTCCAGAACGACGACGTGGACTGGCTGACCCCGGTCGCGGATGTCTGGAACAGCGACTTCCAGTCGGCGAACACGCCCGACAACGAGCTGAAGTACCTCTCGTACGGCCCCTACATCGTGGAGGAGCTCGTCGAGGAGGACTACGTCACCCTCGTCGCGAACGAGAGCTTCGCGTGGGGCCCGTCGCCCAAGTACCAGCGCATCACCGTGCGTCAGATCGCCGACCCGACCGCTCAGGTCCAGGCGCTGCAGAACCAGGACGTGCAGGTCGCGTCGGGTCAGCCCACGCCGGACGTGCTCGAGCTCGTCCAGGCGACCGACACCGCCGAGTACTACACCGGTGACGAGGCCACCTACGAGCACGTCGACCTGACGTTCAACAACGGTGGTCCGTTCGACCCGGCGACCTACGGTGGCGACGAGGAGAAGGCGCAGATGGTCCGCATCGCCTTCCTCAAGACCATCCCGCGTCAGGAGATCCTCGAGAAGCTGATCCACCCGCTGAACCCGACCGCCGAGGTCCGCGACTCCACGCTGACCATCCCCGGTTCGCCGTTCTACGACGGCATCGTCACCGAGAACGGCTCGGCCGAGTTCGCCGAGGTCGACATCGACGGTGCGAAGCAGCTGCTCGCCGACGCCGGTGTGACCGGTCCGGTCGAGGTCAAGTTCTGGTACCCGGAGGGCAACGCCCGTCGTGCCGCCGAGTACGAGCTGATCGCGACCTCGGCCGCGCTGGCCGGCTTCGACGTGGTCGACGACTCCGAGCCCAACTGGGAGTTCACCGACACCACGGCCTTCCCGGTCAACCCGCACGACGCGGTGATCTTCGCCTGGGCGTCGACCAGCCTCGCGCTGACCGGCAGCGACCAGTACCTCGGTACCGGCCAGCCGTCGAACTTCGGTGGGTACTCCAACGAGGTCGTCGACCAGCGCCTGAAGGACCTCGAGACCGAGCTGGATGAGGGCGAGCAGCAGCAGATCCTCATCGACGTGGAGAAGGAGCTGTGGGCTGATGGCTACGGCATCACCATCTTCCAGTTCCCCGGTCTGACCGCATGGGACAAGGGCGTCGAGGGCATCGCCCCCGCGCCGCTGGCTCCGTACTACTTCTGGAACTTCTGGGAGTGGGCGCCGGTGTCCGGCGCGGCCGCCGAGTAAGCAGCCGTCGCCACACCCGGTGGGCCGGATGCGCGAGCGTCCGGCCCACCGGCCATGTCGAATCTGTGTAAGGACATTCGGTGCTCTCCTTCGTTGCCCGGCGCCTCGTCGCCACCCTTCTCGTCCTCCTTGTCGCGTCGTTCGTCGTCTACGTCCTGACCGCCAACGCGGGCGACCCCCTCCTCGAGCTCAGAGGCAGTCGCGATCCCGACGCTCAGGCGAAGATCGCCAACCTCACCGAGAAGCTCGACCTCGAAACCCCCCCGGTTCTCCGATACTTCAAGTGGCTCGGCGGCGCTGCCGGATGCCTCATCGGACAGTGCGACCTGGGTATCTCGGTCGCCCGCGGCGAACTGCCGGTGACCGAAGTCATCGCGACGGCCATGGGATCGACACTGCAGTTGATCACCGCCGCGACCATCCTCGCCATCCTCTTCGGCGTCGCGATCGGTATGACCACGGCCCTCCGCCAGTACAGCGGGTACGACTACACGGTCACCTTCGCGACCTTCGTCTTCTACTCGCTGCCGGTGTTCTGGGTCGCGGTGCTCCTCAAGCAGTACGGGGCGATCGCGTTCAACCAGTTCCTGGGCAATCCGGTGATCCCGTGGTGGATGCCGATCGTGCTGGGATTGGTCGGAGGCTTCGTCTTCATGGCCATCGTCGGCGGAAGCCTGTCGACCCGCATCAAGACCTTCGTGTTCACGGGCCTGGCCACCGGCATCCTGGTGGCGCTGCTGGCGATCACCGACTGGTTCGCCCAGCCGTCGATCGGCATCGTCGGCGTCGCGCTCTTCTCGATGGGCAACGCGCTGATCGTCGCGAGCCTGACGTCCGGGCTTCGCGATCGCAAGGCGCTGACGGCCTTCGGACTGGCCGCCGTCGTCGCCCCCGTCGCGCTGTACTACCCGCTGCAGTACCTGTTCTTCTTCGGCAACGCGTGGTGGACGATCGCGATCACCGTCGTGATCCTCGCCGCGATCGGCGTCGTGGTGGGCTGGTTCTTCGGCGGCGACCGCAAGCCGTACCTCGCTCGGATCGTCGGCCTCGCCGCGGCACTGGGCACCATCCCGCTCGTGTTCGACCAGATGTTCCAGCGCTGGAGCACGTACGAGTCGATCATCCCGCTCTCGAGCGGTGTGATCTCGACGATCGGGGCCTCGACGCCGGCGATCGACCGCACGGACGACTACTGGCTGCAGATGCTCGACTCGCTCACGCACATGATCCTGCCGACGCTGACGCTGATGATCATCTCGCTGGCCGCGTACACGCGTTATTCGCGCGCAAGCCTGCTCGAGGTCATGAACCAGGACTACGTGCGCACCGCGCGCGCCAAGGGCCTGTCGGAGCGCATCGTCGTCACCCGTCACGCCTTCCGCAACGCCATGATCCCGATCGCGACCATCATCGCGTTCGACTTCGGCGGTCTGATCGGCGGGGCGGTGATCACCGAGACGGTGTTCGCATGGAAGGGCATGGGTGCGGTCTTCTCCGATGCGCTGAGAGCGATCGACGTGAACCTCATGATGGGCTTCTTCCTCGTCACGGGTACCCTCGCCGTCATCTTCAACATCATCGCCGACCTCTTGTACTCGGCGCTCGATCCGCGAATCCGGGTGAGCTGACATGTCGAACGACCGTTACAACAACGAGCGGATGACGCAGGAGTCGAATCCGCAGCAACTGCTCCCGAACGAGGACGACTTCGAGTCGCTTCACCGTGACGACCGCGGCCAGGAGATGTCGATCGAGCAGCGCTCGGTCGCCGGTCTCAGCCAGGGTGCGATCGTCCGCAAGCGGTTCTTCGGCCACCGCGGTGCCGTGATCTCGCTGATCGTGTTCGCGCTGCTGGTGATCCTCGCCTACTCGTCGGTGGGCACCGTCATCGGCGGAAGCGGCAGCTACAAGATCGATCCCGCCACGGGGCAGCTCGTCATCGACGGGTTCCGCATCCCCGGCTGGTGGAACAAGGACTGGTGGACGCGCTACGACATCGTCAACGGCCGCCAGCCCACCATCACGCTGTGGCCGTTCTCGCTCGGCGAGCACCCCTTCGGCCAGGACGACCTCGGCAAGGACATGTTCGCCCGCGTCATGCGCGGCACGCAGCAGTCGCTGGTGGTGGTGTTCCTCGCCGGCATCCTGGCGACCGTCATCGGCTCGGTCATCGGTGCCGTCTCGGGCTTCTACCGCGGCTTCATCGACTCGGCGCTGATGCGCTTCACCGATGTGATCATCATCATCCCGATCCTGGTCCTCGGCGCGGTGCTGGCGGTCACCTACGGCGGGAACGCCGTGACGATCGGCGTGCTGCTGGGTGCGCTGGCCTGGACGGGCCTCGCGCGTCTAGTGCGCGCCGAGTTCCTCGCCCTGCGAGAACGCGAGTTCGTGGATGCCGCCCGAGTGGCGGGTGCGAGCGACAGCCGCATCATCTTCAAGCACATCCTGCCGAACACCGTCGGTGTGATCGTCGTCAATGCCACGCTGCTCATGAGCGCGGCGATCCTCATCGAGGTGTCGCTGAGCTTCCTGGGCTTCGGCATCCGGCCGCCGGACATCTCGCTCGGCCAGCTCATCAACGAGTACCAGGGTGCATTCTCCACGCGACCGTGGCTGTTCTGGTGGCCGGGTGTCTTCATCATCATCATCGCGCTGTGCATCAACTTCGTCGGTGACGGTCTGCGCGACGCGTTCGACCCGCGTCAGAAGCGCGTGCCGAACTTCAACGGCCCGTGGCAGGAGATGCGGCGCTGGTGGGCGGCGCGCGGCGCCGACCGCGTGGGTGCGGACGTCACGGCGGGTCAGCCGGACGATCCCGCCGACGGCAGGCGGTGATGCGGATGCTGCTACAACACCATGCTCAGCACCACGGCGACCACCAGGAGCGCACCGGTCGTGATGGTGGCGATGTGCAGGCGGACGTCGCGCGGAGCGCCGTCGTCGACGAGCGCGCCCGCGTCACGCAGCTTCTCCCACTGGCGTCGGACGACGTAGGCCGCCGCACCGGAGTCGCTGCCGACGAGGTCGCCCGGACGCACGGTGCCGTCGAGGTAGCTGGTCTCGGGAAGATGCTTGCCCTGCTCGCGCTGGGTGAACAGCAGCGCGTGACGACCGGGGGCGGGAGCAGCCCACGCCGACACGCGCCCGTGGCTGGTGTACAGCGTCAGGGCGAACCGCGTGTCGATGCGCTGGATCTGACCCCACGGCACATGGATCGTGCGGAAGACGTTCGCGACGGCGACGCCGTCGTCGTCGACACGCACGTACGGCGCCCAGTAGGCGGCCCACGCGGCGAAGGCCAGCAGCGCCAGCAGCGGCACGACGCGCCAGGCGTCGGGCGGCGACTGGATGATCAGGATGATCGCCGCGGCCGCACAGACGGCGCCGATCGACCCCGCCAGAATCCGACCGAATCGGGAGCGGAGCACATGCGCTTCGGACATCCCTCTATCGTCGCAGACGCGGCGTGACGCTTTGAAAGGCCTCAGCACGTGAGCAACACGCAGAACGGCACCGCACCGGTGCTCGAAGTGCGCGATCTCGGCATCGACTTCTGGGTCGACGGCGAGTGGGTCTCCGCGGCCCGCGGAGTCAACTACACGCTCAACCCGGGTGACGTCCTCGCCATCGTCGGCGAGTCCGGCTCGGGCAAGAGCACGAGCTCGATGGGCGTCCTCGGGCTGCTGCCCGCGAACGGCCGTGCCACCGGCAGCGCGAAGCTGGCGGGCGAAGAGCTCATCGGCGCCTCGACGCCGCGTCTTCGCAAGGTGCGCGGCAAGGGCATCTCGGTGATCTTCCAGGAGCCGATGACGGCGCTGAACCCCGTGTACACGGTGGGATACCAGATCGTCGAGGCGCTGCAGGTGCACGACCCGTCGATGCGGCGCAACCAGGCGACGGCGCGCGCGATCGAGCTGCTGACGCAGGTCGAGATGCCCGATCCGAAGAAGGCCTTCGACTCCTTCCCCCATCAGCTGTCGGGTGGTCAGCGCCAGCGCGCGATGATCGCGCAGTCGATGGCGAACGATCCGAAGCTGCTCATCGCCGACGAGCCCACGACGGCGCTCGACGTCACGGTGCAGGCCGAGATCCTCGACCTGATGCGGCGCCTGCACACCGAGCTGGATTCGGCGATCGTGCTGATCACACACGACATGGGTGTCGTGGCCGACCTCGCCGACCAGGTCATCGTCATGAAGGACGGCGAGGTCGTCGAGCACGGCTCGATCACCGACATCTTCAACGCGCCGAAGCACCCGTACACCCAGGCGCTGCTGGCCGCCGTCCCGCACCTGGGAACCGTCTCGATCGATCCGGACGAACTCGCCGAACGGATCGACACCGACCACGTCCTGCACATGAAGGACGTCGTCATCGAGTACCCCAAGCGCGGCCGGGTGCCGGCGTTCCGCGCCGTCGACGGTGTCGACCTGGAGATCCGCCGCGGCGAGATCGTGGGGCTCGTCGGCGAGTCCGGCTCGGGCAAGACGACGATCGGCCGTGCCGCGATCGGCCTGATGCCGGTGCACTCGGGCGAGCTCTCCGTGGCCGGACACGACATGGTCGGGGTCAAGGGCGGTGACCTGCGCAAGATCCGCCGCGACATCGGCATCGTCTTCCAGGACCCGGGGTCGTCGCTGAACCCCCGCATCCCTGTCGGCGAGTCGATCGCCGAGCCCCTGCTGCTGGCAGGCGAGCTCGACAAGAAGGCGATGAACCTGCGCGTGGAGGAGCTGCTGGACGCCGTCGAGCTGCCGCGCGCGATGCGCAACCGCTACCCGCACGAGCTCTCGGGCGGTCAGCGTCAGCGCATCGGCATCGCGCGTGCCCTCGCGCTCAAGCCGCAGCTGCTCGTCGCCGACGAGCCCACCAGCGCGCTCGACGTGTCGGTGCAGGCGCGTGTGCTCGCGCTGTTCCAGGACCTGCAGAGGGACCTGGGGTTCGGCTGCCTGTTCGTCACGCACGACCTGGCCGTGGTCGACCTGCTCGCCGATCGCATCGCGGTCATGCACAACGGCAAGCTGGTCGAGCAGGGCACGCGCGACCAGATCCTGCGCAACCCCAAGGACCCCTACACGCAGCGCCTGATCGCCGCCGTGCCCGTGCCGGACCCTGCCGAGCAGCGAGAGCGCCGCGAGCAGCGCCGGGCCACCCTCGGCAAGTAGCAGGTCGCTCACGATGATGAGCGACAGGCGCGCATGATCGGCGGTGCGGGCTTCGCCCGTGCCCGCATCCGGGCGAACCTCGCCCCGCTGATCGCCCTCGCCGTCGTCTCGGCGATCGCGGCCGCCCTCGTGGCGGGCATGGTCGCCGTCGTCCGCGTCGTCGAGACCCGTGCCGCGGTGCTCGCGGTCGAGGCTGCCGGAGACGGGGGTGATCGGGTGGTCGTGCGCTACGACGCCTCCGCAGCGGATGCCCCGAAGATGCCGCAGGCGGTGCAGGGGGCCCTTGCCGCCATCGGCGCGCCGGGTGCGCTGTCGTCCGAGGTCGGCGACGGAGAACTGGTCCTGTTCATCGATCCCGCCCGGTTCAGCGGGGATGCCGCGATCGCCCTCGTGGCGGGACTGCCCGATCTGTCGCGCGAGATCGACGCTCGCGCCGACGCCGACGCCCAGGTCTCGGGCGGTCTGCGCACGACGCTGCTCGACGTGCGTGACGGACTCGTCGTCCGGCGCGGGCCGACGGCGGTCGCCATCGGAGTCCTCGCCCTCATGACGGCCGTGACCGTCGCCGCGGTGGCCGTGGAGCCGGTGCGCGTGCGGGCCGGTGAGCATCGACTGCTGCGCGCGCGCGGCGCGCGGCGCCGCTCGCTGGTGGGTCTCACGGCAGTCGAGACCGCGGTGTTCGCCGGGATGGGAGCGGTGCTCGGGGCGGCACTCGGACAGGTGCTCGTCGCCGTCGTCGCCGGAATAGCGGTCGATCCGCTCGTCGCCGCCGTCGCCGCCCTCGCCACGATCGCCGTCGCCGTCGTCGCGGGCTGCATCGCGGCGATGCGCGGCGCCGACCGCTCCACGGGCCGTGTCGCCCTCACCGCGGGGGTGACGGCGGCGGTCCTGGCCGCAGTCGTCACCGGTGTCGCCGCGTGGCAGTTCCTGCGGGCCGGCACTCCGATGGTCGAACGCGGGGACGGCTCCCTGGTTCTGGACCCTCTCGTCATGCTCGCGCCCGCCCTCGTCCTCGCCTTCGCGGGTCTGCTCGCCGTGCTGCTGGCCGGTCCGCTCGCGCGGGGCGTCGCGGCACTCACCGCGCGAGGTCGGAGTGTGACGCCGGTGACACCGCTCCGACTGGCCTCGCGGCGGCCCGGGCGTCACGCGCTGCCGACGGCGACGGTGGCGTTCGCAATCGGTGCGGTGGTGCTCGCGGCCTCGTACGTGGGCACACTGGACGCGCTGGGAAGCACACCGGAGGCGGTGCGGGTGGGCGCCGACGTGCGCGTGACGTCGGTTCCCGAAGACCAGCCCGTGCCGCCGGTGGCCGAGCTCGACGCAGTCGACGCCGTCATGGGGGTGCTTGCCGCCGACGCCCGCGGCTCCCGGGAGACGGTGCGGATGCTCGCGGCCGAGAGTTCGGCCCTGCCGGACGTCATGCTCGATCCCGACGGGGCGATCGGGCTGGATGCGCTCGCGGCCGACCTGGCGCCCGACATCGTCGGCATCGCGCTGCCCGGGAACGCCGTCGAACTCGGCATCCGCATCCGCGTCGAGGACATGCCGCCCGTGGTGCTCGACGACGAGCTCATCGAAGTGGGGCCACCCTCGGTGTACGCCTCGGTCTGGCTGCTCGACGAGAGCGGACGCGTCGTGGTCGCGTCGGCGGAGAGCTTCGAGAGCGTTGTCGAGGACGCCGCCGACGGCGGCGAGTCGTTGCGCACCGAGCCGACGTACGACCGCACGACCACTGTCGCGCTGCCGGACGGCGGACCGTGGTCGATCGTCGCCGTCACCGCGGTGAACATCCAGCCGTGGAACGACGCCCCCGGGGTGCGCGTCGACGTCGATGCGGACGGCGGTCCCGTCGACCTCATGGCGCTGCACCCGGCCCCCGGCACGCCGGGGGATGTGACCACCGACGGCACCGGCCTCGTGTTCACCCTCGCCCACGGCGACGGGTTCGAGTTCTCGCCGACGCGGGCCGTGGTCGACTCCATGCCGACCTCGGCACCGGCGGCCATCACCGCGGACCTCGCCGAGTCGCTCGCCGTGGAGACGGGCGACAGCGTGTCGCTGCGACTCTCTTCGCTCGGACTCGACGCCGACCTCGACCTGGTTGCGGTCATACCGGTGCTTCCGGGCACCCCGGACGGGCAGGGGGTGCTGACCGACCTCGCCGCGCTGTCGCTCAGCTCGGCCCAGTGGATCGCCCCGAACGAGCTGTGGGTTGCGACGGACCAGCCGCAGGCCGTCGTCGCCGAGATCGACGCGCTCGCGCCGGCCACGCGCACCATGGTCGCCGATCCGCGCGCGGCCGAGTCCGCTGCGGCGACCGGAGTCTCGTTCCTGCTGGCGGCTGCCGGTGCGGTCGCGCTCGCGGTCGTCGTGCTGGTGCTGCGCCGCACGCGCGGCCGTGGCGATGCGCGCGAGCTGGCGATGCTCGCGGTGATGGGCCTCGGCCGCGCGGGGGCGAGCCGCGTGCGCGTGAGCGAGGACCTCTTCGCGATCGCGATGGGGGTCGCCGGCGGCGCGACCGCCGGCACACTCACCGCGTGGCTGGTCGTGCCCCCGCTCGCCCGGGCTGCCTACGTGGCTGTGCCCGACGGGCTCGTCGTCGAGCTTCGGCCCGACCTGGCGGTGCTGCTCATCGGCGTCGGCTTCGCGTCGATCGCCTTCTGCGCCGTGGCGGCCAGCATCCGCGCGCCGCGGACGTTGGCCCCTCTCGTGAGGGAGGACGAATGAGCCGGTCGCCGGGCCTGGTCTCCCTCACGCGTCGACGCTTCGCGACACCGCGCAGTGCCGCGCTGGTGATCGTCGCGCTCGCCGCGCTGGCGGCGTTCCTGGTGACGGCGGCTCCGCGCGCGCTCGTCGGCGTGATCCGCGACGAGGTCGCGTATCAGATCGGGGAGGTGCCGCCCTCGGGTCGCGATCTCACGGGATCGATGCTCGTCCCTCCCGACTTCGGCCCGGCGGCGGATGCCGCGCTGACAGCCGAGTGGGATGCGGGAGCGCCCGACGTGCTCGGCGACCTGGCGCAACGGCTCGCCGACTACCGCGAAGGCTTCGAGCCGGCGCTGGCGGCGCTCACCGAACCCGCCCAGCTGTACACCCGCAGCGAAGCGCTGGCGGCGGTTCCCGAGGTGCTGAGTCCCGTGGCGCCGAACGGCAACGTGCAGCTGCTGGCGGACCCGGTCCTGCAGTCGGCGACGGTTCTCACCGAGGGGGAGTGGCCGGCCGCATGGGACGGCTCCTCGGCGATTCCGATCGTGCTGGCTGCGACGGGGGCGGAGCGAATGGACTGGCCGGTCGGGCAGGAGCGCGAGCTCCAGTCCCAGTTCGGCATCCAGCAGGGGGTGGAGTTGTCGGTCGTGCTGGTGGGTCTCATCGAAGCGGCCGATCCCGATGCGGACCGGTGGCAGCACCTGCCGCCGACCGCCCTCACCGCGACGATCTTCGATGACGGCAACCGCCGGCCCGAGGCGACCGGCGCCGCCTACGTCGACGTCGCCGGGTGGCCCGCGATCGACGCCTCGCTGCGGCGCGGGCAGATCGAGACGACGGCGTGGTACACGGTCGACTCCGTGGCGGCGACGCAGGAGGACCCCGCGACGCTCTATACGGCGATGCGTCGGGCGACGGCGGAATCGGTGCCGATGGATGCCGGCGGCACCGCCCGCATGCGCTTCTCGAGCACCGTCGTCGATGTGCTGCAGACCTCGCTGGCGCGGTCGAACTCCGCCAGTGCCATCCTCGCCGTCGCCGCGGTCGGTCCGCTCGCGGTGAGTGTCGCCCTGGTGGTGCTCGCTTCGGTGCTCATGATCCGGCGACGACGCGCCGATCTGGTGCTGATGTCGGCGCGCGGCGCGCCGCTGGTGCGGCTCAGGCGGCTGCTCGCCGGTGAGGGCCTGGCGGTCGGGCTTCCCCCCGCCGTCGTCGGCATCGTCGTCGGGGTGCTGCTGACGACCTTCGACGCCGGCCCGCTGCCGTTCCTCACCGCGATCCTGGTGGGATTGACCCCGGCGGCGTCCCTCGCCCTGTCGCTGCGGCCCTCGACGCTGACCGGCGGTCGCGCCGACCTCGACGCGCCGGTACGCCGCCGAGGCCGCAGCATCCTCGAGGGTGTGGTCGTGCTGCTGGCCGTGATGGCCGTGGGCCTGCTGATCGTGCGCGGCATCGGTCCTGCGACGGCGGGTGTCGACCCTCTCGTCATCGCGGCACCGCTGCTGGCGACCGTCGCCCTGGCCCTCATCGTCGTGCGATTGCATCCGGTCCCCCTTGCGGCGGCATTGCGCGCGATGGCGCGCCGACCGGGAGTGGTCGGCCTCGTCGGTGCCGCCCGCAACCTCCGTGAGGCGGCCGCCGGATCGACCGCGGTCCTCGCGATGCTCGTCGCCGTCGCGATCGCGGTCTTCTCCTCGCTCGTGCTCGCCACCGTCGATCAGGGCGCAGCCACCGCCGCCCAGCGCCAGGTGGGCGCCGACATGCAGGTGTCGGGACCTTTCTTCACCCCCGATCAGCTCGACGCGATCCGCGAGGTTCCGGGGGTGGCCGACGCCGCCGGCGTGCTGGTGGGCGACCGCGTCACGACCGCGGGTGAGGGGGAGCGCGTGACGACGGTCGTCCTGGCTGCGGAGTCCGACCGGCTCGCGGTCGTGCAGCGCGCGCTGGACGGAGGATTCCCGGGCGGGATCGCCCCGGGCACGGATCCGGTCGACACCGTGGCATCCGCATCACTGGCGTCGCAGGTGGGAGCCGGCCTCATCGAGTCCGATCGGGCGGCGCTGTCGGTCGTCGACACCGTCCCCCGGGTGCTGGGGGTGAGCACATCGGCCGACTTCACGGTCGTCGACGCGCAGGACTACCGCGCAGTGACGGGGATCGGCTTCTTCCCGAGGATCGTCCTGATCGCCCTCGACGACGGTGCCGATGCCGCGTCCGTCGCGGCCGGCATCGACGTGATCATCGGCTCGGCCCACGCGACGCAGCTGCTCGAGGACCGCACGGCCGAGATCCAGGCCTCGCCGGCCATCACTGCGCTTCGGATCGCGCTGTTCGCGGCGCTGAGTCTCGCCGTCGCCCTGTCGGTCGTCGCGATGCTGCTGGTCGCGGGCGTGTCGCGAGACGCGCGCTCGCGCACCATCGCGCTGCTGCGGACGATGGGCCTGAGCCGGCGCCAGGGTCGCGGCATCGTCGCGTGGGAGTTCGTGCCGCTCGGGGTCACCGCTCTGGTCGGCGGCGTCCTGCTCGGCGCCGTGCTGCCCCTGCTGGTGCTCGTCGCGGTGGACCTGCGCCCGTTCACGGGTGGAGCCTCGCAACCGGCCCTCTCGGTCGACCCGATCCTGACGGGCGCGCTCATCGCCTCCGTCGTGGTCGCTCTGGCCCTCGCCGTCGTCGGCGGGGTGCTCAGCGCCCGCACCACCTCCATCCCCGCCGTGCTCCGAACCGAGGAGGACTGATGAACACCACCGCACCCGCTGCCCCCGACATCGTCTGCGAGGGTCTCGTGCGCATCTTCACCGTCGCCGACATCGAGGTGCAGGCCCTGCAGGGTCTGGATCTGCTCGTCGAGCGCGGCGAGCTCGTGGCGCTGGTCGGCGCCTCGGGGTCGGGCAAGTCGACGCTGCTGTCGATCCTCTCGGCGCTCGATGCGCCGACGGCCGGCAGGGCGACCGTCGCCGGACGCGATCTCCCCTCGCTCTCGGCGCGCGAGCGCGTGACCTATCGCCGCGCGGTCGTCGGCTTCGTGTGGCAGCAGACCGCCCGCAACCTGCTGCCGTACCTGTCCGCGCTCGAGAACGTGCAGCTCGCGCGTGCGATCGGCGGCGATCGCAGCCGTCCGGAGCGCGCCGCGGAGCTCCTGGACCTGGTCGGCGTGGCGGAGCACGCCGATCAGCGGCCGGCCGAGCTGTCGGGCGGGCAGCAGCAGCGCGTGGCCGTCGCCGTCGCCCTCGCGAACGATCCGCGCGTCCTGCTGGCCGACGAACCCACGGGAGACCTCGACGAGCACACATCGGTGGAGGTGCTGCAGACCTTCGAGGCGGTCAACCGCGAGCTCGGCACGACGGCGCTCATCGTGACCCACGATCCGACGGTGTCCGAGCACGTCCAGCGCACCGTGCAGATCCGCGACGGGCGCACATCGACCGAGGTGCTGCGCTGGACGCACACCGATGACGAGGGGCGCGAGCACGCCATGGCGGAGGAGTTCGCGGTGCTCGACCGCGTCGGACGCATGCAGCTGCCGACCGACTACATGGACCGCCTGTCGCTGCGGGACCGCGTTCGGCTGCGGCTCGAAGACGACCACGTCGGGGTGTGGCCGGGTGACCGGACCACCGCGGCGGAGAAGCCCGCCGAAGGAGGGGATCTCGACGCGGCCGATGGGCCGCGCGAGGGTGACACGCGCCGCAGTCGTCGCGAGCGCGGTCTCGGAGAGGAGCAGAACGATGGCTGACACCGTGATCGAGGCATCGGCGCTGTCGGTCGTGCACCGCACGCCGGCCGGTGACGTCACGGCGCTCGCCGATGCGTCGCTCGAGCTGGCGGCGGGGGAGTTCGTCGTGCTGATCGGCCCCTCAGGGGCGGGCAAGACCACGCTGCTGCACGTACTCGGGGGCATCCAGCCGCCCACGAGCGGCTGGGTGCGGGTGGGCGGGATCGACCTCGCGGATGCCGCGGAGGCCGACCTCGACCGCATCCGACGCGACGAGATCGGGTACGTCTTCCAGTCGTTCGGTCTCATCGGCGCGCTGTCGGCGCAGGAGAACGTCGAGCTGCCGCTGCGCATCCAGGGCGCCGACCCCGACGTGCGCGCACGCCGGGTGGCCCATTTGCTCGAGCGCGTGGGGCTCGCCGAGCACGCATCGCAGCGCCCGAACGAGTTGTCCGGCGGTCAGCAGCAGCGCGTGGGCATCGCCCGGTCGCTGGCGGGCTCTCCGCGCATCCTGCTCGCCGACGAGCCGACCGGTCAGCTCGACTCGCACACCGCTGCCGCCATGATCGAGCTCATCGGATCGATCGCCCACGACGACGGACTCGCGGTGCTGCTGTCGACGCACGACCCGTCGATCGTCGAGCGCGCCGACCGCGTCCTGGAGCTGCACGACGGCGTGCTCCGCGCGGCGACACCCGCCCGGTAGACTGGGAATGCCCGGTTCCGGGCGATTTCCCCACTCTTCAAGGATCCCTCATGGCGCGCGCCCTCCGTCCGGACCTCCGCAACGTCGCGATCGTCGCCCACGTCGACCACGGCAAGACGACCCTCGTCGACGCCATGCTGCGCCAGACCGGCTCGTTCGGCTCCCATGCGCACGTCGAAGAGCGCGCGATGGACTCGAACGACCTCGAGCGCGAGAAGGGCATCACGATCCTCGCCAAGAACACGGCGATCACCTACGACGGTGCCCACACCGACATCCCGGTCACGATCAACGTGATCGACACCCCCGGCCACGCCGACTTCGGCGGTGAGGTCGAGCGGGGCCTGTCGATGGTCGACGGCGTCGTCCTGCTGGTGGATGCCTCCGAGGGACCGCTGCCGCAGACCCGTTTCGTGCTGCGCAAGGCGCTCGAGGCCAAGCTTCCGGTCATCCTGCTGGTCAACAAGACCGACCGGCCCGACGCCCGCATCGCCGAGGTCGAGGAGGAGGCCCACGACCTGCTTCTCGGGCTCGCGTCCGACCTGCACGAGGACGTGCCCGACCTCGATGTCGACGCGCTGCTCGACGTGCCCGTCGTCTATGCGTCCGGCCGCGCCGGCGCGGCATCCCGGACGCGTCCGGCCGACGGCACCCTTCCCGACAACGACGACCTCGAGCCGCTGTTCGAAGCGATCCTCGCCCACGTGCCGCCGCCGTCGTACGACGACGAGGCCCCGCTGCAGGCGTGGGTCACCAACCTCGACTCGTCGCCGTTCCTCGGCCGTCTCGCTCTGCTGCGCGTGTTCAACGGCACGCTGAAGAAGGGCCAGACCGTGGCGTGGGTGCGTCACGACGGCTCTCATGCCAACGCCCGGATCACCGAGCTGCTCAAGACCCGCGCGCTGGAGCGCTACCCGGCCGACTCGGCGGGCCCGGGCGACATCGTCGCGATCGCCGGAATCGAGGAGATCACAATCGGCGAGACGATCGCCGACCCCGACGACGTGCGTCCGCTGCCGGCCATCACCGTCGACGATCCCGCCATCTCGATGACGATCGGCACCAACACCTCGCCGCTGGCGGGCAAGGTCAAAGGACACAAGCTCACGGCCCGCATGGTGAAGGACCGTCTCGACCGCGAGCTCATCGGCAACGTCTCGCTCAACGTCGTCGACATCGGGCGTCCGGATGCCTGGGAGGTGCAGGGCCGCGGAGAGCTCGCGCTCGCCATCCTCGTCGAGAACATGCGCCGCGAGGGTTTCGAGCTCACCGTCGGCAAGCCGCAGGTCGTCAGCCGCAAGGGGGAGAACGGGCAGGTTCTCGAGCCCTTCGAGCACCTCACGATCGACGCCCCCGAAGAGCACCTCGGCGCGATCACGCAGCTCATGGCCGCCCGCAAGGGCCGTATGGACACGATGGTCAACCACGGCACCGGCTGGGTGCGCATGGAGTTCATCGTGCCCTCGCGCGGTCTCATCGGCTTCCGCACCGAGTTCCTCTCCGTCACGCGCGGCACCGGCATCGCCAACGCGATCTCTCACGGCTACGGCGAGTGGGCCGGGCACATCGTCGCCCGATCGAGCGGCTCGATCGTCGCCGACCGCGCGGGCGTGGTGACCCCCTTCGCCATGATGGCGCTGCAGGAGCGGATGAGCTTCTTCGTCCAGCCGACCGAAGAGGTGTACGAAGGCATGGTCGTCGGCGAGAACACCCGTGCCGACGACATGGACGTCAACATCACCAAGGAGAAGAAGCTCACGAACATGCGCTCGTCGACCGCCGACGAGCTCGAGCGCCTCACTCCGCCCCGCCGACTCTCGCTCGAGGAGTCGCTCGAGTTCGCCCGAGATGACGAGTGCGTCGAGGTGACCCCTGAGATCGTGCGCATCCGCAAGGTCGTCCTCGACCAGACCGAGCGGGCCCGCGCCACCGCGCGCCTGAAGCGCCAGGACGCGAACGCCTGAGCCCCAGCGCCGCCGCTCCCGGTCCGCGACCATGACCGCGCCTCGCTTCGATGACGCCGCGCCCGATGACGGCCACGCGCGGCGGGCATGGCGGCAGGCTCTCGGCGTGGCGCTGGCGACGAGCGCCTACGGGATCTCGTTCGGCGCGCTCGCGGTGGCATCCGGCCTCGACGTCTGGCAGACCTGTGTGCTGAGCCTGGTGATGTTCACCGGCGGTTCGCAGTTCGCGTTCGCCGGCGTCATCGGCGCCGGCGGACTGGTGGCCGCCCCGGCGGGAATCGCCTCGGCCGCCCTTCTCGGCGTGCGCAACGTGGCGTACGGCATGCGGATGTCTCCTGTCATCGGGCCCGGATTCTGGCGGCGCGCCGCGGCATCCCACTTCACGATCGACGAGTCGACCGCCGTCTCGCTCGCCCAGACCACCCGGCGCGCCCGGACGATCGGATTCTGGGTCACCGGCATCGGCATCTACGTCGGCTGGAACCTCTCGACGCTGGCCGGCGCGCTTCTCGGCGACGTTCTCGGCGACCCGCGCGCCTGGGGGCTGGATGCCGCTGCCGCCGCGGCCTTCCTCGCCCTGCTGTGGCCGCGGGTGCGCCGGCGGCAGCCCATCGCGGTCGGGATCGCGGCGGCGGTGGTGGCCACGGTGCTGACGCCGCTGCTGATGCCCGGCATCCCGGTGCTCGTCGCCGGTGCGGTCGCGGTCGTCGTCGGCGGGGCGAATTGGCTGGGACGCGGCGATGCGCCGCCGGCCGAACCCGAGGACGTGCCTGAGCGGGAGGGACTGCCGTGACGCTGTGGACCGCCGTGCTCGTCGCGTCCATCATCTGCGTGGCGCTGAAGACGATCGGCTACCTGGTGCCTCCGCGCTGGCTCGAGGCGCCCCGCCCGGCTCGCATCGCCGACCTGCTGACGGTTGCACTGCTGTCGGCGCTCGTCGCGGTGCAGACGCTCGGGGTCGGACAGGCGATCGTCGTCGACGCGAGGGTTCCCGCGGTGCTCGTCGCCGCGGGTCTGCTGCTGTTGCGGGCACCGTTCCTGGTCGTCGTCGCCGCCGCCGCGGTCACCGCGGCCCTGTTGCGGCTGTGGGGCTGGGCGGCTTGACAGCCGGTCATCCCTAGACTGTCCAGGTGACGTCTGTGTGGTCCCGCCTCGGCACCTGGCTGGTCGCCTTCCTCGTCGGCGGCGTCTACGGCCTCGCCGGCACGATCGCGCACCCCTACACGTGGGGGTGGTTCCCGCTCGGGCTGGTCCTGGGGCTGATCGGGTGCGCCGCGCTGCTGGCATCCGTGCGTCTTCTGACCTCGGATCGCTGGACCGCGCTGGCCTGCGGAGTGGGCATGGTCGCGGCGGCGCTGGTGTTCTCGGGTCCCGGCCCCGGAGGGTCGGTCATCGTCCCCGAGAGCACACTCGCCGTCGTGTGGGTGGTCGCCGTTCAGGTTCTGGTCGGTGTCGTCGTGGTGTGGCCCGAGGCCCGCCACCGGCCTCACCCGCCCGGCCCGGCGAATAGACTGGTCCCGTGACCTACGTGATCGCCCTCCCATGCGTGGACGTCAAAGACCGCGCATGCATCGACGAATGCCCGGTCGACTGCATCTACGAGGGCGACCGGATGCTCTACATCCACCCCGACGAGTGCGTCGACTGCGGCGCGTGCGAGCCGGTGTGCCCCGTCGAGGCGATCTACTACGAGGACGACCTGCCCGACGAGTGGCAGGACTACTACAAGGCCAACGTCGAGTTCTTCGACGACGTCGGCTCGCCCGGCGGCGCCGCCAAGGTCGGTGTCATCCACAAGGACCACGAGATCATCGACGCGCTGCCCCCTCAGGCGCCGTGACCCGACCGCACCCCGTGACGGAGCGCTGACGTGGGAGTCGCCGACCTCGCCGACTACCCGTGGGATGCCGTCGCACCGTACGCTGCGACGGCCCGTGCGCACCCGGACGGCATCGTCGACCTGTCGATCGGCTCGCCCGTCGACCCGACTCCCGAGGTCGTCTCGCGGGCGCTCGCCGCGGCGACCGACGCGCACGCGTACCCGCAGACCGTGGGCACGTCGGAGCTGCGTGAGGCGGTCGCGGCCTGGTTCGCCCGGCGACGCGGAGTGCCCGGCCTCACGGCCGATCACGTGCTGCCCACTGTGGGATCGAAGGAATTCGTCGCCCTTCTGCCGCTGCTGCTCGGTCTCGGACCCGGCGACGTCGTGGTGCACCCCCGCGCGGCCTATCCCACCTACGAGGTCGGGGCGCGGCTGGTGGGGGCCACTCCCGTGGCCGCCGACGACCCGGCGCAGTGGCCGCGAGAGACTCGCCTGGCGTGGGTGAACTCGCCCGGCAATCCCGACGGGCGCATCCTCGACGTCGCGTCGCTGCGCGCGGCGCGCGAGCGGGTCCGCGAACGGGGAGCGGTGCTCGCATCCGATGAGTGCTACGCCGAGCTGGGTTGGGATGCGCCGTGGGATGCCGCACCCGTGCCGTCGGCGCTCGACCCGGCCGTCACCGACGGCGATGTCACCGGCATCCTGTCGGTCTACTCGCTGAGCAAGCAGTCGAACGTGGCCGGCTACCGTGCCGCGTTCACCGCCGGGGATCCCGATCTCGTGGCACGGCTCGTGAACGCGCGCAAGCACCTCGGCCTCATGCTGCCTGCGCCCGTGCAGGCGGCGATGGCCGCCGCGCTCGCCGATGATGCGCACGTCGCCGCGCAGCGCGCGCTGTACCGCCGCCGTCGTGACGTCCTGCGCCCGGCGGTGGAGGCGGCGGGCTTCCGCATCGACGGGAGCGAGGGCGGCCTGTACCTGTGGGCGACCGAGGGGCGCGACGCGTGGGAGAGCGTCGCGCGGTTGGCGGAACTCGGCATCCTCGTGGGGCCCGGGCACTTCTACGGCCCCCACTTCCCGCAGCACATCCGGCTGTCGCTGACGGCCTCCGACGAGCGTGTGGATGCCGGCGCCGCGCGGCTGCGTGCAGCCGGGGGCTGACTACCCGGGTCGGATTGACGGGTTCCTCCATCGCTTCGCACGGGCCTTTGGCGGTGTCGGCGGTAGGCGCACGCGGCCACTAGGCTGTAAGGACGCGGCGGCTCGGTATCCTCCGTCCGTCGCACCGGCCGCGGAGGCGCCACGGCGTCACCCCCGGCAGGACGACACCCCCGGCACGACCAGAAATCGCGAGGAGGCGCCGTGAGCGACGCGGGCACCCGGAATGAGCAGGCCATCGTCTCGATCGGAGACTCCACCGCCGAATTCCCTGTGCTTCGCGGCACCGACGGCATCCCGAGCGTCGACATCTCGACGTTCACCCGGCAGACCGGCCACACCACACTCGACTACGGCTTCGTCAACACGTCGGCCACGAAGTCCGCGGTGACCTTCATCGACGGCGACCAGGGCATTCTGCGCTACCGCGGCTACCCGATCGAGCAGCTGGCAGAGCACTCCAGCTATCTCGAGGTCGCGTGGCTGCTCATCTACGGTGAGCTGCCCACCGCCGACCAGCTCGCGGCGTTCGACGATCGCATCCGCCACCACACGCTGCTCCACGAGGACCTCAAGCGCTTCTTCTCCGCGCTGCCGCCCACCGCGCACCCGATGTCGATGCTGTCGTCGGCGACGGCCGCGCTGTCGACGTACTACGAGCGCGAATCCGATCCCGACGACCCCGAGCATGTCGAGCTCAACACGATCCGCATGCTCGCGAAGCTCCCCGTGATCGCCGCGTACGCGCACAAGAAGAGCATCGGCCAGGCGTTCCTGTATCCGGACAACCGCCTGGGCTTCGTCGACAACTTCCTCAAGCTCAACTTCGGCGTCCTCAGCGAGATCTACCAGATCGACCCGGTCATGTCGCGCGCGCTCGAGCGTCTGCTGATCCTGCACGAGGACCACGAGCAGAACGCCTCGACCTCGACCGTGCGCCTGGTCGGCTCGACCGGGGCGAACCAGTTCTCGTCGATCTCGGCGGGCATCAACGCGCTGTACGGCCCGCTCCACGGTGGTGCCAACGAGGCGGTGCTCGACATGCTGGCGCGCATCCACGAGTCCGGCGAGAGCGTGCAGCGCTTCGTCGAGCGCGTCAAGAACAAGGAGGACGGCGTCAAGCTCATGGGCTTCGGCCACCGGGTCTACAAGAACTACGATCCGCGCGCCAAGCTCGTCAAGCAGTCCGCCGACGAGGTGCTCGAGGCGCTGGGCGTCAGCGATCCGCTGCTCGACCTCGCCAAGGAGCTCGAAGAGATCGCACTGGCCGACGACTACTTCAAGGAGCGCCGCCTCTACCCGAACGTCGACTTCTACACCGGCGTGATCTACAAGGCGATGGGCTTTCCGACCCGCATGTTCACCGTGCTGTTCGCGATCGGCCGCCTGCCCGGGTGGCTCGCGCACTGGCGAGAGATGCAGAACGACCCCCAGACCAAGATCGGTCGGCCGCAGCAGCTGTACGTGGGTGCCCCCGAGCGCAGCTACCCGGGCGTCGGCTGACGCCGATGCCGCGCCTGCTGGTCCGGCGTCCGTCGACACGCCTCGCCGACGGCGAGCTCACCCACCTCGACCGAGTGCCCGTCGATCCGGCACTCGCCGTGACGCAGTGGGAGACGTACGTGGACGCCTTCCGTGCACGCGGGTGGGAGGTCATCGAGGTCGAGCCCGCCGACACGCAACCTGACGGCGTGTTCGTCGAGGACGCCGTGGTGGTCTTCGGCGACCTCGCGGTGCTGTGTCGCGCCGGAGCGGAGTCGCGGCGCGGAGAAGCGCCCACCGTGCGTGCCTCGGTCGAGCGTCTCGGGCTCGCGGTCGTCGCGATCGACGAGCCGGGCACGCTCGACGGCGGCGACGTGCTGAAGGTCGGTCGCACCGCGTACGTCGGAGCATCGTCGCGGACCAACGCCGAGGGAATCGCGCAACTGCGGGCGCTGCTCGAGCCGCGCGGCTGGCGTGTCGTCGCCGTGCCGGTGCGCCGGGTGCTGCATCTCAAGTCGGGTGTCACGGCCCTGCCCGACGCCACCGTGGTCGGGTTCGAGCCGCTCGTCGACGACGCGTCCGCGTTCCCGGAGTTCCTCGGCGTTCCCGAAGAGCACGGCACGGCGGTGGTCGTCCTCGACGCCTCGACGGTGCTCATGTCGGCGGACGCCCCGCACACCGCGGCGCTCTACCGCGACCGCGGACTCGACGTGGTCACCGTCGAGGTGAGCGAGTTCGAGAAGCTCGAGGGCTGCGTGACCTGCCTGTCGGTGCGCGTCCGCGACTGAGACGCGTCAGGCGCGTGGTTCGACGCCCTCGAGGGTCCCGGCGAAGTCGGGCACGTAGTTCTCGAGATTGCGCGGCGGACGCTCGTAGCCGCCGGACGACGGTCGCACGGGGATCTCCACCTCCTCACGCTCGACGTGCTCGTAGGGGATGCGCGAGAGCAGGTGGTGGATCATGTTCAGCCGACTCCGCCGCTTGTCGATGGAGGGCACCTCGAACCACGGCGCTTCGGGGATGTCGGTGTGCACGAACATCGTGTCCTTGGCCCGCGAGTAGTCCTCCCAGCGTGTGATCGACAGCACGTCGTTCGGCGACAGCTTCCAGCGGCGCATCGGATCCTCGGCACGGGAGCGGAAGCGGGCCTCCTGCTCGTCGGGTGACACGCTGAACCAGTACTTCAGCAGAAGGATGCCGTCTTCGACGAGCATCCGCTCGAAGATCGGCGCCTGGTGCAGGAACCGGTGGTACTCCACATTGGTGCAGTAGCCCATGACGTGCTCCACTCCGGCGCGGTTGTACCACGACCGGTCCATGAGCACGATCTCTCCCGCGGCGGGCAGGTGGGGGATGTAACGCTGGAAGTACCACTGCGTGCGCTCTCGCTCGGTCGGCATCGGCAGGGCGACGGTGCGGGTCACGCGGGGGTTGAGATACTCCGACACCCGCTTGATCGTGGAGCCCTTGCCGGCGGCGTCCCTCCCCTCGAAGATGACGACGATGCGTGCGCCGGACGCCTGGACCCACGCCTGCATGTCGACGAGCTGCGCCTGCAGTCGCTTGAGCTCGTGCTCGTACAGCTTCTTGGGGATGCGCGCGGTCATGCGAGCACTCTAGCCGCGTGCGCGCGCTCGACCGGTCAGGCGTGCAGGGCCTCGTTGAGGGTGACGCCCACGCCGGCACGCCGCACGGCCTCGACGGCACCGGACAGCGAATTGCGGCGGAACAGGATGCCGTCGCGACCCGACAGCTCGGCTCCCTTGACGACCGGTCGGGAACCATCGGCACGCGCCGGTTCATCGGCGAGCACGATCTTCGACCCGGCGGTGACATAGAGCCCGGCCTCGACCACGCAGTCGTCGCCGAGCGAGATCCCGATCCCCGCGTTGGCGCCGAGCAGCGTGCGCGCGCCGATCGACACGCGGTGCGCGCCGCCGCCCGACAGGGTTCCCATGATCGACGCGCCGCCGCCGATGTCGCTGCCGTCGCCGACGACGACGCCCTGCGAGATGCGCCCCTCGACCATCGAGGCGCCGAGCGTTCCCGCGTTGAAATTGACGAAGCCCTCGTGCATCACGGTCGTGCCGGGCGACAGGTGGGCCCCCAGGCGCACGCGCGACGCGTCGGCGATCCGCACACCCGGCGGTGTCACGTAGTCGAGCAGGCGAGGGAACTTGTCGAGTCCCTGCACCTGGATGCCGTCGCGCATCAGGAACGGACGCAGCCGCTCGAGGTCGTCGGGATGCACCGGACCCGCGTTCGTCCACGCGACGTTCGGAAGATGGCCGAAGATCCCGTCGAGGTTCGCCTCGTTCGGGGCGATGACGCGGTGCGACAGAGCGTGCAGGCGCAGGTACGCGTCGGATGTCGACGCGGGGGCCGCGTCGAGGTCCACCTCGATCGCGACGACGTCGACGGTGACCGCGCGGCGTTCGTCGGCCACGGCGAGCCGGTCGAGATCATCGGGAGGATTCGCAGGGTCGTATCCGAGGGGGAGCCGCCCGTCGGCCGGTCGGGGGAACCACGTGTCGAGCACCGTCCCGTCCGCGCTCAGGGTCGCCAGGCCCACGCCGTGAATCCATCGTCCATCGCCCATGCCTCCACGCTAGCGCCACCGGGCAGGTCGGTAGACTCGGGGGATGCCGCAGCTCGACCTGACCGCGACATCCCTCGACATCACCCGCGCGATCTGCGACGTGCCGAGCGTGTCCGACGACGAGACCACCCTGGCCGACCTCATCGATGACGCGGTGCGGGCACTGCCGCACCTGACCGTGCACCGCGACGGCGACACGATCGTCGCCCGCACCGAGCTGGGGCGCCCGCAGCGCGTCGCGATCGCGGGGCACATCGACACGGTTCCGATCAACGGCAACGTGCCTACGCGCGACATCGAGGTCGACGGCGAGGCGTTCCTGTGGGGTCGCGGCACGGTCGATATGAAATCGGGGGTGGCCGTTCAGCTCAAGCTCGCCGCCGAGCTCGCCGATCCGCGCGTCGACCTCACGTGGATGTGGTACGACCACGAGGAGGTCGACGCCGAGCGCAACGGACTGACCCGGCTGGCGCGCACGCGCCCCGATCTGTTCGCGGCCGATTTCGCCATCCTCGGCGAGCCCAGCAACGGCGAAGTGGAGGGCGGCTGCAACGGCACGCTGCGCGCCGTCGTGAGCACGCGCGGCGTGCGCGCCCACAGTGCGCGCTCCTGGATCGGCGAGAACGCGATCCACAAAGCCGCTCCCATCCTGCTGCGCCTCTCGGAGTACCGCGCGCGGGAGATCGACGTCGACGGTCTCGCCTACCGCGAGGGTCTGAACGCCGTGCACATCGGCGGCGGCGTCGCCAGCAATGTCATCCCCGACGTGTGCGCCGTCGAGGTGAACTACCGATTCGCGCCGAGCCGCTCGGCCGAAGAGGCCGAGGCGCACGTGCGCGATGTCTTCGCCGGCTTCGACGTCGAGATCTCCGACCTCTCGCCGGGGGCTCGCCCGGGGCTCGATGCGCCGCTCGCGCAGCAGTTCCTCGCCGCGGTCGGTGCCGAGCCTCGGCCGAAGTACGGCTGGACCGACGTCGCGCGCTTCAGCGCGATGGGCGTGCCCGCGGTCAACTACGGACCGGGGGACCCGCATCTCGCCCACCACGACGAGGAGCGCGTGCCGGTGTCGCAGATCGAGTCGGTCGAGCACGGTCTGCGGGCGTGGCTCGCGAACCGCTGACCACCGCCGTGCCCGCTCGGCGGGGATGGACGGCCGCGCCGGCGGCGGTGCGCGTCGCCGTGATCTACCTCGCGGCTCGCGTGGTGACGACCGCGTTCCTGTTCGTCGTCGCGACGATCGCCTCGCCCGCGTCCCGCATCGGTGCCGACGGCTCGATCGGGTCGATCGCGCTGGCATGGGACGCGCAGTGGTACTGGTTCGTCGCCCTCAACGGCTACCCGAACGAGCTCCCGCTCACTGATTCGGGTGCCGTCGCCGAGAACGGGTGGGCGTTCATGCCGCTCTACGCGCACCTCGCCGCGCTGGTGGGGCTGCCGTTCGGGGCGTGGGGCGTCGGCGCGGTGATCGTGTCGCTGGTCGCGGGGTACCTCGCCTCTCTGGTGCTGTACCGGCTGCTGCGCGAGCGTCAGGACATCGGCACCGCGACGTGGGCGGTCGTCTTCTTCGCGGCAGGTCCGCTGTCGGCGCTGTTCCAGGTCGGCTACGCCGAGTCGCTGTTCCTGCTGTGGCTGTTCCTGGCGCTGTGGTGCGTCTCCCGTCGTCGATTCGGCTGGCTGTACCTGCTCATTCCGTTGATGGGATACACGCGGCCCGGCGTGCTCGCCTTCGCGCTCTTCCTGGGCCTCTACGGCATCGCGCGATGGGTCACCCGCGCCCGTGACCCGCTGCGTGCCGTCGAGATCGTGCACATCGTCGCCCTCGGAGCCCTGGCGACGATCGTCGGCTTCTCGTGGCAGGTCATCGCGGGCATCGCGACGGGCGACCCCGGCGCCTACCTCGCCACCGAGCTCGCGTGGCGGCGCAACTGGATCGGCGATGCCGGCTCGCATTTCATCCCGTTCGAAGGGTTCGTGCTGGCGGCGGGCTTCTGGTTCGGGCAGTGGGGGATGCCGGCGGTGGTCGGTTACGTCGCGCTCGCGCTCGCCGTCGTCGGTGCCGCCGCCGTGCTGCTGTTCGAACCGCACGTGAGGCGCCTCGGTGTCGAGATCCGGCTCTGGGTGGCCAGCTACCTCGTCTACCTGCTCGCGGTGTTCTTCCCGCAGTCGAGCCTGTTCCGGCTGCTGGTGCCGATCTCGCCCGCGTGGGGCGCCGTGGCGATGCCCCGCTCGACGCCGTGGCGCGTCGGCGTGCTCGTGGCCTGCCTGGTCGCGCAGTGGTTCTGGATCCTGAACATGTACGGGCTCGAGCAGACCTTCTGGCGCATACCCTGACGCCACCGTGTCGGCGATGTCGCGGGCGGGACTAAACTGGGGGTGCAGACCCACGACGAAAAGGAGCCGCAATGGCAGCCATGAAGCCGAGAACCGGAGACGGGCCGATGGAGGCCGTGAAGGAGGGTCGCCTGATCATCGTGCGTGTGCCGCTCGAGGGTGGCGGTCGTCTCGTCGTCTCCGTGAACGACGCTGAGGCCAAGGAGCTCTACGACGTCCTGGGCGGAGTGGTGAACCCCGCCTGACGTCCGCAACGTTCCGCGAACGGCCGGTCTTCGGACCGGCCGTTCGCGCATGTACGGGTCAGTCCGTCGCGATCGTGGTGAGCTGCAGAAGGCCTTCTCCGGCGATCGACAGCGCTCCGAGGACCGCGGGCGAGGCCTGGGTCTCCTGCACGAGCGAGCGGTAGGAACTGGTGACGGGGTCGCGGCGAACCGGGTCGGCGACGGCGCCGGATGCCAGCACGCGGGGCACGAGCACGGTGCCACCTGCGCGCACCAGGCGCAGCCCGTGCTCGACGTACTCGATGACGCCCTCGGGGTCGGCATCCACGAGCACGATGTCGTAGGACGCCTCGTTCATGCGGGGGAGCACCTCGGCTGCCCGACCGGTGATGAACCGGGCGCGGGCGGGCGGGATCTTCGCCTCCTGGAAGGACTGGCGCGCGACGCCCAGGTGCTCGGGCTCTTTGTCGATGGTCGTCAGTGTTGCGCGCGGTGAGCCGTGCAGCAGCCACAGCCCGGACACGCCGGCTCCGGTGCCGATCTCGACGATGTTGAGCGCGCGCGACGCGGCGGCCAGGACGGCGCACTGCGCTCCCACGACGGCGCTGATCGGGTCGGCACCCACCTCGAGTGCGTGCGCTCGCGCGCGCGCGATCTGGTCGGGTTCGATCGTCGACTCCGCCGCGAACCGCTGGTTCGCGCTCTGCTCGCTCATCGGTGACTCCTTCGCCGAAAGCCTACGTCGTGGAATGCGCGCCGACGGTCAGGCGCGGCGGGTAGTCTGAGCGCATGTTCAACGGGCTGACGATCGAGAAGCTCCTGCTCATCGGGGTGATCGCCGCCTTCGTCATCGGTCCGGAACGTCTGCCGCGCTACGCGGAGTCGCTCGCGCAGTTCGTCAAGAGGGCGCGGGAGTGGGCGTCGACGGCCAAGACCCGTGTCAAGGACGAGATGGGCGAGGACTTCGAGGATGTCGATTGGCGCACCCTCGACCCGCGCCAATACGACCCGCGGCGCATCATCCGCGAGGCCCTGCTCGATGACGCACCGGTTGCGCCCGCCGCCGCGGCGAAGGTGAAGCCCGTCAATGCCGGCGCCCCGAAGCCGCTGTCGACGCTCACGCCCGGCACGCCGCCGCCGTTCGACAGCGAAGCCACCTGACCCGTCTCACGTCGAGAATCGGCATCCCGGATGGGAATCCGCGGCGCGCCGGCGATTCCCGACCGGCGCGGTGATTCTCACGGGCCGGGGGTGATCCGCAGCGAGCGCCCCACCAGGCCGCGCGGACGCGCCGCGAGCTGCGCCGCGAGCGCCGCGATCGACCGGGCCGCCGGATCGTCGGGGTGGGCGACGACGATCGGGATGCCCTCATCCGCGTCGGCGCGCAGCGTGGGGCTCAGCGGCACGGTCGCCGCGAGCGGCACGCCGAGGGCCGCAGCCACTTCGGCTCCTCCGCCGCTGCCGAACAGATCGAGCATCGTTCCGTCGGGCAGTGTCATCGGCGCCATGTTCTCGATCACGCCGATCGGCGTCTGCCCGGTCTGGCGGGCGACGAGTCCGCTGCGCACGGCCACGTCGGCAGCCTGCCGCTGCGGTGTCGTGACGACGAGGACCTCGCCATGGGGCAGCAGCTGACCGGTCGAGATCGCGACGTCGCCGGTTCCCGGGGGCATGTCGAGCAGCAGCACATCGAGGTCGCCGAAGTGCACGTCGGTGAGGAATTGGCGGATCGTGCGGTGCAGCATCGGCCCGCGCCACGCGACGGCACCCCGCGGGTCGTCCTCCGGTCTCAGGAACATGCCGATCGAGATCGCCTTCACGCCGTGGCCGACCGGCGGCAGCATGAGGTCGTCGATACGGGTCGGCCGCGGTGCTCGCCCGGTGGCGTCCACGAGGCCGAGCAGGGCCGGGATCGAGAAGCCGTGGACATCGGCGTCGATCAGCCCCACGGCCAGCCCCCGTGCGGCGAGTGCGACGGCGAGGTTCGCGGTGAGCGTCGACTTGCCGACCCCGCCCTTGCCGCTGGTCACGGCGATCACCCGGGTGAGCGAATCCGGTCCGAAGGGGTTCTCGCGGTCGCGTCCCGCGCGCAGCCGGTCGGTGAGGGCCCGCCGCTGCTCGGCGGTCATGACGCCGAGGGCGACGTCGACCGTGTCGATCCCGTCCACCGACAGCGCGGCATCCCGCACGTCGCGCTCGATGCGATCGGATGCCGGACAGCCGACGATCGTGAGCCGCACGTCCACCCGGGCGTGTGCGCCGTCGACGACCACGTCGGCGATCATGTCGAGCTCGGACAGCGGGCGGCGCAACTCGGGGTCGCTGACGGCACCCGCGGCGCGGGCCACCGCCTCGGCGAGGGCGCTCACGGGGCGCGGTCCTCCTCGGCGGCATCCGCGTCGTCGTCGAGTCGTTCCAGCAGCGACTTCAGCTCGGCGCGCAGCACGTCGCGGGTGACGACTTCGCCGGCGAAGTCGTTGAGCGCGAACCGCAGCGCCACGATCTCGCGCGCCAGATACTCGGTGTCGGCGAGGTTGCGCTCGGCGCGCTGGCGGTCCTGTTCGATCTGCACCCGGTCGCGGTCGTCCTGCCGGTTCTGGGCGAGAAGGATGAGCGGAGCGGCATACGAGGCCTGCAGCGAGAGCATGAGCGTGAGCGCCGTGAACCCGTTCGCCGCGGAGTCGAACCGCAGGTCCTCGGCGGCCAGGGTGTTCCATGCCAACCACGCGACGCAGAACATGGTGAGGCCGACCAGGAACCACGGGGTCCCCATCGCGCGGGCGATCCACTCCGTGGCCCTGCCGAACCGGTCGCGCGACGGCTGCGGCGTGCGCGTGAGCACGCCCGACCGCCCGCGCGGGGCGTCGAGGGCGACCTGGCGGCCCGGGCGGGCCATCACAGCTGGATCCGTCCGGTCACGGGCGGTTGGCGCGGGGGCACGTGCTCGTCGTGCGAGCGCCAGTCGTCGGGCAGCAGATAGTCGAGCATGTCGTCGATGCTGACCGCGCCGACGAGGCGGTGCGCGGGATCGACGACCGGCAGCGACACGAGGTCGTAGCTGGCCAGCAGCCGCGCGACCTCGGCGGCGCTCGCCGTGGACGCCACCGGCTCGACGCTGTCGTCGATGATGGCGCCGAGGCGCTCGTGCGGGGGGTAGCGCAGCATCCGCTGGAAGTGCACCGTGCCCAGCAGTCGCCCGGTGGGGGTCTCGTACGGGGGCAGGGTGACGAAGACGGATGCCGCGAGGGCAGGATGCAGCTCGTGCCGGCGGATCAGCGCGAGCGCCTCGGCGACGGTCGCGTCGGCCGGCAGGATGATCGGCTCGCTGGTCATGAGCCCACCCGCGGTGTCGGGCTCGTACTTGAGCAGCTCACGGACGTCTTCGGCCTCTTCGGGCTCCATGAGCTCGAGAAGCTGCTCGAGGCGCCCCTCGGGCAGCTGGCCGAGCAGATCGGCGGCGTCGTCGGGCTCCATCGCGTCGAGGATGTCGGCGGCACGCTCATCACCGAGCTGCTCGAGGATGAGGATCTGCTCGTCTTCGGGCATCTCTTCGAGCGCATCCGCCAGGCGGTCGTCGGGCAGCTCCTCGGCGACTTCGAGAAGGCGTTCGCCGGGCAGGTCGAGCAGGGTGTTGGCCAGGTCGGCCGGCTTGAGTTCGGAGTACGAGGCGACGAGCTGCTCGGCGGACTGCGCCTCGCCGGGCTGATGCTCCTCGCGCACGTCGGCCCAGTTGGCGAACGTCGTCGGACCCTTCGCGAACGGCGACCCGCTCGTCTTGGGGCGACGCAGGAACAGCTGGCCGACGTCCCACTCGCCGAGCCGGTTGCGCTCGATCGCCACGTCTTCGATGACGGCACGGCCCGAGCCGTCGGTGAGGAAGACCTTGCGGCCCACGAGCTCTGCCATCACGCGCACCTCGCCGCCGCGCTGCTGGAAGCGTCGCACGTTGATGAGCCCGGTCGTGATCACCTGTCCCGTCTGGATCGAGGTGACGCGGCCGATCGAGAGGAAGACGTGCCGGCGGCCCGGGATCTCGACGACGAGGCCGACCACGCGCGGCGGATCGTCCTTGCGGAAGATCACGACGACGTCGCGGACTCTGCCGAGCTTGTCGCCGGCGGGGTCGAAGACGGAGCACCCGGTCAGGCGCGCGACGAAGACCCTCTGCGTGCTCACGCGTCCCAGCGTAGCCCGGGGACCGTGCGAGGATGGGGAGGTGAGCATGTTCGGCGGACGCCCGCCGCAGGGGCGGGAGAGCGTGGGTCCGGCGGTCGCGTCGTTCCCCAGCTATGAGGCGGCTCAGAAGGCCGTATCCGCCCTCATCGCCGCCGACATCCCCGCGCGCGACATCGCGATCGTCGGTCAGGATCTGCGCTCGATCGAGCGGGTCACCGGCCGTCTGGGCTATGCCTCGGCAGCGCGGTCCGGCGCGATCAACGGCCTGCTGCTGGGCCTGCTCTTCTCGGCGATCCTGGTCATCGGGTCGCCGTCGGTGCCCATCCAGGCGTTCGTGGGCGTCCTGTTCGTCGGCATCGCGATCGGGATGCTGCTGAGCATCATCACCTACTCGCTCGTGCGCCGCCGGCGCGACTTCGCCTCGGTGATGCAGGTCGTCGCCGACCGATATGAGGTGACCGTCGCCGCGGGCAGCGTTCATCGGGCCCGCCAGGTGCTCGGGACTCCCGCGCCCGTCACCGAAGCAGCGCAACCCTCCGCGACGGAGCCGGTGCCGGACGAGCCGCCGATGTACGGGGAGCGCATCGCGCCCGCTGCTCGAACGCCGGATGCCGCAGAGCAGGATGCGCCCGCGGCTGAGCCGCCCGCCGATCCTCCGGCCGACGGCACGCGCGGCCGCACCCCTTCGGACGACGACGGACGCCGATGAGCGCCGAGGCGCTGCGTCTGCCCGTCGCGCTGCCATCGGGGTCGGTCGAGGTCTCCGCCGACTGGGAGCCCGCTCCCACACCGCGCGCGGTCATGGCGATCGCGCCGGGAGCGGGGGCCGGGCATCGCCAGCCGTTCCTCGTTGGGTTCGCCGACGCCCTGCGCGTCGCCGGCGTCTCGACCCTGCGCTTCACCTTCCCGTACCAGGAGGCCGGTCGGCGCATGCCCGGCCCCGCCGCCCACGCCGTCGCGACGTGGGCCGCCGCCGCCGACGCCCTGGCGCTTCGAGCTCCCGGGCTGCCGCCGTTCGCGGCCGGCAAGTCCTACGGGGGCCGGATGGCGTCGATGGCCGCGGCCGACAGCGCGATCACGCCCGCAGGCCTCGTCTATCTGGGCTATCCGCTGCACCCTCCGGGTCGCCCCGACAAGCCGCGCGTCGAGCATCTGCCGAAGATCAGCGCGCCGCAGCTGTTCGTTTCGGGCACGCGGGACCCATTCGTCGACCCCCACGAGCAGCTGACCGCGGCGGTCGACGGGTGCGTCGATGCGGAACTGCGGTGGGTCGAGGGCGGTGGTCACTCGTTCGAGGTGGCGGGTCGTCGGCGGCCGGCCGCCCAGATCGCCGCCGACCTCGTTCCGACGATCGTCGAGTGGGTGCTCGCGCAGGCGCGAGCGGCAGACGAGTTCTAGTCGGCAGCGTCCGCGACGGAATCGCCCAGACGCGTCGCGGCGACGCGATGGATCGCGCGCCGCTCCGCTTCGGAGTCGCACAGCTCGAGAGCCCGGTCGAAGGCCGTGCGCGCCGCATCCCGATCGCCCGCGCGCGCGAGCATGTCGGCGCGGGACAGATGGAAGTAGTGATACCCGTCCAGGGGCGCGGCGAGCGGGGCCACGAGGGAGAGTCCGACATCGGGCCCCTCCGAGAGCGACGCGGCGACCGCCTCGTTCAGGCGTACGATCGGCGACGGTTCGAGGCGGCCGAGGACCGCGTACAGGCGGCGGATCGTGCGCCAGTCGGTGGCATCGAAGTCGGCGGCATCGGCGTGAGCCGCGGCGATGGCCGCCTGCAGCTGGTACGGCCCCACGCGGCGCAGGAGCAGGGCGCGCGCGAGCAGCTCCCGCCCCTGGGCGATGGTGCCGGAGTCCCAGCGGGATCGATCCTGGTCTGCCAGCAGCACGATCTCTCCCTCGGGGTCGAGGCGGGCCGGTCGTCGCGCGTCCGTGAACGCGAGCAGCGCCGCGAGCCCCCAGGTCTCGGGCTCGCGCGGCAGCAGTTCGCACAGGTTGCCCGCGAGCCAGCGGGCCTCCTCGCACAGATCGACGCGGATGAGCTCTCCCGTCGCCGCCGCGTGACCCTGCGTGTAGATCACGTAGACGATGCGCAGCACCTCGTGCAGCGACCCGGCGAGATGCTCCCGGTCGGGCACCTCGAAGGGGATCCGCGTGGCGGCGACCTTCTTCTTGGCGCGCACCAGACGCTTGGCCATCGTCGCCTCGGGTACGAGGAACGACGCGGCGATCGCGCTGGTGGGCAGGCCGACGACATACCGCAGCGTCAGGGCGATCCGCGCGGCCTCGTCGAGGGCGCGGTGGCAGCATCCGAAGATCATGGCGAGCACATCGTCCTCGACCGCGCCGCGCGTGCGCTGCGGCAGTTCGAGGGCGGCCCGCACGTCGTCCTCGCGGCGCGCCCAGCGCACGTCGCGGCGCGCCTGGTCGATGATCCGGTTCCGGGCGACGGTGAGCAGCCACGCGCCGGGTGCGTCGGGCACGCCGGTCGCAGGCCACCGGTCCACGGCTGCGGCGAACGCGTGCTGAGCGGCGTCCTCTGCCAGGTCGAGGTCGCCGAGATCGGCGCGCAGCACCGCGACCAGCCGCGGCCACTGCGTGCGGAAGACCTCGGCGACCTCGCCGGCAGCCGTCACGACCGTTCGAGCGCCGAGAAGTCCACGACGGCGCGGATCTCCACGGATCCGTAGCCGATGTTGGGCACCTTCTCGGCATACGAGACGGCGGCGTCGAGGTCGTCGACGTCGATCACGTAGTAGCCGCCGAGGTACTCCTTGGTCTCGGCGAACGGGCCGTCGGTCACGACCGTGCCGCCGTCGCGCACGCGAACCGTGGTGGCGGTGTCGACCGGGTGCAGCGCCTCGCCGCTGACGAACACGCCCGCCTGCTTGAGCATGTCGTCGTAGGCGAACCACTCGCCCATCTCGGCCGCCTCCTCGGGGCTTCCGGGCTGAGGTCCGGCGTCGGGTGCGCTGGTGAGAAGAAGCATGTACTGCATGGTGGGTCCTTTCGATGCGGGAGCCGTCAGGTGCGACCCCTCAATGACCTGACGAACACCAGTCGACCAGATGGACACGGTGCGCGCACCACATTCAGCCGATCCACTGGATGACCGTCACGGCCATGGCTCCGAGGGCCACGGCGGCCAGCAGAGCGAGGTACAGCAGCACCAGGCGCGTGTCGCGCAGCCAGCAGCGCGAGACCCGCAGTCCCGCCCGCCAGGCCGCGGCGTACCCGATGAAGGCCACCACGGCGAAGATCGCCAGCGCCACCGGGCCCAGCAGCCAGCCGAGGGCCGCGATCGTCGCGTACACGCACAACCGCAGCGGGTCCGGCGGTGCGGCTGCGGTCGGCCCGGGCGCAGGCGACGCATGCCGGCGCGCGATGATCTCACCCGGCGACGGGCCGCGAGCCACATCGGAGGCGGCGCGTTCGCGGTCGTCGGTCATGGCGTCCTCCGGGCGGTCGCGAGCAGACCCTCGGCGGTGGCGAGCACGGGTGCCGCGTGTGCACGGCGGGCCGACGCGGTGCTCATGCGCTGGTCGCCGAGCCGCGTCCACGCCTGCACGGCGCAGAACGGCGCGCACTGGTCGAAGCCGTCGTCGCCGAGCGTGCCGACGTGCACGCAGCACTGCACCAGCCGCTCTTCGAGCATCGTCGAGATGTCCTGGAAGGGTTTGACCGTGATGCGCTTCACGCGCTCGCCCATGAGCCGGCGCATCCGGTCGCGGTGGCCGGGCAGGCGCGTCGCGGCGAGCGTGGCGAGCGTGCCGATGCCCAGATCGCATTGCTGGCAGATGTTCTGCCACAGTGCCGCGGTGCGCGAGTCGGCCGGTGAGGCCTGCTCGCTCAGCAGATCGAGGAACGAGCTCTTCACCAGTTCGCGCAGCTGCAGAGGCATCGCCCGATCGGCGACCCGGTTGGCGATGCCGTCGGGATCGATCTCGAGCCAGCGCAGGAGTTCGTCGTGGCCGACGAGCGCCACGAGCGACCGCCACACGCCGGAGTCGTCCTTCAGCAGGTATCCGACCGACGCGCAGTGCGGGTGAGAGCACGGCAGGGCGGTCAGATCGTGCCAGTTGACGACGCCGTCGGTCTGCGGACCGAGACGGGCGAGGACGCCCGTGTGGGTGAGGCGGTCCAAGGGGTCGATGGGACGGCCGCGGCCCGAACCGAACACCGGCTGCAACGCCACGCCGCTCACGAAGGGAGTCTCCAGCGCCCGCCCCACCACGGCTCCGATCTCGTGGTCGTTGACCCCGAGCGCTGCGGTCATCGTGAGCGTCGTGAAGATCTGCGCCTCCGACAGCCGCGAGATCGCGAGCTCCTTGAAGCGAGTGAGGTCGCCGCCGCGGTGATGGACGGATGCCTCCGCCGACGGGCCGTCGTACTGCAGGTACACCTCCAGGCGATCACGGTGTCGGCGCAGCAGGTCGAGCACGCGGTCGTCGGAGGCGACGAGCATCCCGTTGGTGTTCACCATGATCCGCACGATGGGACGGTCGACCAGCTCGGCGAGCAGTTCCTCGAGCCGCGGGTACAGCGTCGGCTCGCCCCCGGAGAGCATGAGCACGTCGAGTCGGCCGTCTTCGCGCTCCAGCCGGGCGTCGACATTGGCGAGCACCGCCTCGAGCGGGGCCACGCCGTGCAGCTGCGGACCCGACGAGGTGAAGCACGTGGGGCAGCGCAGGTTGCAGTGCTCGGTGACGTCCTGGAGCAGGATGCAGGTGTGCTGGGTCTGCATCTCGGGCAGACCGCGTTCGTACGCGGCGGGGATCGGAGCGAAGTTGCCGGGGCGGTCGGGCACGTGCGCCTTGGTCGGAGCCTGCCAGCGCTCGAGGTAGGCGAGGATCTCGGGGTCCTCGTCGTACATCGTCCGCACGAGTCCGTGGTCGGGACATCCGCGTTCGAGCCACACGCGACCGTCGCGCACCATGAGCATGCCCGACAGTCGTCGGACGGTGGACAGGTCGGCCGCCGGGTCGTGGCAGTGCGGACAGTAGGCGGTCACGTAGCGGTGGATGCGGTCGCCCCGCAGCGGGCGGCCGGATCCGAGCGGCACGCCGCGCATCGTCGAGGTCGTCGTCATGCCATCGGGACCGTCAGCAGGGCGACGCACACGCCGCCGCCGATGAGCACCGCGGCGCCCATCGAGATGAGCACTCCGGCGCCGGTGCGCGTGGTGCGGGGGATCACGACGAGCACGATGCCCGCGATGAGCATGATCAGCGGCATCCCGAGCCAGAGCAGCACGACGGCCTCGAAGCGGTCGGTGTTCGACAGCGCGATCGTCGACGCCCACAGCAGTGCGATGAACGCGGCGCCCAGGCCGATGCCCACCCAGATCGACCCGCGCCCTCCGCGCGGCTGCGGCGGCGGGCCGTCGCCGTACGACGGCGGCGGGGCCGGTGGTCCGGTCGGCGGGACGGGGGGCGGCGGGGGAGTGTCAGCCATCGGAACCTCCGGACGGGGTGGGGGTGGGTGAGACGGATGCGGGTCGCCACACGCGCGACAGCCGCCACAGCAGCAGCGGCAGGACGGCGAGGAGGAACCACTGCGGACGGGTGAGGCCGAGCCAGACCTGGTCGTTCGCACGCGCGAACTCGACGGCGAAGCGGAAGACCGCGTACGAGGCCACGTAGAGCACGAACAGATCGCCGGGATGCGGCAGCCGGTCACGCAGGCGCCACAGCACCACGAACGCCCCTGCCTGGAACAGGGCCTCGTAGAGGTAGGTGGGGTGCAGGCCGACGCCGGCAGGACCCCCGAGCAGCGCGGCCTCCTCGGGGGTGAGGACGATGCCCCACTGACCACCGGTCGGCTGCCCGGGCAACTCGGTGAGCAGGCATCCGATGCGTCCGATCGCGATGGAGAGGGCGACCGCCGGTGCGAACAGGTCACCCGTCGACGAGCGGTACCGCGTGATCAGCTTGCCGACGTGCACGCCGATCCAGGCGCCCACGAGTCCCGCGAGCACGCTGCGGTTCCCATCCATCCACCACTGCGCGAGCGGCTCGTTCGCGGCGGGGTCGATGAACTGCCACCAGGTGCCCAGGCGCGAGCCGACGGCACCGAAGGCCAGACATGTGCCGGCGATGACCCACAGGCGATCATCGCGCAGCCCGCGGCGGCGGAGTTCCCAGGCGAACACCGCGCACCCCGCAAGGATGCCCAGCGCGAGGAACGCGGCGTGCACCACACCGTCGCCCGCGGCGGCCAGGCCGATCATGGCGCAACTCTAGTGGTGGGCTCGCGTCGTCCACATCGGCACGCCGCAGGGATTCAGCGGCCTCCGGCGTACCCCTGCATCCCGCGCGGATTCGCCGCAGCCCACATCGTGCCCTCGTCACGGTCGATGCCCACCGCCGACAGTCGGCCCAGGCGCCACTCGCCCGCTCGGATCACGTCGTGTCCGCGGCGGACGAGGCCCGCGATGACGGCGTCGCCCAATCGGTCCTCGACGACCACGCCGGCGGGGTCCCATGTGCGCGGCCAGAACGAGTCGATGAGCGCCGTGGTGTGCAGCGTCGGCGCATCGATGGCCTCCTGCGCGGTGTAGCCGCCGACGATCATCCGCAGCAGCATCGGCACCTGCCACTGGTCCTGCTGATCGCCGCCGGGGGTGCCCATCGCGATCTCGGCCCGGCCGTCGCGCAGCACGAGCGTGGGCGACAGTGTGGTGCGCGGTCGCGCGCCCGGGCGCAGCGCCGACGGCGCCGACTCGTCGAGCCAGGTCATCTGCAGCCGCGTACCGAGGCAGAAGCCCAGGTCCGGCACCGTCGGCGACGACTGCAGCCATCCGCCCGACGGCGTCACGGCGATGATGTTGCCCCAACGGTCGACGACGTCGATGTGGCACGTGTCGCCGCGCGTCTCACCTGACGGTGCGACGGTGGGCTCACCGGTGCCGGCGACCGCGCCGTCACGGGCTCGCAGGAGCGGCGCGGCGAAGGGCTCGCCGCCTGCCGGTCTTCCGGGGCGCCAGTCGTGCGAGGCGCTGGATCGGATCTCGGCTGCGCGTGCGACCGCGAAGGCGTCGCCGAGGAGCGGGGCGACGTCGGCGCCGTCGCCGAAGTGCGCATCGCGGTCGGCGAGCACGAGCTTGAGGGTTTCGACCACGGTGTGGGCGCCGACCTCGGTCGACGGATCGAGCACGTCGTCGGGCAATCCGTCGAGGATGCGCAGGGCCTCCAGCAGCGCGGGGCCCTGCGACCAGGGGCCCGCTTTGGCGATGACGCGGTCGCGGAACGGCGCCGTCACGGCGTCCTCGAAACGCGCCGGCTGCGTCGCGAGGTCATCGGCGGTGATGACCGCCGCGTGATCGGCTCCCGACGAGTGCCGGTGCGGTGTCGCGAGGAAGGATGCCGCCGCGCCCAGCATCCGCCCCCATTCGCGCCGGGCGGCATCGATGCGGCCGCGGCGATCGGGAGCATCGACGGCGGCGAGGCGCTCGAGGGCATCGGCGTACGCGGGGTTGCGGTGCAGCGCGCCCGGGCGCGGCGCCGCGCCGTCGGCGAGCCACAGCGCCGCCGAGGTGGGCCAGTGATCGAGGAAGAGGTCGGCGACCCGCGCGATCACCGCGGCGGTCGTCGGCAGCACGGGCACACCGTCGCGCGCACACCGGATCGCGGGTGCCAGCACGTCGGCGAGCTCCATCGTTCCGTGATCGCGCAGCAGCAGCAGCCAGGCGTCGACCGCAGCCGGTATCGCCGCGGCCAGGCCGCCCGCACCGGGCACGAGGTCGAGGCCTTCCGCCCGGAAGCGGTCGATCGTCGCGCCGGCAGGTGCCGGACCCTGGCCCATGAGCACCACGGGGCGGCCCGGGTCGTCGCCGGTTGCGAAGACACCGACGAGATCGCCTCCCGGACCGTTGAGGTGCGGTTCGACCACGTGCAGCACGAACCCGCCCGCGACAGCCGCGTCGAACGCATTGCCATCTCGCTCGAGCACGCCCTGCGCGGCCGAGGTCGCGATCCAGTGCGTCGACGCGACCATGCCCATCGTGCCGATCAGCGTCGGGCGCGTCGTGAAGGTCGGCGGCGGGGTGAACGCCATCCTGCTCAGCGCGGGTCGCGCCCGCGCGCGATCCAGGCCTCGACCTCGTCGGCCGTGCGCGGGATGTCGGCGGACAGGCTCACCGGGCCGTCGGCGGTCATGAGGATGTCGTCCTCGATGCGCACGCCGATGCCGCGGTACTCCTCGGGCACGGTGAGGTCGTCGATCTGGAAATAGATGCCGGGTTCGATCGTGAACACCATGCCGGGCTCGAGCGTGCCGCCGGCATAGAGCTCGCGGCGAGCCTGCGCACAGTCGTGCACGTCGATGCCGAGGTGGTGGCTCGTGCCGTGCACCATGTACCGACGGTGGTGGTGGCCGGTCTCGGGGTCCATCGACTCGGCGGCGGTCACCGGCAGGATGCCCCATTCCGCGGTGCGTGCGGCGATGACCTCCCACGCGGCACGGTTGAGCTCGCTGAACTTCGCGCCGGGACGGGCTGCGGCGAACGCGGCGTCCGCCGCCTCGCGCACGGCCTCATACACCTTCCGCTGCACGTCGGTGAACCGGCCGCTGACGGGCAGCGTGCGGGTGATGTCGGCGGTGTAGAGGCTGTCCAACTCGACGCCCGCGTCGATCAGGATGAGGTCGCCCGGCACGACCGCGCCGTCGTTGCGCGTCCAGTGCAGGTAGCACGCGTGCGGGCCGGATGCCGCGATCGTGTCGTAGCCGATGGTGTTGCCGTCGCCGCGCGCGCGCTGGTGGAAGACTCCCTCGACCACGCGCTCGCCGCGCGGGTGCTCGATGATGCGGTCGAGTTCGGCGACGATGTCGTCGAAGCCGCGCGCGGTCGCCTCGACCGCGAGCCTCATCTGTGCGACCTCGTACTCGTCCTTGATGAGCCGCAGCTCCGAGAGGAAGCGCGTGAGGTCGTCGTCCTCGTCGAGTACCACGTCATCGGCGGCGCCCTCGAACGCGTCCACGTGCGCGGTGGCCATGCCGAGCTCGGCGGCGACCGCACCGAGCGCCGGTCGCGGACCGATCCAGAACTCGCCGATCGCCGCGTTGGAGTAGAACTCGGGCGTGGAGCGGTCGGCGCGTTCGCGGAAGTACAGCGTGACGTCGTGGCCTTCGTCGGCGGGGTCGAACACGAGCACGGAGTCGGGCTCGGCGTCACTGCCCCAGCCGGTCAGGTGCGAGAACGCGGAGTGCGCGCGGAACGGGTAGTCGGTGTCGTTGCTGCGCTGTTTGAGCCCGCCCGCGGGGATCACCAGACGCTTGCCAGGGAAGGCGGCCGACACGGCGGCGCGCCGACGGGCGGCGAAGTCGGCCTGCTCGCGGCGCGGACGCGCGACCTCGGGGCGGTCGGCCCAGCCGGTGCCGATGGTGTCGAGGAAGCCCTGTCCGAATCCCTGGCGTCGGTTCGTGCTGGTGGACTCCCGTGCGGGTGCGATCGTGTCGCTGTCGCCGTTGCTGCTCATGCCTTCCAGTCTCGCACGCGAGGGCCGTGCGGGTCAGGGGGAGACGGGCTCGAGCTGGACGACGAGGGGGCGGTGGTCGCTCTCGGATCCGCCGTCGGCGCGCAGCACGATCGACCCGGTCGCCTCCCAGTGGGACGAGGCCATCACATGGTCGATCGGCGCACCCAGCAGGGCCGGGAGCGCGGTCGTCCAGGTGCCCACCGATCCGCCGCCGGTCTCGACCGCGGCGTCGTGGCACAGGCCGAGGTCGCCGCCGTCCACGCCGAGTCCGCCCATGTGGTCGACCGTGGCGTTGAAGTCGCCGGCCATGATGACGTCTGCGCCGCCGCACTGGTCGGCCAGCCATTGCAGGTCGTCTCGCCAGTGCTGCATATAGCTCGGCCGCGGGGCCACGGCGTGCGCCGCCACGACGATGGGTCCGTCACCCGACACCGGCATGGCGACGGCGCTGGGCACGGTGGAGGTGTTGCTGGAGCCGTCCTGCGATGACCGGATGACCGAGTACTCGCCCAGGCGAGGGCTGATCAGCAGCGTCGTCGAGCGGGCATCCCAGCCGTCGGTGCCGTACTCCGCGTGATGGGCCCACATCCGGTGCCCGAGGTCGCGCATCGCGAGGGCGACCTGCTCGCCGGTCTCGATCGTCGTCTCGGGAAGGGTCACGATGTCGGCGTCCATGGCGACGGCGATCCGCGCGACGGTGTCGGGATCGGTCGCGGACCCGGCGGTGTTCCAGGTCATGACGCGGATGCTGGTCGCCGTCTTGTCGGGCAGCTCGTCTGCGGTGACGCCCCGCGACAGGATGATCGTGCCGTTCGCCGCGGCGGCGACGATGAACACCAGCGTGACGGCGAGCGCGCCGCGGCGCAACGGCGGGACGAGCGCGATCAGCAGGGCGACCATCGCCAGACCCGCGAACGCGAGGGCGACGAGGGGCCGGAACGAGATGATCTGGGCGATCGGCGAGAGCCGGTCGACCCGGAAGAACGAGGGCCACGTGAGCACTGCGGCGCCGATGGCGCACAGCAGTGCGACCAGGATCCCGGACTTGCGCAGCACGTCGGCGACTCTATGTCAGCTGTCTGGGAGATCGGTCACCGCCCCGGCGGCTACCCTCGGAACGTGCACACGTCCCGTCGCGTCGAACCTCCGGCCGACCTGCACCTGCACTCAGACCACTCCGACGGCACCGAGACCCCGGCGCGGGTGATGGCCGCCGCGCACCAGTACGGCGTGCGCACCGCGGCGCTGACCGACCACGACACGACCTCGGGGTGGGCCGAGGCCGCCGAGGCGGCGGCATCCCTGGGAATGACCTTCCTTCCCGGCATGGAGCTCTCGGCGCGGCACCAGTGGCGCAGCGTGCACGTGCTCGCCTATCTCGTCGACCCCGACGACGAGGCGCTGCGGGCGATGACCGAGCGCATCCGCACCTCGCGGCTGGATCGCGCGCGGCAGATGGCCGATCGCATCGCCCGCGACTTCGACCTCGATTGGGACGACATCGTCGCCCACACCAGCGACGGCGCCACGATCGGCCGGCCGCACATCGCCGACGCGCTCGTCGCGCGCGGGCTGGTGCGCGATCGCGCTGAGGCGTTCGCGACGATCCTGAGCCCCGGCGGTGACTACTACGTCGCCCTCTATGCGCCCGACCCGGTCACGGCGGTGTCGCTCGTCGTCGGTGCCGGTGGCGTGCCGATCATCGCGCACCCCGCCGGGCGGGCCGGGCTGCTGCCGGACGGGATCATGGAGCGGATGCTTCGCGCGGGTCTGGGCGGGTTCGAACTCGGCCACCGCGAGAACGTCGGCGAGGCACTGCGCGCGCTCGAGCGGCTGTCGGCCGACCGCGACCTGATCGTGACGGGGTCGAGCGACTACCACGGTCAGGGCAAGCCGAATCGGCCCGGCGAGCGCACCACGGCGCCCGACATGGTGCAGCGCATCATCGAACGCGCGACCGGCACGGCGCCGTTCTACCCCTGACGGGCCGAAGCCCCGTCCGACGGGACGGGGCTTCGGCGAAGCGATCAGGCTCTCACGCGATCAGGCGAGCGCCTTGGCCTTGATGGCGTCGTACTCGGCCTGCGTGATCGTGCCGGCGTCGAGCAGGGCCTTGGCCTTGGCGATCTCCTCGGACGGACTCGCTCCGGCGACCTGCTTGATGTAGGCGTCCTGCGCGCTCTTCATCTGAGCGGCCTCGGCGGCACCCCGCTCGGCCATGCCGCGCCCGCGGGCGATGAGGTAGATCAGCGCGGTGAGGAACGGCACGAAGATGAGGAACAGGATCCACAGCGCCTTCCACCAGCCGCTGAGCTTGTGGTCGCGGAACAGGTCTCCGATGATCGAGAACAGCACCATCAGGTAGGCGACGAAGACGAAGATCCACAGGAACCACCAGATGATGTCCCAGAAAGATCCCCAGAATCCGGGGGAGGCGGAGGTGGTCACAGCTTCGATGAACCGCACGGCAGGCCTTTCTCAATGCGAGGGGACGAGGCGCGTCCGCGCCCCGCGGACAACAGGATAGCGGTCAGGCGCTCGGCGCCGCGCCTCCGGCGCGCGGTGCGCGACGCCGACGGCGGCGACGCGGGGCCGGACGACCGTCGTGGTGCTCCTTGCCCGCACCGTCGTGCGTTCCCGCACCCTCGGTCTTCTCGGGCGAGCCGTGCTCGGCGGGCACCTCGGTGCGCGGTGCGTCGGACGGTCCGCGGCGACGGCGGCGGCGCGGGCCGGAGGAGGGACCGGCGGCATCGGTCGTCTTGACCGACTGCGTCTTCGGCGCCGTCGCGATGCGACCCTTCGTACCCTCGGGGATGCCGAGGTCGGCGTACAGATGCGGGCTCGACGAGTAGGTCTCGACCGGCTCGGGCTGGCCGAACTCCAGCGCGCGGTTGATGAGGGCCCACTTGTGCAGGTCCTCCCAGTCGACGAAGGTGACCGCGATACCGGTCTTTCCGGCGCGGCCGGTGCGTCCGGCGCGGTGCAGGTAGGTCTTCTCGTCGTCCGGGATGGTGTGGTTGATCACGTGCGTGACGTCGTCGACGTCGATGCCGCGGGCGGCGACATCGGTCGCGATGAGAACGTCGCGCTTGCCCGCCTTGAACGCGGCCATCGAGCGCTCACGAGCCTCCTGGCTCATGTCGCCGTGGACCGCGGCCGCGTTGAACCCGCGGTCGCTGAGCTCGTCCGTGAGCCTCTGGGCGGCGCGCTTGGTGCGCGTGAAGATGACGGTCTTGCCGCGGCCGTCGGCCTGCAGGATGCGCGCGATCACCTCGTCCTTGTCCAGCGAGTGGGCGCGGTAGACGAGGTGGCGGATGTTCGCCTGCGTCAGACCCTCGTCGGGGTCGTTGGCGCGGATGTGGATCGGATTCGACATGAACCGCCGCGCGAGCGCCACGATCGGCCCGGGCATCGTCGCCGAGAAGAGCTGGGTGTGGCGGACGGGCGGCACCTTCCGGAAGATCTTCTCGATGTCGGGGAGGAATCCCAGGTCGAGCATCTTGTCGGCCTCGTCCAGCACGACCTCGGTCGCGGCGGACAGATCGAGCAGTCGCTGGTTGTTCAGGTCGATGAGGCGGCCGGGTGTGCCGACGACGACCTGCGCGCCGGCCTTCAGCTGGTCGATCTGGCCCTCATAGGCCTTGCCGCCGTAGATGGCGACGACCGACGTGCTGCGGTTGGACGTGAGCATGTCCATGTCCTCGTACACCTGCACGGCGAGTTCGCGGGTCGGGACCACGATGAGCGCCTTGACCCCGTGCTCGGGCGCGGAGCCGAGCCGCTGGACCACGGGGATGCCGAAGCCGAACGTCTTGCCGGTGCCGGTCTTGGCCTGTCCGATGATGTCCTGGCCGGGAAGGCCGAGGGGGATGGTCTGCTCCTGGATGGGGAAGGCATCGACGATGCCGCGCGCGGAGAGCGCTTCGACGATGTCCTGGTCCACGCCGAGTTCGGCGAAGGTCGTCACGATGGGTGCCTGTCCGGCGGTGAGATGACCGCCTGTGGGTGATGGGATCCACGCCCTTCACTCAGCCGCAGGCGCGGGACGCCCCGATCCGTCGCCGGGGCCGCGTACCAGAATACCGGCGCGCGGGACGCGTCGATGACGGTGCGGACGGGCGCGTCCTAGGCTGTAGCGCGTGGTGAAGTGGTTCTGGCAGCGCGAACGCCCCGCCAACCGTGCGCTGTCCTTGCGTGCGCGCGGCGATCTCGGCACGGCGACGCGTGTCGACTTCGAGGAGCTCGCGCCCGACGAGGCCACGTTCCTGGGGCAGGCCGCCTACTTGCAGCTCGGCTTCTTCGAGACGTTGAGCGAGCTGATCGCCCAGACGCCCGAGCTCGACGAGAAGGAGTCGCTCTCACGCGCGGCCGGCGCCGCGCTGACCAAGCACGAGGAGCTGGTCGCGCTCATTCGCGACAAGGACGAGGACCCGACGACGCTCATGCTGCCGTTCCGTGAGCCGCTCGACGCCTTCCGGCGTGCGACCCATGGGGTGCGACCGCCCGAGACGATGCTCTCGGTGCACATCATCGCCGGGATGCTGGATGACTTCTACCTCGCGCTGTCGGCGAGCTACGGCGACACCGGACGCAAGGTCGCACGGATCCTCCAGGCGGACAACGACCGGCAGGCCATCGCCGATCTCATCCGGCAGTCGATCGCCGGCGACGAGGAGTGGCGGTCGCTCCTGGCGATGTGGGGCCGACGCCTCGTCGGCGACACCCTGCTCATCGCACGGGCGGCGCTGCGACCGGCCCATCTGAGGATCGCCGACGAGGAGAAGGTCGAACCGGTGTTCACCGAGCTGATGGCCGCCCACTCGCGGCGCATGGACGAGCTGGGCCTCGCAGCGTGACCGCGCAGCTCAGCCGATCCTGAGCCGCACCCGCTCGTCGGCGTCGTGCCGACGACGCAGGCGCGTGAGCAGGATGACGGCGGGGTAGGTGACGGCGGGCGGCACGACGAGGGCCGACAGCCACAGCCACGGACTGTCGAGGCCGAGGCCGGCCCACGTCAGGATCGTCCAGGCGAGCCCTGCCGAGACGGCGCCGACCATGGGCGCGAGCACGGGGCCGCGCGTGTCCCGCCCGGCGGCGGAGAAGTGGACGCCGACGCCGATGAGTGCGCCGACGAGGAGGGCGAGGAGGATCTGCACGTCGCCGCCGATCAGGCCACGAAGCCGACGCGGCGGGACTCCTCGGTGCCCAGCTCGATGTAGGCCAGACCCGCTGTGGGCACGATGTAGGAATTGCCCTTCGTGTCGGAGAAGCTCACGTGCGTCGCTCCGGAGTCGAGGGCGCTCGCGACGGACTTCTTCACCGCCGCCGCGGGTTCGTTCGTCTCGAAGCTGAGCTCGCGGCCGGTGTTGACGATGCCGATGCGGATCTCCACGTGGGTGCCTTTCTGCGTTGCCGGTGAGGGCATGGCCAGCCTACGTCACGCCGGGCAGGCGACCGCCGGCCATCGCGAACGCTCTGGGCGAACGCGCCATGTCCGCGCGGCGCGCTAGCGTCGGAGCATGCCCGCCGGTCCGCCCCCGCTCGTCGACGACGAACGGCAGGCCGAGGTGGTGGCGCTGCCCGCCGGCGCCTCCGGAGTCGTTCTCGGCGGGCCCGGCACGGGCAAGACCGCGACCCTCATCGCCAGGGTCTCCACGCTGCTGCGGTCGGGCGTGGTGCAGCCGGACGAGCTGCTGGTGCTCACGCCGACACGGCAGACGGCGACCGCGCTGCGCGACCGCCTGGCGGCAGGGCTCGACATCGCCACACCGGGCCCCCTGGCGCGATCCATCGCCTCGTTCGCCTTCCAGGTCGTGCGCGCCGCCGCGGTCGCCGCGAAGGAGCCCCTCCCGCAGCTGCTGACGGCGGGTGACCAGGACCGCATCATCGCCGAGCTGCTCGCCGGCGACGACGAGGACGCCGCGTCGGGTCGACCGCGGTGGCCCGAGCGGCTGGGGTCGGCGCTGCGCGGATCGCGCCAGTTCCGCTCGGAACTGCGGGCGCTGTTCGCGGAGTGCGCCGAGCGAGGGATCTCGCCCGCCGACCTCGGTGAAGTGGGGCGCGCGGCGTCGCGTCCAGCGTGGGTGGCCGCCGGATCGTTCTTCGCCGAGTACCGCGACACCCTCGGCGCGATGCGGGCGGCGCATCGCGAAGCGGCCGAGTTGGTCGTCGAAGCGGCCTCGCTGCTGACCGGCACCGGTCCGGTCGCCGACGCGCGGGTCGGCCCCGCGGGTCGTCTGCGCGTCGTCCTCGTCGACGACGCCCAGGAACTGTCGGCCGGCGGTCTCGCCCTGGTGGCTGCGCTGCGCCGTCGCGGCGTCGCGGTGCTCGCACTGGGCGACCCCGACATCGGTTCCGGAGCGTTCCGGGGTTCGGGTCCCGAGCTGTTCGCCCGGCTGTGCGCGACACTCGGCTCGACGTGGGTGCTCGACGCGCCGCACCGTGCGGCGCCCGAGATCACGCATCTCGTGCGGACCGTGACCGCGGCCATCGGCGTCGCCGGGCGCGTCGAGCATCGCCGTGCCCCGGGTGCGGCCCCCGAGGGCGACGGGGTGACGACGCACGTGCTCGGGTCGCCGTTCGAAGAGGTGGATCGCGTTGCGCGCCTGCTGCGCGAGTGGCATGTCATGCACGGCACGCCGTGGGGGCGGCTCGCGGTGATCGTCCACGACTCGCGGCAGGTCTCCGACCTCGAGGTCGAGCTCGCCGCCCGCGAGGTTCCCACACGCGCCGCCGCGCTTCCTCGGCCGCTCGGCGGCGAGCAGGTGGTGCGCGACCTGCTGTCGGTGGTCTCGCTCGGCCTCGCACCGGCGGGGGAGCGGCAGTACGACGACCTCGTGGCTGCTCTGCTCTCGCCGTTCGGGGGACTCGACGCGGTGAGCGTGCGGCGGCTGCGGGCGCGCCTGCGCCAGGCGGAGCTCGCCGACGGCGGCGCTCGCGCAGCGCGAGAGCTGCTCGTCGAGGCCATGGCCGACCCGATCGAACTGGCCGGACAGACCGCGCCCGAGGGCCGCGCGGCGGCACGGCTCGCCGAGACGCTCGCCGCGGTGCACGCACAGGGCCGGCGCGGCGTCGACATCCACCGGCTGCTGTGGACGGTGTGGGACGCCGCCCGCTCGCCGTCCGGCCGTCGGCTGGCCGACGCCTGGGGAGAAGCGGCATCCGCCCCGGGAGCCCTCGCGGCCGAGACCGGCCGGGCTCTGGACGCCCTGGTCGCGCTCTTCGACGCCGCGAAGCGGTTCGTCGAGCGCTCGCCGGGTGAGAGGCCCGAGGTGTTCGTGCGTCGTGTCCTCGACAGCGCCGTGCCCGAGGACACCCTCACCACGCCGGATCGACCTGACGCCGTCGCCGTGCTGACGCCCGCCGCGGCCCTGGGCACGGAATTCGACGGAGTGGTCGTGGCGGGCGTGCAGGACGGCGTGTGGCCGAACCTTCGGCTGCGCGGCGGCAGCCTCGAGTCATGGCGGCTCGCCGACGACGTGCGCGTGTGGCGCGAGACCGGTGGCGTCCCTGAGGCACCCGACGTCGTCGACCGCCGACGTGCGGCGCTGCACGATGAGCTGCGCCTGTTCGTGCGTGCCGTCTCGCGGGCCCGTTCCCGCGTCGCGGTGACGGCCGTCGACGACGACGATCTCGGTCCCAGTCCGCTGTTCGGCTTTCTGCCGGACCCCCAGCCGGGCCGCGACGCCGAGGCGGAGCATCCGTTCACACTGCGCGGACTCGTGGCGCGCCACCGGCGGACCCTCACGGTCTCCGCGTCCGACGATGAGAGGGCCGCGGCCGCCGCACAGCTTGCCGTCATGGTGCGCGAGCGCGTGCCCGGTGCCGATCCGTCCGAGTGGTTCGGCCTGCGGGCGCCGACCGCGACCGGGCCGCTGCGCGATGCCGACCGGGTGCCGGTGCCGCTGTCGCCCTCGAAGCTCAAGACCTTCGAGGAGTGCCCGCTGGACTGGGCGATCCGCGCACTCGGCGGCGACGTGCGGACGTGGTCGGCGGGCGCGGGCACGATCCTGCACGCCGCGATGGAGGATGTGCCGACGGGCGAGCTGGACGACCTGCGCGCCGTGGTGGACGCACGGTGGGGCGAACTCGAGTTCGAGGCGGACTGGCTCTCGCGCAAAGAGCGCGCGTGGGCCGAGGTACTCACCGGACGGCTGCACGCCTATCTGCGGGAGTTCCACCGCCACGGCGGCGTCGCGCTCGGCGCCGAGTCGCGGTTCCGGCTCGCGGTGGGACTCGACGCCGAGCCGGATGCCGCGACACCCGTGCACGTGCTGGCCCCCGACGCCGAGCGGCCCGAGGGCAGGCTGGCGGTGCTCAGCGGATCCATCGACCGGGTGGAGCGCTTCGCTGCCGGTGCGGGGGAACGGCTGCCGATCGACCCCGACGACCCCGCCGACCGCGTCGTGATCGCCGACCTGAAGACCGGACGGTCGGAGAAGCGCCTCGCCGATGCCAAGGTCGTGGACGACCCGCAGCTCGCCGCCTACCAGCTCGCCCTCCTGGAGGGATCGATCCCCGGCACCGAGGGTGCGCGCAACGCCGGCGCCCGGCTCATCGTGCTCTCGCACACCACGCGGGCGGAGCCCCAGTACCGGCTCGCCCGCCAGCCGCCGATGGATGCGGCGGCGCGTGCGGCCTTCCTCGAGCGCATCGTGCGCGTCGCGCGAGAGATGGCGGCCGCCAGCTTCGCGGCGCCCGTCGATGCGCACTGCGCCACGTCGCGCTTCGGTGTGTGCGCACTGCACACCGTGAAGGCGGTGTCGTCGTCATGACCGCCGCCGCGGACGGGCGGCTCTCCGCCCGCACGATCGCAGCCGCGCTCGGCCTGCCGCCGCCGACCGACGAGCAGGTCGCCGTGATCGAGTCTCCGATGTCGCCCGCGATCGTCGTCGCCGGTGCGGGCAGCGGCAAGACCGAGACGATGGCGGGGCGCGTGGTGTGGCTCGTCGCGAACGGCTTCGTGCGCGCCGACCAGGTGCTGGGCCTGACCTTCACGCGCAAGGCCGCGGGCGAGCTGGCAGAGCGGATCCAGCGACGCCTCGAGACGATCGGCCTCTACCGCCGCCGCGGCCTGCTGCCGCATCTGCGGGCCGTCGTGGCGCGCGACGATCTCACCGCGTTCTGGCGCGACCACGCCGCCTTGCCCGCGCGGGCCCGCGACGCCGCTCTCGCGTCGCTGCTCGATCGGGTCGCGGTGGACGCCGACGCGCGCGCGGACGCCGACGTCGCGGCCGACGAGCTGCTCGACCGGGCGCGGGTCGCCACCTACAACGCCTTCGCCGACGCCATCGTGCGCGAGCACGGCGCACGGATCGGCCGCGATCCCGACTCTGCGCTGCTGAGCCAGTCGGGGTCGTGGCTGCTGGCGCGCCGGGTCGTCGTCGCCTCGTCCGACGAGCGGCTCGCCGACCGCGATGAAGCCTTCACCACGGTCGTGGACGCCGTGCACCGCGTCGCGGGGGAGCTGCTCGACAACCGGGTCGATTCGGCCGACCTCGCGGCGTTCGGTCAGCGGTGGGCCGACCGACTCGCGACGGTGCGATGTCGGCTGAAGGGCGAGCAGGATCGCGTCGACGCCGCGCGTCGCAACCTGAGCGCGCTGCCGATCCTGGCGGGCCTGGCCGAGGATTACGCCCGCGTCAAACAGGACGAGGACACCCTCGACTTCGCCGACCAGGTCGCCGGCGCGCTGCGCATCGTCGAGAACGCACCCGAGGTCGCTCAGGAGGTGCGCGAGCTCTACCCGGTGGTGCTTCTCGACGAGTATCAGGACACGTCGGTGATCCAGACCCAGCTGCTCGCGACCCTGTTCCGCGACACCGCCGTGATGGCGGTCGGCGACCCGCATCAGTCGATCTACGGCTGGCGCGGGGCATCCGCCGACAACCTCGGTGCCTTCGCGGCGGCGTTCGCGCACGCGGGTCCCGTCGGCGAGCACCGGCTGATGACCAGCTGGCGCAACGACCGGGCCGTGCTCGCGGCCGCCAATGCGCTGCTCGTCCACGCGGACGCACCCGGCGTCACCGTGGCCGAGCTGGCTCCGCGTCCCGGCGCAGGCGACGGCCGGGTCGAGTGCCGGTTCACGACGAGCGTCGACGACGAGGCGGCCGAGGTCGCGGCGTGGTTCTCGCAGGTGCGGGCGCGCCACGACCGTGAGCAGGAGCGCCGGATCGCCGAGGCGCCCCCCGGGGAGAACCCCGTGCGCGTCCCGCACTCCGGAGCCGTGCTGTTCCGCACGAAGCGGCATATGCAGCTGTTCTCCGATGCGCTCAACCGCGCAGGCGTCCCGAACCGCATCCTGGGCCTGGGCGGGCTGCTGTCCGCCCCCGAGGTGGTCGACGTCGTCTCGGCTCTGCGTGTCGTGCACGATCCGACCCAGGGATCCGCCCTGTTGCGCGTGCTCGCGGGGCCCCGATTCGCCATCGGCGTGCCCGATCTCGCGGCGCTCAACGACCTCGCCGAGGCGCTCGCGCGCCGGGACGAGTCGCTGGCCCCGTTCGACGACGCCCTCGCCGAGAGGCTGCGCGGCTCGGCAGGCACCGACGAGCAGGCGTCGATCATCGACGCGCTCGACGCCCTGCGCCGGCTTCCGCGCGACTACCGATTGCTCGAGCGGTTCTCCGACGAGGGACTGCGCCGGCTGCGCGAGGCGGGTGACCTGTTCGATCGTCTGCGCCGCTCGGTCGGTCAGCCGATCCCCGACCTCATCCGGCTCATCGAGATCGAGCTGCGTCTCGACGTCGAACTCGCCGCGAACGAGGCCCGCGGGCCGGCGCGACTGGCCTCATCCCGACTGCGCACCTTCCTCGACGAGGTGCGCGCGTTCCTCCTGGCCGACGATCGCGGCTCGATCGGCAGTCTGCTGGCGTGGCTCGACCACGCCGAGGAGACGGACGAGCTCATGCCCCGCCCCGAGCCGCCCGAACCCGGCGTCGTGCAGCTGCTGTCGGTCCACGGTTCGAAGGGTCTCGAGTGGGACGCCGTCGCGGTGGTGCGCCTGGTCGAACAGGAGCTGCCCAAGGCGGCGCGCACGGTCGCGGGCTGGCTGGGTTTCGGGGTGCTGCCGTACGCGATGCGCGGCGACCGGGCGGCCCTGCCGCGGCTGGAGTGGGAGCTGGACGACGACGACGCCGACCTGCCCGCGGCCATCGAGGCCTTCCGTGACGCCGACCGTGCTCACCAGGAGCGGGAAGAACGGCGGCTCGCCTACGTCGCGGTCACCCGAGCGCGCTCGGACCTGCTGCTGACCGGGGCGCACTGGGCCGGCCAACGGTCGTCACGGCAGCCCAGCCGCTATCTCGCCGAGATGCTCGACGCCCTCGGTCTCGATCCCGTCGCATCCGAGCCGGGGGAGGACCCCTACGCCGATCAGGGCGGTCGGGTGCTGCAGTGGCCGATGGATCCGCTGGGCGACCGCCGTGCGGCCGTCGAACGGGCCGCGGCCCAGGTCGCAGCCGCCGACGGCGCCGCCGAGCCGGACGCCGCGCTGGTGCGGCTCCTGGCAGAGGACGCGGCGCGGCGGCGCGGTCGCGTCGCGCTGCCGCCTGCGCGCATCGGGGCATCGCGGTTCAAGGACTTCCTCGGCGACTACCGGTCGGCGGTGCGTGCGATCGCGCGGCCGATGCCGGAGCGGCCGTACGCCGAGACCCTGCGCGGAACGCTGTTCCACGCATGGGTGGAGCAGCGTTCGGGTCTCGCGGGCCGCGGGACCTCGCTCGACGACGGGCTGTGGGAGCACGACGACGACGCGCCCGACGCCGAACCCACGCGCGAACAGAGCGTCGCCCTCGAGGCGCTCAAGGCCACCTTCGAGAGTTCGGAGTGGGGACCTCTGCAGCCGATCGAAGTCGAGTGCGAGATCGACATCGTGCTCGATGGTGCCGGCGAGCTCGGTCACGTGGTGTGCAAGCTCGACGCGGTCTACCGCCGCGAGGACCGCGGCGGTCGCATCGAGATCGTCGACTGGAAGACGGGTCGTCCGCCGCGCGATGATGCCGAGAAGGACGAGCGGATGCTGCAGCTCGCGCTCTACCGGCTCGCCTATCACAAGCGCAGTGGCGTTCCGCTCGACGAGATCGACGTCGCCCTCTACTACGTCGCGCACGATCTCGTCGTGCGCTCCGAGCGGGTCTACTCCGAGGCCGAGCTGGTCCAGCGCTGGAACGCCGCCCGCGATGCGCGTGCGGGCTCGTCGGCATCGACATCCGCGTCCGGGGCCTCCGATCCCGCGCCGGACGTCGCCGACGACGGGAGATCGATGGGTGCCGTCGACGTGTCGTCGGCCGGCGGGATCGCGCTCGATTCCGCCGACTCGGCGGGCTCGGTGCCTGCCGCGCCCTCCGCCGATGCGGATGCCCGACCCTCGACGTCGTCCGGGACGTCGTCGTCCGACACCCACAGCGAGAGCTCTTCGGGGTCGTAGGCGTCGGTGTGCATCGAGGTGTCGACCGCTGCCGCCGTCGCGTCCGGCATCCGTTCGAGCAGGGCGATCGCGTCGTCGACGTCGAGACCTTCGTCGACGATCAGCGTCTGGCCGTGCACGCCTTCGGCGAGGGAGGACAGCAGCGAGACGGCGTCGTCGACGATCTCCTCTCGCCCCGTCTCGACGCCGTGCACGAGCCAGCGGGCGAATTCGAGCTCGGCGTAGAGTCGGGCGCGCTCGCGCGCGTGGACGTCGGGGGCGCGCTCGCTGCGGGCGACGTAGGCCGTGTAGACGTCGTCGGCGGCCGCCGGCGCCGACGAGAGCCACTGCAGATCGGTCGCCGGATCGCCCACCGAGAGCCCGTGCCAGTCGAGCACGCCGGTCACGGTCGGCACGCCCTCGACGTCCTCGAAGAGGAACGAGGCGGCGCCGGCTCCGCCGAGAACGACCGCAGGGTCGAAGCGCCACAGCGCGTCGGCGGCGACCGCCAGTCGCCAGCGTTCGAGCAGCGCCTCGGGGAGACGGCGAGTGGCCTGGGCGCGATCGACCACCCGCGCCGCATCGTCCCGGACCTGCTGCGGCGTGCGCACGGGGAGGCCCTCGGTGCGCACGATCGAGAGCGGAAGACCGTGCAGCGCGGCCAGAGCCGCACCGATCGACGTCGCCGCACCGCGGCCGGGCGGCAGCTGATCGGCGTCGACGCGGTAGCCGGGCAGGAAGTCGACCACGAGGGCGCTGCCGTCGCCGAGGGCGGTCTCGCCGAGCAGCTCCGGAGCGCGGAAGGGCAGCAGTCCGCGCACGCCGGGGGTGAGGGCGCGCAGCGCGCGTGCCTGGGCGGCGAGCTCGGGTGCGTCGCCGGCATCGACGGCGGCGCGCACGACGACCTTGCGTCCGTCTTCGAGTTGGGCGACGGCTGCGTCGAAGCGGCCTGTCGCCCCCTCGGTGAGGGTGCCGACGCGCACGACGCCGACCCGCGGCAGAGCCGACGTCACCGACGCGGCTAGAGTGAGGGGTGAGCGTGCCATGTGCCCAGGGTAGGTCGGGCGCGCCCCCGGGCCCCCGCGCCACGCCCTGGCCGAACGATGAGAGCCGAGGACACGGATGCCCCCGCAGGACGGCGTAGATCAGCTCGACCGCGCCGCCGAGCGGCGCACCGAGGACCGACTGCTGGACCGTCTGCGTGCCGACGGGACGTCGCGGGTCGTGGTCGTCGCCGGAGACGCCGTCCCGCTGGCATCGGCCGGATCGGTCGCCTGGGTGCCACCCCATGCGGTGGCCCCAGACGCCGAGTGGGCGTTCCTGGGCTTCACCGCGGACGGCGTCGCGCGGCTGGTCGCCGTGCTCGCCGATCCTCGTGCGGACCCGCCGTTCGCGGCGGCGGCGGGGTGGAGCGGGCTGCGCACCGTCGCCCCCGCGGTGGCGCCTGTCGAGGTCGACGCCGTGATCACGGCGCTGAGCCTCGGCCGCTGGCTGCGCGACGCCCCGTTCTGCGTCCGCTGCGGCTCGCGCAGCGAGGTGCGTTCGGCCGGGTGGTCGAGACGATGCCCGGCGTGCGGACTCGAGGACTTCCCCCGAACCGACCCGGCGGTCATCGTCGGCGTCACCAGTGCCGCCGACCCCGACCTGCTGCTGCTGGGTGCGAACGCGGCGTGGGGTGGGCGCATGTACTCGTGCTTCGCCGGGTTCGTCGAGGCGGGGGAGTCGTTGGAGGCCACGGTGCACCGCGAACTGGCCGAAGAGGCCGGGGTCGCGCTGCGCGACGTGCGCTATCGCGGCTCGCAGCCGTGGCCGTTCCCCCGATCGCTCATGTGCGGCTTCCTCGCAACGGCGATCGACGACGGGCTCGCCCGTCCCGACGGCGAGGAGATCGTGGACGTGCGCTGGTTCCACCGCGACGAGATCGGCGCTGCGCTGTCCGGCGACTCCGACTTCGCGCTGCCGGGGCCCGCTTCCATCGCCCATCGGCTCATCGCCGGATGGCACGCGGAGCAGGCGTGACCTCGCCGGCACTCTCCGGCCTCGACGAGCGTCAGCTCGAAGCGGTCACGGCGCTGCGCGGCCCGGTGGTCGTGCTCGCCGGTGCCGGCACCGGCAAGACCCGCGTCATCACGCACCGTATCGCGCACGGTGTCGACACGGGGGCGTACTCGCCCGGGCGTGTGATGGCCGTGACCTTCACCGCCAAGGCCGCCGGTGAGATGCGTGGGCGGCTGCGGGCTCTCGGCGTCTCGGGCGTCGCCGCGCGCACGTTCCACGCCACCGCCCTCGCGCAGCTCAACTACTTCTGGCCCACCCTCGCCGGTGACTCCGTTCCGAAGATCGTGGACAACAAGGTGCGCCTGCTCGCCCACGCCGCCGACGGCATCGGGCTGGATCCCGACCTCGCGACGCTGCGCGACGTCGCCGCCGAGATCGAGTGGCGCAAGGTCACCATGCGCAGCGTCGACGACTACATCGCCGCACGTCCGGACGGGATCGGGCGCCTGAGCGGCGATCGAGTCGCAGCGCTGCACCGCGCCTACGAGAAGCTCAAGGACGAACGACGCCAGCTCGACTTCGAAGATGTGCTGCTCGCGTGCGCCGGGATGCTCGAGTCCGAGCCGCGTGTCGCGCGTGAGGTGCGCGAGCAGTACCGTCACTTCACGGTCGACGAGTTCCAGGACGTCTCGCCGCTGCAGCACCGGCTGCTCGAGCTCTGGCTGGGCGACCGCAGTGACCTGTGCGTCGTCGGCGATGCGAGCCAGACGATCTACTCGTTCGCGGGGGCCGACGCGCGGTTCCTGCTGGAGTTCGGCTCCCGGCATCCGGATGCGCGCGTCGTGCGCCTGGAGCGCAACCACCGCTCTGCGCCCGGCGTGCTCGCGGTCGCGAATGAGCTCATGCGCGATCGGCCGGGGGCCCTGCGGCTGGTGAGCGCCGCCGCGGATGCGGGACCCGCAGAGCAGGCCACGGTCACCGAGTACGCGGACGACGAAGCCGAGGCGCGCGGCGTCGCGCGCCACATCGCCCAACGGATCGCGGACGGGGTCGACCCCTCGTCGATCGCCGTGCTGTACCGATCGCACGCACAGTCGGCCGAGCTCGTGCGGGCGCTCGCAGACGCCGGGGTGCCCTCCACCGTGCTGGGGGGTCGTCGCTTCTTCGACATGCCCGAGGTGCGCCAGGCGATCATGGCGCTGCGGGGCGCCTCGGTCGCACCCCTCGAGACGACGTTCCTCGACGCGGTGCGCGACGTGCTGCGCTCGCTGGGGCTCACGGACGATCCTCCGCAGGCCGGGGGCGCGCTGCGCGACGCGTGGGAGGCGCGGGCGGCCATCCTGCGCCTCGCACAGGAGGCGCCGGAGGGGACGACGCTGCGCGCCTTCACCGATGAGCTCGCCGCCCGCGCCAAGGCCCAGGACGAGCCCGCGCTGCGCACGGTGACCCTTTCCACCCTGCACGCCGCGAAGGGTCTCGAGTGGCCGCACGTCCACCTCATCGGGGTGGCTGAGGGGCAGTTGCCTATCGCCTACGCGACGACCTTCGAGCAGGTCGACGAGGAGCGTCGGCTGGCGTACGTGGGCATCACCCGCGCGGGCAGCACCCTCTCGCTGTCCTGGGCCCGCGGCCCACGCGAACGCCGCGCGTCGCGGTTCCTCACCGAGATCGGCACCCGCATCCTGCGTGCGGAGCGTGGTGGCGCCACCTCCGGCGCAGCGAGCCGGGGCGCAGCTCCACGGACCGCCCCGCCGCGCCGACGCTGAGCACGTGCGCGGCGGCGTCGCCCGCAGCCCAGACCAGTGCCCTCGGCACCGGCGCCGCCGAGGCCAGGAGCTGGGCGGCGAGCGAGGGCCACGCCGCGTCGCGCTCACAGCGCTGCATAGCGAGGCACGCCAGACACGCGGTACGGCCGGGGACGACGAGAGGGCCGACCACGGCCCGATCCGTCCCCACGACGATCGGCAGGTGCGCCCGGTCGTCGCGCATGAGTGCCGCGCCGAGCGCAGGGTCCACGACGTGGCGTGCGGCGAGCACGACGATGCCGGGCGTGGATCCGTCGTATCCCGACGCGAGCTGCACGCTCGCGCCGCGCACGCCGAGCGCCTGCCGCAGCGCGTCCTCCTCGTCGTACGGCAGCGCGGTGCGCAGCACGAGGGGGGCCGCCGTGACGGGATCCACGAGAGCCGGCCGCAGCTGGGCGAGGAATCGACGCCCGGCGTGCGGCGGAGCGCCCCATGCGGTCGCGGTGGCGTCGACGTCGTCGTCGTCGAGCCCGGTCGCGAGCGCGCCGATCAGCCGTTCCTGCCAGGGCGCGGGATCGCGCACGACCGCGACCGCGTCGGTGCCGAACTGCAGGGTCGTGGCGGTGCGCCACAGCGGCGGGTGGCGCGGATCCAGTCGGTGCATGCTCCGAGTGTGGCGCTCCGCCCGGCGGCGCGACCGCTGTCCACAGGCATCCGGCGCGCCGCGACGACTGGGGAGGAGGCGACGTCAGACGGGACGCGGGTCATCGCCTTCGTCGTCCGATCCCGCGTCCTCGGCGCCGTCCGGGGCTGCGGGGTCCTCGCCGGCGAGCAGCCGCGCCAGCGCGTCGTCCATCTCGTCGGTCGGGTCCGCTTCGCCACGAGCGCGAGCCTGCAGACGGGCCACGAGGGCGGACGGGTCGTCGATGTCGGACGAATCGGGCATGAGGTCGGGGTAGTCCCACAGCCCGTCGCGCGCGGCCACGCCCACGGCTTCGGTGACCGCGCGCCACATCGCCGCCGCCTCGCGCATCCGCCGCGGACGCAGCTCGAGCCCGACGAGCGAACCGAGTGCGCGCTCGGCGGGCCCGCCCACGGCGCGGCGGCGGCGCACGGCCTCGGCGATGCGGTCAGCGGAGGGCAGCCTCGACGTGGCGTCCTCGGTCACGACGTCGACCCAGCCCTCGATGGTCGCGAGCAGGTTCTCGAGTCGCGCGAGCGCGGCGTTCTGCGCCTCGGTGCGCGGCGGCAGCAGTTCGCCGCTCTCGACGATGCGTCGGATCTCATCGGGCTGCGACGGATCGATGCGCGAGCCGAGGTCCTCGAGGGCGTCCGTGTCGATGTGGATGCCGCGGGCGAAGTCGGTCACCTGCGAGATGACGTGCAGGCGCAGCCACTTCGAATGGCGGAACAGGCGCGCGTGTGCGAGCTCCCGCGTCGCGATGTAGAGCGCGAGCTGATCGTCGGGGATCTCGAGGCCCTCGCCGAAGTCGGCGAAGTTCTGGGGCAGAATCCCGGCCTCGCCGTCGGGCATCAGCGGAATGCCGACGTCTCCGCCCGAGACCACTTCCTTCGAGAGGTCGCCGACGACACGTCCGAGCTGCGTCGCGATGAGCGTGCCGCCGACCGTGCGCATGATGCGCCCGGCCCCCTGGATCAGCTGGCGCATGTCCTCGGGAGTCTGCTCCTCGAGTGTGCGCGTGATGGCGTCCGAGATGCTCGTCGCGACCGGTGCCGCCAGTTCCTGCCACACCGGCAGCGTCTTCTCGACCCACGTCCCCCGTGTGATCGGGCCCGGGGTGGTGCCGAGTTCCGAGATCGTCGTCGCCTCGCCGAGCCACAGGCGGGCGAGGTTGAAGGCCGCGTCCAGATCGGTGCGCTGGCCCTGGGTCACCCCCAGGCCGTCCTGGTTCGCGATGTGCAGCGCCTGGCGCTTGGCGGCATCCCACGGGATGCCGTCGTCGCCGGCGGCCGCCATGGTGCTCTGCAGGTGCTGCATCACCGTGTTCAGCATCGCCGGGTCGATCCCCATGCCCGACAGCTGGGACAGCTGGTCGGGGTCGAGGTCGCCGGCTCCGCCGAGGAGTCGGCGCAGCAGTTCCTGGAAGTCGTCGTCGCCGCGGTCGTCGTCTGCCACTTCAGCCGCCTTTCAGACAGGTCGTGACGTCGCGTTCTACGCTAGTCGCACGGATTATCGCACTCCCCGGCCGGGACCCGAACACCTTACGCCGGTCGCGAACGACCAGCAGAAAGGTCCCGCTCTTGGCGCTGTTCGACGAGAACGCCTCCGTGACGCCCGAATCGCCCCGCCGCTTGTCGCGCGGGACGGTCGCCGGCATCTGGAGCCTGGCGGTCGCCCTCGGGGTGCTGCTGGTGATCACCTTCCTTCCCACGTCGTATGTCATCGAACAGCCCGGGCCCGTCTACAACACGCTCGGCACCGCCACCGCCGCCGACGGCACCGACGTGCCGCTCATCACGGTCGCCGACGCGCCGACGTATCCGACCGCCGGCGCGCTGGACCTGCTGACCGTGCAGGTCGTCGGCAACCGTCAGCGCACCCCCTCGTGGTTCGAGCTCGCGGCGGCGTGGTTCGACCCGAGGAGGGCGGTGCTGCCGATCGACGCGGTCTTCCCGGACGGGCAGACCGCCGAGGAGCGCAACGAGCAGTCGGCCGCGCTCATGATCGACTCGCAGAAGGAGGCGACCGCTGCAGCGCTCACCGAACTCGGATACGCCGTCGTTCCCCGGCTCACGGTGTACTCGCTCCTGGACGACTCGGCGTCGGCGGGCGTCCTCGAGGAGGGCGATGTGATCCTGACGGCCGAGGGCGAGACGATCGAGGACGCCGCGACGCTGCGTGAGATCATCAACGCCGAGGACGGCGGACCCGTCGCGATGCAGATCGATCGGGAGGGCGAGATCCTCGACGTCTCGGTGACCCCGAACGAGGTCGAGGTCGACGGCGAGTCCACCTGGCTCATCGGGATCACCCTGCTCAACGACTACGAGTTCCCGGTCGATGTGACGATCCAGCTCAACAACGTCGGAGGTCCGAGCGCCGGCATGATGTTCGCACTCGGCATCATCGACGTCATGTCGCCCGACCAGCTCAACGGCGGGGATGTGGTCGCGGGCACCGGCACCATCACCGCCGACGGCACGGTGGGACCGATCGGCGGCATCCGACAGAAGATGTGGGGGGCGCAGGATGCCGGAGCAGACTGGTTCCTCGCACCCGAGACGAACTGCGACGAGGTCGTCGGGCACATCCCCGGAGGCCTGCGGGTGTTCTCGGTGGAGACCCTCGACGACGCGCTCGACGTGCTCGAAGCCGTCCGCGAAGACGGAGATCTCGACGTCCTGCCCACCTGCGAGAGCTGACCGGTCGGCGCAACGGCGGATCGTGACCGCATCGTCACACGATCGGCAGGTTTCGCCCAGCGCGGACTCGGCCGGGATCCAGCGAGCATCTGCCTAGGATGGGACGGTGACCTCGACCTCGTCGCCGACACCGGCCACACCTTCCAGAACAAGGCGCACCGTCGCGATCTCGCTCGCGATCATCGCCGCTATCGTCGTCGCGTTCTTCGTGTTCGCGAGCCTCTACGCCGATTGGCTCTGGTACGAGCAGGTCGGATTCGAGTCGGTGCTGCTGACCCAATGGGTCGCGCGCGTGACGATGTTCGTCATCGGGTTCCTCGGCATGGCCGTGCCGGTGTGGCTCGCGATCCAGCTCGCCTACCGACTGCGACCCGTCTACGCGCGACTGAGCTCGCAGCTGGACCGCTACCAGGAGGTCGTCGAGCCGCTGCGCCGCCTCGCGATGTGGGGTATCCCGATCTTCTTCGGCTTCTTCGCCGGATTCGCCGCGTCGGCCCAATGGGAGACCACCTGGTTGTGGTTCAACGGTGTCGCGACCGATCAGACCGATCCTCAGTTCGGGCTCGACACGGGCTTCTACCTGTTCGCGATGCCGTTCTACGGTGCGCTGCTGGGCTTCGTCTCAGCTGTGCTGCTCATCTCGCTGCTGGTCACGGCGTTCGTGTCGTATCTGTACGGCTCGGTGCGCGTCGGCCAGCGCGAGCTGCGGATCTCGAAGGCCGCGCGCATCCAGCTCGCTGTGCTCGCCGGTCTGTATCTGATCGTGCAGGGCGCGAGTCTGTGGCTCGACCGCTACCGCACGCTCGTCGAGCCCGGCGCGCAGGGCCGCATCACCGGTCCGGGATATACCGAGGCCAACGCGGTCATCCAGGGCCAGACGATCCTCGCGATCGTGGCCGTGGTGGTGGCGATCCTGTTCTTCGTCACGGCGTTCATCGGCCGCTGGCGCTACCCCCTCATCGGCACCGCGCTGCTGGTCGTCTCGGCCATCGTGCTCGGGATCGGCTATCCCTGGGTCGTGCGCACGTTCCAGGTGCAGCCCAACCAGGAAGTCCTCGAGTCGCCGTACTACCAGCGCAACCTCGACGGCACCAAGGTCGCGTACGGCATCGACGACCTGGAGAAGAGCGACTTCACCGCCGAGACCGATGTCGAGCCGGGTCAGCTGCGCGAGGACGCCGCGACGACCGCGTCGATCCGCATCATGGACCCCGCCATCATCGGTCCGACGGTGCGCCAGCTCGAGCAGTACCGGTCGTATTACCAGTTCGCCGACCCGCTCGACGTCGACCGATACGAGATCGACGGCGAGTCGCAGGACACGATCGTCTCGGTGCGCGAACTCAATGTGGATCAGCTCGGCGCCGGTGCGAACTGGCAGACCGAGACGCTCGTCTACACCCATGGCTACGGCATCGTCGCCTCGGCGGGCAACGAGCGCACGGACGACGGCAACCCGGTCTTCCTCGAGCGCGGCATCCCGGCGCAGGGATTCCTGTCGGACGAGCCGGACTTCCAGCCGCGCGTGTACTTCGGCGAGTTCTCGCCGACCTATTCCATCGTCGGTGCGCCCGAGGGCACCGAGCCGATCGAGCTCGACTACCCGTCGGGCAGCGAGGGCAGCGGCAGTCAGACCCTGACGACCTTCGACGGCGACGGCGGGCCCAGCGTGGGCGATTTCTTCAGCCGCCTGATCTACGCGCTGAAGTTCCAGTCGGAGCAGATCCTGTTCTCGGACTCGGTCAACGAGGAGTCGCAGATCCTGTACGACCGCGACCCGCGTCTGCGTGTGCAGAAGGCGGCGCCGTACCTGTCTCTCGACAGCGACCCGTACCCGAGCGTCGTCGACGGGCGCATCGTGTGGATCGTCGACGGGTACACGCTCAGCGCCAACTACCCCTACTCGACGACGGTGAGCCTGCAGCAGGCGATCACCGACTCGAACAACACCGCACCGCGCTTCTCGCTCGACGACATCAACTATGTGCGCAACTCGGTCAAGGCCACCGTCGACGCCTATGACGGCTCGGTGACCCTGTACGCCTGGGACACCGAGGACCCGCTGCTGCAGGCCTGGCAGAAGGTGTATCCCTCGACCCTCGAGCCCATCAGCGAGATGTCGGGCGAGCTGATGAGCCACGTGCGCTATCCGACGGACCTGTTCAAGATCCAGCGCGCGCTGCTGGGCGTCTACCACGTCGACGACCCGCGCGCGTTCTTCGCCCGCGACAACGCATGGGCGACGCCGAACGACCCGCAGAGCGACGCACGGCTGCAGCCGCCGTACTACCTGACGATGCAGATGCCCGGCCAGGACGAGCCGACCTACTCGATGTTCACGACCTTCATCCCCTCGTCGGAGTCGGGTGCGGCCAGCCGCAACGTGCTCATGGGCTACCTCGCGGTCGACGCCAACGCCGGCAGCGAAGCGGGGGTCAAGGCCGAGGACTACGGCAAACTGCGGATGCTCGAGATCTCAGCCGAGACGACCGTTCCCGGTCCCGGCCAGGTGCAGAACACGTTCAACTCCGATCCACAGGTCTCGGCGCAGATCAACCTGCTGCGTCAGGGGCAGTCCGACGTGCTCAACGGCAACCTGCTGACCCTGCCGGTGGGTGGCGGTCTGCTGTACGTGCAGCCGGTGTTCGTCCAGGCGTCCAGCGGCACGCAGCTGCCGACGCTGCAGAAGGTGCTGGTCGCCTTCGGCGACAACATCGCCTTCGAGGACACGCTCGACGAAGCACTGAACGCGCTGTTCGGCGGCGACTCGGGTGCGGATGCCGGCGACGGCGACGTCGCACCGACCCCGGGCGCCACCCCGACCCCCGAGCCGACCGAGCCGGTCGAGCCCACGGAGCCCACCGAACCCACCGAGCCCACGGACGAGTACCAGCAGGCGCTCGACGACGCCCGGCAGGCGATGTTCGACCGTGACGCGGCGCTGAAGGCCGGCGACCTGCAGGCCTTCGCCGAGGCCGATGAGGCGCTCACCGACGCGGTGCAGCGACTGCTCGATCTCAGCGGTCGCTGACCAGGTGATCGCCGCCCTCCTCGGGGCGGCGGTCACGCCGTCAGCATCCACCACCAGATGAGCAGCAGGGTCACAAGGAACCCCGCGAGCTGATTGATCCAGAGGAACCGGCGCCATCCGGTCGTCGCGGTGGTGGCCGTCTCGTCGGTGATGCTGCGATACGGCCATACGGCGATGAGGTACGGCACGGCGACGAGGGCGCCGAGCGGGCCGGGCCAGGCCGTGGCGAGCATCACGAGGCCCGCGGCCGCATAGCAGACGAGCGCGAATCGCACGGTCCACCGGGCGCCCCGGGCTGTGGCGATCGACGAAATGCCGGCTTCGCGGTCGGCGATCACGTCCTGCACGGCTCCGAACGCGTGCGAGGCGACGCCCCACAGTGCGAACGCGATGATGACCGCGGCCAGCTGCCATGTCCACACTGCGCCCCCGAGCACCAGGCCGTAGACGGCGGGGGAGAAGAAGTGGATGCTGCTGGTCACCGAGTCGGCGAACGGCCGCTCCTTGAGCCGGAGCGGCGGGGCGCTGTAGAAGACGACGAAGAACACGCTGAGGGCCAGGACGAGCCACGACCAGGGCGACCCGACGACGGCGAGGTAGAGGAGGAAGGGCAGACACGACAGCGTGGCCGCCCACAGGGTGATCGCGTGCATGCGCCGATCGAGCACCGCGCCGTGCGCTCCGCCCTTGCGGGGGTTGCGCAGATCGGACTCGTAGTCGAACACGTCGTTGACGCCGTACATCGCCAGGTTGTACGGCACGAGGAAGAACAGGGTGCCGATCACGAGCGTCGCATCGATCTCGCGCGTCGTGAGCAGGTAGGCCGCGGCGAAGGGATAGGCGGTGTTGATCCAGCTCACCGGACGCGACGCGATCAGCAGCTGGCGCACGACCTCGCGGGTGCGCAGCGGCGTGGCGTTCACGAGCGGTCCCCGCGGGGTTCGAGCAGCGTTCTGAGGGCCGGCACGGCGAACGCGGCGCACACCGCGTACGAGAAGTCCTCGATCGGCGCGAGGCCGATCCGGATGCCGCTGAGGTGCTCGTCCGGGTAGGTGAACAGGTCGGCGGCGATCATGAGGTTGTCGAAGACGGCGGTGAGCACCACCAGCACGCCCGCGGTGATTCCCGAGGCGGCCATGCGTCGGCCGAAGCGCGGGTGCGACAGCGTGGCGAGCACGAGCAATGCCGTCGCCACGGCGAACGGCAGGACGATCAGCGCGTACGTCACGAGCGGCCCCGTGCCGCAGCATCCGGGCGTGCCTCCCGAAGCCGCATCGCACCCGACCAGCACACGAGCGCGAGGTAGCACAGGAACGCGAGGAAGAACGGCTCTTCGAGCGGCAGGTGCGGGGCGAGGTCGATTCCGAGAAGCAGGGGGCTGCCGCCCTTGACGAACACGCCCGCCGCGATGCCGACGGCGTCCCACACCAGGAAGAACGCCGTGCCGAGGCCGACGGCCGCCAGCGTGCGCCCGGGGGCCGCCCACGCGGCCAGGCGCCAGCGGGCATCGAGCGCGGCGACACCGGCGGCCGAGATCAGGATCGCGACGAGGTACAGTCCCGGCACGTCAGACCGCCGCCGGTTCCGGGAGCGGTCCGGTCGTGCGGTCGCCGCGAACGCGCTTGAGCACCAGCTCGGCTGAGATCAGGCACATCGGAAGCCCGATGCCGGGCAGTGCCGACGCGCCGGCGTACGCGAGGTCGCGCACGCGCTTGGAGGCGTTGCGTGGACGGAACAGAGCGCTCTGGCGCAGTGTGTGCGCCAGGCCCAGCGCGTTGCCGCGCCAGGCGTGCAGGTCGGCGGCGAAGTCTCCAGGCGCGATCGTCCGGCGCACGCGTACGCGGTCGGCGAGGTCGGGGATGCCCGCCCATGATGCGATCTGGGCGATCGCGGCGTCGGCCGCCTTCTCGACGCGCGGGTCGCCGTCACCCCCGACGCCGCCGCGTCCGACGGCGGGATCGGCAGGGATGGGAACCAGCACGAAGAGATTCTCGCATCCCGGCGGCGCGACTGTCGGATCTGTGGCGCTGGGACGGCACACGTAGAGCGATGCGGGGTCGGGGATCGACGAGGGCTCGCCGAAGATGGCGTCGAAGTTCGCGCGCCAGTCGGACGTGAACAGCAGCGTGTGGTGGGCCAGCTGCGGCAGCTCGCCCTCGACGCCCAGCAGCACGAGGAGGGCGCCGGGGCTCGGGGTGCGCGAGTCCCACCACGATTGCGGGTAGGTCTGCTCGTCCGTGCCCAGCAGCGCCGTCTCGGTGTGGTGCAGATCCGCCGTCGAGACGACGAGGTCGGCTTCGAGGGAGGACCCGTCGCGCAGCCGTGCGCCGACGGCCCGCCCGTCGCGGGTGAGGATGCGGGTCACCTCGGCTCCCGTCCGGATGTCGACGCCGCGCTGTCGGGCCAGACGTTCGATCGCCCGGATGACCTCGACCAAGCCGCCGCGCGGGTAGAGCACGCCCTCGTCGAGATCGAGATGGCTCATGAGGTGGTAGAGGCTGGGCATCGCGTACGGCGATCCGCCGAGGAAGACGGCCGGGTAGCCGAGGATCTGGCGCAGCCGGGGGTCGCGGAAGCTGCGCTCCACGCGCGACGCGAGCGTCTGCGTCAGCAGTCGGGTCAGCTGCGGTGCGCGGCGCAGCAGCGCCGGGTCGCGCAGACCTGCCGTGGTCTCGTACGTGTCGTAGAGGAAGCGACCCACGGCCAGGCGGTACGCATCGCCCGCCGAGTCGAGATAGGCGTCCAGCGCGGCGCCGGCGCCGGGCTCGACGGACTCGAAGAGCGCGGTGGCCTCCGCGCGACCGGAGTGCACATCGAGGGGCGCGAGACCGGTGCCGGGATCGCTGATCACGCGGTACGCGGGGTCGAGCCGCACGAGATCCAGCGCGGCGTGCGCTGTCGTGCCCAGCAACCGGAAGAAGTGATCGAAGACCTCGGGCATGAGGTACCAGCTGGGCCCGGTGTCGAAGCGGAACCCCTCGCTCTGCCACGAGCCGGCGCGCCCGCCGAGCTCGTCGCGCGCTTCGAGCAGCTGCACACGCCATCCGTCGTCGGCGAGCAGCGCGGCGGTCGCGAGTCCTGCGATCCCGCCGCCGACCACCACGGCGGTGCGCCCGCCGGTCATGCCCGCACGCCCCGGGGTGCACGGCCGGCCAGGGCCCGCGCGGCGAGCAGAGCCTTGACGCCATCGGGCACGCGCACCCGCACGTCGTCGGCGGGGTCCGCGCGCAATCGTCGTGCGAGCTCGTGGAACAGGTCGTGGGCGGCGGTCACGGCCCGGCGGCAGTCGGCGGGCAGCTGGGGGATGACGGCGGCTGCGGCGGCGAGGTCGGCGTCGATGCCGTCGAGCACATCGGCGCGGGTGGACCGTCCCGTGCGCAGACCCAGGTAGTCGCGGCCGAGTGCGGCGTCGTCGTGGGCGCGGTCGCGCAGGAAGTTGACGTCCTGGAAGGCGGCGCCCAGGCGCCGGGCGCCGTCGACGAGGCCCGGGTCGGGCGCGGTGGGTGCCGATCCGCCCGCGTTGACGAACACCTGCAGGCACATCAGTCCCACCACCTCCGCCGATCCGTAGACGTACATGTCGTGCGAGGCGGCGTCGTGCTCGGTGGCCTCGAGGTCGGTTCGCATCGAAGCGAAGAACGGGCCGATCAGCTCGTCGCCGATGCCGCACTCCCGCGCGGTGCCGGCGAACGCATGCACGATCAGGTTGGTGCTGTAGCGGCGGTGGATGGCGGCGTGAACCTCGGTCTCGAGGTCGTCGAGCAGCTCTCTGGCCGCCTCGACGTCCATCCCGGCCTCGACGGCGGGGCCGTCGACGATCTCGTCGGCGATGCGCACGAGCGCATAGACGTTCTTCACGTCCGCGCGCACCCGCCGGCCCAGCATCCGGCACGCGAGTGCGAACGAGGTCGAGTAGCGGGCGATCACCGCTGCGGCGGCGTCACGCGCCACGCGGTCGTAGAGGTCGAGGCCGGTGGCCTCGGAGTCGTCGGTCACGGAATGCGCTCCTCGATCCGGTCGGCGAGCTGTCTCAGCAGCGCTCCCGCCTCGGTCGGCAGGCGCTTCGCATCGTCGCGCACACGCGCCAGCGTCGTCTCCGCCAGCACGGTCAGCTCGACGCGCGCCCCGCTGTCCTCGATCGCGCGCTGCGCATCGGCGACGGCGAGTGGGCCGGTGTGCGCCAGGGCGATCGCGTCGTCCACGCGCGCGCGGTGCGCGGTCTCACGGGCCATCGCCACGAGCGGCGTGCGCTTGGCCTCGCGCAGATCGCCGCCGACCTCGCGGCCGGCCTGTTCGGCCGTGCCGAATGCTCCGATCAGGTCGTCGACGAGCTGGAAGGCGAGCCCGAGCCGTCCGCCCGCGTGCGCCAGCAGCTCCCGTTGCGCGGCGTCGGCGCCCGCCAGCAGCGCGCCCGCGCACAGCGGCGCGCGGAAGGAGTACACCGCCGTCTTGTTGAAGGCGGTCCCGAGAGCGTCGTCGGTGTCCGCCGAGACCGCGGCCACCGCGTTCTCGACGTCCGATAGCTCGCCGGCGGCCGACACGTAGACGGCGTCGTCGAGCAGATCGTAGACGTCGCGCCGCACGGTTCCCGGCAGGTCGGTGAGCGCGACCAGGCGCGCAGCCTCGTGCAGCAGCAGGTCGCCGGCGAGGATGGCCGCCGCATCGCCGAGCGTCGCCGCGCCCGCCGCATCCGCACCGCGCCCGCGCCCGCGGACGCGAAACTCACCGCCGATGTTCGGGATGCCGCGACGCACGACATCGTGATCGATCACATCGTCGTGCACCACGAACGCCGTGTGGAGCAGTTCGAAGGCGACTGCGACGTCGACGGCCGCCGGTCGTCGGGCGGGAGCTCCGTCGTAGGCGTCGAAGGCCGCGAGCACCAGGGCCGGCCGAAGCCGCTTGCCACCTGCGGCCGCACGCGCCGTCGCGTCGCCGAGTGCCGCGAACGGCTCGGACATCGCGCCGGCGCGGTCGCGCACGCGCGCGAGCTCCCGGTCGATCGCCTGGTCGACCTCGGCGCGCAGCGGGGGGTCGATCATGATGCGCGGCTCTCGAGGTCGCGCCCGCCGAAGAGGGGGAGCTGTCGGGCCTGCAGGACGAGCCACGGGCTGAAGGCCCACGGCGTCGCGGTGAGCGAGGTTGCGAGTTCTTCGGGGTCGACCCAGCGGGCGTCGTGCACCTCGAGCGGGTTGAGGGTGGGCTCGTCGTCGGTGCGCGCGATGTACACCGGGCACACCTCGTGCTCGACGATGCCGTTCGCGTCGGTCGCGCGGTAGCGGAACAGCGGCAGCACCAGTTCGATATCGCGCAGCGTGAGGCCCAGTTCGTACTCGCCGCGGCGGCCGACGGCGTGCAGCAGGGCCTCGGCCGGACGGGGGTGGCCGCAGAACGAGTTGGTCCACACTCCGGGCCACGTGCGCTTCTCGAGTGCGCGGCGGGTGACCAGCACCTGCCCCTCGGCGTTCATGACGTGGCACGAGAAGGCCAGGTGCAGCGCGGTGTCGGTGCCGTGGACGCTGCTCTTGGGGGCGGTGCCGATCGCGCGACCCTCGTCGTCGAGGAGGACCACCTGCTCGATGTCGGTCATTTCGCCTCCCAATTCACTAGTTTATCTAGCGATATTCGTTGCTCGATGATACAAGGGGAGGGAGGGGGTGTCCACATGACGCAGCCGTGGGTTCCGCGCACCGCCCATGAGGAGACCATCATGGACGTGCTCGTGGCCGTCCGCGCGTTCTCCGACTCGATGGATCGGATGAACGGCGGGATGAAAGGCGACATGGACATGAATGTCACCGACCTGGCCGCGCTGCGCATGCTCATCATGCGCGAGCAGCGGGGGACGCCGGTGAGTCCTCACGATATCGCCGCACACCTGCGCATCACCACCGCCTCGACGACCAAGCTCGTCGATCGGCTGGTGGCGTCGGGGCACGTCGAGCGGCATCCGCACCCGACGGACCGCCGGTCGCGCGTGCTCCGACTCACGGATGCCTCCCGCCGGGAGTTCTACCGTCACTTCGGCGAGCGGCTGATGGCGATGCGGGCGGTCGCCGAGCGGTACGACGATGAGCAGCTGCGGGTCGTGATGCGCTTCCTCGGCGACATCTCGGGTGCGATGGACCCGGAATCGGCGGCGGAGAAGACCTGATCACCTGCCCGAAAAGGGGGAAGGCGCCCCGGTGAGGGACGCCTTCCATCTGTTGCGGGGGCAGGATTTGAACCTACGACCTCTGGGTTATGAGCCCAGCGAGCTACCGAGCTGCTCCACCCCGCGGCACAAGAGAAAAGCTTAGCACGGCTTCGAAGTGGCGGGCGACACGCGGTCGATCCTTGTCTGCACCGCGTCGCCAGGGCGAGGATGAGCGCATGAGTCGCGACGACACCACCGCCGTCGACCGCGCCGACGGTCGCGACGAGAGCGAGGACGAACGGGCGGACCGCAACTGGAACGAGGCGCTGCAGGAATTGCGTGTGCTGCAGACCGGCACGCAGATCCTCACCGGCTTCCTGCTGGCGCTCGCGTTCCAGCCGGCCTTCGACGACCTCACCGACGGGCAGCGGTCGCTCTATCTGGTCCTCGTGGTGCTGGCCGCACTCAGCACCATCATCGCCCTCGCGCCCGTGGCGCTGCATCGCGCGCTGTTCCAGCAGAAGGCCAAGCCCAACGTCGTCTCGTACGGGCACGCCGCGCTCGTGACGGCACTGGTCACCGTCGCGGCCCTCGTGCTCGGCGTGGTCGCCTTCGTCTTCGACGTCGTGCTCGGCATCGACGCGGCGTGGATCATCCTGGCCTGTCTGAGCTCGGTGCTTCTGGCACTGTGGGTGGTGGCCCCGGTGGTGATCCGGCATCGCTTCGGGAATCGGAGATCATGAACCCCTCGCAGACGCTCGCGCTCGCGGTGGCCCAGTTCGCGCCGACGGCCGACGCCGCAGCCAACCTCGAGACCATCGCGGACATGACCGCAGCCGCGGTGTCGCGCGGTGCCCGCGTCATCGTCTTCCCCGAGTACTCGAGCTACTTCGTCGACCCGTTCGACGAGTCGCTGGCGCAGAACGCGCAGGACCTCGACGGCCCGTTCACGAGAGCGCTCACCGCCCTGGCGGGCGAGCACGACGTGCACATCGTGGCGGGTCTGCTCGAACGCGGTGAGGCGGGTCGTGTCCGCAACACCGCGGTCGCCGTCCACAGCGAAGGCGTGGTCGCGCTGTACCGCAAGCTTCACCTCTACGACGCGTTCGGTCAACGCGAATCGGACTGGGTGCAGCCCGGCGAACTCGCCGCGGCCCAGACATTCGACGTCGGCGGGCTGCGGTTCGGGCTCATGACCTGCTACGACCTGCGCTTTCCCGAAGTGGGGCGGATGCTCGCCGATGCCGGTGCCGAGGTCTTCCTCATCCCGGCGGAGTGGGTGCGCGGGCCGTTGAAAGAGCACCACTGGCGCACGTTGGTGCACGCACGTGCGATCGAGAACACCGTGTTCGTCGCCGCCGCCGACCATCCGCCGCCCCTCGGCGTGGGTGCTTCGATGATCGTGGATCCGCAGGGTGTCGAGCTGGCCGGCGTGGGCACGGCCACCGACGTCGCGGTCGCGCACCTCGATCTCGACACGGTGGATCGCGTCCGCCGTGTGAATCCGGCGTTGCTGCTGCGCCGCTACACCGTGGTCGCGCGCACCTGAGTCAGCGCAGCGCCGCGAGGCGAGCGGATGCCTCGGCGAGCACCTCGACGCGCTTGCACGCGGCGAACCTCACCAGCGTCGCATACTCGGCACGGCGCTCCCGCGTGACGAAGGCCGTCAGCGGGATGGCGACGACGCCCGCCCGGGCCGGCAGTTCACGGCAGAACGCCGCCGCGTCGGACGCGCCGAGCGCAGCGGCATCCGCGACCGTGAAGTAGGTGCCCGCGGGCACCGACACGTCGAAACCGGCGGCGGCGAGGCCCGCGCCCAGCAGATCCCGCTTGGAGCGGAGCCCGGCGGCGATGCCGCTGAAGAACGAGTCGGGCAGCCCGAGTCCGGCGGCGATCGCGGGCTGCAGCGGGGCGCCGTTGACGTATGTCAGGAACTGCTTGACGGCGAGGACGGCGTCGACCAGGTCGGCGGGAGCGGTCAGCCAGCCGATCTTCCATCCCGTCGTCGAGAACGTCTTCCCTCCGGACGAGATCGAGACCGTCCGCTCGAATGCTCCGGGCAGCGTGGCGATCGGCACATGCGAGCGGTCGAAGACGAGGTGCTCGTACACCTCGTCGGTCACGATGACGGCGTCGTGTCGCTCGGCCAGCGCGACGATCTCGCCACGCGCGTGCCTCGAGAACACCGCTCCCGTCGGATTGTGCGGGTCGTTCACGAGGATCACCCGCGTGCGATCCGTCACGGCATCCCGCAGACGGTCGAGATCGGGCTGGAAGTCCGGCCAATGCAGGGGGACGGGTACCAGGCGGGCGCCCGACAGGGCCACCAGCGCCGCATAGGCGTCGTAGTACGGCTCGAACACGACGACCTCGTCGTCGGGACCCGACACGAGCGCCAGCAGCGTCGCGGCGATCGCTTCGGTCGCCCCCGCCGTCACGAGCACTTCGCGCGCCGGATCGGGGTCGAGGCCGTAGAACCGGGACTGGTGGGCGGCGATCGCGTCGAGGAGCACCGCGTTCCCGCGTCCCGGCGGATACTGGTTCACCCCGGCGGCGATCGCCTCTGCGGCGGCGGCGAGCACCTCGGGGGGACCGTCTTCGTCGGGAAAGCCCTGGCCCAGGTTGATGGCGCCCGTTCGCGCCGCCAGTGCCGACATCTCCGCGAAGATGGTGGGGCGGATCCGTCCGTCGTCGCCGACGAGCCCCGCGCCCGCAGCGGTGCGGTGCCAGGCACCCGGAATGTCTCGCATCGTGCACAGGCTACTCGCCCGGCTCTTCGGGTTCGCATAGGCATGTCCCATCCGCGGCATAAGGAACGCACAGGAACCGGCGGCAGGTTGGATACTGCTTTCACGAAGGAGCAGCGATGACCGACACCCAGGGCGAGCGCCCCGACACCCCCACCCCGCACAGCGACGCCGAGCAGGTCGCCGCTGCGCCGACCGTTCCTCCCGTTCCGCCGGTCCCGTCGCAGCCCGCAGGCGGATGGCAGCAGCCGGCGGCCACGCCGCGGTATCAGCCGCCGCAGGGGTACCCCACCCCGTCGTCGACGGAGACCGGTCCGACCTCGCCGATCGCCCCCCTCGGCGCGGCCCCGGCAACCGGCACGATCCCGACGGCCGCGGTGACCGCTCCGCCGCGCCCCCGGGGCAAGGTCGGCGCGGGCAAAGTCGCCGGCATCCTCGTCGCGGCCGCCCTCGTCGGCGGCGCGGCGGGCCTCGGCGGGGCCTACGCCGGCACCGCCCTCTTCGCTCCCGAGGGCACCCTGCCGGCGGCGGGTCCCTCGGCGGTCACGGTCAACGACTCCGGCTCGGTCAACCAGACCACGGCGATCGCGGCGAAGGTCGTGCCGAGCGTGGTCACGATCCAGGCGTCCGGCTCGACGGGATCGGGCACCGGCTCGGGCGTCGTGCTCACCGAGGACGGCTACGTGGTCACCAACACCCACGTGGTGACCCTGGACGGCGCAAGTGGCGACGCGACCATCCGCGTGACCACGTCGGACGGCGACGTCTACGACGCCTCGATCGTCGGCACCGACCCCACCTACGACCTCGCGGTGATCAAGCTCGAGGGCGCAGAGGGCATGACACCGATCGAGTTCGCCTCGTCCTCGCAGCTCAACGTGGGTGACCAGACGGTCGCCATCGGAGCACCACTCGGTCTGTCGAACACCGTCACGACCGGAATCGTGAGCGCGCTGAACCGCTCGATCGAGATCGCCTCCTCGGCGGTGCCCGACACCGGAGACGAAGAGGACCAGAGCCCGCAGGAGCAGCAGCAGGACAGTCCGTTCTTCTTCGACTTCGGTCAGGGGCAGGGACAGGCGCAGGCCTCCGAGACCATCAAGATCGCGGTCATCCAGACCGACGCGGCCATCAACCCCGGCAACTCGGGCGGCGCGCTGGTCGACGACGAGGGTCGGCTCATCGGCATCAACGTCGCGATCGCCTCGGCCGGTGGGTCGTCCGGTGCGGCCGGTTCGATCGGCGTCGGGTTCTCGATCCCGTCCGACATCGTCCAGCGCATCACCGACGACCTCATCGCCGACGGCGCGGCCACCCACGGGCTGCTCGGCGCGAGCGTGCAGTCCGCCGAGTACGTCGAGGGCTCCACGATGACCGGCGCCTACATCGCCGAGGTCGTCGAGGGGGGCGCAGCCGCCGCGGGCGGACTCCAGGTCGGCGACATCGTCACCGGCTTCAACGGCGTTCCGATCACCGACTCGGTCGACCTGACCGCGCAGGTCCGTGCCGCCGCGGCCGGCAGCGACGCCACCGTCACGTTCGTCCGCGACGGCGAGACCCGCACGATCGATGTCGTGCTCGGAGACCTCGGCCAGTAGCGGCCGCCACGGCGGAGGACGCCATCTCGCGGGATAGGCTCGCGGGATGGCGTCCTTCTCGTTCGACGCGGGCAATGCGGCCAAGCTGGCCGCGCTCCCGCTCTACGCGATCGGACGCCTCGTCACGCTCCTCGTGCCGCGGGGCGACGAATGGGTGTTCGGCAGCGCGGCGGGAATCGGCGACGGCGCGCTCGCACTGTGGCCCGTCGCGGTCGCCGACGGCCGTCGCTGCGTCTGGCTGATCGGCTCGGCCCGCGAGGCGGCCGAAGCGGCGGCGCGCGGGATCCCGACCCTGCCGCGGCGCTCGCTGCGCGGATTCTGGCGCACGGCGCGTGCCGCCGTGGTGGTCGTGACCCACGGCTTCGGCGACGTCAACCGCTTCGCGGTGTCGGGCGCGTTCGTGGTGCAGCTGTGGCACGGCATCCCGCTCAAGCGCATCGGCCTGGACTCGCCCGTGACGTCCCAGCCCCCCGCACTGCTCGGCCGCGGTGTTCTCGCACGGGCGGCGTCGCAGCTGGTGCGTCTGCTCTACCGCGCAGCCGCGCGGCGCATCCGCGTGCTGCCCGCAGCATCCGACCTCGTGCGCGGCAGGCTCGAATCGGCGTTCGCGCTGCCCGATGACCGCGTTCCGGTCACCGGCGAGCCGCGCGTCGACGTGCTCTCGCGCGGTCGGCCCGCCGATCGCCGGTCGATCGCGCGTGCCGCGATCGCGCAGGCGGCCGGTTCGTTCGACGCGCGCACGCGCGTGGTGCTGTACGCCCCGACGTGGCGAGACGGCCAACCCGACCCCGCGATCCCGGATGCCGACGAGTGGGACGCCATCGCGGATGTGCTGCGCCGGCACGACGCGGTCCTGCTGGTGCGATCGCATCCGCTCGGGTCGGGCGCGTACGCGCCGCCCGCGCCGACCGAGCGCGTGCGGATGCTGGGAAGCGAGGTCGTCACCGATGTGACGCCGTTGCTCAGCGGGGTGGATGTGCTGGTCACGGACTACTCGTCGCTCGTCTTCGACAGCGCCCTGGTGCCCGTGCCGGTGGTCTTCCTCGCGCCCGACGTCGCCCGCTACGCGCGTACGCGCGGCTTCTACGGCACCTATCCCGAGGTCGCCGGCGACGGGTGGGCGACGACGTGGGCCGAGGCTGCCACGCAGCTCGACGCCGTGCTCGGCGACGACGCCGAGGCATCCCGCCGTCGTGCCCGCGCCGAAGCGCTGAGCGAGCGCGTGCATGCCCACCGCGACGGCGGCAACAGCATCAGGGTGTACCGTGCGATCCTGGCGGGTCTGCGCACGGGTGCCGCGGGAAGAGGACGACGATGATCGACGCCCGTCTCGATTCGGACCATGGCGGCGAGCTCGTCCTCTGCGGCACCGGGCCTCGGCCGACCTCGGCCGAGCTGATCGGACCGCGGGCGCGCGTGTCGGGTCGGCTGACCGGGCGCGGCAGGACGTGGAAGGCGGTGCTGCCGCTGCACGCGTCGCGGTGGTCGGGACCCGACCTGCCGTTGCCGGTCGGCGACTACGCGATCGCGGTGACCGGCGCCGATGGCGATGCGATCGAGGTCGACCTCGCGCTCGAGCTCGTCCAGCTCGGTCCGATCCGCGCGTCCGCGGTCGGCGCCACGCTGACGGTCGGCCCGCCCATCGATCCCGCCTACGACTCCGGCGAGGGCCAGGCGGCGCTCGAGCGACGGTACGCCACGCGCGCGACGGGCCTCGAGAACGCGGTCTTCTTCGAGAGCTTCTACGGTCGCAACGCCAGCTGCAATCCCCTGGCGATCGACCGCGAACTGGCCCGCCGCGCGCCCGACGTCGTGCGCTACTGGAGCGTGACCGACCTGTCGGTCCGCGTGCCCGACGGTGCCGTGGCGGTCGTCGACGGCAGTCCGGAGTGGTGGCGTGCGCGCGGCTCGGCACGGCTGCTTGTCATCAACGACTGGATGCGGCGGCGGTTCTCGCGTCGCCCCGACCAGGTCGTGCTGCAGACGTGGCACGGCACGCCGCTCAAGCGGCTCGCCCTTCATCGGCCGGGGTTCGACCCGCGACGCATGGCCGCGGTGGTCAAGGAGTCGCGGCGCTGGAACGTGCTGCTGGCGCAGAACCCGTACGCCGCGCGCATCCTCGCCAAGGCGTACGCGTTCCTCACCCGCCCGGTGTGGGTCGAGGGCTACCCGCGCAATGACGTTCTCGTGACCGGTGACGGCGCGTCGGCGCGCGCAGCGCTCGGCATCGCCGCCGGTGAGCGCGTCGTGCTGTATGCGCCGACATGGCGCGACGACCGCGAGCAGATCGTGGACTTCGTCGACCCCGCCGCGCTCGCCGCGCAGGTCGACGCCGTCGTGCTCGTGCGCGGGCACTCGCGCACCCTGGTGCCCGGGCGCGACGCCGAAGGCCCCCGGGTCATCGACGTGACCGGCTATCCCGACACGGCCGAACTGCTGCTGGCGGCCGACGCGCTGGTCACCGACTACTCGTCGGTCATGTTCGACTTCTCGGTCACCGGCAAGCCGATGTTCTTCCTCGTGCCCGACCTCGAGCACTACCGAGGTGAGCTGCGCGGCTTCTACTTCGACCTCGCCGCCCACGCGCCGGGGCCGCTGGTGCGCACCATGGACGAGCTCGTCACGGCGTTGACCGGCACCGACCCGGCCGACCACGCCGAGCGGTACGCGGCGTGGCGGGCGCGGTTCAACGCCCGCGACGACGGGCACGCGGCCGAGCGGATCGTCACGCGCATCCTCGATCAGGGCTTCGTCGAACGCTGATCGGTCACGGCAGCGGCGTGTTGCGATCACGCAACCGCGAGGTGTCGACCGTGTCGTGCGCGCCGCGCACCACTCCGACCACGAAGCCCGACCCCCACGCCAGATGCATGGTCGGCAGCACCGCGGCGGTCCACAGCCGGTCGCGCCAGCCCGTGCCGCCGCCGCGGCCGAGGGCCGTCGCGACGACGAGCACGACGTAGGCGATCAGCGGCAGGTAGACGACGGATGCCGCGAGGCCCCAGCCGCCCGCGGCGATGCCCGTCAGCTGCAGCACGCCGACGATCACGGCGGCGGCGATCGCGAGCACGAGCAGCGGCGGCGCGAAGAACCTCAGGGAGTTGCCGCGTCCGTACCTGCGCACGAGCTCGCCTCGCCAGCGTCCCGTGGCGAAGAACTGCCGCGCCAGGCGCGGCCAGCTCTCGCGCGGCCAATAGGTCACCGAGAGGGAGGGATCGAACCAGACCCGGTAACCGGCGCGCCGGATCCGCAGGTTGAGCTCCCAGTCCTCTCCGCGTCGGACGGTCTCGTCGAACAGGCCCACCTCGTCGAGCACGGCCCGGCGCATCACGCCCAGGTATGCGGACTCGGCCTCGCCCTCGCGCGTGCCGCCGTGGTACGCGCCGCCGCCCAGCCCCATGGGGGAGTTGTAGGCGCGCGCGACCGCCCGCTGGAACGGCGATCGTCCGTCGGCACGCATCACGCCGCCCACGTTCGCGGCTCCGACGCGGTCGAGCGTCTCCATCGCGCGGCGGGTGTAGGCGGGCTCGAGCTCGGAGTGCGCGTCGACGCGCACGATCGTGGGGTGCGAACCGGCGCGGATCGCGATGTTCAGCCCCACCGGGATGTGGGCGGCCGGGTTGCGCACCAGGACGATGCGGTCATCAGCCGCGGCGAGCTCGGCGGCGAGTTCGTCAGTGCCGTCGGTCGACGGCGCGAGGGCGAGAACGAGCTCGCTCGGCACATCGAGCTCCTGCGCCAGCACGGATTCCACGGCGCGGCGCAGGTAATCCCGTTCGTTGAGCACGGGCATCACGAACGTCACACCCGCGCCGGGCGGCACGCGCGGCGCGGCTCGGGGACTGCGCTGCTCGTCGTGCACGCGTCGATCATGTCACGACCCCGTCGGTAGTCTGGGGAACGTGGGTCTGCTCTCCGATGCGCGAAAGGCGGTCGCGCTCCTGCGCAAGGCGCTGGCGAACCGCTCGGCCGTCGCCCACGTTCGCCGCACGCTCGCCACCCGCGATCCCCATCCGAACGATCACTACCGGGTTGCGGTGTACTTCGCCGACGGCGAGGTCAACATGTACCAGATGCGCCAGTGGTATCGCCCGCTGGCCGAGCTGGCCAAGACATGGCCGGTCGTCGTGCTCAGCCGCTCTGCGACCGGTGCGCGCGCTCTGCTCGCCGAGGACTCACCGCCGGTGGCCTTCGTGCCGACGGTGCGGGATCTCGAGCGCTTCCTCGGCCGGCAGGACATCCGCGTCGTCCTGTACGTCAACCAGAACACGCGCAACTTCCAGATGTTCCGCTACGGCCGTCGCTGGCACGTGTTCATCAACCACGGCGAGTCCGACAAGATGTACATGACCACGAACCAGTTCAAGGCGTACGACTACGCGTTCGTGGCAGGGGACGCCGCACGCGAGCGGCTCGCCCGCGTGCTGTGGGACTACGACATCGAGCGGCGGACCATCGAGATCGGCCGACCCCAGGCCGACCACTACTCGGGCGACGTGCCCTACCCCGACGACGATCGCACGGTCGTGCTGTACGCACCGACGTGGGAGGGCGACCGACCGTCTGCGCACTACGGGTCGGTCCGCACCCATGGGGAGGCGCTCGTCGCGGCGCTTCTCGCCACCGGTCGCCACCGCGTCATCTACCGACCGCATCCTCGATCGGGGGTCGTCGACTCCGAGTACGGGGCGGCGAACAGGCGCATCATCAAGGCGCTCCAGGCCGCGAACGCCACCGATCCCGCAGCGGTGCACGTCTTCGACGACGGCCCCGAGCTCGGTTGGCAGCTCGCCGCCGCCGATGTGGCGATCGTCGACATCTCGGCCATGGTCTACGACCGGCTGGCGGCCGACAAGCCCCTGTTGGTGACCCGGCCGGCCGATCCGGCCGCGGTGGTCGACTCGCACGGGTACCTCTCGGCGTGCGAGTGGCTGGATGCCGCGGCCGCGCGCGACGTGGTCGCCGAGACCGACCGCGTGCAGGGCGACGACCAGGCGCGCGCCCGCCTCGAATCCTGGGTCGCCCACTACTTCGGCGACACCGCGCCCGGTGCGGCGACCGCCCGCTTCCACGGGGCGGTCGCGCACCTCATGGCCGAGTGGGAGCGCTGGCACGCCGGTGACGCCGACGAAGACGAGCTCGACGCCGACGAGGCCGACCTCGACGATGAGATCGAGGCGTGATCAGTCGGTCGACTCGAGCAGGCGGCTGATCGCCCGCAACGGGATCGCGACCCATGTGGGCCGGTTGCGCGACTCGTAGATCGCCTCGTAGACGGCCTTGTCGAGTTCCATGGCCGTGAGCACGGGATCCCGCTGATCGAGCACGACACCGGAGCGCGCGCCGTATCCGGCCACGAAGGCCGCCCGCGCGCGGGCGGCCCATGCCGGCACTCCGTCGGGCGACCGCTCGGGGTCGTCGCGGCGGAGGGAGCCGGCCACGTAGTCGAAGGAGCGGAGCATCCCGGCCACGTCGCGGATCGCGAGATCGGGCTCGATGCGCTCGCGCATCGGGCGCAGCGGCTCGCCTTCGAAGTCCAGCAGCACCCAGCCGCGCTCGGCGTGATGCAGGACCTGCCCCAGGTGGTAGTCGCCGTGGATGCGCTGCCGTCGCGGCCACGCGGCATCCGCCGCCCGACGATACACCGCCTCGATCCCCGCTGCGCGCTCGGCGATCGCCGGCACCTCCGCGAGCGCGATCGTCAGCCGGCGGTGCCACGTCGCCGCGGTCGCCTCGCGGTCGGCGCTCGAGTTCTCGCGCGTGGGGAACAGGTCGGCCAGCAGCAGGTGCACCTCCGCGGTGGCCTCGCCGAGGCGACCCGCCGGTTCGCTGAAGTCGTCGCCGCGCGCGGCTGCGCGCAGAGCGACGCGCCATGCGTCCTCGACGTCGGGAAGGAACTCCTGGACGAACGCGAGAGACCCCGTCGCCTCGCCGCCGCCGTCGTTCCAGCGCCCTTCGACCCAGCCGTATGAGGCGGGCACGTGCCGAGAGCCGGCCTGGGCCAGTGCGGTCGCGAGCTCGATGTCGGGGTTGAGGCCGGGGCTGAGCTGGCGGAACACCTTGCAGATGACAGGGGTGTGCGCGGCGCGATGGATGATGGATGTGTTGGACTGCTCGCCGCTGAGCACCTCGGCCGTGCGCACCTCCTCCTCAAGGTGGGCGGCGGGGTGCCCCGTCGCGGTCATCTGCGGCCCGGTGGCGGTGCGATCGCCGGTCGCGAGGCTGAGCAGTGCGCGGGCGTAGGCCGGGTCGGTCGGCCCGTCGATGAAGGTGACCCCGGGCTCGGGGCTGCCGATCCACGTCGCCTCGGGTGCGTCGACCGCCTCGGTGGGCCGCATGACGACGGGCACCTGATAGCGGACGACGGGCAGGGCCGCCTCATCGGCGACCAGGAAGGTGCGGATGCGCGCGTTCGCGTCGTCGTGCGCGCTGAGATCCCACCAGCCCACCAGGCGCAGGCTCGGCGGCCTGCCCTTGCCCGCGTACCAGCGCTGGCGGGGCATCCAGGCCGCCAGACACGCGAGGGTGCTGTCCATAACGCCTGAGCGTATCGCTGCGGGCGGGGCGGGTCAGCCGGTGTCGCCGGGCAGTGCCGCCTGTTCGCCGTCGGTGGCGCCGCCGTCGGTGGCGCCGCCGTCGCGGCGGCGTCGGGTGACCGAGCGCGCGGCCGAGCCGATCGCCTGTCCGCTGCGCTGCACACCCCGGGCGAGCGCGTCGCCGGCGCGCTTGGCCGAGCGCGCGGCCGCGTGCTCGAGGCGGGCGGCGTCCGGCTTCGGCTCCAGCTCGACCGGAAGCGCGACCGGCGGCGGGCCGAAGGCACGCCGGGAGTTGACCAGGACACGCCGGCCGAGGATGTGGTTGCCGGCGCCGCCGATCGCGGCGCCGATGCCGAACGGAAGCGCCTTGCCGATCCAGCTCGCGCCGCCGCGCGCGGCGAACTGTCGGATGAACGTCGACTTCAGGCGGTCGACGAGGGGGCCCATCGCCGCGCGGGGGAGCGACTTGGTGACCAGCTCGCCCCAATACCTGTCTCGCCCCGCACCCGTGCCGGTGGCCTGGCCGGCGAGCTGGGTGACGAGGTCGACGCCTTCCTTGCCGAGCATGAGGGTGAGCACGAGGGCGCGCGCGCGGTCGGGGTCGCTCACCGGGATGCCGTGCACTTCGGCGACCGACTGGGCGAACAGCGCCGTCGCCTCGAGGAAGCCGACGGTCTCGACACCGCTGAGGGCGAGGGTCACGCCCGTGCCGATCCCGGGAACGACGGCGGTCGCCCCGACCGCGGCACCGCCGGTCGTGACCGCCGCCAGGTAGCGGCGCTCGAGCATCCGCACGACGTCGGCACTGGAGCTGACCGGGTGCCGCAGGCGGATGCTGCGCAGATGCGCGAGCACGACGGGCCGCTGGATCGCGAGGACGCGGTCGAGGGCGCGGATCAGGAACGGATGCTCGTCCGAACCCGCGGGAGGCAGCCCGCTCGCCCACGGAGAGCCGTCGGGGAGCGAGTCGATGCGATACACCTTCTCAGCCACGCCGTGATCCTAAGCGTGCGCTCTGGGCGACCGCTGAGGGCTTGCGGGAGGATGCCGCAATCGGTATGGACTCGGACAGGGCTCAGACGAAGAGGTTCGCGCGCTCGAGGTCCTCGGCGAAGTCGACCTCGACGGCGTACAGGTCCGAGATGTCGAGGGGGCGCAGTCGCACGCCGTCCTCGGCGATCGCCAGCTCGAGCCCGCGCTCGAAGTAGTCCTGGTCGTCGACGCGCGACAGGTGGCGGATGAACGCGCGCTTGTCACCGGCGGAGATGTAGTTGATGCCGACCGCCTCGCCGATCCCGCCGACGACGGTCTTGGACAGTTCGCGGATGAACCCTCGGTCGTCGGTCGTGTACTTGACCTCTTCGTCGCTGACCTTGGCCGTGTTGACGGTCACGAACGACTCGTCGCGCTCGATGTGCGCGATCGCGCGACCGAGCACCATGGGGTCGAAGACCACATCGCCGTTCATCCAGAGCACACCGCCGCGGCGCGACGCCTTCAGCGCGCGCAGCAGGCTCTTGGACGTGTTGGTCTGGTCGTACCGGTCGTTGTAGACGTAGTCGACATCGGGGAAGGCCTCGACGACTGTCTCGGCGCGGTAGCCGACGACCGTGGTGATGCGTGCGGCGTCGCCGAAGGTCGCGCGCACGTTGTCGTGCTGCTGCTGCATGATGCTGCGCCCGTCCGCGAGGCGCGTGAGCGGTTTGGGCAGGCTTCGGCCCAGCCGCGAGCCCATGCCCGCGGCGAGGATGACGATCTGAATGGTCACAATGTTGCTCCTGGAGTGCGGGTTTCACCCGTCGTTCACCGAATCGACACTCCGTCGTGCTCGGCCATGCTAGCGAAATTCACCTGTGAGCAGGCACAATGCCGACCCCCGTTGCCGTTTCGTAATGGTCGGCACGTCGGACCTGCGGGCAAACGCTCAGGCGCTCGGACGCCGGTGCTTGGTACGTTTGATCGGTGACAGCATCCCTGCCGGCACCCCGCGACGACGGACCGCCCGAGGCGGCGCCCGTCCATACGCATGCCCGGGTCGTGCCCTTGAAGCCGGATGCGGGCGCCGCAGCGCGTCTGATCGCCGAGCGTCTGGCCGCCGACCCCGGCCCGCCGCCGCCACTGCCGCCCGATCTGCGCGACGAGAGCGAGAACCTGGTGATTCCGCCACGACCTCCGCTGCCTCCGGCGGTGGCCCCCGTCGCCGACGCCCTCGCCGACGAGGATGCCGAGCCCGAAGACGAGGACGTCGAGGACCTCGCCGTCGGCGCTCCGGTGGCCGACGAGGCCGAGGACCAGGACCCCGACGATCTGGACGACGACACCGGCGAGGAGGCCCTCGGAGTCGACCCCGCGACGGACGTCGACGACGCCGTGGCCCAGGAAGAGGCCGAGGCCGAGGAGGGCGACGTCTCCGACGTCGATGTCGCCGACGCGACCGAGACGGAGCAGCACGCTCAGGCGGCCGAGGCGGTCATCGCCGAACCCGAGGTGGCCGAGCCGGTGGAGGACACCGCGCCTCCGCTCGTGTTCGTCGGCGACACCGCTGCCGTCGTGTTCGACGACGACGTGCCCGAGGTGCTCACCGCCGCCGAGGACGCCGTCGGCGAGACCGCGCTGTCGCTGCGCGGGGTCACCAAGTCCTTCGGGTCGACGCGCGCTGTCGAGGCCATCGATCTGACCGTGCCGGCAGGAACCTTCTACGGCCTCGTGGGTCCGAACGGCGCGGGCAAGACGACGACCCTGTCGATGATCGCGGGACTCCTGCGCCCGGACAAGGGTGCCATCGAGGTCGGTGGGATCGATGCGACGGCCGACCCGCAGTCGGCGAAGAAGCTCATGGGCGTGCTGCCCGATCGGCTGCACACCTTCGACCGGCTGACCGGACGTCAGCTGCTCTACTACTACGGCGTGCTGCGCGGTATGCCGTCGGCGATCGTGGAGAGTCGCACGACCGACCTCGCGCGAGCCTTCGACCTGACCGAGGCGCTCGGCCGCGTCGTCTCCGACTACTCGGCGGGCATGACCAAGAAGGTGATGCTGGCGGGCGCCCTCATCCACGCTCCGCGGCTTCTCGTGCTCGACGAGCCCTTCGAGGCCGTCGACCCGGTCTCGAGCGCGATCATCCTCGACATCCTCTCGACCTACGTCGCGCACGGCGGCACCGTCATCCTGTCCAGCCACGGAATGGAGCTCGTCGAGCGCGTGTGCTCGCGCGTCGGCGTGATCGTCGCGGGCCAGGTACTCGCCGAGGGCACGGTCGAGCAGGTGCGCGGCGAACTGACGCTCGAGCAGCGCTTCGTGGAACTGGCCGGCGGACTCAGCGACGTGGAGGGCCTGGAGTGGTTGCACACCTACTCCGACTGAGGCTCACGATGCTGGTCGGCGCCCTGCGGGGCGATGCCGGCCGCGCCGAACGACTCATCGCGGGAATCGTCGTGCTCGTCGTGGCGACGGTGATCGCGTGCTGGGCGCTGCTGTCGCTGGCCGAGGCCTCGGACGACGTCACGCTCACGGTGATCGTGCTCGGCGGCTCGGCGGTGACCCTCGGGTTCGCGCTCGCGCCGATCATCGCGTCGGCGACCGACCCGCTCGATCCACGGCGCTTCGCGCTGCTCGGACTGCGCCACGCCTCGCTCGCCGGAGGCCTCGTGCTCGCGGGAATCCTGAGCGTGCCCGTCGCGGCGCTGACCGCCGTCGCCGTGTGCGCATCGATCGCGTGGGGCGCGCACGGCGCATCCTCGGCGGCCGGCGTCACCGGTGTCGTCCTCACGGTGCTGACCTGCGTGCTCCTCGCGCGCGTGTGCATGGCGCTCACGACGCTGTTCCTGAGCGAGCGGCGATCCCGCGAGCTGTCGGGCCTGTTCATCATGGCGATCCTGGTGGTCGTCGTGCCCGTGGGCGTGTTCCTGTCCTCGCTCGAGTGGGACGGAGCGGTGCCGACCCAGCTGTACGAGGCGGTGTCGGTGCTGGCGCTCACGCCGTTCGGCGCTGCGTGGGCGTACCCGGGGCTCGCCGCGAGCGGAGCATCGGGCGCCGTCGGCTCGCTGCTGGTCGCCCTCGCGACGGTCTTCGTGCTCGCGGGCGCCTGGCTGCTGCTCGTGCGGCGTCTGCTGACCACGACCGCACTGCCGGCGCCGACCAGGGAGCGCGGCGGGCTCGGCTGGTTCGCGGTGGCCCCGGGAACACCCGGTGGCGCGGTCGCCGCACGCAGCCTCATCTACTGGCTCGGCGATCGGCGCCATATCGTCAACGTGCTCGTGATCCCGGTCGCCGCGGCCCTCACCATCGTGCCGCTGCTGATCGCGGGCGTGCCGCCCTATCTCGTCGCGCTCATCCCCGTGCCGTTCGCCGCATTGTTCCTCGGCTGGCTGCCGCACAACGACGTCGCGTACGACGCCACCGCCGTCTGGATGCACGTCGCCAGCGGCATCCGCGGCGTCTCCGACCGCATCGGGCGTCTCGTTCCGGTGCTGCTGATCGGCGTGCCGCTGCTGGCACTCGCGATTCCGATCTCGATCGCGATCCACGGGCGGTGGGCACTGCTGCCGGCGATGGTGGGCGTGTGCGTCTCGCTGTTCTTCACGGGGCTCGGACTGTCGAGCATCTCGTCGGTCGTCGCCCCGTACGCCGTGTCGCCGCCGGGTGAGAGTCCCTTCCGTCAGCCTCAGCGCACCGGCGCTTCGGGTGCCATCGCGCAGGGTCTCGTGATGGTCGGGGTGGTCGTGCTCAGCGCTCCCACGCTCTGGTACGCCTGGATCGCCCTGACCGGCGACATCGAAGCGGCGACCGTCGCCCTGTGGGCGGGGGTCGGCACCGGCGTCGTCGTCCTCGCGGTCGGCGTCGCCATCGGATCGGCCGTGTTCAGCCGACGCGGTGACCGCATCATGGAGTTCGCCGAGTCGGTCTGAGACGGGCCGCGGTGCGCGCACGCGGTCTACACTGGCTCATCATGAGCACCCCCCTCGACGCCCCCGACCAGGGCGGTCTTGCGACTCTCGATCGCGAGCTCGAAGAGCTCATCCGCGAAGAGAACATCGAGCCGGGCGACCACGAGCGCTTCTCGCACTACGTGAAGAAGGAGAAGATCCTCGAGTCGGCGCTCACCGGCAAGCCCGTGCGTGCGCTGTGCGGCAAGAAGTGGACCCCGGGCCGTGACCCCGACAAGTTCCCGGTGTGCCCCCGCTGCAAGGAGATCTATCAGTCCCTCGCGGGCTGATCCCGTCGAGCTCGGGATGCCGCGTCGGCGAAGACCGTCGGAATCGCCGGGTCCGAGCGGCTGAGTGCGAGTCCGCGCACCGGCAGCTCCTCCCGGACGCGAGCGTGGTGCGCGCGGGCTGCGCGGACACCGGAGGGGCCCTCGGCGGCGGTGTCGGGGTCGCCTGCGTCGACGAGGGTGACCTGCAGCGGGCGGGCGTCGTCGTGCTCGGCGGCGGTGTCGAGCGGCTCGAAGCCGTCCGAGACGGTGATGAGCTCGGCGGTGGCGGTGCCGTCCTCGCACACGCGGAACGCCGCCTTGCGTCCCCCTGTCGACGCCTTCGACGCCGAGGCCTTCGCCACCGGGACCCATCCGCCCGCGGCATCCTGCCTCGCGACGAGCTTGTAGACCATGCCCGCGGTCGGCGCTCCCGAGCCCGTCACCACCGACGTCCCCACGCCGTACGCGTCGACCGGGGATGCCGCCAGTGCGGCGATCGCGAACTCGTCCAGATCGCTGGTGACGGTGATTCGGGTGCCGGTCGCGCCCAGCTCATCCAGCTGCGCGCGCACCTGCGCAGCGACGACCGGCAGGTCGCCCGAGTCGAGGCGCACGCCGCCGAGCCCGGTGCCGGCCACCCGGACGGCGAGTTCGACTCCCGCGCGGGTGTCGTACGTGTCGACGAGCAGCGTGGTGCCGATGCCCAGCGCGTCGATCTGGGCGCGAAAGGCGTCCTCCTCGCTATCGTGCAGCAGCGTCCAGGCGTGCGCCGCCGTGCCCATGGTCGGGATGCCCCACACGCGGCCCGCCTCGAGGTTCGAGGTGGCCGAGAACCCGGCGATGTAGGCGGCGCGCGCGGCGGCGACCGCCGATTCCTCGCCGGCGCGGCGCGAGCCCATCTCGGCCAGCGGACGCCCGCCCGCGGCCACGCTCATGCGGGCCGCCGCGGTCGCGACGGCGGAGTCGTGGTTGAGCACGCTCAGTGCGAGTGTCTCCAGGACGACGGCCTCGGCGAAGGTGCCCTCCACGGTCAGCACCGGCGACCCCGGGAAGTAGAGCTCGCCCTCGCGGTACCCCGTGATCGTGCCTGAGAACCGGTAGTCCTCGAGGAAGCGCAGCGTCGCGGCATCCACCACCTTCTCGTCGCGCAGGAAGCGCAGCTCGTCATCGCCGAAGCGGAAATCGCGCAGCAGCGAGATCAGGCGGCCCGTGCCGGCGACGACGCCGTAGCGACGGGCACCCGGGAGCCTCCGGGCGAACAGCTCGAAGACGCACCGGCGGTGCGCGGTGCCGTCGCGGAGCCCGGCTTCGAGCATCGTGAGCTCGTAGCGGTCGGTGTGCAGGGCGGAGCTCATGGCCGTCACTCTACTGAGGCGAAGTAGGCTGGACGACCGTGGATGACGCGCCGATCGGGATCTTCGACTCCGGAGTGGGCGGGCTCACCGTCGCGCGGGCGGTCTCGGCCCAGCTGCCCCGCGAGTCGATCCTCTACCTCGGCGACACCGCGCGTTCGCCCTACGGCCCCAAGCCCATCGCCGACGTGCGCCGCTACGCCCTCGAGATCCTCGACGACCTCGTCGACCAGGGCGTGAAGATGCTCGTCATCGCGTGCAACACGGCGTCGGCCGCGGTGCTGCGCGACGCGCGCGAGCGCTACGACGTGCCGGTCGTCGAGGTGATCGCCCCCGCGGTGCGCACCGCGATGTCGACGACCCGCAACGGGCGCATCGGCGTGATCGGCACCGCGGGCACGATCGGGTCGGGCGCGTACCAGGACATGCTCGAGGTCAACGAGCGCCTCACGGTGTTCGCCGCCGCGTGCCCGCGCTTCGTGTCGTTCGTCGAGCAGGGCATCACCGGTTCGCCCGAGGTGCTGGCCGTCGCCGAGGAGTACCTGGCGCCGCTGCGCCATGCGGGGGTCGACACGCTCGTCCTCGGCTGCACGCACTACCCGTTCCTCGAGGGCGCCATCAGCTACGTGATGGGTCCCGAGGTCTCGTTGGTCTCGAGTGACACCGAGACCGCGAAGGACGTCTACCGCCAGCTGGTCTCACGCGACCTGCTGGCCGGCCCGGATGCCACAGCCCGACACGTCTACGAAGCGACCGGCGCATCGGCCGACGAGTTCCTCGACCTCGCGCACCGCCTCATGGGCCGCGAGGTGCGCGACGTGCGCCTCGTGCAGACCGGCGCGATCGACCTTCCCACCCACCCTCGCTAGGAGAGCCATGACAGACCTCGTCCGCGCCGACGGCCGCACCGCCGATCAGCTCCGCCCCGTCACGATCGAGCGCGGCTGGTCGACCCAGGCCGAGGGCTCGGCGCTGATCTCGTTCGGGAACACCAAGGTGCTGTGCACCGCGTCGTTCACCAACGGCGTGCCGCGCTGGCTCACCGGCAAGGGCAAGGGCTGGGTCACCGCCGAATACGCGATGCTGCCGCGCGCGACGAACTCGCGCAACGACCGAGAATCGGTCAAGGGTCGCGTCGGTGGGCGCACCCACGAGATCTCGCGACTCATCGGCCGCGCGCTGCGTGCCGTGGTCGACACCAAGGCGCTCGGCGAGAACACGATCGTGATCGACTGCGATGTGCTGCAGGCCGACGGCGGCACCCGCACCGCCGCGATCACCGGCGCGTACGTCGCGCTCGCGGATGCGATCGAATGGGGCCGTGCGAAGAAGTTCATCGGCCAGAAGTCGCAGGTGCTCTTCGATTCGGTCGCCGCAGTGTCGGTCGGCATCGTCGACGGCGAGCCCCTGCTCGACCTGCCGTACGTCGAGGACTCGCGCGCCGAGACGGACATGAACCTCGTCGTCACCGGACGCGGCCTGTTCGTCGAGGTGCAGGGCACCGCCGAGGGCGCCCCCTTCGACAAGCGCGAGCTCGACGCGCTGCTCGAACTCGGCATCGCCGGCTGCGCCGAACTGCGCGACCTGCAGACCGCGACGCTCGCGGGGGAGTGAGCCGGATGCCGCGGCAGGTGGTGCTGGCGACCCACAACGCCCACAAGGTCGAGGAGCTGCGCGCGATCGTCGCCCGGGTGCGCCCCGATCTCGAGGTCGTCGGCTACGACGGCCCGGAGCCGCGCGAGACCGGCACGACGTTCGCCGACAACGCGCTCATCAAGGCCCGCACCGCGTGCGCTCACACCGGGCAGCTCGCCCTCGCCGACGACAGCGGTCTGTGCGTCGACGTGCTGGGCGGGTCGCCCGGGGTGTTCTCGGCCTACTGGGCGGGGCACGTCAAAGACGCGACCGCGAACCTCGAGCTGCTGCTCGACCAGCTGGCCGACATCTCCGATCCGCACCGTTCGGCGCAGTTCGTCTCGACCATCGCGCTCGTCAGCCCCGAGGGCGATCATCGCGTGGTCGAGGGCCGGTGGCCGGGCCGGCTCGCGACCGCGCCGCGAGGCGTGGGCGGTTTCGGGTACGACCCGATCTTCGTTCCCGACGGACAGCCGGCCGATGCCGAGCGGACCGTGGCCGAGTGGAGCGCCGCCGAGAAGAACGCCGCGTCCCACCGCGCCCTCGCCTTCGTCGCGCTCGCGCCGATCCTGCAGGAGCTGTGACCGGCCGAAACCGATAATCGGACTCATTCCCGAGTGCGCGCGACCGCGTCGCGGCGGCACTCGGCCGCTCTAGCCTGGAGGCATGCACGACCACGCGCCGAGCGGCATCCGCGGTGCCGGCAACCGCCGGCTGCTGGCGATCTCGCTCGGCATCACCGCCGTGGTCATGGTCGTGCAGATCGTCGGCGCGGTGCTGTCGGGCTCGCTCGCGCTGTTCGCCGACGCGGCGCACATGTTCACGGACACCGCGGCGCTGCTGATCGCGCTGATGGCGAGCATCGTCGCGGCCCGCCCCGCCAACGACCGCCGCACCTTCGGGTACCAGCGGGCCGAAGTGTTCGGTGCGCTCGTGAACGGCGTGATCCTCATCGCGCTGTCGCTGTGGGTCGCCTACGAGGGCGTGCAGCGGCTGCTGCGGCCCGACGAGGTCGAGGTCGCCGGCGGGCTGATGCTGGTGGTCGCGATCATCGGTCTGGTGGCGAACGCGGTGGCCCTGTGGCTGCTGAGCGCCGCGCAGCGCACCAGCATCAACGTGCGGGGCGCCTACCTCGAGGTGCTCGGCGATCTGATCGGCTCAGCGGCGGTGATCGTCGCGGCGATCGTCATCCTCACCACCGGGTGGCTGCCGGCCGACGCCATCGCGTCGCTGTTCATCGCCGCCATGATCATCCCGAGGGCGATCGCTCTGCTGCGCGAGGCGTTCTCGGTGCTGGCCGAGTCGGCCCCGAGGGGCACGCAGGTCGCCGAGATCCGCGAGCACATCCTCTCGACACCCGGCGTCGTCGACGCGCACGACATCCACGTGTGGCAGCTCACCCGCGGCTCACCGGTCTTCACCGCCCACGTCGTCGTCGCCGACGAGACGTTCCGCGCGGGCGGAGCCGGCGACGTTCTCGCACGCCTGCAGGAGTGCCTGTCGGCGCACTTCGACGTCGAGCATTCGACCTTCCAGCTCGAGCCCGCCGGTCATGCCGATGCCGATGCCGACTCGACGCACGCGTAGCGGTCAGGCCTCGAGCGCGACGTCGGCCGGATCCTTGTCGGGTCGCAGGCCCCGCCATCGGGACTGACGCAGGATGCCGCCGGGGGTGAACTCGGCGTACTCGACCTCGGCGACGATCTCGGGGCGCACCCACAGTGCGTCGGACGCGTCGGCGTCCGGCACTCCGACGAACGGGTCGACGTCGGTCCGCAGCGGCGTCAGCACCTCGTCGAGGCGTCGCAGGGTCGCATCGCTGAAGCCCGAGCCGACGCGCCCGGCGTAGCGGATGCCGTCCGGGCCGGGGATGCCCACCAGCAGCGAGCCGATCGACCCGGTGCGTCCGCCGCGACCGGGGCGGATGCCGCCGATCACGACCTCCTGCGCACGGGTGAGCTTGACCTTCAGCCACCGGTCGCTGCGCTCGCCGCGGCGGTACGTCGACGACGGGTCCTTGACGACGACGCCCTCGAGTCCGAACCTGCGGCTCGTCTCGAGCGCCTCGTCGAGGTCGTCGAGCACGGGCGGCAGGTGCAGCGGATCGCGGATACCGTCGGCGATGCCCTCGAGCAGCTCGCGCCGCTGCGCCAGGGGGAGCGCCGACGCGTCGCGGCCGTCGAGGGCGAGCAGGTCGAACAGGTGGTAGCGCACCGGGGTCCGCGGCGCCTCCCGACGGATCTCGACAGGCTTGGAGAGGTTCATGCGGTTCTGCAGCAGCGGGAAGCTCGGCCGGCCGTTCTCGTCGAGGGCGACGATCTCTCCGTCGACGACGGCAGGGGTCGGGCCGAGACCCAGGTCCACCTCGGTGAGCTCGGGGTACTTGGCGGTGATGTCGTTGCCGCTGCGCGCGCGCAGCAGCATCCGGCGCCCGTCCCACACGCCGATCGCGCGCACGCCGTCCCACTTCACCTCGACCCACGCATCCTCGCCCCACCGTCGCGCGGACCCGTTCGCGATCCCGGGCGTCGCGCTCGTCGCCAGCATCGGCCGCAGTTCGGACGGCGGCGGCACGCTGCCGTTCTTCGAGGACCCCGTCGCGGGCGCAGCGGATGCCCCGTGGTCTGGCGCGCGCTCGTCGGACTCGTCGGTCGCGACGACGGGAGCGCCGTCGGGCTGGGGGCGGCCGGTGGCATCCGTCTTCATGCGATGCAGCAGCCACGACGATTTCTCGCCGTCGCCCTCGGTGCGGATGAGGGCGAGCCGCACCCTGCCGAGCGGTCCGCCCGGTCGCCCCTCGGCGGTGAAGATCACCTCGTCGTCGCGCCACTTCTCGAGGTCGTAGCGGCCGTCGTCCCAGATCGTCATCGTGCCCGCGCCGTACTCGCCGGCCGGGATCGTGCCCTCGAACGTCGCGTACTGCACCGGGTGGTCTTCGGTCATGACCGCGAGGTTGTTCCGGCCCGGGGTGGGCGGGATGCCGCGCGGTACGGCCCAGCTGACGAGCACGCCGTCGCGCTCGAGCCGCAGGTCCCAGTGCAGGCGGCTCGCGTGGTGCTCCTGGATGACGAAGCGCGGCTTCTCGTCGCCGTTCGACGTGGCGCCGAGGGCGTTGTCGGGGACGGGCTCGGGCGTGCGCGAGGCCGACCGCTTCGCGATGTACGCGGCGAGCGGGCCGTGCGCGCTCGCCCGCCCGCCCGCGTGGAACCCGAGCCCGGCGAGCGGGTCGCCCATCGCCTCGACGCGTGCGAGCACCTCGCCCAGCAGCAGGTGGTCCAGGTCGGGGTCGTCGAGCTCGTCCCATGTGCGGGGGGCGGCGACGGTCGGGTGCGGTCGGCCGCGCAGCGAGTACGGGGCGATGGTGGTCTTCGCCCCGTTGTTCTGGCTCCAGTCGATGAAGACCCTGCCGGTGCGCTCGGCCTTGGCCATCTGGCTGACGACGAGGTCGGGATGGTCGGCCTCGATCGCACGGGCGAGTTCGCGGGCGACCATCGTCACCTGATCGCTGGTCTGGGTGCCCGGCAGCGCCGCGTAGAGGTGGATGCCCTTGCTGCCGCTGGTGACCGGCAGCGGGTCCAGGCCCATACCCTGCAGGATCTCGCGGGCCCAGCGAGCGACCTGCGCGCACTCCGCGAGGCCCGTGCCGGGGCCCGGGTCGAGGTCGAGCACGATGCGGTCGGGGTCACCGCGTCCGCCGTCGGCGTCGAACCGCCACTGCGGCACGTGCAGCTCGAGACTGGCCGCCTGCGCCAGGTACACCAGCGTGGGCACGTCGCCGACGAGGGGATAGTCCTTCGCGCCGGTCGAGTGGTCGATCGGCAGCCGATGCACCCACGACGGGGCGCCCTTCTCGAGGTCTTTCGCGAAGAACGGCGTGGAATCGACGCCCTCGGGCCAGCGCTTGCGGGTCACCGGGCGCCCGGTGAGGTGCGGGATCATCACTCCGGCGATACGGCTGTAATAGTCGATGACCTCGCCCTTGGTGGTGCCGGTCCGCGGGTAGAGCACCTTGCCGAGGTTCGTCACGCGCAGGCGGCGCCCGCCCACCCGCACCAGCTGCTCGTCGCCCGGCATGGCTCCATCCTGCCCGCCCGCGAGGCGAGGAGGTAGCAGGAACGGGCGTGACAGGTGTGTACTGGAGTGATGAGAGCGATCTGGAAGGGCGCCCTGACCTTCGGACTGGTGAACGTGCCGGTGAAGGTCTATTCGGCCACCGAAGACCACGACGTGCCGCTGCATCAGGTGCACGCGGCCGACGGCGGCCGGATCCGGTATCAGCGCATCTGCGAGATCGACGGCGAGGTCGTGCCGTACAGCGAGATCGACCGTGCCTACGACGACGGCGAGCGCACCGTGATCCTCACCAAGGACGACTTCGCGTCCCTGCCGTCGGAGCGCAGCCGTGAGATCGACGTCGTCGAGTTCGTGCCCAGCGAGCAGGTCGATCTGCTCACGCTCGACCGCGCTTACTACCTCGAGCCCGACTCCGCGTCGCCGAAGGCCTACGTGCTGCTGCGCAAGACCCTCGAGCAGACCGACCGCACCGCGATCGTGCGGTTCTCGCTGCGCCAGAAGACGCGGCTGGCGGCGCTGCGTGTGCGCGGCGACGTGCTGGTGCTCCAGACCCTCTTGTGGGCCGACGAGGTGCGCGAGGCGGCGTTCCCCGCCCTCGACGAGTCGGTGAAGATCTCGGCGAAGGAGCTCGAGATGTCGGCGGCGCTCGTCGACAGCTTCGCGAGTGACTTCGACCCCGAGGAGTTCGCCGACGAGTACCAGCAGGAGCTGCGCACCCTTATCGAGGCGAAGCTCGAGAAGGGCGACGCGCTCGACACCTCCGAGACCTTCGGCGCCCAGGATGAGGGCGAGGCCGGCGGCGAGGTCATCGACCTCATGGAGGCGCTGCGCGCCAGCGTCGAGAAGTCGCGCGCGTCGCGCGAGGGAAAGACGGATGCCGCGGCCTCGGGTTCCTCGTCGAAGAAGAAGGCCGATGACAAACCCGCGAAGAAGAAGGCGGCCAAGCAGGAGAAGGCGTCGTGAGGCTCGGCGCGTTCTCGGTCAGCCTCGCGGTCGACGACCTCGCCGCATCACGGGAGTTCTACGAGAAGCTCGGCTTCGAGGTCTTCGGCGGCGACGCCGCGCAGAACTGGCTCATGCTGCGCAACGGCGACGCGGTGATCGGGCTGTTCCACGGCATGTTCGAGGGCAGCATCCTCACCTTCAATCCGGGATGGTCCGGCGAAGGCGAACCCGTGGAGGGGGAGTGGGACGATGTGCGCGTCATCCAGGCATCCCTGCGTCAGGCGGGGGTGGAGCTCGCCGACACCGTCGACGAGGACGGGTCGGGCCCCGCATCCATCACCCTCGCCGATCCTGACGGCAACACCATCCTGATCGACCAGCACCGCTGAGACGCGCGCTGGGCGGTCGACGGCCGTCAGCGGTGGTCGCGCTGCCCGTCGCCGTGGTGGTCGTGCTCGGGACCGCGCTCGAAGACATCCTCGTCGAGCACCAGCTCGGAGGCCTCCTCGGCATCGGTGATGACGTCCTCGCCCGCGGCTTCCGCCTTGCGCGCCTTGTGGCGCTCGCGCAGGTAGTGCCACAGCGTCACCGCTGCGGTGCCGCCGACGGCGACCAGCAGGATGACGTCGATGTACTGCTCGACGAACCATGCGACCGGCGGGATGAACCCCAGCACGTAGCCGAACATCGTGAGTCCGAAGCCCCAGATGACCGCGCCGATGAAGTTGTAGAGCGTGTACTTGCCCTTGTGCATGTGGCCGACGCCGGCCGCGACGGGCGCGAAGGTGCGCACGATGGGCACGAAGCGGGCGAGGATGATCGTCAGTCCTCCGAACCGCTCGAAGAACGCGTTCGTGCGCTCGACGTTCTTGACGCTGAACAGGCCGGATTCCTTGCGTTCGAACACGGCGGGTCCGCCCTTGTGCCCGATGTAGAAGCCGACTTCACCGCCGACGAACGCCGACAGGCCGATGAGCAGCGCCACCCACCACACGCTCACGCCGAACACGCCGTGGGGTGCGTAGTCCTGAGGGTGCGACAGCAGCCCAGAGATGATCAGCAGGGTGTCGCCGGGCAGCAGGAAGCCGACCAGCAGTCCGGTCTCGGCGAAGACGATGAAGCACACCACGAACAGCGCCCAAGGGCCGGCCCAGTCGATGATGGCGGCCGGGTCGAGCCAGGGGATGAGGGCGGTGGGGTGCACGGAGGTCCCGTTCGGTCGGCGGTGGGAGCGTCACAGCTGGCGCGTGCGGAAGGTGGGACTTGAACCCACACGCCCGAAGGCACAGGAACCTAAATCCTGCGTGTCTGCCAGTTTCACCACTCCCGCGAGTGGGTTCAGTCTACTGAGCGGCCTGTGCACCGGCTGTGGGGTGTGCCCCCGACTTCACGGGCCGACAGGTCAGCGCTTGATGCCGAACAGGAAGTAGCTGGCGGGGCCGATCCAGTTCACCAGGATCACGGGAATCCACACCGGCTTGGGGCCGGCGACCTCGCGTGCGTCGCGGTGGGCGAGATCCCAGAACGCCAGGAACGCGAACACGACCTGCACGAGCCCGACCAGGCCCATCGCGACCTGCCCGGCGGGATTCAGCTGCTTCTTCTCGTCGCTCATGGCTCCATCCTGCCCCCGCGTGGGCCATCGCGCACCTGGGGGTTCGCCCAGTGGCGGGGCCCCGTGCTGTGGATAACTTCGCGGTGCCGCGGCGCGTGCTTGCGAGGATGCTTCGGTGTCCACGCCCACCGCGACCGCCCCGACGACGCTCGTCGCCGAGCGGGTGCGCGAGCGGCTGCGGGCCGAGCGCACCGATCCCGCGCGCGACCCCGAGTTCGCCGCCGGCGTCGCCCGTGCCGAGGTGAGGCGGCACAACGACTTCGCCCTCGCGCGTGGGCTCGCCCCGATCGACGACGAGTCGGCGTGCGTGCGCGACGTGCTCGCCGCCGTCGTCGGCTACGGGCCGCTGCAGCGCTACCTCGACGACCCGACCGTCGAGGAGGTGTGGCTGAATTCCCCCGACCGCATCTTCATCGCCCGCGACGGGGTCGCCGAGCGCGTCCCGCTGACCCTGACGGACTCGGCCGTGCGCGACCTCGTCGAGCGGATGCTGCACGCCACCGGCCGACGGGTCGACCTCAGCCAGCCGTTCGTCGACGCGTCGCTGCCTGACGGCAGTCGCCTGCACGTCGTGATCCCCGACATCACGCGCCGCCACTGGGCGGTCAACATCCGCAAGTTCCTGCCGGCCTACCGCGACCTCGACGCGCTCGAACGTGCCGGTGCGGTCGAACCGGAGGCGGGGCGACTGCTGCGGAATGCGATGGCCGGCGGCCGCAGCATCCTCGTGTCGGGAGCCACCCACGCGGGCAAGACGACCCTCCTCGGGGCGCTGATCGCCGCGTGCCCTCCCGAGCACCGCATCGTCACCGTCGAGGAGACGTTCGAGCTCGCCGTCGCCGCCCCCGACCTCGTCGCTCTGCAGGGCCGGCAGCCGAGTCTCGAGGGAACCGGCGAAGTCACGCTGCGACGCCTCGTGAAGGAGGCGCTGCGGATGCGGCCAGACCGGCTGGTGGTCGGAGAGGTGCGCGACGCCGAGGCGCTCGACCTGCTGCTCGCGCTGAACACCGGTGTGCCGGGTGCCGCCACCATCCATGCGAACTCCGCGCGCGAGGCCCTCGGCAAGCTCGCGGCGCTGCCGCTGCTGGCCGGGCGCAACATCGACACCGGGTTCGTGCTGCCCGCGGTGGCGTCCTGCGTCGACCTCGTGGTCCACTGCGAGCGCGGCGCCGACGGTACGCGCCGCATCGTCGAGATCGTCGCCCCTGCCAGGGTCGAAGACGGTGCGGTCATCGCCGACACCCTGTACGCACGGACGAGCGCATGACCTTCGTGTGGGGCGCGGTGCTCGCCGCCGGCATCCTGCTCGTGCTGTCGCCGTGGCTGTGGCCCAAGCGAGCGGACTCCGACACGGACGCCGCTCAGGCCCCCGCCGCTGGTCGACTTCCCCTCCGCCGGGTCGCGGTCTCGGGCGTCGCAGCCGTCGTGGCGGGCGCGATCGCGTGGCTGCTCGCGCAGAACCTCGCCCTCGTGCTGGTGGCGGCGGGGGTCGCCGGGGCCGCGCCGACGCTGTGGGTGCGAGCACGCCGGGCCCGAACCCTGCGAGCACGCCGGGCGATGTGGCCCGACGTGTGCGACCTGCTCATCGCGTCCGTGCGCTCGGGCATGTCGCTGCCCGACTCGGTCGCGAGCCTGGCCGGGTCGGCACCGGCCGAGCTGCGCCCCGCCTTCGCGGCGTTCGCGCGCGATGTCGCGGCATCCGGGCACTTCGACTCGGCCGCGCTGCGACTCAAGGACACCCTCGCCGACCCGATCGCCGACCGCATCATCGAGAGTCTGCGCATGGCACGGCAGGTCGGCGGCACCGAGCTCACGTCGATCCTTCGGTCGCTGTCGGCGTCGGTGCGGGCAGAGACCGCGGTGCGCGCCGAGGTGGAGGCGCGCCAGTCGTGGATCCGGGGCGCCGCGGTGCTCAGCGTCGCCGCGCCGTGGATCATCCTCGTGCTGCTGGCGCTGCGCCCCGAAGGCGCCGCCGCGTACTCGACGCCGACGGGGCTCGCCCTCATCGTCGGCGGTGCGCTCATCTCGTTCGTCGCGTTCCGCATCATGCTGCGCGTCGGCCGGCTCCCCGAGCCGCGGCGGTGGTTCGGATGACGCCCCTGCTGACCGATATCGCCTACGCGCTCGTGCTCGGCGTGGCCCTGAGCGTCGGCATCGCGCTGGTGGCATCCGTGACGCCGCGGTGGGGTGCACCGACCCTCTCACGACGCATCGCGCCCTATCTGCGCGACGTCACCGACCCGCGCGGCATCGTGCCGGTCAGCATCGAGCCGCGATGGCGCGCCGCGGTGAGAGTCGCCGGTGCGCACAGCGTCTCGCCGTCCGTGCAGCGGCGGCTGCGCCAGGCCGGCTGGTCGATCGACGCCGCTGCGTTCCGCGGGCGCCAGCTCGCCTGGGCGATCGCGGGTGTGGCGATCGGCGGGATGGTCGTGGTCGCCGTCGTGCTCGCGGGTCACGGCGGACCGGCGCTCGCCGTCGTGCCGATCCTGTTCGGGGTCGCCGCCGTGGTCGCCTGCGATCTGTGGCTGTCGCACGCCGCTGCGGCCCGCGTGGCACGCATCGAGGAGGAACTGCCGACGGTGCTCGAGTTCCTCGCGCTGGGCCTGTCTGCAGGCGAGGGGATGCTCGACTCGCTGCGGCGCGTCGGAAGCGTCGGCGCCGGAGAGCTGACCGCGGCGATCGGCGAGGTCGTCGTGGCTGCGGGCACCGGATCCAGCCTGAGCGACGCGCTCGGCCGCTTGGGCCGCGAGCTCGACGTTCCCGCCCTCTCGCGTGCGGTCGACCAGCTGACGGCCGCGATCGACCGTGGTGCGCCGCTCGCTCAGGTGCTTCAGGCGCAAGCCGCTGACGCGCGGGAGGACGCGAAACGGCGGCTCATCGAGTCGGCCGGCCGCAAAGAAATCGCGATGCTCGTTCCGCTGGTCTTCCTGATCCTTCCCCTGAGCGTCGTGTTCGCGGTGTTCCCGGGGATCTTCATGCTTCGACTCGGAATCGGCTGACGAAGGAGAGAAATGAATCGCACATCGATCGAGCGCGTCGCGCGCAGGCTGCGCGGCGCGTGGGGGGAGCTCCTGGAGGACGAGCGGGGCGACGTGCCCGGCTGGGTGCTCATCACGCTCATGACCGCGGGACTGGTGGTCGTGATCTGGGCGCTTGCCGGCCCGGCCCTCGCGAGCCTGTTCGAGCAGGCGATCTCGCGGGTCTCGGGTTTCTGACGCCGTGCGCGCGCTCCGCCTCGACGATGACACCGGGTCGAGTCCGGTGGAGTTCGTGTTGGTCGGAGCGCTGCTGACGGTGCTCACCCTCGCGGTCATGCAGCTCGGCCTCGCCGTGTATGTGCGCAACGTCGTGCACGATGCCGCGGTCGACGGTGCGTACCACGCCGCGCTCGCCGACACCGCTCCGGCCGAGGGGGCTGAGCGCGCGCGGACCGTGATCGCTCGGACGGTCGGCGAGGGGTACGTCGAGTCCGCCGCCGCGCGTGAGTCGACGCAGGCGGGGCACCCGGTGGTCGAGGTGACCGTGCGGGCGACGCTTCCGCTCGCGGGCCTGTGGGGCCTGCCCGGGATGCTGGAGGTGACCGCGCATGCTCCGCTCGAATCGCTGGCCGCGTCGGGCTGACCGGCCTCGCCGTGCCGGCGACGACTCCGGCGCCGCGGCGTTGGAGTTCATCCTCGTCGGGCTGCTGTTGCTCGTGCCGCTCGTGTACCTCGTGGTCGCGCTCGGGCAGATCCAGGGGCAGGCGCTCGGTGTCGAGACCGGGGCCCGTCACCTCGCCCGCGCGGTGTCGACGGCTCCGGATGCCGCAGCCGCTCGCGACCGCGTCGACCGGGTGGTGACGGCGATCGTCGAGGAGTACGGCATCGATCCGTCGTCCGTCGAGGTCGCACTGGCGTGCACACCGGCAGGGGAGTGCCCGCGTGCGGGATCGACGCTGATGGTCACGCTGCGCACCGCGGTGCCGCTGCCACTCGTGCCGCCGGTGCTCGGCCTCGAGCGCCTGGTGAGCGTGCCCGTCGAGGCGACCTCGGTGCAGCGCGTCTCGCGATTCTGGGGTGAGCCGTGATGCGGTGGATGCGTGATCGGGCGCGACGGCGGACGGGCAGTGGGCGGGCTGACGACGAGGGCAGCGTGCTGCTGCTCACCCTCGGCTACGGCCTGCTCGCGATGGCGCTCGTGCTCGTGTGCGTCGACGCGACCAGCCTGTACCTCGCGCAGAAGCGCTTGGACGGCATCGCGGATGCCGCGGCGCTCGCGGGCGCCGACGGGTTCACGCTCGAGGTCGTCGCGGGCGAGCCGGTCGCGACCCTCACCGACAGCGAGGTGCGCGCTCAGGCAGCGGCGCTCATCGCCGTCACGCCCGCCGCCGCCCTGGTCTCGGCCGGAACGCCCGACGGTCGATCGGCGCGCGTGACGGTGGCCGGGCAGTGGCATCCGGTCGTCTTCTCGCCGTTCGTGCCCGACGGCGTCGCGCTCGAGGCGACGGCGACCAGTCGCACCGCGTTGGACTGAGCCGTTCGGACCGGTCGGACGTTCCCAACTCCTGCAATCCGGGCGCGGCGACGGGCCGAACCCGCGGAAGTCCGCTCATCGAGCCTGGGTCGGCAGCGGATTACAGGAGTTAGGCACACCAGCGGCCACAGGGGAGCAGCGGAGTCGCACGACCGGCGGCTCCGGTCGGCCCTGGCTCAGGAGTTGGGGGCGGCCTGCTCGGCCTCGGCGGCGCGCTCGGCCAGCTTGGCGCGCACGTCGTCCATGTCGAGTCCCTCGACGGCCGTGATGACCTGCTCGAGCTGCGGGCCGGCCAGGGCTCCGGGCTGCGCGAAGACGAGCACGCCCTCGCGGAAGGCCATCAGCGTCGGGATCGACGTGATCTGGAAGCCGGCGGCCAGCTGCTGCTCGGCCTCGGTGTCGACCTTGCCGAACACGATGCCCGGGTGGTCTTCCGACGACTTCTCGAAGACCGGGCCGAACGCGCGGCAGGGGCCGCACCATTCCGCCCAGAAGTCGAGCAGGACGATGTCGTTGTCGCTGATCGTGTTCTCGAGGTTCTGCAGGGTGATCTCTCGCGTGCTCACTGTTCGAGCCTACCTTCGCTGTTGTGGCCGGGCTCCGGACGGCTCTGCGCCGCCGTCGAGCCCGCACCGACGGGTTCCAGGTCGATGTGGCCACGCGCGTCGGGAATGCCGAGGGTATTCTCGGCGACCGCGTCGGCCCGGCGGGGGATCACGCTGGTCGGGCACCAGCCGGTGATCGCACCCACCATGAGCAGCACGGCGCAGATGCCCGCGGGGATCGCGCACCACAGGTTGTCGGCCATGCTCAGCGCGAACGCGCCGACGAAGACCGCGCCTGCTCCGCGAAGGAGGCGCTCGCCGGGGGTCACGGCGCACACTCGGGTCCAGCGGGGGCTGCTCATGGATTCGATGATACCCCAGGGGGTATAATGGTGGCGAACTCCACGAAAGGTCGTCCCATGCGCCGCTCCCGAACGCTCGCCCTCACTGCCGCCATCGCGGGCCTCGTCGCCCTGCTGGCCGGATGCTCGCCGTCGGCGGGCAGCGTCGAGGTCGGCGCCGACACGGTCATCGTCGACGTGCGCACGCCCGAGGAGTTCGCGCAGGGCCACCTCGAGGGCGCGGTCAACGTCGACCTGCAGTCAGGGGCGTTCGAAGACGAGATCGGCGAGTACCCGGTCGACGGCGAGTACCTCGTGTACTGCCGCATCGGCAACCGCTCGGGCCAGGCCGTCGCGATCATGGAGTCGATGGGCTGCGACGACGTGCACAACATCGGCGGCGTCGAGGATTCCTCGTCGGCCACCGGCATCCCGATCGTCACCGACTGACGTTCGCCGGTCGCCCCGCGCTCACCAGCCGTGGGTGTTGAGCCACTCGCGCGACTGTTCGGCCTCGGCGTCATCGGCGGCGTCCCACGTGTCGTGGTCGGCGAGCGCTCCGTCGTGGAGCGCGACGAAGCGGTGGCACACCGGGCACAGCGCGCGCCCGTGCGGGAAGCCGCTCGGCAGTTCGGGCGCCGCAGGGGCGGACGTGCCGGATCCGGGGCAGTGCGCAGGATCGGCGCCGGCGTCGGTCCACATGATCGAGCGGTGGCGGTGCAGCCCGGCGTGACCGAGCGGCCGCGTGCAGCGGCGGCCGTCGTTGCGGCTGCGACAGAAGGCGACGACGCCGCTCATCGCGTCCTCGGCACGAATCGGGGCACCCAGCGGACGAAGGCGAGAGCGCCGAGCAGCCCGATGACGCCCATCGCGCCGGTCGCGATCGCGAGCGACGACACCGCGGCGATCGCCGACACCAGCAGGGGAGCGGTGGCACCGCCCGCATCGGTGAGCGTGCGCCATGACCCCAGGTACGGCGCGGGGTCGGTCGTGGGGGCGGTGTCGGCGCCGAGGGTGAGAAGGATGCCGCTCGACAGGCCGTTGCCCACGCCGAGCACCGCGGCGAACATCGCGAACCACATGCTGGCCTGGTCGAGGTCGTGGGTGAACGCGAGCGCGAGGAAGCCCGCGCCCATGAGCGTCATCGCGGGCAGGGCAGCCCAGAGGCGGCCGAAGCGATCCATCACCTGGCCGCTGGCGTAGAAGAGCGCGAAGTCGATGGCGCCCGAAATGCCGACCACGAGGGCGATCGTCTGGGCGTCGAGCCCGATCGACACGCCCCACAGGGGCAGCACGACCTGCCGTGCCGACCGCACTGCCGACAGGGACGCGGCCGCGAGCCCCAGCTTGCCCAGCACCCCGCGGTACCGCCACATCGTGCGGAACACCCCCGCGCGCTCGACCGTCGGTATCGAGCCCGACACCGGCTCGCCGGTGTCTTCCGACATCGGGCGGATCGCGGCATCCCTCGGTCGCACGGGCGCGGCGATCGACTTCTCGGGGTCGGGGCCCAGCATCACGAGCAGCACGGTCGCGACCAGGCACGCGCCGAAGAACCACACGGCGGCATGCTCGTCGCCGAAGATCGCCAGCAGTGCCGCCGCCGCGAAAGGGCCGACGAACATGCCGAGGCGGAACGTGCCTCCCAGCAGCGACAGCGACCGCGCGCGGAACGACAGCGGAACGCGGGTCGTCATGAACGAGTGGCGGGCGAGGCCGAAGGCGGCTGCGCAGAAGCCGATCAGGAAGACGGATGCTGCGAGGAGCCCGAGCTGCGGCGCAAACGCCATGCCCGCGACCCCGACCAGTGCGAGCAGACCAGCGGCCGTCATGGCGACGCGCTCACCGAACCGGGCGACGAGCCAGCCGGCGGGGATGTTGCCGACCAACTGTCCCACGACCAGCGCCGAGGCGACCAGCGCCGCCAGGGCGACGTCGGCGCCGAGCTGTGCCGCGAGCAGGGGGATGAGGGGGATCACGGCACCCTCACCGACGGCGAACAGCACGGTCGGACCGTAGATCATCGGGCCGAACCGCCACAGAACCTCGCGTGCGCTCACGTCGGAGGGGCGGTCTGTCACCACAACCACGTTAGTCTGGACAGTCATGCTCGACTTCGATCCGTCCGCCGACATTCAGGCGCTCCGCACCACCTTCGCCGACATCAAGGCCGTCGTCGACGTCGACGCGCTCTCGGCCGACATCGACCGCCTCAGCGAGCAGGCCGCCGCCCCCGATCTGTGGGACGACGTCGAGCGCGCGCAGAAGGTCACCAGCGCCCTCAGCCACCGTCAGGCGTCGCTGAAGCGCATCTCCGACATCGAGCAGCGCCTCGACGATCTCGAGGTGCTCGTCGAGCTCGCCAACGAGATGGACGACGAGGACTCCGCCGAAGAGGCCCGTCATGAGCTGGCCGAACTCGAGGACATCGTCGGCGAACTCGAGGTGCAGACGCTGCTCGACGGCGAGTACGACGACCGGTCGGCCGTCGTGACGATCCGCTCGGGTGCCGGCGGCGACGATGCCACCGACTTCGCCGAGATGCTCATGCGCATGTACCTGCGGTGGGCCGAGCGCCACAAGTATCCGGTCAAGGTCATGGACACCTCGTACGCCGAGGGCGCCGGCATCAAGTCGGCGACGTTCGAGATCGACGCCCCCTACGCCTACGGCACGCTGTCGGTCGAGGCCGGCACGCACCGCCTGGCCCGCATCAGCCCCTTCGGCGCGGCGGACAAGCGGCAGACGAGCTTCGCCGCCGTCGAGGTGATCCCCGTCATGGAGGAGGCGCAGGAGGTCGAGATCCCCGAGAACGACATCCGGGTCGACGTCTTCCGGTCGTCGGGACCCGGCGGGCAGTCGGTCAACACGACCGACTCGGCCGTGCGGCTCACCCACCTGCCGACCGGCATCGTCGTGTCGATGCAGAACGAGAAGTCGCAGATCCAGAACCGGGCCGCTGCGATGCGCGTGCTGCAGACCCGCCTCATGCTGTTGCAGAAAGAGGAGGAGGCGGCGAAGAAGAAGGAGCTCGCCGGCACGATCACCGCGAGCTGGGGCGACCAGATGCGCTCCTACTTCCTCTACGGCCAGCAGCTGGTGAAGGACCTGCGCACGGGGTACGAGGTCGGCAACCCCGCACCCGTGTTCGACGGCGACATCGACGGCTTCATCGCCGCAGGCATCCGCTGGCGCAAGCGTCGCGACGACGAGGACTGACCCGACGGATGCCTCGCCCCCGGGTGTCGCGCATCGCGGTGACAGGGCGCGCGCTTAGGCTCGTCTCGCCATGATCCGTTTCGAGAACGTCACGAAGCGCTACCGCGGCACCGCCAGTCCCGCCCTCGCCGGTGTGGACTTCGAGGTGCAGCGCGGCGAGTTCGTGTTCCTGGTCGGTGCATCCGGCTCGGGCAAGTCGTCGTGCCTGCAGCTGATCCTGCGTGAGGAGATCCCGACCGACGGGCGCGTTCTCGTGCTCGGCCGCGATCTGCGCACGCTGTCGAACCGCAAGGTGCCGTTCTTCCGTCGCCATGTCGGAGCGGTCTTCCAGGACTTCAGGCTGCTGCCTGCGAAGACGGTGTTCCAGAACGTCGCGTTCACGCTGCAGGTGATCGGCTCGTCGCGCGGCTTCGTGCAGCAGGCCGTGCCCGAGGTGCTCGCCCTCGTGGGCCTCAGCGGCAAAGAGAAGCGGATGCCGCACGAGCTGTCGGGCGGTGAGCAGCAGCGCGTCGCGATCGCGCGGGCGCTCGTGAACAGGCCGCAGGTGCTGCTGGCGGACGAGCCGACCGGCAATCTCGATCCCGCGACGTCGGTCGACATCATGCAGCTGCTGGCGCGCATCAACGCCGGAGGCACGACCGTGGTGATGGCCACCCATGAGGCCGGATTCGTCGACCAGATGCAGCGGCGCGTCATCGAGCTCAAGCACGGTGAGATCGTGCGCGACGAGCGCCACGGCGGCTACGGCGACACGTCGGGCCTGCCGAGCCTGGCGCCGATGCCCGAACGCGGAGCGGCCGCCGTCGCGGCGCTCACCGCCGTGCTCGAGATGCAGCGCGAGGCCGCCGCCGCGGCCGGCGTGTCGACGGTCGACGACGAGCCCATCGTCGTCGAAGACCTCGCCAGCGACCCCGATCCCGAGCCCGACGAGTTCGAAGCCGTCGAGGTCGAGCCCGGCGAGGTCGAGGCCGCTCAGGCGGCCGAGGCGCCGGCATCCGCCGCAGAGCCGACCGCACCGACCGCGGAAGCCTCGCCCGCACCGACCGCGCCTGCGAAGGCCGCGCCCGCACCGGCCACGTCCGCACCGACCACGTCCGCGAAGGCGGCGTCGGCGAAGGCCGCACCGGTCAAGAAGACGCCGACGGCTCCGATCCCGGTCGCCGACGTGCCCGAGGTCGAGATCGCCGAACTCGGCGTCGCCGACCGCCTGGGCCTTGGCGATGAGGACCGCGACGACGAAGTGGGGCCGACCTCGTGAGGCTCGGCCTCATCCTCGGCGAGGCGTTCACGGGCCTGCGCCGCAACGCCTCGATGGTCATCTCGGTCGTGCTCGTCACATTCGTCTCGCTGACGTTCGTCGGAGCGGCGATCCTCATGCAGGTGCAGATCGTCAAGATGAGCGACTTCTGGGTCGAGCGCGCCCAGGTCGCGATCTTCATGTGCACCTCGGTGTCGCGCGCGCCGACGTGCGCGTCGGGCGTGGCGACGCAGGAGCAGCTCGACATCGTGCGCGACCGCCTCGACGGCGAAGCGCTGGCGCCGCTGATCCGCGAAGTCGAGTTCGAAGACCGCGAGCAGGCGTACGAGAACCTCATCGAGCTGCTCGGCGAGGAGTACGCGAGCGTCATCACGTCCGACCAGCTCAATGAGACCTTCCGTGTGAACCTCATCGATCAGCGGCAATCCGACGCGATCGTCGAGGCTTTCGCCGGCATGGACGGCGTCGAGCAGGTGCGTGACGAGCTGCAGTACCTCGAGCCCCTGTTCTCGGCGCTCACCGTCGCGACGTACATCGCCGTGGGTATCGCCGTGCTCATGCTGATCGCCGCCGTGCTGCTCATCGCAACGACCATCCGTCTGTCCGCGTACGCGCGAAGACGCGAGTTGGGGATCATGCGACTGGTCGGCGCCTCGAACCGGTTCATCCAGACGCCGTTCATCCTCGAGGGCGTGTTCGCCGCGCTCATCGGCTCGATCCTCGCCAGCGGTGCCGTGCTCGCGGGCGTGCACTTCGGTGTGGAGCAGTACCTGCGCAGCCGCGTCACCTTCATGACGACGTGGGTCGGCATGTCGGACGCCTGGCTGGTCATCCCCGTGCTGCTCGTGATCGGAGTGGTGCTGGCCGCGCTGTCGGCGGGCTTCGCGATCCGCCGCTGGCTGCGCGCCTGACGCATCGCCGATCGCGCGCCTGGCGCACTCGGAGCGCGGGGTTGTGCCATGCTGGGCGGGCAAGCAACTATTGCGGCATCCAGCGAAGGAGCATCCGTGTCGCAGCCCGAATCGACACCTCAGAAGATGGATGGCAGTACCGCCGTCGTGCTGGGCGTGATCGGGGTGATGTTCGCGATCGGGCCCGGTCTGCTGATGACGTGGGCGGCGTTCTTCGCCAACGTCGGCCCGCGCACCGCCGCGATGGTCTACACGCTGCCGATTCTGCTGTCGACGCTGCTCGCGATCATGCTCGCCGTTCTGCTCGTGCGCCGCGACCAGCGGCGCTGGGGGATGACGGTCGGGTGGATCGCGCTCGTGTTCGGCGTGATCTCGTACGTGGTGTGGGCCATCGTCGTGGTCGTCGGATTCCAATCGGGTGACGGCCCCTTCTGATCCCGTTGCTAGACTGACAGGCTGCCGCGCGCCCGATCAGGACTGTCGACGCGGCCTGTCGAGGAGTCATCATGCCCAGGGAACGCGGTGAGAAGGTCATTGCGACCAACCGTCGCGCCCGCTTCGAGTACTCGATCGAGAAGACGTACGAGGCGGGCCTCGTGCTCACCGGCACCGAGGTGAAGTCGCTGCGCCAGGGACGCGCGAACATCAACGACGGCTACGCGTACATCGACGGCGGTCAGGCCTATCTCGACGCCGTGCACATCCCCGAGTACTCGCAGGGCAACTGGACGAATCACTCGGCGCGCCGCGTGCGCAAGCTGCTGCTGCACAAGGACGAGATCATCAAGCTGTCGCACGCCATCTCGGCGGGCGGTTACACGCTGGTGCCGTTGAAGCTCTACTTCTCGGACGGGCGCGCCAAGGTCGAGATCGCCGTTGCGAAGGGCAAGGCCGAGTACGACAAGCGTCAGACCCTGCGCGAACGGCAGGACAAGCGCGAGGCCGAACGCGCGATGCGCACGCGCAACCGACTCGGGGAGTAACCCGAGAGCCCATCGGGACTGATCCCGAACGTTGCGCCCACCCGCCCCGGTCAGAAGGGCGGGTCGGGTTGTCGTTCGTCTGCGTGCGCGCCGGTTTCGGGTGGTCGGGTGGGGACGAAGCGCACGGATGCCGGTGGTCGGTCGCGGTACGCACGACCGGTGGGGCTGGTCCATTCGAGGACGCCGTGGTCGAGTTGCCGCACGGTCCAGGCCGTGGCGTGTTTGACGGTGTGGTGCCGTCGGCACAGGAGCGCCAGGTTGCACGCACTCGTCTCGCCGCCGCGGGCGTGGTCGGCGGTGTGGTCGGCGTCGCACCGCCAAGGTTTTTGAACGCAGCCGGGGAACCGGCAGCGCTCGTCGCGGACGCGGAGGTAGCGCAGCAGCTGAGTGCTGGGTCGATAGCGGTCGACGGCGAGGGGGACGCCGCAGTGCGGGTCGGTGAGGACGCGGTCCCAGCCGGGGGCGGCACCGGCGAGCGCACGCGCGGTGTCGGGGTCGATGGGGCCGACCCCGGCGAGCAAGGCGGGTTCCGTGGCGACCCCGGCGAGGGTCGTGACGGGGATGGTGACCTGTACGTGGGCGCGGATCCGCGACATCCGATCGGGGGTGCCGTGTGCAACAGGGGTGGCCGACAGCAGCAGGTCGGTGAGGATGTCGGCGCGGCGCTGGTCGATCGTGCGCGGGTCGTCGACAGCATCCGTGTCGCCCGGACCGTCGGTGGTGTCGGCGGCGGGTCGGGTGAGGTCGTGGGCCATCTGGGTGAGCCGGTCGTGGATGCCGTGCGCGTTCACGGTGGGCAGGTCGGCGATGATACGGGAGAGCCCGTCGGTGAGCTCGGTCAGTTTCACGCATCGGTCTGCCTGGGAACGCTGGTGGGCGTCGGTGAGCAGTGATGGGTCCAGGCGTGCGGCGATGGCGCGGGCGATCTCGCGCAGCCGCGTCGGGGTGTGGTCAGTGGCGGCATCCAGCACCAGCCGTTCATACGCTGCGCGGGTGTGAGGGTCGGTGAGGCCGGTGCCGGCATCGACGATGACCGCGGCGTGGGCGGGGTCGATCCGGCCGTCGGCGAGGTGGTCGAGGGTGGTCGGGTAAGCATCGGTGAGGGTGTACGCGGTCGACATCCGCGCCTGCACCGACCGGTCCGAGAGCCGCATCGCCGCGGCCAGTTCGGCGGTCACCTCCCGCAGCGCGAGATCGGTGCCCTCACGCCTGCCCGCTGCGCGCCGGGCCGCTGCACGCGCCTGCGACACCTCGACCGCTTCGGCCAGCAGCGTGGACTGCTCGGCCTCGAGCGCCGCGATCTGGGTCCGGGTGTGCAGCATCCGCTCGACCAGGTCAGCGAGCGCGTCCCACCCACCAGACGGGTCAACTCCTGTGTGCCCCACGCGCGCCCCTCTCAGGCAGCCATCGACGAACAACGTCGACCAGCACGCGGGCACTCGGCTGATCAGCTACCTACACGCTATAAGCGACCTCAGACATTGAGGCCGGCCGCGGGGGCAATCAAGTCAGCGGGCGGCGAAGCGGGCCTCGACGCCGGCCGTGACCACGATCTCTTCCGGCTGCAGATCGACCGCGGGCGCGCCGCCGCCGGCATCCGCCGATGCTCGCATCGCCATCATCCGCATCTCGGGGGCCGGGGCAGCCTCGGCGCGGGTGAGCAGGCCGAGGTCGGCCACCTCGCGGGCCTCGACGGTCGTGAGGCCGAGCGCCTTCGCATAGGCGGTCGCCCGATCGACAGCGACCTGCACCGCCTGCGCGGCCGTCGCGGCTTCGGTCTCTCTGGCCGACGCGGGGGTGAGCTGCCAGGCGACGTGGTCGATCTGCACGCCGTCACGGGCCGAGATCTCGCTGACCCACCACGACAGGGCCGCGAAGTCTTCGAAGGTCGCCGTGAACTCGACCGCGGCGTGGTGCACGAGGGCGAGCTGGCGCCCGTCCGAGGCCCACGGGCGGTTCGACCAGATCGAGACGCGCTGGCTCGACCACTCGGCGAGGTCACCGGCATCCTTGCGCGAGGTCAGGTCGTCGCGGATCGGCTGAGACAGGGCCGACAGTCGTTCGACGACGGCTCCGCGCTCAGGGCCCTCGGTGCGCACCGAGACGCGCACGACGCCCTGCTCGGGCGGTCGGCGGGTCTCGTGCTCGCCGCGCACGGTGATGATCACATCGCTCATACCGCGATCGTACGCGTGGCCGGCGACCGTGAGGAATGGCGGGAGGGGGAGTTCCGTTGTAGTCTGATGTGCTCGGATGCCACGGCGTCCGGACGTGACAACTCCACAGCGTGACAGCGGCTCCCTTCGCGAGAAGGATCACGGGGATGATCGGTTTCGACATCGCCTGCGCATCTGCGAGAAGCGGGCCGAGGATGCAGGGTTATCTCGTGAACGCCCCCTGCAAACCAATAACTGCCGAAAAGAAGCAGTCCGAGTTCGCCCTCGCTGCCTGAGCAGCGAGCCCGACTCCGTCAGTCCGTGATTGATTCCGTCACGGGTCCTGGCGTCATCTAGGGATCTTGCTGCGTGACGTCGCCTGAGCGTCACGCGGGACTTTCTTCAGGCTGGGCCCGTCGACTTGTGTGTCTGTGCTGAAGGTCGGGGCCGAGCAGAACGCTTACACAGACTGCGCCCGGAGAAGACGCAGTAACTCAGCGATGGACGGGGGTTCGATTCCCCCCATCTCCACAAACCGCTGTCACGGAAGAGGGCCCGACACCCGCGGAATCACGCGGATTTCGGGCCCTCTTCGTCTGTTCGGGGTTTCTGCATCGTCTCGTCGGACAGCGACTTCACGCGTCTCGCATCCCGGATCCGCGAAGACGGCATCACGGTCTATGGCTTCGGAGAGCGCAAGACGCCCGAAGCGTTCCGCAACGCATGCGACCGGTTCACCTACCTGGATGTGCTCGAGGTCGCCGCGGAGCCGGAAGCGGATTCGAAAGGCGCGCCGCCTGCCAAGCCGCGCGTGCCCGCGGCGAAGCTGCGCACAGACGGTCGACTCGTCTCGCTGTTGCGCGCGAGCGTCGGCAACGCCTCGAGCGAGGACGGTTGGGCGCAGTTGTCGACGGTCGGCTCGATGATGCGCAAGCAGCAGCCCGACTTCGACTCGCGCAACTGGGGGTACGCCAAGCTCTCAGATCTGGTGCGCGAGGTCGGAATGTTCACGGTCGCGGAGAATCCGGGTGGAGGATTGCGCGTCCAGGCGAAGGAACGGAAGAGCGCCGGCTGAGTGGGTCGCTTGGTCGCAACGGACTCGGCTGGGTTCTCTCACTGGGGTCGTCGATCGCTGCTACGTTCAGCGCGTGACGATGGATCCGGTCGGAAGCGACAAACAGATTCGCTTGCGCTACGCCGGGACCTGCCGCCCCTGCGGCGAGCCTCTACCCGCTGGGGGCGAGGCGATCTACGAGCGAAACGCGAAGACCGTGCGCTGCGTCGAGTGCCGGATGCCTGCTGAGCCCCAGCCGGATGTCGCCGGCGGGTCGGCGAGGCGCGAGTACGAACGACGCAAGAGCGCCCGCGAAGACCGCATCCGCGCGAGCCATCCGAAGCTCGGCGGCCTCATCCTGGCGCTCTCGGACGACCCGCAGAGCACGCGTGCCTGGGAGCGTGGCGCGGTCGGCGAAGAGCTCCTGGGCGAACGGTTGAAAGATCTTCCTGCGACGGCGCGGGTCTTGCACGACCGCCGCAATCCCGGAACCCGGGCGAACATCGACCACATCGTCGTCACCCCTGCCGGCGTCTGGGTGATCGATGCGAAGCGGTACAAGAGCAAGCGTCCCGAACTGCACGTGGAAGGCGGCATCCTGCGCCCACGCACGGAGTCGCTTCGGGTCGGCGGCCGCGACGCCAGCAAGCTCGTCTCCGGTGTCGCATCTCAAGTCGATCGAGTCGCCGGCGCTGTCGCTGACGACGCAGTGACGGTGACTGGTGTGCTCTGCTTCCTCGAGGCGGACTGGCCGCTCATCGGTGGAAGCTTCGAGGTCAACGGAATCCACGTGCTGTGGCCACGTCTGCTCATCAAACGAATAACGGCTGAATCGACGCCGGATCCGATCGACCCCGACGTCGTCTCGGGGCGGCTCGCTGCGGCCTTCCCGCGGCACGCGTAGGAGACACGATGGACTTCGCCACACGACTCGACGACGGCCATCAGTGCCGGGGCTGCTGGCCGTTGCAGGAAGCGACGTTCGAGAACGGACTCGAAGAGATCGTCGCTCACGAGGATGCGCGCGGCCGGTTCATCACCATCACAGGCGCCCGCGGGAACGTCGAGCGTTACCTCATCGACTCACCGATGACGAAGGCGTATCTCGAAGCGCGCGGACTCGACTGGCGCTAAGCGCCGGCAGTGGACCCAGCATCCGCCGCCCCGGTACGGGGCGTGAGCGTCAACCCTCGATAACGAGGTTCGACCACGCGATGTCGATCACGCAGAGGCCCGCAGCGGTCTCTCGGTAGAAGACATCACCCGGGAAGGCGGAACCGGGCGTCAGCCCCGCGGGCAGACCCTCGAGGTTGATGTTCCATTGCGGATCGAGCGGCACCTGCTCGTCCCAATAGTCAGCGAAGAAGTGCTCGGGCTCACCTGCCGAGAGACCGACCCAATCGCTCGGTTCGCCGAGCTCCGCCACGGAGTCCGCGCAGACGAGATCAGTCGTATCGCCTTCCGCCATGGCGTCGATGAGCTCCTCGGTCGTCTGGATTACGCGAGCGCCGTCCGCTCCCCAGACCACCGAATCGATTGAGCAACCCGTCAGCGACACTGACATCACCAGCGCAACGGAAACGAGCACGGCACGCTGAACACTACTCACGACACGAATCTATCGATGGGTGGACGAAACCGGGTGGTTGATCGGGCGGATCGGTGTCAGATGTCGAGGACCCCGTCGCGCGCCTTCTCAGGCTCGGGCAAGGCTCGTGTGTCGAGGTCCTCCATGAGGTGGATCGCGGCGTACAGCGCGGGTCTGGCACGTCCGGCGTCGTCGAAGACGCGGAGCGTTCGGCGCAGGCGACCCTCGCGATAGGAGGGATGCGTGAACGACACCTCGACCCGTGTCCGTGGCCATTCGTCGATGGACTCGACGTGCGAGTCGGCGAGCCCGTCCGAGAGCGGCGACGTTCTTCCGTCGGGCGCACGCCAGTAGTTTTCGAGGCTGTCGAATTCTCGCTTCACGGAATCGATCGCCGCGGCCTGGTCGGCAGGAGCGAGCGGGATGACGTCCCACCTCAGTTCGGGTCGAGACGGTGATTCCTCGGCGGTGACAGGCGCCTTGGCCGCCAGCGCTTCCCTCAGTGCACCCTCGTCGAGGGGTTCGGCGTGCATGTCTGCTGCGCGAAGGCGCGCAGGTAGGTGGGCAGGCAGAGGCCACGCAGCGTAGCGGTATGCATACGTCGCGCCTCTCCCGTCGCGGTTGACGTCGGGTGGCCCGTCGTAGACCACGAGATGAGCGGATGCCTGCTCTTCGAAGGCGAATGCCGCCTTGCGGTCCGCCTGCACGATGTGTGCAGTGCCATCCGTCGCGAGAACGGACAGCCGCTGCCGCTGGTGCCACTCGGTCGGATCGTTCGGGTCCGGGAACCCTCCCGAGGTCAGCCAGAGGCCGTGCCCGGTCGCGCCGACGGGCTGGGTGTCCTCGAGCATCGTGAAGCGCGTCACGCTCCCGTCGACGCAGACGTGCACGGCAGCGGCGTCTCCCTTCGGGAAGCTGGGATCCTCTGATTCCATCGGTTGATAGACGACCCACGCTCCCGACGGGCCAGCGAGCACCGTGCTGGTCACACTCCGGCGACCCACAGGCAGATCCGGCCAGGACACGACCTGACGGTCCCGCCCGATCGCGTCGACCGTCGCCACAGGGTCCTCACGGTGCACCGCGATCACGGCAGAGCTGACCGTCACCTCGACCCAACGACCAGCTTCCCGACGCATCCCATGACCCTCCCAGCCCCGCAGCGTCACAGGCAAGATGTCCGTGCCGATCGCGCTCCGGTCGCTCACCACCGTACGTGGACCGGGCCGACCAGACGGCGACCTCGAGGCGTCTACGGGACGAGGTCCAGCATCTTACGTCGGGCCTTTCATCGCGTGGATCACGGGTCGTATGGCGTGCTGACTCGAAGGCAGTGCCCGCGCCCGGATCGATCGGGCTGCAGACGATCGAGGCGGCAGTGCGTGTGAGGATGCTGGTATGCCCGGCTCACCGCTCATCTCGGTCGACGAACTCCACGAACTGCTCGAGGCCGGACGAGGCATCCGGCTGCTCGACGTCCGCTATCGCCTCGACAAGCCCGACGGTCGTGCCGACTATGTGGCGGGGCACCTTCCGGGCGCCGTGTACGTCGACATGGAAACGGAACTCGCGACGCATGGTGTGCCGTCAGAGGGGCGGCATCCGCTTCCCTCGCACGAGACGTTTCAGGAGGCTGCGCGACGCTGGGGTCTCGACGACGGCGATGCGGTCGTCGTCTACGACGACTATCGCTCGGTCGCCGCCGCCCGCGCCTGGTGGATGCTGCGCGGCGCCGGCGTCGCTGACGTACGGGTGCTCGACGGCGGTCTGGCGACGTGGCGGGCGACCGGATTGCCGCTCGAGACCGGCGACGTCGCACCCGACCGCGGGTCGATCACGCTCCACCAGTGGGGGAGCGGCATCTCGATGGACGAGGCCGCCGTATGGCCCCAGCACGGGGTGCTGATCGACGCGCGGGCGGCCGAACGCTACCGAGGTGAGTCCGAGCCGTACGATCCCGTCGCCGGGCACATTCCAGGGGCGGTGAATCTGCCCGCCGATGCTGTGCTCGACGGTGAACGCTTCGCGGCTCCGGGGGTGATCCGCTCGGCGTTCGAGAGCGTCGGGGCGACGGCGGGAACGGCCGTCGCCGCCTACTGCGGGTCGGGCCTCACGGCCGCGCACACGGCGCTGGCCGGGGCGGCCGGGGGCCTGGAAGTCGCGGTCTACCCCGGTTCGTGGAGCCAATGGTCCAACACGCCGGACAGGCCCGTCGCGACCGGCGCCCGGCCTGGACGCTGGCATCCGGCGTGAGGTCCAGGGCGATCACGACGCGAACGGTCAGGTGTCGTCGACCACCAGGAGATCGCCGACTTCGCAGTCGAGCGCCCGACAGATCGCGACGAGGGTCGAGAACCGGATGGCACGCGCGTGATTGTTCTTCAGGATCGACAGGTTCGCGTAGCTCATGTCGACGATGCGGCTCAGTCTCGACAGAGTCATGCTGCGCTGGTCGAGCAGCTCTCCGAGTCGGCAGCGGATGCCGGTCGGTCCCTCCGTCTCGGGCGTCATACGAGCCCTCGTGACTGCTCCGCGATCCGCGCACCGCGACGTACGATGACCGCCAGTGCGAGGAACCCGACGGCGGCGGCAACGGGCCAGGGGTTGTACTGCGGCACCCGCACCAGCATGAGGAAGCCCCCGTCGGTCATGCCCGCGACGGCGTCGCGCAGCTGCAGGCTCGCCTGACTGCCGGCCGCATTCGCGAGGCCCTGCTGCAGAGTGCCGAAGACCACACAGATGCCCGCGGTCGCCACGGCGCCGACGGTGATCGAGCGGCGGAAGACCCGTCCCGTCAGCACCGCGTGTGCGCCGACGGCGATCAGCGCGGCGATCGCCGCAGGCGGAAGGTAGCCGGCGGCGAGTCCCAGCGAGGCGAGGACCACGGTGCCGTCGTCGAGCCCTGAGAAGACCTCGAGGGCCGAGTAGCCGCCGACGAAGCCGGAACCCTCTCGGAAGACCTCCTGCTGCACCGGGTCGAGCGCGACCGCGATCGGGGTCGGCTGCCCCAGCGCCCACGGCCCGGTGATCGCGAGCAGTGCCAGCGTGAGGAACGCCCCCGCCGCAGCGGCCGACACGAACATCGTGGTCGTCACCAGCGGCATCCCGCCCACGTTCTCGCGGCGCACGCGCCGCCAAGCGACGAACGCCCCTGCGATGCCGACAGCAGTCGGAACCAGCGTCATCAGCCACGCCAAGATCATGCCCATACGCCACTCCAATGTGTATTGCTTATCGATATATTGATTATCGTACTATCCCGTTCCCGCCCTGCGCACACTCGCGCGCTCGCCGGCCGGGTGTACTCTGCGACTGGAGTCTCGGCTCCCATCGATGGAGTCACCATCTCGTCCTGCCGCTCCGCCCGGCACGACGGGTCCGCCGAGGTCGATGCGGCGAGTCGTGTGCGGATCGAAGGGAACACCATGGCCCGTGCCCGCAGCATCCTGCCCCGCACCGTCGCAGTCGGCGTCGCGCTCCTCGCCGTCGCGGCTCTCGCGGGCTGCACGTTCGGTGCGCCCGCCGCCGAGACCCCGGCGGCGTCACCGAGCGCGACGTCGGTTCCCGACGCCTCCGTCGAGGTGCCCGACGGCGAGGACCTCGCCCCCGGGACGGCCTTCACGCCCCTCATCGCCTCGACGGTCACGACGCCCGCCCCGGTGAAGGGAACGGACGGCAAGGTGCATCTCGCCTACGAACTGCTGCTGACGAACGCAACCGCGTTGCCGTTCGAGGTCACGAGCCTCGAGGTGGCGGATGCCTCGACCGGCGAGATCCTGCTGGTGATCGGCCCCGAGGACCTGCACCGCTCCGTGATCCGACTCGGCGAGTCGTCGGCGGGCACCGCCGAGGTCGGGCCCGTTCGCATCGGCGGCGCCGAGACCTGGATCGCGTGGCTCGACGTGCAGATCGACGAGGACTCCGCGATTCCCGCCCACGTCGAACACCTCGCGAGCGGGGCGCTGATCCGACCGGAAGGCGACCCGGCCGAGGTCGATGCGGCCATCGGCAGCGTCGCGGTGTCGGATCAGGAGGCGACCGCCGTCGCCGTGCCCGTGGGCGCGGGGGACTGGTACATGAGCGAGGGATGCTGCGTCGACGACACGCACCATCGCCGCGGTTTCGCGCCTGTCAACGGCCAGGCGCTCGTGCCGCAGCGGTTCGCGATCGACTTCTTCCTTCTCGACGAGGATCACCGCACGTGGGAGGGAGACCCTTCGGAGATCACGAGCTATTTCTCGTATCGACAGCCGATCCTGGCGGCTGCCTCCGGCACGGTCGTGAGGTCGGTCGACATCTTCCCCAATTCGACGGCGATGCCCGACCCGCCGCCCATTCCGCCGGTGGTGGAGACGGTCGGCAACCACGTCGTCGTCGAGATCGCGCCGGGGCTCTACGCCCTCTACGGGCACATGGATCCGGGGTCGGTGCGGGTCAAGGTCGGCGACACGGTCGAGCAGGGTCAGGAGCTCGGGCTCATCGGGAGCAGCGGCAACTCGACGACGCCGCACCTGCACTTCCACCTGCAGACCGAGCCGACGTTCTTCCCGTCGGACGGCGTGCCCTATGTGTTCGCCGAGTTCGAACTCATCGGGTCGATCACCGAACGGATCTGGGACGACGACCTCGGGCTCCAGCCCACCGGTGAGCTGCCGTTCGAGGCGGTGACCCCCGACCTCCGTCACGATGAGCTTCCGATGGACCGTACGGTCATCAGGGTGACAGGGGAGTAGATCCGCCGTCGCGGGGACACAATGGATGCATGGGATTGTTCCAGCACCGCCCCGAAGAGCCGACCGAGTGGGCCGGGCTGCCCTCTGAGCCACTGCACTCGAAGTCCGAGGCCGAGATGCTCGAGGATGCCGCACCCGTGGACGCCGGCTTCGGCGGGCTCTTCGTGCAGGGCACCGCGATCGAGTCGATCGAGATCCCGGTCGAGGTCGAGTCGGAGGAGTCGGAGGAGTCGGAGGGACAGTAGCGCTGCGTCTCGCTGCGCTCGCTCAGCGACCTGAAGGTCAGGTCGGCGGCCAGTCGATGAGCACCAGGCCCTGCTTGGTGTCGGCGAGCTTCACCCAGCCGTCGCCGAACAGGTACGTGAGCCCGTAGCCCTCGTCATCGGTCGAGATCGTCGTGTCGGGGTTCTCGGTGATGTACACGCCGGCCGCTTCGTCCTCGCGCACCCAGCCGTCGGCCACCAGTGCGTTCTGCACGTCGCGTGCCCGGTCGGCGTCGATCGGCGCCCAGCCGAAGATGATGAGGTGGTCGCCGGCGGGGCCCTCGAAATCGGCCCAGACGCACTGCAGGCCCGATTCGAGCTCGACATCGCCGATCTGGAACGGCTGCGCGAGGCTGGTCCAGCCCACGTCCGTGAAGTCCGCGACGATGTCTTCGCCGATCATGTTCTCGCACGTCGGATCAGCGACCGGCGCGGTCGTGGGCTCGGCGGTCGGCGCAGCGGAGTCCGTCGCGTCGGGCTCGGCCGACGCGCTCGCCGCCGGTGGGGCTTCCGGCGGTTCACCCGTCGAGCAGGCGGTGGTCACCAGCAGCGAAGCGGCGAGGGCGACGGCGCCTGCGGCGCGCGCGATCGTGGGGGGCATCGGACTCCGGCGAGGGTTCAGGAGTGGGCGGGCGGAGAGATCAGGTCGAGGAAGGCGGCGTGCAGGCGACCGTTCGTCGCCAGCGACGACTGCGACGTGAGGGTGTCGTCGCCGTCGATGTCGCTGAAGCGACCGCCGGCTTCGAGCACGATCGGCACCAGTGCGGCGATGTCGTACTCCTTGACACCGAACTCGGCGACGAACTCGAGTCGACCTTCGGCGAGCAGCATGTAGGGCCACGTGTCGCCGTAGGCGCGATCGCGCCACACCGCGGCGGTGACGCGTTCCAGAGCGTCCAGCCGACCGGCATCCCGCCACTGGCCGATGCTCTGGAAGCTGACGCTCGCGTCGGCGACGGTGTCGACGCCCGACACCGCCAGGCTGCGCAACCGACCATCCTGGCCTGCGGTCCATGCGCCGAGACCCGTCGCGCCCCACCAGCGCCGGCCGATCGCCGGATGGCTGACGACACCCACGCGTGGGATGCCGTCGATCTCGAGGGCGATGAGGGTCGTCCACATCGGGATGCCCTTGAGGTAGTTGGCGGTGCCGTCGATCGGATCGATGACCCAGCGACGCGGCGAGTCGCCGGTGATGCCGAACTCCTCACCGAAGACGCCGTCGTCCGGGCGCTCGATGGCGAGCAGGTCGCGGATGGCGCGCTCGGTGGCGAGATCGGCCTCGGTGACGTGCGAGGCGTCCGCCTTCGTGCTCACCTGCAGGTCGGGTGCGTCGAAACGATCCATGGATGCCGCATCCGCGGCATCCGCGAGCCGAAGGGCCAGCTCGAGATCGGCCCGGAGATCCCCGTCATAGGGCGCGTCGAAGCGCGCGGACGAAGCGGGGGAGGTCACGCCTCCCAGGATAATCGAGTGTTCCCCGGCACGATTTCAGGGAGACCCGATCGTGATGGTAATGTTGACCCTCGGTCCGCCATGGCGGACGACGCACCTCTAGCTCAATCGGCAGAGCAACTGACTCTTAATCAGTGGGTTCAGGGTTCAAGTCCCTGGGGGTGCACCACTCGGAGGGATCCCGTCATGGGGTCCCTCCTTTCGTCTGTCCGGGTGGACGCGCCGGATGGTCACGAAACGGTGACGACACGCCGATTCCACCGGCCCCGACTTGACCTCGGGTCATCTGTTTCCTACATTTGCGAAGACCTGAATCAGATTTCAGGTATTGCTACAGGCACCGACCCCTTCCAATGGTGAAAGGCACGCACATGCGCGTTACGAAGAAGTTGCTCATGGGATCCGTGGTCGCCACGGCAGCCCTCGTCCTGGCGGCCTGCGCGCCGTCGACCGAAGCCGGCGGCGGCGAAGAGACCGAGGGCTCGGGCCTCGCCGAGATCACGGTCGGCATCGTCACGAGCGAGAGCGGTCCGCTGGCCAGCTACGGCAAGCAGTACCTCGACGGCTTCAAGGCCGGCCTCGACTACGCGATCGACGGCACCGGCGAGATCGACGGCACGACGATCAACGTCGAGTACCGCGATGACGCCGGCGACCCCGACAAGGCCGTCACCGCCGTCAAGGAGCTCATCGGCGAGGGCGTCAACATCATCGCCGGCACCGCGTCGTCGGGCGTCGCGCTCGCTGTCGCCGAGCAGGCCGACCAGAACCAGGTGCTGTACGTGTCGGGCCCCGCGGCCGCCGACGCGATCACCGGCATCAACGAGTACACGTTCCGCTCGGGTCGCCAGAGCGCGCAGGACGTCGCGACCGCCGGTACCTTCCTCGATGACATCGAGGGCAAGAAGATCACCGTCTTCGCCCAGGACACCGCCTTCGGCCAGGGCAACCTCGCCGCCGTCGACGCGATCCTCGGCGCCCAGGGCGCGACCGTCGACTCGGTGCTCGTCGCCGAGGACGTGACCGAGTTCACCCCGTTCGCACAGCAGGTGCTCGCCGGTTCGCCCGACCTCGTGTTCGTGGCGTGGGCCGGTGCGACGTCGGGTGCGATGTGGCAGGCCATGAGCCAGCAGGGCGTGCTCGACGAGGTTCCGGTGGTCACGGGTCTGGGTGACGCCGCCACGTTCGGCGCGTACGGCGAGGCATCCGAGCAGATCAACTTCCTGAACCACTACTTCCCGGGTGCGAACGACAACGACGTGAACACCGCCATGATCGAGGCGATCGAGGGCATGGGCGGCACGCCCGACCTGTTCAGCCCCGACGGCTTCAACGCGGCGCTCATGATCGTGCACGCGATCGCCGAGGGTCAGGGCGACGTCGACGCGATGATCGCGGCGCTGGAGGGCTACTCGTTCGAGGGGCCCAAGGGCACGATGACCGTCCGTGAGGGCGACCACGCCCTCATCCAGGAGATGTACCAGGTCAAGCTGGTCGCCGACGGCGACTCGTACGTGGCCGAGCTCATCGACACGGCCGCCGCCGACGCCGTCGCTCCCGCCGAAGCGCAGTAAGAGGCACGACCGCGATGAGCACTCCCGTTCCGTCCGCGCCCGCTGCGGCGCCCACGGGCTCGGCACTTCGTGTCGAGAACGTGGGCCTGCAGATCGGCGGCGCGACCATCCTGAAAGACGTCGACCTCGACGTCGCCGCCGGTTCGCTGGTCGGCGTCATCGGGCCCAACGGTGCCGGCAAGACCACGCTGTTCAACGTGATCTCCGGACTGATGAAGCCCACGTCGGGTCGGGTCGTCATGGACGGCACCGACATCACGTCGGCGTCCGTGCCCGCCCGGGCGCGGGCGGGACTGGGGCGCACCTTCCAGACGTCGAGCCTGTTCCCGCGCCTCTCGGTGCGCGAGAACGTGCGACTGGCCGCCCAGGTCTCGCTCGGGGGCTCGGCGTCACTGCTGCGGTTCCCGACGCGGCGCGACCCGGCCACCGAGGTCGCCGACGAGAAGCTCGCCGAGGTCGGTCTCACCCACATGGCCGATGCGCCGGCCGGCGACATCTCGCACGGCGACAAGCGCAAGCTCGAGATCGCCGTGCTGCTCGCGACCGATGCCGGCATCGTCCTGCTCGACGAGCCGATGGCCGGCGTCGGATCGGGCGATGTGCCCGGCCTGGTCGAGAACATCCGTCGAATGCAGCAGGAGAAGGGCTGCACCGTCCTCATGGTCGAACACCACATCGATGTGCTCATGGGGCTCGTCGACAAGGTCGCCGTCATGTACTTCGGCACGATCATCGCCTTCGACACCCCCCAGGCGGTCATGGACAACCCGACCGTGCAGCAGGCCTATCTCGGGACGGATGCCGCATGAGCGCCGCCGAACCGATTCTCACCGTCGAGGGCCTGCGCTGCTCGATCGCCGGCCAGCAGGTCGTCGAAGAGGTCACCTTCTCGGTGCCCGCGACCGGCATCACCGCCGTGCTCGGGCGCAACGGCGTCGGCAAGACCTCGACGCTGCGCGGCATCCTCGGCCTCATCCACCGGCGCGGCACCGTGACACTCGCGGGGGAGCGCATCGACGGCATGCCCACGCACCGCATCGTTCAGCGCGGCGTCGGATACGTGCCCGAGGACCGCGAGATCTTCTCGAAGCTGACGGTCGCCGAGAACCTCGCGCTCGCCGAGCGGCAGCGCGAGCCGCGCCGCGAGTTCGTCGCCGAACTGTTCCCCGACCTCGTACAGCGCCGCGACCAGGTCGCCGGCACGCTCTCGGGCGGACAGCAGCAGATGGTCTCGGTCGCCCGTGCGCTGATCAACGACAATCGCATCCTGCTCGTCGACGAACCCACCAAGGGCCTCGCGCCCAAGATCGTGGCCGAGGTCGCCGACGCGCTGCAGGAGGCATCCAAGACGGTGCCCATCCTGCTCGTCGAGCAGAACCTCGAGGTGGTCCGCCGCCTGGCCGGCGACGCGATCGTCATCGGCGGTGGCCGCGTCGTGCACACCGGAACGGCGAACGAGATCCTCGACGATGAAGAGCTGACCCGACGCCTGCTCGGCGTCCACGCGGAGGCGCACTCATGAGCACCCTCGTCCTCACCCTCATCACCGGCGTCGGCCTCGGCGCCCTGTACTTCCTCGTCGCGAGCGGCCTGAGCCTCATCTACGGGCTCATGCACGTGCTGAACTTCGCCCACGGCGCCTTCCTCACCTTGAGCGCGTTCATGGGCTGGATGGTCGCCCAGGCCGTGGGCACCGCATCGTGGGGCGGGTTCCTGCTGTCGATCCTCGTCGGCGCCGTCGTCGGCGCGGTGTTCGCGGCGCTCACCGAACTCGTGCTCATCAGACCGCTCTACGAGCGGCACATCGAACAGGTGCTCGTCACCGTGGGACTGTCGTTCGCCGCCGTCGCCCTCTTCGAGGGCATCTGGGGGACCGATCCGATCCACATCGCGGGCCCGCCGTGGCTCAAGGAGACCACCGAGGTGCTGGGAGCGCGCATCCCGAACACCTACTGGGTTCTCATGATCGCCGCGATCCTGGTGCTCGCCGCCCTCGTGCTGTTCCTGCAGAAGACCCGCTACGGCATGGTCATCCGCGCGGGCGTCGAGAACCGCAGCATGGTGACGGCGCTCGGCATCGACGTGCGTCGCTCGTTCACGCTCGTGTTCGCGATCGGCGGTGCGGCCGCCGGCATCGGCGGCGTGCTGGCGATGCACTACTCCACGTTCGTCTCGGCCCACCTGGGGTCGACGCTGCTGATCTTCGCGTTCATCGTCACCGTCGTGGGCGGTCTGGGCTCGCTCACCGGCGCGGCCGTGGCATCCGTGCTCGTCGCGGTCCTGCAGCAGCTCGCCAACTCGTACCTCGGCGGCACCGGCGACTTCATCGTCGTGGTGCTGCTGGCGGTGGTGCTGCTCGTGCGACCGTCCGGCCTGCTCGGGAGGAAGGCATGACCACCGTGACCGACTCTCGCTCCTGGAAGCGCTTCGTCCCCACTGCCGTCGGGGTCGTGCTGGTCGTCTTCATGGCGATCCTGCCGATGCTCAACATCTCCATCCCCGGCATCCTGCCCACGCCCACCTACCTGCCCGGCACACTTGCCCTGCTGTCGCTGTGCATGGTGTTCGCCGCCCTCGCCCTGTCGTACAACCTGCTGCTCGGCTCGGGTGGGATGCTCTCCTTCGGCCATGCACTGTACTTCGGCGCCGGCGCATACGGGCTGGGTATCGCGCTCGAGCACTTCGGTGTGCCGCTGTGGCCGGGCGTGTTCATCGCCCTCATCGGCGGCATGGTCATCGCCTTGGTCACCGGTGCGGTATCGATGCGGGTCTCGGGCATCCCGTTCGCGATGGTGACGCTGGCCTTCGCGCAGGCGGGCTCGGTGCTCGTGCGCCGCAACTCGGCCGTCACCGGCGGCGAGGAGGGGCTGCGGCTGAACACCGACGGCGTGCCCGACTTCCTCATCGGCGTCGTCAACACCCGCAATCTCTACTGGTTCGCCCTCGCGGTGCTCGTGATCGTCTACCTCGTGACCCTCTGGGTCGACACCTCGCGCCTCGGCCACCTCGCGCGGGCGACCCGCGAGAACGAGCAGCGCGTGCGCGTGCTCGGCCTGTCGCCCTACCGCGTGCGGCTGATCGTCTTCGTGATCGCCGCGGTGCTGGCGAGCCTGTCGGGCGTCGCGTACATGCTGCTGCAATCGGGCACCGTGCCCCGCGCGGTCTCGGCCGATCTCACCATCACGATCCTCGTCATGGTGGTTCTCGGTGGCGTCGGGTTCCGCTGGGGTGCCATCGTGGGGGGCGTGCTGTACACGCTGCTCGACCAGCGCCTCACCGTGCTGGCCGGATCCGAGGCGATCGCCTCGCTGCCCGACGTGCTGCGCATCCCGCTCTCGGAACCCCTGTTCCTGCTGGGCGTGCTGTTCATCCTCGTCGTCATGTTCCTTCCCGGCGGCATCGCCGGCACGATCGACGGCTGGTTCCGCCGCCGCCACGGCGAGCGCACACGCGGTGCGCTGCGCACGATGGACGACGCCGACAGCGAGGCCGAGGGCGTCGGAGCGCGGGCATGACCTGGGACGAGACGGTCGAAGACGGCGTGCACACGGTCGGCCGGTGGCTGACCGACCGGGCGACACGGTCTCCCGGGCGCGTCGCGATCGACGACCGCGGCGTCACCGTCGACTACTCGACGCTGGCCCGTCGCGCGACCGAGTTGGCCGAAGCACTGCGCGCGGGCGGCTACGGACCCGGCCACCGAATCGCCACGGTGTCGGGCAACTCCACGGACCACGTCGTCGCGTTCTTCGCGTGCGCCCTGTCGGGCATCGCGTTCGTGCCGCTCTCGTGGCGGCTCACGCCCACCGAGCTGTCGGGCATCCTGAGCCGCGCGGATGCGGCGCTCGTGCTGGTCGAAGACGAGTACGCGGCCACCGCCGGAGAGGCGCTGCGCGCGCTGTCGGTCGCACCGCCGGTGGCCGCGCTCGGCACGACGGGAGTGGAGGCATCCGTTCCCGCCTCGCGCGACCCGCGCCCCGCGCGCCATGTGCGCGACGACGACCCACTGCTGGTGATCTTCACCTCGGGCAGCGAGGCGTCGCCGAAGGGCGTGGTGCTCACCCACGCCAACTGCTTCTGGAACAACCTCGCGCTCGCCCAGGCGCTGCCGCTGACGCGCGACGACGTGGTGCTCGCCATGCTGCCGCAGTTCCATGTCGCCGCGTGGAACTGCCAGCCGCTGCTGGCCTGGTGGACGGGGGCGACCGTGGTGCTCGAGCGCTCGTTCCAGCCCGGTCGTGTGCTGCAGCTCATCGAGGGTCGCGGGGTGACGGCGATGATGGGCGTGCCGACGCAGTACGCACTGCTGGCCGCCGACCGGGGGTGGGATGCCGCAGACCTGAGTTCGCTGCGCCTCGCGCTGGTGGGCGGAGCGACCACGCCCTCGGGACTGCGCGAGATCTGGGCCGACCGCGGCGTCGCACTCACACAGGGCTACGGCCTCACCGAGGCGGCGCCGAACGTTCTGCACCTGACCGCCGACGAGGCGATGACCCACCCCGGCGCTGTGGGCCGACCATACCCCCACGTGTCGGTGTGCCTCGCCGACCCCGAGACCGGCCTCACCCTCGACGGCGAGGCGACGGGGGAGCTGTGGGTGCGCGGGCCCAGCGTCTTCGCGGGCTACCTCGGTGACCCGGATGCCACCGCACGCGCCATGCAGGGCGAGTGGCTGCGCACCGGCGACCTCGTCCACCGGGACGCCGACGGCGTGCACCGCGTCGTCGACCGACTCAAGGACATCTTCATCTCGGGCGGCGAGAACGTCGCACCCGCCGAGGTCGAGCGGGCCCTCGTCCAGCATCCGCTCATCGCCGCCGCCGCCGTCGTCGGCGTGCCCGATCCGGTATGGGGCGAGCGCGGACTCGCGTTCGTCGTGCCCGCCGCGGGCGCCGCCCTCTCGGCCGATGAGGTGCTCGCGCACGCGCGCCGCGGACTCGCGGCGTTCAAGGTGCCGGCGCGCATCGAGTTCGTCGAGTCGCTGCCGAAGTCCACGATCGAGAAGGTGGCACGCGCGCGACTGCGCGAGCGCGCCCGTGACCTCATGGAGGAGGTGCGCCATGAGCACACCCGGTGACGTCCTCGACGACGAGGCCACCCCGATCTCTCCGGCGACGGGACGCCCCCTGACCAAGCGCGGTGAAGCGACCCGCCGGCGGCTGCTGGAAGCCGCTGAGGAGGTGTTCGCCGAGCAGGGCTATCACGAGGCGTCGATCGTCAAGATCACCGAGCGTGCCGGCATCGGACTGGGCACGTTCTATCTCTACTTCGACAGCAAGCAGTCGATCTTCGAGGCCCTCGTGATCGACCTCAACCGGCGCGTGCGCCACTCGATGTCCGAGGCGATGGAGGGTGCCGCATCGAGGCTGGACGCCGAACGGGCCGGATTTGCGGGATTCTTCCGCTTCACCGCGCAGCATCCCGCTCTCTATCGCGTGGTGCGCGAAGCCGAGTTCGTCTCGCCCGAGGTGCTGAGACTGCACTACAGCCGCATCGTCGAAGGGTACGAGGCAGGGCTGCGCTCGGCGCAGCAGACCGGCGATGTCGATCGTCGACTCGATCCCGCGGTCGCCGCATGGGCGCTCATGGGCATGGGCGAGCTGATCGGCATGCGCTTCCTGCTGTGGGAGCGCGACGCCGACGGTGTGCCCCCCGCCGAACTCGACCCCGCCGTGTTCGACGCGATGGCAATGTTCATCGACAATGCGCTGGCACCACGGCACGATCAGGAAGGCGGACGGTCATGAGCATCGACGACCTCACGGGCAAACGCGCCCTCGTCACCGGAGGGGCCAGCGGCATCGGTCTCGCGTGTGCGCACGAGTTCGCGCGCCGCGGCGCCCATGTCGTCGTCGCGGATCTCAACGCGGACGCCGCGGCCACCGCGGCCGCCGAGGTCGGGGGAGAGGCGTGGGTGGTGGACCTGTCGGACACCGCTGCGCTCGACGATCTGACGCTCGACTGCGACATCCTCGTCAACAACGCCGGCATCCAGCGGGTGAGCCCCATCCCCGACTTCGATCCGGATGCCTTCCGGCTCATGATGCGGCTGATGCTCGAGTCGCCGTTCCTCCTGATCCGCGCCGCGCTGCCCACGATGTACGAGCGCGGCTGGGGCCGGGTCATCAACATCTCGAGTGCGCACGGGCTGCGGGCGAGCGCCTTCAAGTCGGCGTACGTCTCTGCCAAACACGGACTCGAGGGTCTCTCGAAGGTCACCGCCCTCGAGGGCGGACCCCACGGCGTCACGAGCAACTGCATCAACCCCGCATACGTGCGCACGCCGCTGGTCGAGAAGCAGATCGCCGACCAAGCGCGTGTGCACGGCATCCCCGAGGACGAGGTCGTCGAGAAGATCATGCTCACCGAGACCGCGATCAAGCGGCTCATCGAGCCCGAGGAGGTGGCCTCGCTCGCGGGCTGGCTCGCGTCGGAGGCCGCCGGCATGGTCACGGGTGCGAGCTACACCATGGACGGCGGGTGGACTGCGCGATGACCGGGCACGCCTACCGCACGATCGATGTGCCCGTGAACGGCGGAGACCTGCGCGTCGCGGTGTGGGATCCGACGGAAGCCGCGACGGCGGACGTGCTGCTGGTGCACGGCGTGACCAGCTCGCACCTCGCGTGGCCGTTCGTCGTCGAGCGGCTGCCGGGCGTGCGTGCCGTCGCTCCCGACCTGCGCGGTCGTGGCGCGAGCAACGCGCTCGAGGGGCCCGCCGGAATGCGCGCCCATGCCGAGGACCTCGCCGCGACACTGGACGCGCTCGGCATCGAGAGCATCGTGGTCGTCGGTCACTCGATGGGGGCGTTCGTCGCGCTCGCGTTCGCCCACCTGTACCCCGACCGTGTGGAGCGACTCGTGCTCGTCGACGGCGGGCTGCCGCTGGATGTGCCCGCCGGCCTCGACGCCGACGCGCTGGTCGCCGGCATCCTGGGGCCGACGGCCGCACGGCTGTCGATGCGGTTCGACGACCCCGCCGAATACCGGGACTTCTGGCGCGCGCACCCCGCGTTCCGCGAGGCCTGGACCGCCGAGCTGGAGCGATACATCGAGTACGACCTCGTGCCCGACGGCGCTGGTCGCCTGCGGCCGGCCACGAGTTACGAGACGACAGCCGAAGACACCGTCGACATGAACACGGGTCCGCTGCTGCTGCACGCCCTGGCCGAACTGCGGCATCCGACGCACGTGCTGACCGCGCCGCGCGGACTGCAGGACGAAGAGCCGGGGCTCTATGCCCCCGAGCACCTCGAGCGCATCCTCGCCTCGCATCCCGACATCGTCCACGAGCGCGTCGACGACCTGAACCACTACACGATCGTGATGGCGCCGGCCGGCGCCGAGATCGTGGCGAAGGTCGTGCGCGACGAGCTCGCGACGCCGGCTTCGGTCTGACGGATCAGCCCGCGCGACCGGTGGGGCGCAGCGCCGTGAGGAACTGGATCCACCGCTCGCGGTCGACGAAGCCATAGTGGCCCGCACCCTCCCACACGTGCTCGGTCGCGTCGGGAAGCCGCTCGGCGACCCGCTGCGGCATGCGCGGCGAGATGATGTCGTCGGCGTCGCCGTAGAACACGTCCATATGCTGGGTGACCTCTTCGATCTCGAAGCCCCAGTTCCACAGGGCCATGGTCATCTCGTAGAGCCCCTCCTCGTCCTGCACCATGCCGTCGGTGAAGTTGGCCTCGAACATCGCCTCCTGGGCCGGGGTCCGCTGGAAGGTCGCGGCGTCGCCGGGGTCCTCCTCGGCCATCGCCGACACGAACGATCCGATGTCCCTGCGGGCCTTGGAGACATCGGCCTTGTAGGCCCAGCGGATGATGTGGTGGAAGTGGCGCAGCTTCACGATGAGCTTGAGATCGCGCATCACGAGCATCTTCGCGAAGCCGTCCTCGTCGAGCGGGCCCACGGGCGAGGCCAGGGCGCCGTGGGTGACCCGGTCGCCGAGGCGGTGCGCGACGGCGAGGGCATGCGGCCCGCCGCCGGAGTGTCCCGCGATCGCGAACCGCTCGAGGCCGAGGTGGTCGGCGAGCTGCTCCATGTCGGGACCCCAGTCGGCCATGGTCCGGCCCGGCTGTGGTGAGGAGCCGCCCACTCCCGGCTGATCGGCGGCGATCATCCGCACGCCGAGCGAGGCGGTGAGCGCCTCATCGGGGTTTCGGATCAGTCGAGAGTCCGAGAACCCGTGGCAGAAGATCACCGGCGAGCCGGCGGGATCGCCGTAGTCGTCGTAGGCGAGTGTGCGGTCATCAGCGAGGGTCATCGTCTGCATCGGCGTCTCCTTCGATCCACCGGGCGGACCCCGGTGTCCGCCGCAGACGGTACTCCCACCGTCCGCCGAGCGCCACGACGTCGCGTGAACTCTTCACGCGTCGGCACAGCGCGCGTCAGCGCCCGGCGGCGATCCGCGTCGTGAGCTGGTGGGCGTGCGCCAGCAGTGTGCGGCCCAGCTCGGCGAGCCGGTCGGGACCGAAGCGGAACTCGACACCGGTGAGACTCAGTGCCCACTGCGCATGCCCCTCGCGGGTGAACACCGCGGCACCCATTCCCCAGCTGCCCTCGACGATGAGGCCCGGATTGACCGCGTAGCCGCGCTCCTGCGTGTCGCGCAGCCGCGCGCGCAGACGCTGCGGAGAGTGCGACGCCCCCCACTCGGTGGCCAGCTCGGGATGCCGCTCGAAGTACGCGTCCACATCGTGGGACGGTAGGAAGGCGAGGATCGCCAGGCCCGCGGAGGCGACACCGAGCGGGAACCGCACGCCTTCGGACAGGACGAACGAGCGGATCGGGAAGCTGCCCTCTTCGCGCAGCAGGCACACCGTCTCGTCGCCGCGGCGCACCGAGAGGAACGCGCTCTCTTCGGTGCGCACCGCGAGCGAGCGCACGATGTCGCGGGCTACGGCGGTGATGTCGTAGCGGGATGCCGCCACGGTGCCCATGAGGTACAGCTCGGGGCCGGGCATCCAGCGTCCGCTGCGTTCGTCCTGGTCGACCAGACCTTCGTGCCGCAGCGCGGTGAGCAGACGGTGCGTCGTGGGCCTGGTGAGCCCGGCGCGTCGCGCGAGTTCGGCCACCGCCATCCCGGATTCGCCGGCGGACGTCACCAAGCGCAGCAACGCCGCCGCGCGGGCGATCGACTGGGCGCCGGGGATCGTGCGCGTATCGCTCATGTGTCCACTATATGGACGGGATGGCGTTCGCGCTCCACATGGCAAACGGGCATGCGGCGATGGTGACGTGGCCGGGCGAGGATCGGGTCAGCACGCAACAAAGGAGTGGCACGTGATCGACAAGACGTGGACGTCGGCCGCCGAGGCCGTCGCCGACATCGCGGACGGGGCCTCACTGGCCGTCGGCGGGTTCGGACTGTCCGGCAACCCGATCGCCCTGATCGAGGCGCTGCTCGCGCAGGGGACGACGGACCTCAGCATCGTCAGCAACAACTGCGGCGTCGACGACTGGGGGCTCGGCGTCCTGCTGAACGCCAAGCGCATCCGCAAGATGACCTCGTCGTATGTCGGCGAGAACAAGGAGTTCGAACGGCAGTTCCTCTCCGGTGAGCTCGAACTCGAGCTCACGCCGCAGGGCACACTCGCCGAGAAGCTGCGCGCCGGCGGGTCGGGCATCGCCGCGTTCTACACGCAGACGGGAGTCGGCACCCAGGTCGCCGAAGGCGGACTGCCGCGCAGATACGACGGCGCCGGCGGCATCGCGGTGGCATCCCCCGTCAAGGACGTCCGCACCTTCGAGGTCGGCGGAACCGCACGCGACTACGTGCTCGAGGAGGCCATCGTCACCGACTACGCCCTCGTCCACGCGCTGCGGGGGGATCGCCACGGCAACCTGATCTTCAACAAGGCCGCCCGCAACTTCAACCCGCTCGCCGCCATGGCCGGACGCGTGTGCATCGCCCAGGTCGAGGAACTCGTCGAACCGGGTGAGCTCGACCCCGATTGCATCCATCTGCCCGGGGTCTACGTGCACCGCGTCGTCGAGGTGGGCGGCGACATCGAGAAGCGCATCGAGCGGCGAACCGTCTCGACGCCGGAAGGAGCCTGACATGGCGCTCAGCCGCAACGAGATGGCCGCCCGCGCCGCGCGAGAGCTCGCCGACGGCTCGTACGTGAACCTCGGCATCGGGCTGCCGACCCTCGTCCCGAACCATGTGCCCGCCGACGTCACCGTCGTCCTCCAGTCCGAGAACGGCATCCTCGGGGTGGGACCGTACCCGACGGAGGACAACGTCGATCCCGATCTCATCAACGCAGGCAAGGAGACGGTCACGACCCTCGCGGGCGCGGCGTTCTTCGACTCGGCGACGAGCTTCGGCATGATCCGCGGCGGCAAGATCGACGCCGCGATCCTCGGTGCGATGCAGGTGTCGGTCACGGGCGATCTGGCGAACTGGATGATCCCCGGAAAGATGGTCAAGGGCCCGGGCGGGGCGATGGACCTCGTCCACGGCGCCGGAAAGGTCATCGTGCTCATGGAGCACGTCGCGCGCGACGGATCGCCGAAGATCGTCGACCAGTGCAGCCTTCCGCTGACCGGCCGCGGCGTCGTCGACCGCATCATCACCGATCTCGCGGTCATCGATGTGACCGACGACGGACTCGTTCTCGTCGAGGTCGCGCCCGGCGTGACCGTCGACGAGGTCGTGGCGGCGACCCAGCCGCCCTTGGACACAGGGAGAATCGGAGTATGAACCACGACGACGTCGTCATCGTCGCTGCCGCGCGGACACCGCAGGGGCGACTGAAGGGCCAGCTTGCGCCGCTCACGGCCGTGCAGCTGGGCAGCGCCGCGATCCGCGGCGCACTCGAGCGCGGCGGCATCCCGCCGGAGGCCGTCGACCAGGTGATCGTCGGCCAGGTGCTGCCCGCCGGTTCGGGTCAGAACCCGGCCCGTCAGGCGGCCGTCGGTGCGGGCATCCCGTGGGACGTGCCGTCGTCGTCGGTGAACAAGGTGTGTCTCTCGGGTCTGACCGCCGTCATCGACGCCGCGCGCATGATCGCCCTCGGCGATGCGACCGTCGTCGTCGCCGCAGGCATGGAATCGATGACACGCGCGCCGCACCTGCTGATGGGATCGCGTGACGGCTGGGCGTACGGCTCGGTCGAGGTGCTCGACCACATGGCCCACGACGGGCTCACGGATGCGTACGACCGCGAGAGCATGGGCGCGTCGACCGAGCGCCACAACGAGCGCCTCGAGATCACACGCGAAGATCAGGACACCGTCGCCGCGAACTCGCACCAGCGCGCCGCGGCCGCGCAGGCCGAGGGCGTCTTCGACGCCGAGATCGTCTCCGTCGAGATCCCGCAGCGCAAGGGCGACCCCGTCGTCGTCTCCGCCGACGAGGGCGTGCGGCCGGCGACCACCGTCGAGACACTCGCCGGCCTGCGCCCCGCGTTCGCGCAGGGCGGGTCGATCACGGCGGGCAACTCGTCGCAGATCTCGGACGGCGCATCCGCTGTCGTGCTGACGAGCCGCGCACACGCCGACGAGCAGGGATGGGAGGTCCTGGCCGTCGTCGGGGCCTCCGGACAGGTCGCCGGGCCCGACAACTCGCTGCACGCGCAGCCCGCGCGCGCCATCGAGAAGGCCGTCGCCAAGCAGGGCATCGCCGTGGCGGATCTCGACCTCGTCGAGATCAACGAGGCCTTCGGAGCGGTCGTGGCGCGGTCGCGGCGCGAGCTCGGTCTGTCGGACGACATCGTGAACCCCCACGGCGGCGGCATCGCCATCGGCCACCCGATCGGAGCATCCGGCAACCGCCTGGTCGTGCACGCGGTGCACGAGCTGGTCCGACGCGGCGGCGGCACGGCCGCGGTCGCCCTGTGCGGCGGAGGCGGCCAGGGCGACGCGCTGATCCTCACCCGCTGACGCCCCCTCGTCGAGCGGACGAGTATGCACGCGACACGCCGGTGCAGCCGGGCATACTCGTCCGCTCGAGGGGGAACGCTGCTGGGATAGCGTCGGGGCATGGCCACCATCAGCCCTGTCACCGCCGACGACCGCGAAGAGTGGATGCCGCTGTGGCGCGGCTATCTCGAGTTCTACGAGACCGTCATCCCCGACGCCGTCACCGACCGCACGTTCGCGCGCATCGTCGCCGACGACAGCATCCATGGCGCCCTGGCACGAGATGCCGACGGTCGCGCGATCGGGCTGGTGCACTGGCTCTTCCACCCGGCGACGTGGAGCATCGGGCCCTACTGCTACCTCGAGGACCTGTTCGTCGCACCGCGGGCGCGTCGCAGCGGCGTCGGCGAGGCGCTGATCGCGCACGTGCGTGCCCGCGCGGTCGTGCGGGGCGCCTCGAAGGTGTACTGGCTCACCCACCACGACAACGCCACGGCGCGCGCGCTGTACGACCGCGTCGCGACCAACAGCGGGTCACGCCACTACGAGATCAGCCTGGACTGACCGTCGCGCTCGAGACGAGCGCGGTTGCGGCTCAACGGTTGCGGCGGATGCGCGCCTTGAGCAGCTTCTGCTCCTGACCCGAGACGGGGGAGTCGGGGTCGACGGTCTCGCCGCGCGAGGCGCGGCGCACGTCGACGATCGCGCCGATCGCGAGGGTGAGCGAGATGCCCCAGCTCAGCCACGCCAGCGCCGTGCGCCACGTGAAGGGCGAGTCCTCGCGCAGTCCCCGCAACAGGGTGATCCCGCCGGTGATCGCGGTGATGATGCCGGTGCCGAAGAGGTACTTGCGCATGCGCCCACGCTACCCGTCCGGCCACGGACCGGCATCCCGTCGCTGTTAGCCTGGGATCCCGACCGGCGGAAGGACCCCCGTGACGCAGGCTGAATTCGTCGTCGTGGCCAATCGGCTCCCCGTGGACCGCGTGCCCGGCGGCGGTGAAGACGATTGGCGCCGTTCACCCGGCGGGCTCGTCACCGCACTCGAGCCGGTCATGCGACGCGCCGATGGGGCGTGGGTCGGCTGGGTCGGTCAAGCCGATCACCACGTCGAGCCCTTCGATTTCGACGGCACCCATCTCGTCCCGGTCGCCCTCAGTTCTGAAGAGGTCGAGCTGTACTACGAGGGCATGTCGAACGACACGTTCTGGCCGCTGTACCACGACGTGATCTCGGCCCCGCAGTACCACCGCGAGTGGTGGGACGCCTACGTGAAGGTCAACCGCCGATTTGCCGAGGCCGCCGCCGACACCGCGGCTGAAGGCGCCACCGTCTGGGTGCAGGATTACCAGCTCCAGCTCGTGCCGCGGCTGCTGCGCGAGCGGCGCCCCGACCTGACGATCGGCTACTTCCACCACATTCCGTTCCCCGCATACGGCCTGTATTCGCAGCTGCCGTGGCGCCGACAGGTCATCGAGGGACTGCTCGGCGCCGACGTGATCGGCTTCCAGAGGGTCGCGGATGCCGGCAACTTCGCCCGTGCGGTGCGGCGCGTGCTGCACTACACGACCAAGGGCTCGGGCATCCACATCCCCGAGGACGACGGCTCGACGCGTGTCGCGGTGGCGCGGGCCTTCCCCATCTCGATCGACAGCGAGGCCTACGTCGAGATGGCCCGCCGCGAGGACATCCAGGCGCGCGCCGCCGAGATCCGCGAAGGGCTCGGCAACCCGCGCACGATCCTGCTGGGGGTCGACCGTCTCGACTACACCAAGGGCATCCGGCATCGGCTCAAGGCCTTCGGCGAACTGCTGGCCGGCGGCGAGGTCGACGTGGCCGATGTGACGCTCGTGCAGGTCGCCAGTCCGAGCCGCGAGCGCGTCGGGGCGTACATGCAGCTGCGCGACGAGATCGAGCTCACCGTGGCCCGCATCGCCGGAGACTACGACACTCTCGACCACACCGCCGTGCGCTACCTGCACCACTCCTACCCGCGCGAGGAGATGGTCGCGCTCTTCCTCGCCGCCGACGTCATGCTGGTGACGGCGCTGCGAGACGGTATGAATCTCGTCGCGAAAGAGTACGTCGCGACCCGCACCGACAACCGCGGGGTGCTCGTGCTGAGCGAGTTCGCGGGGGCCGCGGACGAACTGTCGAGCGCGGTGATGGTCAACCCGCACGACATCGACGGCCTCAAGGAGGCGATCGTCCGGGCCATCGAGATGTCGCCGGCCGAGCAGAGTCGCCGCATGCGGTCGCTGCGCCGCAAGGTGCTCGACAACGACGTCGGCCGGTGGTCGCGGTCGTTCCTCGACGCGCTCGTCGAGGCCCGCAGGGTCAAGGACGGGAAGGACGCCGCATGAGCGATGCCGACCTCACGCGCCTCGTCGGGGCGGGCCGGCTCCTGGTTGCGCTCGACTTCGACGGAACGCTCGCTCCGCTGCAGGACGAGCCGATGAAGGCGCGGATGCTGCCGGTCGCGCGCGAGGCGGTCGACGCGCTCGTCGCGACCCCCGACACCGTGGTCGCCCTCGTCTCGGGACGGTCTCTCGATGACCTGCGGGTGATCGCCGAACACGATGACGACTCGCCGCTGCGGCTGGCCGGCTCGCACGGCGCCGAGCTCTGGCTGCCCGGGTCCGGGCTCGTTCCCGCCGACGACGACCCCGCAGACATCGCGCTGCGCGACGATCTGCGCGAGCGCGCCGAGGCCGTCACCGCGCACCTCGACGGCGTGTGGATCGAGCCCAAGCGCTACGGCTTCGCCGTGCATACGCGCTTGGCGGACGCCGAGACGGGCGAGCGCGGCCGTGACGCCGTCGATGCCATCGTGCGTGCGAACGCGCCCCACTGGCGCCGGCGCACCGGGCACAACATCGCCGAGTACGCCTTCCGGCACGAGGGCAAGGATGCCGCGGTCGCGGCGCTGCGCGAGCGCGAGGGCGCCGATGCGGCCCTGTTCGCCGGCGACGACGTGACCGACGAGGACGCGCTGCGCAGTCTCGGCGACGGCGATCTCGGCGTGCGGGTGGGGGAGGGGGCGACGGCCGCGTCGGTGCGCGTCGCCGACATCCCGGCGATGGCGGCCCTGCTGTCCCGCCTCGCGGCCGAACGCGCCGCCGCCCGGCGGGAATAGACTTCGAGGATGCCCCACTCCGAACCGACGATCGACATCAAGCCGCGCAGTCGCGTGGTCACCGACGGCATCGAAGCCACGACCTCGCGCGGCATGCTCCGCGGCGTCGGGATGGGCGACGAGGACTGGGACAAGCCGCAGATCGGTATCGCGTCCAGCTGGAACGAGATCACCCCCTGCAACCTGAGCCTCGACCGCCTCGCCCAGGGCGCGAAGGAGGGCGTGCATTCCGGTGGCGGCTATCCGCTGCAGTTCGGCACGATCTCGGTGTCCGACGGCATCTCGATGGGTCATGAGGGCATGCACTTCTCGCTGGTCAGCCGCGAGGTGATCGCCGACTCGGTCGAAACCGTGGTGATGGCCGAGCGGCTCGACGGCACCGTGCTGCTGGCGGGCTGCGACAAGTCGATCCCGGGGATGCTGATGGCATCGGCGCGCCTCGACCTGTCGAGCGTGTTCCTCTATGCCGGATCGATCGCGCCCGGCTGGGTGAAGCTCAGCGACGGCACCGAGAAGGAGATCACGATCATCGACTCCTTCGAGGGAGTCGGCGCGTGTCTGGCGGGCCGCATGACCGAGGCCGACCTCAAGCGCATCGAGTGCTCGTTCGCACCGGGTGAGGGCGCCTGCGGCGGCATGTACACCGCCAACACCATGGCCTCCGTCGCCGAAGCCCTCGGCCTCAGCCTCCCCGGCTCGGCGGCCCCGCCTTCGGCGGACCGTCGGCGCGACTACTACGCGCGCCGTTCGGGCGAGGCCGTCGTCGAGCTGCTGCGTCAGGGCATCACGACACGCGACATCCTCACCAAAGAGGCGTTCGAGAACGCGATCGCGCTGGCGATGGCCCTCGGCGGCTCGACGAACGTCGTGCTGCACCTGCTGGCGATCGCGCGCGAGGCCGACATCGAGCTGACCCTCCACGACTTCAACCGCATCGGCGACAAGGTGCCGCACGTGGCCGACATGAAGCCGTTCGGCAAGTACGTCATGAACGACGTCGACCGACATGGCGGCATCCCGGTCGTCATGAAGGCCATGCTCGACGAGGGCCTGCTCCACGGCGACGCCCTCACAGTGACGGGCAAGACGCTCGCCGAGAACCTCGCCGACCTCGACCCCGACCCGGTCGACGGCGATGTCATCCACCGCTTCGACGACCCGATCCACGCCACCGGCGGTCTGACGATCCTGCACGGATCGCTCGCCCCCGATGGGGCGGTCGTGAAGACGGCGGGCTTCGACGCCGCGGTCTTCGAGGGTCCCGCGCGCGTCTTCGAGCGCGAGCGCGCCGCCATGGACGCGCTCGAGGCGGGCGAGATCTCGGCCGGCGACGTCGTCGTGATCCGCTACGAGGGCCCCAAGGGCGGACCGGGCATGCGCGAGATGCTCGCCATCACCGCCGCCATCAAGGGCGCAGGGCTCGGAAAAGATGTACTACTCTTGACGGACGGCAGATTCTCAGGCGGCACAACCGGCCTGTGCATCGGCCACATAGCACCCGAAGCGGTGGACGCAGGTCCGATCGCCTTCGTGCGCGATGGTGATCTGATACGGGTCGATATCGCGGCTCGCTCTCTCGACCTACTCGTCGACGAAGCGGAGCTGACCTCCCGCCGTTCCGGCTGGGAGCCCCTTCCCCCGCGCTATACCCGTGGCGTCCTTGCCAAGTACTCCCGCCTGGTGCGCTCTGCCGCCCAGGGCGCCGTGACGGGCTAGTCCGTCCGCACCGACAGATCGAGACTCGAATCACCATGCCTGCTGAATCGCTCCAGGCCGTTCCCCGGCCGCCCTCCCGCACCGCGTCCGCGCCCGTGCTCACGGGTGCGCAGGCGGTCGTCCGCTCACTCGAACTGCTCGGGGTGACCGACGTCTTCGGCCTCCCCGGGGGCGCGATCATGCCCGTCTACGATCCGCTGCTCGACGACAAGGCCGTCCGGCACTACCTCGTGCGCCACGAGCAGGGCGCCGGTCACGCCGCCGAAGGCTACGCGGCAGCCACCGGCCGCATCGGCGTCGCCATCGCGACCAGCGGCCCGGGCGCGACCAACCTCGTGACTGCGATCGCCGACGCCTACATGGACTCGGTGCCGCTGGTCTGCATCACAGGCCAGGTGTTCAGTCACCTCATGGGCACGGATGCCTTCCAGGAAGCCGACATCGTCGGCATCACGATGCCGATCACCAAGCACTCGTTCCTGGTCAAGCGCCCCGAGGACATCCCCGGTGCGATCGCCGCGGCGTTCGAGATCGCGGGAACAGGCCGCCCCGGCCCGGTGCTCGTCGACATCACCAAAGACGCCCAGCAGGCCGAGGCGCCGTTCGAGTGGCCGCCGAAGATCGACCTGCCGGGGTACCGACCGGTCACCAAGGCGCATGGGAAGCAGATCCAGGCCGCCGCGCAGATGCTCACCGAGGCGCGCAAGCCGGTGCTGTACGTCGGCGGCGGCGTCATCCGCTCGCGGGCGTCGGCCGAGCTCCTCTCGCTGGCCGAAACGACCGGAGCGCCGGTCGTGACCACCCTGATGGCCCGCGGTGCGTTCCCCGACTCGCACCGGCAGCACCTGGGCATGCCCGGAATGCACGGCACGGTCCCGGCCGTGCTGGCGCTGCAGGAGTCCGATCTCATCGTCGCGCTCGGCGCTCGGTTCGATGACCGCGTCACCGGCAAGGCCGAGCATTTCGCGCCGAACGCCAAGGTGGTCCATGTCGACATCGACCCCGCCGAGATCTCCAAGATCCGCATGGCCGACGTGCCGATCGTCGGCGACGTGCGAGACGTGCTCGTCGACCTCGAGGTCGCCTTCCGTGGCGCATCCGAGGCCGGCACGCCGGACACCGACGAATGGTGGGCGTATCTCGACGGACTGCGCGACGAGTTCCCGCTCGGGTACTCGTCCACCGACGACGGGCTGATCGCCCCGCAGTACGTCATCCAGCGCATCGGCGAACTGACCGGCCCCGAAGCGATCTACGCCGCGGGAGTCGGCCAGCACCAGATGTGGGCGGCGCAGTTCATCAAGTACGAGCGTCCCAACTCGTGGCTGAACTCCGGCGGCGCCGGCACCATGGGCTACGCGGTGCCCGCAGCGATGGGCGCCAAGGTCGCCGAGCCGGACCGTGTGGTGTGGGCGATCGACGGTGACGGATGCTTCCAGATGACCAACCAGGAACTCGCCACCTGCGTCATCAACAAGATCCCGATCAAGGTCGCGATCATCAACAACTCGTCGCTGGGCATGGTGCGTCAGTGGCAGGCGCTGTTCCTCGGCGGACGCTACTCGCACACCGACCTCAACACCGGTCACGGGACGATGCGCGTGCCCGACTTCGTCAAGCTCGCCGAGGCGTACGGCTGCCTCGGTCTGCGGGTCGAGAAGGAGGAGGACGTCGACGACGCGATCCGCACCGCGCTCGAGACGAACGACCGCCCCGTCGTCATCGACTTCGTGGTGAGCGCCGATGCGATGGTGTGGCCCATGGTGCCGCAGGGCGTGAGCAACAGCTACGTGCAGTACGCGCGCGACCACGCGCCGGCGTTCTCGGGGGAGGAGTGACATGTCGACGCACGTTCTGAGCCTGCTCGTCGAGGACAAGCCGGGGCTTCTCACCCGTGTCGCCGGGCTGTTCGCCCGTCGCGGGTTCAACATCAACTCGCTCGCCGTGGGGGTCACCGAGGTGCCGGGGCTCTCGCGCATCACCGTGGTCGTCGACGTCGATGCGCTCCCGCTCGAGCAGGTGACCAAGCAGCTGAACAAGCTCGTCAACGTCATCAAGATCGTCGAGCTCGACCCCGCGGCATCCGTGCAGCGCGAGCACATGCTGATCAAGGTGCGCGCCGACAACCAGACCCGCTCCAACGTGCTCGAGGTGGTGAACCTGTTCCGCGCCCAGATCGTCGACTACGCACCGGACGCACTCGTGGTCGAGGTCACCGGCGACAAGGGCAAGGTCGAGGCGTTCCTGCGCGCACTCGAGCCGTTCGGCGTGAAAGAGCTCGCCCAATCGGGTCTGCTCGCGATCGGCCGTGGGGGCAAGAGCATCACCGAGCGCGTGCTGCGGGGCTGACCGCGGATTTCGCTTCACGCTCCCCGGTCGTTGAGTGGACGAAGCGAGCAGAATCACAACGACCTTCATCGATCAAGGAGAAACACGAGATGGCAGAGATCTTCTACGACGCCGACGCCGACCTGGGCCTCATCCAGGAGAAGAAGGTGGCGATCGTCGGGTACGGCTCGCAGGGTCACGCGCACGCCCAGAACCTGCGCGACTCGGGCGTCGAGGTCGTCATCGCCCTCAAGGACGGGTCGAAGTCGACCCAGAAGGCACAGGAGGACGGCTTCGAGGTGAAGTCCGTCGCCGACGCCGCCGAGTGGGCCGACGTCATCATGATCCTCGCGCCCGACCAGCACCAGCGCGGCATCTATAACGACCACATCAAGGAGCACCTGGCCGCAGGCAAGACCCTCGCCTTCGCGCACGGGTTCAACATCCGATTCGGCTACATCCAGGCGCCCGAGGGGGTCGACGTGATCCTCGTCGCGCCGAAGGCGCCCGGGCACACGGTGCGACGCGAGTACGTCGCGGGTCGCGGCATCCCCGACATCATCGCCGTCGAGCAGGACGCCTCGGGCACCGCGTGGGACCTCGCCAAGTCGTACGCGAAGGCCATCGGCGGCACGCGCGCCGGCGTCATCAAGACCACCTTCACCGAAGAGACCGAGACCGACCTCTTCGGCGAGCAGACGGTGCTCTGCGGCGGTGTCTCTCAGCTGATCCAGTACGGCTTCGAGACGCTCACCGAGGCCGGCTACCAGCCCGAGATCGCCTACTTCGAGGTGCTGCACGAGCTGAAGCTCATCGTCGACCTCATGTGGGAGGGCGGCATCGCGAAGCAGCGTTGGAGCGTGTCGGACACCGCCGAGTACGGCGACTACGTGTCGGGCCCGCGCGTGATCGACCCGCACGTCAAGGAGAACATGCAGGGCGTGCTCGCCGAGATCCAGTCGGGTGCGTTCGCCGAGCGCTTCATCGGCGATCAGGACAACGGCGCCGTCGAGTTCATGGAGCTGCGTGAGAAGGCCGCGCAGCACCCGATCGAGGCGGTGGGCAAGGACCTGCGTTCGCTGTTCGCCTGGAAGCAGCAGGATTCCGACTACGTGGAAGGCAGCGCCGCGCGCTGACCGACGCACGAACCTCGGAGAAGCGCGCGAAACTCGGAGCCCGACGCTGCGGATGCTCCGAACTTCGCGACATTCTCCGAACCTGAGACCCTCGGCGATCCGCCGAGTACGGCTTGCAAGAGCCACGATGAGCCCGGTCCCTACAAGGGGCCGGGCTCGGTTCGTCTCAGGGCGTCGGCGCGGAGGCGACCGGACAGGTCGGGCGATATTCGTCGTCGGGGAAGTAGCGCGCCCACTCCTCGGGGGTGAACTGCCTCCCCGCGATCCCGCAGGCGACATCGCGCATGTCCGCCGCGGTCTGGACGGCGAATCCGCCTGCCGGGCGCCAGCGGTGCAGCAGGGCGGGCTCCGCGGTCAGCGTGACGAGTTCGGCGACCCCGGGCATCCAGGCGACCGTTCGGGCACCGGAGGGCAGAGAGGGCAGCACCCGGCGCAGAGGCTCGCCGGTGTCGAGGCTGTGCACCCACAGCCCGTCTGCCCGCGTGCACACGAACGTCGATTCGGGGAGCACGATGGGCGCGGAACAGCTGAGGTCGGAGCGTGCCCAGACAACGTCGCCGGACGGGACGGTGACGCGCGCGGCCCAGATCGGCGATAGGGCGAGCACGCCGTCGGCGCCGTCCGAACCGAGGTGTCCCGACGTCATCGAGACGTTGCGGCGGACCGGCAGGCCGATCTCGTCGATCAGGGCGAGCGTGCCGGGATCGTAGACGCGCAGGTGGTCGCGGGCGCCCACATACAACCGGTCGTCGATGAGGGTCAGGCGCTGCAGGTCGCGTTCGCCGCCGGCGGAGGCAGGATCCGCGCCGTGGTGGAGACGACCGGTACGCAGGTCGAGTCGCGCCGGCGTCGCCGCGTCTTGCAGCAGGAGGTACGCGGCCGTGCCGTCGGTGGACAGCACCGGGGTGTCGGCGACGGTTGTCGGGAGGTCGATCGGGTCCAGTCCGATCCCGCCCTCCCTCAGCGGAACCGCGGTGAGACTCGTGCAGCATCCGTCGTCGGTCGGCGCGGGCGCGGTCGCCGAGACGATGAGCGCGGTCGACCCGTCGTCGCTGACGGTCACGTCGCGAGCGGTCGCGCTCTGGGCGCCGAGTGGCGGCAGCGTCGCGTCGAGTTCGCGCACGACCTCGCCGGTGGTGAGGTCGACGAGCTGCAGCGCCGCCTTCACGCCTCCGCCCGCGCCGGTCGGCCGGTCGATCGCCACCAGAGCGGTGCGGGTGCGGGGGACGACGGCGGCGGCGACGCGGGAGTCGTCCGGGAAGTGGATGGTCCGGACCAGGCCGTCGGCCTGGTCGAGGACGCCTTGCAGCGCTGTGAAGGCGCGGGGGTCGTCGGACCAGCGCCGGTGGATCTCTGCGGCCAGCAAGGCCGCCGTCTCGCGGTCGGTCGTCGTGCTCAGCGCCGTGGTGGTCAGCGCCTCGACGCGGGCATCTTCGGCGGCCGCCTCGGCCTCGGTGCCGCGAACCACGGCGACGGCCGATGCGACGACGGTGGCGACGAGGAGGATCGCCGCACCGGCGAGCGTCACACGCAGTCGACGGTTGCTCGCGCGCTCGCGGAGCGCGTGCTCCTCCAGCTCGCGCAGTTCGTCGCGATGCGCCGCGACGGATGCCTCGATGTACTCCGATTCGGTGCTCGTCAGCTCGGGCGAGGCTCTCTCCCGCCACTCGCGAACCGCCTGCAGGCGCGCTCCGCGCAACAGGTCGTCGTCCTGCCGCCCCGTGGCGTCCCATCCGGTCGTCGCCCCTTCGATCTGCCGCAGCATCCGCGCGTCCTCGGCGTCGGCGGTGAGCCAGGCATCCAGCCGCGGCCAGGCCTCACCGACGGCTTCATGCGCGATGATCGCGGAGTCGCGGTCGATCGTCACGAGCCGCGCTGCCACGAGCGACTCGACGACCCTGCGGCGCATCGCGCCCGTCGTGAGGGCCTCCAACGGAACCCGCCGTCGCACGGTCGCCGCCTCGGGCGTCCGTTCGATCAGCCGCAACAGCAAGGAGTGGCAGACGTGCCGGCCCGGTTCGCTCAGCGCCAGATAGACCCGCTCGGCGGACTGCGCGATCGCACCCGCGATCCCACCCGACGCCTCGTACCCGGCGAGGGTCAGGGTGTTGCCGTCACGGCGCGCCCAGGTCGCCGCCAGCGCGTGCGACAGCGCCGGAAGGATGGCGCTGCGCGTGCCCGCGTCGCGCAGGATCACCTCGGTCAGGCCCGTCTCGAGGGCGAGCCCGACGGCCTCGGCGGGGCCGGTGATGGCGCGGCGCAGGCGATCTGCATCCATCGGGGAGAGGGCATAGACGATCTGACCGATCTGCGTCCCCAGCTCGGGGAGGGCGGTCGCGCGGTCGAGGAAGTCGGAGCGGAGGGTGAGGAGCAGTGTCCCGCCACGATCGATCCAGGGCCTGAGGTGCGCTGCGAGGTCGCGCACGTCGTCGGCGGACGACGTCAGCAGCTCTTCGGCCTGATCGATGGCGACGACCGATGCGTCCTCTGCGATGGCGGTGCGCAGCTCGGCGATGCCGGCGGCGTCCGGGGTGACGACGGCGACCCGTCGTCCCTGGTCGCGCAGCCGCGGAACGACACCGGCCCGCAGTACCGACGACTTGCCCGAGCCGCTCGGTCCGACGATGGTCACGATCGTGCCCGGTCGCGCCCGTTCGAGCAGGGACTGGACGTCTCGGTCGCGCCCGAAGAACAGTGCGGCGTCGTCGGCGTCGTATGGCGCCAGGCCCCGGTAGGGACACACGGCGTCGTCGTCGATCGAACCCGGGGCGGCATGCACCGCGGGCTCCAGCGACGGATCCTGACGCAGGATGTCGATCTCGAGGTCGTGCAGTTCCCGCCCGACGTCGATCCCCAGCTCCTCGACGAATCGGGCGCGTGCCGCACGCACGACGGCGATCGCCTCTGCTTGGCGTCCGGCGCGGTAGTTCGCGAGGGCGAGCGACGACCACCGGTGCTCGCGCAGCGGCGCGGCGCGCACCATCCGCTCGGCATCGGGTATCACGGTCGCGTCTTCGCCGAGCCGGAGCCGGGCGTCGAGGAGCTCCTCCTCGACATCGGCATGGATCTCGCGCAGCCGGATCGCCTCCGCCTGCGCCGGGGCCCAGTCCGGCACATCGAGGTAGGGGTCGCCGCGCCACATCTCGAGCGCACGCCGATAGGCGACCGCGGCGCGATCGTGGGCGCCCTCCAGCGCGTGCCGGCGCGCCTGCGACACCTCCTGCTCGAACCGCACCGCGTCGACGGCCTCGTCGGGGACACCCAGCCGGTAGCCGGTGCCGATCGTTCGCACGACGTCGGGGCCGAGCCGCGAGCGGATCTTCGCGATCGCGTTCTGGATCTGCTGCGTCCACGTCTGCGGTGGGCGGTCGCCCCAACACGCGTCGGCCAGCTCGTCTCTCGACACGGTGCGCTGCCTTCGCACGACGAGCGCCGAGAGGATCGTCCGCTCTCTCGGGCTCAGGCCCGGTCCGTCGGTTTCGAGGGGACCGAGCACGCACACGGTCATGCTGGCAGTGTCCGCCGGGTCGTCCGACGCGTCAACCCGGCTGTCACCGCTCGACGACGGTGATGCCCACCATCGCCGGCGGCGTCGGGCCGGGCTGCATCTGCACTTGGATCATGTAGCGCTCGTCGAGGAAGACCCAGTACTCGCCGTCGTCGGGGGTGGTGCCGTCCGCCTCCGCGGCGACGATCTCACCGATCGACGCCACGATTCGCTCGGCCTCCGCCTCGGCGTTCTCGGTCTCGAAGATCATGTCCCAGACGCCGTCTCCCGCCACTGAGAACACGAGGTCGCCCTCGGGGAGCGGGATCTCGGCGGGAAAGTCCTCGGCGACGCCGTCGATCTCCTCGACGTTTTCGCCGTCGTCTCCGAACGCCTCGTCCCACACGTCCTCCCACGTGACCGTTGTTGTGCCGGTGACCTCTTCGGCCGCGGACGGGCCGGGCGGATCGTCACCCGCGCTCGATGATGTGCATCCCGCGAACAGGAGCGCCCCAGCGAGAGCCACTCCGACACCGTGCAGGCGCCGCGTGCGGTGGTTGCTGACTGTTGTGAACATGGTCGACGTCCTTCCCGTCATCTGTGGTGAGAGGTTGCCGCCGGGCGCTATCCGTTCACTACCCGTCGCCACACGTGGATGCAAAGGGGTCGTCACCGAAGTAGGTGCGCCACTCCAGCCCGGTGAAGTCCCGCCCGACCATTGCGCACGCCGCGTCACGCAGGTCGGCCAGCTCGAGCGACCACACCAGGACTCCCTCCGACGACATCGTCGCCATTGCGGCTCCGTCGCCACGCAGGAATCCGGCGGGCCAGAGGTTGCGGGAATCGAGCGGCGTGGCGATCTCGTCGCCGAGCCGGCGGGAGTCGCGCGTGTCGTACAGGGCGACGCGCTGATCCTCCGTGACGATCAGGAGCGTATTGCCGTCGTTACTCGCGCTCATGTGCGCCGGGGAGGTTCCCGACCTCGACAGTGCTCGGCTGTCGGTGAGCATCGAGTTCGAATGCGTGAGCCGGGACGCGTTCGCGCTGATCACCGACCCGTCGGGCATGCCGACGGACCGGGTGTCCAACTCCAGTCCTCGCGCGAGTTCGGCCCCCGTCGTCAGGTCGTACACCGAGGTGACCGGAAGCTGTGCGTCCAGGTCCCACCACGTGACCACGACGTGATCTTCGCCGAGGTCGCTCACGCTGGCTCGATCCGTGAGCCCGTTGTACGGCGTGACGATCGTCGCTCCGCTCGGTGAGCCGGTCGCGGGATCGAAGGGAACGAGGCGGTCGGAGAACACGACGAAGGCGTGGCCCCCGGGGCCACCCGACTCCAGCCAGAACTCCGGCGTGTCGATGTCGAGCGCGAGTGGATGGCGCTCGCCGGTTCGCACATCCTCGAATTCGAGCCCGTCTGCTCCGAGCCGCGCGACGATCGAGTCCGTCATCCATCGGATGATCGCGGAGGGCTCGCCCGTCGGGCGATCCGCGACGACATCCCACAGCAGCTGAGCGCCCTCTTCGGAGGGCCCCTCTCGCGGTATCCCGGCTGTCTCACGCACGTCGGGGGTGCCCACGACCACCAGCCGCCCTGCGTCGCCGAACCCGTCGGCCAGGGCGTGGCCGGATGCGACCGCGTCCGCGATGGCGGGCATGCCGTCGATCCGCCAGAGCTGGACAGCGGCGGGTTCGCGTGACGTGAACGTGACGAAGTCGAGGCCTCCGTCGAGAACGTCGATCGTTCGGTTGACATCCGAGCGCGTGTCGAACACGGTGTCGGTGCGCGCGCCCGTCTCGAGGTCATGGGCCCACACCGCGCCGACCGCAGTGACGCACAGCAAGCGGGAATCGGTCACGGCACCGTCGACGCAGCGGATCTCTCCACGGCTGCGCTGCCACACCACCTCACCGGAGGGAAGGCTCACCCGCACGGCTCCGTCGGCCCCTGCCGCGATCAGTCCCCCCGTCATATCGGGGAGCAGCAACGTGTCACTGAGGCTGGGGCCGCCGAGCGGGATCGTGTCCGTGTGGGCGAGGGTCGCCGCGTCGTACACGCGGATGCCGTCGTCCGCGCTCGCGTAGAGTCGGTCGCCCAGCAGCGCGATGCCGTTGAACCGCGGCGGAACGTCGGCGAAGTCCTCGGGGTCGTGCTCGACGCGATGGCGCACCTCCCCGGTGTCGAGGTCGATCCACGACGGTTCGCCGGTGATGAAGTGAAGGAAGTATGCTTTCGACCCGTCAGGGCTGAGCGCCGGCTTTTGCCCTGTCCGCGAATCGACCGTGACGGTGTCGAACTTGCTGGTGCCGAGCTCCAGATCGATGGCGTTCATGTGGTTCATGCAGCACTGGAACCCGGGACGGAGGACACCGGACTGGATGAACGCGGTCGACCCGTCGGCGCTGACCCGCACATCGCGTTCGATGCTGAAATCCAGTCGCGGCAGCTCGACATCGAACTCACGCACGGTCTCGCCGGAGTCGACATCGACCAGGCCGACGAACGTCGTCGGGTCGCCGTCGGCATCCGGCCGATCGTCGGCGACGACGAAGACGGTGCGCGTGCCGGGAATCGCGGCGCCGTTCGCGGTGGACTCTTCGCCGAACACGACCCGTCGCGTCAGTCCGCCCGCCTCGGTGAGCGATCCGAGAAGTGCGGATCGGGCGCGGGAGTCATCCGGCCAGCGACGGTAGAGCTCAACCGCGAGGAGCGCGGCGACGTCGCGGTCGCTGTCGCGGATGGCCAGCGACGTCGCCGCCAGCGCCTCGACCTTCGCATCCTCGCCGGCGCGCACGGCTTCTCCGCCCCGCACGACGGCAAGGCCTCCTGATACCAACGCGACCACGAGGAGGCCCGCAGCACCGCCGAGGGCGAAGCGAAGGCGCCGGTTGCTGGTGCGTTCCCGCGCCGAACGCTGCTCAAGCTCGCGCAACTCGTCCGCGTGCCGCGCGCGGGAGGCGGCGATGAACGCATTCTCGGTCTCGGTCAGATCGGGGGTGCTGGCCTCCAGCCACTCCTCGGTCGCCTGCAGACGCGCTCCGCGCATCAGGTCTTCGTCGTCTCGACCGGCGGTCTCCCACGCGACAGAGGCCGACTCCACCGAGCGCAGGATGCGCGCGTTCTCGGCATCGGTGCTCAGCCAGTGGTCGAGCCGCGGCCATGCCCTGCCGACGGCTTCGTGGGCGATCACGGCATTGTCCTGATCGAGAGTCACGAGTCGTGCGGCGACCAAGCGCTCGACGACCGCGCGTCGTGTCGGATCTTCCGTGAGCGTCGCGATCGGAACCCGACGACGCACGGTGCCCCCTGTCGGTGTCCGCTCCGCGAATCGCATCATGAGCGACCGGCACACGTCGGCCTCGCCCGGGGTGAGGCGGCTGAACACGCTCTCAGCCGATTGCGCGATGCCACCCGCGATCCCCCCGGACGCCTCGTAGCTCGAGACGGTGAGCGTGTGACCCTCGCGGCGCTGCCATGTCGCCTCGAGAGCGTGAGAGAGTGCGGGAAGGATGCCGGTCGGGTCACCGGCGTCTCGCAGGATCAGCTCCATCAGTCCGGATTCCAGTTCGAGCCCTGATTCGGCGGCCGGTCGTGCGATGACGTCGCGCAGACCCAGCTCGTCGAGCGGTGAGAGCGCGTACAGGCCGCGACCGATCGCCGAGCCGATGCTCGGAAGCCCTGTGGCGCGGTCCAGGAAGTCCGACCGCAGCGTCAGGACCAGGCATCCGCCGGCATCCACCCACTGTGAGAGCTCGCGCAGGTCGGCCCCGCGCTCGCCCGATCGTGCGATGAACAGCTCCTCGGCCTGATCCACGACCAGCACCGAGGCACCCGAGGCACTCGTCGAGTCGATGCGGCCGTCGGCGTCTGGCGTCATCACGTGGACGTCGTGGCCGTTCTCCTGCAGCCGAGGGATCAGGCCGGCCCGCACAAGTGATGACTTGCCCGACCCGCTCGGGCCGACGACCGTGACGACCGAGCGGCGTCGACAGCGATCCGTGAGCTGCGCGACGTCGGCTTCGCGGCCGAAGTACAGCGCGGAGTCTCGAGCGTCATACGCCTGCAGCCCTCGATAGGGGCAGGGCGACTCACCGGCATCGACCGAGGAAGTTGCGGCATCAGGCGTGAGCAGGGGGTCGTGACGCAGCATGGCCGCTTCGAGCTCGCGCAAGCGAGGGCCGGGGTCCACGCCGAGTTCGTCCGCGAGGCGAGCGCGCGCCGCACGGAGGACCGCCAAGCCATCTGCTTGGCGCTGGGCCTGGTAGTTCGCGAGGCCGAGGGTCGCCCACCGGTTCTCTCGCAGAGGTTCCTCCCGCACCAACCGCTCCGCCTCAGGTATGACGGCGACGGCTTCACCGGTGCGCAGTCGTGCGTCGAGCAGCTCCTCTTCGGCGCTCGCTCGCAACTCCTCGAGGCGTCGAACCTCGGTCGCGGCCGGAGGCCACGATGTCAGATCGGCGAGCGGTGCTCCGCGCCACAGCGATAGGGCTCGTCGATAGGCTGCGGCCGAGCGGTCCGGGGAGCCCTCAAGGGAGAGTCGACGCGCGTCGGTCACGAGCCCCTCGAACTCCACGGCATCGATCCGCTCCGAGGCGATGCCGAGCATGTAGTCGGCGTGGACGGTGCGAATCGCCTGCGGGCCGAGCTTCGCCCGAATGCGCGCGACGGCGTTGCGTAACTGTTGCGGCCACGTCGCCGGTGGCGTCTCGCCCCAGCAGGCATCGGCGAGCTCGGAGGGTGACACCGCCGTTCCGCGGCGGACGATGAGAGCGGACAGAACAGTCCGTTCACGCGGGCTGAGTTCGGGACCCCCGGCGTCCAGCGGCCCCAGTATGCGGATCGCCATGACTCCAGGTTGTCCCGCCGACGGAAACGGGTCAACGACGAGCCCTTCGGCGGATATCGAGCGGATATCAGCGGATGCAGGCGCGATATCGCCGACTGCGAGCGTGAAACCGCGTCGGCATAGAGCCGGCAGGAAGAAGTCATCATGAATATCAAGAACATCGACGCGCTGCACCGTCGGACACGCTGGGCGGTCGCGATCTCACTCGCCGTCGGCATCGTCGGAGGCGCTGCCGCGTGCGCGTCGAGCACAGACACCCCGATCGACACGTCCGGCGTCGAGCAGTCGAATGGAGACGCGGGGGAGCGATCCGAGTCCGTGCCGCCGATCACCTCGGCAGACCTGATCGAGCAGGAAAGACAGCGTCTATCGGACCTAGCCGAGCGCATCGCGCGATTCGAGTGTGCCGCCGGTTCGCCGGTCGGGCTCACAGCGGATCGTCTGGCGCGCGACGCGTCCACCGGCGCGGTCGTGGACGTCCCCGTCGGTCCTCCAGCCGACCGCCTGGAGCGCGAGGTCGAGGTCGCGCCGGACTGACGCGCGGGAGTTCGCCTGGGCGCGCGCCCTCGCACTGACGTGCTGACCGGCGGCTACGCTGGACAGGTGACCACGCCCCGCGACGACGACGCCCTCTCCTGGGATGGCGACGACGATCCGACCCTCGAGGTCGGCGGTGCGTCTGACGAGCTTGACACCGCTGCGGATGCATCCACCACGGATGCCTCCGCCACGGCGTTGCCGGAGGGCTACACCGCCGTCGGCAGGGGCGCCGACTCGCTGGCGCCCGGCGAGGACGAGCCGGTCACCGGGCCCGAGGCATCCGATGACCGGTCCTCGCCCCACGCGCGCGCGCCGATGGGCAACGCGGCGCTGATCGCGACCGGCGTGATCGGCGGCGTCTACGCGCTGTGGACGATCGGCTGGATCATCGGCGGCCTTCGCCTGCAGGGGTGGCGGCCGTTCCTCGTGACCGACGCGATGTACCAGGGCAGTCTGTGGCTGGCGATCCTCGCGCCCGCGCTGTGGTTCGGCACGACCTTCCTGCTCACGCGCCGGTCGAAGCCGTGGGTGCGGTTCGCGTGGCTCGCCGCCGGGCTGATCCTGCTCGTGCCGTGGCCGTTCGCCGCGATCGGGACGGTAGGCCAATGAGCGCGCCGTCGATGGATGCCACGCCGCCGCGCCGCGCAGGAGCCCCCACGTGGCTCATCGCCACGATCGGCGCACTCGTCGGCCTGTTCTACGCGTACGCCGTCTGGAACGCGATCGGCAACCTGATCGAGTCTGTCGCCTTCTTCGGCGAGAACGGACTGGCGCTCAACGGTCTGGGGTGGTTCGTCTGGATCTTCGCCGCGGTGTTCCCGCTGCTCGTGTGGGGCGGGGCGTTCGCGCTCGGATACCGCCGCCCCGCGCACGAGCTTCTGCTGATCATGATCACGGGTCTCGCGCTCGTCGCGGTGTTCTGGCTCAATGTGGTCGCCTTCACGACACTCAACACGAGTTCGATGGTCGGCTGACCGCGCGCGTCATCGGTTCGAGGTCGACCGCGCCCCCGCGCTAGGCTGGCTCACGGCCCGCCCCCGATGGTGAGCGGCGCGGCATCCCGCACGTCTTGCGCCTCGACGCGCTCCGCCCCGAAGGATCCACCGTGACGAAGCCCGTCGTCCTCATCGCCGAACAGCTCTCTCCCGCTACGATCGATGCGCTCGGTCCCGACTTCGACGTGCGCAGCGTCGACGGCACCGATCGCCCCGCGCTACTGGCCGCTCTCGCCGACGCGAACGCGGTGCTCATCCGCTCGGCCACCCGCATCGACGCCGAGGCGATCGCGGCCGCTCCTGTGCTGAAGGTCGTCGCGCGCGCGGGGGTCGGTCTCGACAACGTCGACATCAAGGCCGCGACCGCAGCCGGCGTCATGGTCGTCAACGCGCCGACCTCGAACATCATCTCGGCCGCTGAGCTGACCGTCGGCCACATCCTGAGCCTCGCCCGCCACATCCCGGCCGCGCACGCATCTCTGGCCGCGGGGGAGTGGAAGCGCAGCGCGTACACCGGCACCGAACTCTTCGAGAAGACCGTCGGCATCGTCGGTCTCGGTCGCATCGGCGGCCTCATCGCCGACCGGCTGCGCGCCTTCGGTGTGCGCGTGGTCGGCTTCGACCCCTATGTGACCCCGGCGCGCGCCCAGCAGCTGCAGGTCGAGCTGCTCTCGCTCGACGACGTGCTGCGCCAGAGCGACTTCGTCAGCGTCCACATGCCGAAGACGCCCGAGACGACGGGGATGATCGGCGCCGAGCAGTTCGCCATCATGAAGCCCACCGCGTACGTGGTGAATGTGGCCCGCGGTGGGCTCATCGACGAGGCCGCCCTGCACGAGGCGCTCACGGCGGGCACGATCGCCGGCGCCGCGCTCGATGTGTTCACCAGCGAGCCCCCGGCCGACGGCGGCACCGCGCACGCTCTGCTGTCGCTGCCGAACGTCGTCGTCACTCCGCACCTCGGAGCATCCACCGACGAAGCGCAGGAGAAGGCGGGCGTCTCGGTCGCCAAGTCGGTCAAGCTCGCCCTCGAGGGCGACCTGGTGCCGGATGCCGTCAACGTCGCGGGCGGCGTGATCGACCCGTTCGTGCGTCCCGGCATCGCATTGGTCGAGAAGCTCGGTCAGTTCTTCACGGGCCTCGCGCACAGCGCGGTGACCAGCCTCGACATCGAGGTGCGCGGCGAGCTGGCGGCGTACGACGTCAGCGTGTATCGCCTGGCGGCGCTCAAGGGCATCTTCACCAACATCGTCAGCGAGAACGTCTCGTACGTGAACGCGCCGCTGTTCGCCGAGCAGCGCGGCATCGAGACGCGCCTCATCGTCGAGAGCGAGAGCCCGCAGTACCGCAACATCACGGTGCTGCGCGGCACGCTCTCCGACGGCACGGTGCTCACCGTGTCGGGCACGCTCGCCGGCACACGCATGGTGCCCAAGGTCGTCGGCGTCAACGACTACGAGATCGAGGTGTCGTTGGAGCGGTACCACCTCGTGATGCGCTACGCCGACCGCCCCGGGATCGTGGCGATCTACGGCCAGAAGCTCGGCGACGCGGGTATCAACATCGAGGGACTCCAGGTCGCGCATCCAGACGCCAGCGGCCGCGCACTGTCGGTGCTGACCGTCGACTCGCGCGTGCCGGACGAGCTGGTGGCCGAGATGCGGGAGGCCGTCACCGCCGACCTGTTCGCGCAGATCGAGATCACCGAGCCCTGAGCCGAGGCGTCAGCCTTTCGCCGACCGTTCGACAAGCGCGATGAGGCGGTCCATCTCGGCGCCGGTCGGCACGGGACCGGAGACCCCGCTGCCGGCCAGGGCGCTGTTGTAGTAGAGGCCGTCGCTGACGAGCATCACCAGGTCGTGTTCCACCGGTCCGCCGACGTGCGGGCGGATCGCCTCGCTCCACCGGTCGCGCACGACGCGCAACGCCGCGCTCGCCGAGGCGTTCCCCGCCTGCGCGAGGCGCGAGACGGCCACGAGCGCGCGGTCGAGGGGATCGTTCGCCATCGCGGATGAGCGCAGGAAGTAGGCGACGGGTCCTTCCGGTGACGACTCGATCGCGGCGATGTCCTCGTCGACGAGCGCGGTCAGCCGGTCGATCAAGCCGGACTCCAGCGCCTCCTTCGAGCCGAAGTGGTAGAGCAGGCCGCCTTTGGACACTCCTGCCGCCTTGGCTGTGGCATCCATCGTCGCCGACCGCTCGCCGTGCTCGACCAAGAGCGCCTCGAACGCGTCGAGCACGCCCTCGCGGGCGTGGGGAGGTCGGCTCATGGGTCGATCGTAGCCGTCGAGGTGCGAGGGAATGCGCGGGCGGGCCATGTTACTATACCGGCTGGACGGTATAGAAATGATGACTCTCACACAGGAACTCCGGATCGCCGACGAGCAGGGCTCGCGGGTCGGCTGGCGCGGCTGGGCGGCCCTGGTCGTGCTCATGCTGCCCGTGCTGCTCGTCTCGGTCGACAACACGGTGCTGAGCTTCGCGCTCCCGCAGATCGCGCTCGACCTCGGGCCGTCGGGCACCGAGCAGCTGTGGATCATCGACGCGTACCCGCTCGTCCTCGCGAGCCTGCTGGTCACGATGGGCACCCTCGGCGACCGTTTCGGCCGGCGACGGATGCTGCTCATCGGCGCCACCGGCTTCGCGGCCGTGTCCGCCGCGGCAGCCTTCGCGCCGAGCGCGGAGTGGCTCATCGGCGCCCGCGCGGCGATGGGCGTGTTCGGCGCGATGCTCATGCCGTCGACCCTGTCGCTGCTGCGCAGCATCTTCACCGACCGCGACCAGCGGCGTCTGGCGATCGCGATCTGGGCGTCGATGTTCTCGGCCGGGGCCGCGCTGGGGCCCATCGTCGGCGGCATCCTGCTCGCACACTTCGCGTGGGGGTCGGTGTTCCTCATGGCCGTGCCCGTGCTGCTGCCGCTGCTCGTGCTGGCACCGCTGCTGGTGCCCGAGAGCCGCGACCCCTCACCGGGTCGCATCGACCCGGTCAGCATCGGCCTGTCGCTGGGTGCGCTGGTGCCGATCGTCTACGGCATCAAGGAGGGGGCCGTCCACGGCTTCGGCCTGCCGATTCTCGTGCTGTTCGCGGCCGGGCTCGCCTTCGGTGCGCTGTTCGTCCGTCGCCAGCTGCGCATGTCGACCCCCATGCTCGACATGCGCCTGTTCCGGCGCCGCACCTTCTCGGGTGCTCTGCTGGTCAACCTGTTCAGTGTGATCGCGCTGGTCGGCTTCCTGTTCTTCGTGGCGCAGCATCTGCAGCTCATCGTCGGGCTGTCGCCGATCGAGGCCGGGTTCGCCCTCGTGCCCGGGTTGGCGGCGATGATCCTCGCAGGGCTGGCCGTCGTGCCCCTGTCCAAGCGCTTCCCGCCGCGTCTGCTGGTGCCCGCAGGGCTGATCCTGTCGATCGCGGGATACGTCACGGTGGCGGTCGCCGCCGGCGCCGACAGCACCGGTGCCATCATCGTCGCGTTCGTCGCGCTGGGTGTCGGCATCGGCATGGCCGAGACCGTGTCGAACGAGCTCATCCTCTCGAGCGCGCCGCCGGACAAGGCGGGCGCCGCCAGCGCGGTGTCCGAGACGGCATACGAGTTGGGCGCGGTGCTGGGCACCGCCGTCCTCGGCGGAATGCTCACGGCTCTGTACCGGTCGGGCCTCGCCATTCCCGCCGATGTGCCGACGGCCGCCGCCGACGCGGCCCGCGAGACCCTCGCCGGAGCCGCGCACGCGGCCGACGTCCTCGGTGGCGAGACGGGCGCCGCGCTGCGCGACGCGGCGGCTCATGCGTTCGACTCCGGCATGACGGCCACCGCACTCATCGGTGCGGCGCTCGTCGCGATCGCGGGCGTCATCGCGGCCACTACTCTGGGAGGACGCAGCGCGCCGGCAGAACGCTGATCCGGCGCATCCCGACCAAGGAGTGCAATGTCGCGTGTCGTGAAGCTGGCCCTCATCCCCGGCGATGGGATCGGACCCGAAGTCGTCGCCGAGGCCGAGAGTGCGCTGGATGCCGCGACGGCGGAATCCGACATCCGCTTCGACAAGACGACCTTCTCGCTCGGCGCGGCCCGCTACCTCGAGACCGGCGACACGCTCACCGACGACGACCTCGCGGCGATCACCGGTCACGACGCGATCCTTCTCGGCGCCGTGGGCGGTGTGCCCGGGGATCCGCGCCTGAAAGACGCGAACATCGAGCGCGGGCTGCTGCTGCGCCTGCGCTTCGAGCTCGACCACTACGTGAACCTGCGACCGTCGAAGCTCTACCCCGGCGCATCCGGTCCACTCGCCGACCCGGGCGAGATCGACTTCGTCGTCGTGCGCGAGGGCACCGAAGGACCGTACGTCGGCAACGGCGGGTCGGTCCGCCGCGGCACGCCGCACGAGGTCGCCAACGAGACGTCGGTCAACACCGCCTTCGGTGTCGAGCGGGTCGTGCGCTACGCGTTCGCGCTCGCCGAGCGGCGCTCGAAGAGGCTGACACTCGTGCACAAGACGAACGTCCTGGTCCACTCCGGCGGCCTGTGGAAGCGGATCGTGGATGCGGTGGCATCCGAGCACCCCGACGTCGCCGTAGACTACCTGCACGTCGATGCGGCCACGATCTTCCTGGTCGCCAACCCCGGCCGCTTCGACGTGATCGTCACCGACAACCTGTTCGGCGACATCCTCACGGACCTGGCCGGCGCCGTCACCGGTGGCATCGGCCTCGCCGCTTCGGGCAACATCAACCCCGACGGCACGTTCCCCTCGATGTTCGAGCCCGTGCACGGTTCGGCGCCCGACATCGCAGGTCAGCAGAAGGCCGATCCCACGGCCGCGATCCTCTCGGTCGCCCTGCTGCTCGATCATCTCGGGCTGCGGGACGAAGCCGCACGTGTCACGAGCGCGGTCGAAGCCGACGTCGCGGCGCGAGGGAGCGAGCCCCGAACCACCGCGCAGATCGGCGACGCCATCCGCGCCCGGCTCCAGGCGTAGTCTTGGGGTCAGGCTCAGCGCCGCCGCCCGACACAGCCAGGATGTGACATGACCCTCATCGGCACCGACCCCGACACCGGACTCGCCCCGCTCGAGTTCAGCGTCTCCCGCAATCTCAACGGCGCATCGCCGGCCCGACGAGCCGAGATCCTCGCCAACCCCGGATTCGGCACGAACTTCACCGACCATATGGTCGACATCTGCTGGTCCGTCGGCGGCGGATGGCACCGTCCGCGTGTGCAGCCGTACGGCCCGCTCTCGCTCGACCCTGCTGCCGCCGTGCTGCACTACGGGCAGGAGATCTTCGAGGGCATCAAGGCGTACCGCCACGCCGACGGATCGATCCACACCTTCCGTCCCGATCAGAACGGTCGCCGGCTGCAGCGATCCGCGCGTCGACTCGCCCTCCCCGAACTGCCGGTGACGTACTTCATCCAGTCACTGCGCGAGCTGATCGCCGTCGACGGCGACTGGGTCCCCTCAGGCGAAGACCAGAGCCTGTACCTGCGCCCGTTCATGTTCGCCAAGGAGGCGTTCCTGGGCGTCCGCCCGGCGCACAAGGTCGGGTACTACGTGATCGCTTCGCCTGCGGGTGCGTACTTCAAGGGCGGCGTGCAGCCGGTGTCGATCTGGCTGAGCGAGGACTATGCGCGCGCCGGCAAGGGCGGCACGGGTGCGGCCAAGACCGGTGGCAACTATGCCGCGAGCCTGCTGCCGCAGTCCGAGGCGTACGAGAACGAGTGCGACCAGGTCGTCTTCCTCGACCAGGACCGCAACGTCGAGGAGCTCGGCGGCATGAACGTCGTGTTCGTCCACAAGGACGGCACGCTGGTGACTCCTGAATCGCCGTCGATCCTCGAGGGCATCACGCGCGACTCGATCCTGCAGCTCGCGCGCGACCGCGGCCACAAGGTCGAGGGCCGCGCGGTCTCGTTGACCGAGTGGCGCGAAGGCGTGGCGTCCGGCGACATCGTCGAGGTGTTCGCGTGCGGCACTGCCGCGGTCGTGACGCCGATCGGGATGCTGAAGGGCACCGACTTCATCGACGAGCAGCCCACCGGCTCGCTGGCTCTCGAGCTGCGTCAGGAGCTGACCGACATCCAGTACGGGCGCGCCGAGGACAAGCACAACTGGCTCGTCCGCCTGGACGCGACAGGCTGATTCCTGCCATATCCGTCCCGTGCAGGGCGGACCACCTGATCCGGGCGACGGCGGGTGGATAGTCTGAACGGGTGAGGATCGCCCGCTTCAGCCACAACGACGCCATCCGCTACGGCATCGTCGACGACCGCGACTTGGTCGTGCTCGCCGGCGACCCGATGTTCGCCGGATTCGACACCACGGGCGAGCGGGTGCCGCTCGCCGATGTCGCACTGCTGGCACCGGTCATCCCGCGCTCCAAGATCGTGTGCGTCGGGCGCAACTACCGAGATCACGCCGCCGAACTCGGCAACGACGCGCCCGAGGCGCCGATGCTCTTCTTCAAGCCGAACACGTCGGTCATCGGCCCCGGCGACGCGATCGTGCTGCCGCCGCAATCGCAGCGCGTCGACTTCGAGGGTGAACTGGCGGCCGTGATCGGACGCATCGCGAAGAACGTGCCGGCCGAGCGCGCGCTCGACCACGTGTTCGGCTACACGATCGGCAACGACGTCACCGCGCGCGACCTGCAGAAGACCGACGGGCAGTGGGCACGCGCGAAGGGGTTCGACACGTTCTGCCCGCTGGGGCCCGCGATCGAGACCGACTTCGATCCGACCGGCGATGCCGTCGTGACGACCCGCGTCAACGGCGAGGTGCGTCAGCAGGGGCCCATCAGCGACATGATCTTCTCGCTCGCCGAGGTGATCGCCTATGCGTCGGCGGCGTTCACGCTGCTTCCGGGCGATGTGATCCTCACCGGCACGCCGGCGGGAGTGGGCCCGTTCCTCGCGGGCGACACCGTCGAGGTCGAGATCAGCGGGCTCGGCATCCTGCGCAATCCGGCACGGGATGCCGCTCCCGCCGGTGTCTGATCGGGGCGCCACCACGCTCGATGCGGCATCCGTCGCGCGCGCCCAGCGCCGGGCCGTCTGGGTGCTCTCGCTCAACCAGATCCTCGGGGGTCTCGCCTTCGGCGCCACCATCTCGCTGGGTGCGGTCCTCGCCGCGGAACTGTCGGGCGACGAATCCTTCTCGGGGCTCGCGGCCGCGGCCGTGACGCTGGGAACCGCTCTCGTGGCGGTGCCGCTGGCTCGCCTGGCGCGCACCCGCGGACGGCGGGTGTCGCTCACCACCGGCATGGCGATCGCCCTGGTCGGGGTGGTCCTCGTGGTGCTGGCGGTCGCCATCGATGCCTTCGCGCTGCTGTTGATCGCATTCCTGCTCGTCGGCGCCGCGCAGGCGGCCAACCTGCAGTCGCGCTTCGCGGCGGTCGACCTGGCCACCGACGCCACGCGCGGCCGCGACCTGTCGATCGTCGTGTGGGCGACGACGATCGGCGCGGTGCTCGGTCCGAATCTCACCGGCCCGGGGGAGATCCTCGGCGACGCGGTCGGGATGCCGCCGCTGACAGGTCCGTACCTGTTCACCGTCGTCGCTCAGGTGCTGGCGATCGTGCTGCTGCTGACCGCGCTGCGACCGGACCCGCTGCTGCTGGCGCAGCAGGTCGTCGCGGCGACCCCGGTCGAGGCGGGCGCGATCGTGCGCGCCGACCACGCTCGCGCCGCACGGTTCGCGATCTTCGCGATCGCGGCGGCGCACGGCACGATGGTCTCGGTCATGGCCATGACGCCGGTGCATCTGCTGCACCACGGTGCCTCGCTCACGGTCATCGGGCTGACGATCAGCCTGCACATCGCCGGCATGTTCGCCCTCGCGCCGGTCTTCGGAATCCTCGCCGACCGGATCGGGCGGGTGCCCACGATCCTCGTCGGGCAGGCGGTGCTCGCCGCCGCTCTCGTGACCGCGTCGTTCGGCCAGGAGTCGACCGTCGCCGTGACCGTGGCGCTCATCCTGCTCGGTCTGGGGTGGAGCGCATCGACGGTGGCGGGGTCGACGTTGCTGACCGAAGCATCTTCCGAGGCGCAGCGCACACGGCGCCAGGGCGCGAGCGACTTCACGATGAGCATCGTCGGGGCGGCCGGCGCCGTGCTCGCCGGCGTGATCCTCGGCTGGATCGGCTACGGCGGGCTCGCCCTGGTCGTCTCGGTGCTCGTCGTTGCCACGGTGCTGCTCTCGCCCCTCGGGCGCCTCCCGGCAGGCAAGCGGGAGCCGCGCAACTAGACTTGAGGGCGATGTCCAGCGCACCCGATCCCCGCACCACCACCGCCTCCGGAGCCGACGTCCGCGTTCGGTTCTGCCCCTCGCCGACCGGTCTTCCGCACGTGGGGCTCGTACGCACGGCCCTGTTCAACTGGGCGTACGCCCGCCACGAGGGCGGCAAGCTCGTGTTCCGCATCGAAGACACGGATGCCGCCCGTGACAGCGAGGAGAGTTACCAGCAGCTGCTCGACGCGCTGCGGTGGCTCGAGATCGACTGGGACGAGGGTGTCGAGGTCGGCGGCCCCCACGCTCCCTACCGGCAGTCCCAGCGTCACGAGATCTATCGCGAGGTGCTCGACAAGCTCGTGGCGGCCGGTGTCGTGTACGAGAGCTATTCGACGGCCGAAGAGATCGATGCGCGCAACGAGGCCAACGGCCGCGCGAAGCAGCTCGGTTACGACAACTTCGACCGCGATCTCACCGACGAGCAGAGGACGGCGTTCCGTGCCGAAGGTCGCGAGCCCGCGTGGCGATTGCGCGTACCCGATGAGGACCTCACGTACGTCGACCTCATCCGCGGCGAGGTGACCTTCCCGGCGGGATCCTTCCCTGACTTCGTGGTCGTCCGCGCCGGCGGCATCCCGCTCTACACGTTCGTGAACCCCGTCGACGATGCGCTGATGGGCATCACCCACGTCATCCGCGGCGAAGACCTCATGCCGTCGACCGCACGGCAGCTCGCGCTCTACCGCGCGCTGATCGAAGCGGGCGTGACCGACTTCGTGCCGCGGTTCGGCCACATGCCGCTCGTGCTGGGCGAGACCGGCAACAAGAAGCTCTCCAAGCGCGACCCCAAGGCCGACCTCTTCCTGCAGCGTGAGAAGGGGTTCATCCACGAGGGTCTGCTCAACTACCTCGCCCTGCTCGGCTGGTCGATCGCCGCCGATCGCGATGTGTTCTCGCTCGACGAGCTCGTCGCGGCGTTCGACATCGCCGACGTCAACCCGAACCCGGCGCGGTTCGATCAGAAGAAGGCCGAGTCGATCAACGGCGACCACATCCGGATGCTGGAGCCCGCCGACTTCGCCGCCCGCATCGTGCCGTATCTCGCCGCGGCAGGGGCGGTCGACGCGACACCGACCGCCGAGCAGCAAGCGCTCATCGAGGCATCGGCCCCGCTCGTGCAGGAGCGCGTGCAGCTGCTGGGCGACGTTCCCGGCATGCTCGGCTTCCTGTTCCGCGACGAGGTGGCGTACGAGGAGGATGCGCTGCGATCGCTGCCCGACAATGCCGGGGCGGTACTGGTCGCATCGGTCGGCGCACTCGAGCTGGTACCCGAGACGGAGTTCACGGCCGCCGCCGTGCAGGAGGCACTCACGCGCGCGCTCGTCGAGGGCCTCGAACTCAAGCCGCGCATCGCCTACGGCCCGCTGCGTGTGGCGCTCAGCGGCCGTCGGGTGTCGCCGCCGCTGTTCGAGTCGATGGAGCTGCTGGGCAAGTCCGAGACCCTGAGGCGGCTGGGCGCGCTGGTCGAGCACCGTGGCTGAGCTGCTGTGCCGGTTTTGCGGGGTCGCGCGCGTCGTCTAGACTTGATCTTCGGCACGACTCCGGTCGACACCGGTGGGGTATGGTGTAATTGGCAACACGGCTGATTCTGGTTCAGTTGTTCTTGGTTCGAGTCCAGGTACCCCAGCGCTGAAAAACCCCCGTTCAACGGGGGTTTTTGCTTGGTGCAGCGTTCGCCTTCGCCGACGGTGGGCGACAGCCCGACAGACCCCTGCGGGTGGCAGGATGGGTGCATGGATGCGCCGCCGATGACGCCCGATCGTTCGCGCGAGCTCGCCGCCCTGCGGTCGCGCGCGTACGGGCCCGGCGCCGACATCGCCTCCGATCCTGCGGCGCTCGCGCGTCTGCGGGAGCTCGAAGAGCTCGCGCGCGGGGATGAGCCCGCCGAGCAGACGGTCATCGAGGAGCAGGTCGCCGCGGCGCAGCATCCCCCCGATGAAGACGACGCTCCGGCCCCTCGCATCCGCCGCGACCCGGAACCCGAGCCGGCGGCGCAGTCGGGAGCCGATGTCTCCGGCGCCGAGGCCGCCGACGCCCCAGGGTCGCCGGCACCACCGCGCCGCACGCCGCCGTGGGTGTGGGCCGTCGCAGGGCTCGCGGTCGGGGCGATCGCAGGCGGGGCGGTCACGGCATCCGTCCTCGCCGCGAACAGCGAGCGGGCGGACGCCGTGCTCGCGCGCACGACCGACGGCGTCGATTCCGGCCCCTGGGAGGACCGCCTGCAGTATTGGGGCCTCGAGCCCGACTCGCTGCAGGCATATGAGCCGTTCGACGCCATGGGCGTGTGGACGGCGCGGGGCTCGGAGCAATCGCGCTGCCTCGTGCTGTCGTATCAGGACGAGGCGGTGATGGCCTCGTGCGCCGACGCCGGCTTCGACCCGGTGTTCGACTTCACGATCGACGAGGACATGCCGATCAGTTTCAGCGACGACCTCGAGCCCGGCACGGTGGTGCGGTTCGTCGCCCGCCCCGACACGGTGGAGGTCTGGGTGCGGGCACCGGGGGCTCCGCTCGACGGCCGCTAGGGGAGCACCTCGCGCAATGCCGCAGCCCCGGCCGCGGCATGGTCGGGAACGTCGTCGCTGTGCGCCAGCAGCATGAGCGCGATCGCCGCCGCCCACGCGTGCGCGCGCATCCAGGTGTCGGCGTCGTAGCGACCCTGCGTGGCCTCGGCGAACGCAGATCGTCCTGCGGCGTCGAACGCGAGCCACGCCACCGCGAGATCGTAGGCGGGGTCGCCGCCGGTCGCGTCGCCGAAGTCGATCAGTCCCGACAGGCGACCCCCGTCGACGAGGATGTTGCCCGGATGCAGGTCGCCGTGGATCCACACCGGATGCTGCGTCCAGGGGTTCGCTGCGAGACCGTGCCGCCACACGTCGTCAACCGCTGCCGCCACGTCGGGCGTGACCGCGCCGCGTCGGAGCAGCCCGTTCAGCCGTTCCGTGAACGCGTCTGAGCGCGCGGCGAGCGCACCACCGCGGAAGGGGTTCACCGGGGCATCGGCGGGTGCCGCCACATGCACGACCCCGAGCGCGTGGGCGAGTGCGGCCGCCCAGGCAGAGGCATCCGCTCGGGGGAGTCCGATCGCCGCCCGACCGGCGATCCAGGGCACGATCGACCACGCCCAGGGGAAACCGGCATCCGGAGAACCGACATGCACGGGTACGGGGGTCCGCACGTCGACGGCGGCGAGCCACGGCCCCAGCTCGCCGAGCGCGTGCGCCTCGTGAGCGATGAGCGGCGCGGAGGCGGCTCGACGGGGGAGGCGCACCGCCAGGTCGTCACCCATGCGCCACAGTTCGCAGTCCCAGCCTTCGGCGGCCTTGCGCACAGGCATCCGCGCCGTGGCGGATCCGAACCGGGTTCCCGCGGCGAGGCGGCGCACGAGCGGCTCGTCGATGTCGACCTCGGCACGTGGCTTGTTCGGCACTCCTCGACCTTAGTCGGGAGGAGCATCTGCGAATGGATTGTTATATCTGTGTATGTGTTGTAACATGTGGGAATCCAAAGGAGGACGCATGTACGCAGCGGAGCGACAGCACGCGATCGAGCGAACGCTCATCGAGCAGGGGCGCGTCGGCGTCGTCGAGCTCGCGCGTCGGTTCGACGTCACCACCGAGACCATCCGCCGCGACCTCGATCAGCTCGAAGCGGCAGGGGCATTGCGTCGCGTCCACGGCGGAGCGGTGCCGCGCGAGCACGCCAGCACCGTCGAGCCGACCCTCACCGAGCGGATGCTGCGCCACGGCCCGGCCAAGTCGGCGATCGGGCAGTGCGCCGCCCGAGTGCTCGCCGAGGACTTCCACGGATCGGTCTACTTCGACGCGGGCACCACGACCGCCGCCGTCGCCGCGGCGCTCGCCGCGCGGCTGGGGGAGGGCCGGATCGAGGCGGTCACCCATGCGCTCAGCCTCGGGAGCAGCCTCGCGCAGATTCCGGGGATCGCACTCACGGCCATCGGCGGGCGGGTGCGGGGGGCGACGGCCGCGGCCGTCGGCGCAGGGACGGTCCGCGAGATCTCGTCGCTGCGTCCCGATATCGCCTTCATCGGCACCAACGGCATTTCGGCCGGCTTCGGGCTCAGCACTCCCGACCCCGACGAGGCCGCCGCCAAGTCGGCCATCGTCGCCGCGGCGCGGACCGTCGTCGTCGTCGCCGACGCCGACAAGTTCGACACCGAGCTGCTCGTGCGCTTCGCCGGGCTCGATGACGTCGACATCCTCGTGACGGATGCCGCGCCGCCGGCCGATCTGGCCGCAGCGCTCGCCGAGAACAATGTGGAGGTGCGGGTCGCATGATCGTCACCCTGACCGCGAATCCGTCGCTCGATCGCGCGATCCTCCTCGAGGAGCCGCTGCGCCCGGGCCAGGTGCAGGCGGCGTCGTCGTCGCGCGAAGACCCGGGCGGCAAGGGAATCAACGTCGCCCGCGTCGCCGCGATGGCCGGCATCGACACGCTCGCTGTGCTTCCCCTCGCCGACGGCGACCCGTTCGACGCGGCACTGCGCGCCACCGGTCTGCCGGCGCGACGCGTGTCGATCACCGGTCATGTCCGTGCGAATCTCACGATCACCGATCCTGCCGGCACCACCACCAAGCTGAACCTGCCCGGGGCCGCCCTGCGCGTGACCGATCGTTCAGCGCTCATCGCGGCGGTGGTGGCCGCCAGCGAGGGCGCCGCTTGGCTCGCGCTGGCGGGGTCGCTGCCCCCGGGCGCCGGCGACGATTTCTACGTTGATGTGATCGTGGCCGTGCGTGCGGCTCTGGGTGATGCGGCTCCGCGCATCGCCGTCGACACGTCGGGCGCCGCGTTGACGGCCGTCGTCGCGCATGCGCATCCCGATCTGATCAAGCCCAACGACGAAGAACTGGCCGATCTGGCGGGGCGCGACCTCGCGCCGGATGCCTCATACGACGAGATCCTCCGCATCGCGCGCGAGGTGGTGCCGACCCGCGTGTCGACCGCGCTCGTCACCCTCGGTGCCCGGGGCGCGCTGCTCGTCGACGCAGACGGCGCCTGGCTGGGCACGCCCCCTCCCATCACCGTCGCGAGCACGGTCGGCGCGGGCGACAGTTCGCTCGCCGGGTATCTGCTCGCCTCGCTCGACCACGCAGGCCCCGCCGCGCGGCTCGAGAACGCCATCCGCTACGGCTCAGCCGCGGCGGCACTCGCAGGAACCCAGCCGCCGCGCCCGCACGACCTGCCGACCGGCGACGTCGCCATCGAAACCCTGACCTGACACCCCTCACCACACCGACCACTGGAGGTCACTCACCATGTCCGACACCATCACCACAGGCCTCGTCAGCCTCGACGTGGACCTCGGAGGCGACAAAGCAGCGGTCATCCGATCGCTCGCCGCGCGCGTCGCCGCGCAGGGCCGCGCGACCGACGGGGACGCTCTCTACGCCGACGCCTGGGCGCGCGAGCAGAAAGACGAGACCGGCCTGCCGGGCGGCATCGCGATCCCGCACGCCAAGAGCGCAGCGGTCACGCAGGCCTCGCTCGCGTTCGCTCGGCTGAAGCCCGGCGTCGCCTTCGGCGCTGACGACGGGCCCGCCGACCTCGTCTTCCTGATCGCGGCTCCCGACACCGCCGCCGAGGAGCACCTCGCGGTCCTGTCGCGACTGGCTCGCAGCCTGATGCGCGACGACTTCACCGCGGGACTGCGAGCGGCGATCACACCCGAAGAGGTCGTGCGCATCGTCGACGAAGCGATCTCGGGCGACGCGGCTCCGGCAGCTGCGCCCGCGGGTGCTGCCCCGGCCGCGGACGCCGCGGCATCCGGCCCCACGATCGAGGGGCGCACACCGCGGATCGTCGCCGTCACGTCGTGCGCGACGGGTATCGCCCACACCTTCATGGCGGCCGACGCGCTCACGGCAGCCGGAAAGGAAGCGGGCATCGACCTCGTCGTCGAGCCGCAGGGTTCGAGCGGCTACCAGGCGCTGCCGCGTCAGCTCATCGACGACGCCGACGCCGTGATCTTCGCGACCGACGTCGACGTGCGCGAAATCGCACGGTTCGCCGGCAAGCCGGTGGTGCGATCCGGCGTCAAACGCGGCATCGAACAGCCCAAGCAGCTCATCGACGAGGCACTCGCCGCCGCGGCCGACCCGAACGCGACCCGCGTGACGGGGGCCGCCGCAGCGGCCGGCTCGAGCGCGGCTGCCGCGCCGGTCTCGGTCGGTGCACGCATCCAGCGCTGGCTGCTCACCGGTGTGAGCTACATGATCCCGTTCGTGGCCGGTGGCGGTCTGCTCATCGCGCTGGGCTTCCTGCTCGGCGGCTACGAGGTCGGTGAAGAGGCGTTCACCGTCGTCATCGAGAACTCGCTGTGGGCCCTGCCCGCCGGCGGCCTCGGTCAGTACTTCGGCTCGGTCGCGTTCGTCATCGGCGTGACGAGCATGGGCTTCCTCGTCTCGGTGCTCGCCGGTTTCATCGCCTTCGCGATCGCCGACCGGCCGGGCATCGCACCCGGGTTCGTGGCCGGCGCGGTCGCGGTGCTGATGAATGCGGGCTTCATCGGCGGCATCGTCGGCGGACTGCTCGCCGGTTTCATCGCCTGGTGGCTCGGACGGCTGCCCGCACCGCGCTGGCTGCGCGGTCTGATGCCCGTGGTCATCATCCCGCTGCTGGGCTCGATCTTCGCCTCGGGCCTGATGGTCCTCTTCCTCGGCCGCCCGATCGCGACCCTCATGGTGTGGCTCACCGACTGGCTGAACGGCCTCGCCGCCAGCGGCACCGGCGTCATCGTCCTCGGCGTGATCCTCGGGCTCATGATGTGCTTCGACCTCGGCGGTCCTGTCAACAAGGTCGCGTACGTCTTCGCCACGACGGGGCTCGCCGCCGCGTCGGCCACCAACACCACGCCGTACCTGATCATGGCCGCGGTCATGGCTGCCGGCATGGTGCCCCCGCTCGCGATGGCGCTCGCCTCGACGGTGCTCGCCCGCCCGCTGTTCCCCCCGGTGGAGCGCGAGAACGGCAAGGCCGCCTGGCTGCTCGGTGCCGCGTTCATCAGCGAAGGCGCGATCCCCTTCGCCGCCGCCGACCCGCTGCGGGTCATCCCGGCCTCGATGCTGGGTGGCGCGGTGACCGGTGCGCTGTCGATGGCGTTCGCCGTCGAATCACTCGCGCCGCACGGCGGTATCTTCGTGTTCTTCGCGATCAACCCGATCTGGGGGTTCCTCGTGGCCCTGGCTGCCGGTACCGTCGTGAGCGCGCTCGCCGTCATCGCGCTGAAGAAGTGGGTCGGGCGAGCCGAACTGGAACAGGCCGAGGCGATCGCCGACGCCGAGACCGTCGCCGCGTAGTCGCGTCGACGAGGAGGAGGACGCCATGGCAGAACGTCAAGCCACCATCGCGAGCAGCTCGGGCCTGCACGCGCGCCCCGCGAAGCTGTTCGTGCAGGCGGTGCAGTCCCAGCCGGTTCCGGTCACGATCGCCGTTCCGGGCGGACCCGATCTGAACGCCGGCAGCATCCTGTCGCTCATGGGCCTGGGTGCGTCGCACGGCACCGTCGTGACGCTCAAGGCCGAGGGGGAGGGCGCCGACAAGGCGCTCGACGAACTCGTCGCCCTGCTCGAGACGGATCTCGACGCCGAATAGCGGACACAGACCGCGGGGGCGGATGCTGCGCGAGCCGAAGCCGGCGCGGCATCCGCCCCCGTCTGTGTGCGGTCAGAGGTCGATCGACTGACCCGCGGCCAACTCGACGAACGACCCGCCACCCTGCTCGACCGCCCAGGTGAGGCGCGCGCGGTGCATCGCGAGCCCGACTGTCGAGAGCGTCATATCGTGGGTGCCGAACGCGCGGCGCGGCGCCACGGCGAGGACGAAATCCATCGCCTCGCCGATCTTCAGCCAGGGCGCCCCGATGGGTGCCGCCAGCACATCGACCGAGACGCCCTTCGGCACCGCGTACGAGTCGCCGGGGTAGTAGAACGACCCGTCGACCAGGACGCCGACGTTGTCGATGACGGGGATCGACTCGTGGATGACATTGTGCGTGCCGCCGAAGAACTCGAGGACGAAGGGGTCCAGACGCACCGTGTCGCCCGGCTTCACGACGGTGATGTCGAATCCGGCGGCGGCCTTCGCCACACCCTCCGGCCCGTAGATCGGCGTTCCCGGGAACTGCGTCAGGATGCGCTCGAGGTGCTCCGCCGTCCAGTGGTCGGGATGCTCGTGGGTGAGCACGACGCCCTTGACGTTCTTCAGGCCGACGAGGGGCGAGGTGAACGACCCGGGATCGATCACGAGTGTGCCCGTGGGCTGCTCGAGGACCAGGGCGGCGTGCTCGTGCTTGGTCAGGCGCATACTCCGAGTCAACCTCGCCGTGAAGGTCGCGGCAAGCCCGCCGCCGGACCCCGGCCCCGATTTGGTCGGCGCCGATACGCCATGGCATAATCGAACGGTTGTCTTGCGGCCCCATCGTATAGCGGCCTAGTACGCCGCCCTCTCACGGCGGTAACGCGGGTTCGAATCCCGCTGGGGTCACCAGCACGAAAGAAGCCCGGCCATGTGCCGGGCTTCTTTCGTCGGCGGAGGTGCCGGCCGGTGCCAGGACACGGTCAGTCGGCGTCGGCGTGGTCGGCGGTGCGGGCTGCCGCTCGGCGGCGGCGACGCAGGAGCACCACGACGCCCCACACGGCGAGTCCGATCACGCCGAGCACCACGAGCCACGGGATGAGGAAGCCGAGTGCGATCACGATGCCGTTAAGGGTCGCGATCAGGCCGTTCCAGCCGGCCACGAAGCCGTCGGTGAAGCCCGCGGGGTCCGCCTCGACCGTCTCGGGAACGGGCGTGATCGTGACGCTCAGCGACGACATCGCGACCTGGTCCTCGAGCGACTCGAGCTGCTGCTGGTAGGACTCGAGCATCGCCTGGCGCTCCGACAGTGCCGCTTCGGCGGCGATGAGATCGGAGAGATCGCCTGCCTCCGCCATCAACTCGGTGAGCCGGTCGACGGATGCCTGGGCGGCGTCGATGCGCGCACGCAGATCGACGGCCTGCTCGGTGACGTCGGCGCGGTTGATCGAGGTCTGGGTGACCTCGCCCAGCTCCGACAGCTCGCCCATCACCGCGGTGAGCTGATCGCTCGGCACCCGCACGGTGATCCACGCGCCGTCCTGCGGGTACGGGGAGGGGTAGTACATGTCGGAGCCGTCCATCGGCATCGGCTCGACCGGCATCCCGATCGTGCCGACGTTCATCGACTCGACGTAGCCGCCGTGTGCGACCGCCGCCTCGCCGACCGACTGCGCGGCCGCGGCGACGTCGTCGGCCACGATGGTCGCCGACGCGTTCGTGATGATGTCGCGCTCGGCGGCTCCCGCCGACCCCTCGTCGCGGATGGTCTCCTCCGCGGCGACGCCGCCCTCGATGATGGATGCGTCGGCGCCGCCCGCGTCCGGCGCGAAGGCCGGCCCGTCGGCGACGCTCGCCCGGTCCGAGCCGGAAGGGGAGACGAGCGGGACCACGGCCGGCGAGATGATGGCCGCCACTGCGATGATCGCCGCGGCAGCACCGCCGACGAGCCACAGCCGCCCGCGGCGCGCGCTGCGACGGCGGTCGTCGGCGCGGTCGTCGGCGATGCGGGCGAACAGCTCGTCCTCGATCGCGTCGACGCGCTCGTCGCTCAGCTCGGGAAGGGTCGCGCTCGCGGTGGGTGACGTGTTCATGTGCTCTCCTTCACAACGGTCCGCAGACGTGTGCGGATGCGGGAGAGACGGTTGCGGACCACGCCGTGGGCGACACCCAGCTGCTCGGCCGCGGCCTGATAGGCGTAGCCCTCGGCGGCGCAGAGCCGGAAGATGTCTCGGTCCAGCGGACTCAGATCCTGCAGCTCGCGCAGGATGAGGTCGGCCAGTTCGCCGTCCACGACCTGCTGTTCGACATCGACGGTGTCGGGCAGCGTCTCGTCGGCGGCCGCCGCGGTGTGCTCGCGATCGCGTCGCAGGGAGCGGATGCGATTGGCCGCCTGGAAGCGGCAGATCGTCACGAGCCACGGCAGCAGCGAGGTGCCGGCCAGCTCCATACCTGGGAGCTTGCGCCACGCGACCAGGAAGGTCTCCTGCGTCACGTCCTCGGCATCGGCGACCGTGCCCAGCAGGCCATGGGCGAGCCAGTACACCGGTCGTACGTAGGCACGGTACAGCGCACGGAACGCGTGCTCGCTGCCGCCGGCCGCCTGGGCGACCAGCTCGACGTCGTCGCGCTCGTGCGTCTGCATCCGATCCTCCGGGCCCCGCGGTCCGGTCGCACCGGCGCGGAGCTTCATTGTCTCTCACCGGGTGAGTGTCGCCGCAGCCCGGATCGTCTCACATCACCCCGTCCGCTCGGCGGGAAGGGCCGGGGTGGGGGAATCCGGCCTGTATCCTGTTACGGCGAGAGGGAGTATCCCGACGCGCGCATCCGTCATCACGGGTCCCGATCATGCGACTCCGGGTGTGCGCCGGCCGATCCGGGCGGGGAGAGACTTTCGGAGCTCATCGACCCCGAAAGGCCCTGGATGGACCTGGAACTCCCCCTGTGGTTCGAGATCGGATCGCTCGTCGTGCTGACGCTGATCCTGATCGCCGACCTGTTGATCATCCTCAAGCGTCCGCACATCCCGTCGACGCGCGAGTCCACGCTCTGGGTGGTGTTCTACGTCACGCTCGCGCTCGTGTTCGCGGTGCTCATGTGGATCTTCGCGGGCGGCGAGTACGCCGGGCAGTTCGTCGCGGGATGGCTCACCGAGTACAGCCTGTCGATCGACAACCTGTTCGTGTTCGTGCTGATCATGACGCAGTTCTCGGTACCGCGGCGCTACCAGCAGGAAGTGCTGATGGTGGGGATCATCATCGCCCTCGTGCTCCGCGGACTGTTCATCCTCGCCGGCGCCGCGATCATCGAGCAGTTCAGCTGGGTCTTCTACATCTTCGGCGCGTTCCTGGTGTGGACCGCCATCCGGCAGGCGTTCCCGGGCGGCGACCACGAGGACGACGTCAAGCAGGAGACCTTCGTCGTCCGCCTGCTCCGCCGATTCATCGACATCTCCGACCACTACGACGGCGCGAAGATCCGCACCGTCGTCGGGGGCAAGAAGATGTGGACGCCGATGATCATCGTCTTCGTCTCGATCGGCGTGACCGACCTGCTGTTCGCCATCGACTCGATCCCGGCGATCTTCGGCATCACGCAGAGCGCCTTCATCGTGTTCACCGCGAACATCTTCGCGCTCATGGGATTGCGCCAGCTGTACTTCCTGCTCGGCGATCTCCTCGACCGGCTGCGGTACCTGCACTACGGGATCGCGTTCATCCTGGCCTTCATCGGAGTCAAGCTCGTCTTCCACGCGATGCACGTCAACGAGCTGCCGTTCATCAACGGCGGTGAGCACATCGAGTGGGCGCCCGAGATCTCGACGTGGATGTCGCTCGGGGTCATCGTCGTCGCGATGACCGTCGCGACCGTCGCCAGTCTCATCGCCTCGGCGCGCGACAAGCGCGCAGCGGGAGTGACGGATGCGGCCGCCGCCGTCGCCGACGAGAAGGGCACGCCCCCGACGGTGGAGCCACCCGGCGACGCCGGTCGCTGACGGCGGCCGCTTCCTGCGCGGTGGTAGTCTGGGCCTCGTGCGGATCGCTCGTCTTCTCCTTAGCGGCCGCGGCGAGTTCTGACCCAGGCCTTCCTCGTCGCGGAGTTTCGTCGCGGGCTTGATCCCCATCCCGAGGAGACCGAAGAGCTATGACCATTCCCGTTCCCGCAGACGCCGTCGTCCCCGACCGGCCTCGCACGCTCGCCGAGAAGGTGTGGGACGACCACGTCGTCGTCAAGGGCGAAGACGGCCGCCCCGACCTGATCTACATCGACCTGCACCTCGTGCACGAGGTGACCAGTCCCCAGGCCTTCGACGGCCTGCGCGCGGAGGGGCGTCCGGTGCGGCGGCTCGAGCACACGATCGCCACAGAAGACCACAACACGCCGACGATCGACATCCACCTGCCGATCGCCGACCCCACCAGCCGCACGCAGATCGACACCCTGCGTCGCAACGCCGACGAGTTCGGCGTTCGGCTTCACTCCCTCGGCCACAAGGAGCAGGGGATCGTCCACGTCGTCGGCCCGCAGCTGGGACTGACGATGCCGGGCATCACCGTGGTGTGCGGAGACTCGCACACCTCGACGCACGGCGCTTTCGGGGCGATGGCCTTCGGCATCGGCACGAGCGAGGTCGAGCATGTGCTGGCCACCCAGACTCTGCCGCTCACACCCTTCAAGACGATGGCGATCACCGTCGAAGGCGAACTGCGCCCCGGCGTCACCGCGAAGGACATCATCCTCGCCGTCATCGCCAAGATCGGCACGAACGGCGGTCAGGGCTACGTGCTCGAGTACCGAGGCAGTGCGATCCGCGCCCTTTCGATGGAAGGTCGCATGACGATCTGCAACATGTCGATCGAGGCGGGCGCCCGCGCCGGACTGGTCGCACCCGACGAGACGACTTTCGCGTACCTGAAGGGTCGCGACCACGCACCGACCGGACAGGACTGGGAGGATGCCGTCGCGTACTGGCGCACCCTCCCGACCGACGAGGGCGCCGTGTACGACGCCGAGGTGTTCCTCGACGCGAACGAGCTCGAGCCCTTCGTGACGTGGGGCACCAACCCGGGGCAGGGTGTGTCGCTGAGCGACGTCGTGCCCTCTCCTGATGAGTTCACCGATCCGAACGAGCGGGCGGCCGCCGAACGCGCTCTCGAGTACATGGATCTCGCGGCAGGCACGCCCATGAAGCAGATCCCGGTCGACGCGGTGTTCATGGGTTCGTGCACCAACAGCCGCATCGAGGACCTGCGCGCGTTCGCGTCGATCATCGAAGGGCGAACGAAGGCGGACGGCGTGCGCGTCATGGTCGTGCCGGGCTCGGCCCGCGTGCGCCTCGAGGCCGAGGCCGAAGGCCTCGACAAGGTCATCGAGGCGTTCGGCGCCGAGTGGCGCTTCGCCGGATGCTCCATGTGCCTCGGCATGAACCCGGATCAGCTGGCGCCGGGCGAGAGGTGCGCGTCGACGTCGAACCGCAACTTCGAGGGACGCCAGGGCAAGGGCGGGCGCACGCATCTGGTTTCGCCGCTGGTCGCCGCCGCGACCGCGGTGCTCGGCCACCTGGCCGCGCCGGCGGATCTGGAGCCCCTCGCCGAACCGGTCGCGACGACGGGGGCGGAGATCTGACATGGAGAAGTTCCAGACCCACACCGGTGTCGCGGTGCCGCTGCGGCGCTCGGCGGTCGACACCGATCAGATCATCCCGGCGGTGTACTTGAAGCGCGTGACGAAGACCGGCTTCCACGACGCGCTGTTCGCGAGCTGGCGGCAGGACCCCGACTTCATCCTCAACCAGCCGGAGTACCAGGGTGCGAGCGTGCTGGTGGCCGGTCCCGACTTCGGCACGGGCTCAAGTCGTGAGCACGCGGTCTGGGCGCTGCGGGACTATGGCTTCCGCGCCGTGCTCAGCCCGAAGTTCGCGGATATCTTCCGCGGCAATGCCGGCAAGCAGGGACTCGTGACGGGTGTCATCTCGGATGCCGATGTCGAGGCGATCTGGCAAGCGCTCGAGGCCGAGCCCGGAATCGAGGTGACGATCGACCTCGAGGCCCGTCACGCGCGTGTCGGCGACCTTCGGATCCCTTTTGAGATCGACGATTACACTAGGTGGCGGCTCCTCGAAGGGCTCGACGACATCGGGCTCACGCTGCGCGACGAAGCGAAGATCGCGCAATTCGAGGCCCGCCGCGAATCATGGCGGCCGCGGACCACCCCAATTCCGTGAGCACGGCAGGCGCCCGATCCGGGCCCGCCGTCCCGCCCAGCCGCCACAAGTGAGGACCACCGGATGAAGACCCTTCTCGACGACAGCGCGGGCTCCGGAGCGCGCGCCCGCAAGCTCAGCGGCGAAGTGCTCTCGATCCGCGGCGGGCGACCGCTGAGCGGACGCGTCGAGGTGAAGGGCGCGAAGAACCTGGCCACCAAGGCGATGGTCGCCGCGCTCCTCGGCGAGACGACGAGCGTGCTGCGCGACGTCCCCGACATCAGCGACGTCAAGGTCGTCCGCTCGCTGCTCGAGGTGCACGGAGTCACGGTCACCGACGGCGAGGAGCGCGGCACGCTCCTTCTCGACCCGCGGGGCGCCGTCTCGGCGCACATGGAGGAGATCGACGCCCACGCGGGGGCATCGCGGATCCCCATCCTGTTCTGCGGTCCGCTGCTCCACCTGCTCGGGCAGGCGTTCATCCCCGATCTGGGCGGATGCCGCATCGGCGACCGTCCGATCGACTTCCACCTCGACGCGCTCCGCTCGTTCGGCGCCGTGGTCGAGAAGCTCCCCAGCGGCATCCGCCTCTCGGCACCCGACGGACTGCACGGGGCCGACATCGAATTGCCGTACCCGAGTGTCGGGGCGACCGAGCAGGTGCTGCTGACGGCCGTGCGCGCGAAGGGCATCACCGAGCTGCGCAATGCGGCGATCGAGCCCGAGATCATGGATCTCATCGCGGTGCTGCAGAAGATGGGCGCCATCATCTCCTACGAGCCGAACCGCGTGATCCTCATCGAGGGCGTCGATTCCCTCCGCGGCTACGACCATCGCTGCATCTTCGACCGCAACGAGGCCGCATCGTGGGCATGCGCCGCTCTCGCGACCGACGGCGACATCTACGTCGGCGGCGCCAAGCAGCAGGAGATGCTCACCTTCCTGAACGTCTTCCGCAAGGTCGGCGGCGACTTCGACGTCCACGAGGACGGCATCCGCTTCCGCCGCGGCGGCGCCCTGCGGCCGGTCGTCGTCGAGACCGACGTGCACCCCGGCTTCATGACCGATTGGCAGCAGCCCCTCATCGTCGCGCTGACCCAGGCCCAGGGCGAGTCGATCGTGCACGAGACGGTGTACGAGAACCGCTTCGGGTTCACCGAGGCGCTGCGTCAGATGGGCGCCGACATCGTGGTGCACCCCCGCGGCCTCGCCGGCGGGGCGCGCCGCGTGCCGCGCCGCGAGTTGGAGCAGGCCGCAGTCATCAACGGGCCGACTCCGCTGCGCGGCGCCGATATCGTGGTGCCCGACCTGCGCGGCGGGTACAGCCACGTCATCGCGGCACTCACGGCGGAGGGCGAATCGACCGTCCGCAATGTCGGGATCATCCGCCGGGGCTACGAGAAGCTCTTCAGGAAGCTCGACACCCTCGGTGCCGACTTCGACGTCATCGGGTAGAACGGTAGCGTGACCGCCCGACGCCTGCGCGCCTCGCAGGAGAAGACCCGCCCGAGCTTCTACTGGTTCCTCGCCGCGACCGCAGCGCCGCTGATCTCGCTCGTCCTCAAGCTCGAGATCGAAGACGGCGACAAGCTGCCCCGCGAGGGGCCCTACGTGCTCGCCCCGAACCATTACTCCGAGCTCGACCCTCTCGCCGTCGCCCTCTCGGTCTGGAAGATGGGCCGCGCACCGCGCTTCATGGCCAAGGAGAGCCTGTTCCGCGTCCCGGTTCTCGGCTGGATCCTGCGGATGACGGGGATGGTGCCGGTCGCCCGCGCCTCATCGGCCGCAGCGGCACGGCAGACCCTCGACAACGCGCAGATGCTGGCAGATCTCGGCCGAGGCGTGATCGTGTACCCCGAAGGCACGCTCACGCGTGACCCCGACCTGTGGCCGATGCGCGGGAAGACCGGGGCCGTCCGCCTCGCACTGGCCGGCGACATCCCCCTCATCCCGATGGCGCACTGGGGCGTGCAGCAGGTGCTGCCGCGCTACGGCAAGCTCAAGCTCTGGCCCTTGCGGCGTCGGGTGCGTCTGGTGGTCGGAGACCCCGTCGACCTCTCGAGCTTCCGCGACTCGGGCGGCAAACCGGCCGATCTCATCGCGGCGACCGACGTCGTCATGGCCGACGTCTCAGCGCTGCTCTCGCGGTTGCGGGATGAGCCCGCGCCGCCCGAGCGGTGGAACCCGAGCGCCCACGGGCAGAAGGAGACGGGTCGCCTTGAGCCGTAGATCCGATTCCGCGCGACCGCGGGTCACCGTCATCGGCGCCGGCAGCTGGGGCACGACGTTCGGGAAGATCCTCGCCGACGGCGGCGCGCACGTCACGATGTGGGCCCGTCGCCCCGAGCTCGCGCACGAGATCCACGAGGCCAAGCGCAACAGCGAGTACCTGCCCGGGATCAACCTGCCCCGCGAGATGTCGGCGACCCATCACCTCTCCGAAGCGGTGGAGGGTGCCGAGCAGGTCTACCTGTCGATCCCCAGCCAGGCGGTGCGGCAGAACCTCAAGGCGATCCGACCGCTGCTCATCGACTCGGATGTCCCGGTGGTCTCGCTCATGAAGGGCGTCGAAAGGCGCACGGGCCTGCGCATGAGTCAGGTGATCGAGCAGGAGTTGCACTGCGACCCGGCGCGCATCGCCGTCGCATCCGGCCCCAACCTGGCCCTCGAGATCGCACGGGAGCAGCCGACGGCGGCGGTGATCTCGTCCACGAGTCAGGAGACGGCCGATGCGGTCGCCCGCAGAGCTCGGAACCGCTACTTCCGCTCGTTCGTCAACACGGACGTCATCGGCACCGAGTTCGGCGGTGTGCTCAAGAACCTCATCGCGGTGGCCATCGGCATCGTCGACGGTGTCGGATACGGCGAGAACACGAAGGCGTCGATCATCACGCGCGGCCTGGTGGAGATGACCGACTTCGCCGTGGCGTTCGGCGCGCATCACGAGACGCTCCAGGGCCTCGCAGGTCTCGGCGACCTGATCGCCACCTGCCAGTCGCCGCTCAGCCGCAACAACACCGCCGGCCGCCTGCTCGGCCAGGGCTACCGCTTCGACGACGTCGTCAAGCAGATGAACCAGACCGCGGAGGGGCTGGCATCGGTCGCTCCCGTTCTGCAGCTGGCACGAGAGGTCGGGGTCGAGATGCCCATCGTCGAGCAGGTCAAGATGGTGCTCGACGGCACGATGGACCCGCGCGACATCGCGCCGCATCTGACCACCGACGACGACACACCCAAGGGCGAGAGGACTCAGAATGGACAGGCGGGCGGTGGCGGTGCTCTTTGGCGGTCGCTCCAGCGAGCACTCGATCAGTTCCGCAACGGCGGGAGGGGTGCTGAAGGCGATCGACCGTGACCGCTATCGGGTGATCCCGGTCGGCATCACCCGCGACGGCGCTTTCGTCCTCGAACAGGACGACCCCGACAAGTTCGCTCTGGATGCCGCACGGCTGCCCGAAGTCGTCGACAACGGAACGCGCGTGCGATGGCCCGATTCGGCGAGGTCGCGCGAGCTTCGCGTGGTCGACGCGGACGGCGAGCGCTCTCTCGGCGAGGTCGACGTGGTCTTCCCGATTCTGCACGGCCGGTACGGCGAGGACGGCACGATCCAAGGCATGCTCGAACTGCTCGGCCTGCCCTACGTCGGCGCGGGCGTGCTGATGTCGGCGATCGGGATGGACAAGCATGCCACCAAGAGCCTGCTCAAGGCCTCGGGCATCCCCGTCGTTCCGTGGGTGACCGTCACGGCGGAGGGCATGCGCTCGGCTGCAGACCTGTGGCAGCGCAGGATCCGCGCACTCGGTCTGCCGGTGTTCGTCAAGCCCGCGCGGGCCGGATCGAGCGTGGGTGTGAGCAAAGTCTCCGAGTGGGACGAGCTGCCCGCCGCGCTCGAGGTCGCCTTCGCCGAGGACGAGACGGTACTCGTCGAGCAGGCTGTGTCGGGCCGCGAGATCGAATGCGGCGTTCTCCCCGGGGTGGGCGGCGGCGCCCCGCGCGTGAGCGTCGCGGGAGAGATCGTCGTCACCGGTCGCGAGTTCTACGACTTCGACGCGAAGTACCGGGATGCCGCCGGCGTCGAGCTGGTGTGCCCCGCCGATCTGCGCGAAGGCGAGCTGGCCGAGATGCAGCGCATCGCGGCACGGGCGTTCGAAGCGCTCGGCGGCGAGGGGCTCGCCCGGGTCGACTTCTTCTACACCGGTGCCGAGTTCTTCGTGAACGAGGTGAACACCATGCCCGGCTTCACGCCGATCTCGATGTTCCCGACCTGCTGGATCGCGTCGGGCCTGTCGTACCCGCAGCTGATCGACGAGCTGATCGAATCGGCACGCGCGCGCTGAGTCAGCCGCGAACCGTGCAGGTCGAGCCATCGGTGGGCAGGAGCACCACCAGGCGCGAGAGGGAATCGAGCACCTCGGCGCTGGAGACGATGTCGTTGTCGAGGTAGACCTCGACCGCGGGCTGCCGGCCGAACGAGGTCACCCGGTAGCGTGGGGCGTCGGCGTCGTCGATGACCCAGTCGACGCCGCCCACCGTCTGGCAGGGCAGCGTGGTGGGGCCGAGCTCGTCGACGCCGCACGTGAGCAGGATCGAGGCGGGATCGCCCCAGGCTCCGGTCGCCTGGGCGTCGGTCCACCTGCGGGGTTCACCGGCGAGTTCGGCCGGGAGCCGCACGGTGACCTCGGCGCACTCGGGATCATTGGCCCCGGCAGCGGGTTCCAGCGCCACGGTGCTGCTGCAGGCGGTCGCCGCGAGGCCCACGGCCGCGAGCAGGGTCACGGTGGCGAGGGCACGGCGGGTCACCCCTCCAGGCTACCTGTGTGCGGGGGCGTCGACCGGCGCGGAGTACCGTGGTCGGGATGCGAGGCGATGAGGATGAGACGAGGGTCGGCGCGCTGAGCGAAGCCGAGGTGCTGCGGCGCATCCTTGGCCGGCTCGCGCCGTCGACCGCGCCGGTGGGCCCGGGTGATGACGCAGCGGTCCTGGCCGCACCGGGTGGCCGTGTCGTGGCGACCGTCGACACGCTCGTACACGGGCCTGACTTCCGTCTCGCATGGTCCAGCGGCCACGATCTCGGCTGGAAGGCGGCGGCGGTCAACCTCGCCGACATCGCGGCGATGGGCGCGCGACCGACCGCGCTGCTGGTCGCCCTCGCGATGCCCGACGACACGCCCATCGACTTCGTCGAAGCGCTCGCCGACGGCCTGCGCGCTGCGTGCGATCGCCTCGCGCCCGGCTGTGCCGTCGAAGGCGGCGACCTGACGGTGTCCGACACCCTCACGATCGCCGTGACGGCACTCGGCGTGCTCGAGGGCGAGCCCGTGCGCCGCGACGGCGCCCGTCCGGGCGACGTCGTGACGCTCGCCGGAGACGCGGGCCTGGCCGCACGAGGGCTCGGACTGCTGTTCGACCGCTTCCGGGACGCGGCCGGCACGCCGGTTCCTCTCGGACCGGATCACCTCGCCGGGCTGTCGCACGCCGAGCGCCGGGCTCTGGCCGCCCAACTGCGCCCGAACCCGCCCATCGGGCTCGGCCCGGTCGCCGCGGCCGCGGGTGCCACCGCCATGATGGACGTGTCGGACGGGCTCGTCCTGGACGCATCCCGGATGGCCGAGGCCTCCGACGTCACCGTCGATCTGGACACGGCTGCGCTCGGTGACGATCCCCTCGTCTACGCGGGCGGGGAGGACCACGCGCTGCTGGCGACGTTCCCGGCAGCCGCGGCTGCGCCCGACGGGTTCCGCATCATCGGCGTGATCCGGTCGGCCGGCTCGGCCCGGGTGCTGGTGGACGGGCGTCCCTTCGCGGGGCGCGGTGGGTGGGATCCCTACCGGGACTGGGACGCGACGACCGGCTGATCGTCAGGCGCGTGTCGACCACCACAGGGTCGTGTCGCCGTAGCGCTTGCTGCGGGTCGGTTCGAGCTCGGCGGGCAGCCGCGGTTCCGTCGAGCGCGACGCGCGCTCGACGACGACGAGCGCACCCGGCGCGAGGGTCTCGGTGAGCAGCTCGAGCGTGTGTGCCAACTCGGGGTCGCCGAGATCGTACGGCGGGTCGAGGAAGGCGAGGTCGAAGGGTCCCGGTGCCGTGCGCAGATAGGCGTCCGCGGCCGTGCGGTGCACGCGCGCGACCGCGTGGCCTCCGATCGCCGCGGTCACCGTGCGCGCGTTGCGCTCGGCGACCGAGGCTGCGCGGGGCGCCTTCTCGACGAGGTCGGCGGATGCCGCGCCGCGGCTGAGCGCCTCGAGCCCGAGGGCGCCCGACCCCGCGTAGAGGTCGATCACGGCGGCGCCGCCGAGCACCCCGGCGGACTCCAGAGCACCGAACAGCGACTCGCGCACGCGATCGCTCGTGGGTCGCGTGCCGGCGTCCGGCACGGCGAGCGCCAGCGAACCCGCGGCTCCCGAGATGATGCGCGTCACCGTTTCACGATAGCCCTCGCGCCGGGGCGCCTCACGGCGCCGGGGGTGGCGCGCCCTCTTCGCGCAGCCGCGGCTCGGTCCGCATCTCGGGTCGGAAGCCGGACTTGTCGGCATAGAACGCACGGATGACGTCCATATCGGTGCGGACGACGCCGGTGAGCTCGATCGTCGGGCCGAGGCCGGTGGTCATGGTCGTACGGTCGACGTAGCCGAGCGTCACCGGCAGGCCCGCCTCGCGCGCGATCCGGTAGAAGCCCGACTTCCAGTAGGTGCCCGACCCCCTCGTCCCCTCCGGGGTCACCACCAGTCCGAAGGTGTCGCCGGCGCGGATCCCCTCCACGACCTCGCCGACGACGCGGGCGGGATCCGCACGGTCGACCGGAATGCCGCCGAGTCCGCGCATGATCGATCGACGCCACCCGCGGAACAGGCTCGCCTTCCCCAGCCACCGCACCTTCATCCCGAGCCGCCACGCGATCGCGAGCATGAGGACGAAGTCCCAATTCGATGTATGGGGTACGCCGAGAAGCACGGTCGGCCGCGGCGGCGCCGGCTCCGAGACGAGCGTCCAGCGGCTGACAGCCCAGTAGGCGCGCGCGAGGAGGCGTCGGATCATGGGCACACCCTAGGCGGTGCGGCTGTCAGACCGCCGGTGGTCTCGGACGGCACCGTGTCGCGGCGCCGACCTAGACTCGTTCCATGCCGGCTCTCACCCTCGATGATCGCCTTGACGGCGCGGTGGGGGGAAAGACGGCCAAGGCCTTGGAGCGGGCGTTCGGCATGCGCACCGTGAGCGATCTGCTCGCGCACTACCCGCGGCGGTACGCGCTGCGCGGCGAACTCACCCCGATCTCCTCGCTGCCCGTCGGCGAGTCCGTCACGATCGTCGCCGAGGTGAGACGCGTCGGCGAGCGGCGGATGCGTCAGCGCAACGGCTCGATCGTCGAGATCGTGATCAGCGACGGCGAGGGCGAGCTCACACTCACCTTCTTCAACCAGCAGTGGCGGCTGCGCGAACTTCTGCCCGGGCGTCGCGGCTTCTTCGCAGGCAAGGTGGGGGAGTACCGCGGCGCGAAGCAGCTCACCCACCCCGATTACGAACTGTTCGACGACGAGGAGACCGCCCGGCGCACGGCGGAGTCGTACGCGAACGTGCCGATCCCGATCTATCCCGCGACCGCCGCCGTGCCCAGCTGGAAGGTGGCCTCGATCAGCGGGATCGTGCTCGACGGTCTCGGCACCGTGCTCGACCCCCTGCCCGATCGACTGCGCGCCGAGTGGGGGCTGCTCGAGAGTCGGGTCGCGCTCGAGCGCATCCATCGGCCGATCCGCACCGAAGAGATCGCCCCCGCGCGCGAGACGCTGCGTGCCCACGAGGCTTTCGTGCTGCAGGCCGCGTTGCTGCAGCAGCGGGCGTACGTCCGCGCGATGACGGCGGTGTCGCGCGAACCGGGCGCGCTGAGCGCCCGTTTCGACGGGGCCCTGCCTTTCGAACTCACCCCTGATCAGGCCACGGTCGGCGAGATCGTCGCCGCGGATCTGCAGTCGGAGCAGCCCATGAATCGGCTCGTGCAGGGAGAGGTGGGTTCGGGCAAGACCCTGGTCGCGCTGCGCGCGATGCTCCAGGTCGCCGACAGCGGCGGTCAGTCGGCGCTCATCGCACCGACCGAGGTGCTGGCCGGGCAGCACTTGCGCACGATCACCAAGATGCTGGGCCCCGACCTGTCGGCAGAGCTCATCCCCACCCTTCTGACCGGGCAGCTCACGGCCGCCGAACGCCGCCGCGCAGCCTTGCGTGTGGCGTCCGGTCAGTCGCGCATCGTGATCGGCACGCATGCACTGCTGAGCGACAAGACGACCTTCGCCGACCTCGGCCTCGTCGTCGTGGACGAGCAGCACCGGTTCGGCGTCGAGCAGCGCGAGGCGCTGCGCGCCAAGGGCACGGCCCCGCACGCGCTGGTGCTGACCGCGACGCCGATTCCGCGCACGGTGGCGATGACGGTGTTCGGCGACCTCGACGTCTCGACGATCCGCACGATGCCGACCGGGCGTGCCGGCGTCGAGACGTTCGTCGCGCCGATCGCCGAGAAGCCCGCGTGGCTGGGCCGCGTGTGGGAGCGGATCGCCGAAGAAGTGGCACTGGGCCGCCAGGCGTTCGTGGTGTGCCCCGCGATCGACGCCGACTCGGGGGCGGCCGACGACACCGCCGACGAGACGGTCGACGACGAGGCGCCCACGCCCACGCGGTGGGGCGTGGTGCAGACCGCGCACGTGCTCGCGCGGCATCCGTCCTTCGCGTCTCTGAGAGTCGAGGTGCTGCACGGACGCCTGCCCGGCGACGAGAAGGACGCGATCATGCAGGCCTTCGCCCGCGGAGACATCGACGTGCTCGTCGCGACGACCGTGGTCGAGGTCGGCGTGGATGTGCCCAACGCATCGACCATGGCGATTCTCGAGGCAGACCGTTTCGGCGTGTCGCAGCTGCATCAGCTCCGCGGCCGCGTGGGCCGTGGATCGGTTCCCGGCCTCTGCCTTCTCGTCACCGAATCGCCGCCGGGGTCGCCGGCGCGCGCGCGGGTCGAGGCGGTCGCCGCGACGGTCGACGGATTCGAACTCGCCGAAGTCGACCTCCAGCTGCGGGGCGAGGGCGACGTGCTCGGTGCGACGCAGTCGGGTGTGCGGTCGTCGCTGCGGCTGCTGCGCGTCGTCGCCGATGCCGAGCTCATCGCCCGCGCGCGCGAGGCGGCGCGTGCGGTGATCGACCAGGATCGCAGCCTCGTCGATCACCCGGGTCTGGCCGCGGCGATCGACCGCCGGGTGAACGAGCAGGAACGAGCCGCCCTGTCGAAGTCGTGACGGGGACGTGCCTCGATAGGCTGGTCGCATGAACAGCCGGATCGCCGTCGTGCCGGGGTCGTTCGACCCTCCCACCCTCGGCCATCTCGACGTCATCCGCCGCGCCTCCCAGCTGTACGACCAGGTGCACGTGCTCGTCGTGCACAACCCCGACAAGGAGGCGATGCTCCCGATCGCCCAGCGGCTCGCGCTGCTGGAGCAGTCGATCGAAGAGAGCGACATCGAGATCGAGGTGGTCGTGGCCTCGTGGAGCATGGGACTGCTCGTCGACTATGCCGTGGACGTCGACGCCGGCGTGCTGGTGAAGGGCATCCGCTCGCAGGTCGACGTGGCGTACGAGACGCCGATGGCGATCGTCAACCGGCACCTCGCGCACGTCGAGACCGTCTTCCTGCTTCCCGACCCGGCTCATGCGTTGGTGTCGAGTTCGCTCGTCCGTCAGGTCGCCGCGCTCGGCGGCGACGTGTCGCCGTATGTGCCGCCCGCCGTCGCCCGGTTCCTCGACACGGGCGCGCGCGGCGTCTGAGCCGGGCCCCGGTCCGGTCGCTGCGATTACGATGGGTGACCGTGAGAAAGCACGTATCCGGTCCTTTCGTGGTGCCCGTCCGCGACATCGTCCGCCGGCCCGGCGAGATGCGCGAGCACGAACTCGACCCTGACGCTCCGGCGCAGTGGGGCGAGGGGCTGGTCTCGGTGGCCGAGGGCGAGCCGATCACCCTGGATGTGCGTCTCGAGTCGGTCCACGAGGGGATTCTCGTGTCCGGATCGGTCGGCACGCGCTACACGGGTGTCTGCGGCCGCTGCCTGCGCGACGTCGCCGAACCGCTCGAAGTCGAGTTTCAGGAGCTTTTCGCGTATCCTGGAGCGGAAGCAACTGACTTCGAGGTTCAAGACGACCACGTGGATCTTGAAACTCCGGTCAGGGATGCGATCGTCCTGTCGCTTCCGTTTCAGCCGGTGTGTCAGCCGGATTGCCCCGGCCTCGACCCGGTCACGGGCGAGCGGTTGACCGAAACCCCCGGCACGGCGTCGGCTCCACACATCGATCCGCGGTGGGCGGCGCTCCAGGACTACACCCCAGACCCCGGCGTCGACGCAGTGCGCGCCGCCGAGAACACGGAAGAGAGCTAGCCATGGCAGGTAACCCCCCCAAGCGGAAGGTCTCCCGCTCGAACACCCGCTCGCGTCGCGCGCAGTGGAAGGCGGAGGCGCCCGCACTCGTCAAGACCGTCGAGAACGGCAAGGTCGTCTACAGCCGCCCGCACCAGGCGAAGGTCGTCACCGACTCGCAGGGCACCGAGCTGTTCCTCGAGTACAAGGGCCGCAAGGTCGCTGACGTCTGATCCCCGCACGCGGCGGATCATGACCGATCTCACGCCGGCGTCCGGGGCGCTCAGCGCCGCCGACGCCGCCGGACTCGCACAGAAGCTCGGAGTCGACATCGACCCCGAGCTTCTGTCGTTGGCTCTCACGCACCGTTCGTGGGCGTACGAGCACGGCCAGGCGCCCCACAACGAGCGCCTCGAGTTCCTCGGCGACTCGGTGCTCGGGCAGGCGGTGACGGTTCGGCTGTTCACACGGCATCCCGAGCTCGACGAAGGGTCGCTCGCCAAGCGGCGCGCCGCCGTCGTCTCGACGGTCGCGCTCGCCGAGGTGGCTCGACGCATCGGACTCGGAGAGCACATCCTGCTCGGCCGCGGCGAGGACCAGACCGGTGGACGCGACAAGGACTCGATCCTCGCGGACACCATGGAAGCGGTGTTCGGCGCGACGTTCCTCTCGCTCGGCGCCGACGCCGCGACGGCGCTGGTGCTGCGACTGCTCGAACCGCTCATGGACGATCCGGAGCGCTTCGGGGTCGCGATGGATCCGAAGACGAGTCTTCAGGAGCTCTCCGCACGAGGAGGGCACCCCGCTCCGGTCTACGCCGTGGTCGCCGCCGGTCCGGACCACGACCGGGTGTTCACCGCGACGGTGACCGTCGGCGACGTCGCCGAGTCCGGCACCGGCACGAGCAAGAAGCAGGCCGAGATGGCTGCGGCGCTGGCTGCGTGGACGACCTTGTCGGCGCGTGCCTGAACTGCCCGAGGTCGAAGTCGTGCGTGCAGGCCTCGAGCCGGCCGTGCGGAACGCGCGCATCGCCGCGGTGAGCGTTCTCGATGACCGTGCGCTGACGCGGCACAGCGGTGACGGGGCCGACTTCGAAGCGGAACTGACCGGGCGGCTGCTGCGCGGGGCGGTGCGGCGGGGCAAGTTCCTGTGGCTGCCACTCGCGCCGCTCGGTGAGGACTTTCCGAGCACTCGGGCGATCCTGGGGCACCTGGGCATGAGCGGTCAGCTTCTGCTGCGCACTGCGGGTGCGCCGCCCGAGCGGCATGAGCGCATCAGGATCGATGTCGAGCATCCCGAGCACGGCGAACTGGCGCTGGTCTTCGCCGACCAGCGCACGTTCGGATCCCTCGCGATCGATGATCTGATCCCGACCTCGGATGCCGCTCCTGCCGGCCGGGGATCGCCGGAGCCGCTGGTCCCGGGTCAGGTCGCACACATCGCACGGGATCCGCTCGATCCCGCGTTCGACGACGAGGCATTCCGCCGGCGGCTGGCCCGCAAGGACTCGGCGATCAAGCGCGTGCTGCTCGACCAGACGGTGGCCAGCGGCATCGGGAACATCTACGCGGATGAGGCGCTGTGGGCGGCCCGCATCCACCCCGAGCGTCTTGCGCGCGACCTGTCCACCCGCGCCGTCCGGCGCCTGATCGCCGAGGTGCGCGCCGTGTTCGAGAAGGCATTGGCCGAAGGCGGCACGAGTTTCGACGCCCAGTACGTCAACGTCAACGGGCAGGCGGGGTACTTCGCGCACTCGCTCAATGTCTACGGCCGGACCGGCCAGCCGTGCCCGCGCTGCGGAGGGCCGATCGTACGCGTGTCGTTCACGAATCGTTCGAGTCATTTCTGCCCGCGCTGCCAGCGGGCGCGGGGTGTGCAATAGTTGACCCATCGCCGCACACGTGGCCATCGACTATCGGGGGCAGTATGACCGACTACGAGAAGACCGAGCGACAGCCGCTCGTCAGCCGACGTGCCGTGACCCGTGCCGCTGCCTGGTCGGTGCCGGCGATCGCCGTCGCCGCGGCGGTCCCCGCGTACGCCGCAAGCGGTGCGGCGGGATCGATCACCGGCCGATGCCGCTCGGGGGTTCTGGCGGACTTCGACGTCGTGGTCACTCAGGCCGACCTCGGCACGTCGATACAGATCGTGCTTCAGCACAGTGGCGACGGCTCGTTCGGCGTGACCGCGCCGAACGGGTGGGTTCTCGCGAACGCGACTGCATCGAGCTACACCTACATCGCGCCGACACTGAACGGTGCGCTCTCCGGCACGGTCGTCGCCAACTACAACCTGGGACAGAACGGAGTCGCCACCGTCACGGCGACGATCTCGGCACTGTCAGGCACCCCGCTCGCGGGAGACCTGAGCGCCGCCGTATCGAAGCGCCGCAACGGCAACAGCGACAACTACATGTGCTCCGTGGTCGGCTGATCGTCAGACGAGCGCCCTCCTCCGGACGTCGGTCATGACAGCACCTTCTTCCAGGCGCCGAGGTACGACACCGGTACGAACCCGATGGCCTCGTTGATGTCGAGCATCGGGCGGTTCTCCTCTGCGTTGTAGGTGATCACCCGTGGCGTCCCCGGCGCGATGTCGCGCCACGCCTGCAGGCCGCGGCACTTGACGAGCATCCCGAGCCGATGGCCGCGATGCTCCTTGAGCACCAGGGTGTCCTCCTGGTGCGAGGCCTCGTTGCGGTCCTTGCCGATCACGAGCTCGTTGAAGGCGCACAGTTCTCCGGTCTCGAGGTGCTGGGCCGCCGTGACGAACAGCAGCCGGCCGGAGTCGGTGTAGGTGGCGTCGTGCCGTGCGATGCGCGCGGCATCCCACACCTCTTCGTCGAACTCGAGGTTCGCGGACGGCGCATCGGTGTTCATGCGCGACTTCATCCAGGCGTAGCCCTCGGCGAACTCCGGTGGGGTGGGCGGCGACCACTGCACGACGCGGTAGCCGGCGGCGGCGCGCTCGGCATCGGCCGCCAGGCGTTCGACCTCGGCGAAGTCGCCTCTCATGTCGAACGCGCTCTTGCGCTCGATCTGCTCGAGCACGTACCCGCGGTCGAGGTAGAACCGGGCCACGCGGTCTTCGGGGATGCTGCCGAATCCGGTCGGCGCGTCCAGCTGAGGTCCGTCGGCGGCGGGGTGCTCGGCCCACGACTGGAGGACCGTGCGACCGTGCTCACGGGCCGCCTGCTCGACGAGCTGGTACGCACGCGCTCCGACGCCGCGGCCCTGCGCGCGACGCAGCAGTTCGATGAGCCAGTACGCGTTCTTCGAACCAGGATGCTGGGGCATGTCGATGCCCGCGCGTCCGACGACGTCGCCGTCGAGTGCGAGGACCCACACCAGCCGGCGCTCATCGGGGTCGGGTCGGTAGTAGGGCAACAGCTCATCGGCGGCGATGCCGTCGTCGTCGTTGCCGGTGATCTCGCGGTAGACGGCGTTGCGCACGCGCACCATCGCGATGAAGTCGCCTGCGTCGTCGGCGTCGATCGACGCGGGAATGGCGAGAGGCCGGATCTCGAGTCCGGAAAGGGTGGTGGTCATGGTCGGTGATTCCTCGGTGACGTCGTCTTCTTCGGTGTGCGGGGCGGATGCCGGGTCCGTCGGCGATGGGAGCCGACGGACCCGTGGTGCCGTCATCGACGGTGCGCGAGGTGGGCCTCGCGCTCGTAGGCGAGTTCCCGGCGCTCGCGATCGATCAGCGCACGGTGGGCGAGCGAGTGTCGCTCGCGGTCGGCGGCGTTGCGGGTGCTCCAGAGGATCAGGCGCAGCGCGAGCCTCAGGGTGAGGCGGTCGATCAGCGAGATGCGGGTGTCGCGGCGGGGGAGCCGCAGCGTATCGGAGGAATCCGACGGGCGCTGCGGCGCGGTGAGGGTGTTCATTTTCGATGCTCTTTCGATGGAGAGGGATGCCTCGAAGGATGACGAGGCGGAGATGCCGTGCCGCAGCACGACGGGCGGATGCGCGGAAGGGGAGCGGACCTGTGATCAGGTGCGCGATGGGAGTCTTCTCCCGGAGATGGGCAGACTCGTCCCCTGCGCGGGACTCAGGAGGCGGTGTGAGCGCGACCGTTCTGGAACATGCCGAAGGAGACGGTCCTCGGCAGGCAGACACGGGTGGGCGCGCCGATCGGCGCGGCGACTCCGGTGGTGTTCATGATCATCATGGCTGAGGACCTCCTTTCTCTACTTCGGATGCGGAGAGTGACACTAGCGGCTCGGTGATGCCGACGTCAAGCGGATTCTCGGTTTCGGTCGCCGGCGGGCGTGTCGCGGCATCCTCGGCGCACCGTCGACGTGCGTCGTGGATCGGGGGAATTCAAGGTAGCGTGTCCGGGTAATCGGCCGGGGCGGAAGGGCGCATCCATGCACCTGAAGAGCGTGACGCTCAAGGGTTTCAAGTCGTTCGCCCAGCCGACCACCTTCGCGCTCGAGCCGGGTGTCACCTGCATCGTCGGACCCAACGGATCCGGCAAATCGAACGTCGTCGACGCCCTCGCGTGGGTGATGGGCGAGCAGGGCGCCAAGACGCTTCGCGGCGGCAAGATGGAGGACGTCATCTTCGCCGGAACCTCGACGCGCGGACCTCTGGGTCGCGCCGAGGTGCAGTTGACGATCGACAACAGCGACGGCGCGCTTCCGATCGAGTACTCCGAGGTCAGCATCAGCCGCACGTTGTTCCGCAACGGCGCGAGCGAGTATGCGATCAACGGCGAGACATGCCGGTTGCTCGACGTGCAGGAGCTGCTGAGCGATTCGGGCCTGGGGCGTGAGATGCACGTCATCGTTGGGCAAGGGCGCCTCGACAGTGTCCTGCAGGCGACACCGGAAGATCGTCGGGGATTCATCGAAGAGGCCGCCGGTATCCTCAAGCACCGGCGTCGCAAGGAGAAGACCCTTCGCAAGCTCGAGGCGATGGAGGCCAACCTCACGCGCCTGAGTGATCTCGCCGGTGAGTTGCGCCGCCAACTCAAGCCGCTGGGAAAGCAGGCCGAGATCGCGCGCGAGGCGGCGACGATCGCAGCGGTCGTGCGCGACGCCAAGGCGCGGCTGTTCGCTGACGAGCTCGTGCAGCTGCGCGCCCAACTGGCCGACCACACCCGCACCGAGCAGGAGCGTCACACCGAGCGGCTCGTGCTGCAGGATCAGGTCGACAACGTGCGCGCCCGCATCGAGGCTCTGGAGGCGCAGCAGCGCACCGATGCGGTCGACGCCGCCCGCAGCACGGCCTTCGGGCTCGAGCGCGTGCAGGAGCGTCTGCGCGGGCTGTACACCCTCGCCGGTCAGCGACTCGCGCTGCTGGGAGAGGACGACGACGCGGTTGCGGCGGCCCCGACTGTGTCGCAGGCGACCATCGACGAGGTCCACTCCGAGATCGAGACTCTCGGCGACGCGCTCCAGCGGGCCCATGATGCCGCCGGCGAGGCATCCCGTCACGTCGTCCGCGCGCGCGGAGAACTCGACGCGCTCGACACGGACATCGCAGCGCAGAGCGCTCTGGTGTCGGAGCACGACATGCGCATCACCGCGCTGCGCGGGTCGGCCGAGGCCGCCGAATCGGCGCTGAGCGCGGTGCTCGGGGCCGTCGAACGGCAGCAGCGTGCCCTGGATGCAGCGCTCGCGCGGCGAGCCGAGACCGAGCGGGAGCTCGCCGGCGTCGACCCCGACCTCGCTCCGGAGGGAACGTCGGCCGAGTACGCGGCCGCCTACGAGACCGCGCAGCGGGAGGCCGCCGATGCCGAGTCGGGGGCGGCCGCCCTGCGCGAGCGACTGCACGCCGTCGAGCGCGAGGTCGAGGCGCTCACGGCGCAGACGTCGGCGCTGACCCGCGCGCTCGAGGTGAAGAACGCGGCTGCCGAGATCGTCGCGCGGGGGTCGAAGGGCGTCCACGGGCTTCTCGGCGATGCGGTCAAGGTCACCCCCGGTTTCGAGGCCGCGATCGCCGCCGCGCTGGGACCGGTCGCCGAAGGCGTGCTGGTGGACTCGGCCGACGATGCCTACGCCGTCGCCGCGCAGGCTCGCGACGACGAGTTGGGCATCGTCGACATCGCGATCGCCGACGCCCCCGATCGTGCGCTCGAGGCGGACGGCCCCGAGGGCGTGCGCGCGGCGCGCGATGTCGTGACGGCGCCCCGGGGTGTGCGGGGTCTGCTCGCCGCGGTCTACGTCGCCGACGATCTGGCGTCCGCGGGCAGGGCGGCCTCGCAACTCGCCGAGGCCGGCGTGCGCGCGACGATCGTCACGACCGCCGGTGAGGTGGTGACCGAGCACACGGTGCGTGCGGGGTCCGGCCAGGGGCGCTCGCGACTCGAGCTCGCCGCCGAACGCGACAGCGCGGCCACGCGCCGCGACGAGCTGACCGTCGTCGCGGACTCCCTGCGTGAGGCGCTGGCAGAGACGGTCGCCGACCTCGAGGCCGCGCGGCAGCGGACCAAGGCCGCCCTGGCCACCCTGCGCGCGCACGACGCCGCCCTGGCCGCGCACACCGAGCAGGTCAATCGAGCCACCCTGCGCCACGAAGCGGCGGTCGCCGAGTGCGACCGTCTGGCGTCGGGACTCGCGCAGGCGGAGACGGCCGTCGCGGATGCCCGGGATGCCGCCCGCTCGGCGGCGGATCAGCTCGCATCGGCTCTCGAGGCGCCCCGCCCGATCTTGGACGCGTCGGCGCGCGAGGGACTGCTCGAAGCGCTCGAGTCGGCCCGCGATGCAGAGATGCGTGCGCGGCTGGACGTCGAGACGCTCAAGGAGCGCATCCGCGCCGAGCAGGCGCGTGCGACACAGCTCGAGCGACAGCGCGAGCGGGAGCGCGACGCGGCGACGGAGGCGGCCCGCCGCGCTGTGCTGCGGCGCGCTCAGCGCGACGTCGCAGCCGGCGTCGCGGGCGACCTGCCCGCCGTCCTCGACTCGGTCGATCGTTCGGTGTCGCAGGCACGCGTCGAACTGGCCGCCGCCGAGTCGGCGCGCACGGCCGTCACGGCGGAGCTCGCCGAGCTGCGCAGTCAGGAGAGCGCCGCGCGCGAGCGGCTCGCGGGACTCACCGAGAGCGTTCACTCGATCGAGCTCCAGATCCACGAGAAACGGCTCCACGTGACCGGACTGGTCGAGCGCGCGACGAGCGAGCTCGGACTAGACGAAAACATTCTCATCTCGGAATATGGCCCTGATCAGGGCGTCCCTGTCCTGGCCGATGACGGTGAGGAGAGCAGTGAGCCGTATGACCGTGCGCGCCAGCGCCGTCGGCTGCAGGAGGCGGAGCGCACGCTGTCGCAGCTCGGCAGGGTCAACCCGCTCGCCCTCGAGGAGTTCGCGGCGCTCGAACAGCGTCACGCGTTCCTGACCGAACAGCTCGCCGACCTCACGCAGACCCGCAAGGACCTCATCACGATCATCGAGGAGCTCGACGAGCGGATGCAGTCGATCTTCCTGGCCGCATTCGAAGACACCCGCGCCGCCTTCGGGGAAGTCTTCCCGGTGCTGTTCCCCGGCGGAACGGGCAGCATCGCGTTGAGCGATCCCGACAGCCCGCTGACGACGGGCATCGAGGTGTCGGTGCGTCCGGTCGGCAAGAAGATCGAGCGCCTCTCGCTGCTGTCCGGTGGCGAGCGGTCGCTTGCCGCGGTCGCATTGCTCACGGCGATCTTCAAGGCCCGCCCGAGCCCGTTCTACATCCTCGACGAGGTCGAGGCGGCTCTGGACGACGCGAACCTCGGCCGTCTGCTCGGCGTGTTCGAGCAACTGCGCGAGTCGAGTCAGTTGATCGTCATCACCCACCAGAAGCGGACGATGGAGATCGCAGACGCGCTCTACGGCGTCTCGATGCGTCAGGACGGCGTGTCTGCCGTGGTCGGTCAGCGACTGGCCGAGCGCGCGGCGAGCTGACCGCCCCGTACGCTGGACCCATGGCTGAGAGCTCCTGGTCGCTGGGTCGCGCGCTGCGCGGCGTGTTCGTCAAGCCGACGATCGACGAGACGACATGGGAAGACCTCGAGACCGCGCTGCTGACGGCGGACTTCGGTCCCGACATCACCGAGCGCATCGTCGACGAACTCCGCGACAAGGTGGAGCGCTTCCGCACGACGGATCCCCGCGACCTGCAGCGGATGCTCGTCGAGACGCTCGAGGAGCATTTCGCGAAGTTCGACACGACCCTGCGGCTGACCGAACGCCCGGCGGTCGTGCTCGTGGTCGGCGTGAACGGCGTCGGCAAGACCACGACGATCGGCAAGTTCGCGAAGTTCCTGCAGCGCTACGGCCGTTCGGTCGTCGTCGGGGCAGCCGACACGTTCCGCGCCGCGGCGGTCGATCAGCTCGCGACGTGGGCCGAACGGGGAGGCGCGGCCATCGTGCGCCCCGAGCGCGAGGGCCAGGACCCGGCATCCGTGGCCTTCCAGACGATCAGCCATGCCATCGAGACCGGCACCGAGATCGTTCTCGTCGACACTGCGGGGCGCCTGCACACCAAGGGCGGGCTCATGGACGAACTGACCAAGATCCGGCGTGTGATCGAGAAGCAGGCGCCGATCAGCGAGGTGCTGCTGGTCCTCGACGCCACGACCGGTCAGAACGGCGTCATGCAGGCCGAGGCTTTCCTGCAGCACGCGGGCGTCACGGGCCTGGTGATCACCAAGCTGGACGGCTCGGCCAAGGGCGGTTTCGTCCTGGCGGTGCAGGAGCGCACCGGCATTCCCGTCAAACTGCTCGGTCAGGGTGAGGGCATCGGCGACCTCACCGGCTTCACTCCGCACGTGTTCGCCGCCGCGCTGGTCGGCTGAGCCGCACCCGAGGGCGCGTCATCGGCGTGCCGGGACTACCGTCTCGCGCCGAGCGCTGGTTTCATGGGGACATGGCGATCGAGCACGACTTCTTCGGACTGCTGGAGTCAGGCCCCGACGGCTCGATCTTCTGGTCGGAGAACGTCGAGCTCGGCGATCAGTCGGTGACGGTCGACCTGACAGCGCCCGATCAGGACGACATCGCCCCGACGGCCCTCGACGTCGCCGCCGGGCTCATCTCGTCACTGGAAGAGATCGATCGGTCGGCGCGCAACGCGATGGTCGGCGAACTCGATGACCGCACCAGCGAGGTGACCGAGTACATCCTGCAGCAGCAGCAGGAGCTCGGCGAGGAGATCGACGACATGCTCGTCGACGTCTCGGGTGACCTGCACGTCGATGTCATCCGGTCGCTTCAGCTGATGAGCATGACGATCCTCGCCGACGAGCACGGGTCGAACGACCCGTTCGTGGTGCTCGAGTACGCGCTGGATCCGGATGCCACCGACGACGTGCTGCTGGTGAACCTGGATTCCGACGGCGCCGTGCTGTCGGTGACCTCGGCGGACTAGACACGAGACGGGGCAATGCTGCGAAGCAGCGTCGACGCGTCTGCGTGTCTGGATCGAGGAGCGCGCGAAGCGCGCGTATCGAGATCTCCTCACACCGCCTGAGCGAACCCCTGTTCCACGCCTTCGGCGATGTGGGACAGATGCGGAGGGATCTCGCGGCCCTTCGAGATCATCGACTGCGCCCACAGGCGGCCGGCGCGGTACGACGAACGCACGAGGGGCCCGGCGAGGACTCCGAGGAAGCCGATCCGTTCGGCCACCTCCTTGAACTCGACGAACTCCTGCGGCTTGACCCATCGCGCCACCGGAAGGTGCCGGGGGGACGGACGCAGGTACTGCGTGATGGTGATGATGTCGGTGCCGGCGTCGTGCAGGTCCTGCAGCGCCTGCACCACTTCCTCCGGCTCTTCGCCCATGCCGAGGATCAGGTTCGACTTGGTGATGAGTCCGGCGGCCCGCGCCTGCGTGAGCACGTCGAGGGAGCGCTCGTAGCGGAAGGCCGGGCGGATCCGCTTGAAGACGCGGGGGACGGTCTCGACGTTGTGCGCGAACACCTCGGGGCGGCTGTCGAAGACCTCGCCGAGCAGCGCCGCATCTCCGTTGAAATCGGTCGCGAGGATCTCCACACCGGTGTTCGGGTTGCGCCCATGGATCGCCCGAACCGTTTCGGCGTGCAGCCACGCGCCGCCGTCGGGCAGGTCGTCGCGGGCGACGCCGGTGACCGTCGCGTAGCGCAGCTGCATCCGCTCGACGCTCTCGGCGACGCGCCGGGGCTCGTCGGTGTCGTAGTCGGCGGGCTTGCCGGTGTCGATCTGGCAGAAATCGCACCGGCGCGTGCACTGCGAGCCGCCGATGAGGAACGTCGCCTCGCGATCCTCCCAGCACTCGTAGATGTTCGGGCACCCCGCTTCCTGGCAGACGGTGTGCAGCTCTTCGCTCTTGACCAGCGCGTGCAGCGCCTGGTACTCGGGCCCCATCTTGGCCTTCGTCCGGATCCATTCCGGCTTGCGCTCGATCGGGGTCTGCGCGTTGCGCACCTCGAGCCGCAGCAGCTTGCGGCCGCCGGGTCCCGACGTCGATGCCGCAGGGGTCGCGCAGCCGCTCATGCGGGCACTCCCGCGAACTCGGCCGCGAACACGCGGCTGACACTCGGGATCACGTCTCGCACACCGACGTCACGGCCGACGACCTCGCTGACCGTCGTGACACCGGCATCCGTGATCCCACACGGGATGATGCCGCGGAATGCGGCGAGCGAGTTGTCGCAGTTGATCGCGAAACCGTGCATCGTCACGCCGCGTTCGACGCGCACGCCGATCGCCGCGACCTTGTCCTCGGAGAGGGGGCGGCGCACCCACACGCCGCTGCGTCCGTCGACCTGATACCCGTCGACGCCGAGCTCGGCGAGCGCTGCGATGAGCAGACGTTCGAGCCGGCGGACGTGCGCCACCACGTCGATCGGCTCCCCGAGCCGCACGATCGGATAGCCGACGAGCTGGCCGGGCCCGTGCCACGTGATCTTGCCGCCGCGGTCGACGTCGACCACCGGCGTGCCGTCGACCGGCCGCTCGTGATCTTCGGTCCTCTTGCCCGCGGTGTAGACGGCCTCGTGCTCGAGCAGCAGGAGCGTGTCGGGTCGCGTACCGTCGGCCACCTCGGCGTGGACGCGACGCTGCAGCGCCCAGCCGTCGGTGTACGGCACCGGTGCGGGGGACAGGCCCACCGTGGTGATCTCGAGCATGGCGTCCTTCGGGGTCGTCGGTCCGGTGTTTATGGATGCGGTCCAACAATACCCGCTCGAGCCGACGACGCGTGCTCCGCGGCCCTAGGCTGGATCGATGGCCCCCGCAATCGGACGTCCCCGCGCATCGTCGCGCGAAACCCTGGCGGAAGCGGCGTGCGAGCTGTTCCTCGAGCGCGGCTTCGAAGCGACCTCGGTGGCCGACATCGCCTCGCGGGCGGGAGTGAGCCGCTCGAGCTTCTTCAACTACTTCGAGTCGAAGTCCGCCGTCCTGTGGGCGGGACTGGACGAACGGCTCACGCACATGCAGACCCGACTCGAGGCCGATGAGGAGACCGACGCCCCGCGAGCGGTGCGCGCGGCTGTGCTCGGCCTCGCCGACGACTTCGCCCCGGACAGCCTCGCGCTCGGCATCGTCAACGCCGCTGCCATGGGTCTGGACGCGGAACTCGAGCGCGAGGGCGCGCTGCGGCGCGGCCGCGTCGCCCGCTCGGTGGCTGACCGTCTCGAGCGGGGTGGGGCCGATCGCCTTCATGCCGACGTGGCGGGCGCGGCCTGGGGCGGCGCCGTCCTGTCGGCGATCGAGGCCTGGGCGCACGACGGCGCAGGTCGGACCGCGTTGTCACGGTTCTTGGCCATGGCGGGCGAGTCCGCAGCGCTCGTGTCGGGCGCCGCGCCGATCGGTGCGGTGCGACAGCTGCGCGTCGTGGTGCAGGCGTCCGCCTTCGAGCAGACTCTCGCCTTCTATCGAGACGTCGTCGGCATGCCGCAAGCCGAGGCGTACGAAGCCGACGGGGGCGCGCGCGTGGCGATCCTCGCCGCCGGGCGGGCGACCCTCGAGATCGCCAACCCCGAGCAGGTGACCTTCATCGACCGCGTCGAGACCGACGGCGATGCGCCGAGCGATCCGATCCGGATCGCCCTCGAGGTCGACGACACGCACGCCGCCCAGTCGCGTCTCGACGAGGGCGGGGCGGTGGTGGAGGCATCCGCCCGTCGCACGCCCTGGGATTCGGTCAACGCACGACTGCGCGGTCCGGCGGGTCTGCAGCTGACCCTCTTCCAGGAGCTCGGCGGGGGCCCGAGCGTGCTCCCGTAGAATCGGGGGATCATGGCGACTTTCGGCACCCTCTCCGACCGGCTCACCGAGACCTTCCGCAATCTCCGCACCAAGGGCAAGCTCACGCCCGCGGACGTCGACGGGACGGTCCGCGAGATCCGACGGGCGCTGCTCGACGCCGACGTCGCGCTCGTGGTCGTCAAGGACTTCACCGCGAAGGTGCGCGAACGTGCGCTCGGCGACGAGGTCAACCGAGCCCTCAACCCTGCGCAGCAGGTCGTGCAGATCGTCAACGAGGAGCTCGTCGCGATCCTGGGGGGCCAGCAGCGTCGTCTGCAGTTCGCGAAGAACCCGCCCACGGTCATCATGCTCGCCGGCCTCCAGGGCTCGGGAAAGACCACGTTCGCGGGCAAGCTCGCGCACCAGCTCGAGAAGGAGGGCCACACACCGCTCCTGATCGCAGCCGACCTTCAGCGACCCAATGCCGTCAACCAGCTGCAGGTCGTCGCCGACCGCGCCGGCGCCGCGATCTACGCCCCCGAGCCGGGCAACGGCGTCGGCGACCCCGTCAAGGTCGCCCGCGACGGCGTCGAGGTCGCGCGGCGTCAGCAGCACGATGTCGTCATCATCGACACCGCCGGCCGGCTCGGCGTCGACGCCGAGCTGATGAAGCAGGCCGCCGACATCCGGAAGGCGACCGAACCCGACGAGGTGCTGTTCGTCATCGACGCGATGATCGGTCAGGATGCCGTCAACACGGCCAAGGCCTTCCAGGACGGCGTCGACTTCACCGGAGTGGTGCTGTCCAAGCTCGATGGCGACGCGCGCGGCGGCGCGGCCCTCTCGGTCGCCAGCGTCACCGGTCGCCCGATCATCTACGCGTCCACCGGCGAGGGTCTCGACGACCTCGAGGCGTTCCACCCCGACCGCATGGCCAGCCGCATCCTCGACCTCGGCGACATCCTCACCCTGATCGAGCAGGCTCAGCAGGCCTTCGACGAGGCCGAGGCGATGAAGGTCGCCGAGAAGATCGCGACCGAGCAGTTCACCCTCGAGGACTTCCTCGAGCAGATGCAGCAGCTCAAGAAGATGGGCTCGATGAAGAAGATGCTCGGCATGCTGCCGGGCATGGGCCAGATGAAGCAGCAGATCGACGACTTCGATGAGCGCGAGATCGATCGCACCGAGGCGATCATCCGATCGATGACGCCCGGTGAGCGCCGCAACCCCAAGGTGCTCAACGGCTCGCGTCGCCTGCGCATCGCCCGCGGCTCGGGGATGACCGTGACAGATGTCAATCAGCTGGTCCAGCGATTCGACCAGGCCGCGAAGATGATGAAGACCGTCGCCAAGGGCGGCGTGCCCAACATCCCCGGCATGGGCCCGGTGCCCGGCGCGGGGCGCCCCGGGGCATCGAGCAAGCGCGGGGCGAAGGGCAAGAAGAAGAGCACGGGCTCACGGTCGGGCAATCCGGCGAAGCGGGCGGCCGAAAACGCGGGCATCGCCGCGGCCGCCGCCGAGCAGCCCACCGGCTCGGGCTTCGGCCTGGGCGCAGGCGGTGGCGCCGCCGGCGGCACCCCGAGTGCCGAAGATCTCGCCGAACTGCAGCGGATGCTCGGCCGGGGCTGACCGGCCGACCGCGGCTCAGCCGCCCAACGAGGCGAGGTGGTCGCGCAGGGTCGGACCGGCGCGGAACTCGCGCACCAGGTGCCGGACGACTTCGCGCAGATCGCCGTCGGCGGCTTCGGCGACGAGGAGTTGCCGAGCATAGCTCGCTCCGTCGCTGAGGATCCGCTCGATGCCCTCCAGCTCGCGGGAACAGTCGAGTTCGACGGCGATGCCACGCAGTCGCTCGAGCGTCTCGCGCAGGTGGTCGCGCACCGGTCGCTGCGTGCCGGCGCGGTCGACGATCACCGTGGCGTCGAGGCCGTAGCGCGCCGCCCGCCACTTGTTCTCGCGGACGAACCACGGCTGGATCGTGGTGAGTGGGCGGCCCTCGTCGAGTTCGCGCGAGAAGTGCTCGACGAGCGTCTGCACCAGCGCCGCCACCGCGGCGAGCTCGGGCAGCGTCGACATGCCGTCGCACGCGCGCACCTCCACGGTTCCCCAGCGGGGAGCCGGTCGGATGTCCCAACGCACCTCGGTGGAGTCGGCCATGACGCCGGTGCGCACCATGTCGTCGAGATAGGACTCGAACTGCGCCCAGTCCTCCAGGGGCCAGGGCAGTCCCGCCGTCGGCAGCTGCTGGAAGACGAGAGCACGGTTCGACGCGTACCCGGTGCGCTCGCCCGCCCAGAACGGACTCGCCCGCCGACAGCGCCTGCAGGTGGGGCAGGTACACGCTCAACGCGTTGACGATCGGCAGCACCTTGTCGACGTCGTCGACGCCGATGTGCACATGGATCCCCCAGATCATCATGTTGCGACCCCACCACTGCGTGCGGTCGATCAACGCGTGATAGCGCGTGTTGTCGGTGACCTGCTGCGTGAACCATTGTGCGAAGGGATGGCTGCCGGCGCAGAGGAGATCGATCTCGAGCGGGTCGGTGACGGTGCGCACGGCTGCGATGGCATCCGCGATGTCATGCACCGCGTCGGCCACCGTGGCGCCCACGCTGCTGGTGACCTCGACCGTGTTGGTCAGCAGCTCCCCGGTCACCGTGTACGGCGCGAGGGCCGTCGACTCCGCGAGTGCCGCGAGCACCTCGGGCGCGCGTGGTGCCAGCTCGCCGCCGCGATCGGCGAGCATGACCTCCCACTCCAGGCCGACGGACGAGCGGGCGGATGTCGCGAACGGCACCGTCATCCGCACAGTCTGGCACGCAGGGCGACAGCGGCGGTGGTTCGCGGGCGTGTCTTCGATCTGGCAGAATAGAGGGTCGTACGCAGCGCTCGACCCTCTATCCGGCGCCGCGACCATCCCAGAGCTCCCGCCGGGTGTGCACCCCACGCTCCAGGCGACGTTCATTCCCTTTCCACACATCAGGAGAATCGTGGCTGTCAAGATCCGCCTCAAGCGCCTCGGCAAGATCCGTGCGCCGTATTACCGCATCGTCGTCGCCGACTCGCGCACCAAGCGCGACGGGCGCGTCATCGAAGAGATCGGCAAGTACCACCCCACCGAGCAGCCCTCGTTCATCGAGGTCGACTCCGATCGTGCGCAGTACTGGCTCGGCGTGGGCGCGCAGCCGACCGAGCAGGTGCTCGCCATCCTCAAGCTGACCGGCGACTGGGGGCGCTTCCAGGGAGACGAGAACGCCGTGTCGACCGTGAAGACGCCCGAGGGCAAGGCCGAATTCGTCGCCGAAACCTCGAAGAAGTCGGTCGTCAAGCCCAAGGCCGACAAGCCGGCCGAGCCGGCCGCCGAGGCTGAGGCGCCCGCTGACGAGGCTGCCGCCGACGAGGCGCCCGCCGCCGAGCCCGCAGAGTAATCCGTTGCTGGCCACCGCGCTCGAGCACGTCGTCAAGGGGATCGTCGATCACCCCGACGACGTCCGCATCGACTCCGCCTCGTCGTCGCGCGGCGACGTGCTGGAGATCCACGTTCACCCGGATGACCGGGGTCGCGTGATCGGGCGCGGCGGCCGCACGGCGAAGGCGCTGCGCACCCTCATCAGCGCGCTCGCGGACGGCCGGCGCGTGCGCGTCGACGTCGCGGACGACTGATGGGGGTCGCGAAGAAGTCCGCCGCCTCACCCGCCACGGCGGGACGCCCGCGAACGCAGCTGCGCGTCGGTCGCCTGGTGAAGGCCCACGGGCTCAAGGGTGCTCTCAAGCTGGAGCTGTACACCGACGATCCCGACGGCCGGTTCGTGCCGGGTGCGGAGTTCACGCTGCAGGTGCCGGAGTCCTCGCCCTGGCACGGCAAGACCCTGACGGTGCGCGAGTTCAAATGGATGAACTCGCATCCGGTCGCCTTCTTCGAGGGCGTGGACGACCGCACCGAGGCCGAGAGCCTGGTGCGCGCGATCCTGTGGATCGCCCAGGACGTCCAAGCGGCGCCCTCCGAAGAGGACGCCTGGTACGACCACCAGCTCGTCGGTCTCGACGTCGTCCGTGACGGGGAGAACGTCGGGCGGGTCGTGCGGGTCGACCACCTTCCCGCGCAGGACCTCCTCATCGTCAAGGCCGGTGCACGAGAGGTGCTGGTCCCGTTCGTCAAGGCCATCGTGCCCGAGGTCGATCTCACGGCCGGCCGCGTCGTCGTGACACCGCCGACGGGTCTGTTCGAGGACGTCCCCACGACGGACGAGGACGAGCCCGAACCCGAGGCCGACATCACGGAGGAGTGACGTGCGCATCGACGTCGTCTCGATCTTCCCCGCGTTCTTCGACGTGCTCGAGGTGTCACTGCTCGGCAAGGCGCGCGGCCGCGGTCTGCTCGACATCCGCGTGCACGACCTGCGCGACTGGACGCACGACCGCCACCGCACGGTGGACGACACACCGTACGGCGGCGGCGCCGGAATGGTGATGAAGCCCGAGCCCTGGGGTGAGGCGATCGATGCCGTGCGGGCGGATGCCTCCGGGCCGCCCGTCTTCGTCTTCCCGACGCCGGCTGGTCGTCCGTTCACGCAGCGTGCGGCGCGGGCGCTGGCGACCGAACCGCACCTGTTCTTCGGCTGCGGCCGCTACGAGGGGATCGACGAGCGGGTGTTCGACTACGCGGCGTCGGTCGGGCGCGTCGAGCTGCTGAGCCTCGGTGACTACGTGCTCAACGGCGGCGAGGTCGCCGCGATGGCGATGATCGAGGCCGTCGGCCGATTGATCCCGGGTGTCGTCGGCAACCCCGACAGCCTCGCGGAGGAGTCGCACGAGGGCGGGATGCTCGAGCATCCGTCGTACACCAAGCCCGCCTCCTGGCGCGGGCTCGGCGTGCCCGACGTGCTCCTGAGCGGTCATCACGGCGAGATCGCCGCGTGGCGTGCACGCCAGAGCGAGCAGCGCACCCGCGAGCGCCGCCCCGATCTTCTCGCGTGACACTTCCCGTCACGCGTCACCGATAGGGTGATATCCCCTCGGAAGGGATCCTCGATGCACACTTGGCCCGGTTCGGCTTACCCACTCGGGGCGACCTTCGACGGCAGCGGCACCAACTTCGCCCTGTTCAGCGAAGGCGCGACCCGTGTCGAACTCTGCCTCTTCGGCGAGCGCGGCGCCGAGACCCGCATCGACGTGGTCGAGACGGATGCGTACGTCTGGCACGTGTACCTGCCGAACGTCCAGCCCGGCCAGCGCTACGGCTATCGCGTGCACGGTCCGTACGACCCGGCGAGCGGTCAGCGCTTCAACCCCAGCAAGCTGCTGCTCGACCCGTACGCGAAGGCCGTCGAGGGTCAGGTCGCGTGGGGCCAGTCGGTGTTCGGCTACGACTTCGGCCGCCCCGACTCGCGCAACGACGACGACTCGGCCGCCGCCATGATGAAGGGCGTCGTCGTCAACCCGTTCTTCGACTGGGCGGGAGACCGTCAGCCGAAGACGCCGCTGTCGGAGACGCTGATCTACGAGGCCCACGTCAAGGGGCTCACCCAGCTGCACCCCGCGATCCCGAAGGAGATCCGAGGGACGTACAGTGCGCTCGCGCACCCGGCGATCATCGAGCACCTGAAGAAGCTCGGCGTCACGGCGATCGAGCTCATGCCGGTCCACCAGTTCGTGAACGACTCGATCCTGCAGGAGCAGGGCCTGTCGAACTACTGGGGGTACAACACGATCGCCTTCCTCGCTCCGCAGAACACCTACGCCTCGAACGGCCAGCGGGGTGAGCAGGTGCAGGAGTTCAAGGGCATGGTGCGCGCCCTGCACGCCGCCGGCATCGAGGTCATCCTCGATGTCGTGTACAACCACACGGCGGAGGGCAATCATCTCGGCCCGACGTTGTCGATGCGCGGCATCGACAACGCGGCGTACTACCGACTCGAAGCCGACGACCCGCGCTACTACACGGACTACACGGGCACCGGCAACAGCCTGAACGCGGGGAACCCGCACGCTCTGCAGCTGATCATGGACTCGTTGCGCTACTGGGTGCTCGAGATGCACGTCGACGGGTTCCGCTTCGACCTCGCATCCGCGCTGGCGCGCGAGTTCTACGACGTCGACCGCCTGTCGACATTCTTCGAGCTCGTCCAGCAGGACCCGGTCGTGTCGCAGGTCAAACTCATCGCCGAGCCGTGGGACGTGGGACCGGGTGGCTATCAGGTGGGCAACTTCCCGCCGCAGTGGACCGAGTGGAACGGCAAGTACCGAGACACCGTCCGCGACTTCTGGCGCGGCGAACCGCAGGCGCTGGGGGAGTTCGCCTCCCGTCTCACGGGCTCGGCCGACCTCTACGAGCACTCCGGGCGCCGCCCGGTGGCATCCATCAACTTCGTCACCGCGCACGACGGCTTCACCCTGCGCGACCTCGTGTCGTACAACGAGAAGCACAACCTCGCCAACGGCGAGGACAACAACGACGGCGAGTCGCACAACCGCAGCTACAACCACGGGGTCGAGGGTCCCACCGACGACCCCGCGATCCTGACCCTGCGGGCTCGCCAGCAGCGCAACTTCATCACCACCCTGCTGCTCTCGCAAGGCGTGCCGATGCTGTCGCACGGCGACGAACTGGGCCGCACCCAGGGCGGTAACAACAACGGCTACGCGCAGGACAACGAGACGACCTGGATCGACTGGGCGTCGGCCGACCAGCCGCTGCTGGAGTTCACCGCGGCGCTGGCTCGTCTGCGCCGGGAGCACCCGACGTTCCGACGCCGCCGGTTCTTCAACGGCCGTCCGGTCCGTCGGGAGGAGGGCGCTCCGGTGCCCGACATCGTGTGGATGCGGCCCGATGGGACGCAGATGCAACCCGAGGACTGGGACTCCGGTTTCGGACGCGCGATCGGCGTGGTTCTCAACGGCGGCGGCATCCGCGAGCGCGACCGCCGAGGCGAGCAGATCGTCGACAGCCACTTCGCCCTGCTGTTCAACGCCGGCGACGAAGAGGTCGACTTCCTGCTGCCCGCGATGGACTACAGCCCCAGCTGGGACGTGCTGGTCGACACGTCGGGCCGTCTCGCCGACAGCGAGACCCTGCGCCCGGGCGCGACGGTGCCGCTGGCCGAGAAGGCGCTCATCGTGATGTGCGAGCACACCCCGCCCGAGCCCCATCCCGACCACTCGGTCGCCGCCTCGCTCGCCGTCATCACCGGAGCGATCCAGATCGACGAAGTGCCTGCAGCGGCCCCCAAGCAGGAGGCGACCTGACGACGATGGGCCGGTCTCCCGCTTCGACGTACCGCCTGCAGATCCGGGCGGATTTCGACCTGGATGCCGCGACCGCGGCGCTCGATCATCTGCATCGTCTCGGAGCCGACTGGGTCTACCTCTCACCGCTGCTGACCGCGACCGCGGGCTCGGACCACGGCTACGACGTGGTGGATCCGACAGTCGTCGACCCGGCCCGAGGCGGGTCGGACGGCTTGAAGCGCCTGGCGGATGCCGCGCACGCGCGCGGAATGGGCGTCCTGGTCGACATCGTGCCGAACCACATGGGCGTGGCCGCGCCCGAGCAGAACGCCTGGTGGTGGGACGTGCTGCGTCGCGGCCGGGGGTCGAGGTACGCCGAGGCGTTCGACATCGATTGGGATGCCGGCGGGGGCCGTGTGCGACTGCCCCTGCTGGGTGCACCGCTCGACGAGGCGATCGCCGACATCACCGTCGATCGCGACGCCGGCGTGGTCCGGTACTTCGACCACGCCCTCCCGTTGGCGGAGGGCACCCCCGACGCGGACGTGCGCGAGGTGCTGCGACACCAGCATTGGGAGGCCGTCTACTGGCGCGACGAGGCGACGCTTCTGAACTATCGCCGGTTCTTCACCGTGACGGGGTTGGCGGGTGTCCGGGTCGAGGAGTCGCGGGTGTTCGACCAGACCCACGTCGAGGTGCGGCGCTGGGTCGAGGAGGGGCTCGTCGACGGACTGCGCATCGATCACCCCGATGGACTCGCCGACCCGGGCGGATACCTCGCCGACCTCGCTGAGATCACGCACGGCGCGTACGTCGTCGTGGAGAAGATCCTCGAGCCCGGGGAGGAGCTCCCACCGTGGTGGGACACCGACGGGACGACCGGCTATGACGCGCTCGCCGAGGTGGATCGGGTGCTCACCGACCCCGCAGGAGAGGCGCCCCTCGCTGCGCTGGAGGCCAGGCTCAGCGCTGAGACCGGGCTCGAACCTCGGCTGAGCTGGCACCGGCTGGTGCACGATCGCAAGCTCGCGAACGCGACCGGCGCGCTGCATCCCGAAGTGGCGCGCCTCGCCCGATGCCTGGTCGCTGCGCCGCGGCGCGCTCCGGAGGCGCTCGCCGAACTGCTGGCCTGCTTTCCGGTCTACCGCTCGTACCCGCCCGTCGGCGCCGAACATGTCGCCGCCGCGGCGGCGGAGGCATCCGCTCATCGCCCGGATCTCGCCGACGTGATCGACGAGATCGTCCCGCAGCTGCTGGATCCGGCGAGCGAGGCGTCCCGTCGATTCGCTCAGACCGCCGGTCCGGTCATGGCCAAGGGCGTGGAAGACAGCGCCTTCTACCGCTGGACCCGCCTGACCTCCCTCACCGAGGTGGGCGGCGACCCGTCGCACTTCGCGCTCGACCCGGGGTCCTTCCACGCCGCCCGTGAGCGTCGGCAGTCGGTGTGGCCGCACACGATGACGGCTCTGTCGACGCACGACACGAAGCGCAGCGAGGACGTGCGCGCGCGTCTGGCGGTGATCAGCGAACTGCCCGACCGATGGGCGGACGTGCTCGAGCGACTGCGCGCCGCAGGATCCACCGGTCACGGCCCGTTCGACGCACTCGTCTGGCAGGCGATCGTGGGGGCGTGGCCTGCCTCGCGAGAACGCCTGCGGGACTATGCCGTCAAGGCCGCTCGCGAGTCGGGCGAGATGACCACGTGGATCGCTCCCGACGCGACGTTCGAGGCGCGGGTCGAGGCGACCGTCGACGCAGCGTTCGACGACCCCGCTACAGCCGCGATCCTCGAGGAGTTCGTCGACGAGATCTCCCCATGGGGCTGGTCGAACGCGCTGTCGGCCAAACTGCTGCAGCTCACCGGGCCGGGCGTGCCCGACGTGTACCAGGGCACCGAGTCGTGGGACCTGTCGCTGGTCGATCCCGACAACCGCCGGCCGGTCGACTTCGCCGCGCTCGCCACGGCCCTCGCCCGTGTGGATGCCGGGGAACGCCCCGCGCCCGGATCCGGGGATGCCAAAGTGCTGGTGACCTCGCGCGCGCTGCGCCTACGACGCGATCGGCCCGACCTGTTCACGCGGTACACGCCGATGTGGGCCGTCGGCCCGGCCGCCGACCACGTGCTCGCGTACGATCGCGGCGGCGCGCTCGCCGCGGCGACCCGGCTGCCTGCCGGGCTGGCGGCATCCGGGGGATGGGGGGAGACGATGCTGCTGCGTCAGAGCGGCCCCGCCGTCGACGTGCTCACAGGGCGCCGGTTCGACCGGACCGGGATCCCGCTCGCCGACCTCTTCGCCGACTATCCGGTCGCGCTGCTCAGGCCGCTCGAGACAGGGGTGCCGGGTTGATCGAGGTGTGGGCGCCGCGCGCAGACCGGGTGCGATTGCGTCGGCCCGGCCATGATGACCACGAGATGACCGCACGCGCCGACGGGTGGTGGACGGTCGATGTCGCGCTCGCGGACGGAGACGAGTACGGGTTCGTGCTCGGCGACGGCGACCAGGCGCGAGCCGACCCGAGGTCGCGGCGACAGCCGCGCGGCGTGCACGACCTGTCGGCCCACGTCGATCACAGCGGGTTCGCGTGGACCGACGCCGACTGGACCGGGCGGCAGCTGGCGGGTGGAATCGTCTACGAACTGCACCTGGGCACCTTCACGCCCGAGGGAACGCTCGACGCGGCGATCGGTCGACTGGACCACCTGGTCGACCTCGGCGTGAGCCACATCGAACTGCTTCCCGTCAACGCGTTCAACGGCGAGTGGAACTGGGGGTACGACGGCGTGCTCTGGTACGCCGTCCACGAAGCGTACGGGGGCCCGAACGGCTATCGCCGCTTCGTCGATGCGGCGCACGCGCGCGGTCTCGCCGTCATCCAGGACGTCGTGTACAACCACTTCGGGCCGAGCGGAAACCATCTGCCCGAGTTCGGTCCCTACCTGCGTGAAGGATCCCGCAACGACTGGGGCGACAGCGTCGATCTCGACCAGCCCGCCGTGCGGTCGTTCATCATCGAGAATGCGCTGATGTGGCTGCGGGACTATCACGTCGACGGCTTGCGACTCGACGCCGTGCACGCGCTGCACGATGACGGTCCTGTCCACATCCTGCAGGCGCTCGCCGAGGCATCCGATGCGCTGTCCGCTCAACTCGGCCGCCCGCTGACGCTCGTCGCCGAGTCGGACATGAACGATCCGAGGCTGATCCTGCCCCGCGAGGCGGGCGGGTACGGCGTGACCGCGCAGTGGAGCGACGACTGGCACCACGCCGTCCACGTCGCCGTCACCGGCGAGACCGCCGGATACTACGCCGACTTCGCCGATCCCGACGCTGTTCCCAAGACCTGGACGGGCGGCTTCTACCACGACGGCACCTTCTCGTCGTTCCGCGGTCGGACCCATGGCCGGCCGGTGCCGCGCGACGTGCCGACCTGGCGACTGGTGACGTTCGCCCAGGATCACGACCAGATCGGCAACCGCGCAGCGGGGGATCGGCTCAGTCAGACGCTGCCGTACGGGCGGTTGGCGGTGCTCGCGGTCCTCACCCTCACCGCGCCGGGCTCGCCGATGCTGTTCATGGGCGAGGAGTGGGGTGCCTCGACGCCATGGGCGTTCTTCACGTCGCATCCCGAGGACTGGCTCGCCGACGCCGTGCGCACCGGCCGACGCTCGGAGTTCGCACGGATGGGCTGGGATCAGTCCCTCGTGCCGGATCCGCAGGACCCCGAGACCTTCCGCCGCTCGAAGCTCGACTGGCGGGAGGCCGGCGAGGGCGACCATGCGCGTCTGCTCGCGCTGTACCGGGACCTCGTGGCACTGAGGCGCCGGATTCCCGAGTTGACCGATCCGGACAGTGCGCACACGCGCGCACGGGTGCTGCACCGAGATGCCGCTGCCGACCGCCGTGCGTACCGTCTGGCGCGCGGCGCCGTCGACGTGCTCGTCAACCTCACCGAGGGGCCGCTGGCCTTCGGCGATGTCGCCGAGGTGCTGCTGCGGACGGATGCCGGGGCCGTGGCCGACGACGACACGCTGACGCTGCCTCCCGATTCCGCTGCGGTGGTCCGCGTGGCTCGTCACGCGGTCGTTACGTCCGGGTAACCGCTCGGACGCCCCCGCACACCAGACTGGTCGAGTCGACCTGGAGGACACCGATGAGGCGAGCGAAGATCGTGGCGACCCTGGGGCCTGCGAGCTCCTCGTACGAGGTCATCGAGGGTCTGGTGCGCGCGGGCATGGATGTCGCGCGCATCAACTGCAGCCACGGCGAGCACGCCGGCCATGAGACGGCCTTCGCGCACGTCCGTCGAGCGGCCGAGGCCACCGGTCGCGCGGTGGGCGTCCTCGCCGACCTGCAGGGGCCCAAGATCCGTCTCGGCCGGTTCGCCGACGGACCGCACGAGCTCGCCCCCGGAGATGTCTTCACCATCACGTCGGAGGACGTCGTCGGCACCGCAGAGACGGTCGGCACGACCTTCCCGGGCCTGGTCACCGACGTCTCAGCCGGCGACACCCTCCTCGTCGATGACGGCAAGGTGCGCCTGCGCGTTCTCGACACCGACGGGGTGCGGGTGCGCACCGAAGTGGTCGTGGGCGGGAAGGTCTCGAACAACAAGGGCATCAATCTGCCGGGCGTCGCACTGCGCACCCCGGCGCTGAGCGAGAAGGACGAGATCGACCTGCGGTGGGCGCTGCGGCTGGGCGTCGACCTGGTCGCGCTGTCGTTCGTGCGCAGCCCGAAGGACGCGCAGCGGGCGCGGGTGATCATGGCCGAGGAGGGGCGCTTCGTGCCGCTCATCGCGAAGATCGAGAAGCCCGAGGCGGTCGATGGTCTGCAGGAGATCATCGACGCGTTCGACGGCTTGATGATCGCCCGCGGCGACCTGGGGGTCGAACTGCCCATGCAGGCGGTGCCGATCGTGCAGAAGGAGGCGATCGAGAAGTCGCGGCGGTGGGCGAAGCCGGTCATCGTGGCGACCCAGATGCTCGAGTCGATGATCGAGAACGCCGTGCCCACGCGCGCCGAGACCAGCGACGTCGCCAACGCGGTGCTCGACGGTGCCGACGCCGTGATGCTCAGCGGCGAGACGAGCGTCGGCGTCGACCCCGTCAATGTCGTCGAGACCATGGAGCGCATCGTGACCTCGACCGAGGAGAACGGGCTGGACCGCATCCCGCCGCTCGGCAGCAAGCCGCGCACGCAGGGCGGCGTCATGACACTCGCCGCCGCGGCCATCGCGGAGTTCGTCGATGCGCGATACGTGTGCGTGTTCAGCCAGTCCGGTGACTCGTCCCGCCGGATGTCACGCCTGCGCCTGCCGGTCCCGATCATCGCCTTCAGCGACCTGCCCGAGACCCGCCGCAAGATGGCCGTCACCTGGGGTGTGCAGACGTACCTCGTGCCGCGCGGACGCGACACCGATGAGCTCATCGGCATCGTCGACGACGTGCTGCTGGGGCAAGGTCTCGCCGAACCGGGTGACAAGGTCGTCGTGACGGCCGGTGCGCCCCCCGGGGTGGCCGGGTCGACGAACAACGTCCGCGTGCACACCGTGGGCGCGACGAACGGCTCCTGATCAGTCGACGCCGAGGAACGACCGATCGGTCAGCACGATCGGCCCGTCGTCGGTGATGGCGATCGTGTGCTCGGAGTGCGCGCCCCGCGATCCGTCGGCACTGCGCAGCGTCCAGCCGTCAGGGTCGGTGACCAGCTCGTCTGTCGTCTGCAGGAACCACGGCTCGAGGGCGAGGACGAGCCCTGCGCGCAGCGGATAGCCCCTACCTGCCTTGCCGTCGTTGGGTACGTGAGGGTCGCCGTGCATCACGCGTCCGACACCGTGGCCGCCGAAGTCGGTGTTGATCTCGTATCCATCGGCGCGGGCGATGCCCGCGATCGCGTGGGAGATGTCGCCGATGCGGTTGTCCACCGTGGCCGCCGCGATGGCCGCGTCGAGAGCCCGCTGCGTCGTGTCGATGAGGGCGAGGTCCTCGTCGCGCGCGGTGCCGACGACGAACGAGATCGCCGAGTCGGCGACCCAGCCGTCGACGGCCACGGCGAAGTCCAACGACACCAGATCGCCGTCGCGCAGCGCGTAGTCGAAGGGCAGACCGTGCAGCACGGCGTCGTTGATCGACGTGCAGATGACCTTTCCGAACGGCCGCGCGCCGAACGACGGGTGGTAGTCGATGTAGCAGGACTCGGCGCCGGCGCGGCGGATCAGGTCGTGCGCGCGTCGGTCGATCGCGAGAAGGTTCGTGCCCACCGCGGTCTCATCGCGCAGGGTCGCCAGGGTCTCGGCCACAAAGCGTCCCGCGGGGCGCATGGCCTCGATCTCGGCGGGGGTGCGCAGTTCGATCATTCAGTTCCTCTCGACCTCCCCATTGTGGCCGACGCGCGGCCTCTCGGCTGGGAGCTTTCTCCGCGTGGGCGGCAGGCCGTCCCACCGGATGCCGGCGAGGCGTAGCATCGGGGTCATGTGGCTGCGACGCGCGTTCTTCGGGTGGCTGATCCCCTCGGCCTTCGTGCTGCCGCTGTGGATGCTGGTCGGGTGGGGGGTGTTCAACGGTGGAGGCTGGGCCTTCCTCTGGGTGATCCTCCTCGCGATCCCCGGCGTCTTCATCTGGCAGCTCATCCTCACGCTCCTGGTCCGGGCGAGGGGCACGACCCGTGCGCAGCGTGCGGTGTCGTGGTGGGATGTCCTCGCGTTCAGCGTCTGGCACGGCCTGCTGATCTCGCTGGGTTTCTTCGTCGAAGCCTGGTGGGCGCCGGTGATGGTCCTGGCGATCGTGGTCGGCGTCGGCGTCTTCTGGCTCGAGCTGTGGCAGCTGTGGCGCGAGGCGAGGCCGTCCCGCATGGTGCTGCGCACCGCGGAAGGCGTCGCCTACATCCCGCCGACGCGCCCGGACGCAGAGCACGTCGACCCCAGTGTGTTCGTCATCACCGAGAAGCAGGCTCCGCCCGCGCGCTGAGCGGGTTTTGGCCGGGTGCGCCATCCATGGCAGAATGGATGTTTGTGCCCTGACCGGTTCTGCCTCAGGGGAGTCGCCGACGGCCACCGTGCCGGACGGCCCGGGGCACGCACTCACTTCCTTCCTTCCATTCCGTGCGCACCAGACCTGAGGCTGGCGCAGAGAGAGACGATCATGCAGATCCTCGACGCCGTCGATGCGGCTTCCCTCCGCTCCGACATTCCCGAGTTCGGCCCCGGCGACACCATCAAGGTGCACGTCAACATCACCGAGGGCAACCGCTCCCGCATCCAGGTCTTCCAGGGCGTGGTCATCGGCCGCTCCGGCGACGGTGTGCGCGAGACCTTCACGGTCCGCAAGATCAGCTTCCAGGTGGGGGTGGAGCGCACCTTCCCCGTGCACAGCCCCGTGATCGACCACATCGAGGTCGTCACCCGTGGCGACGTGCGTCGCGCGAAGCTGTACTACCTGCGCTCGCTGCGCGGCAAGAAGGCCAAGATCAAGGAGAAGCGCGAGAGCTGAGCTCCCGATCTTCCGAAGCCCCCCGCGCCTCCGCTGCGGGGGGCTTCGTCGTGTCGGCGCATCGGCGTGGGTTCGGCGCGACGAGTGTGCGAACCTTGAGGGGCGGGAACCGTCCATCCGGATGCCGCCAGGGGACGAGATGACCACCGAGAAGACGGCAGCCGAGGCGCACGGCGGCGCCGCGAGCGCGTCGAAGCCGCGGGCGAGCCGACGCGGCTGGGTGACGCTGCTGCGCGACGTGCTCGTGATCGTCGTGGTCGCCGTGCTGGTCTCGTTCCTGGTCAAGACCTTCGTCGTGCGTTCGTTCTACATCCCCTCCGCATCGATGGAGGACACGCTCCTGGTCGACGATCGCATCCTCGTCGACGAGATCACCCCGCCGTTCTCGGGGTACGAGCGCGGTGACGTCGTGGTCTTCCGCGACCCGGGCGGCTGGCTTCCGCCCAGCACCGCACCCGCTCGCGCACCGATCGTCGAGGCGATCGACTGGGTGCTCTCGCTCGTGGGCCTGTCCGCCCCCGACAGTGACGACCATCTCGTGAAGCGGATCATCGGGGTGCCGGGTGATCAGGTCGTGTGCTGCGATGCGATCGGGCACATCACCGTGAACGGCGTGCCGATCGACGAGAGCGATTACATCGAGCTCCCCTCGGGCGAGACCTTCGCCTCGGGTGATGCGTTCGACGTCGTCGTGCCCGAGGACTCGCTCTGGGTGCTCGGAGACAACCGCTACCGGTCGAAGGACTCGCGGTACAACACCGACCAGCCCGGCAAGGGCTTCGTGCCGATCGAGAACGTCGTCGGCCGGGCCTTCCTGATCACGTGGCCGCTCGACCGGATCGGAACGATCGACTTCCACCACGATGTGTTCGCGGGCGTCCCCGATCCGGCGGCCGCGACACCATGACGGTCGTCGAGCCGCGTCTGACCCTCGAGCGGCGTCTGCTCAAGGAGCATCCGATCGTCATCGCGTGCGACGAAGTCGGGCGCGGTGCGCTCGCGGGACCCGTGGCCGTCGGAGCCGCCGTCGTCGATCCGGCGCTCTCGCGCAAGCGCGTGCCCGCCGGGTTGCGCGATTCCAAGCTGGTGCCCGAGCCGAAGCGGCCGGCCGTCGCCGCGCGCGCCGCGTCGTGGGTCACCGCGAGCGCCGTCGGCTGGGCCAGCGCCGCTGAGATCGACGATGTCGGCATCATGCGCGCCCTCGGACTCGCCACCATCCGCGCGCTGGCCGACCTGCGTGCGCACGGCGTCGTCCCCGAGGAGGCCATCGTCATCCTCGACGGCAACCACGACTACATCACGCCGGCGGGCGCGCGTGGCCTGCGCGTTCGACCGGTGATCAAGGCCGATCGGGACTGCGCGAGTGCGGCCGCGGCATCGGTCATCGCGAAGGTCGCCCGCGACGCGCTCATGACCCACCTGCACGACGAGGCGCCCGATTACGGCTGGGCACGCAACAAGGGGTACGCGAGCGCCGACCACCGCGACGCGATCGACCGGATGGGGCTGACCCGACATCACCGCGCCTCATGGTCGATCGGCCCGACGCCCACCCTGTTCTGAGCGCACGCCCCCGCGTTCTAGAGTGGACTCACCATGGATGACGAAGTCTTCGAGGACTACGACCGCGAGCTCGAACTGGCGCTCTACCGCGAGTATCGCGACGTCGTCCGCCAGTTCCAGTACGTGATCGAGACCGAGCGGCGGTTCTACCTCGCCAACGAGGTCAATGTGGTCAGGCGCGATACCGAGCACGACTTCTACTTCGAGATCTCGATGAACGATGTCTGGGTGTGGGACATCTACCGCACCGACCGCTTCGTGAAGTCGGTGCGGGTCCTCACGTTCAAGGACGTCAACGTCGAAGAGCTCTCACGCGGCGACTTCCAACTCCCCGAAGAGCTCTCGCTCGACTGACTGAGCCCATCGCCTCCTCCCCAGCGGCATTCCGGGGGCAGGCTGTCCACGTCGGGCCCGTTCGTGCCGCTCCGGCGACGCCGCGAACGCCACCATCGGTGCATGCGAGCGAAGGATGTGCTGGGCCGTGCAGGCGAGGACCGCGCCGTCGCGCACCTCATCGAGAACGGATATCGCGTGGTCGAGCGCAACTGGCGCTGCCCGGCAGGTGAGATCGACGTCGTCGCCGAGACCGACACGGTGATCGCGATCGTCGAGGTCAAGACGCGTCGCTCCGAGCTGTACGGGCATCCGCTCGAGGCGATCGACGCGCGAAAGCGCGCGCGTCTGTGGCGACTCGCGTGCACATGGGCCGCACAGCACCCGCACAGGCTGCTCGGTCGGCGGCTGCGGATCGACGCCATCGCGATCGTCGGCGACGATCCGGCCGCGGGGCGACTCGAGCACCTCACCGACATCGAGGTGCCGTGAGCGTCGCGCGCACCTGGTCGGTCGCGCTGACCGGCGTCGACGGAGACCTCGTCGAGATCGAGGCCGACCTGTCGAACCAGACCCCCGAATTCCGCCTCATCGGACTTGCCGATCGTGCGCTCAAAGAAGCGGTGCAGCGCGTGCACAACGCCTGCGCGAACAGCGAACTGGCGCTCCCGCGCCGGCGGATCACGGTGAACCTCTCGCCTGCCAATCTGCCGAAGCAGGGCTCAGGGTTCGACGTCGGCATCGCGATCGCCGCCATCGCGACCGAGGTCGAGATGGATGCCGCATCGCTGGCGAACACGGTGCACGTGGGCGAGCTCGGGCTCGACGGCAGGCTCCGGCCGGTGCCAGGCATCCTGCCGGCCGTCGTCGCCGCCGCGCGATCCGGGTTCGCGCGCGTCGTCGTGCCGGCTGCCTGTCGGGCCGAGGCGGCGCTCGTGGACACGGTCGAGGTCGTGGGAGCCGTCAACCTCGCGCAGGTCGCGGCGCTCCACGGCGCACACGTGGTCGTTCCCGACCAGGCGGAGGTGCCGTTGGCCGCACCGACGCAGGCGCCGGTGGACACGCCCGACCTCAGTGACGTCATCGGTCAGCGCGACGCGGTCGACGCCCTGGTCGTCGCCGCTGCCGGCGGCCACAACCTGCTCATGTCTGGGCCGCCGGGCGCCGGCAAGACGATGCTGGCGCGGCGCCTGCCCGGAATCCTGCCCGAGCTCGACGACGAAGCCGCGCTCAGCGCCGCGTCGGTGCGCTCCCTCTCGGGAGAGACCGTGAGCAGCTTGTCGCGGATCCCCCCGTTCATCGCGCCGCATCACAGCGTGAGCGTCGCGGCACTGGTGGGCGGCGGGTCGCGGGTCGTTCGACCGGGCGCTGTGGCGCGGGCGAGCTCGGGCATCCTGTTCCTCGACGAGGCGGGGGAGTTCCCCAGCGTCGCCCTCGATGCGCTGCGGCAGCCGCTCGAGTCGGGCTCGATCGTGATCGACCGCGTCGGAGTACGCGCCGAGTTCCCCGCGCGGTTCCAGCTCGTGCTCGCGACCAATCCGTGTCCCTGCGGCGAGTACGGCATCCGCGGCGGCGCCTGCACGTGCCCGCCCGCTGCGATCCGCCGGTACCGAACTCGCCTGTCGGGTCCGCTGCTCGACCGCGTCGACATCGAGCTGTCCCTGCGTCGGGTCTCCGTCGCACAGCGCACCGCGGTCGAAGGATCGACGCTCACGTCGGCAGCGGCCCGTGATCTCGTCGACGAGGCCCGTCGGCGCGCTCGGGTGCGCCTGGCGGGCACGGCGTGGACCACCAACGCCGAGGTTCCCGGCGGATGGCTGCGCGACGGTCCTTTCGCACCGCCGCTGCCGGTGCGGCGCACGCTCGACCAGGCCCTTCAGCGCGGCATCCTGACCCTGCGCGGCTACGACCGGGCATTGAGAGTCGCATGGACGTGCGCGGACATCGCCGGCCGACGCGAACTCACCGCCGCGGACATCGGCCGCGCGCTGTTCCTGAAGAAGGGGCTCACCCAGTGATATTCGACGCGCATGATGCCGCAGGCATCCGCCTCGCTCGCGCGCTCGCGCCGCGCGAGAGCGGGGTGCCCGACGCCGAGCGCTACGCACGCGCCGTGTGGAGTCACCTCGCCGAGCCCGGCGAGTCCACGGCAGGCGCCCTGGTGGCGGCGCTGGGTCCGATTGCGGCGCTGGACGCGGCCGCGGACACCGGCGGACTCGTCGACGAGATGCTCGAGGAGGGCCGCCGGCGCTGGCGCCCGCGACTGGTACATGAGCCGATCGCCCGATCCCTTGCCACGGCCGCGCGCCGAGGCATCCGCCTCGTCGTGCCGGGCGACCCTCATTGGCCGAGTGCCGTCGACGACCTCGGCGACCATGCACCGATCGCGCTGTGGACGCGCGGCGACCCCACTGCGCTCGTGGAGCTGTCTCCGGGTGTCGCCCTCGTCGGCGCGCGCGCCGCGACCTCGTACGGCGAGCACACGGCGGCGGAGCTGGCCGCCGACCTCTGCGGCGCGGGAATCGCCGTGGTCTCAGGTGGGGCGTACGGCATCGACGGAGCCGCCCATCGGGCGGCGCTCGGTGTCGGGGGCATGACCGTCGCGGTCATGGCCGGCGGTGTCGATCGCACCTACCCCAGCGGGAACACAGACCTCGTCGAACGCATCGTCGCATCCGGCGGAGCAGTGATCGCCGAGGTGCCGTGCGGGGCCGCGCCGACGAAGTGGCGTTTCCTGCAGCGGAACCGACTCATCGCGGCACTGGCGGATGCCACCGTCGTGGTGGAGGCGGGGTGGCGGTCGGGCTCGTTGAACACCGCGGGGCATGCCGCCTCGCTCGGCAGACCGATCGGCGCGGTTCCGGGGCCGATCACGAGTGCCGCCTCCGCGGGAACGCATCGGCTGCTGCGCGAGTACGACGCGGTGTGCATCACGGGCACCGATGACGTGCTCGAACTGCTCGGCGAAGCGCCCCGTGCGCGCGTCGACGCCGAGGCGGGCCCGCGCGTGTCCGAGGACACCCGTGTGCTCGACGCCATGAGCGTGCGCACGAGCAGGACCGTCGACGACATCGCCCGACGCAGCGGCCACGCGCCGGCGGACGTCGAGGCGAGGCTGGGACTTCTCCGTCTGTCCGGCGATGTCGAGCCGACCGAGAGCGGATGGCGCCGGCGCCCTCGATGATGCCCGGTGTTTCGCACCCCGCAGCGTGCGTGGCGCGGGCATCCTGGAGCAGTGAGGCTCTCTGAGGCGGTCGACGACTATGCACGGCACCTCGCCGACGTCCGCCGGCTGTCGCCGGCGACGGTGCGCGCCTACCGAGCCGATCTCGCCGACCTCGCCGCGGCGACCGACGATCCGCCGCTCGCCGATCTCGACCTCGAGGCACTGCGGGAGTGGCTGTGGACGGCCACGCGGCGCGGGGACGCGCGGTCGACCCTGGCGCGGCGCACGGCCGCTGCGCGCGGGTTCTTCGCGTGGGCGGTCGAGAGCGGACGCCTCGACGCCGATCCCGCTGTGCGGCTTGTCTCGCCCAAGCGCGGCCGCGCGCTGCCCCACGTCGCGCAGGCGCCGGCGCTCGCCGGCATGCTCGACAGCCTGGCCGGACGCGCGGGGGAGGGCGACGCGACCGCCCTGCGCGACCATGCCCTGCTCGAGCTGCTCTACGGGTCGGGGATGCGCGTGAGCGAGGCCTGCGGGCTCGATCTCGACGACCTCGATCGCGACCGCTCGACCGCGCGCGTGACGGGAAAGGGCTCGAAGGAGCGCGTCGTTCCCTTCGGCGCTCCGGCACGTGCTGCTCTGGACGCCTACCTTGCGCGCGGTCGCCCCGCGCTCGCGGCTCGCGGAAGTGGTGCGGCGGCGCGCGCGGTCTTCCTCGGTACGCGAGGCGGCCGGCTCGGCCCGCGAACCGTGTACGACGTGGTGTCGAAGAACGTCGGCCCCCTCGTCGGCACGCCTGTGGGCGCCCATGCGCTGCGGCACTCCGCCGCGACCCACCTCCTCGACGGCGGCGCGGACCTGCGCACGGTGCAGGAACTGCTGGGGCACGCGAGCCTGGGCACGACGCAGATCTACACGCACGTGTCGGCCGAGCGTCTCGCGGCGACCTACCGACTCGCGCACCCGCGCGCATAGTAGGTCGACGTCCATCGGGCAACCCCGCCCCTTCCCTCCGGGGTGACGTCTAGCGTGGAGATCATGAGACGCGTTGAGATCCTCGCTGCGACCCTCATCCTCTGCGCCGGGGTGTTGACCGGGTGCTCCATACCGACGATCGTCGGCGGGGGAGACCAGTCGTTGGCGTGCGACGGCGGCGACGTCGCGATCAGTTCGGGGACGGGCGACTATCGCGTGACCGGCGTGTGCCCCCGCGTGCACGTCGACGGCAACGACCTCGAGGTCGACCTCGAAGGCGCCGAGGTCGGTGCGCTCGTCGTGCGGGGAGACGGGAACGAGATCGACGCGGCAGACGTGTCGGACCTGCAGGTCGCCGGCCAGGACAACGACATCGAAGCGACGTCGATCGACGTCGTGGCGATACGCGGCGACCGCAATTCCCTCGACAGCACCGGCATCATCGGCTCGGTGTCCATCCAGGGCAACGACAACGACGTCGAAGGGCAGTCCGTCGGCGAGGTCGTCGATCGCGGGCAGGGCAACCGTATCGGCTCCGACGACTGATCAGCAGCACGGGAGCAGCACCGCGCGAGGCGTCCCGCCGAGGAACTGCAGCGGGTTGACATAGGCGCCGTGCACACGGGCGCCGAGATGGAGCGTGCCCGGCGGCGCGTGACCGCCGAGCGACAGTTCGCCGACCACGTCACCGCGACCGACGCGATCACCTGCGACGACGACCGGCCGCACCGGTTCGAGCGTGGACACCACCCCGACGCCGTGGTCGATGGTGACGACCTCTCGATCGCCCACGGTGCCGACGAACGCGACCACACCGTCGTCGGGAGCGCGCACGACGGTGACGCCGCTCGCCGACGCGAGGTCCACGCCGCGATGCCCCGGTGCGTACTCATGAGCGGGAGCCACGAACGGGGCCGCGAGCGCGGCGTCATCCAGCGGCCACGCCCAGGTCGCCCGCCCGGAGCCCTCGTCATCGGCAGGTGCGGGCTGCGCCCGCGCGGGCGGGCTGGTGAGAGCGAAGCCGACGAGCGCGAGAAGGGCGAACGCCCCTGCCGCACGCGTCGTCCCCTCGGTGGTCACCCGGACAGACTCGCACCGCGGCCCGTCGCTCCGGGCGCCTCCGCGGTGATCGGTGCACGGATGGGGTCGCCGCGGCGGCTGGGGAGGAGCCGCCGACTGGTACACTTGTGGTCGCATCCCGTGCAGACGGGATGACTACGCGTGCCCAGAGCGCGGCGGGATCGCAGATCCCCGCTGCGCGGCATCCACTCCCATCGGTCCCGTTGTACGGGCGGGTGTGCGCCGGGCACCAGGCTCGCCGGCTTCGTCGGCGCGAACACAACCGCAACAGGCGCGAGAGCGCCAGAACAGGAGAACGGCCATGGCCGTCGTCACCATCCGCCAGCTGCTCGACAGCGGCGTGCACTTCGGGCACCAGACCCGTCGGTGGAACCCGAAAGTCAAGCGCTTCATCCTCACCGAGCGCTCGGGCATCCACATCATCGACCTGCAGCAGTCGCTGGCCTACATCGACAAGGCCTACGAGTTCGTCAAGGAGACCGTCGCCCACGGCGGCACCATCCTCTTCGTCGGTACCAAGAAGCAGGCTCAGGAAGTCATCGCCGAGCAGGCGACTCGCGTCGGCCAGCCCTACGTGAACCAGCGCTGGTTGGGCGGACTCCTCACCAACTTCGCCACCGTCAGCAAGCGCCTGGCCCGTATGAAGGAGCTCGAGGAGCTCGACTACGACGACCCGGCTGCCAGCGGCTTCACCAAGAAGGAGCTGCTGATCAAGAAGCGCGAGCTCGACAAGCTGCACAAGTCGCTCGGTGGTATCCGCAACCTGCAGAAGACGCCGTCGGCGATCTGGGTCGTCGACGCCAAGCGCGAGCACCTCGCGGTCGACGAAGCGACCAAGCTCGGCATCCCGGTGATCGGCATCCTCGACACCAACGCCGACCCGGACGAGTTCCAGTACCCGATCCCCGGGAACGACGACGCGATCCGCTCGGTGAGCCTGCTCACCCGCATCGTCGCCGATGCCGCGGCCGAGGGCCTGATCCAGCGCCACCAGCCGGCTGACGACAAGGCCGAAGAAGCCGAGCCCCTCGCCGAGTGGGAGCGCGAACTGCTCGAGCAGGCCACCCCCGAGCAGTCGTCGGCCGAGACCGAGAAGGTCGCCGACGTCGCCGAGGCCGCCGCCGAAGCCGACGAGATCGTCGCCGCCGAGCAGGCGTCCGAGGGTGAGACCGCCACGGAGTCCGCCGCCGACGAGGCCGGTGCCGCTGCGCACGACGAGGCGATCGCGGCCGCCGCGGGCGAGACCGCCGACGAGGTGGCCGCCGCCGAGGCAGCCGACAAGTAACCTCCACCCTGTCGCCCCGGCGCGGCCGTCCCTGGACGGCCCCGCCGGGGCATCCACGAGAACCCATCCAAGGCAAGGAGCCGCCACCCATGGCAAACTTCACGATCGCCGACATCAAGGCCCTGCGCGAGCAGCTGGGCACCGGCATGGTCGACACCAAGAAGGCGCTCGAAGAGGCCGACGGCGACGTCGAGAAGGCCGTCGAGATCCTGCGTCTGAAGGGCGCGAAGGGCAACGCGAAGCGAGCCGACCGCTCGACGAGCGAGGGCCTCATCGCCGCGCGTGAGAGCGACGGCGCCGTCACGATGATCGAGCTCGCGTGCGAGACCGACTTCGTGGCGAAGAACGACCGTTTCATCGCTCTGGCCGACAAGGTCGTCGACGCGGCCGCCGCCGTGAAGGCCGACACCGTCGAGGCCGCTCTCGCGGCGGATGCCGGCGGCGTCACTGTCGAGCAGCTCATCTCGGATGAAGCCGCGATCATCGGCGAGAAGGTCGAGCTGCGCCGCGTGCGCACCGTCACCGGCGCGTCGTTCGAGGTCTACCTGCACAAGACCAACAAGGATCTGCCGCCGCAGGTCGGCGTGGTGCTCGCCTACGAGGGTGCCGACGCCGAGACCGCCCGCAGCATCGCCCAGCACATCTCCTTTGCGAATCCGTCGTACCTCACGCGCGACCAGGTCCCCGAGGCCGATGTCGACCGCGAGCGCGAGATCGTCACAGAGATCTCCCGCAACGAGGGCAAGCCCGAGGCGGCGCTGCCGAAGATCGTCGAGGGTCGCGTGAACGCCTACTTCAAGCAGGTCTCGCTCCTCGATCAGGACTATGCGAAGGACAACAAGCAGTCCGTCGCCAAGGTCGCCCAGGACGCAGGACTGACACTCACCGGCTTCGCCCGGTTCAAGGTCGGCGCCTGACATGACGCAGAGGCCCGCATCGCTCGTCGATGCGGGCCTCTCGTCATGCTCTTCGATAGGTTGTGCGCAGAGAGGAACACCGTGATCAAGGAAGCCACCGGGCGCCGCCGCGTCCTGTTGAAGCTGTCGGGTGAGGCGTTCGGAGGCGGCCAGCTCGGGGTCAACCCCGATGTGGTCAGCCAGATCGCCCGCGAGATCGCGGCGGCGGTCGACCAGGTCGAGATCGCGGTGGTCGTCGGCGGAGGCAACTTCTTCCGCGGCGCTGAGCTCAGCCAGCGCGGCATGGACCGAGGCCGCGCGGATTACATGGGCATGCTCGGCACCGTGATGAACGCGCTGGCGCTCCAGGACTTCCTCGAGCAGGCCGGAGCCGCCACCCGGGTGCAGTCCGCGATCTCGATGACCCAGGTCGCCGAGCCCTACATCCCACGTCGTGCCGAGCGGCACATGGCCAAGGGACGCATCGTGATCTTCGGTGCCGGCGCCGGTCTGCCGTACTTCTCGACCGACACGGTCGCCGCGCAGCGGGCGCTCGAGATCGGGGCGCACCAGGTGCTCGTGGCCAAGAACGGCGTCGACGGCGTCTACACCGCCGACCCGAAGACGGATGCCTCCGCCACCAAGATCGACGAGATCACGTACCTCGATGCGTTGCAGCGCGGACTCAAGGTCGTCGATTCGACGGCGTTCAGCCTGTGCATGGACAACCGTATGGACATGCGCGTGTTCGGCATGGAGCCCGACGGGAATGTGACCCGGGCGCTGCTCGGCGAATCGATCGGCACGCTGGTCACGGCGTGACCGACACCGCGCCGATAGACTTGTCGACGCTGACCAACGCGAAGGAGACACCGTGATCGCCGACGTCCTGGCCGATGCCGAAGAGCGCATGGACCGCGCCGTGGAGGCCGCGAAGGACGACTTCGCGACCGTTCGCACCGGCCGCGCCAACCCGCAGCTGTTCCAGAAGATCCTCGTGGACTACTACGGTTCGCCGACGCCGCTGGCCCAGCTCGCGTCGCTGAACAACGCGGAGGCGCGCTCCCTCGTGATCACGCCGTACGACAAGTCCGCCTTGAAGGCGATCGAGCAGGCCATCCGCGACACGCCGAACCTCGGTGCGAATCCGACGAACGACGGCACCATCGTGCGTGTCACGCTTCCCGAGCTCACCGAGGAGCGTCGCAAGGAGTTCGTCAAGCTCGTGCGGGCCAAGGGCGAGGATGCGCGAGTGCACGTGCGCGGCATCCGCCGGAAGTCGAAGGACGACCTCGACGCCCTCAAGGGCGATGTCGGCGAGGACGAACTGGTTCGGGCCGAGAAGGAACTCGATGCGCTCACGCGCGCTCACGTCGATGCGATCGACGAGGCGCTCAAGCGCAAAGAGGCAGAACTGCTCGAAGTCTGAGGCCCACCGATGTCCGATGCATCCGGGGGCGAGCCGCAGGACCCGACCGCGTCGGACGCCCCACTGACCCGGCGGGACGCCGCGGCGCGTCGTGCCGCGAGTGCGGCCGACCCCACGGCGGTGTTCCAGGCGAACCTGCGTGCCGCGCGCTCCGAGTTGCAGGGCCAGGTCGCGCATGCGCGCGCGGAGTTCGAAGAGGTCAACGAGCGCATCAAAGAGCGCACCGGTCGTGACCTCATCCTCGCGATCCTGATCGGCGTCGCGATCGGTGTCGTCGTCGTCGCCTCGCTCGTCTTCGTCAAGTGGGTGTTCGTGCTGTTCGCGCTCGGCGCGACGCTGCTGGGAGTCTTCGAGTTCTCGCGTGCCCTGGGCGCCTCGGGCCGGCGGATCGACCTCGTTCCCCAGCTCGTCGCGGGTGCGATCATCGTCCTGACCGGCTACTTCCTCGACCTGTGGCTGCACTGGGTCGCGCTGTTCGTCGCCGTGGCGCTTGTGCTGGTGTGGCGCCTGGTCGCCCAGATGATCGTCGCGGACGGTCGTACCTACGCGGACGTGCTCTCCGACGTGCTCGTCGGAGGGCTCGTCCAGCTGTACGTGCCGTTCCTCGCGAGCATGACGGTCGTGCTGGTGCGTCAGGACGGCGGCGAGTGGTGGGTGCTCGCCTTCGTCATCGTCGCCGTCGCCGCCGACACCGGCGCGTACGCGGCCGGGGTGTCGTTCGGTCGGCACCCCATGGCGCCGCGCATCAGTCCGAACAAGACGTGGGAGGGTTTCGCCGGCGCCGTCGTCGTCGCCCTGCTCGCGGGCGTGCTGCTCGCACTGTTCATGCTCGGGTTGCCCTGGTGGGCGGGACTGATCATCGGCGGCGTCATCATGATCACCGCCACGATCGGCGACCTGGGAGAATCGATGATCAAGCGCGACCTGGGCATCAAGGACATGAGTTCGTGGTTGCCCGGACACGGCGGGGTCCTCGACCGGCTGGATTCGATCCTCCCGTCCGCGGTGGCCGCGCTCGCCCTGTTCTATCTGCTGACCCCCCTGACCGCATCGTGACCACCGCAGACACCGCACCGCTCGCCCCGTTCCCCACGACCCGGGGGCGTGAGAAGGGCTACGACAAGGCATCCGTCGACGACTTCCTGCTGCGGGCCCGTGCGGCCTTCGAAGCCGGGGCGACCGAGATGACCGCCGAGGACGTGCGTCGCGTCGGCTTCCGGCTGGTGCGCCACGGCTACGCGATCGCGGCGGTCGATGCGGCGCTCGGCCGCATCGAGGACGCGTTCGCCGCCAAGGAGCGCGAGCGGGCGCTCGACGGCAGCGGCACGCATGCGTGGGTCGAGCAGACACGTGCCAGCGCGCAGGAGATCCTCGACCGGCTGTCGCGCCCCGCCAAGCAGCGGTTCGATCGTGTCGGAGCACTGCGGTACGGCTATCGCGTCGATGAGGTCGATCTGGTCGCCGACAAGATCGCGCGCTACCTCGAGACGGGGGAGTCTGTCACGGTCGCGCAGGTCCGCTCGGTGGCGTTTCGCATGGAGCGCGGAGGGTATCGCGAGGCGCAGGTCGACGCCGTGCTCGACGCCGTGGTCGAGGTGATGCTGGCGGTCACGTGACCGGCGCGTCGTCTGCCGTCCCTCGGATGGCACGCTCAGCAGGCGGCCGGTAGACTCGGGCGCATCGTGAACTCCGGTGACGACCAGACTCTCGCGCGCCGCGCCTCCGCCGAGGTGGCCGCCGTGCCGAGTTCGCGTGCCCGCCGCGCGCCGACCCCGGCCGCCCAGCCCCGGTGGTCGCGCCGACGGGGTGTGCTCGCGGTCTTCGCCGGCTTCGCGGCCGTCGCCTTCGCCGCCGCGTGGATCGGCCCCACCGGCCTGTCGACTCCCGAGGCCAAGGCCGAAGTCGCCGCGCCGATCTCGCTCTACGCCAGCTCGCTGGGCGACATCCAGTCGCACACCGTCGTCGCCGGCGCAGACCCGGCTGAACCGACCGAGCTCGACCGCGACGGATACACGGTGTACGTCACCCCCAAGCCGACGCCGACACCGACGCCCGTCGTCGTCTCGGCGTCCTCCTCCTCGTCGTCGTCGTCGGGATGGCGCCCGCCGTTCGTCACGCCCGACCCCGGCACCGCTCAGTCGATCGCGTACGGCATGGTGAAGGCCCGCGGATGGGGAGACGACCAGTTCGCGTGTCTGGTGGCGCTGTGGAACAAGGAGTCGGGATGGCGTGTCAACGCGTACAACGCCTCGAGCGGTGCGTACGGCATCCCGCAATCCCTGCCCGGCAGCAAGATGGCCTCCGCGGGTGCCGATTGGGAGACGAACCCCGCCACGCAGATCACGTGGGGTCTCGGCTACATCGGGGCGCGGTACGGCACCCCCTGCGGTGCGTGGGATCATTCGGTGCGCGTCGGCTGGTATTGACGGATGCCGCGTTCCCATCGACGTCGCCCCGAAGCGGCAGGTGACGACTCGTTCGAGCGCCTGCTCGCCGGGTGGAAGCGCACCGAAATCAGACGGGGCGTCGAATGGAGCGTTCAGCCGGTGGGTGCCGAACGCGCCGTGAAGGCGTACACGTGTCCCGGCTGCGGCGGCACGATCGATCAAGGCGTCGCCCATGTGGTGGCCTGGCGTGCCGACGGCGTGCTCGGCGACCACGCCGATCTCGCCGCGCGTCGCCACTGGCACACCCACTGCTGGAGGATCGGCTGATGGAGATCCGTGGACCGATGCAGCTGCCCGCGCGACGGCAGGACATCGAGCTGACGACGCTCGACGACCTCACACTCGTCGGTGAGTTGGCCCTGCCGCTCGAGCGCGAACCGGTCGCGACGCTGGTGACACTGCACCCGCTGCCCACCGCCGGCGGCTTCATGGATTCGCACATCCTGCGCAAGGCCGCGGGCCGGCTGCCCGCGCTGGCCGACCTCGCGGTCCTGCGCTTCAACACACGCGGCACGACGTCGCCGCGAGGTACGAGCGACGGCGCCTTCGACGGCGGCCGCGCGGAGGCGTTCGACGTCGCAGCCGCCATGGACTTCGTGCACGAGCGGGGCCTGCCGCGGCCGTGGCTGGTCGGCTGGTCCTTCGGCACCGAACTCGCACTCAAGTACGGGCGCGACCATGATGTCGAGGGCGCCGTGCTGCTTTCGCCGCCGCTGCATCGGACCACCGACGACGAGCTGGCCGCTTGGGCCGACGACGACCGCGCGCTGATCGTGCTCGTGCCCGAGTTCGACGACTATCTGAAGCCGGATGCCGCCCGCGAGCGGTTCTCGGTCGTGCCCGATGCCGTGCTGATCCCCGTCGAGGGCGGCAAGCACCTCTGGGTCGGTGAGAATCAGACCCGCCGCGTGCTCACCGAGATCGTCGCCGCGGTCAACCCCGACGCCCTGCCCCTGCCCACCGAATGGCACGGGCACGCCTGACGGTGATCACCTCTCGTTCTGACGGGGGATCAGCACCTGGCGGTAGATGATCAGCACGCTGGCTGCCACCGGGATGGCGACGAGGGCGCCCAGCAGGCCGAGCAGCGAACCACCGGCGAGGGCGGCGATCACGATGACGGCGCCCGGCACCGAGACCGCGCGACCCATGATGCGCGGCGAGATGACGTACGCCTCGATCTGCATGTACACCAGGTAGTAGATCGCGGCGATGAGCGCGGTCGTCGGCGAGCCGAGCCCCGGGATCAGACAGGTCAGCACGATGATCGTCGAGCCGGTGAGGGTTCCCACCAGCGGGATCAGCGAGAAGAAGAACGCGATGACCGCGAGGACCGCGGGGAACGGCGCCTGGATGATCGTGAGGAAGATCGCGCTGAGTACGCCGTTGATCACACCCAGGCTGACCTGGCCGATGACGTAGAAGCCCACCGAGTCGGTGATCTGCTCCGAGAGGTCGATGAACCGCGGACGCTTCGAGGCGGGAACCATCTGGTAGATGGCCTTCTTGAGCGATGTGGTCGACGCGGTGAAGTAGATCGTGAGGATGAGCACGATGAATGCTCCGCCGAGTCCCGCGAGGATCGAGCCGCCGATCGCGATCAGGCTGCCGCCGATCGCCCCGAGGTCGAGGGAGTCGACCCATTCCTGGAGGTACGCGAAGAGCTGCTCGACGTCCAGGAGCGGGAAGGTCGCGTGGAGCCAATCGCGCAGCTCGCTCACCGGGTCCCACGTCCCGTCCTCGACGAGCTCCTGGATGGTCGTGACCAGCTGTGTCACCTGCCCGACGATGATGGGCACCACCATCAGGATGATGCCCGCGAACGCCGCCAGCAGCGCGAGGATCGTGATCAGCACGGCCGCCCAGCGCGGCAGCCGACGCCGCTCCAGCCACGAGATGATCGGGTCGAGACCGAGCGAGAGGAACAGCGCCGTCCCGACGTACAGCAGGATCGTCGACAGCGTCTGGACACTCGTGATCACGAGGATGCCCAGACCCACACCGAGCGTGGCGACGAACGCGACCCGGAACGGGTTGTGGATCTTCATGCGACTCCTGATGTGTGCCGTTCAGGTCAGGATACGCATTGCCACCTCTCGATCTGCGCAATGGCGCCTCCCGGGCGCCTTTCAGGTGTTCTTCGCTAGTCTGAAACGTCGAGTCGTCGGCTCGCCGCATCAATCGGGCGGGCCAGGAGAGGTGTTTCGTTGCGTTTCGTGTGGGCTGTGGCTGCGTTCGTGCTGGCCGCATTGATGATCGGTGCGGGCATCGCCCAGCGGACGGTCTTCCAGGGACCCCGCAGCGAGACGGTCGAGATCTCGACGGAGCAGGACGCGCCGTACCTGCTGATCGACGGAGCCGTACTCAACAGCCTGCCCGGAACGCAGACGCTGCGCGCCCAGGGCGAGGGCGAGATCTTCGCCGCCTACGGACGCACGATGGATGTCGAGGCGTGGCTGTCGGATGCTTCCTACAATCGCGTGACGGCCGCAGGCGAGGGTGTTCTCGACACCGCGTACGTCGAGCCCGAGATCGTGCCGGACGAGCCTGCGGAGGGCGATGAGAACGCGGACGCCGCAGACGATGCGAGCGACGACGAGGTCGTCGAAGGTCGCAGCCCCGTCGGCTCCGACCTGTGGCTCGACGAGTTCCAGCAGAGCGACATCCTCATCGCGCCGCTGCAGCTGCCCGACGACATGAGCGTCCTGGTCGCCACCGACGGCACCGCAGCGGCGCCGTCGCGGGTCACCGTCACCTGGCCGATCACGAACGCGACCCCGTGGGCGGGACCGCTGATCGTCGGAGGAGGCATCCTCATGGCCGTAGGGGTCTTCCTCTACATCCTGGGGTTCCGCCACGTCCGTCGCTCGCGCGGCCCGCGTCGCAAGGGCCTGCCCGTGCCGCCGACCGAGCCGATCGACCTGAGCGTCGAAGGCGAGGACAAGGGCGTCATCAGCGCAGCTCCCACCCGGCGCGCGCTCAGCGGCGGTCGTCGAGGTTTCATCGTCGTGCCCGCCGTCGCGGTCTCGGCGCTGCTGTTCACCGGCTGCACATCCGACGCCTGGCCGCAGTTCGCGGCATCCCCGACCCCCACCCCGACTGAGACCGTCGTCGCACCCGAGGGTCAGCAGGCGCCGGCGGTGACCAAAGCGCAGGCCGAGCGCATCCTCGACCGCATCGCCGCGGTCGTCGCCGAGGCCGACGAGGCGCGCGACGGCGACCTCGCGGCCACACGGCTCGACGGAGCGATGCTCGCGGCGCGCGCGACCAACTACAAGCTTCGCGGTGCCATCGACGACTACGCCGCACCGGCGCCGGTGCTGACCGACCCGCTTGAGATCACCCTCCCGCAGGCGTTCGACGGCTGGCCGCGCACGGTGATGGCCGTCGTCGACGACAGCGAGGCGAAGACGTCGTCGATCATGGTGATGACCCAGCAGGATCCGTGGTCGGAGTACAAGCTCACCTATCAGGGGAACCTCGAAGCCGACACGGCGATGCCCGCCTTGGCCCCGTGGTACATCGGCGCGACCGGCGTCGCGCCCGACTCGCCGTTCCTCATCATGCCGCCGGAAGAGGTCGCGGCTGCCTACGCCGACGTACTCGACAACGGCGAGGACAGCGAGTACGCCGCCATGTTCGAGGCTGAGGGCGACGAGTTCCGCGCGAGCGTGGAGGCCGACCGGAAGCGTCGTCTCGAGGAGTTCAACGAGACCGGCTCGAAGACCGGAAGCCTGAGCTTCTCGTCGGCGGCGGGCGCCTACGACCCGGTGGCGCTGGCCACGCTCGAAAGCGGCGCGATCGTCGCCGTGAGCATGAACGAGATCGACACGGTGAAGCCGACGAACGAGGACGCCGTCATCAAGCTGTCGGGCAATCCGACCGCGAAGACGCTCTCCGGCGCCGAGGAGTCCGCGAGCGGATTCACGACGACGTTCGGCGACCAGCTCTTCTTCTACGTGCCGGGGCAGGGATCCACCGAGAAGATCCGCCTGCTCGGCTACTCGTCCGACATCCTCAGTGCGAAGGTGATCAAGTGACCGACCCCACCCTCCCCGCCACGCTGCGCGGCGCCGTCGACCTGTCTTCGCTGCGCAACCGCCCTGCCGAGTCGGCGCCGACACCTGGCGCGACCGCGGACGGTGCAGGGGCGCCGCTGGTCTTCGACGCGACGGACGAGTCGTTCCCGACGGTCCTCGAGCTGTCGCGCACCGTGCCCGTCGTCGTCGACCTGTGGGCGGAGTGGTGCGGGCCGTGCAAGCAGCTGAGCCCCGCGCTCGAGAAGGTCGTCCGCGAACTCGAGGGTCGTCTCGTGCTCGCCAAGGTCGACGTCGACGCGAACCCGCAGCTCTCGCAGGCGTTCCGCGCGCAGTCGATTCCGATGGTCGTCGCGCTGGTGGCGGGGCAGCCGGTTCCGCTGTTCACCGGCGCCGTTCCCGAGCAGCAGATCCGCGAGGTCTTCGCGCAGCTGCTGCAGCTCGCGGCGCAGAACGGTGTGACCGGCACCGTGCCGGTCGGCCCGTCCGACGACGCGCCTGCCGAGGACGAGTCGACCGAGCCGCCGCTGCCGCCGCACCACGCCGAGGCGTTCGCGGCGATCGAGGCCGGCGACTACCCGACGGCGATCGCCGCCTACGAGCGCGCCATCGCCGAGAACCCCCGCGACGAAGACGCGAGAGCGGGCCTCGCGCAGGTGCGCCTTCTCGAGCGTGTCAAAGACGCCGATCTGCAGGCGGCCCGGGATGCCGCCGCTGCCGCGCCCACGGACGTCGACGCCCAGTTCGCCGTCGCCGACCTCGACGTCGCCGGGGGGCACGTCGAGGATGCGTTCGCGCGCCTGCTCGATCTGTTCCAAGCGCTGCCCTCGGACGAGCGGGCTCCGGTGCGCGAGCGGCTGCTCGAGCTGTTCGGCCTCATCGGCGACGCCGACCCCCGCGTGCTCGCCGCTCGCGGGCGGCTCGCATCGCTTCTGTTCTGACGCGCCCCACCCCCCGCGAGCTAGCTGAACCTGGCAGTCAGGTTGAGCTAGCGGGCCGACGCCGCGCGGTCGTGGGCGAGCCAGAGCACGCCCAGCGGGGGCAGCACGAGAGTGGACCGTCCGGATTCGTTCGCGAGGACCGAGCCGAAGTTGCCGACTCCCGAGCCGCCGTAGTCGGTGGCATCCGTGTTGAGGATCTCCTGCCAGACGCCCTTCTCGGGCAGATCCAGTTCGTACCCGTGCAGGGGGACGCCGGAGAAGTTCGCGACCACGACGACGGTGTTGCCGTGCCAGTCGCGACGGGTCATCGCGATGACGTTCGGATTCCACGTGGGTGCGCCCAGGCGCGTGAACGCCCGGCCGTCGGCATCTCGGGCCCAGAGCGCCGAGTGCGCACGATACACCCCGTTCATCGCGGCGACGAAGGACTGCAGCTGCGCGTGCGAGGGCTGGTCGAGCAGCCACCAGTCGAGGCTGCGCGCCTCGGACCACTCCGACATCTGCCCGAACTCCTGGCCCATGAACAGGAGCTGCTTGCCGGGGTGCCCCCACATGTAGGCGAGGAAGGCGCGCATGTTCGCCAGCTTCTGCCAGTGGTCGCCGGGCATGCGTCCGAAGAGGCTCCCCTTGCCGTGCACGACCTCGTCATGGCTGATGGGCAGCACGTAGTTCTCGCTGAAGGCGTACACGAACGAGAACGACAGTTCGCCCTCGTGGTGTGAGCGGTACATCGGGTCACGCTTGATGTACTGCAGGGAGTCGTTCATCCAGCCCATGTTCCACTTGAAGCCGAAGCCGAGGCCGGCCCGGTCTGTGGGTGCGGTGACGCCGGGGAAGCTCGTCGACTCCTCAGCGATCATCGCGATGCCCGGATACCGCTTGTAGGCGGTGGCGTTCACCTCCTGCAGGAAGCGGATCGCCTCGAGGTTCTCGCGGCCGCCGTGCACGTTGGGCGCCCACTCACCCTCTTCGCGCGAGTAGTCGAGGTACAGCATCGAGGCGACGGCGTCGACGCGCAGCCCGTCGACATGGAATTCCTCGAGCCAGTACAGCGCGTTGGCCACGAGGAAGTTGCGCACCTCGTTGCGGCCGTAGTCGAAGATGTACGTTCCCCAATCCCGGTGCTCGCCGCGGCGTGGGTCGGGATGCTCGTAGAGCGGCTCGCCGTCGAACTTCGCAAGGGCGAACTCGTCCTTGGGGAAGTGGCCCGGCACCCAGTCCATGATCACGCCGATGTCGGCCTGATGCAGTCGGTCGATGAGATACCTGAGGTCGTCGGGATGTCCGAATCGGCTCGTCGGGGCGTAGTAGCCGGTCACCTGGTACCCCCACGACCCGCCGAACGGATGCTCGGCGAGCGGCATGAACTCGACGTGGGTGAATCCCTGGGCGCTCACGTAATCGACGAGCTGATCGGCGGCCTCGCGGTAGGAGAGCCCCGGGCGCCACGAGCCGAGGTGCAGCTCGTAGGCCGACATCGGCTGCGATACCGGCGTGCTCGCGGCCCTCCGGCTCATCCACGCGCGGTCCGACCACGTGTACGCGGACTCGGTCACGATCGACGCGGTGGCCGGGGGCACCTCGGCCTCCCGCGCCATCGGGTCGGCCTTCACGACCCATTCTCCGCCTCGCGTGAGCAGCTGATACTTGTACGCGGTACCGGCGCCGAGTCCCGGCACGAACAGCTCCCAGACGCCGCTGGCACCCATCGATCGCAGCGCGTGGGCCTGGCCGTCCCAGCCGTTGAAGTCTCCGATCACGCGGACCGCGCGCGCATTCGGCGCCCACACGGCGAACGACGTGCCGTGCGATCCGCCGTGCTCGCGCACATGCGAGCCGAGCACGTTCCACAGCTGCTCGTGGCGTCCCTCGGTGATCAGGTGCAGATCGAGCTCGCCGACGGTCGGCGAGTGCCGGTAGGGATCGTCGGCGACGTAGTCGGGGCCGTCGTCGTAGGTCGTGACGAGTTCGTAGGCGCCGGGCTCGCCGCCGCGCGTGCCCTCCCAGATCCCCGATCGCACGTGCTCGAGGGGAACGCGGGTGCCGTCTGAGAACACGGCGGTGACGCTCTTGGCGAGCGGACGACGGGCACGGACGGTCCACTCGACCGCGCCCTCGCGGTCGGTGCCCTCGTGGATGCCGAGCACGCCGTGCGGGTCGTGATGGGCACCGGCCGCGACGGTGTCGAGCAGGGTGTCGGGCGGATGCGTCATTGCGACTCCTTGACGTGCAGGATGTGGACGGGCTCGTGGAAGGAGTCGAGGCGGACGAAGTTGTGATCCGACCAGGTCCACTCCGCCCCCGTGACCAGATCGCGCACCTCGAAGGGCGTACCCGGTTCCACGCCCCAGATGCGCGTGTCGAGGTGCACCATCGTCTCGCGCACCGAGTGCGGGTCGACGTTGGCCACCACGATGATGGTGTCGTTGCGGCCCGTCGGCGACAACGCCGCGTCGAGGTGCTTCGAGTAGACGAGGATGGCGTCGTCGTCGCTCCAGTGGATCGCGAGATTGCGCAGCTGCCGCAGAGCGGGGTGCGCGGCGCGGATCTCGTTGAGGCGTGTGAGGAACGGAGCGAGGGAGTCGCCGCGCTCGATCGCGCCGGCCCAGTCGCGCACCTTGTACTCGTACTTCTCGTTGTCGATGTTCTCTTCCGACCCCGGCCGGGCGACGTTCTCGTACAGCTCGTACCCTGCGTAGACCCCGTACGAGCCGCCTGCCGTCGCTGCGAGGGCGGCCCGGACACGGTAGGCGGGCCGGCCGCCGAACTGCAGGTACTCGGTGAGGATGTCGGGCGTGTTGACGAAGAGGTTCGGACGCATGTAGTCGGCGATGTCGCCCGAGATCCATGCGAGGAACTCCTCGAGCTGCGCCTTGGTGTTGCGCCACGTGAAGTAGGAGTAGCTCTGCTGGAAGCCCGCGGCCGCGAGCGACAGCAGCGGCGCGGGGCGCGTGAAGGCCTCGGCCAGGAAGACGACCTCGGGGTGCGCCGCGTTCACCGTGCGGATCAACCACTCCCAGAACTGGAGCGGCTTGGTGTGCGGGTTGTCCACCCGGAAGATCTTCACCCCTTGCGAGATCCACAGCAGCACGATGCGCAGCACCTCGGCGCGGATGCCTTCGGGGTCGTTGTCGAAGTTGACCGGATAGATGTCCTGGTACTTCTTCGGCGGGTTCTCGGCGTAGGCGATCGAGCCGTCGGGCAGGGTCGTGAACCACTCGGGATGCTCGGCCACCCACGGATGGTCGGGGGCGGCCTGCAGGGCGAGGTCGAGTGCGACCTCGATCCCGGCGTCACGGGCGGCGCGGACGAAGGCGCGGAAGTCGGCCATCGAACCGAGATCCGGGTGCACGGTGTCATGGCCGCCTTCGGCCGAGCCGATCGCCCACGGCGACCCGGGATCCTCCGGGCGGGCATCGAGGGTGTTGTTGCGACCCTTGCGGTTGCGCCGGCCGATCGGGTGGATGGGCGGCAGGTAGAGCACCTGGAAGCCCATCTCGGCGACGGCGGGCAGCCGCTTGATCGCGCTGCGGAAGGTGCCGGGGCGGATGGTGCCGTCCTTGAGTCGACGCGCCCCCTCCGACCTCGGGAAGAACTCGTACCACGCGCCCACCCCGGCTCGCTCGCGCTCGACGCGAAGCGTCTGCTGCTCGCCGATCGTCACCAGCGACATCAGCGGCCGCTCGGCGAACCCGTGGGCGATCGCGTCGTCGCGCACGATGTCGAGGGCCGCGGCATCCGGCACCGTCTCATCGCGCAGCGCCTCGGCGGCGCCCTTCAGAGTGCGCTTGTGCGCGACGGGGCGCGAACGCTCTCGGGCGGCCTGCTCGAAGAGCCGGGCACCCGCTTCGCGCATGAGCGGCGCATCGACGCCCGCTGCGATCTTCAGGTCGGCGGCGTGCTGCCACGTCGCGAAGTCGTCTGCGAACGATTCGAACCGGAACGACCAGTCACCCTCCTCGAGGGGGGCGACCAGTGTCTGCCAGTGGTCGAGACCATCACCGAGCGCGCGCAGGCGGTGCAGCGAGACGTCGCCCGACGGCGCGGTGAGCCGCACGTGCACTCCGATGATGTCGTGGCCCTCACGGAACGCGGTGACGCGGAACGGCACCGCCTCGCCCGCGAACGCCTTGGGGCGGTAGGCGCCGAAAGGCACGGTCGGCGCCGGCTCCGACAGCGGGATGCGTGTTGCCGTGGTGTCGCGATCCGGTTGGAACGGCCGCGCATCGCGCACCGGAATCGATGACGCGCTGCGCCAGGGGCGGGAAGCGGAACGAGACGACGTGACCACGTTTCGAACCTATCGCGCGACCGGAAGCGACGACAGGCGCCGCGCGCGTCGACTCACTCGGCCCGGTACAGGTGCATCGTCGTACCCGCCGCGGTCAGGATCTCTCCGGGACGGTGCATCGTCTCGTCGGAGAGCGGCTCCTCGTCCTCGCTGCTCCAGAGCCGGACGTATCGGCGGACGCCTTCGAGCACGGGCAGTGTCACGTCGATCGGGCGTTCGTCGCCGTGGACGATGAGCAGGATGCGGTTGGGCTCCTCGGTCTCGGGGGTCGACGACGCGACGTACTGCAGCGTGCGGTGCGTGGGATCGGTCCACCGCTGACCGGACATGGTGTGGCCGCGCTCGTCGTACCACTCCATTTCGGACGCGGACGGCGTGCGCTCGCCGAGCCGGGCGAACCGCCGCGGACGCAGCGCCGGATTCGCCGCGCGCAGGGCGATGAGCCGTCGGACGTGCGCGTACAGCTGCTGCTGGCTCGGCGTGTGCTCCCATGACAGCCAGGTGAGGGGCGAGTCGTGGCAGTAGGCGTTGTTGTTCCCGCGCTGCGTCCGGGCGAACTCATCGCCGGCGGTCAGCATGGGCACGCCGGCCGACAGCAGCAGCGTTCCGAGCAGATTCCGCATCGCCCGGCGACGCGTCGCCAGGATCCGTTCGTCGTCGGTGGGGCCCTCGGCGCCATGGTTGAAGGACCGGTTGGTGTCGGCGCCGTCCCGGTTGTGCTCGCCGTTGCCGAGGTTGTGCTTCACGTCGTACGAGACCAGGTCGCGCAACGTGAAGCCGTCGTGGGCGGTCACGAAGTTCACCCCCGCCAGCGGACCGCGCTCCTCCGAGAACGTGTTGGACGATCCGGCCAGACGCGTCGCGAAGCCGCCGATGCCCACGGGCGAGACCCCGGCGCGGCGGGCGTAGTCCACGTCGCTCAGCCAGAAGTTGCGGACCCGGTCGCGATAACGGTCGTTCCACTCCAGCCACCCGTCCCCGAAGTTGCCGGTCTGCCAGCCGCCCATTCCCACGTCCCAGGGCTCGGCGATCTTCTTGACGTCGGCGAGTTCGGGATCGTCGATGATGGCGCGCAGCAGCGGATGCTCGGGGTCGAAGGTGTGCTCGCCGTCACGGCCGAGCGTCGCGGCGAGGTCGAAGCGGAAGCCGTCGACCTGGACGTCTCGCGCCCAATAGCGCAGAGAGTCGAGCACGAGCCGGGCTGCGGCATCCGACGTCGTGTTCACCGCGTTGCCGCACCCGGTCACGTCGATGTAGGTGCCGTCGGCCGTCTGACGGTAGTACGCCCGGTTGTCGAGACCGCGCAGGCTCGTCCGCGGGCCGCCGATCTCGGCTTCCGCGGTGTGGTTGTAGACGACGTCGAGGATGACCTCCAGGCCCGCCTCGTGCAGGAGCCGCACCATGCCCTTGAACTCGCGCAGGACGGCCGCGGGACCCTCGCGCCGACTGGCTTCGGTGGCGTACGGGGCGTGCGGCGTGAAGAAGTTCACGGTGTTGTAGCCCCAGTAGTTGGTCAGTCCCAGCTGGAGCAGCCTCGGCTCGCTCGCGAACGCGTGGACGGGCAGCAGCTCGATGCTGGTGACGCCGAGGTCGAGGAAGTGCTCGATCATGGCGGGGTGCGCCAGACCCGCGTAGGTGCCGTGCAGGGCGGGGGGAACCCCGGGATGCCGCTTGGTCATGCCTTTGACATGGCCCTCGTAGAGCACCGTGCGGTCGAGTGGGACGGCAGGCTTGGCGACGCCGCCCCAGTCGAAGCCACCGTCGACGACGACCGACCGCCAGTCCGAGATACCATCGCCGGCGAGTCCTCGTGAGTACGGTTCGACCAGGAGCGACCCGCGATTGAAGGTGTTGCCCGCGCCGTGCGGTCCGTCCACCCGCACGGCGTAGCGGGTTCCCGCCCGCAGCAGCGGGCTCGTCGCCTGCCAGACCCCGCCGCCGACTTGCTGCATCGGCAGGGTCTCGACGGCCCAGTCGAGGTCGGCATCGTCGAACACGACGAGTTCCATCGCGTCGGCCGCGCCCGACCAGACTCGGATCGTGCCACCGTCGACCCCCAGGCTGACCCCGAGTCCGTCGAGAGCCGGATCATGCAGTCCCGCCAGGACGGGGGTGGGAGCGCTGGGCATGCGCTCTAGAGTAGTGACGCCGCGGACCGACTCGTGACGGCAGGGGGTGCGATGACGGTCTATCTCGACAACGCCGCCACCGAGCCGCTGCGGTCCCAGGCCCGTGACGCGTGGCTGGAGGCCTCCGCGTCGCTCGGCAACCCCTCATCGATCCACGGTCCTGGGCGCACCGCGCGGCGATTGCTCGAAGACGCGCGCGAGCGGTTGGCCGGCGTGCTCGATTGCGATCCGATCGAGATCGTTCTGACCTCGGGCGGCACCGAGTCGGTGAACCTGGCGCTGCAGGGGATGCTCGCGGCAGCGGGCGCCCGCGGCCACGGCGTCGTCGTTCCCGACGGCGAGCACCACGCCACGGTCGACACGCTCGCGTGGCTCGAGCGGGCCGGACGGGCCGAGGTGCGCGCGGTGCCCCTCGACGGCGTCGGGCGAATGGACCTCGAGGCGTGGACGGCGGCGCTCGCGCGGCCCGGGGTGGTCGCGGCAACCCTGCTGGCGGCGAACAACGAGGTGGGTACGGTGCAGCCGTTCGCCGAGGCCGTCGCGGCTGCCGCCGAGGCCGGCGTTCCGGCGCACGTCGACGCGGTGGGCGCGTTGGGGCACCTGCCACTGTCGTTCCGCACGCTGCGGGGTGCGGCATCGGGATCCGCAGGACTGGTGGCGCTGAGCGTCTCGTCTCACAAGGTCGGCGGCCCCGCCGGGGTCGGAGCACTCGTCGTCTCGCGCGACGCCGAATTGCAGGCGGTGCTCCATGGCGGCGGGCAGCAGCGCGGGCTGCGGTCGGGTACGCAGGACGTCGCCGGGGCCGCGGCGTTCGCGGTGGCGGCGGAGCTGGCCGAGTCGGAGCGCGCGGCCGAGAGCGTCCGCGTCGCCACCCTGCGCGACAGGCTCGTCGCCGGAGTGCGCGCGGCCGTGCCCGACGCCGAGCTGCTCGGAGACCCTGCCGACCGGCTGCCGGGCAACGCTCACCTCCTCTTCCCCGGCGCGCGGGGGGAGACGCTGCTGTTCCTGCTCGACACCGCGGGGATCGCGGTGTCGACCGGGTCGGCGTGTCAGGCGGGCGTGGCCGAGCCGTCGCATGTGGTGCTGGCGATGGGTCGATCGACACGGGAAGCGTCGCAGGTGCTCCGGATCACGCTGGGACGCACGTCGACGACAGCAGACGTCGACGCGGCCGTCGCGGCGATCGGACCCGCGGTCGAGAGGGCGCGCGCGGCGTCCGGGCGCCGTCCAGGCGCGCGCTCGTAGAATCGTGTGCATGCGTGTTCTGGCGGCGATGAGCGGCGGAGTCGACTCCGCGGTGGCCGCGGCGCGCGCGGTCGACGCGGGTCACGACGTCGTCGGCGTGCACCTGGCGCTCTCCCGCGCGGGCGGCACGCTGCGCACCGGCAGCCGCGGATGCTGCACGATCGAGGACGCCATGGATGCCCGGCGCGTCGCCGACCGCCTGGGCATCCCCTTCTACGTGTGGGACTTCTCCGAGCGGTTCCGCGACGATGTCATCGACGACTTCGTCGCCGAGTACCGGGCCGGCCGCACACCCAACCCGTGCATGCGGTGCAACGAGAAGATCAAGTTCGCCGCCTTGCTCGAGCGCGCGATCGAGCTGGGTTTCGACGCGGTCTGCACCGGTCACTACGCGAGTCTCGTCGACACGCCCGACGGCCGCGAGCTGCACCGGGCCTCGGATGCCGCGAAGGACCAGTCGTACGTGCTGGGTGTCCTCACGGCGGAGCAGCTCGCGCACACGCTCTTTCCGCTCGGGGCGACGCCGTCGAAGGCGCTCGTGCGCGCCGAGGCCGAGCAGCGCGGTTTCACCGTTGCGAGCAAGCCCGACAGCCACGACATCTGCTTCATCCCCGACGGTGACACTCGCGGCTGGCTGGCCGAGAAGGTGGGCGCGCAGCACGGCGAGGTCGTCGACCGCTCGGGCGCGGTCGTCGGAACCCACGAGGGTGCGCACGCGTTCACGGTGGGTCAGCGGCGGGGGCTGTCGCTGGGCGTCCCGGCGCCGGACGGCAAGCCGCGCTTCGTCCTCGAAGTGCGACCCGTGTCGAACACCGTCGTCGTCGGGCCGAAGGAGGCGCTCGCGACGGCCGAGATCGCGGGGCAGCGTCATACGTGGGCAGGGCGCGCACCGGCGGAGGGTGCGTTCGTGTGCGACGTGCAGATCCGCGCGCACGCCGACCCGGTACCCGCCGATGCGACGCTGAGCGACGGGGTCGTCACCGTTCGTCCGAACGAGCCGTTCGACGGGGTGGCTCCGGGTCAGACGGCGGTGCTCTACGACGGCACGCGCGTCATCGGCCAGTTCACGATCGACCGCACCGTCTCGGCCGTTCCCGTCGGCGTCTGACCGTCTGGCGGTGTCGCATGCCGCTTCTAGACTGACGTGGTGGCAGCAGTCGAATCGACCGACGACCTCGAGGCGCTGAGTCTCGACGACGCCCGCTCCGAGGCGCAGCGGCTCACCGAACGGATCCTCGCGGCACGCGACGCGTACTACGGCGCCGACGCCGAGGTCGTCGACGATGCGACGTACGACGGATGGATGCATCGCCTCGAGGCGCTGGAGCGGCTGCATCCCGAGGTGCAGGGACAGGACTCGCCGACCCTCACCGTCGGCGCCGCCTCGGGGACGCTGTTCGCACCGGTCGAGCACGCCGAGCGGATGCTGAGTCTGGACAACGTGTTCAGCGACGACGAGTTCCTCGCCTGGACGGCGCGGGTCGAGCGCGATGCGGGCCGCGCGCCGCACTACCTGTGCGAGCTCAAGATCGACGGGCTCGCCCTCTCGCTGCGCTATGAACGCGGAAGACTGGTGACCGCGGCCACGCGCGGCGATGGCCGTGTCGGCGAGGACGTGACCGAGAACGTGCTGCGGATCGCGGGGATCCCCCATGTGCTCGAAGGCTCCGGTCATCCCGACCTCGTGGAAGTGCGCGGCGAGGTGTTCTTCACCGTTGCGGACTTCGCTTCGCTCAACGCGTTCCAGCAGGAGCACGGCGACCGCCTGTTCGCCAATCCGCGCAACGCGGCATCGGGCTCGCTGCGCCAGAAGAGCGAGGGCAAGAACGAACGGCAGCTGCGCGCGATGGACGAGCGGCTGTCGCGGCTGCGGCTCACCGTCCACGGCATCGGAGCATGGGTCGATCCGCCGGTCGAGACGCAGAGCGAGGTCTACGGCCTGCTGCACGCATGGGGGCTTCCGACGAGTCCGTACTTCCGTGTGGTCGACTCGGGCGCCGGCGCCGATGACTTCATCCGTCATTACGGCGAACATCGCCACGACGTCGAGCACGAGATCGACGGCATCGTCGTGAAGGTCGACGAGCTCGCCCTGCACGATGAGCTGGGGGCGACCAGTCGCGCGCCGCGATGGGCGATCGCCTACAAGTATCCGCCTGAGCAGGTGAACACCAAGCTGCTCGACATCGTCGTGTCTGTCGGGCGCACGGGTCGCGCGACCCCGTTCGCCGTGATGGAGCCCACGCGGGTCGCGGGGTCGGTCGTGCGGCAGGCCACGCTTCACAACCAGGACGTCGTCAAGGCCAAGGGAGTGCTCATCGGCGACACCGTCGTGCTGCGCAAAGCGGGTGACGTGATCCCCGAGGTGCTCGGTCCCGTCGTCGAGCTGCGAGACGGCACCGAGCGTGCGTTCGTCATGCCGCAGCACTGCCCCGAGTGCGGTTTCCCCCTCGCGCCGGCCAAGGAGGGTGACATCGACCTGCGCTGTCCCAACGCGCGGTCGTGTCCGGCGCAGGTGCGCGGTCGCGTCGAGCACATCGGATCGCGAGGCGGGCTCGACATCGAGGGTCTCGGCGAGGTGTCGGCTGCCGCACTGACCCAGCCCGTCCGTCCGGATGTCCCGCCTCTGGTCACCGAAGCAGCTCTGTTCGAGCTGACCGCAGAGGATCTCTTCGGCATCGACGTGGTCGTTCGCGATGCCGAGACCGGGTTGGCGCGACTGCTCGAGGACGGCACGCCCGACACGCGGTCGCCGTTCCGTCGGCAGCGCAGGAAGACCGACCGTGCGTTCGACCCCGAGGGGCCGTTCGACGGTGATGAGTCGGCGATCCTGTCGAAGTCGGCAGAGGAGCTGCTCGCCAATCTGGAGCTCGCCAAGACCAAGGAGCTGTGGCGGTTCCTCGTCTCGTTCAACATCCGGCACGTCGGACCGGTCGCGGCCCGTGCGCTGGCGCAATGGTTCGGTTCGGTCGAGGCGATCCGCGCTGCCGACCGCGACGAGCTCGCCGCGGTCGAGGGCGTCGGCGGCATCATCGCCGATTCGCTGCTCGACTGGTTCGAGGTCGACTGGCACCGCGAGATCGTCGAGCGATGGCAGGCTGCCGGTGCGCAACTCGCCACTCCCGGGCATCCAGGACCCGGGGCGGCGGTGGCTGCGGGGGGTGTGCTCGATGGCCTCACGGTCGTCGCGACCGGCAGCCTCGACGGCTACACGCGAGAGGGCGCGAAGGACGCCATCATCCGCGCGGGCGGAAAGGCGGCATCGAGCGTCTCGAAGAAGACCGACTTCGTCGCCGCCGGCCCGGGCGCCGGCTCGAAGCTCGACAAGGCGGAAGAGCTCGGTGTGCGCATCCTCGATGCCGCACAGTTCCACGTGCTCGTGACCGAGGGTCCGGCGGCTCTCGGCGACAACTGAGTGCAGGTCGCGAGACGAATCACGGCTACGCTGGCGGCTGGCGTATCCGATGTGGGGGAACAGATGGCAAGCGAGCCAGAGCAGTGTCAGAGGCGGAATCCATCGCGCAGATCCGCGCTGAAGGCGGCCGCGTGGACCGTTCCCGCGATCGCGCTCGCGGCACCGGTGCCTGCGTACGCGGCCTCGCGCGGCGAGGCGCAGATCGTCTACAACAACACGACCGTCCAACGGGTGATCGATGTCGTGAGTCTGCCCCAGCCACCGTGGACCCAGGACATCTTTTCAGGCGCGCGAGGCAAGACACAGATCCAGAACGTGTGGCAGGCGAGCCAGACCCAGGTGCTCGCGCTCGAGCTCAAGCTGACGTTCCCCGCACCCGCCCCGATGACGGCGGACATCGGGCAGGTGTCCGTCAGCGGTGCCGGGTGGACGGCGTCGGCGGTCTCCGCGACGGCGGCGGGGACGACCTACACCTTCACGTGGGTCGGCGTGCTCGTGTCGTCGGGCTCGACGCCGACACTCCAATTCCGGATCCCCGCGCGGGACTCGTCGACGCCGAACGCGACGGTCGCGCCGATCGCCGTCGGTTGGTGGGCCGCGTCACCTCAGGCGGCTGACACTCCGACCGCGACGGTCATCATCTGACGACGCTCTCTCGACGCATTCTGCTCGCCGAGCGAGCTCAGTCCCCGGAGGTCAGCGCGACGAGCTTGTCGCGGACCTGGCGCCGCAGCACCTTGCCGATCAGCGACTTGGGCAGCTCATCGACGACGAACACGCGGCGCGGCACCTTGTACGGGGTCAGGATGCCGCGGGCGAACTCGCGGACGTCCTCGACGTCCACGTCATCGACGTCCTCCGCCAGCACGATCGCCGCGACCACCTCCTCGCCCGAGTGGTCGCTGGGCAGACCGACCACGGCGGCGTCCTCGACGTCGGGATGCTGCCGCAACGCGTTCTCCACCTCGGTCGGCGCGACATTGAAGCCGCCGGTGATGATGAGCTCCTTGATCCGGTCGACGATGCGCACGAAGCCGCGCTCGTCGATCGTCACGATGTCGCCGGTGCGGAACCAGCCGTCCGTGAACACCGCTTCGGTCTCCTCCGGTTTGCCGTAGTAGCCGCCGAACACCTGAGGCCCGCGCACAACGAGCTCGCCCGGCGCGCCGGCGGGAACGTCCTCGGTCGGATCGTCGGGATCGACGACGCGGCACTCCGTACCGGGCAACGGCAGACCGATCGTGCCCGCGACGCGGTTGTCCGCAACGGGGTTCGCCATCAGCACCGGCGAGCACTCCGACAGCCCGTATCCCTCGACGAGGTACCCGCCGGATGCCGCTTCGAACGGGACGACCAGCTCATGCGGCAGCGCCATCGCGCCCGAGATCGCGACTTCGGTGCCGACCAGGGAGACGCCCTTCTCGTTCGCGGCCTTCAGCAGTCGGTCGGCGATCGGCGGCACGAGCGGCAGGAAGGTGGCCGGATGCTTCCGGGTGACCTCGAGCACCATGTCGGGGTCGAAACGCGGGAACAGCACCAGCCGCGCACCCATCGACATCGCGAAGGTGAGGCACAGCGTCAGTCCGTAGGCGTGGAACATCGGCAGCACGGCGTAGACGACGCATCCGTCACCACGGGTGATGGCCGGAACCCACGCCCTGGCCTGCGCGGCGTTGGAGAGCAGGTTCCGATGGGTCAGTGACGCGCCTTTGGGGGTGCCGGTCGTCCCGCTCGTGTACTGGATCAGGGCGAGGTCGTCGGTATCGGGCGCGGGGAAGGTGGCCGGCAGCGGATCCGAGCGCAGCACGTCCTCCCACCGCACGGTGCCCGACACCTTCTCGTGCAGCGATTCGCGGGCCTCGCGCGCTTTGGCGATCGGCAACGTCAGCGCGAGCCGCGTGCCCAGTGGCATCGCCTTGGTGATGTCGATCGACACGAGCGTGTCGACGCGCAGGTCGGCCGGGAACTCCTGCACGGTTCGCACCACCTTCGACCACACGATCGCGTGCTTGGCGCCGTGGTCCTCGAACTGCTTTCGCAGCTCGCGCGGCGTGTAGAGCGGATTGTGCTCGACCACGACCGCCCCCAGGCGCAGGATCGCGTAGAAGGCGACGATGTGCTGCGGGCAGTTGGGCAGCACGATGGCGACCGGATCCCCTGCGCCGACGCCGAGTTCGCGCAGCCCTGCGGCGGCACGGGCGATCTGCGCCTCGAGCTGTCGGTACGTCGTGGTGCGGCCGAAGAACTGCAGCGCCGGTGCGTCGGGATAGTCCCGCGCCGATGCCGAGACGATGTCGACGAGGGAGCCTTCGACGGGGGCGAGGTCGTCGGGCACCCCCTCGGGGTAGCTTGCGATCCAGGGACGGGGCGGGTCGTACGCGGTCACGCCGCACAGCCTACGCGGCCGGCCATGACGGCTGGGGCGCGGCACCGCCCGCCTAGAATGGGGACGTGTCTGAAATCACCCCCGAACTCGTGCGCCATCTCGGTGTGCTCGCCCGGATCCAGCTCGACGACGAGGAGGTGCAGCGACTCACCGGCCAGCTGGACGTGATCGTCGACAACATCGCGAAGGTGTCCCAGGTCGCCACGCCCGAGGTCGCGGCCACCAGTCACCCGATCGCGATGAGCAACGTCTTCCGCGCCGACGACGAGACCGAGCGCCTGTCGCCCGAGCAGGTCCTGCAGAACGCGCCGGACGCCGCCGACGGCCGTTTCCGCGTGACCGCCATCCTCGGCGAAGAGCAGTAAGGGCCGCCCGTGACCGACCTCACGAAGCTGAGCGCCGCTGCGCTCGCCGATCTCCTCGCCGCCGGCGAGGTCTCCAGCGTCGACGCCACGCGCGCCCACCTCGACCGCATCGAGGACACGGACGGCGACATCCACGCCTTCCTCCACGTCAACCGCGATGCGCTCGACGTCGCCGCCGACATCGACCGGCGGCGCGCGGCCGGTGACCCCCTCGGTCCGTTGGCCGGCGTGCCGCTCGCGGTCAAGGACGTGCTGGTCACGACCGACATGCCGTCGACGAGCGGCTCGCGCATCCTCGAGGGCTACATGTCACCGTACGACGCGACCGTCGTGGCGCGTGCCCGCGCCGCGGGTCTGGTTCCGCTCGGCAAGACCAACATGGACGAGTTCGCCATGGGATCATCGACCGAGCACTCCGCGTACGGTCCGACGCGCAACCCGTGGGATCTGGATCGGATCCCCGGTGGCTCAGGCGGTGGCTCGGCGGCGGCAGTCGCGGCCTTCCAGGCTCCGCTCGCGCTCGGCTCGGACACCGGCGGATCGATCCGCCAGCCGGCCCACGTGACGGGCACGGTCGGTCTGAAGCCCACCTACGGCGCCGTGAGCCGCTACGGCGCGATCGCGCTGGCCTCGAGTCTCGACCAGGTCGGTCCCGTCACCCGCACCGTGCTCGACGCCGGTCTGCTGCATGACGTCATCGGCGGGCACGATCCGCACGACTCCACGTCGCTGCCAGACCGGTGGCCGTCGTTCGCCGCGGCCGCGCGCGAGGGCGCATCCGGCGAGGTGCTGCGTGGGCTGAAGGTGGGTGTCATCCGCGAGCTCGGCGACGACGGATTCCAGGCGGGTGTGTCCGCGTCGTTCCGTGCCGCCCTGGCGACCCTCGAAGCGCACGGTGCCGAGATCGTCGAGGTGAGCGCACCGCACTTCGAGTACGGCGTCGCCGCCTACTACCTGATCCTGCCCGCGGAGGCGTCCAGCAATCTCGCCAAGTTCGACTCGGTGCGCTTCGGCCTGCGCGTTGACGTGGCCGGTGGCACCGTCGAGGACGTCATGGCCGCCACGCGCGAGGCGGGCTTCGGCGATGAGGTCAAGCGTCGCATCATCCTCGGCACCTACGCGCTGAGCGCCGGTTACTACGACGCATACTACGGATCGGCCCAGAAGGTGCGCACGCTCATCCAGCGTGACTTCGCTGAGGCGTTCGCGCGCGTGGATGTGATCGCGACTCCGAGCGCGCCGACGACGGCGTTCCGCCTCGGAGAGCAGCTCGACGACCCGATGCAGATGTACCTCAACGACGTCACGACGATTCCCGCGAACCTCGCGGGCGTCCCGGGCATCTCCATCCCGTCGGGCCTCGCCGACGAGGACGGGCTGCCGGTGGGCATCCAGTTCCTCGCGCCCGCGCGCGAAGACGCGCGCCTCTATCGTGTCGGCGCCGCGCTCGAGGCGCTCCTGGTCGACGAATGGGGCGGGCCGCTGCTGGACCGCGCCCCGGTGAGGGGAGGGGGTCGCTGATGGCCGCCGACGCATTGATGGACTTCGACCGCGCCCTCGAGATGTTCGAGCCGGTGCTCGGCTTCGAGGTCCACGTCGAGCTGAACACGAACACGAAGATGTTCTCGGCCGCGCCGAACCCCGCGCACCGTGATCACCACGACGCCGCACCGAACACGCTCGTCGCTCCGGTGGACATGGGACTGCCCGGTTCGCTGCCCGTCGTCAACGGTGAGGCGATCAGGTCATCGATCAGCCTGGGTCTCGCTCTCGGGTGCGAGATCGCGCCGTCGAGCCGGTTCGCGCGCAAGAACTACTTCTACCCCGACCTCGGCAAGAACTACCAGATCTCGCAGTACGACGAGCCGATCGCCTTCGAGGGCCGTGTCGAGGTCGAATTGTCGGACGGCACCATCGTCGATGTGCCGATCGAGCGCGCCCACATGGAGGAAGACGCCGGCAAGCTGACGCACGTGGGAGGGTCGACCGGACGCATCCAGGGTGCGGAGTACTCGCTCGTCGACTACAACCGTGCGGGGGTGCCGCTGGTCGAGATCGTCACCAAGCCGATCTTCGGCGCAGAGCATCGCGCACCCGAGATCGCCAAGTACTACGTGCAGACCATCCGCGACATCGTGCGCGCGCTCGGGATCTCCGAGGCCCGCATGGAACGGGGCAATCTGCGGTGCGACGCCAACGTGTCGCTGCGACCGCGCGGGCAGGAGAAGCTCGGCACGCGAACCGAGACGAAGAACGTGAACTCGATGCGCTCCGTCGAGCGCGCGGTGCGGTACGAGATCCAGCGCCAGGCGGCGATCCTCGCCGCAGGCGGAGCGATCGTGCAGGAGACGCGCCACTGGCACGAGGACACCGGCACGACCTCTCCCGGGCGACCCAAGTCGGATGCCGACGACTACCGCTACTTCCCCGAGCCCGACCTGCTGCCCGTCGAGCCGTCGCTCGCGCTGATCGACGAGCTGCGCGCGACTCTTCCCGAGGCACCCTCCGCACATCGGCGTCGTCTGAAGGCGGAGTGGGGATTCGGCGACATCGACTTCCAGGGCATCGTCAACGGCGGCGTGCTCGGCGAGGTCGAGGCGACGATCGCCGAAGGCGCATCTCCTGCTGCCGCGCGGAAGTGGTGGACGGGCGAGATCGCACGCATCGCCAACGCGACCGACCGCGACCCCGCCGATCTCGTGTCTCCCGGCGATGTCGCCGCGCTGCAGGCGCTGGTCGATGAGGGGACGCTGACGGACAAGCTCGCCCGTCAGGTTCTGGAGGGCATGATCGCGGGCGAGGGATCGCCCCAGGAGATCGTAGATGCGCGTGGGCTCGCCGTGGTCTCCGACGATTCGGCGCTCATCGCGGCGATCGACCAAGCGCTGGCGGCACAGCCCGACGTGCTCGAGAAGATCCGTGACGGCAAGGTGCAGGCAGCCGGCGCGATCATCGGCGCGGTCATGAAGGCGATGCGCGGGCAGGCGGATGCCGCACGCGTGCGCGAACTCATCCTCGAGCGGGCCGGCTCCTAGCGGTGCTCTCCTCCCGGCCGACTGTCGGTCGGTCGGGGGACAATGGCGGCATGGGACGCACGGACGGCACAGGACGTCTGGTCTCGCCCGACGGCGCGGACGACACCGGTGCGGGCATCCTGCACGTCGACATGGACGCGTTCTATGCATCGGTCGCCCAGCTCGACGATCCGTCGTTGCGCGGCAAGCCGATCATCGTCGGGGCACCCGAGGGTCGGAGTGTCGTCTCGAGCGCCTCGTACGAAGCCCGCCGGTTCGGCGTGCGGTCGGCGATGCCGGTCGGGCAAGCGCTGCGCCTGTGTCCCTCCGCGATCGTGGTCGCTCCCGAGTTCGGACGGTTCCTCGAGGAGTCTGCGAAGGTCATGGCGCTCTTCCGTGACGTCACGCCGCTGGTCGAACCGCTCTCCATCGACGAGGCGTTCCTCGACGTGCGCGGCGCCGGCCGGCTGTGGGGGAGTCCGGGAAGGATCGCGCGCGATCTGCGGCGTCGGGTCCGCGACGAGACGGGTCTGACCTGCAGCATCGGCGCGGCGGCGACCAAGCACGTCGCCAAGATGGCCTCGACGATCAGCAAGCCGGACGGCCTTCTCATCGTGGCGGCGTCCGACACCGAGGCGTTCCTGGCACCGCGCCCCGTGCGTGCGCTGTGGGGCATCGGGCCGAAGGCCGCCGAGTCGCTGGAAGCGCGCGGCATCCGCACGGTCGCCGATGTGCGCGAGACCCCGAGGCCGGTGCTCGACCGTGCGCTGGGGCCGGCGATGGGCGACCGCATCTGGCATCTGGCCCGCGGGATCGACGAACGAGAGGTGCACACCCAGCGGGTCGAGAAGAGCGTCGGTCACGAAGAGACCTTCCACACCGACATCGCCGCGCCCGAGATCCTGCGCGCCGAGCTCCGACGACTCGCCGACCGTGTCGGTGCACGGCTGCGCGCACACGGGTGGGAGGCGTCGACCGTCGCGATCAAGGTGCGCTTCGCCGACTTCGCGACCATCACACGATCCCAGACGCTCGCGGAGCCCACTGCCGTCAGTCAACGGGTCGGCGACGCGGCCCTCGATCTGTTCGACGCCCTCGACCTGCGCATGCCGGTGCGCCTGGTCGGTGTGCGCGCCGAGAACCTGCGTCCCGCCGGATCGTCGGTGACCGCACTGTGGGACGACGACGCCGAGTGGCGCCAGGTCGACTCGGCCGTCGATGGTGCGGCGGCGCGGTTCGGTGCGGGCGCCGTGACGCGGGCCGCGCTGATCGGGCGATCGCGCGCTGGCGGGGCATTGCCCTCGAAGCCCCTCCCGCCGCGTGACTGACTCTGGGAACATCCGCGTCGGCGGGGTAGCGTGGCACCATGCCCAACATCGCACTGGAACTCGGCAAGCAGGCATCCACGTTCGGCGTCACGAGCGCGTACGGCGAGCAGCAGGACGTCGACGGCGTCCGCCTCGTGCCGGTCGCGGTGACGTGGTCGGGCTTCGGCGGCGGCGAGGATGACTCGGGCAACGGCGGCGGGGGCGGGGGCGGCTACGCGATCCCGGTGGGTGCCTATGTGCGCCGCGGTGACGACCTGCGCTTCGAGCCCAACATCGTCGCTCTGCTGGCGGTCGCGATTCCGTTCGTGTGGGTCGCCGGCCGCGCGCTCAGCCGTGTCATCCGCATCCTCAAGAAGTAGCCGCGATCCCGTCGCCGATTCGATCGCGGCTGCCGCGGACGGCATCGTCGCCGCGCTCCCCGGTCTCGGCGCGGGAAACCCGGTCGTGCTGCTGGACGGTCGCAGCGGCGCGGGAAAGACGAGTCTCGCACGCGAGCTCGTGCGCCGCTGGCCGTTGCGCGGCCGGGTGCAGGTCGTCGCTCTGGACGCGCTGTACCCCGGGTGGGACGGGCTGGATGCCGGTGTCGAGACGGCGCGGGAGCAGATCCTGAAGCCGCACGCGCGTGGGCTGATCGGCGTGTGGCAGCGATGGGACTGGGAGACGGAGGCGCCGGCTGAGGCGCACGCCGTCGACCCCGGCCTTCCGCTCATCGTGGAAGGCTCGGGCATCGTCGACGGCTCGACCGCCCCGCTCGCCGACCTCCGGGTCTGGCTGGACTCGCCCGAGCCGTCGCGCAAGCGTCGCGCGCTCGATCGCGACGGTGACCTCTACGCACCGCACTGGGAGCGCTGGGCGCGGCAGGAGGAACGCCACGTCGTCAGGGACGAACCGCGTCGGCACGCGACGCACGTGTATCCGGTGCCCTGAGCGCGTCGGTCAGTGCTCCATGGTCTCGACGAGGCTCTGCAGTCGGTAGCCGAGCCAGTCGTAGATCGCGAAACGGGGATCGTCCTCGTCGTGGGAGTCCTCCTCGACGATTCCGAGACGGGACGCGAGTACGAGGCGGATCGCGGCGAGGGTGCGCAGCCAGGCTTGCGCCTGATCGAAGTCGAGTTCGACGATCATCACCTCCGCGAGCGTCGGGTCGCCGACGTCGTCGGGGAGGTCGGTGAGACCTCGCAGCGACGCGCGCACCGAGGCGGCATCCTCTCGCCTCCGCCCCAGCAGATCGGCCTCGGTCAGCGAGCGGAACTCCGCGGCAGCGTCGGCGTCGTCGCGATACGCATCGGGGACGAGGCGGGCCACGGCCGGATCGGTGCCCGCGGTGGATCCGGTCGCATCGAGCACCTCGACGAATTGCGCGACGAGGGCGTCGAGGTGCGCGGCCTCGACACGAGCGAGGTCGATCACGACGGGACTCCCGGTCATCTCGGTTCCCGTCTCAGCGTCGCCCACAGACCGTAGTCGTGCATCGCGCGCACGTGCAGCTCCATCTGCTCGCGCGCGCCCTCTGCCACCACGGCGTGCCCCTCGTGATGGACGGCGAGCATGAGCTTCTCGGCCGTCGCCTGTGGGAACCCGAAGTACTCCTTGAACACGTGGGTGACGTAGCTCATGAGATTGACGGGGTCGTTCCAGACCACCGTCTGCCACGGGCCCTCGGGCGCGCGGGCGACGTCGCGCACCTCATCGAGGTCGGGGGCGGACAGCAGCGCCATCACGCCCACCCGAGCTCGTGCAGGCGGTCGTCGTCGATGCCGTAGAAGTGCGCGATCTCGTGCACGAGGGTCGTGTGCACCTCGGCGCGCAGCTCGTCTTCGTCCTCGCACGCGGCCAGGTGGGGCTCGCGGTACACGATGATGCGGTCGGGCAGCTCGCCGCCTCCGTAGCGATCGCGCTCGGTGAGCGCGTGCCCGTCGTACAGACCGAACAGATCGAGGCTGCCGTCCTCGGGACGGTCTTCGACCACGAAGACCACGTTGTCGAGGCCGTCGACCATCTCGTCGGGGAGACGGTCGAGCTCGTCGGTGACGAGCTGCTCGAAGGAGTCCACGTCCATGTCGCGCATCATTCGGGGTGAGTAACGGGACTTGAACCCGCGACCCCCTGGACCACAACCAGGTGCTCTACCGACTGAGCTATACCCACCGTGACCCGCCGGAGCGGGCAACCGTACGATTCTCTCACACGTCGGAGGTGAACGACGACACGACGGATGCCGCCACGGTGCGCGCGTCGTCGCTGGACGGACCGGGCTCGGCGACGAATACGGCCTGGCGGTAGTAGGCGAGCTCGCGGATCGATTCGAGGATGTCGGCCAGGGCGCGGTGCCCACCGTCTTTCGAGGGTGCGTGGATGTAGGCGCGGGGGTACCAGCGGCGCGACAGTTCCTTGATGCTCGACACATCGACGTTGCGGTAGTGCAGCCAGCGGTCGATGCGCGGCATGTACTTCGCGAGGAACATACGATCTGTGCCGATGGTGTTGCCGGCCAGCGGCGCCTTGCCCTCCTGCGGCACGAAGCGCTGGATGTATTCGAGGGCCTGGAACTCGGCGTCGGCGAGGCTCACTCCGTGGGGGATCTCGTCGAGCAGGCCGCTCGAGCGGTGCATTCCCGTCACGAACTCGTTCATGTTCTCGAGCGCGGAGGCATCCGGCTTGATGACGATGGAGAAACCCGCATCGAGCGGGCGCAGTTCGAAGTCCGTCACCACGACGGCGATCTCGACGAGTTCATCGACCGAGAGGTCGAGACCCGTCATCTCGCAGTCGATCCAGACGAGTCTGTCGTTCTCGGAGGACCCCACCATGCGACCATCCTAGTTGCGAGGGCGACACGGCCCTCGGGACGCGTCCCCCAGGCACGATTCGAACGTGCGACCGGCGGATTAGAAGGCCGCTGCTCTATCCACTGAGCTACTGGGGGTCGCCCTCAGGGTATCGCGTGCACCCGAAAGGCTCTGGTGTCCGGGGGCCGGCGGGCGTAGCGTCGGTGGTGACGGAAGGAGTTGTGATCATGAGCACCACCGAAACGCACCACCCCCTCTGGGTGGCCTACTCGCCGTCGGGCGTGGTCGGCAGCATCCGAAAGTCGGAGGACGGCTACACCGTCACGATGGCGGGTGCCGATGCCGCGACCGGAACGTATCCGTCCATGGACGTGGCGAAGAAGGCGCTCCATGCGCATATGACGCCGGGGAGCGACTGGCCGCAGTTCCGCGAGCACTGACCTTCTCGCGCCGGGTGTCCAGCAGCGGCAGCGCGAGGTGGACACCCGGACCGATGAGCGCCGCGAACAGCACGGTGCCGATGCCCACCGTGCCACCCAGCAGCCATCCGGCGGCGAGCACGATGAGCTCCACGACGGCGCGGCACACCCAGATCGGCCAGCCGAGCCGGCTGTGGAGCCCTGTCATGAGGCCGTCGCGCGGGCCGGGTCCGAAGTGGGCGCCGATGTAGAGGCCCGAGGCGATCGCGACCAGGGCGATGCCGCCGAGGAGCACGGCGAACTGCAGGATGGTGCCCGACAGGGGCGGGATGATCCACAACGCGAACTGCATCGCGGTGCCGACGAGCAGGATGTTCGCGAGCGTTCCGGCGCCAGGGCGCTGGCGCAGGGGGATCCACAGGAGGAGTACCGCGAATCCGATCAGGTTGGTCACCCATCCGATCCCGATCCCGGTGTGCAGCGAGATGCCCTCGGCGAGGACCGTCCACGGGTCGACCCCGAGGCCCGCCTCGACGGTGAGGGCGCAGCCGACGCCGTAGAGGATGAGTCCGAAGAGCAACTGGAGGACGCGACGGGACATGTGACCATCCAATCCGACAAGTGGACTGGTATGCGCAGTCCAATATCACTATGGTGGCCGGATGGACTCCCGCGTCTCCGCACGTGCCCTCACATCGGCGCTCGGGGGGTGGCGTACCCGTGAGCCCGCGTACGAGGCGCTGGCCGACGGCATCCGCGTCCTGTGCGTGGACAACCGCCTCGCGCCGGGCACGACGCTGCCGGCGGAGCGCGAGCTGGCCGCAGCGCTCGGCCTGAGCCGCAGCACGGTGGCTGCGGCGTACGAGAGTCTGCGTGGATCAGCCCACATCCGAAGCCTGCGTGGGTCGGGAAGCGTGACGCTGCCGTTGCGCAGGCACGATCCCGGTCTGACGTCGGGAGCGCCGGACGCGATCGACCTGCAGCAGGCGAGTCCACCCGCGTGGCCGGGATTGGCGGGGGTGTTCACCGAGGTCGCGCAGAGCGCCGCGACGCTGGTCGCGGGTACCGGCTACGACATGCACGGCTCGACGACCCTTCGATCGCACATCGCCGACCGCTACACCGCTCGTGGGCTCCCGACGCGACCGGACGAAGTGCTCATCACCAACGGCGCGCAGAGCGCTCTGCACCTGCTCGCCGCCGTGCTCGTCGGGAGGGGCGACCGAGTGCTGGTCGAGACCCCGACGTACCCGCACGCCGCCGAGGCGATGCGCGCCGCGGGCGGGCGGCTGATCGGCGTTCCCGTCACCACCTCCGACGGGTGGGACCTCGATCGTGCGGAGCAGGCATTCGCGCGTGGGCTGCCCGTCCTCGCCTACCTCATGCCCGACTTCCAGAACCCCACCGGCCGTACGATGACCGCCGCCGATGCGGCGCGCATCGACGCAGCCGCACGCCGCACCGGCTCCATCCTGGTGCTCGACGAGACCACGGCGGATCTCGACATCGACCGCGCGAGCCCCGGGCACGCGTTCGACCCGGTCCGCCGCACCGGAGTGGTGCGGGTCGGATCGCTCGGCAAGTCGGTGTGGGGCGGATTGCGCCTGGGATGGATCCGCTGCGAGGAGCCTCTGGTACGCCGACTCATGGCCGCACGGCCGGTGCGGGACCTCGGCAGCCCTGACTTCGAGCAGGCCGTCGCCGCGACCGTACTGGAGCGATTCGGCGACGTGCTCGCGCAGCGCGCGCACGTCCTCGGCGCATCGCGCGACGCGTTGCGCGAGTGCGTGACCGCGCGCATTCCCGAATGGCGTGTTCCGTGCCCCGACGGCGGAGTCGCCCTGTGGATCGAGCTCGATGCTCCCTTCAGCGCTGCTCTGGTGATGGACGCGCGCGCACGAGGCGTGCTGCTCTCGGCGGGCGCGCGTTTCGGCGTCGACGGTGGGTACGACCGTCATCTGCGACTGCCGTTCACCACCTCTCCCGAACGGCTCGCCGTCGCGGTCGATCGGCTCGCCGATTCGTGGGCGCGTGTGAAGGATGCCGCCCCGCGGACGGCCCCGGTCATGGACGGCGCCCTGGTCTGACTCAGCGCGAGAAGCGCAGACAGTCGACGGCGTCGTCGGCTGACCAGAAGTCGCCGAGATCTCGGAAGGCCCGTGTCGGCGGGTGATAGCGCCTCGCGCGGAACCGTGTGCCGCGACGGTCGGCGCGTGCCTGGACGTGGCCGATGACCCGACCGCCGGCATCGATGACCCGCCACAGGGATGGCGCTGCGGGAGCGAGCCGCGCACTCGCGCTGGGGCGGAGCTTCGGGGTGATGGTGGTCATGTCGCTTCCTCTCGCGTTCGAACATAGCTACGACTTCGGACATCGACCGATCGCACCGACTCCTCCCCAGGGGCGGATTCCGCCGTGGTCGTCCACAGCACGACGGATCCGGTTCGGTCGGGCGAGTCGCCGCGGCATCCTGATCACGCACCGGCGGCCCGAACGGGCACGGGGCCGCCGGTGCATCCGGGAATCCGCCCGGCACACGAGAGGAGCCGCGATGAACGCAGCGAACGAGACCGCCATCACCCTCATCGGGAACGTCGCCAACGAACCCGAGCACCGTACGACCGGCAGCGGGGCGACGATCGCCTCGTTCCGGCTCGCGTGCACCTCGCGGTACTACGACCGCGCACAGAACGCCTGGGTCGACAGGGAGACCAGCTTCTACGCCGTCTCCGCTTTCCGTGGACTCGGCGATCACGTCCTGCGCTCCCTCCACCGAGGCGACCGGGTCGTGCTGGCGGGTCGTCTTCAGCTGCGCAAGTGGGAGAGCGGGACGACGTCGGGGACGGCGGCCGAGGTCGAGGCCGATGCGATCGGCCACGATCTGCGGTGGGGCACATCGACGTTCGAGAAGGCCGCGAGACCGGCGGCTGCGGCGGCCACCACCTGGGCCGTGCCGGGCGAGGCTGCTGCGCCGTCGCCGGATTCCCCGGCGGAGGCGCCGACTCCGACGTCGCCGGGCGAGCCCGCCGACGCGCCGTTCTGACGGGCGCCGACCTAGACTCACGGTGTGTCGAGTCGCCTCCCCGCCGCCCTGCGCGCCGGGCAGGTGGGCCTCACCGTCGTCGCTCTCGCCGCGGTGTCGTCCCTGACAGGCTGCGTCGGAGACGGGGCGCTCACGCCCACGACGGCGGATGCCTCGCCGACGGTGGTCTCCTCTGCGTCGCCGGGTGCGCCCAGCGCTCCACCGGTCGTGGTGCTGATGCCCGAGGGGAGCGCCGCCGACAACCTGCCGGTGTTCGCCGCGGCGGTCGACACGGTGTGGGATTCGGATGCGCGCCTGCGCGGAGGTGCGTACGTCGAGGCCCTCGTGGCGGCGGGTTTCCGCAGGGTCGACATGGAGCGCACGGCGGACCTCAGCACAGTGGGGGCGCCGGCGGAGAGCATCCAGTTCTCGGTGCAGTGGGCGGGGGAGTGCCTGATCGGTCAGGTCGGCCCCGGCTTCGAGGCCCCGGTGACGATCGTCGCACCCCTCCTCGACGAGGGCAGGTGTCTCATCGGGGCGACCGTCGAGATCGAGCAATGACGACCGACCGTGCGCGCATCGCGTGCCGCCGTCGCGCGGGTAGGCTGGGACGCTGACGTCCGCGACTTCGAGGAGAGCAACACCGGTGGCCGAGTACATCTACCAGATGGTCCGTGCACGCAAGGCAGTAGGCGAGAAGCTGATCCTCGATGACGTCACGATGGCGTTCCTGCCCGGTGCCAAGATCGGCATGGTCGGCCCGAACGGCGCCGGAAAGTCGACGATCCTCAAGATCATGGCCGGCCTCGACCAGCCGTCCAACGGCGAGGCGACGCTCTCGCCGGGCTTCAGCGTCGGCATCCTCATGCAGGAGCCCGAGCTCGACGACAGCAAGACCGTGCTCGAGAACATCGAGGACGGCATCGCCATCAAGGCGAAGGTCGACCGCTTCAACGAGATCTCGGGGCTCATGTCCGAACCCGACGCCGACTTCGACGCGCTGCTGTCCGAGATGGGCACGCTGCAGGAGGAGATCGAGGCCGCCGACGCCTGGGACCTCGACTCGCAGCTCGAGCAGGCCATGGACGCGTTGCGCACGCCTCCCGGCGACGCGCCGGTGGTCAACCTGTCGGGCGGGGAACGGCGCCGGGTGGCGCTCACCCGCCTGCTGCTGCAGAAGCCCGATCTGCTTCTGCTCGACGAGCCGACCAACCACCTCGATGCCGAAAGCGTGCTCTGGCTCGAGCAGCACCTTCAGAAGTACGCGGGCGCGGTGATCGCGATCACGCACGACCGGTACTTCCTCGACAACGTCGCCGAGTGGATCGCCGAAGTCGACCGCGGCCGCCTCATCGGCTACGAAGGCAACTACTCCACCTACCTCGAGAAGAAGCGCGAGCGCCTCGCGATCCAGGGCAAGAAGGACGCCAAGCTCGCCAAACGCCTGGCCGACGAGCTCGAGTGGGTGCGCTCGAACCAGAAGGGCCGACAGGCGAAGTCGAAGGCCCGTCTGGCGCGCTACGAGGAGATGGCGTCCGAAGCGGAGCGGACGCGCAAGCTGGACTTCGAAGAGATCCAGATCCCCGCGGGCCCGCGACTGGGCAGCATCGTGATCGAGGCGAAGAACCTCAAGAAGGGGTTCGACGGGCGCACGCTGATCGACGGTCTGAGCTTCAGCCTGCCGCCCAACGGAATCGTGGGTGTGATCGGCCCGAACGGCGTGGGAAAGACCACCCTCTTCAAGACGATCGTCGGCCTCGAGCCGCTCGACGGAGGTCAGCTCAAGATCGGCGAGACGGTCAAGATCAGCTACGTCGACCAGTCGCGCTCGAACATCGATCCCGACAAGTCGCTGTGGGAGGTCGTGTCTGACGGGCTCGACATCATCACGGTGGGCAAGACCGAGATCCCGAGCCGGGCCTATGTCTCGAAGTTCGGCTTCAAAGGCCCGGACCAGCAGAAGAAGGCCGGCGTCCTTTCGGGCGGCGAGCGCAACCGGCTCAACCTGGCTCTGACCCTCAAGGAGGGCGGCAACCTGCTGCTGCTCGACGAGCCCACGAACGACCTCGACGTGGAGACACTGCAGTCGCTCGAGAACGCGCTCCTGGAGTTCCCGGGATGCGCGGTCGTGATCACCCACGACCGGTGGTTCCTCGACCGCATCGCGACGCACATCCTCGCGTACGAGGGCACCGACGACGACCCGGACAAGTGGTACTGGTTCGAGGGCAACTTCGAAGCCTACGAGGAGAACAAGATCGACCGCCTCGGACCTGACGCGGCGACCCCGCACCGCTCGACGTACCGCAAGCTCACGCGTGACTGACACGGGCGGGCAGCGCCTCCACGTTCCCATCCCGCTGCGATGGGGCGACCTCGACGCGCTCGGGCACGTGAACAACACATCGATGCTCAAGCTCCTCGAAGAGGCGCGGCTGCGGGCGTTCTGGAAGCCCGAGGACGGATCGGAAGCCGCGCCGACGGCCGTGTTCGATATGACCGTGCTCGAAGGCGGCGGCCAGCGTGCGACACTCATCGCCCGCCAGGAGATCGAGTACCGGCGGCCGGTGCCGTACGGTCACCGGCCGCTGGACGTGCAGATGTGGATCGGAAGGATCGGCGGCTCCAGCATCGAGGTCTGCTACGAGGTGTACAGCCCCGTCGGCGACGACCCGCAGATTCTGTATGCCCGCTCGTCCGCCGTGGTGGTGCTGGTCGACACGGCCACCGGTCGCCCGACGCGTCTGAGCGACGACGAGAAGGCGGTATGGGCCCCGTTCGTGGGAGATCCTCTCACCTACCGCCGATGAGATCGGGTACGCGCACCATGATCTCCTGCGCCACGCTCGCCAGCAGCACGCCCTCGCGGCTGTAGATGCGGCCCTGACCGAGGCCGCGTCCGCCCCGCGCACTCGGCGACTCCTGTACGTACAGGATCCACTCGTCGACGCGACCGGGCCGGTGCCACCACATCGCGTGGTCGAGACTCGCGACCTTCAGCCCGGGCGTCGACCATGCCAGCCCGTGGGCGCGAAGGATCGGCTCCTGGATCGTCAGATCGCTCAGGTAGGCCATGACGGCTTGGTGCAGCCGCGGATCGTCGCCGATCCGGCGACGCGTGCGCACCCACACGGCCTGATGCGCGACGTGCCCGGAATCGACGGCGAGGTAGATCGGCGACGGCACGTGCCGCAGTTCGACCGGACGGTCGAGGAACAGCCGCTTGGAGGCGGGGTGGGCGGCGACGATCGCCTGCTCGACATCGGGGAGGTCCTCGGGGGAGGGGATGTCCGTGGGCATCGCCGCCTGGTGCTCGATCCCCGGATCGGTGTCCTGGAACGATGCGATCATCGAGAAGATCGGCACACCCTCCTGGAACGCCTGGGTGCGGCGCGTCGAGAACGATCGCCCGTCGTGGATGCGGTCGACCGCGAAGGTGATGCCCTTGCTCGCATCGCCGGGGCGCAGGAAGTAGCCGTGTGTGGAGTGCAGGTGCCGGTCGTCGGGCGTCGTGCGGTCGGCGGCAACGATGGACTGCGCCAGCACCTGCCCGCCGTAGACGCGGCCGAGGGGCATCGCGTGCGAGATGCCCGTGAAGATGTCCTCCGACGTGCGGGCCTCCGACGCGGCCAGGTCCAGCACGGTCAGCATCGCGGTCACCGGATCGGGGCGCTCATCCTCGGTGGGACGCGGGCTGGCATCGGTCACAGGATCTCCGTCTCGGGTCGGGTGCCGCTCGCTCGGTAGTCTAGGGCGGATGCCACACCGCCTCCTCTTCGCGGACGCCGAGACCGCCGCCGACCTCGTCCTGTTCGCGGGGCGGACGGCATCCCTCTCGGACGGCGCCGTCCGGCTGCGCGCCGATGCCGGCACGCTCGTCGTCACCGGTGCCGCCCTCGCGCCGCGAGGCCTGTTCGACTCGACGCCGACCGTCCTGGGGTTGCGCGCGATGCCGGTCGATCCGGAGTTGGTCACAGACGTCGTGGTCACGGCCGCGGAACTGACGGTCGACGCCGCCGATCCGTGCGCGGTCGTGCTGCCCGAGACCGCGGTGTCCGCTTCGTGGGCGGGGGTGTCCCCGCCGCGCAGCGGATGGGTCGATGCCGGCACCATCGACGCCGCGACGCTCGCGGCTCGGGCGCAGTGGGGTATCGCCTCCGTCGCCGAGGGCATGCCGCGGGACCCCGGCGAGGACGCGGTCCGCGCGCTGCGGGCGTCGGTGTGGTCACCGGGCGACGACGATCTCGGCGGTCTTCCCCTCGGCGTCGCGTTCGCGGCTTTCGCCTTCGGGTTCATCGGCGGCGAGGAGCGCGCGATCGTCCGTACGGCCGGCCCGTGGACCCGTCTCAGTCTCGCGCGCGGTCATGTGTTGCTGCGCGGACCCGTGCGGTCGGGCCTCACTGCGGTGCGGGAGACGGGCGCCTAGTCAGACCGCGGCTGCCGCCGAACGTCCAGCCGCGCGACCCGAGAAGAGGCATCCGCCCACGAAGGTGCCCTCGAGCGCCCGATAGCCGTGGACGCCCCCGCCGCCGAAGCCGCTGGCCTCGCCGGCGGCGTAGAGGCCCGGCACCGGGTGGCCGTCGGCCCCCAGGGCGCGCGAGCCCAGATCGGTCTCGATCCCGCCGAGCGACTTGCGTGTGAGCACGTGCAGCTTGACGGCGATGAGGGGCCCGGCCTTCGGATCCTGGATGCGGTGCGGAGGTGCCGTGCGCACAAGGCGGTCACCGCGATAGGCCCGCGCCGAGCGGAGCATCGCGATCTGCGCGTCCTTGGTGAAGTCGTTGCCGATCTCGCGGTCGCGTCCGTCGAGTTCGGCGCGGACCAGGTCGGGATCGAGGAGGTCGCCGCCGGGGAGTGCCCGCATCCCTTCCAGCAGCGAGTCCAGATCGTCGCGGACGACGAAATCGGCGCCGTGGTCCAGGAAGGCCTGCACCGGGCCGGCCGCGCCCTTGCCGAGCCGCGAGCGAACGAGCAGCGGAACGTCCTTGCCGGTGAGATCCGGATTCTGCTCGCTGCCCGACAGCGTGAACTCCTTCTCGACGATGCGGTGCGACAAGACGAACCACGAGTGATCGTGACCGGTCGCGCGCAGGTGCGCGAGTGTTCCGAGGGTGTCGAACCCGGGGTAGAGCGGCACGGGCAGCCGACGACCGGTGGCGTCGAGCCAGAGAGACGACGGGCCGGGGAGGATGCGGATTCCGTGCCCCGGCCAGATCGGGTCCCAGTTCTGGATTCCCTCCACGTAGTGCCACATGCGGTCGGTGTTGATCAGACGGGCTCCGGCGTTCTCGGTGACGGCGAGCATTGCGCCGTCGACGTACGCGGGAACGCCGGTGACCATGGTCTTCGGTGCCGTCCCGAGCCGCGTCGGCCAGTTGCGGCGGACCAGGTCGTGATTCGCGCCGATCCCGCCCGACGAGACGATGGTCGCGCCGGCGGTCACCTCGAAGGCGCCGACGACCTCGCGTGACGACGCGACGCCACGAGTCGCTCCCGATGGTGCCAGCACGTCGCCGCTCGCGCCGACGACGACGCCGTCGTGCACGGTCAGCTGCGTCACGCGATGACGGGCGAGGATCCTGACGCGGCCGGCTGCTTCGCCGGCTTCCACGGCGGCCTGGAACGGCGCGACGAGCCCGGGTCCTGTTCCCCAGGTGACGTGGAATCGAGGCACGGAGTTGCCGGGGCCGGTCGCCCCGTAGCCACCGCGCTCGGCCCAGCCGACGACGGGGAAGAAGCCGACGCCCTTCTCGCGCAGCCATGCCCGCTTCTCGGTGTGCGCGAAGTCGAGGTACGCCTCGGCCCAGCGGCGCGGCCATGCGTCCTCGTCGCGGTCGAACCCCGCGGTGCCGAACCAGTCCTGCCGCGCCAGGTCGAGGGAGTCGCGGATGCCCATGCGCCGCTGTTCCGGCGAGTCGATGAAGAACAGGCCGCCGAACGACCACCACGCCTGGCCGCCGAGGTTCGTGCGCGGCTCCTGGTCGACGATCACGACGCTCTTGCCGGCCGCCACCGCCTCTGAGGCGGCGACGAGTCCCGCCAGCCCCCAGCCGATGACCAGGACGTCGGTCGTGCGTGCGGTGGTCGTGGCGGACATCGGTGTCTCCGATCGGTCAGGGGCGGGGCTCGAAGGTGTTCACCATGGCGTAGGCGGCGCGCTGCAGGTAATCCCACAGCGTCGCGTCGTGCAGGGGCGGAAGCCCGAGGTCGTCGAGGGAGGCGCGCATGTGTGCGAGCCAGCGATCGCGCGCATCGGGGTCGACGTGGAACGCGGCATGCCGCATCCGCAGCCGGGGGTGGCCACGCTGTGCGCTGTAGTCGATCGGCCCACCCCAGTACTGAACCAAGAACATCCGCAGGCGCTCCGCGGCGGGCCCGAGGTCCTCCTCGGGGTACATCGGACGAAGCACGTCGTCGTCGGCGACGCGTCGGTAGAAGCCGGCGACGAGGCGGTCGAAGACATCGGCGCCGCCGACCTCGTCGTAGAACGAGACGGGTTCGGTCGTCACGGGGAGTCCTCCGGAGTGTCGGGCTTGTCGCGCTTGGGACGCCACACGGGCCGGGCGGGGACTTCGTCGGTGTCGGGCGCCAGCGGATTGGGTTTGGTCTTCGGAGGATTCGCGCCTCGCACCCGCTGCGCGCCCTCGAGGCCCGACAGCGTGACGGTCGACAGCTGCGGCAGCCGGATGCCGGCCTCGTCCATCGCCGTCTTCACTCGGCGCCGCAGCTCCTGCGCGACGTCGTCCTTCGCCCCTGCCCGCGTCTTCATGACGACACGGACGATGAGCGCGTCTCCCGAGACCGACTCGAGCCCCCAGACCTCGGGCTTCTCGATGACGCGGGTGCGCCACTTCGGATCCTCCGAGAGGGCGATCGCGGTGTCCATCAGCGTCGTCTCGACCCGGTCGAGATCGGCATCGAGCGCCACGGCGAGGTCGACGATGACCCGCGACCACCCCTGCGAGAGGTTGCCGATGCGGGTGATCTCGCCGTTGCGGACGTACCACAGCGTCCCGTTGACGTCCCGGACATGGGTGACCCGGACGCTCACGTACTCGACGATGCCGGCGGCCAGGCCGAGGTCGACGACGTCGCCGATTCCCACTTGGTCCTCGGCGACGATGAAGATGCCGTTGAGCACGTCCTTGACGATGTTCTGGGCGCCGAAGCCGAGACCCGCGCCGATGGCCGCGGTGAGCAGCGTCAGCGAACCGAGGGCGTTGGGCGCGAACACATTGACGACGAGCAGGATGACGATGATCACCAGCGCGACGTTGACGACGTTCTGGAGGATGGATCCCAGGGTGCGGGTGCGCTGCACGACGCGCACCGAAGCCAACGGCGAACGCTCGAGAGCCTGGGTGTCGACGACGTTCGCCTTCGACTTCGCGCCGTTGACGATGCGGTTGACGACACGGCGTATCACCAGACGCAGGATCCACGCCAGCAGGAAGGCGACGACGAGGATGATCCCGACCGTGATCAGGTCGAGGCCGACCTCGATGAGCCACGCGGTGACCGGCTGCCACCACGTCGGCGCGGTCGGCTCGGTGGCCGGGTCGGCGTCGAACGGCAGGGTGCTCATCGGCATGATCCTAACCACCGTCGCCCCGGCCGCGCCTGAGCGCGGACCGGGGCGTCGGTGGAGGCTCTACTGGGCGTCGCGTTCCTGCACGGCGAGGGCGCGCTCGACGCCGGCGAGGTTCTCGGCGACCATGCGGCGCAGCGCGGGAGCGGCGTCGGCGTGGTCGGCCAGCCAGCGGCGCGTCGCGTCGCGCAGGTCGGTGCTGGCCAGCGGCGCGGGATACAGGCCGAGCACGAGGTACTCGGCGATCTTGTACGTCCGCGACTCCCACACCGGCAGCAGCATGTCGAAGTACGGCCCGACGAACTCGCCGAGCAGCTCGACGCCCGCGGGATGCACGAAGCCGAGGCTCGTCGTCCGCACGATCGTGTTCGGCAGGTCGGCCTTCGAGACCAGGGAATCCCAGGCGGCGCGCTTGGCCTCGGCGGTCGGCAGGGCGGCCTTCGCCTGGGCGGCGAACTCGCCGCCCTTCGCCGTGTTGTCGGCGGCGAGCGCGGCATCGATGTCTGCGGCGGAGACGACCCCGCCGGCCGCGAGAGAGACGAGCAGCTGCCACGACAGATCGGTGTCGATCTCGAGACCCTCGAGTGTCACCTCTCCGTCGCGCAGGCCGCGCACGGTCTCCCAGTGCTGCGCTGTGGCCGCTGCCGTGGCGAACGCGGTGGTGAACTGCAGCTGGCTGTCGCTGCCCGCCGCGGCACTCTGTGCGAGCGCCCACAGCGCGTCGGCGACCTTGACGCGCGTCTGCTCGCGGCGTTCGGGCGCGACGTACGAGTTCGCGGCGAGCTGCAGCTGGGCGAGTGTCGTCCGCACCGTGGTCGACTCGGTCTCGGATCCGATGTTGCCGAGCACGAGATCGACGTAGTCGGAGGCGGAGGCTTCCGCGTCGCGGGTCTGGTCCCATGCCGCACCCCAGACGAGCGAGCGAGCGAGAGGATCGCTGATCTTGGCGAGGTGCTCGATCGCGGTCTGCAGCGAGCGGTCGTCGAGGCGGATCTTCGCATACGCGAGATCGTTGTCGTTGAGCAGCACCAGGTCGGGCCGCGCGCGGCCCTTCAGCTGCGGCACCTCCGTGAGGTCGCCGTCGACGTCGAGCTCGACGTGATGCACGCGCACGAGGGCATCGCCCTCGAGCCGGTAGAACCCGACGCCGAGGCGATGCGGGCGGATGGTCGGATAGTCGGCGGGGGCCGTCTGCACGATCGCGAACCGCGTGATGACGCCGTCGTCGTCGGTGCGGATGTCGGGCGAGAGCGTGTTGACCCCGGCCGTCTCGAGCCACTTCTTCGACCACGTCGCAAGCTCGCGTCCGCTGGTCGTCTCGAGCTCGGTCAGCAGATCGACGAGTTCGGTGTTGCCCCACTCGTGCTTGGCGAAGTAGGCCGAGACGCCGGCGAAGAACGCTTCGACGCCCACCCACGCGGCCAGCTGCTTGAGCACGGACCCGCCCTTGGCGTAGGTGATGCCGTCGAAGTTGACCTGCACGTCTTCGAGATCATTGATCTGCGCGACGACGGGATGGGTCGAGGGAAGCTGGTCCTGGCGGTAGGCCCACGTCTTCTCCATCGCGTTGAACGTCGTCCACGCCTCGGTCCACTCGGTGGCTTCCGCCGTGGCGATGGTCGACGCCCACTCGGCGAACGACTCGTTGAGCCAGAGGTCGTTCCACCACTTCATCGTGACGAGGTCGCCGAACCACATGTGCGCGAGCTCGTGCAGGATCGTGACGACGCGGCGCTCCTTGACGGCGTCGGTGACCTTGCTGCGGAACACATAGGTCTCGGTGAAGGTCACCGCCCCGGCGTTCTCCATGGCGCCCGCGTTGAACTCGGGCACGAACAGCTGGTCGTACTTCGCGAACGGGTAGGGATAGTCGAACTTCTCCTCGAAGTAGGCGAAGCCCTGCCGTGTCTTGTCGAAGATGTAGTCGGCGTCGAGGTGCTGCCACAGACTCTTGCGGCCGTAGACGCCGAGCGGGACCACCCGCCCCGACGCGCTCGTCAGCTCGGAGAACGTCGCCTCATAGGGTCCCGCGATGAGCGCGGTGATGTACGACGAGATACGGGGTGTCGGCTCGAACCGCCACGTCGACACGCCGTCGCCGTGGTCGTTGGGTTCGGGCGTCGGCGAGTTCGAGACGACCTTCCACGCCGAGGGTGCGGTGACGGTGAACTGGAAGGTGGCCTTGAGGTCGGGCTGCTCGAAGACGGCGTACACACGGCGCGAGTCGGGCACCTCGAACTGCGAATACAGGTAGACCTCGCCGTCCACCGGGTCGACGAAGCGGTGCAGACCTTCGCCGGTGTTGGTGTAGAGCGCATCGGCGACGACGACCAGTTCGTTCTCGACCTCGAGGTCGTCGAGCTGGATGCGGGAGTCGTCGAACACCGCGGCGGGATCGAGGGACCGGCCGTTGAGCGTGATCTCGTGCACCTCTCGGGCGATGAGATCGATGAACGTGGCGGCGCCGGGCGTGGCCGCGAAGCGGACGATCGTGCGCGAGCCGAACACCTCGGCGCCCTTCGTCAGGTCGAGCTCGACCTCGTACGAGTGGGTGTCGACGATCGCACGGCGCTCCTGCGCCTCGACGCGGGTGAGATTCTCTCCAGGCACTGAACTGTCTCCCGTGGATGCTGGGTGGGTGGGGCATCGTCACGGCGCGGTCGGCGCCGCTGACAACCCTGCAAGCTTACGTCGTGTGGCCCGCGCAGGCCCGTCACGGTCCACAGCGCACGGGACGGCACAGGCGAAACGGCCGCACAGCGCTCTTAGGATGAGGGCCATGCGCATCCACATCGCCACCGACCACGCGGGGCTCGAGTTCTCGACCCGTCTGCAGCATCACCTCGCTGAACAGGGACACGACGTCGTGGACCACGGCCCCGTCGAGTACGAGCCGCTGGACGACTATCCCGCGTTCTGCATCCGTGCCGCTCAGGGTGTGATCGCCGACCGGCAGAACGGCGTCGAGTCGCTGGGCGTCGTCTTCGGCGGATCGGGGAACGGCGAGCAGATCTCGGCGAACAAGGTGCGCGGCATCCGCGCGGCGCTGGTGTGGAACCTCGCCACGGCCGAGCTCGCGCGCGAGCACAACGATGCGAACGTCATCGCCATCGGCGCACGCCAGCACACGTTCGAAGAAGCGTCGGCCTTCATCGACCGGTTCATCGAGACGCCCTTCTCGGGGGAAGAGCGCCACGTTCGGCGCATCGGGCAGATCGCCGCGTTCGAGGACGACGGTTCGCTCGTGCCCGACCCGCGCGCCGGCGGCACGACGCCCGATGTGCTCGCTGCAGACGACAGCGCGTTCGATCCCGAGGCCGGCTGAGTCGAGGAATGCCCGAAGGCCACTCCGTCCATCGCATCGCCCGCCAGTTCGAGCGCAACTTCGTCGGTCGCGTCGTCGCAGCCTCCAGCCCGCAGGGTCGTTTCGTCGAGGGTGCCGCCGCGCTGGACGGTCGCACCGTCACCGAGGTGCGTGCCGTCGGCAAGCAGATGTTCCTCGAGTTCGACGATGGTCTCTGGCTGCGGGTGCACCTGGGCATGTACGGTGCGTGGGACTTCGCCGGAGAGATCCTCGTCGACCCCACGATCGCCTCGGCGAACGGTCGCATGGGGCAGACCAATCAACGCGGCACCGATCTGGACGACGCGGTGTACGACGCCGCCGGCGAGAACTCGCTGACCTCGATCGGGGCGCCGCGCAGGGCGCGTGTGCACGTGCGGATGTCGGAGCAGACCACGGGCCTCGCAGCCGACGACGAGCAGTGGCCACCGCCGGTCGTCGGCCAGGTGCGGCTGCGCTTGCTCACCGAGTCGACGTGCGCGGACCTGCGCGGGCCGACGGCGTGCGTGCTGCAGACACCCGACGAGGTCGCGGCCACGATCGCCGCGCTCGGCCCCGATCCGCTCGTCGACGATCCGACAGACGGTGAGGAGCGGTTCGCGACCGCCGTCGGCCGCACAGCGACGCCGATCGGCAAGCTGCTCATGGACCCCGCAGTGGTCAGCGGAATCGGCAACGTCTACCGCGCTGAACTGCTGTTCCGGGCGCGTCAGAACCCGCACACCCCGGGACGGGACGTGCCCCGCGAGACGGTGCGCGGCATCTGGCGCGACTGGGTCGACCTGCTGCGGATCGGCGTCGAAACCGGTCAGATGATGACGATGGACGACCTCGACCCCGAGGCGTACCGGCGGGCGATGGCCCACCGCGACGATCGGCACTGGGTCTACCACCGCGCCGGCCTGCCGTGTCGCGTGTGCGGCACCGCGATCGTCGTCGAGGAGATGGCGACCCGAAAGCTCTACTGGTGTCCGTCCTGCCAAGCCTGACGCGGCTCGGGGCAGCATCGGTCCTAGGCTGAGTCCGTGCGTCAGAACCCCAGCTTCGCCATGACGGATGTGTCAGAGCTCCGCCGACTGGTCGACCGCAATCCGTGGGCCACGCTGGTGAGCTCCGCCGACGACGGTCCGGTGGCATCCCACTACGCCGTGCTGCTCGACGACGAGCGCGACGACCTCACGATCGTCGGGCACGTCGGAAAGCCCGACGACCTGATCCACGGCCTCGGCGAACGCGAACTGCTCGTCGTCGTGCAGGGACCGCACGGATACATCTCGCCGGGCTGGTACGGCGATGTGGCGTCGGTGCCCACGTGGAACTTCGTGTCGGCGCACCTCACCGGCATCCCCGAGCTGCTCTCTCCCGACGAGAACCTGCGGGTCCTCGACCGCCTTGTCGCACACTTCGAGTCGCGCCTGACCGAGCCGCGGCTGATGTGGGAGCGACCCAACGACGAGGCGTACATCGAGCGACTCGCACGTGGCACGGTCGGATTCCGCCTCACTCCCACGCGCGTGGTCGCCAAGCGCAAACTCAGTCAGAACAAGTCGGCCGACGTCGTCGAGCGCATCATCGGCGAGCTGTCCGGGGGCGGACCGTACGCGCAGCCCGAACTGGCGGCAGAGATGCAGCGCGCACTCGACGCGCGCGGAGCCGAGCGGTGACCGCCCGCGGCGACCGGATCGACGTCGTCGCAGATGTGCGCGTCGCCGGGCCCGGAGGCCTCGGCGCGGCCGAAGTCGTCGATGTGCATCTGGGGGATGGCCGCGTGCTCGACGTCGCACCCGCGGGCGCCCTTCCGCGCCGCGGACTCGTTCTCGATGCCGGTGGCGGCTGGCTCGTCCCCGGGCTGTGGGACCACCACGTCCATGTGCTGCAGTGGGCGCTCGTCACCCAGCGCGAGCCGCTGGGCGCAGCGGAATCGGCCGCCGAGGCGGCCGCGATCATGGGGCGGGCCGCTGTGCTCGGCGATGGCCGACGCGTGGGCACGGGCTTCCGCGATGCGCTCTGGCCGGACACGCCGTCGCTCGACCTGCTCGACCGGCAGACCGGCGACGTCCCCACCTACCTCATCAACGCGGATGTGCACAGCGTCTGGCTGAACTCGGCCGCGCTGCGGCGGGAGGGGATGCGCTCGACGAACGGGTTGCTGCGCGAGACCCCCGCCTTCGAGGTCTCACGCCGGCTGAACCTCGTCGATGCGCTGACCGGCGACGCGCTGGTGGCGCAGATGGCGCACGAGGCTGCCGCGCGCGGGGTCGTCGGCATCGTCGACCTCGACATGGCATGGAACGCCGAGTCGTGGCGGCGACGACTCGCTGCCGGGTTCGACGCATTGCGGGTGGAGTTCGGGATCTATCCGGACCTCCTCGACCGTGCCGTCGACGAGGGGTTGCGCTCGGGGCAGACTCTCGACGGCACCGATGGGGACCTCGTCCACGTCGGCCCGCTGAAGGTCATCACCGACGGCTCGCTCGGAACGCGCACCGCCGCCTGCTCCCACCCGTATCCCGGCGATCCGCACGACCTCGGGATGCTCACCGTCGACCCCGCCGACCTCACCGCATGGATGACCCGTGCGGCGGGCGCGGGCATCGAATGCGCGATCCACGCCATCGGCGACGTCGCCAACGCGCACGCCCTCGACGCCTTCGCCGCCAGCGGAGCGTGGGGTCGGATCGAGCACGCTCAACTGATCGCGCATGCCGACATCCCGCGGTTCGCCCGTCTCGGCGTCGCCGCGAGCATCCAGCCCGAGCACGCCGTGGACGACCGGGATCTCACCGATCGGCTCTGGCGGTTCCAGACCGCTCTCGCCTACCCGCTGCGCTCGCTCGTCGACGCGGGTGCCACGGTGCTCTTCGGGTCGGACGCCCCCGTATCGCCCCTCGATCCGTGGGCGGCGATCGCCGCCGCCGTGCACCGCACCCGCGACGGCCGCGAGCCGTGGCATCCCGAGGAGACGGTCGACGTCCTCACGGCGCTCACCGCTTCGTCCCATCGGGGGGCGAGCGCGGCCATCGAGCCGGGTGCGACCGCTGATCTCGTCCTCTGCGGGTCGGACCCGTTCGGCGCGACGGAGGCCGGCCTGCGTTCGATGGCGGTGTCGGCGACGTTGCTCGGCGGCCGGGTCACACACGCGGGCTGAGGAGGCCGCCCGATGGAGAAGCGGGGGGACAGCCCCCCGACGGCTCCGGGAGCGGATCGGATGCCGCTCGCGGACGCGCGTGGCCAGGCTGGGACCATGGACATCGAGGAGACCACCGTGACCCCCGCACAGCCGAGCGGATTCTGGGCGTCCTACGGGAAGCTGTGGAAGCACACGCCCGGCAGCGCCGCCTATCTGATCGTCGCGTTCGCGCTCGCCATGACCGCCGTGAGCGTGCTCGCGGCCATGTTCTGGGCGGGCGTGGGTCTGCTGATCCTGATCGTGGGAGTCCCGCTGATCGTCGTCACCCTGATCGTCGCGCGCGGATTCGGCGTCGCGGACCGCTACCTGCTGCGCCTGACCGGGCTCGCCGACATCGCCGAACCCGAGTGGGACCACGACGATCCGACCCGCACCAGCCTCTGGTACACGCTGTCGCGACCGTTGAGGGGCGCCCACTACTGGCTCTACCTCGTGCACGGGATGATCGTGAGCCCGATCGTGGCGACCGTGACCTTCGCGCTGACGACGGTCTGGCTGAGCCTCAGCCTCGGAGGCCTCACGTACTGGTTCTGGAGCGCTTTCCTGCCGAGCGGGAACGGCGGGCGCTGGGGCCACTACGTCGCCGACGCGATGCCCCGCATATTCGGCGGGTGGGCCTCGGAGACCGTCGAGGTCGTGCTCTTCCTCGTCGCGGGCGTCGTGTTCGCGTTCACGCTGCCATGGGTCATGCACGGACTCGCCCGCGCCCACCACGGCATCGCGCGTGGGATGCTGGGTCGCTGGCGCTCCGACGACCTCGCGACCGAGGTGAAAGCCGAAGCGGCGGCCCGCGGCGCGGCCGTGCAGGCCGAGGACGCGGCGCTGCGTCGGCTCGAGCGCGATATCCACGACGGCCCGCAGCAGCGGTTGGTGCGCCTTCAGCTCGACCTCGCCGCGGTCGAGCGGCGCGCGGAAGCCGGCGACAACGAAGGCGCCGTCGAGATCTCGCGCGAGGCGATGGTGCACGCCAAGGCGGCGCTCGACGAACTGCGCGCGCTGTCGAGCGGCGTCGCTCCGCCCCTCCTGCAGGACCGCGGGCTCGCTGCGGCCCTCTCGGCCCTCGCGGCGGGCACGCCCCTCGTGGTCGGGGTCGACGTCGATCCGGCCGTCGACGCGGCCGCGAGTTCAGAGGTCGCGCGCACGGTCTACTTCATCGCCGCCGAGCTGCTCACGAACGTCGTCAAGCACGCCCAGGCGACCGGTGCGAACCTCACGGTGTCGCTGCGATCCGCCCCCGACCGGATGCTCGATCTCTGGGTGGTCGACAACGGTCGTGGGGGAGCCCAGCTGCGCGAGGGACATGGTCTGGAGGGCCTGCGTGCACGCGTTGCGGGGCTGCGAGGCGTGCTGGAGGTCGACAGCCCCGCGGGGGGCCCGACGACGGTCGCGGTGCACATCCCGCTGTCGGACCGGTGAGCGGGCCTTATCCTGGCGCCATGCCCGATCCGTCCCACCGGCCGCTGCGCATCGTGCTCGTCGAGGACTCGGTGCTGCTGCGCGAGGGATTGGTCCGCCTCTTCCAGGAGGCGGGCCATGTCACCGTCGGTGCCTTCGACGATGCCGAGGATCTCGTCGCCCGGGTCGACGCGGCCGACGCCGACATCGTCGTCCTCGATGTACGGCTGCCACCCGGGTACCGCGACGAGGGGATCCGGGCGGCGCTCGACCTTCGCGCGCATCGGCCGAAGATCGGCATCCTGGTGCTGAGTCAGTACGTCGAAGGCGTCTATGCTCGAGAGCTGCTCGCCGGGGGTGGCGGGCTCGGCTACCTGCTCAAGGACCGGGTGGCATCCCTCGATGAGTTCACCGACGCGGTGCGCCGCGTGCACGCCGGCGGGACGGTGCTCGACCCGGACGTCGTGCGCGAGCTCCTCGCCGCGCGCCCGGATCCGCTGGCATCGCTCACACCGCGCGAACGCGACACTCTTGAGCTGATGGCCGAGGGACGCAGCAACTCGAGCATCGCCGAGCGGCTGTTCATCGGGGTCGGCGCCGTCGAGAAGAACATCGGCTCGATCTTCGTGAAGCTCGGGCTCGATGATTCCGGTTCCGAGCACCGCCGGGTGCTGGCGGTACTCGCGTGGCTGCAGCGGTCGTGACCGCGTCGGCGACTACTCGGCGAGGTGCGCGAAGAGGAACCAGCGGTCCTTCTCGAGCGACTCCTTGATCGCGATTGCGACGTCCTGGCTCGTGAGGTCGATCTCATCGAGGCCGTCGATGGCGGCCTGGACGTCGGCGATGACCGCGTCCATGTCGGCGATGACGTCGCGCACGATGTCGTCCCACGGGGTGAACCCGGCGGGCACCTTCGTCGCGGTCGCCTTCTCTGCGACCGTCGCGACACGGGCGTCGATCGGCAGGCCGAGTGCGACGATCCGTTCGGCGGCCTGGTCGGCACCCGCAGCGGCGTGGTCGACGATCGTGTCGAGAAGCTCGTGGATCGCGATGAAGTTCGCGCCCCGGACGTTCCAGTGGGCCTGCTTGCCGTTGACGGCGAGCGCCTGGAGCCCGATGACGACGGGGGTGAGGAACTGCGCCGCACCGGCGGCGGCGGTGGGGTCGGCCGCGGTGGCCTGCGTGGTCTGGGTCTTCGTCATCTGAATCGCCTCCGGTTCGGGGGTTTCTGCACGGGGGCGGTGGCCCGCCATGCGCCTACAACGCTACTCGCGCGTCGATATTCCGCAAGCAAGCCCAGGCTCGGCTTACCCGTGCCCCGGCGCGCGGCTTCGCCGTTTCGGCTCGACCCGGGCTAACGTCGTGTCGTGCCATCCGCCGACCACGATCTGGGGCCGCAGAATCTCGGATCTCCGCCCCGTGTCGTGACGCGTCAGCCCGCCGATCGCTCGCCCGAGCACGCAGAGCCGTCCCGCTTCCTGCCGCACGTCCAGGGACTGCGGGCGATCGCCGTCCTGCTCGTGGTGCTGTATCACTTCTGGCCCGGTCGACTTCCCGGTGGCTACGTCGGCGTCGATGTCTTCTTCGTGATCTCGGGCTTCCTGATCACCGGTCATCTCCTGCGCGAGCTGACGGCGACCGGTGGCGTCCGTCTCGGCCAGTTCTGGGCGCGCCGAGCGCGGCGACTGCTGCCTGCGGCGCTGCTGGTCCTGCTCTTCTGCGCGGTCGTAGCCGGTTCGCCCTACCTCATGCCGCTGTCGGCACTGCCCAACGAGCTGAGCGAGATCGTCGCGAGCACGTTCTACGTCGAGAACTGGTACCTCGCGCTCACGTCGGCCGACTACCTCAATCACTCCGGTGATCCCACGACGGTGCAGCACTATTGGTCGCTGTCGCTCGAAGAGCAGTTCTACGTGCTCTGGCCGCTCATCATGCTGCTGGCGGCATGGATCGCCGTGCGGTGGTTCCACGGCTCCGTCCGCCGGGTCGTGATCGTCGTGCTCGGCGTCGTGGCCGTGGCATCCTTCGTCTTCTGCGTCGCCTTCACGATCACCGACCCGGCGCCCGCCTACTTCGTCACGTTCGGGCGGATGTGGCAGTTCGGCGTCGGCGCGATGATCGCCCTCATCCCGCTGCTTCAGGTGCGCAACGCCGTCGGCAGCTTCGTGCTCGGCTGGGCCGGCATCGCCGCGCTCGTCTACACCGCGTTCGCCTACGACGCGCAGACGCCGTTCCCCGGCTACGCGGCGGCGCTGCCGACGCTCGGCGCGGCCGCCGTCATCGCCGCGTCGAACACAGCCCGTTGGTGGTATCCGACGCGGATCCTGTCGCTGAGGCCGGCTCAGTTCGTCGGCGACATCTCGTATTCGCTCTACCTGTGGCACTGGCCGTTGATCATCATCGCGCCGTCGGTGCCGTTCTGGGGTCTCACGATCTACCATCGTGTGGCGCTGCTGGTCCTGTGCTTCGTGCTCGCGTGGATCACCAAGCGTCTGGTCGAAGACCCGGTGCGCAGCTGGAAGGTCCTCACCTCGCGGCCGCCGCGCGTGACGCTGTGGTCGTCGCTCGGCGCGATGCTCGTCGTCGCCGCGACCGCCGGCGGAGCGTGGCTGATCAACGCACCGGCCTACGCCGAGGGGGAGCGGCAGCTGGTCGAGCTGCGCGATTCCGCCCCGCCGTGCTTCGGCGCCGAGGCGATCCTGTCGCCGGACTGCGCCGGCACCGACACCGCCGACGTCCTGCCCGCGCCAGGCTTCGCGGGCGCCGACAGGCCGGAGCATCCGGAGTGCTTCGTGCAGCTGAACGATGCGCGGCCGGTGTCATGCACCTTCGGGTCGGACGCCGATGACGCACCCGTCGTCGCGCTGGTCGGCGACAGCCACGCGTACCAGCTCCTGTCGACCTTCGAGCGCATCGCCGATCAGAACGGATGGCGGCTGGTGACGTGGTTCAAGGGGGCGTGCCCGTGGAGCACGACGCCGCTGTCGACCCCCGGAGCCTTCGGGCAGGCGTGCACCGAGTGGCGCGGCGCCGTCGAGGAGGCGATGGCAGACACCGACATCGACGCGGTGTTCGCGGCGTCGCTCGCGACGACGCCGTACTCGGCGGCGGGATTCGATTCCACGCACGACGCCGCCGTGGCCGGCTACCGCGACGCGTGGGCTCAGGTCACCGACCGGGGCATCCCGGTGATCACCGTCGTCGACAATCCGGTGTGGGAGACCGACCCGAACAAGTGCCTGCGCACGCGTGACGCGGCGACCTGCGACGGGCCTCGCTCCGAGGTGCTCGTGGCCGACGACCCGGTGCGGGATGCCGCGGCGGCGCAGGAGCGGGTGACGCTGCTGGACTTCACCGATGTCTACTGCGGCGTCGAGGAGTGCCGCACCGTCGTCGGCGGTGCCAACATCTACCGGGACCAGGACCATGTGACGGTCACGTTCGCGAACACCCTCGCACCCTGGTACGCCGAAGCGGTCGAGCAGGCCCTCGGGCGCGCGACCGACGGGACACCGTAGGGTCGGGACATGACGATCGCCGACGGTGCCTCGATCCTCTCCCTGAACGGACGCACTCCGGTGCTCGGCGACGGGGCGTTCGTCGCGACCGGCGCCCGCGTGATCGGCGCGGTCACCCTCGGTGCCGGCGCGAGCGTGTGGTACAACGCGGTGCTGCGGGCCGACGGGGACTCCATCACGATCGGCGCCGACAGCAATGTGCAGGACAGCGCGTCGATCCACGTCGACCGCGGGTCGCCGGTCCTCGTCGGCCGGGAGGTCTCGATCGGCCACAACGCCGTCGTTCACGGCTGCACGATCGGGGACGGCTCGCTGATCGGCATGGGCGCGGTCATCCTCAACGGTGCGCGGATCGGCGGCGGATGCCTCGTGGCGGCGGGGGCCGTCGTGCTGGAGGGCACCGAGGTTCCGGACGGATCCCTGGTCGCCGGGGTGCCGGCGAAGGTGCGCCGGGCGCTCACCGACGAGGAGCGCGCGAAGCTCCGGGCCAACGCCGACGCGTATCGCCGGCACACGGCGGAGCACCGCTCGGCGCTCTGACACACCAGTAGCCCCCGCCGAGGGACTGGGGGATCCGTCGACGGGGGCGGATGAGTGCCGGTGAACCCGAGACCGGACCCATCCTGAGCGTCGGGAGTGAAGTCGACGACCCGAAACGTCGCTTCGCTCGACCTGTGTCGCTCACCTGTTGTTGTGATCCCACGGTACGGCGACGGTGACCGTGAAGATGCCTCTTGACCCGGTATCTGCGCGCCTGGTAGTGCCGGCGGGAGGGCGCCGGGGGCGTGACGGAAGGGAAGTGGAGGGGGCGACGGGAATCGAACCCGCACAACCAGTTTGGAAGACTGGGACTCTACCATTGAGCTACGCCCCCGCAGCGGCGAGCCGCGGCCTCGCCCAAGTGTAGTGGAACGGGAGCGCTGCAGTTTCCTGCGAGCGCTGTCGCCAACGACGCAGCGGTCGCAGGAAAGTGCCGCGCAACCCCCGCCGAGCCTCGATCCGTCGTCTGGGGCGAGCGTCGGCTAGACTTCTCAGGGCCGAATCGGCGTACGCGCGCGTGCGCACCCGCCCGGGGCGTAGCTCAGCTTGGTAGAGCGCCCGCTTTGGGAGCGGGAGGCCGCAGGTTCAAATCCTGTCGCCCCGACGCCACGGCCCCCACCGACCACACCCCGCGCGAGAGTGCGCGCGGAAACGACGAGGAGACACGCAGGCATGGTCAACAGCACCGTCGAGAAGCTCAGCCCGACGCGGGTGAAGCTGCACATCACGGTCAGCCCCGATGAGCTGAAGCCGAGCATCACCCACGCGTACGAGCACATCGCGAAGGACGTGCAGATCCCGGGCTTCCGCAAGGGCAAGGTCCCGGCGCCGATCATCGATCAGCGCATCGGCCGCGTCGCCGTGCTCGAGCACGCCGTCAGCGACGGACTCGACGGCTTCTACCGTTCGGCTGTCGAGCAGAACGAACTCCGCGTCATCGGCCGCCCGAGCGCCGAGGTCGTCGAGTGGCCGAGCGAGAAGGACTTCACCGGCGACCTCGAGGTCGACATCGAGGTCGACGTGCGCCCCGACTTCGAGCTTCCCTCGTTCGAGGGCACCACGATCGAGGTCGACGCGATCGAGGTCGACGAGGCCGCGATCGACGAGGAGCTCGACAAGCTGCGCGGTCGCTTCGGCACGCTCGTGACCGTCGAGCGTCCGGCGACGACCGGCGACTTCGTCGAGCTCGACCTCGTCGCGACGATCGACGGTGCCGAGGTCGACCGCGCCGACGGCGTCTCGTACGAGATCGGCTCGGGCGAGCTGCTCGAGGGAATCGACGAGGCGATCGAGTCGCTGACGGCCGGTGAGGACACCACCTTCCGCTCGAAGCTCATCGGCGGCGACAACGCCGGCAGCGAGGCCGAGGTGGCCGTCACCGTCAAGGCCGTGAAGGAGCGCGAGCTTCCTGACGCCGACGACGACTTCGCACAGATCGCGAGCGAGTTCGACACGATCGCCGAGCTGCGTGAGAGCCTGAGCGACCGCGTCGGCCAGCAGTCGGTGTTCACGCAGGCATCCGCCGCGCGCGACAAGCTCGTCGAGCAGCTGGTCGACGGTGCCGACATCCCCGTGCCGCCCCAGCTCATCGAGGACGAGGTGCACAATCACCTCGAGTCCGAAGGCCGACTCGAGGACGACGAGCACCGCGCCGAGGTCGCCGAGGCGAGCGAGAAGCAGTTCCGCACGCAGATGGTGCTCGACGCGATCGTGGAGAAGTTCGAGGTGCAGGTCTCGCAGGACGAGCTGACACAGTACCTGGTGCAGTCTGCGTCGCAGTACGGCATGGCGCCGCAGGACTTCGTCAACGCCCTGCAGGAGAACAACCAGCTGCCCGCGATGGTCGGAGAGGTCGCCCGCAACAAGGCCCTCGCCGTCGCGCTCGGCAAGGTCACCGTCGTCGACACCGCCGGCAAGCCGGTCGACCTCACGGGCTTCATCGCCTCTGAGGACGAGGCCGCCGCCGAGGAGGAGGTCGTCGAGGAGGCGGAGGAGATCGCGGACGCCGCGGCCGACGCCGAAGCCGAGGCCGAGGAGGAGGTCGTCGAGGAGGCGGAGGAGATCGCGAACGCCGCCGCCGACGCCGATGAGAAGCCCAAGAGGAAGGCCCCTGCGAAGAAGAAGGCCTCCGAGTAGAGCGCTCGATCGGATTTCGAACGGGGTGGATGCCACGGCATCCACCCCGTTCTCTCTGCCCAGGGCGAACACGGCCGGGTCGGCGATGACGCGCCGGTAGATTCGTGTGCGACGAACACGGAATCAGGAGTGTCACATGGCCGAACCACTTGTCGCGACGAGCGTCTTCGACAGGCTGCTGAAGGACCGCATCATCTGGCTCGGGTCGGAGGTGCGCGATGAGAACGCGAACGAGATCTGCGCCAAGATCCTGCTGCTGGCCGCCGAGGACTCGCAGAAGGACATCTACCTCTACATCAACTCGCCCGGCGGCTCGATCACGGCCGGCATGGCGATCTACGACACGATGCAGTTCGTGCCCAACGACATCGTCACCGTCGGCATCGGCATGGCCGCGTCGATGGGTCAGCTCCTACTGACGGCGGGCACGAAGGGCAAGCGATACATCACCCCCAACGCCCGTGTGCTGCTGCATCAGCCGCACGGCGGCTTCGGCGGCACCGCGAGCGACATCCAGACCCAGGCGCAGCTGATCCTGGACATGAAGAAGCGCCTCGCCGAGATTACGGCCGCGCAGACCGGCAAGAGCGTCGAGCAGATCAACGCCGACGGTGACCGCGACCGCTGGTTCTCGGCTGACGAGGCGCTCGAGTACGGCTTCGTGGACCACATCCGCGAATCGGCGACCGACGTCGTCGGCGGCGGCGGCACGGCGAACTGACGGCGGCGAGAGAAGAGAGCGAAACCCGAATGAACACCCCGACTTTCGGCATCCCGAACGCCCCGCAGGGTCTGCAGATGCCCGGCAGCCGCTACATCCTGCCGCAGTTCGAGGAGCGCACGGCCTACGGCTACAAGCGTCAGGATCCCTACAACAAGCTCTTCGAAGACCGCGTGATCTTCCTCGGCGTGCAGGTCGACGACGCATCGGCCGACGACGTCATGGCGCAGCTGCTCGTGCTCGAGTCGCAGGATCCCGACCGCGACATCATCATGTACATCAACTCGCCCGGCGGCTCGTTCACGGCCATGACGGCGATCTACGACACCATGCAGTACGTGTCGCCGCAGATCCAGACCGTCGTGCTCGGCCAGGCGGCGTCGGCCGCCGCCGTGCTGCTGGCCGCGGGAGCCCCGGGCAAGCGCCTCGCGCTGCCGAACGCGCGCATCCTCATCCACCAGCCGGCGATGGGAGAGGCCGGTCACGGCCAGGCCTCCGACATCGAGATCCAGGCAGCCGAGATCATGCGCATGCGCACGTGGCTCGAGCAGACGCTGGCGCACCACTCCAAGCGCACCGCCGAAGAGGTCAACAAGGACATCGACCGAGACAAGATCCTGTCGGCCGAAGAGTCCGTCGAGTACGGTCTGGTCGACCAGGTGCTGACCACCCGCAAGCGCGGTCAGGCCGCGATCACGTCGTAGTCGCTCCACCCGTACGACGCCGAACCCCGCACGTCTCACGTGCGGGGTTCGGCGTTCGCCAGGCGCGAATCCACAATCCGCGGGGCAATCCCGGCGGGCGTCGCCGGGAGCGGTTAGGCTCGAACCACGTTCGGTCCCGCAGGGTTCCGCCCGATCTGGAGGATGCACATGGCTCGCATCGGTGAGAGCGCCGACCTGTTCAAGTGCTCGTTCTGCGGAAAGAGCCAGAAGCAGGTCCAGCAGCTGATCGCGGGGCCCGGCGTCTACATCTGCGACGAGTGCGTCGAGTTGTGCAACGAGATCATCGAAGAGCGCATGGCCGAGTCCGCGTCGGGCGCCGTCGCCGACTTCGACCTGCCGAAGCCGCGCGAGATCTACGCGTTCCTCGAGGAGTACGTCGTCGGCCAGAACGACGCCAAGCGGGCGCTGTCGGTCGCCGTCTACAACCACTACAAACGCGTCCGCGCGCACGGCACGATCCAGGCTGCCGAGCAGCGCGCCGACGAGGTCGAGATCGCGAAGAGCAACATCCTGCTGCTCGGCCCCACCGGCTGCGGCAAGACCTACCTGGCGCAGACCCTGGCGAAGCGGCTGAACGTGCCCTTCGCGGTCGCGGACGCGACGGCGCTGACCGAGGCGGGCTACGTCGGCGAAGACGTCGAGAACATCCTGCTCAAGCTGCTGCAGGCAGCCGACTTCGACACGAAGCGCGCCGAGACCGGCATCATCTACATCGACGAGGTCGACAAGGTGGCGCGCAAGGCCGAGAACCCCTCCATCACCCGAGACGTGTCCGGAGAGGGCGTGCAGCAGGCGCTGCTGAAGATCCTCGAGGGCACCGTGGCGTCGGTCCCGCCGCAGGGCGGCCGCAAGCATCCGCATCAGGAGTTCATCCAGATCGACACGACGAACGTGCTGTTCATCGTCGCCGGCGCGTTCGCCGGGCTCGAGGACATCATCTCGGCGCGTGTCGGCAAGCACGGCGTCGGCTTCGGCGCCCCGCTGCACAACAAGGGTCAGGACCTCGATCTGTTCAGCGAGGTGCGCCCCGAAGACCTGCACAAGTTCGGGCTCATCCCCGAGTTCATCGGACGCCTGCCGGTCGTGGCGTCGGTGTCGCCTCTCGATCGCGAGGCTCTCATGGAGATCCTCACCGAGCCCAAGAACGCCCTGATCAAGCAGTATCAGCGCATGTTCGAACTCGACGACGTCGCCCTCGAGTTCGAGCGAGACGCGCTTCAGGCGATCGCCGACATGGCGGTCGCGCGCAAGACGGGTGCGCGCGGACTGCGCGCGATCCTCGAAGACGTGCTCGGTCCGATCATGTTCGAGATCCCGTCGACCGAAGACGTCGACAAGGTGATCGTGACCCGGGCCGCCGTCGAAGAGGGGGCTGCGCCCACCCTCGTGCTGCGGCAGAAGCGCAAGAGCGCCTGAGGCCGGGTCCTCACCGGTTCGTCAGTCGGCCAGTCCACGCCGCTTCAGCAGCGGCGCGATCTCGGCGTCGCGCCCGCGGAAGTCGCGGTAGGCCTCGAGCGGATCCTTCGACCCGCCCACGCCCAGCAGTCGCTCGCGGAATCGATCGCCGTTCGTGCGCACGAGACCACCGTTCTCGCGGAACCAGTCGACGGTGTCGGCGTCGAGCACCTCGCTCCAGATGTACGAGTAGTACCCGGCGCTGTAGCCGCCCGAGAAGACGTGGGCGAAGTACGTGGACGAGTACCGCGTCGGCACGGTTGGGTCGTCGAGTCCGATGTCGGCCAGGGCGGCTGCCTCGAACACGGCGACGTCGTCGATCGTGCCCGCCTCCGCCGCCGTCACCGAGTGCCACGCCTGGTCGAGCCACGACGCCGCGAGGTACTCGCTCGTCGCGAACCCCTGGTTGAACGTCTCGGATGCGTGCAGGCGCTCGACGACGTCGGCGGGAAGCGGTTCGTCCGTGTCGATGTGGCGGGCGTAGGCCGACAGCACCTCGGGCCAGTAGATCCACATTTCGTTGACCTGGCTCGGGAACTCCACGAAGTCGCGGAACACGTTGGTGCCGGCGAAGTGCGGGTAGGTGACGGTCGCGAACAGGCCGTGGAGGGCGTGGCCGAACTCGTGGAAGAGCGTCGTCACCTCGTCGAGGGTCAGCAGGGTGCGGGCGCCGCCTCCCGGCTTGGGCACATTGAGGTTGTTCACGACGACCGGCTTGGTGCCGCGCAGATGCGACTGCGACACGATCGAGTTCATCCACGCGCCGCCACGCTTGGTGTCGCGGGTGTAGAGATCCAGGAGGTACAGCCCGAGCGGCGAGCCGTCGGCGTTGTGCAACTCGAACACGCGCACATCGGGATGGTAGGCGGGGATGTCGGGACGCTCGGTGAACGTGACGCCGTACAGCTCGGTCGCGGCGCGGAACACGCCGTCGCGGAGCACCCGCTCCGCCTCGAACCACGGTCGCAGAGCCGCCCGGTCGAGCGCGTACTCGGCGGCACGCACCTTCTCGGTGTAGAAGGCCCAGTCGTGCGGTTCCAGGGCGAACGGCTCGGGCTCGGCATCGATCACGGCCTGGAGCGCGGCCTTCTCCCGTCGGGCGTTGCGCGCCGCCGGCTCGGCGAGACGCCGCAGCAAGGAGTGCACCGCCTCGGGCGATCCGGCCGTCTGGTCGGCGAGCACGTACCCCGCATGCGTCTCGTAGCCGAGAAGGGCCGCCCGCTCGGCGCGCAGCCGCACGATCTCGCGCAGCACGCCACGGTTGTCGTGCTCGTTGTCGCGTGAACCTCGAGCGCGCGAGGCGGCCATGATGCGACGGCGGCTCTCGCGCACGGTCAGCGACGAGAGGTACGGATGCCCGGTGGGAAGCGTGAGGGTCACCACCCACGATCCCTCCAACCCGCGGTCGGTCGCAGCTTGGGCCGCCGCCGACAGCTCACCGTCGGTGAGACCGGCGAGGTCGTCGGCGGAGTCGAACACGACGGCGAGGTCGTTGCTGTCGGCCAGCAGATTCTTCTCGAACGTGGTCGTCAATGTCGACAGTCGCTGGTTGAGCGCGACGAGCGTCTCCTTGGCGGCGTCGTCGAGACCGGCGCCGGCGTGCGTCATCTCGCGGTGGTGCCGTTCCACGAGGTAGCGCTGTTCGGGTTCCAGTTCGAGGTCGTCGAGCCGCTCGTGGAGCGTACTGATGCGCCAGTACAACTGGGGGTCGAGCTGGATCGCATCGCGATGCGCCGACATCAGCGGAGCCAGCCGCTCTTCGACGGCTTCGATCTCGGGAGTCGCATCGGCTGACGACACGGTGTAGAACGCGTGCGCCACGTCGGCGAGCAGCCGGCCCGACTCCTCGAGCGGCACGAGAGTGTTCTCGAACGTGGGCATCGAGCGTGCTCGCGTGATCGCGGCGACCTCGGCGCGCTGCTGTGCGAACGCTTCCTCGAACGCGGGGAGATAGTGCTGAGGTTCGATCTCCCGATAGTCGGGGAGGTCGTAGGGAAGCGTCGCGGGGGAGAGCAGTGGATTGCCGTTCGTCACCGCTCAAGCCTACTGCGAACCGATGTTGATGCCGCCGATACTTTGCAAATACTCCCTTGCAAAGAAATGCTTGCAAAGAAGTACTTGCATCGCTACCATCGGTGCCATGGACGACGAGAAGAGCGAGGTCGGGCGCCGGGTCGAAGCACGCCACAGCGCCGACCGCGTGCTGGACACGGGTGCGCTGCGCGCGCTCGCACACCCCTTGCGGGTGCGCATCTACGACATCCTCAGCCAGTACGGGCCGCAGACGGCCAGCTCGCTCGCCGCGCAGCTCGGAGAGTCGTCCGGGGCCACCAGCTACCACCTGCGCGCCCTCGCGAAGCACGACCTCATCCGTGAGGTCGAGGGCCGCGGCACGACCCGTGAGCGCTGGTGGGAACGGCCGGTCGGCGGCGTGTCATTCGCCAACCCCGCCGCGATGAAGACACCCGCCGGTCGATCGGCGACGCAGCTGGTCATGGCCGAGTTCTTCCGCAACCGGCAGCAGCAGTTGCTCGACTTCATCGCCGGCGCGCCCGATCACGACGAGGTCTGGGGTGATTCCGTCATGATCTCCAGCGCGACCACCCGGCTCACGCCCGCCCAGAGCCACGAACTGACCATGAGGCTCATGGCCGTCGTCGACGAATTCGTCGACACCTACCGCAATCAGACCGGAGACGACGTCCGGCCCGTGACCATTCGGGCCGACGTGTTCCCCCTCCCCGACCTGGAGGACTGAGATGAGTACGCTCACCGTCCGGGGCGCAGGCCACCGCGCCACACGCGTCGACGGCACCCTGGTGTACGTGGTGACCCGCCTCGATGCCACGCTGGCGCGCCGGGCGGAACGGCGCGGAGCCGACGCCCATCGTGCCGGCGCGCAGGATCGGGCCGCCGAGGCCCGACGCCGCGCCGAGGCGAACGGCGCCCTCGGAATCCTTCCGCGATGACCGTCGGGGCGGATGCCGCTCGGGCTGCGCGCCCGGAGCGGCCGGCCAAGCCCGCGCTCGGCCGCGACTTCGGCAAGCTGTGGACCGCGACCGCGTTCAGCAACCTCGCCGACGGCATCGGTCGTGTCGCCGTTCCGCTGATCGCCACGACCCTGACGCGTGACCCGCTGGCGATCGCCGCCCTCGGAGCGGTGGCCTTCCTGCCCTGGCTGCTGTTCGCTCTTCCCGCCGGGATGCTCGTCGACCGGTTCGACCGTCGCTGGATCATGGCGATCGCCAACGGGCTGCGTGGTGCCGCCGCGCTGTGGCTGGCCGTGCTGACGGTGACCGACGCGCTCAGCCTGTGGGCGCTGCTCGCGGCCACGCTGATCTTCGGTTTCGGCGAGACCCTGTTCGAGAACGCCACCAACGCCGTCGTCCCTTCCCTCGTCGCGCGGCCCGCGCTCGATCGTGCGAACGGCTTCATGCAGGCCGCACAGGTCACGATCGACAGCTTCATCGCGACACCCATCGGCGGCGTGCTCTTCGCGGTCGCCCTGGCTCTGCCGCTGTGGATCGGGTCGGCCGCATACGCGATCCCGATCGCGCTCGCCCTGCTGCTGCCCCTCACCGCCGCGCGCCCGCTGCGCGAGCCGCAATCCGCGGCATCCGCGGCATCCGAGAAGAACGGCACGTCAGCACGGGAAGCGGTCGCCTACCTCTGGAACCATCGCTTCCTGCGATCGATGGTGGTCTTCACCGCGATCATGGGCTGCGCCTTCACATTCGCGCAGGCCCCGACGATCCTCTACTTCCTCGACGAGCTCGACGTGCCCGAGGCGGCGATCGGCGTCGTCACGGCCGGCATCGGGCTCGGAGCGCTCGGGGGGTCGCTCGTCGCGCCCGCCCTCGTCCGGCGATTCGGCCGTGGCGCGGTGATGCTCGTGGCGAACTTCGGTGCGGCGGCGGGCCTGGTCGGCCTGTGGTTGGCGCCGGAGCTGGTCACGGGCCTCGTGTCCTACGCCGTGCTCGCCTTCGCGGTGTCGACGTGGAACGTCCCGTGGGGGGCACTGCGGCAGGCGATCGTGCCGAACCGTCTGTTCGGGCGGGTCCTGGGCATCATGCGCACGCTGACGTGGGGGTTGTTCCCGTTCGCCACGCTGCTCGGCGGCCTCGTCGCGCGCTACGACCTGCGGCTGACATTCCTCATCGCGGGAGTGGTCACGGCGATCACGACGGTGGTGGCGGCGCGACTCGTGCTCTCATCGTCGGCGCACACGACGGTCGAAGAGCAGCTCTAGCCGAGACCCTCCGGATCATGGCTGACCTGCGCGACTCCGTCGGGGCCGAGCGACACGACGACTCCGGTGTCGAGCTCGGCGATCGGTGAGCCCTCCAGCCAGGTCAGCGTCCAACGGGGGCGCGGCTGGCCGAGCTCGTCCGACGGAATCGCCTGATCGACGGAGCGGATGCCGCGGGCCAGCGCCTCGGGCACGGCCCGGGGCGGCTCATCTCCCGAGGTCCAGCGGGTTCCCAAGCGCATATCAGGCCTCCTGCTCCTGGGGGGCGAGTTCGATCTCGGTGACGCTGAGCGCATCGGCGACGACATACTCGATGTCCTCGATACGGCCGACCGCCCGAAGGTCGCCCTCGGCGAGCTTCAGAGTCTCGATGGCGTCAGCCGGGGCAGCGATCACCGCGCGCGAGACGGGGGTCTTCTGCGACGCCTTCGCTTCGGTCTTGGCGCGGCGGATGCCGACGAGTGCATCGCCGACGATCGACAGCACCGCCGGGTCGCCGCCCGAGCCGAGCGGTTCCGGCCATGCGGCGGCATGCACCGATCCCTCGTTGAACCACGACCAGGCCTCCTCTGCGGCGAACACGACCACCGGCGCGAGCAGACGCAGCATGATCGACAGCGCGGACCGCAGGGCGAGGGCGGCCGAAGGCTGACCGACATCGGCGCGATCGTAGGCGCGCTCCTTCACCAGCTCGAGGTAGTCGTCGCAGAACGTCCAGAAGAACGACTCGGTCAGCTCGAGAGCGCGTGCGTGGTCGTACGACTCGAGCGCTCGTGTGGCGTCTCGCACCACGGCGTCGAGTGAGGCGAGCATCGACGCGTCGAGCGCATGGGTGATCTCGGCGTCGTCGGGCACCGGGAACGACAGCACGAACTTCGCCGCGTTGAGGATCTTGATCGCCAGGCGTCGGCCGATCTTGATCTGGGTCGGGTTCTGGGGATCGAAAGCGGCGTCGGTGCCGAGACGGCTGGAGGCCGCCCAGTAGCGCACGGCATCCGAGCCGTGCTGGGCGAGGATGTCGGCAGGGGTGACCACATTGCCCTTCGACTTCGACATCTTCTTGCGGTCGGGGTCGACGATGAAGCCCGAGATCGCGGCATCCGACCACGGTGCGCGCCCATCCTCGAGCGCGCTGCGCAGCATCGTCGAGAAGAGCCACGTACGGATGATGTCCTGGCCCTGGGGGCGCAGGTCGAACGGGGCGACGAGGTCCCACAGCTCGGGGTCTCGCTCCCAGCCGCCCGCGAGCTGCGGGGTCAGCGACGAGGTGGCCCACGTGTCGAAGATGTCGTTCTCGCCCTCGAATCCGCCCGGGACCCCCCGCTGATCGGCGCGGTATCCGGCCGGCACGTCGATGCTCGGATCGATCGGCAGCAGCGCGGGATCCGGCGTGAGAACACGCGAGTAGTCGCGCTCGCCGTTCTCGTCGAGCGCGTACCAGACAGGGATCGGCACACCGAAGAAGCGCTGGCGCGAGACGAGCCAGTCGCCGGTGAGACCGTTCGTCCAGTTCTCGTAGCGCACGCGCATGAAGTCGGGATGCCACGACATGCCCTGGCCCAGCTCGATGAGCCGGTCGCGCAGAGCCTCATCGCGTGCGCCGTTGCGCAGGTACCACTGGCGCGTCGAGACGATCTCGAGCGGCCGGTCGCCCTTCTCGTAGAACTTCACCGCGTGCGTGAAAGGCTTCGGATCGCCGTCCATCGCACCCGACTCCTGCAGAAGCTCGACGATGCGCTTCTTCGCGCTGAACACCGTCTTCCCGACGAGCTCGCCGTAGGCCGCGCGCGCGGCATCCGTCACGATCACGTCGGGGGCGTCGGCCATCACCCGGCCGTCCGGGCCGAGGATCGTGCGGTTGGGCAGATCCAGCTCGCGCCACCACACGATGTCGGTGACATCGCCGAAGGTGCAGATCATCGCGATGCCCGAGCCCTTGTCCTGCTGGGCCAGCGGATGCGCGAGCACGGGCACCTCGACGTCGAACAGCGGCGTGCGCACCGTCGAGCCGAACAGCGGCTGGTAGCGCTCGTCATCCGGATGCGCGACGAGCGCGACGCACGCGGGCAGCAGTTCGGGCCGCGTCGTCTCTATGAAGACGTCGCCTGACCCGTCGCTCTTGGCGAAGCCGACGCGGTGGTAGGCGGCGGGCTGCTCGCGGTCTTCGAGCTCGGCCTGCGCGACGGCGGTGCGGAAGTCGATGTCCCACAGGGTGGGCGCGAGGTCCTGGAAGGCCTCGCCGCGCTCGAGGTTGCGCAGGAACGCCAGCTGGCTGGTGCGCATCGTCTCGTCGGAGATGGTGCGATAGGTCTGGGTCCAGTCGACGCTGAGGCCCAACGACCGCCACAGCGCCTCGAAGTGCTTCTCGTCTTCGACGGTGAGCTTCTCGCACAGCTCGATGAAGTTGCGCCGGCTGATCGGGATCTGGTCGGCCGCGCGGGAGGACTTGTTGTCGCCGCCCTCGTAGGGGGGAGTGAACTCGGCGTCGTACGGCAGCGACGGGTCGCAGCGCACCCCGTAGTAGTTCTGCACGCGCCGCTCGGTGGGAAGGCCGTTGTCGTCCCAGCCCATCGGGTAGAAGACCGTCTTGCCGCGCATGCGCTCGAAGCGCACCTTCACGTCGGTGTGCGTGTAGCTGAACACGTGGCCGATGTGCAGTGAGCCCGATGCCGTCGGCGGCGGGGTGTCGACGGAGTAGATGCCGGCGCGGCCGACCTCGGTGGCGCGGGCACGGTCGAAGAGGTAGGTGCCCTTCTCTTCCCACACGGCATCCCACTTGTGCTCGAGACCCTCGAGGGCGGGCTTGTCGGGGATGTGCGCGTCGGCCATGGGGTCTCCTGAGGCGATATGTGCGGCACCGTGTGAGCGTGCCTGAGTGTGGGATTCCGGTCGATTCTACCCGGTCGGCCGGTGCGGACCCCGCCCTTCGGATCGTCGCGCGCGGGTATGATCGTGGCATCCGCATCGATCCGGCCATCACCGGGGAGCTCTCGGAAGAAACCTGCAGTCGCCTCGGCGTCCGCAGGGACTAGAACCGAGCGGGGCAGGCCCGTCACAGCCGCAGTGAGAGAGGTCTCGCCCGGCACGCGCCGGGAAGGCACGCAGGGTGGTACCGCGGTCCGCGAGGGTCGTCCCGGCGACGTGAATCCGCCGAACCCTGCGAGAGACGATGACCTACCCCGCCGACAGCTCCGAACCGGTCGTTCCGAGCCCTCGCTTCCCCGACGTCGAGCGGGGGACGCTCGCCTTCTGGGAGGCCGACCAGACCTTCCAGGCATCCATCGCGAACCGCGAGGGTGCACCCGAGTGGGTCTTCTACGACGGACCGCCCTTCGCCAACGGCCTGCCGCACTACGGGCACCTGCTCACCGGCTACGCCAAGGACCTCTTCCCCCGCTTCCAGACGATGCGCGGCAAGAAGGTCGATCGCGTGTTCGGCTGGGACACGCACGGTCTGCCCGCCGAGCTGGAAGCGATGAAGCAGCTGGGCATCACCGAGAAGACCCAGATCGAACAGATGGGGATCGGCGCCTTCAACGCGAAGGCGCGCGAGTCGGTGCTGGCGTACACCCGCGAATGGGAGGACTACGTCACGCGGCAGGCGCGGTGGGTCGATTTCGAGCGTGGCTACAAGACCCTCGACCCGTCGTTCATGGAGTCGGTGCTGTGGGCCTTCGCGACGCTCCACGAGAAGGGGCTCGCGTACGAGGGCCACCGCGTGCTGCCGTACTGCTGGCGCGACGAGACGCCGCTGTCGACGCACGAGCTGCGCATGGACGACGACGTCTACCAGATGCGGCAGGACCCGTCCGTGACGGTGACGTTCCCGCTGGTCGGCGCGAAGGCCGAAGCGCTCGGCCTCACCGCCGTGCGCGCGCTGGCCTGGACGACCACGCCGTGGACGCTGCCCACCAACCTGGCCCTCGCGGTGGGGCCCGACATCCGCTACGTCGTGCTCCCCGGTGGTCCGAACGGTGCCGCCGACGTGCATCACGCGCCCGACGGGTCGGCCGACGACCCGGTCGAGGCCACCGCGCACCGCTACCTGCTCGCCGAAGAGCTGCTCGCCGGCTACGCGAAGGACCTGGGCTACGAGTCGCCGGAGGCCGCCCGCGAGGCGGTCGAGCAGACGTTCCTGGGCTCCGAGCTCGAAGACGTCGCCTACGACCGGCTGTTCGACTACTACGCCGACGCAGAGACGTGGGGGACGGGCAGCGCGTGGCGCATCCTCGTCGACGACTACGTCACCACCGGCGACGGCACCGGCATCGTCCACCAGGCTCCGGCGTACGGTGAGGACGACCAGCGGGTGACCGAAGCGGCCGGCATCCCGCTCATCATGAGCCTCGACGACGGCGGCCGCTTCCTGCCGCAGGTCTCCGACGTGGCCGGAACGCTGTGGATGGACGCGAACACCCCTCTGGTGCGCATCCTGCGCCAGAACGGACGGCTGCTGCGCCTGGCCAGCTACGAGCACTCCTACCCGCACTGCTGGCGGTGCCGCAATCCGCTCATCTACAAGGCGGTCTCGAGCTGGTTCGTGCGCGTCACCGAGATCAAGGATCGGATGCTCGAGAACAACGAGCAGATCACGTGGGTTCCCGACAACGTCAAGCACGGGCAGTTCGGCAAGTGGCTCGAGGGCGCGCGGGATTGGTCGATCAGCCGCAACCGCTTCTGGGGAACGCCCATCCCGGTGTGGAAGAGCGACGACCCCGAGCACCCGCGCGTGGACGTGTACGGCTCGGTCGCCGAGCTGGAGCGCGACTTCGGGCGACTGCCCCGCAACGCGAAGGGCGAGGTGGACCTGCACCGCCCGTTCATCGACGAGCTGACGCGGCCGAACCCCGATGATCCGACCGGACGCTCCACGATGCGCCGCATCGAGGACGTCTTCGACGTGTGGTTCGACTCGGGCTCGATGCCCTATGCCCAGGTGCACTATCCGTTCGAGAACGAGCAGTGGTTCGACGAGCACGCGCCGGCCGACTTCATCGTCGAGTACATCGGCCAGACCCGCGGCTGGTTCTACGTCATGCACGTCCTGTCGACGGCGTTGTTCGACCGCCCGGCGTTCACCGGGGTGTCGTGCCACGGCATCGTGCTGGGCTCCGACGGCCTCAAGATGTCGAAGTCGCTGCGGAACTACCCCGATGTGAGCGAGGTGTTCGACCGCGACGGGTCGGACGCGATGCGCTGGTTCCTCATGTCGTCGTCGGTGCTGCGAGGCGGCAACCTCGTCGTCACCGAAGAGGGCATCCGTGCGGGCGTGCGTGAATTCATGCTGCCGCTGTGGAACGCGTGGTACTTCTTCGCCACGTACGCCAACGCGTCCGGCGAGGGGTATGAGGCGTCGTGGCAGACCGACTCGACCGACGTGCTCGACCGGTACATCCTGGCGCTCACCGGCGATCTCGTGCGCGGCGTCGCGGCCGACCTCGAGGGGCTGGACTCGACGATGGCGGCGGCCAAGCTGCGCGAATTCGCTGAGGTGCTCACCAACTGGTACATCCGGCGTTCGCGCGACCGTTTCTGGACCGGCGTGACCGACGACCCGGCGAGCAGCGAGGCGTTCGACACCCTGTACACGGTGCTCGAGACGCTCACCCGCGTCGCCGCCCCGCTGATCCCGCTCGTCTCCGAGAAGGTGTGGCAGGGTCTCACCGGCGGTCGCAGCGTGCACCTCGAGGACTGGCCGGATGCCGCGCACTTCCCCGCGGCCGACGACATCCGCTCGGCGATGGACGCCGTCCGCGAGGCGTCGAGCGTCGCGAACGCGCTGCGCAAGCGCGTGGGCAAGCGGGTTCGCCTGCCGCTCCCGGCGCTCACGGTCGTCGTCGAGGGCGCAGCGGGTCTCGCGCCGTTCGAAGACATCCTGCGCGACGAGCTGAATGTCAAGTCGGTCGAGCTCGTCGAACTCGATGACGGCGTCGCCGACCGCTACGGCATCAGCCGGCGTCTCACCGTCAATGCCCGCGCGGCGGGGCCCCGCCTGGGCAAGCAGGTGCAGCAGGTCATCGCGGGCGCACGCGCCGGGGTGTGGGAAGAGGTGGACGGAACCGTCGTCGTCGACGGCGTCGCGCTGCAGGACGGCGAATACGAACTCGCGCTCGAAGCCGGCGGTATGGCGGAGGGCACGGCGATCGCGCTGCTCGCCGACGGCGGCTTCGTGCTGCTCGACACCGCGACCACGCCCGAGCTCGAGGCCGAAGGTCTCGCGCGCGACGTCATCCGCGCAGTCCAGGACACACGCAAGGCCGCCGGGCTCGAGGTGAGCGACCGTATCCGCCTCGTCCTCGCTTTCGAGGACGCCGGCGATCGCGCTGCCATCGAATCGGCGTGGGACCGTGCCAACGTCGCGGGGGAGACGCTCGCCACCGAGCACCTCATCGCGGCGGGCGGTCGAGACGCGATCGCAGGAGCGGCGACGGTCGAGCTGGACGCCGCGCGGGTTCACAGCCGCGAGAACGCGGTCTCGCTGTCGAGCGTCGCGGAGTTCGCAGCGGGAGCATTCGCCAATGCGGGGCCGTTCACGGTCGCGGTGAGCAGGGTCGAGGTGCCGGCATGAACGATCGCGATCGCGCCGACGCGGTGTACGCCGCGCTGCTGGAGCGGGCGGGGGAGCGGTGGGTGCAGCCGCGCAAGGAGCGCACGGCGCGGCTGCTCGAGTACCTCGCCGACCCGCAGAAGACGTACCGCGTGGTGCACCTCACCGGCACGAACGGCAAGACCTCGACGGCGCGCATCATCGAGAGTCTCGTGCGCGCCCACGGACTGCGGACGGGGCTGTTCACCAGCCCGCATCTGGAGCGGTTCACCGAGCGGATCATGATCGACGGCGAGCCCGTCGCAGACGCGGCCGTGGCGGATGCCTGGGATGAGATCGAGCCGTTCGTCGCCATCGTCGACGCCGAGCTGGCGGCGTCCGGCGAGGAGGCGTTGACGTTCTTCGAGCTGCTGACGGTGCTCGCGTTCGTGGTGGCCGCCGATGCTCCGGTCGATGTGCTCGTGCTCGAGGTCGGCATGGGCGGATCGTGGGATTCGACGAACACCGCGGACGGCGACGTCGCGGTCTTCGCGCCGATCGACATCGATCATGCGGATCGCCTCGGCGGCACGATCGCCGAGATCGCCGAGGTGAAAGCGGGCATCATCAAGCCGGGTGCGGCAGTGGTGTCGGCGCGGCAGGATCCGGTGGCCGCTGACGTGATTCGCGCCCGGGCAGCGCGCGAATCCGCCACTCTCGCGTTCGAAGGCGAGGGGTTCGCGCTCACGGACAATCGGCTCGCCGTCGGCGGACAGCTGCTGTCGGTGCGGGGGCTCGCGGGCGAGTACGACGACCTCTACCTGCCGCTGTACGGCCGGCACCAGGGGCACAACGCCGCTCTCGCCATCGCGGCGGTCGAGGCGCTCATCGGAGGAGCCTCGCAGCCGATCGCGCCGGACGTGCTCATCGAGGGACTCAGCGAGGTGCGGTCACCGGGACGCCTGCAGCTCGTGGGCACCGACCCCACCGTGCTGGTCGACGCCGCGCACAATCCGCATGGCGCGATCGCGCTCGTGGAGGCCCTGCGCGACGCGTTCGACTTCGAGGAGTGGGGCGTCGTCGCCGGGATCCTCGCGGATAAGGACGTGGGCGGCATCGTCACCGCGCTCGCGCCCATGGCCGCCCACCTGTTCGCCACGGCGCCGGATTCCGACCGCGCGGCCGACGCCGACGCGGTCGCCGACGTGGCCGAGGCGCTGGATGTGGCCGTGACCGTGCATCGGGACCTGCTCGATGCGACGGATGCCGCGCGGAGGTGGGCCGCAGCGGCGCCGAAGCGCGCCGTCGTGATCACCGGATCGGTGGTGCTTGCGGGTGAGGCGGTGGCGCTCGCCGAGGCCGAGGGCTGGAAGGCGGCTGAGTCATGATGGACGCCGCCGCAGCTGCGCGCTCCCCGCGCCGCCGACGCGGCGCTGCCGAGTCGCTCGGTGCGATCGTGCTGGGGTTCGAGTCGGTCGTGGTGTTCCTGGGCGGACTCACCGTGTTCGGTCTGCGCGCGACGCCCGACGGTGTGGAGCCGTGGTGGGGTATCGTCGCCGGCTCGGTGCTGGCCGTCCTGATGATCCTCGTCGCGGGACGTCTGCGTCATCGCTGGGCGCTCGTTCTGGGGTGGATCCTGCAGGCGATCGTGCTCGCCGGCGGCTTCGCGGTGCCGGCGCTGTTCCTCGTCGGACTGATCTTCGGCGGACTCTGGGCGTATGCGACCATCAAGGGGGCATCGCTCGACGCGCACAATGCGCAGCGAGCTGCCGATAGCGGAAACGGAGACTGACATGGCCACCGAAGAGACCCTCGTTCTCGTCAAGCCCGACGGGGTCGCCCGTGGGCTGACGGGCGCGATCCTCGCGCGGATCGAAGCGAAGGGCTACGCCCTGGTCGACCTGCGCCTGGTGGAGCCCGACCGCGGGCGCCTCGAGCAGCATTACGCCGAGCACGAGGGCAAGCCGTTCTACGAGCCGCTGCTCGAGTTCATGATGTCGGGCCCGTCGGTCGCCATCCGCCTCGCGGGCAATCGCGTGATCGAGGGTTTCCGTTCGCTCGCAGGTGCCACCGACCCGACGACGGCCGCTCCCGGCACGATCCGGGGCGACCTCGGCCGCGACTGGGGTCTGCGGGTGCAGCAGAATCTCGTGCACGGCTCGGACAGCCCCGAGTCGGCCGCCCGCGAGCTCGACATCTGGTTCTGAGTCGCCGACTCAGAACAGAGCGCCGAGCACGTCGAGCCGCCACTGGGCGAGGATCGCCACGATCGCATAGCTGACGACCGCCATGAGCGGCACCCAGCTCATCAGTCGGTCCGACGCGGTGCGCACGTGCGTGCCGACGGGCAGGATGCCGGCGCGCAGCACATGCAGCACGACGGCGTAGAACGCCGGGATCGTCACGCTCCAGGTCACCATGCACCACGGGCACAGGGTGCCGAGCACGAAGATGCTCTGACTGATCAGCCACACGACGAAGGCGAAGGCGAAGGTCATCCCGGCGGCGAAGAGCAGCCAGAACCACCGGGCGAAGCGCGCCCCGGCCAGGATCGCGAAACCGACGACGACCGGCGCCACCCAACCCGCGAGGCCGAGGATCGGGTTGGGGAATCCGAACACCGAACCCTGCCAGCTCTCGAGGTTGCGGGTGCACTGCACCAGCGGGCTGAAGTCGCACGAGGCGATCGCATCGGGATCGGCGAGCAGATGGAACCGCTCCATGGTGAGCGAGTACGCCGCCCACCAGCCGATGACGCCGAAGACGATGAGCCAGATCGCGAGACCCCGGGGTCGGGTGTGGGACAGCGACGGGGGCATGCGGGGATTATGGCATCCGCCGCTGTGGGACGGCGTTCGGGAGGAGCCGCCGCGTCGTGATCGCACATTCCGGCGAGGAAAGTGCGATAATGAAGGTCGATGCGCCGCGGCCGCGCCGTGAGACGCATCGACATCGAAGACTTCGGGCGATGACCGCCCGCGCAGCTCGAGCCGAGAGCCGACTGCAGACCGAGTGAGTTCGCGGCCCCGCGGGTGCGGCGCCGCACGAGATTTCGCCGGGTGACGCGCGGTGTCGCCCCGCAGGGAGTACGCCAGTGATGGTGGATGGAACCGATGCACACGATGGAACCGAACCCGACACCGATGCCTCGCTAGCCGAGTCGTCGACGGAGGTTCGAGCCGAGGCGCCCGCCGGGGTCGACTCTCCTGCGGAGACGGTCGACACGGACGGGGAGGAGTCCGGGGCCCCCGTGCCCGACTCGACCGCGGCCCGGGAGCCGGAGGCATCCGGTGCGCCGGAGCGCACGCTGTCTCCGAGCCCGGAGCAGCCCCCGAGCCCGGAGCAGCCCCCGGGGCCGGTCACCGCCGCGACTCTGGGACTCATCCCGGAGGTCTTCGTGTCGGCGGTGTCGACGCAGCTGCACTTCTACGCCCCCGAGGTGGCGGTCCTGCCCCCGCTGCCGGGTGGATCCGACGACGACGAGCAGCCGTCGGGTTCCGGATCGTCGCGTCGGCGCAGCCGTCGGCGCGGCGGCAGCGGCGACAAGCGCGACGACGGCGACGGATCCGACTCCGGTCGCCGCCGTGCCGTCGAGGTCATCACCGAGCCGCAGCGCATCAAGGGCTCCACGCGGCTCGAGGCCAAGAAGCAGCGCCGTCGCGACGGCCGTGAAGCCGGCCGCCGGCGCGCGGTGGTCACCGAGGCCGAGTTCCTCGCCCGCCGCGAAGCGGTGGATCGCGTCATGGTGGTCCGCTCCAAGAACGGTCGCATCCAGATCGGCGTCCTCGAAGACGACGTTCTGGTCGAGCACTACGTCGCGCGCAACCAGGATGCCTCGCTCATCGGCAACGTCTACCTCGGCCGTGTGCAGAACGTCCTCCCGAGCATGGAGGCGGCGTTCGTCGACATCGGTCGCGGTCGAAACGCCGTGCTCTACTCGGGCGAAGTCGATTGGGATGCCGTTGAGACAGGCAACCAGCCGCGCCGCATCGAGCTCGCGCTCAAGACGGGCGACCGCGTACTGGTGCAGGTGACGAAGGACCCGGTCGGTCACAAGGGCGCCCGACTGACCAGCCAGATCTCCCTTCCCGGTCGCTACCTGGTCTATGTGCCCGGTGGCGCCATGAACGGAATATCGCGCAAGCTGCCCGACACCGAGCGCGCCCGACTGAAGAAGATCCTCAAGGAGGTGCTGCCGGAGTCGTCGGGCGTCATCGTGCGCACCGCCGCCGAAGGCGCCACCGAGGAGCAGCTGACCCGCGACGTGCAGCGGCTGACCAACCAGTGGGAGCACATCTCCACCCAGGTCGAGTCCATCCAGGCGCCCGCGCTGCTGCACTCCGAGCCCGACCTGCTCGTCAAGATCGTCCGCGACGTCTTCAACGAGGATTTCTCGAAGATGCTCATCCAGGGCGAGGACGCGCACCAGACCATCAGCAAGTACCTCGAGTCGGTGGCTCCGGACCTGCTCGATCGCGTCGAGACCTACGAGGGCGAACGTGATCCGTTCGACGAGTTCCGCATCACCGAGCAGATCGAGAAGGCGCTCGACCGCAAGGTGTGGCTTCCGTCGGGTGGCTCGCTGGTGATCGACCGCACCGAGGCGATGACGGTGATCGACGTGAACACCGGCAAGTTCGTCGGCTCGGGCGGCAACCTCGAGGAGACCGTCACCAAGAACAACCTCGAGGCTGCGGAGGAGATCGTGCGGCAGCTGCGGCTGCGCGACATCGGCGGCATCATCGTCGTCGACTTCATCGACATGGTGCTCGAGTCGAACCGCGATCTCGTCCTGCGGCGTCTCGTCGAGTGCCTCAGCCGCGACCGCACGAAGCATCAGGTCGCCGAAGTCACCTCGCTGGGTCTCGTGCAGATGACCCGAAAGAAGCTCGGGCTCGGCCTGCTCGAGACGTTCAGCGAGTCGTGCGAGGTCTGCGCCGGGCGGGGTGTGATCGTGCACCACGATCCGGTCGTCAAGCACCGCCCGCAGGGTGGAAACGGCGGGCGCCGTCCGCGGGGTTCGTCGCAGCAGCAGCCGAGCGGTCAGTCGGGGAACGGCACGCACGTGATCACCGAGGGGATGAAGTCGGCGCTCGCCCAGATCGCGGCATCGACGATCCACCACCAGGACGATGACGCAGCCCCGGTCGACGCCGAGGTCGGCGCGGCGGCGGAGGCCGCGCCGGACGAGCAGACCGCGGAGCGCCCCTCGGAGCGACCGAAGAAGCGCAAGAAGCGCAAGGAGCCCGAGTCGAGGGCGCCGAAGTCCGAGAAGGAGCTGCTCCTGGATTCGGTGCTCGAAGCGCTCCCCGAGCCCAAGGCGCCGGGTCAGGGGCGGGGTCGGCGACGCGTGACCACCGCGGCGCTCACAGGCACACCGGTGGCGCACGCGCCGAGCGAGGACTAGCTAGCCCCGCATCGCGCGGCGCTGCTTCTCGGTCACGCGCAAGCCCGAGGCGATGAGCCGCCGCACCAGCTCGTGGCCGTCGACGTGCTCTGCGCCGGCCGCCACGAGTCGCGCATGGGCGTCCTGCGGCACGTCGTAGTGATCGAGGTCGAAACCGCGTCGGGGGATGCCGTTCGCGGCGGCGAAGACGTGCAGCTCGTCCAGGTCGTGGTCGCTCACCAGGTGGGCCCACAGCCGACCGTGGGCGGGCCACAGCGGATCGTCGATCAGGATCGCCACGGTCGCCATCCTCGCACGACACGGCGACGCACGGCTTTTGCGGCTTGTCGCGGCATCCGGTAAAGTAGAACCTTGGTGCGTCGAGAAATCCGCACCACGTCTTCTTTGACATCCCGAGCGCGTGCGCTCCCAGAAGAAATCAGGTGTGAAGTGGTTTACGCAGTTGTGCGCGCCGGTGGCCGGCAGGAGAAGGTCGAGGTCGGCTCGATCGTCGTTCTCGATCGTCAGGCCGCGAAGATCGGCGACACCATCGAGCTGCCCGCGGTGCTGTTCGTCGACGGTGACGCCGTCACGACCGACGCCGACAAGCTCGCGAAGGTGACCGTCACCGCCGAGGTTCTCGGCGAGGAGCGCGGTCCGAAGATCGTGATCCAGAAGTTCAAGAACAAGACCGGCTACAAGAAGCGCCAGGGCCACCGTCAGGACCTCACGCGCGTCAAGGTCACCGGCATCAAGTAAGCCAGGAGAGACGCAGAGATGGCACACAAAAAGGGCGCAAGCTCCACCCGCAACGGTCGTGACTCCAACGCGCAGCGCCTCGGCGTGAAGCGCTTCGGCGGCCAGGTCGTCGGCGCCGGCGAGATCATCGTCCGCCAGCGCGGCACGCACTTCCACCCCGGCGCCAATGTGGGCCGCGGCGGCGACGACACGCTGTTCGCACTGACCGCGGGCGCGGTCGAGTTCGGCACCAAGGGCGGCCGCAAGGTCGTCAACATCGTGGCGGCCGCCGAGTAATCCACGGCGACCGGCAGACAGACATTCCGGACGGGGGCGGGCTGCGGCTCGCCCCCGTCCGCGCTATCGGGCTTGGCCCGTGGACGGTATCGAAAGGGGACGACACATGGTCACGTTCGTCGACCGTGTGACCCTGCACCTGCGGGCGGGCAAGGGTGGGAACGGATGCGTTTCCGTGCGGCGTGAGAAGTTCAAGCCGCTCGCGGGCCCCGACGGCGGCAACGGCGGAAGCGGCGGCGACATCGTGCTGGTAGCCGATCCGCAGGTGACGACGCTGCTGTCGTACCATCACTCTCCTCACCGTTCCGCCGGCAACGGCGGCTTCGGCATGGGCGACAACCGCTCCGGTGCGGCCGGAGAGCCGATCGACCTGCCCGTGCCGGTGGGTACCGTCGTGAAGGATCCCGACGGCTCGGTGCTGGTCGACCTCGTCGAGCCGGGAATGCGGTTCGTCGTCGCTCCCGGGGGCCAGGGCGGACTCGGGAACGCGGCGCTGGCGTCTCCGAAGCGCAAGGCTCCCGGCTTCGCGCTGCTGGGCACGCCCGGCTGGGAGGGTGACGTCGTCCTCGAGCTGAAGACCGTCGCAGACGTCGCGCTCGTCGGCTTCCCCTCGGCCGGCAAGTCCTCTCTGATCGCCGCGATCTCGGCCGCGCGTCCGAAGATCGCCGAGTATCCGTTCACCACGCTCCACCCGAACCTCGGTGTCGTGCAGGCGGGCGACATCCGCTTCACAGTGGCGGATGTCCCGGGTCTCATCGAGGGCGCGAGCGAGGGCAAAGGTCTCGGACTCCAGTTCCTGCGTCATGTCGAGCGGTGCACGGCGCTCGTCCACGTGCTCGATTGCGCGACTCTCGATCCGGGACGCGACCCGCTCTCCGACCTCGACGTGATCCTCGCAGAGCTCGCGGCATACCCGGTTCCCGAGGGACAGGTGCCGCTCCTCGAGCGTCCGCAGCTGATCGCGCTCAACAAGCTGGACGTGCCCGAGGCGAAGGACCTGGCCGACCTCGTCCGGCCCGAACTCGAGGCTCGCGGCTACCGGGTCTTCGACATCTCGACGGTCAGCCATGCGGGTCTGCGCGAGCTCACGTTCGCTCTGGGCGGCATCATCGACGAGCATCGTGCGGCATCCGCCGACGCGGCACCTCCGGAGCGCATCGTCATCCGCCCGCGCGGTTCCGAGCGCGACTTCACCGTGCGGGTCGAAGGCGGCACCTACGGGAACATCTACCGCATTCTGGGCGACAAGCCCGTGCGCTGGGTGCAGCAGACCGACTTCCAGAACGACGAAGCGGTGGGCTTCCTCGCCGATCGCCTCGAGCGCCTCGGCGTCGAGGACGAGCTGTATCGAGCCGGTGCCGTCGCAGGGGCGACCGTGGTCATCGGCGAGGGCGACGGAGTCGTCTTCGACTGGCAGCCCTCGCTCAGCTCGGCGGCCGAGTTGATGACGGCACCGAGAGGCACCGATCCGCGATTCGACGCGTCGACCCGCCGAACGACCTCGCAGCGCCGTGAGCGCTATCACGAGCGCATGGATGCCAAGGCGGATGCGCGTGCCGAGCTCGAGGCGGAGCGCCTGGCCGCCTCCGGCGAGGACGACTCGTGAGCGTACGCACCCGCACCGACCTGCCGCACGCGCGACGTGTCGTCGTGAAGGTCGGTTCCTCATCGATCAGCGCCGAGAGCGCGGGGCGCATCGAGAGCATCGTCGATGCGCTGGCGTCGGCGCAGGGCGCCGGCGTCGAGGTGGTGCTGGTCTCGTCCGGTGCCATCGCGACGGCGATCCCGTTCCTCTCGCTCGACGGCCGCCCCCATGACCTGGCGACGCAGCAGGCCGCCGCGGCGGTCGGCCAGAATGTGCTCATGTGGCGCTACCAGACGAGTCTGGATCGCTACGGGATGCTCGCCGGCCAGGTGCTTCTCACCGCGGGCGACCTCGAGAACCCGGCGCACCGCTCGAACGCGAAGCGTGCGATGGAGCGCCTGCTGAGTCTGGGGATCCTCCCGATCGTCAACGAGAACGACACCGTCGCGACGCACGAGATCCGCTTCGGCGACAACGACCGGCTCGCCGCGCTCGTCGCCGAACTCATCGGAGCAGAGGCGCTCGTGCTCCTCAGCGACATCGAGAGCCTGTACACGCGTCCGCCCGGCGAGCCCGGGGCGGAACCGATCAGCCGCGTCGCCTACGGCGACGATCTGCACGGGTTCGAGTTCGGCTCGGTCGTGGTCAACAGTGTGGGCACCGGGGGAGCGGCCACGAAGGTCTCAGCCGCGCGCCTGGCGGCGGCCGCCGGGGTCGGCACGCTCGTCACCAGTGCGGATCTCGTCTCCGACGCGCTGTCCGGCGCCGAGATCGGCACGTGGTTCGACCCCAACCCGGAGCCCGTCGGGGCGCCGTCGACCGGTCCGGTGCGCACGTCCGCCGATAAGCTGGGCGGATGACCACCGCGATCGCCACGACTGCTCGTGAGCGCATGTCACGCGCCCGTGAGGCGTCCCGTTCGATCGGTCTTCTCGGCGACGGGCAGAAGGCCACCGCGCTGCGGGCGATCGCCGATGCGATCGAGTCGGCAGCCGTGGACATCGTCGAGGCGAACCGCGAAGACCTCGAACGCGGGCGCGAATCCGGCCTGTCGGGCGGACTGCTGGATCGTCTGCAACTCGATTCCGCGCGCGTGGCCGCCCTCGCCGACGCGGTGCGCGACGTCGCGGATCTGCCCGACCCCGTCGGTCGCGTGCTCGACGAGCGGGTGCTCGACAACGGCATCCGCCTCACGAAGGTGTCGGTGCCGTTCGGCGTGATCGGGTCGATCTACGAGGCCCGCCCGAACGTGACCGTCGACATCGCGGCGCTGGCGTTGCGATCGGGCAACGCGGTCGTGCTGCGCGGCGGCACCGCGGCGGAGCGCACCAATGGCGTGCTCGTTGCGACGATGCGCGACGCGCTGGCGCGACTCGGCATCGACCCCGAGGCGATCCAGACCGTCGACGAGTTCGGCCGCGAAGGTGCGCGCGACCTGATGCACGCCCGAGGGCTCGTCGACGTTCTCGTGCCCCGCGGAAGTGCGCAGCTCATCGAGACGGTCGTCACCGAATCGTCGGTGCCCGTCATCGAGACCGGCGCAGGAGTCGTCCACATCGTGCTCGATGAGTCCGCCCCGCTCGAGTCCGCCCGTGACATCGTCGTGAACGCCAAGGTGCAGCGCCCGAGCGTGTGCAACGCCGTCGAAACCGTGCTCGTTCACCGCGCCGCGGCCGATCGGCTGATCGCGCCCGTCGTCGACGCCCTGCAGCGGCAGGGGGTCGTCGTGCACGGTGACGCCGCGGTGTCCGCCCGCGCCGACGGCGTCGTGCCCGCAACCGACGACGACTGGAGCCTCGAGCACCTCAGCCTCGACCTGTCGATGCGCGTCGTAGACGACCTCGACGATGCGCTCGACCACATCCGCCGGTACTCGACGCACCACACCGAGTCGATCATCACCGCGGATGCCGCCAACGGCGAGCGATTCCTCGCAGAGGTCGACTCCGCCGTCGTGATGGTCAATGCTTCGACCCGGTTCACCGACGGCGGCGAGTTCGGCTTCGGCGCCGAGGTCGGCATCTCGACGCAGAAGCTCCACGCGCGCGGACCGATGGGGCTCTCCGAGCTCACCAGCTCGAAGTGGCTGGCGCGGGGAACCGGGCAGGTGCGGGGCTGACGGCATAGACTGGTCGGCGACACACGCACGGCCTGCCCCGGAACGGAGCCCGAATGACACTCGCCACGCTGGTCGCCTTCGCCGCCGAGGAGGCGGAGCACCACGGAAACGTCGCCCTCGAGACCTTCTGGTACGGCGCGGTCGCGATGGTCGTGTTCGGCGCGCTCGCTGTCGTGACGCTCTCGTACCGCCACGTCGCCAACCGCCACGACCACAAGGCTCAGGCATACGCGAAGGCCCACGCCAACGACGTGCAGCGGGCGGGGCACGGCCACTGAGGCCGATTGGATGACGGCGGCGCGCGGCCCGCGCATCGGGGTGATGGGCGGGACATTCGACCCGATCCACCACGGACACCTCGTCGCCGCCAGCGAGGTCGCGGAGTCGTTCCGCCTCGATGAGGTCATCTTCGTTCCGACGGGTCACCCGTGGCAGAAGAGCGGTGTGTCGCCGAGCGAGCACCGCTATCTCATGACCGTGATCGCAACGGCATCCAACCCGATGTTCACGGTCAGCCGGGTCGACATCGATCGAGACGGACCCACCTACACGATCGACACGCTGCGTGATCTGAAGACGCAGCGGCCGGACGCAGAGCTCTTCTTCATCACGGGAGCGGACGCCGTAGCGCAAATTCTCAGTTGGAGGGACCATGATGAACTGTGGGATCTCGCCCACTTCGTCGCAGTGTCCCGTCCGGGACACGACCTGAGCACCGCAGGCCTGCCGAGTGACGATGTGAGCCAGCTCGAGATCCCCGCCCTGGCCATATCGTCGACCGACTGCCGCGAACGCGTAGCTGACGGTCATCCGGTGTGGTACCTCGTTCCCGACGGGGTTGTCCAATACATTGCGAAGCACCATCTCTATCGGAGCAAGGAATGAGCACACCCGAGCAGCCGACCTCCGCCCCGCTCACGCGCAAGCAGATGCGTGAGCTGCGCAACACCGGCGTCGTGCCGGTCATGACCGAGCCCGAAACCGAAACCGAGCAGCCGTCGGCGCCGCCGGCGCCGCTGCCGCGACCCGCCGAGCCCGTCGCGGTGCCGCCGCCACCGGCTGCCGACTCGTCGGTCGACCTCGAGGCGGCGCCGCGCACGCGCCGTCAGGCGCGCCAGCAGGAGCGCATCCGCACCGCGTCGGTGCCCGTGATCACCCCGGAGGCCGCCGCCGCCCATGCCGCGACGCTCACGGCCGTGCAGACCGCCGAGCCGTCGGTCGACACCGACGACGAGCTCACCGATGACGTCGTCACAGACGAGTCCGAGACGGTGGCGGAGCCGGAGCACCGCGGAGAGATCGCCGACCACGAGATGCCGACCTGGGCTCCGCCGGCAACGGAGCCCGACGAGACAGCGGTTGCGGAGGATTCCGAGGTCGACTCACCTGCGCGCGACGCGGAGCCCGGCGAGATGACCGCGGTGGAACAGGTCGATGAGCAGGATGCGCGCGCGGTCGTCAACCCGCTGCTGGGTGCCGGTGTCCTGGCCGGCGATGGCGGACGGGTCGACCTGCCGCCGTCGTTCGACGAGCTGCTCAGTCACTCGACGAGCGGATCCTCGACGATCCCCAACGCTCTGATCGTGTCGCAGACGCCGGATGCCTCGCTCGGAGGTCCGGTCACCGCCACCGGTGAAGTCCTCGTCACCGGCTCGTACTCGCTGCCCGACGGCCTCGCCTCGACCGGACACGCACACGGCACCGCCGACGGCAAAGAGGTCGATGCCGTGCTCGTCGACGGTGAACTGCCCGCACACTCCTCGCCGACCCCGATTGCAGCGAGCGCCGCGATCAGCACCGTCAAGAACTCGGGGGACATGATCAAGCCCCCGGCTCCCGAGAAGGGCAGCAGGCTCATGATGACCCTCGCCATCACGGCAGGCGTCCTCGCGCTCGCACTGGTCGGCGTGCTCATTCTGGCGTTCGTCACGGGGGTGTTCTGATGGCGGCCAGCGCGCAGTCGCACGACATGGTCGCGATCGCCGCCGCGGCGGCCGACGCGAAGGGCGGTGAAGACCTCATCGCGCTCGATGTGTCCGCGCCTCTGCCCCTGGTCGACGCGTTCCTTCTGGTCACCGGACGCAGCGAGCGCAACGTCGCCGCGATTTCGGACGAGGTCGAGGACCGTCTCCTCGAGGCCGGCCATAAGCGCCTCCGCCGCGAGGGGCGGGAGGAGTCTCGATGGGTCCTGCTGGACTTCGGCGACCTCGTCGTGCACGTCTTCCACGAGCAGGAACGTCACTTCTACGGGCTCGAGCGCCTCTGGAAGGACTGCCCGACGATCCCGATCGAGCTTCCCGCGCCGGCATCTGCCGAGTGACCGGCCGGGCCTCCCGCGGTTCGAGTCAGGTTCTTCGATGTAGTAGTCTGTGATGGTTGCCCCGCGGGTCGGGAGCAGCATCCGGGCCTGTGGCGCAGCTGGTAGCGCACCTGCATGGCATGCAGGGGGTCAGGGGTTCGAGTCCCCTCAGGTCCACCCATTTCTTCTCAGCATCACGCGCGCTTCGACGGCGGTCGCTAGCGTCGGAGGATGACTCTCGACGTCCGCCTCCGCGAGTGGCTGCTCGACAGCGATCCGGCCGTGCGCTGGCAGGTCGAGCGCGACCTCCTCGACGCAGATCCAGCGGAATGGCAGGCGACGCGACGTCGCGTGGCCACCGAAGGCTTCGGCTCCCGGCTCCTTGCTCTGCAGGATGACGACGGGCAATGGGCGGGCGGATCGTTCTTCCCGGCGGGATTCTTCGACGGTCCCGAGGCTGACGAGCCCGGCCAGCCGTGGGTTGCCACGACGTGGGTGCTCAAGGATCTGCGCGAGTGGGGCGTCGAGGCCTCCGCGCTCGAAGACACGGCCGAGAAGCTCGACCGGAACAGTCGCTGGGACTATGGCGACCTGCCGTACTGGGGTGGCGAGGTCGATGTCTGCATCAATTCATACACGTTGGCGAGCGGGGCTTGGCTCGGAGCGGACGTCGCTGCGCTGCGCGACTGGTTTCCCGCTCATCGCCTCGCCGACGGCGGGTGGAACTGCGAAGCCGAAGAGGGCGACTCGGTGCGCTCGTCGTTCCACTCGACGCTCAACGCGCTGCGCGGGATGCTCGCATACGAGCAGCTGACCGGCGACGGCCGCCTGCGCGAAGCGCGGCACGGCGGTGAGGAGTACCTGTTGTGCCGGCGTCTGATGTTCCGGGCCGGCACGGGCGAGCGGGTCGGCGAATTCGTGACCCGCTTCGTGTACCCCAGCCGTCATCGATACAGCGTGCTCGTCGCGCTCGACCACTTCCGCGAGGTGTCGCTGTACGAGGGCTCGCCACCCGATCCACGGCTCGCCGACGCGGTCGCCGCCGTGCGGGCTGCACGTCAGCCGGACGGCAGATGGCTGCAGACGGCGCCGCTCGCCGGTCGCACGTGGTTCGACGTCGACGCGGCCGAGGGCGAGCCGTCGCGGTGGCTGACCCTCATCGGCACGCGCGTTCTCGACTGGTGGGACGCGGCGTCCCGTGCACCGATCGCGCCGGGGGTTGACCGCGTGCGACCATCCGGGTGAGCCTGGGATCGACGCCGGAGGAGGCGCGATGCCCGAAGTGACCCCGTTCCTGTGGTTCGACGACGACGCCGAAGCAGCGATCGCCTTCTACACCGGCCTGATCCCGGAGTCGGAGGTGGTGTCGATCGACCGCTATCCGGATGCCGTCCCCGGCATGGGCGGCAAGGTGATGCATGCTCACTTCCGCCTCGGCGGACGCGACTATTTCGCCATGGACGCGGGTCCGCAGTTCCCGTTCACCGAAGCGGTGTCGCTGTACGTCTCGTGTGCCGACCAACCCGAGGTCGACCGCTACTGGACCGCTCTCATCGCCGACGGGGGAGAGGCGCAACCGTGCGGGTGGCTCAAAGACCGGTGGGGTCTGTCGTGGCAGGTCATCCCCGAGCGGCTCATCCAGCTCATCCGAGACCCGGACCCGCAGCGGTCCCATCGCGCGGTGCAGGCGATGCTGCGGATGAACAAGATCGACATCGCCGCGGTGGAGGCGGCGGCCGACGCGCCGTGAGACGATTCGCGCTCGGGCTGGTGTCGCTGCTTCTGCTGACCGGATGCGGCGTCGCAGGCCCGAGTGACCCGGTGCCGATCTCGGAGGAGCCGACGGCCCGTTCGGACGCTCCCGCCGGCGCATCGTGGCGCCCGTCCGGAACGCCGACCCCGCTCGCGACGACACTCGAGTCGCCGTGGTCGGTGGTCCCGATGGGCGCCGGCGGTGCGCTGATCTCCGAACGGGGTACCGCGCGGGTGCGGGAGTTGACCTCCGAGGGCGCAGTCCGCGAGGTCGGGGTGGTCCCCGGAGTCGTCCCTGGAGGCGAGGCGGGGCTGCACGGTATGGCCGTGCTCGAAGACGCCGGTGCGACCTGGGTCTACGCCTACCACGGCGCCGCCGACGACAATCGCGTGGTCAGGATGCCGCTGGTCGGGGACCCTGGTGGCCTGTCCCTCGGGCCCGCCGAGGCGATCGTCACCGGCATCCCGCGGGCGCGCAACCACGACGGCGGCCGGATCGCATTCGGTCCCGACGGGATGCTGTACATCGGCACGGGGGATGCCGGAGTACCCGACCGCTCGCAGGACCCCCGGTCTCTCGGGGGGAAGATCCTGCGCGTGACACCTGGGGGCGAGCCGGCCTCCGGCAACCCGTTCGACAACGCGGTGTACTCGCTCGGACACCGCAACGTCCAAGGCCTCGCCTTCACGTCGGAAGGGCAGCTGTGGGCGAGCGAGTTCGGTCAGAACCGCTGGGACGAACTCAACCGCATCGAGGCCGGTGGCAACTACGGCTGGCCGGTCGTGGAGGGCGTCGCCGAGCGGGACGGGTTCATCGACCCGGTGATCCAATGGCAGCCGTCCGAGGCGAGTCCGAGCGGGATCGCGGCGGTCGGGGACACGGTCTTCGTGGCGGCCCTTCGCGGCGAGCGCCTGTGGGCCGTGGATGTCGCGAACGCGGGCGGCGAGTCGAGCGCCGCCTTCCTCGTCGGCGAGCACGGCCGGCTGCGTGATGTGGTCGCGGTGGGGGAGAGCCTGTGGCTGCTCACGAACAACACCGACGGTCGCGGTGATCCGCGCCCGGAGGACGATCTGCTGCTGCAGGTCGACGTGACAACGCAGCCGCGACGGTGACGCACGCTACGGTGGCGGGGTGAGGGGTGAACGATGACCGTGGGTCGTGGTCAGCGCGTCGTCGGCGAAGCGACGCATCACGTGGAGAATCAACCGCCGTGGCGTGTCGATCTCGACGAGTACTCCACCAACCGCCCCCTCGTCGATGCGGTCACCGCCTTCGGCGCGGGCTGGGCCGATCAGGAACTCGCCGAAGCGGGAGCACTGGTGGGATCCCGACAATTCCAGTACGACGCCGAGCGCGCCCACACCCGAGCGCCGATACTCCACACCCACGACCGCTGGGGCTATCGCCTGGACGAAGTCGAATACGACCCGTCCTATCGCCGTGTGATCGCTGAGGCCCTCGCGCGTGGAGCGCACACCAGCGGGTGGACCGACGTGCGGCCGGGCGCGGGAGTCGCGCGGGCCGCCATGTTCATGCTCTTCGCGCAGGTCGAGCCGGGCCACGCGTGTCCCGTGTCGATGACCCACGCGGCGGTCGCGCCGCTGCAGGACTCGCCGTGGCTCGGCGAGCAGTGGCTGCCGAGGCTGTTCTCGCGCGAGTACGAGCCGCGGCTGCAGCTGGACGCCGACAAGACCAGCGCGCTGATCGGCATGGCGATGACCGAGAAGCAGGGCGGATCCGACGTCCGCGCGGGGACCACCGTCGGCGTCGCGATGGGTGGCCGCTCCTACCAGCTCACCGGCCACAAGTGGTTCTGCAGCGCCCCCATGTCCGACGGCTTCCTGGTGCTCGCCCACACGCGTCGCGGCGCGGTCGACGAGGGACTGTCCTGCTTGTTCGTGCCGCGGCTGCTGCCCCACGGCATGCGCAACGCCTTCAAGCTCCAGCGGTTGAAGGACAAGCTCGGCAACCGGTCGAACGCGTCGGCCGAGGTCGAGTTCGACGGCACTGTGGGGGTACTGGTCGGGGAGGCCGGGCGCGGAGTTCGCGCGATCATCGAGATGGTGCAGCGCACCCGGCTGGACTGCGTGCTCGGCACCGCCGCCGGCATGCGCCAATCGGTCGCCGAAGCGGTCTGGCACGCGCGCGGGCGCGAGGCCTTCGGCGCGCTTCTGGTCGATCAGCCCGCGATGACGTCGGTACTCGCGGATCTGGCGCTCGAGGCCGAGGCCGCGACGCTGACCGGACTGCGGCTCGCCCGGCTCTTCGAGCGTCACGCCTCGGATCGCGACATCGCCCTGCGACGCCTGGCGACGCCCGTCGCGAAGTACTGGATCTGCAAGCGAGGCCCGCATCATGCCTACGAGGCGATGGAGTGTCTCGGGGGCAACGGCTACACCGAGGGCTTCCCACTCGCGCGCCGGTATCGCGAGCAGCCGGTGCTCGCCATCTGGGAGGGGTCGGGCAACGTCATCGCTCTCGACGTCCTTCGTGCGATGGTGCGCGACCCCGAGTCCGTCGATGCGTTCGCCGACGAGATCGCAGGCACGACCGGAGTCTCAGGTCTGCTCGATCGCCACGTCGAACGCGCCCTCGCCGAACTGCGATCGCTCGCGGGTGCCGACCCGGTCGACGCCGAGCCGCGTGCGCGCGGTCTGGCCGAGGCGCTTGCGCTGGCGCTGCAGGGCTCGCTCATGATCAGGCATGCGCCTCCCGCCGCGGCGGAAGCGTTCCTGACGTCTCGGCTCGGCGATGACCGGGGGTGGCAGTACGGTGTTCTCCCGCGCGGTACGGATGCCGCAGGCATCCTGTCCCGGCACTGATCAGCGTTCGGCGATCGGTCGAAGGTACTGGTCGGCGAAGTCGGTGAGGATCTCGACCCACAGGGGCGAGTGGTCTGACATCTGCCAGGTGCGCCACCGGCGATACACCGACCGGACCTCTTCCTCGGTCGGGTCCGCGGGCAGTTCGTCGTCGAAGTACGGGCGATACACCTCGACGTCCTCATCACGGAACACGTCGGCGAACGGGTCCAGGATTCCGCCTGCCGTGACGTCGAAGCGGTCGTCTCTCACGCGCGTGGCGATCTGGTCGTAGAAATGGTCTCGACCGGGAATACGGGAACCGTCGATCGCGGCGGGCACCTCGAAACCGTGCGCGAGCAAGGCCTGCATCGTGCGGTGCTCCGGGCTGACGACGTTGAAGTCGCCGAGGGCGATGAAGTTCTCGACGTTGCCGACACCGCCCGACGTCGGCCGAGGCGCATCATCCTGACGCTTCGCCAGGAACGCGGCCAGGCGGTCGATCTCGGCGATCCGCCGTTCGAGCAGGTCTCCGCTCTCGTCACCGAAGTAGATGTGCACGGTGCACAGCGAGAACTTGAACCAGCCGGAGGTGAACGAGACCAGGAAAGGACTCCGCGCGAATTGGAGCCCGCGTGCCGCGGAGGTCGTCGGATCGCTCGCACCGGTGAGCCCGACGACGAGCTGCCCCTCCGGCAGCACGATCTCTCCCGCGATGTTGCGGAAGCGCACCCGGTCGCGGTTGTAGAGGAACGCCATCCGCTCACCGTTGCCGCCGCGGCCTTCGGTCGTGTCGGTTGCGATGAAGTCCCAGTCGGGACCGAGGATGTCGAGCACCTTCTGCAGCGGCGCGAGGTCGCGGTTGACCTCCTGCACGGCGACGAGGTCGAAGCAGGAGATGATCTCGGCGATGTAGAAGAAGGTCTCGGGCAGCCGGGGGCCCATCCCGAACCGGTTGGAGTCGAAGTCGCGGATGTTCCAGGTGGCCAGCAGCAGGCGGGAGTCGTCGCGGCGCTCCCGTTGACCGCGCAGCGTGGCGCGCATCGCCAGGAGGCGTTCGGCGCACCGCTTCGAGGCGACAGGGTCCTCAGCCGCGATCCGCTTGACCCCGGAGTAGTTCATACCCATGAATCCCTCCCCTGAACACGAGCGTGCGGCGCGACGGGTGATACGCCCCCCGCCCAGACTGGCACGTCGTTAGGCTGGGCGGGTGGGCATCCCGATGCAGCGTGCGACGCGACTGGGCACCGTCTTCGCTGCCCTGGTCGCCATGGTGTCGACGCTGCCGGCCGCGGCGACGTCGGATGCCGAGGATGCTCCGGTCGCGCCGTCGACGGGTGTCGTCCGTGTCGAGCAGGCCGCCGCCGACGACCTGTCCACGGTCGCGGCGGATCGCGTGGCAGCGATGACGCCGGCGCAGAAGGCCGCCACGGTGGTGATGGGGCACATCCCGACCACCGACCCGCAGCAGCTCCGCGCGTACATGGCGGACTCCGCCGTCGGCGGATTCATCCTGATGGGGTCCAACATCCCCGGCAGCGAGAGCGCGCTGCGCGGCGTGACCGCGGCGCTCACCCTCGACCCGTCGCTGCCTCCGCTGCTGGCCGTCGATCAGGAGGGAGGCGATGTCTCGCGTCTGCCCTGGGACGACTTCCCCTCCTCGGTCACGCTGAAGTACGAGGACCCCCGTGCGTCGGAACTGGCCTTCGCGGGCCGCGGAGCGCTCGTACAGCGTGCCGGGATCGGCGTGAACTTCGGAATCGTCGCCGACGTCACAGACGACAGCGGCATGTTCATCTATCGTCGGGCCCTGGGCACCACGCCCGAGAGCGGCGCGGAGCGCGTCGGTGCGGCCGTCCTCGGCGAGGGGGCCGAAGCGCTGTCGACCCTCAAGCACTTTCCGGGCCACGGCGCCGCGCCGGGAGACTCGCATCAGGGAATCCCGCGGACCGGCATGTCGGAGGCCGACTGGCGCGCCGGCGACGCCCTGCCCTTCCAGGCGGGCATCGATGCCGGGGCACCGCTGCTGATGTTCGGACACCTCGAGTACACGGCGGTCGACACCGCTCCGGCGTCGCTCTCGTCGAGGTGGCACCAGATCGCACGCGATCTGGGCTTCCGGGGTGTCGCGATCACGGACGACCTCGGAATGCTCCAGGCATCGGGGATCAGCGCATACTCGGACCCCGTCGCGAACGCCGTCGCGGCGATCGCCGCGGGCAACGACATGGTCTTGGCGGTCGTGTTCTCGGATGCGTCCACGGCGACGCGCATGGCGGACGGCATCGCGGCCGCAGCCGAGTCGGGATCACTGTCGGCGGAGCGGCTGGACGAGGCGGCGACACGCGTCGTCGAACTGCGGCTCCAGCTCGCGGCCGAGGGCCGCGGGCTCATGCCGTGCGGAGAGTGCGCCGCGGCAGGCTAGAGGCGTCAGCCCTCGGCGGGCTCGATGAGCGACGGGTCGTCGTTGCGCACGTTGCCGACGGCCTTGCCCACGACGCGATCCGCGAACGTCTCCGCGATCACCGGCGCCGCGTCGACGGCCGCGTCGAGGACATCGCGCGCATGGTCGATCGTCGGGTCGAGCCATGCGTCGGCGTGGTCCGGGTCGAGGAACACCGGCATCCGGTCGTGGATGGAGCCCAGGTGGCCGATCGCGTCGCGGGTGAGGATCGTACAGCTGAGCAGCCATCGCGTCGGATCGTCGTCCGCCTTCGCCGGATCCTTCCACCATTCGTACAACCCGGCGAAGAACAGGGGAGAGTCGTCGGCGGGATGGATGTAGTGGGGCGTCTTGCCGTCGGCTTCGCGCTTCCATTCGTAGTATCCGGATGCCGGGATGACGGCACGTCGCTTCTGCAGTGCCGCGCGGAACATCGGCTTGTCCTCGAGCTCTTCGGATCGCGCATTGAAGGCGCGGGAACCGACCGACGGATCCTTCGCCCATGCGGGGACCAGGCCCCACCGAGCGGGTTCGAGGCGCCGCGTGGGCGGTTCGGTCTTCGCGGAGTCGAGGACGATCGCCACGGTGTCGGTGGGCGCGACGTTGAAGGAGGGGGCGGGCAGGTCGTCGGCCTGCACGTCAACCCGGAGCATCCCCACGAGCTCGGAGCCGACTTCGGCAACCACGAAGCGTCCGCACATGTCGGTCAGCCTACGCGGCGCGAACGACACTCAGTCCGTGACGACACCGACGTCGGCCAGGCCCTCGAGGAGACCGGCGCCGTCCGAGTCCGTGACCCACGGCACGTCGGCTGCCGTGTGGTCGTCGACCACGGAGCGGCCACCGGCGAGCACCGCCTCGGCGGGAGAGAGTCGCCGGATCGCGACCGCCGCGACGTTGCGGGGATGCTCGGATGCGAAAGTCGTGTAGATCGCCTCGTCGTGCTGACCGTCGTCGCCGACGAGGAGCCACTTCACCGCGGGGAACTCCGCGGCGAGTCGGCGCAGGTTGGCGAGCTTGTGCTCAGGGCCGCTGCGGAACCACCGGTCGTGGGTGGGCCCCCAGTCCGTGAGCAGCATCGCCCCCGGGGGGAACACGTGCCGGCGGAGGAACCGCATGAGGGTGGGAGCGACGTTCCAGGCGCCCGTCGACAGATAGATCACCGGCGAGCCGGGGCGGTCTCGCGCCACGCGTTCGAGCATGACCGCCATGCCGGGGACCGGCTGGCGCGCGTGTTCGTCGACCACGAACGAATTCCATGCCGCGACGAGCGGACGCGGCAGGGCCGTCACCATGACGGTGTCGTCGACATCCGACACGATGCCGAAGCGCACTTCGGGTCCGACGACGAACGCCCGGGTCTGGATCGGGTCGCCGTTCTCGACCGACACCGTGAACTCGTGCCACCCCGGATCGAGCGTCGCCGGGACGACCGTGTCGATGACCCCGCCGCGGTCTGCCACGACGTCGTGCCGCTCGCCCCCGATCATGACGGTGACCTGCGCGTAGCCGACCGGGATCGCGACGAAGCTGCGCCAGCCGCGCACTCCCGTCTGCTCGGCGCTGCGCCCGCCCGCACCGGGCGGCACGATCAGGACGCGACCGAGAACCCGAACCCAGGAGCTGCTCGCGTACCCGGGGAAGGGTGTCACCGTCGGGCGCAGTCCGCGCGCCCGCGCTCGACGCTCCCGCCACGAGTGGAACCGGTACTCGAGCCGCGCGAACCACAGCACCTTCGTGCGCGTCCTGGTCTTGCGGCGTCCGGGCATCCCTTCAGTCTTGCACGTCGTCGCCGTCGGCCACGGAGGCATCCACAGGCGCGGGGTCGTCTTCGAGGTGGCGGCGCTCGAGCCGGTGGATGAGCTTCTTGCCCAGGAAGGCGAGCAGGAGGAAGACGACGATGACTCCGACGAAGAGGTATCCCGCATAGTGCAACCGGTCGGCCAGCTCCCGATACGTCCCGGCGGCGGCGGCCGCGACGGTGACGTACATGCCGGACCACAGCACGCACGCCGGAACGGTCCAGGCGAGGAAGCGCCGATAGGGGTAGCCGCTCATCCCGACGGTGAGGGGCACGAGAGAGTGCAAGACGGGAAGGAAGCGCGAGAGGAAGATGGCCGGCCCGCCGCGACGGCGAAGATAGCGTTCGGAACGGTCCCAGTTCTCCTGTCCGATGCGGCGCCCGAGCTTCGAATCGCGGATGTGCGGTCCGAGCCACCGCCCGAGGGCGTACCCGATGGATTCGCCGATCAGCGCACCCACGACGACGGTGATCGCGAGCAGAACCCCCTCCAGCGGCGAGCCGACGGCGGTCGCGGCCACGATCACGATGGTGTCGCCGGGCACGATGAGCCCGATGAGCACGCTCGTCTCGAGCATGATGGCGAGCCCCGCCAGCAGTGTCCGCAGCACGGGATCGACGCTCTGCACGGCGTCGAGCAGCCACGAGAGGAACTCGTTCACGCCATGAGCCTAGGACGCGTACTCGCATCTAGCCTGGGAGTCATGCCGGAGCCCCTCACCGCCGTCGCGATCGACTGGTGCGATCCCGCGACGGTGTACCGGGCCCTGGACGCGGAGGCGGCGTGCTCGTTCTGGCTCGATGCCGGCCCGGCGGCCGCCACGGGGTGGAGCTGGGTGGGCGTCGGCGTCCGTGAGCAGGATCCGGATGCGGTCGGAGCGGTTCGCGTCGATGCGTCGGCGGCACGCGACGACACGATCCCCGGCTCGTTCCGCGGCGGATGGGTCGGATGGCTCGGCTACGAGGACGGCGCCGACGGGGCGGGCGCGCCGACCGTTCCCGTCGACTCCCTCGCCGGCTCACGATGGATGCGGACGAGCTGGTTCGTGGCGTTCGACCATGCTCGCCGACGCAGCTGGATCGTGGCACCTGCCGATCGGGCGGGCGGATTGGCTGACGAGGTGTCGGACGGATGCCGCGGCGGGAGTCCGGGGTCGGAACCCGCCGCATCCCGAATCGCGACTCCGCGGCACGCGCCCGACGAATACGCCGCGTTGATCGAGCGCTGCCGCGACGCGATCAGGGAGGGCGATGCGTACCAGCTCTGCCTCACCACCAGGTTCGACGTGCCCGGTCCGGTCGATGCGACCGCAACCTACCTGCGACTGCGTGAGGCGACCCCCGCGCACCACGGCGGACTGGTGCGCATCGACGATGTCAGCATCCTCAGCGCCAGCCCGGAGCGGTTCCTCGAGGTCGTGTCGGGCGTCGTGCGCACGAGCCCGATCAAGGGGACACGGCCGCGAGGTGAGGATGCGGCGACGGATGCGGCACTGGCGGTCGAACTGGTCACCAGCGAGAAGGAGCGCGCCGAGAACGTCATGATCGTCGACTTGATGCGCAACGACCTGTCCCGGGTCTGCGTGCCGGGCACGGTCGCGGTCGACCGGCTGCTGCGCGTGGAGTCGTATCCGGCGGTGCACCAGCTCGTGAGCACGGTGTCGGGCACGCTCGCCGGGGGAGTCGACGTCGCCGGGCTCATGGCCGCCACGTTCCCCGCCGGCAGCATGACCGGGGCTCCGAAGCTGTCGGCGATGACGATCCTGTACGAGCTCGAGCGCGGCCCGCGGGGGATCTTCTCGGGTTGTTTCGGGTGGGTGGGCATCGACGGCGACCTCGATCTCGCGATGGTGATCCGGACGATCGTCGTCGCCGGCGACGACGCGTACGTCGGTGCGGGGGGCGGCATCACGTGGCGATCGGAGCCGTGGGCGGAGGTCGCGGAGGTCGCGGTGAAGGCGGCCGGCCCGCTCGGCGCGCTCGGTGCTGCGGTGCCCGAGGGGTGGCTGCCCGCTGTCGGGTAACCTGGAACCGCGCTCCGCGCCCCCCGCCGTGCTCTTCCGATTGGTCCACCTGTGTCAGATTCCTCCGCGCCCGACTCCGCCGTGCCCGCCGACGGCTTCGACGCCCTCGCGATCCAGGAGAAGTGGCAACGGCGCTGGCTCGAGGACGATCCGTTCCGCGCTGGCGGCGCCGACGACACGCGTCCTCGCAAGTACGTGCTCGGCATGTTCCCGTATCCGTCGGGAGACCTGCACATGGGGCACGCCGAGAACTACGCCTATGTCGACATCGTCGCCCGCTTCTGGCGGCACCGCGGCTACAACGTGCTCAACCCGATCGGATGGGATTCGTTCGGGCTGCCCGCGGAGAACGCCGCGATCCAGCGCGGTGCCGATCCTCGGGAGTGGACGTACGCGAACATCGAGCGGCACAAGCGCAGTTTCCGCGAGTACGGCTCGAGCTATGACTGGTCGCGCATCCTCCACACCAGCGACCCCGAGTACTACCGCTGGAACCAGTGGCTGTTCCAGCGCCTGTACGAGCGCGGCTTGGCCTACCGCAAGGAGAGCCCGGTCAACTGGTGTCCGAACGACCAGACGGTGCTCGCCAACGAGCAGGTCGTCGAGGGTCATTGCGAGCGATGCGGCGCCGAGGTCGTCAAGAAGAAGCTCACGCAGTGGTACTTCAAGATCACCGAGTACGCCGATCGACTGCTCGACGACCTGAACCAGCTCGAGGGGTTCTGGCCGCAGAAGGTCATCCGGATGCAGCGCAACTGGATCGGCCGGTCGGTCGGCGCCGACATCGACTTCGAGATCGAGGGGCACCACGAGCCGGTGACGGTCTTCTCGACGCGTCCCGACACCCTGCACGGCGCGACGTTCTTCGTCGTGGCGCCCGACAGCGACCTGGCGGCCGAGCTCGCCTCCGGCTCCAGCGCCGACGTGCGTGCACGCTTCCAGGACTACCTCGAACGGGTCCAGCGCGAGACCGAGATCGAGCGGCAGAGCACCGATCGTCCGAAGACCGGTGTGTTCCTGGACCGGTATGCGATCAACCCGATCAACGGGGAGCGGCTTCCGATCTGGGCTGCCGATTACGTGCTGGCCGACTACGGCCACGGCGCGGTCATGGCCGTTCCCGCCCACGACCAGCGCGACCTCGACTTCGCGCGCGCCTTCGACCTCCCGGTGAAGGTCGTCGTCGACACGACGGCGCCCATCACCGGTGCGATCCCCGTCATCGAACTCGACGAGGACGGCACGCCGATCGACCCCACGGCCGACGACCCCACGCTCGACGACCTCGATCCCGCCCGCACCGGTGTCGCGCTCACAGGCGAGGGACGCATGATCAACTCGGGATCGCTCGACGGATTGAGCAAGCGCAACGCGATCGCGCGCATCGTCGACGAGCTCGAGCGCGCCGGCACCGGCCGCGCGGCGAAGTCGTATCGTCTGCGCGACTGGCTGATCTCGCGGCAGCGCTTCTGGGGCACGCCGATCCCGATGATCCACACCGACGACGGCCGGATCGTCCCCGTGCCGGACGACCAGCTGCCCCTGCAGCTTCCCGATGCCGAGGGCCTGGATCTCGCACCCCGGGGCACGTCGCCCCTCGGCGGCGCGGAGGAGTGGATGCGCACCGTCGATCCCGCCACGGGCGAGCCCGCACGGCGCGACCCCGACACGATGGACACGTTCGTGGACAGCTCGTGGTACTTCCTGCGATTCCTCTCTCCCGGTGACCCTGCCGAGGCCTTCAGCTCGGCGCAGGCCGATCGCTGGGCGCCTGTGGACTCGTACATCGGCGGCGTCGAGCACGCGATCCTCCACCTGCTGTACGCGCGGTTCATCACCAAGGTGCTGTTCGACATGGGGCTCATCGAGTTCACCGAGCCGTTCTCGACCCTCATCAACCAGGGCATGGTGCTGCTGGGCGGGTCGAAGATGTCCAAGAGCAAGGGGAACCTGGTCGAGTTCGCCCCGAGCATGCTCGATCCCGGAGCCGACGCGGTGCGCGTCGCGATCGCGTTCGCCGGTCCGGTCGAGGACGACATCAACTGGGAAGACGTCTCGACCACGGGTGCTCAGAAGTTCCTCGCACGGGCGTGGCGCGTGGCGATGGATGTCACCAGCGACCCCGACGTCGTCTGGGCCGAGGGCGACCCGGCGCTTCGCCGCGTCACGCACCGGCTGCTCGCCGACGCGCCGAGCCTCGTCGAGCAGACGAAGTTCAACGTCGTCGTCGCGCGGCTGATGGAGCTCGTCAACGCGACGCGCAAGGCCATCGACAGCGGGGCGGGTCCTGCCGATCCCGCGGTGCGCGAGGCCGCTGAGGCGACCGCCATGGTGCTGGACCTGTTCGCTCCGCACACCGCGGAGGAGATGTGGGAGATCCTCGGCTACGACTCCTACGTCGGCCTCTTCCCGTGGCGCAGCCCTGACCCGACGCTGCTGGTCGAGGATACGGTCACCGCCGTCGTGCAGATCGACGGGAAGGTGCGCGCGACGCTCGAGGTGCCGGCGCGCATCGCCCAGGACGCCCTCGAGGCGATGGCGAGGGAGGACGCCCGCGTGGTGCGTTCGCTCGCGGGTCGTCAGATCACTCGCGCGATCGTCCGTCCCCCGAAGGTCGTGAGCTTCAGCACGCACTGAGGCCGCCGCCTCCTCCCCAAGGCACCTGCGGGCCCTGCGCCGTCCTCAGATCGCGGTCCGCGCGCAGACGCTGCGCATCGGCTCCGTAGCGTCGGCATGTGACCTCAGTCGCCCCCGATTCGGGATCCCGCCGCCGGCGCCTCGGAGTGGGCGCGGCGATCGTCCTCGGGCTGGCGGCCGCCGCCGTCACGATCGGCATCGGGGTGGTGCGCACCGCGGTCGCCCCCGTGGCGACGGTGCCGGTCGTCGACGAGTCGGCCGCAGCGTCGTCGGCGCACGCCTGGGTGCACGTCACGGGCGCCGTGCGGGTGCCGGGTGTCTACGCGGTCGATCCCTCGGCACGCGTCGTCGATGCCGTCGCCGCCGCCGGAGGCTTCACGGAGGAAGCCGACCGCGAGGCGGTGAACCTCGCGCGCCCTGTCGCCGACGGTGAGCTTCTTCATGTGCCGGTGGTCGGTGAGGCGACGGCGACGGGCGCGTCGGACGGTCGGGTGAACGTCAACACAGCGGACATCGGCGCTCTCGACACGCTCCCGCGCATCGGACCGGCGCTCGCCGCACGGATCGTCGCGTGGCGTGATGAGCACGGTCGCTTCACCAGCGTGGACGACCTTCTGGCGGTGCCCGGTATCGGCGAGGCGATCCTCGAAGGACTGCGTGAGCTGGTAACGGTGTGAGCGCGATGCGACGAGCCGCGCTGCGCGGAGTCCCGGTCGCCGCCGCAGCCTGGGTCTCGGCGGGATACGCGATCCATCACGCCGCGCACGCGACGCCGATCGCGCTCGCGCTGGGCGTCCTGGCCGCGTCGCTCGCCGCTGTGTCGGTGTTCGTCGGGCGACGCGAGTGGGCGGTCGTGGCGAGCGCCGCCTGTGCCGTCGCGGCGGCGGCTGCCCTGTCGGTCGTGCTGGCCTCACCTGCGCGCAGCGCGGTCCAGCAGCTGGCCGCCGATGGCGCGCGCGTGCTGACGATCGACGCCGTCGCGACGGGGAAGGTGCAGGCGGCGCCGGACGGCGCGGTGCGGTTCGAGGCGATCGTGATCGACGCGCGAGACGGTGCGCAGCGCGTGACGGGCGCGGCGCCGGTGCGCATCCGCGGCGTGGCGACGGAGCGCATCGACGTCGGATCGATCGTGCGCGTGCGTGCGACGGGAGCGGAGACGTTCCCGGATGATCGGGCGGCACTGTCGGTCCGCGCGATCGAGCCGATCGAGGTCCTCGCCGGGCCCGGGGGACTGCTGGCCACCGCCTCGGATCTGCGTCGGGGACTCGTCGACGCGTCGACGGGGCTCCCCGGCGCCGGTGCTGGCCTGGTGCCCGGTCTCGCCGTCGGCGACACCTCGGCCGTCTCGGCCGAACTCGACGGGGCGATGAAGGTCTCGTCGCAAGCCCGTCTTGAATAGCCGCCTGCGAATTTCTCGGGAGTCCGCGCCTCACGACGTCGGCAGGTGCCACTACCTTGTGGGCATGGAAATCATTCTTACCTCGCTCGTCATCCCACTCGCCGCACTCGCAATATCCCTACTCATCCTCTACTTCATCATCCAGAACGCGATCGTGACCGGAATGCGTCGAGCACGCCGAGAGCAGTACACAGAGGACTACTACCCCGCGAAAGCAACGTGGCTCACAGCAAGGCAACGCGACCATCTGCAACGACGAGTCGACGGAACCCTCGACACATCCGAGTAGGACGTCAGCGCCTCAGCCGCCGTTCACGCTCGGCCCGTCAAAGCGGGGGAGTCCGCCGCTGGGCATGCTGGGCGCGTACAGGAACCCGCACGACGGGCACTTGTACGCTCCCGGCTCATCCCGCATGACAACACCGCAATGCGGGCAGCGGGGCTGTGAGCCGTCCTCAAGCATGCTCCGAGGTTACGCGCCACCCGCCCGCGGTTGGTGGAAAAACGACGGGGGGAGATCGAAACGACTCGCGGGTCTTCATCGATTCGGTCGAGTAAAGAACGGGGGTGTAGACCCCCCTCCCCTCCGTGTGTGAAAGTGCAGGACTCGCGGGTCTTCATAGGTCCTCACGATGAAAGAATCCGGTCGTGTCAGGCGGGTGTCTGCTGGTTGGGTGTGATCTGGTTGATGCGGATCTGCCATTGCAGGTTCTCGAGGATGCTGCTGGCGGTGTCTTCCGCGCCGGGTGCGTCGGCTAGTCCTGCGGCGAGTCCTGCGGCAAGGTAGGCGGCGGCGAGGTAGATGTCTTCGGCGCGGGCGGTGGGTGTGTTGATCGTGCCTGTGCCGGTGCCCTGTGTGAGTGCTAGGGCGATGTCGAGGATGCTGACGGCGATGTCGTCCGTGGTCATATCATCGGTCTTCCGCTGGGGGAGTACCGGACATCGGCGTACTTCGTGGGGGCGCGATAGTTGCGGACGTCGGAGTCATCGACGCGCAGCTTCACGGATGCCTCGTAGGTGCCGTTGAGCTTGTCCTGGAGCCATTCCTGGGTCTTGGTGGCTTCGTCACGGACCTTCTCCTGCGCGGCCTTCGCGGTATCCGCAGTGCGGTTCTGCGCATCGGCTTGGGCTTTCGCTGCTTGCTCGCCAATCTCCATCGCCGTTGTTGTGGAGTCGATGGTGTTCTTGAGGCCTTCCCACGTTTCGGTGTTGACGTTGCCGGACGCGGTGTTGATGCCGTCCATGACTTCACCGACTGTGACGCCGGCTGATTCGTAGTCGCCTGCCATAGCGAGGACGGCCTGCCCGACGTTGATGTCTAGGATCTCTGCGAGCAGTTCGGCTTGCTTGCGGGTGTCTTCGGTGTTGAGGTAGTCGCGTACTCGGGCATCGACGGCTTCTTTGTCGAGCGCGTCGCCAAGCTCGAGGAAGTCGCTGATGATGTCGTTCTTGATCTCTTCGGACTTCTCGCCAAGTTCCGTGAGGTAGTTGGTGACGCCGCCGATGCCGAGGGCGGCGGCACCTGCTGCGATGCCGATTCCGGGAAGTTGGGATGCGACGCCTCCGAGTGTGTCGGTGGCGACCTGCCCGAGTGATTCCATCGATCCGTCGAAGCTGGCGGCGGTTTCGCCGAAGTTCTGCAACGCTTCGTCTTTGAACTCGCCGGATGCGTCCGCGGCGGTCCGGAAGCCCTTCTTCCCGGAGTCGCCGATGTTGTCGTTGGCGCGGTCGATCTTCCGGTATGCCTGCCGGTAGGAGTCTTCGATGCGGTCGGCGGAGCGGTCGGCGTCTTTCGCGAGGTCGCGGAACCCGCGGGACATCTTGTCGACGGAGTTGTCGCCGTCGCGGGCCATGTCCTCGAGTGTCGACTCGATGTCGGCTAGTGCTTGTTCGACGTCGCCGGTGCCATTCAGGGCGTCGCGGACGTTCGCGAGGATGTCGATCGTGATGCCTCTACCGGCCATAGCTGCGCACCTCCTCGAGGTTGGAGGTCAGCGGTTGAGTAGGCCGCTGACCTCCATCGCGTGCTTCCCCGGCTGGGTAGAAAGTTCCCTGAGTGCGGCACGCGGTCTTGTCGTCGTTCCGGAACGTCAGCTGTTCGCGGATCGGCGTGGATGGTGAGGCTTGGTGGGCGGCGATGATCATGCGTTCGACGGTGCCCCAGTCGGTGCCGCGCTCCGCGGCGGTGTACGCGGCTGTGAACGTGGACGGGGTGTCGTGGCCGAGGATGTGTCGGTTCCAGATCTCGGCGGGTTCCACAGCCCGCACAGCGGCGTTGGCATGGTGGGTCGCGACCATGCCGGTCGTGGCGAAGTTGGCCAGGCTCACGGTCGACCCTCCGGGAACAGGTACGCGAGCAGACGCGCGCGTGACTTCGGGTTCTTGATCTTCTCGACTGCCGCGTCGGTGGACTCTACGATCTCGATGGGCCGGAACGCGGCGGTCGTGTCGTCCTCGATCGTCATGATCGGTTTGAGCAGGAGACGTGCGATCGCTTCGGGGGAGTACTTGCCCTGCACCGCTTCGAGCGCGATACGGCGAGCTTCGACCATTCGTTCACGGTCGGAGTCCGGGTCTGTCGACAGCGGGTCCGCTCGCCGCAGTACCGGGAGTGCCCGTCCGGCGATCTCGTCGAACTCGGTCTGACACTTCGCGGCTTCGTCGTTCAGCATCATGTCTCGGGTTCGGCGTGCCTCCCACTCGGCCTGCTGCTTGCGGTGACGGTCGATGGTGCGTTTCGCGTCCCGGAAGCTGACGGCGGGGCGTCCTGCCCAGTCCTCGGTGATCGTGAGGCCGTCTGCTACGAGTCCTTCGTGGACGGCGGCGACCTGGCCGGGGATGCCGAGGGCGTCAGCGATGTCCGCGACGGTGACGATCGCGGGTTCGGTGATGGTTGCCATGTGTAAGTCCTTTCGATAGTTACAGTCAAGCGGGGATGCTTTTTTTCGGTTCTTTTTTTCGTGGCCGGCATGTGAGGCAGTACAGCCGGTTCCGGCCTGAACCGGGTAGCCGGGGTGGTAGCTGTCGCCCGCAGGGACAGATGCCGGGGGTCTGGAACGCGGCGTGCACGCGGGCTTCCATTTCGATGTCGTCAGCGATGCGGCGACAGTCCGTCGCGATCTGCCTGTGACCGCCCTGCTCGATCCGGTCAGCGAGCCACCGCAGGAACGGCACCGCGCGAGCCGTGGCCGTCACGGGGAACTCTCCAACGCGTCAGCGATCTCGTGGGTGAGTCGCCATGCGTCATCCTCGAGCAGCACCGTTCGTACTTGTGTGCCGACGAACACGGCGACTCCGGGCACGCTGTCACCGTCAGTTGTCGCTACCTGTGCCCGCACTGCCCGGGTGATCGCACCTTGCCGGACGTTCTCTTCGTATCTGCGCGCGGACGAGTGGAACAGGCGCGAGTGCGCGTCGTTGTCCCGCATCATGCACCGCCCTTCCCGGGGTAGTACTTCCCGGCCCACATGCCCGCTTCGGGGCGTCCAGCGCGGGCGTACGCGTCACACAGCCCGAACAGGGGACAGGTGGCGCAAGCGGATTCCATCTCGGCGCGGTCGGTGTCGCTGACCTCTACCCGGTCGAGGATGTATCGGGGGTCACCCGTGCAGGTGGGTGCCGTGTTCGCCAGGGCGGCGGCGAGCCGCTGATACTGCGTCGCCCCACGCATCACGACACCGTCTTCCTATGACGGCGATCCGCGGAATTACGCGGGTTGTGCAGGGTAGTGCAGGGTTCAAGACAACTTTCCCTATACGCACGTACGCGTAGAGTTTGCATAAACCCTGCATCACCCTGCATCGTCGGCACCTTCTTGGTCCTCAGAGAGCAGTCCGATACCCGCGCGGAGCATCCCCGCGGCGGTCTTCTTCGCCGGGAAACCGAGCCGGTCGAGCTCGGCCCCGAACGTCTTCTCGGTAATACGCTCGGCACCATTCGCGATCTGCCAGGACTGCCAAGCCGCGAACAACTGTCGCGTGCGTCCAGAGGCAGACGGATTGATCAGGCAGCGGTCGTGAACGAACATGGCCACCGCATCGGAGTCAGAGCGATACTCGTCCGTCGCCGCGATCACCGACTCGGGCTCACGCATCCCAGCCTCGAGGTAATCGAAGTACCCGGCGACCACCCACGAGACAATCGAGTCTGCGTGCAGCCGCAACACTTCCACCAACCCGGGGTCACGCTCAGCCGGGGGGATCACCACATCGAACGGGACCACCCGAATCCGCCGCCACGTCGCCGGATCATTCCCCTTCACCTGGGGTAGGTGATTCGAGACGTACACCAGTTGGTGAGTGGGGGTCCACGTCACGGGCGGCTGGTAAAGGTGCCGCGCAGTGAGCCGGTCGCCGCCCGTGAGCCGCTTCATGGTCGACTCGTCGAGCTTGCGACCTTCTTCTGTCTCCGAGCCGACGACGAGTCGAGCCCCGAGCAATTGCATCATCTCGGGGCCACCGATCCCGCCACGCTCCCGCTGCATCAGCATCGCCGGGTCGATCACGGTCGCGTAGTCGCCCAGCGCGTGCACGATCGCGTCATACGCGGTCGACTTCCCGTTCGCGCCGGTGCCGATCAGCACGGGGAACAGGTGCTCTCTGACCTGCCCGTAGACGGCTTGACCGAACACGCGTTGCAGGTAGCCCCGTTCCTCCGCATCGGGCAGCACACGATCGAGGAAGCGGCTCCAGACGGTCATGTCGGCATCGGGGCGGTACGCGCCCGCCGAGACACGGCTGAGCCTGTCGCGGGCCTCATGGGGACGCAGGGTACGAGTCCGGAGGTCGAGGGTGCCGTTCGCGCAGTTCAGCAGGAACGGGTCAGCGTCGAGGTCATCGACGGTCGCAGCGAACTCCACCAGCGCGGACGCGACTGACAGCACACCATCGATCCCGCCCGCCGACTCGCACTTGCTGACGTCGGCACGCAACTGCTTGTCACCCACCGATTCCGCGAGCGCCGCGGACAGCACGTCCAGCACGCCACGGCGGGCGTGCCCGGACGTGTCAGATACCCAACGCTTGCCGTCGTAGTACATCCACCCGAGCCCGTGGACATGCATCAGACGATCCCGGTGTGAGTCCGCGAGCCGGTACGCCATGCGAACCTGCCCGGAATGCTGCTCCCCGGAACCGGAGATAGGACGCCCGTGTTCGTCGTAGGTGTCGGGATCGGTGGCACCGAACGGAACATTCTCGTAGCTCATGACATCACCCCCGCGGATACGACGGTGAGCCAGTTGCGCAGGGTCGCCGCGTCGGGCGCGGTGATCTGAATCCGCATCCCGTCCGGGATACGGACGTCATGCGTCGGGGTGCGCTCACTCACAGCGAGCTGCAACACGCAATGCGCCGGCATGCCAACCGTCGCACGGTAGATCCGCTTCCCGACTTCGCCTTCGGTGAACCGGTCGCCGTTGGCGGGGCGGGTGAGATCGCAGCGCACGGCACCAGACACGGATGAGGCAACGAACTGTACGCTAGAGGTAGACCGCCGCCTAGCAGTCTTGGAAGCGCTTCCCTCCTGGGGGGCGCTTTCCGCATTCACTGGGCACCACCTGTGAGCAGTGCTGCCAGCCGCTCGCGCTGAGCGGTGGTGAGCGGGGGGGCCTCAGCAACCACCCGCGTGATGTAGTCCTCGAGCTTGACCGCGGCATGATTGCGGCGAGCCTCAATGAGGGCAACCGGATCTCTGCGACGTGATGCGACGGCGACCGCGGATGATGTCGCGGCGAGCGGCGTTCCACTTCTGGGCATGGCGAACCTTTCGGTTCGCGCGTCCAGAACGCGATGTGATTCCCGTACCCGACGGTGGACTGCTAGTGCCGCTCTACTTACGCAAACGACACGTTCAGGTTATCAGTTGATTGTGTCCTTCACAGAGAACGACACGTTCTGAGTCTTGCCGTAGCGGCGCGCGCGCTGCGTCACGGGCACCATGTCGGCCCACGGCAATTCGACATGGGCCGGACGCTCCCTACCCCGCGTGCGCAGGTCACAGCGGCATCGCGCGATCATCAGTAGTTCGCTCCCGTCGGCGGTGACGACAGGCTGTGTGTCCCGCGTGACCTGGAACAGGATCCGCTTGCACCTGTCGCATCGCACGTTGACGAGAATCATCCGGGTACTCATCGTTCTGATACTTCCATCAGTCGCTCGAGAACCGCCGTCGGGTCGTGGGGGCGGAGCGCACGGGCCAACTGCAACAGCTCGAGAGCAGTCCACTTCGTACTCCCGGTGAGCTTGGACGACAGGACACCGTTACTGATCCGCAGAGCGGCTGCGATCTCTCCGGGGTGCTGGTCGCTGTCCATGATCAGCGCTTCGATTTCCTCAGCGAGCACGTCAGCCGGGGACGTCCGGTCACGGGTCGCGAAATTGAGATCGCGGCAGAGCTTCGCCCCGACGCCCAGGGTCAGGGCTGCGAGACTGTGGTCCTCGGCGGTCGCTTCTAGGCGGTCGAGTGGGCCGTCATCGATCATCATTCGCCAGAATCCGTCGCTGGTGGAGTAGCCGACGAGCACCCGGATCGTTGATTGGAAGACGACGTCCAGGAACCACGGGTCAGCCGGCTCGCCCGCCTCGCCGAACGGATCCCACTCCCGAACAACGGCACCGTTCGCGATCGCCTGGTGCAGCAGTCGCGCGACGGAGTACTGATCCCACCAGGGCGAACGGGTGGACGTCGCCTCCGCTACGGTACTCATCGGACGGACTCTTCCCAGAGTGCGCTTGCAGTCGTGCCAAGGCACCGCGCGATGATCAGAGCGTGCCGCACCTCGAGTAGCGACGGATCACGCCGCAAGTCCCTGACGGTTTCGACCGTCGTCCCGAGACGGTCGGCGGCGAGGTCGTCGGGCCAGTCGCTGATGCGAGAGACGATGTACTCGCAAGACCGGGCGGCCTCATCGGAGATCGTTACAGTTGTCATGGGGATCAGTTTCCTTTCGTGTTGTGATTCCCTGCCTCCGTCGAGCGGCTACTCGGCGGGGGCTTCTTTCTGCCCATCGATTGATGGGAAGTATCTACTTGGCATCGGACACCCATTCGATGCGGACCGCTTCCGGGTCGAAGATGCGCGGGTTCGCCTGTCTGCCGATCGACACGCGCATGATTGCGGAAACAACTGCACGCTTGCGGATGAGAGGCAGCGAGTCCCACGCCTCACCGGCGTGCTGTTGGAACAACTCTGCGGGGATCGTGGCGCGTGCCTGTCGTTCCGCCAGGACGGCCCTCAGACGCTCCATCTGTTCACGTAGGGGTTTCGCTTCGGCACGGACAGCATCGGCGCTCAGCGTGCCGTCTGCCACCAGTGCGGCCATGTCATCGAGTCGAGCTTGCTTAGCCTCGATCTCGCGGGAAATGTCGGCGGTGTCTTCATTGCGGGGAGCGAACACCTGAGAAGCGTCCGGCATGCTCAACCGTCCGATCACCAGGCGTTCAACAAGGTCGTCCACGGCGGGCACCGACCGTTGCACACACCCGAGATCACTACAGAAGTAGGACCGTCCACCGTCCGCACGATGCTTCACGAAGCACACCGCACCGCACACGTCGCACCTGGCGATCCCGGTAAGCAGATACTTCGCTGACGAGAACGTTGACTTCCGCTTCCGCTTCGCCGCACGGCTGCGCCACCCGAGCCACACGTCACGGTCGACAATCGGCTCCCACGACGGTTTGACGTCGAGAACCGTATCCCCGTGCTTCACGACGCCGCCGTAACGATCGTTGGTCAGCACATCGCGAAGCTGAATGATGCCCCACGGTTTCCGGCGCGGAGTCAAGATCCCGCGCTGATTCAGATCCCGCATGATCGCGTGACGAGGCTCGAGCTTCTCGTAGTAGCGGCTCAGGATGTCACGAAGCACGGCGGCTTCGTCGGGAACCTGCACGATCTCCCCGTTGACACGCTGGTAGCCGAACGGACGGTGAGCGAAAGGCCACCCGCCACGTTCCGCCCGTTGACGGTACGCGGACTTCTGACGGTCTGTTTTCTGCTCGACCTCGAAGCCAGACCATGCGACCAGTGTTCGCGCGACGGCGCGGCCCGTGGCGGTGTTGAGGTCGAAGTCTCCCGCCGTCACTGTGACGATCTTGATGTTGTGCTGCTCTACGAGGTTGATCAGCTTCTCGAGGTCGGCTGAGCGGCGATAGAGGCGGTCGGGATGCCAGACGAGAACTCGGTCTACTTCACCGGTTGAGACGGCTCGCAGTAGCGCATCGAACCCGTCGCGCCGCTTCCCGCTGTACGCGCTGACATCGTTGTCGGAGTACTCGTGAGTGATCGTCAGTCCGCGACGGTCGGCCAGCTCGCGACACTCTTTCGCTTGCCGTTCCACGCCGGCACGCTCACCAGTCTTGTCCTGGCTGATTCGTGTGTAGAGGGCAACGCTCATAGCTACAAGGTATACGTAGACGGCTTTGTTCGCTGTCGCACCTGACGGCGGTGTCGGGTGCGAACTGCGCGCTCGTCGTCGGTCTCGTCTTCGTCGCGGCCAGTGCGCTCGGCGCGCGACGCGCGCTGAGGGTCGCGGGCGCCGCGGCGGCGCTGGCGGGTTTCGTCGTGCTCGTGACACCCGAGCCGAGTGTCGTGCGCGCCGCCACGATGTCGACCATCGCGATGGTGGCGGTTCTGCTCGGTCGGCCCGGCGCCGGGCTCGCGCTGCTTGCTCTCGCGACGGCCGTCGTGATCGTCGCAGACCCCTGGCTCGCGTCATCGATCGGATTCGCGCTCTCGGTGGCCGCGACGGGCGCCCTCCTCGTGCTCTCCCGGCCCCTCGCGGCGGGTCTGGCCCGCGGGATGCCGCGCGCTCTGGCGCTGACACTGGCGGTGCCGCTGGCCGCCCAGTTGGCGTGCGGGCCGCTGATCGTGCTCATCGAGCCCTCGGTGGCCGTCTACGGCGTCGTCGCCAACGCCCTCGCCGCGCCGGCCGCGCCGGCGGCCACCGTGCTGGGCCTCGCCGCATGTCTCGCGGCGCCGGTGCCCCTTCTGCAGGCCGGCCTGACCGCCCTGGCGTGGCTGCCCGCCTCGTGGATCGCGCAGACGGCCCTCGTCGCCGCCGCACTCCCGGGTGCGGCGCTGCCCTGGCTCGCCGGCGGTCCGGGCGTCGCCACCCTCGCCGTGCTCGGAGGCGCGATCGCGGTGCTCGTGGTCGCACCGCGCAGTCGCAGGCGACTGCGCCTGCTGGCAGCCGCGTTCACCGCCGTGGCGGCGGGTGTCGCACTGGGCGGCGGTCTGCTCGGCGGACCGGCAGCGCCGTGGACGCTGCCGGCGGCCTGGGCGATCGTGGCGTGCGACGTCGGGCAGGGCGATGCCAACCGGAACGGTCTACATGTCAGCCCAGGCGTGTTGGGCTAGGCCTCGCCGAGAGCGTCCGGGGTGAGGTCGATGGCGCCGTGGAGGGGGCACGTCCACACGAGCGCGAGCGTGCCGCCGTCGAGAGGCTCGGGGGTGAGGGGGCGCCCGCACGTCGGGCAGTCGCGGCCCGGGCCGAGGTCGTCGTCGAGCTCGTCGTCGCCCACGGGCGGCTACCAGCCCTGCATGATCGCGATGGCCCGGTGGGCCTCGGGCCAGTCCGCGCGGGCGGCCTCGATGGCCTCGGCGTCATGGGGCGGGGCGGACTGACGCCGGAGGAAGGCCTCATGATCTTCGGGCGGGTAGTGCGGTGTCTCGGCGTCGCGCATGGTCAAGAGTCCGCGAGGGAGGCAAGGCCCGACGACAGCGCGGAGAGCGCGGCGAGGAGCGCGGCGGCGATGGTGAGGGTCAAGGTGAGACCCGCGTACCTGGCGGACTGAAAGAATCCGAGGCGATCCGTGTCTTCTCGCTCGCGTCCGATGTAGGCGAGGGTGCCCGCGGCAATCGCGGCGGTTGCGCTCAAGGTGGCGAGCACGATGGCGGTGACGGTCCAGCCCATGGGGCCAGCGTATCCGCGTGGTCGGACGGGGTCGCTAGCCTCGCGGCATGGCACACGAGCGGCGCACGGTCACGGTGAGGATGACGCTGGAGGAGCTCCACGCGCTGTATGACGCCGTCGGCGACCATGGGCGCGCGCTGGCGGTCACCTCCCCGGGCGAGGCGGCGACGCTCTGGCCGTTCATCGTGAGGCTCGAAGAGGCCTGGACCGCGGCGGCGCCGAAGCGCAGGCGGCGTGTTCGGCGTGATTCCTAGACCCCCGCGGCGGGGAGGTACAGCGCCCAGAGGGCGGCGGCGGCGCCGCACGCGAGGCCGATGGCAATGATGACGGCGTTGGCACGGTTGCCGTCGAAGATGTCGCGCACGGCGTGGGACGCCGCGACGTAGCCATCGAGGCCGATGTTGTTGATGCTCGTCGACGGGAAGCCCTCGGCGTCCTCAAGGGCGCGGTATTGGGATCGGACGGCGGCGAGTCTCTCGGCGCGGGTGTCGGCGGGTTCGGGGTCGACGGCGCGCTCGGCGGCGCGGCGCTCATCGTTCAACTCGACGAAGCGCACGGCGCGAGCGTCAGCTTGCGCGATCACCCTGCGGGCGTGGCAGTATGCACGCAAGGCGCCGTAGAAAGGCAGGGCGAAGGCGGCGGCAATGAGGAATGTGATGACGAGGCGCGCGGGGTCCATGGGCGGAGCGTAGCGCCGAGGTACGACGAAAAGGCCCCCGAGCTCGGTGAGGAGCGCGGGGGCGTGGGTCAGGTGGTGAGTGCGGGCGGTGCCCAGATGCCGGGGGTGTAGGGCTTGAGGGCATGGAGCGCCGCGCGGTAGACGTACTGACGGCGCGAGGTGACCGAGTAGTAACCCGCGATGAAGCGGGCGGCGTCGTGCGCCATCTGCGGGGTGAGCTCGCCGCTCGCGGGGATCGGGACGGAGACGGTGCCGACGGTGGGCACGTCGACCTCGGCGACGGCGTAGCGGGTCGCGACCCACGGCGCCCGGGCGTCGCGGAGTGCGATGCGCCAGGCGGCCAGGGGGAGGTTGAACCATACGGGGGCGGCCATGCGGAAGTCCTTTCGGGGGCGGGGTGGCCCTAGCGGGCATCGTGTGCGCGGTCGGTGAGCGTCATGCGGCGCGGGCCTCGGCGGCCTCGACGACGGCGAGGACAAGGGCGCGAGCCTCGCCGACGCGGAGGCGGCGGTCGGTGACCGCGCGCGCCCATGCGACCGGGCCCGAGGCCTCCAGCGTGGCGAGGTGCCGCTCGGAGCGAGCGACAGCGCCGAGGATGCTGAGCTCGTTGTCGCCGAGGCGCACGGTGAGCGGGTCGGGCTGGCGGAGGAGTGCGTCGGAGTGCTCGACGAGGAGGTCGCGGGCCTCGTCGTCGTCGAGCTCGGCGGGGCCGCCGACGAGGGAGAGGCGCGCCCACGTCGAGGGCGACTCGTGGAGGCGCGAGAGGGCCTCGGGGGAGTTGGTGAGTCGTGGCACGAGGTGGCACGATACGCCGCCGACGACGACAGGGATGGGCGCCGGGGCGAGAGCGGCTCGGATGCGGGCGGCGAGCTCGACGGGGTCGGGGTGCGCGGGCATGAGGGCCTCCTAGAAGGGCGGTTCGGTGTCGTCGGGGGCGTCGAGCTCGTCGGCGGCCTGCGCGGCGCGAGAGGCCGCGAGGCGGGCGGCGATGCCTGCGCCGGGGAGCTCGGTGACCGGGGCGAGGGCGGGCGCCGTGTCGACCGTGATGCGGGCTCGGAGGCGGTCGGCGTACGTGGCGCCGAGGCGCTCCTCGATGAGGCGGAGTTCGGAGACGGCGGCGGCGCTGACCTTGGCCGAGGTCATCACGTCCTCTTGCAGGCGGGCGGCTCGGCGGAGGACTTGCCAGTCGGTCGAGAGGAAGAGTTGCGCCTGAGGAGCGCGGCGCCAGGTGGTCCACCATGCGACCGTCGCCGGGTGCGGCGTCGGGATGACGTCGTGGGGGAAGTCCGGGCCGCGGAGCTCGCCGTCGTCGGTGACGTGGGCGGTGTCGGAGGCACGGCGGCGGTTATCGCGGTCGCGTTGGCGCTGGGCGCTGGGAAGGGGGCCACGTCCGGGCATGGGGTTACCTCCTGGGGTTGACGAGGGTGAGGGGGGATGGCGGTGATGCGCGCTCCGAAAGGCTGAGACTCGCGCGCGGAAGGAGACGCTATCCGCCACCGGGGAGGGCGATGACCCCCCAAGTTGAAACCGGGATCGCCGACGAGCTCAGCGGAACGCGGGATGCGCCTCGGGCTCGGCCCGCTGGGAGGGGCGCGGCTTGCGGGCGGCGGCGCCCGTGTCTCGCGCAGTTTCTTGCTTACTCGTCATGGGGTGTGGTTCGAGGGCTCGTGACGCTAGCTTGGGGTCGAGAACCGGAGGATGCCGAATGGATGTTGACGCGCTGGTCGAGAAGATCAACCACGAGCTCGCTCTCGTGAGCTACCACGACAAGGAGTTGGTCGAGTTCTCCCGTGACCAGGAGGGCGATGAGACCTACCGAGCGTGGGAGGTCACCGGCACGCTCTCAGGTGGGCGCCGGGTCAAGCTGGAGTTCAGGGACTACTACGAAGGTCCGTCCGCCAACCGGTATGCCGTCTGGCTGTACGACGCGGAGAGTGGCGAACCGATGGGCCGCGGCAACGGCGGGCCGTCATGGCAGGACGCTATCGACATCTACCAGTGGCGCGGAATCTTCGCCTAGAACGAGCGAGCGCGTGCGTGATGCACGGCCCGCCCGCCCGGGTGACTACTTGCGGCCCGCGGCGGCGGCGCGACTCGCCTGTTGACGACTCACCTCGCGCTCAGCCAGCATCGTGCACATGCTCGTTTTCGACGTATCGCCGATCCTGAGCGGGCCGTTCGCTGACGATATGCCCGCGGTCCTGGAGGTGGAGGCGGAATACCCGGGGGAGAAGTTTTCTGATGCGTGGCGCCGATCGTTCGAGGTTGCCTATCCGGGAGTCGACGACTGGTTCATTGGTTGGTGGAAGATCAGGCTTGATGAGCCTGATCTTCCGCTCATGTCGATCGACCCTGATATGCCCGTAGCGGAGGCCGAGCGATTCTTCGGATCGCGCGATTCGAAGATCGGCATCGCATGGGGGCTCGGAGGCGACGGGCACATCCTCGTGGACGCCATCTGGACCCTGTTGAGTCTCGGACTCACACTAGAAGGAATCCTCTCGATCACGGGCCGGACTCGGGATGGGTACGAATCCGTAGTGAATCGAGAGACGCGCCGGGTGTACGAGGACTGGCGCGACTCGGGTGACTCCGATCCGAGTGATGTCCTGGTGCGTGCGATCAGAAGGCGCCCTTGTTGGCATGCGGACCGGCTCCGCGCCGTGTTCGGAGAGGATGGCGGACGCTTGTCCGACGCGATGCGCGGTGCCGACTACGTACCGCGACGTGATGCACGGGGACATCGCGTGTGGGTTGAGAAGTCGGATGAGTACGACTGGGATGAGCTCGGCGCGATGATGGAGCAGGAGTGTTGACTCTCATCGCGTCGCTGTCGCCAGGCGAGCGTCAGGGTGATGTTCCCGTCGGCCTGATCGAGTTCTTCTGGGCCCCGCTCGCGGTAGGCGTATTGCTCTGGATCGTCGCCGAAGGCGTGAGATGGGTGCTCGCCACGGTTCGCCAACGACGGCTCCGTCGTTGGAAGATCGTCTCTCTCATGGGGCAGGCGGAGGCACTATGTCTTCGAGCGATCCGCGACGGCGTCATGGACGCGGGATACGTCAGTCATGGGGCGCAGGGCTTCGCACAGGTCCGCGACCGCTACGACGACCTGACAGCGGAGGCGTTGGACCTCTTTCAGCGTGGAGAAGAGGAGGTCGCTTTCTGGGCGGCAGTCGAGTTCTACGCGGGGTGGTGGTCCCCGCATGTGCTCGCGGAGAAGCTTGGGGTGCCGAGACTGCATCCCACAGATGGCACCTTGATCTTCCAAGTCAGTGAGAGGACGGTACTAGGGGCAGGGGTCGACGAAACCGGTTCGCCTGTGAGTTGGACGCTTGCGCGACCCGACGAGCTTGTTGATTGGGCGGATGTGATGTGGCCGTGGGAGCGTGGCAACGCTTGGGGGCCACGGTTCGGAGACTTGGTTACTCCGGCTGACTCCTCGCGGCATGACATCGTGACTCCGAACAGCGATTCGGCGCCAGACATGTTGCGGCCGTTCATCCTTCGGATTGGGTCGGCCTTCGGCGAGGTGAGCGCGCGAGAGAAGCGAAGACTAGCGATTCGCTACTCCGGCACACATCCCAGGCCGTGGAGAAGCTATCGCCGGTGGGCCGACAGATATCGTGCCTGGCTCGCAGAGCGCAAGGAAGTACGGCGATTGCGCGGTCGATAGCCCCATCCACGGGAGCGGATCCGTAGTCGCAACCTGCCGCACCTGGCTCCGCGCTGCGCGGGAGCCAAGTGCGGCGGATTACCGGAACGCTCCCTTGGGCGCCGGGTCGACGCCGACGGGGGCGATGCGGGGATGGCCCGTGTCGCTCACGTCGACCCCGGCGAGCACATGGCGGGCCGCGCGGAGCGCGTCTGCGCGGTACTCGCGGGGGTAGCGGGCGGCGTAGGCGTCGGCCCATGTGTCCCGGTCCTCGTCGGTCACGGGACGCGTGAGGACGAGGCGGATGGGCTGGAGGATGATGCGCGGCGCCAGGTCGGGCGGGACGCTCACGGTGAGCTCTGCGGCCCTCACGAGAGGAGCCCCGCGATGCCGACGACGGCGCCGACGATGCCCCACGCGATGAGCGCGGCCACGAGGCCGATGACGCCGACGCCGAGGATGCCGCCGACAATGCGCGCCCATGCGGGGCGGGCCTTGGGCTCGGGGTGGCCGAGGAGCTCGGCGAGCGAGCAGGAAGAGGCGGTCATCGGCGGCCTCCCGTGATGTCGGCGACGAGGTCGTCGAGCGCGGAGTCGGCGGTCGCCTTCTGCGTGCGGGTCATGTCGAGGAGGCGGAGCTCTGCGAGTGCCTCGCGGTCGCCGATGCCCTTGTGGGTGGCGTGACGCTGGACGCGGGTGAGCGCCTTGCCCTTGAGGGCGTCGACGCTCTCGGGGAGCTCGGGAACGGTGGCGAGAGCCTCGTCGATGATGTCGGCGAGAGTCATGCGGACACCTCCCGGGCGTTGACGGTGGAGAAGTACGCCGCCGCCTCGCGGAGGACGGAGGCGCTGTCGAAGTGGCCCTCGGCGAGCTTGCGCCAGCGGACGAGGGTGCCGGGCTTGGCGGCGTCGAGGATGGAGCGGATGCCGTGCACCTTGACGCTCGCGACGCCGAGCATCTTGTCTAGCTCGTCGCGCTCCGCGAGGAGCTCCCTGGCGTGAGCGAAAGCGGCGGCGGTCGCGACGTCGACCTCGGCGAAGCGGGCCTCGACGGCCTCGCCGACGGCCGCGTTCTCGCGAGCCTCGCGGGAGGCCGTGCGGTGGAAGGCGTCGAGCGCGCGGGACGCCGCGAGGGTGGCGGCACGGTAGGCGCGCTCGGCGTCGGTGACCGCGATGCGGGCGGCATCGTGCTCCTCTGTTGTCGACGACGGGGCGGGCGCGTAGACGGGCGAGCCTGCCTCGTGGGTGATCTTGGAGACGGCACCGAGAGCGGCCTTGGCGTCGGTGACGGCCTGGCGGGCTGTCGCCGCGTCGGTGGTGGCCTTGGCGGAGGCCTTGCGGGCGGCCTTGATCTTGGAGCTCTTGGCGTCGAGCCACTCGGGGACGACGCGCGAACCAGTGGAGGTGCCGACGGGGAGGCGGACGGGGGTGGGGTTGGTCATGGGGGTTCCGTTCATCGGAGGGGCCGCTCCCAAGAGAGAAGCGGCGTGCGGGCCGGAGCCCGCGGGGCCGGGAGGCCCTAGCGCCAGACGGCGGCGGGGAGCTTGAGCTCCTCGGGGTCGCGGGCGCGGGTGCGGAGGATGTCCTCGGCGGCGGCGTCGAGCGTGGAGCGCCGAGGGCCATGGGGGCGCGGACACTCGGCGAGAGCGTGCTCCAGTTGACGCCGCGTGTGCGCGTCGAGGAGGTCAAGGGGGCGGGTCATGTGATGCCCTTTCGGATGGGGGTGACCGGGCCAGAGGAACCCGGGAGTGGCCCGCCGCCACAGTCACGGGACGGCGGCGGGCCAGGTGCCAACACGACGCACGAAAGGCCTGGGGCGGCGTGCTGGCGGCCCCCGCCGCGACGCTGGGGCGGGGAGGCTGGGGGCGCCCGTGGGGGCGCCCGGGGCCTATGGTGGCCGTATGGAGAACTGGAGACAGGTGGGCGCGGTCGTGCTCGTGGCGGTCGCCGTCGTGCTAGCTGGGGTTGCGCTCTTCGCAGGACTACCGGCGCTCGCTGTTGGCTTCGTGTTCGCCGCCGCCGCTCTCGCAGTCATCGGGGCCGTCGCGCTGATCCTGTCGGCGCGCGACCGCGGCCAGCCCTAGGCGGCCCTTCGGGTGAAGCGGTCGGCGGCCTCTATGAGGCCGCCCTCGGGAGCCGGGAGTGTCTCGGCCTGGAGGGTGAGGGCGCCGACGAGGTCGCGGGCCTGGAGGAGCTCCAGACGCCGGGCGAATAGGTCGAGCTCGCGCTCGTGCTCGGTGTTGCGGTCGGCGAGGGCGGTGGCCTCGTCGCGGATGGCGGCGGCCCGGGCGTGGATCGTCTCGGGGGCCTCGTGCATGCGGATGTCCTCTCGGGGTGACGGGTCGGGGATGCGGTGGAAACGTTCGCCCTTGCGGCTGAGCTCGACGACGCCGAGCTCGCGGAAGAGCGCGAGGGCGCGGCGGGGGCCGACCTCAACGACGTTGAGGGGGTGGCCCTTCTCCGCCGCGATGGCGGGCCAGGGGTTGGCGGGAGGCTTGGGCTTCTCGGGCTTGATCGGTGTGAAGCCCTCGCCGTGCTCGACCTCTTCGCGGTAGCGCATGAGGTGGAGCTCGAATAGCCCGAGCTCGTCGTCATGCTTCTCGCGGGCCTCGGTGTGCTTGGCGACGGCCTTCTCGCGGTCGCCGAGGGGGGCGTCGAGCCACTCGGCGAAGTCGTTGAGGAGCTCGGCCCGTGAGACGGCGTCCTCGGTGCCGTGCGTCTCCACGGCCCACGTGAGGAAGGCCTCGACCGTCTCGCGCTCGTGCTGGGCGCGGCGGACGCGGTAGGCCTCTTGGCGCTCGGCGGCGGTCTTGGGCGCGGGGCGTGGTGCGGTGGTGGGCTTGACAGTGGGGAGTCGCTTGAGCGCCGTGGGGACGGCGGCGACGACAGCGTTGATGAAGGCGTCGCGCTCCTCGTCGTCGACGAGGCGGAGGAAGGCGTGGAGGCCGCGGTAGACATCGGCGCGGGCGAGCTCGCGGAGGCCGCTGACATGGCTGGGCATGGCGTCGAGAAGGTCGACGGTGAGGGTGTGGAGCTCGGAGCGGGTGAGCTCGACGAGCTCGCCGTCGCGCCGGATGACCATGCCGACGTCGCCGCGGAGAGCGGGGCCGATGTCGTCGAGGTGGCGGGCGATGAGGTGCTTGGCGACGTGCGCGGGGCTGGGGACGCGGAAGTCGTGGTGCCACTCGGCGGCGGGGTCGTAGAGCGTCCTCGTGGTGACGGTCGTGCGGGCGCTGAGGTCAGTGCGCGGGCGGGCGTAGAGGCGGATGGCCTCGGGGAGCTCTGTCATGATTCCAGTCGTGCGCGCCGGGTGAGCGGGTGGCGGTCCAGTCCGCGGGAGAAGGGAGCGGGAGGGGTCGCCGAGCGGCCCGGCGCCCTGGACTGGACTACAGGGGCGGGCCACTCGGGAAGCTCGCGCCGATGGCTCAGGTCGGGCGAGGATGTGCGTGTAAACGCGGGTCTGTGGGGGCTACGCGGCGGCGGGCCAGCGGTCGGCGGCCTCGGCGGCGATGGCGTCGAGCTCGCGCCGGAGGCGGGCGCGTTCGAGGTCGTCGTCGGTCGACGTGAAGGCGATGACCGTGCGTGTCTGCCGGTGGAGAAGCTCGGTGGCGGCCTTAACGACGTTGGCGGCGAGGCCTTCCCGGTAGCGCCGCTGGCGGCACGTCGGGCCGCATGTCACGGCGTCGGGGCGGGCGGCGTCGAAGTTGCGCCCGCATGAGTCGCACACGAGGGAGTAGGTCGTCATGGGGTGCTCCTTTCGGGAGGCGTTGTCACGGACGAAGGCCGAAGTGAAGCGCCCGCCGACGAGGGCGGGCGAAGAGGGGGCCGAGGAGAAAGAGCGCCATTGGGGGGCGGGGGTGCTCACTCTGCTGAGCAGCAAGCGCGCCCGGTCGGCGGGGGGGTTTGGTTCTGGTAACCCTATAGAGCGCCACGGTGCTCACGGAGGTGGGCACGGTCGGCGAGGTGAGCTAGTGAAAGTGGCGGCCAACGGGGGCCACTCTGCTCAATGGGCAGGGAACGCATGAAGCTTCCTCTTTCCAGTAGAGGCGGCCATCCTGCTCACGGGTGATGTAGGGCGCGCGAGGGGCGTCGCAGAGGCGCGTGGGGCGGGCGGCGGCCCCCTCTGAGGGACGGGGCGGCGACCTCTGGGGTGCAGATACGCGTCACGTTCTCGTTCTTCCCTCCCTTCTCCATTCCCCCCTTGAGAGAGAGTCGTCTAGAGGTGGGAATGGAGAAGGGACGCGTTCCGTGAATCGTGACGCGTATCTGCACCCTGGAGGGCGCACCGGCCCCCACCCGGCGCCGACGGGGGCCAGCGCCCTGCCCCCGGCGCCTAGGCGCTACCCTCTCGTGCATGCAGTGGCTTGCGGTGGTCGGGATATTCGTCGAGGGCGTCGGACTCACCCTCACGGCGGTAGGGCTGTGGCGGACCTGGCGCAAGGTCGGTGAGGGATTCTCGCTACTCACGGGCGAGCGCGACGGGCCGAACACCGGGCACGCATCGGTCGCATGGAGGACTCACGCGCACGCATACGGGCGCGCCACCAAGGTCGGCGAGTCAACAGAGGATCAACTCGAAAGCCTCCGCGGCGAGCTCGACGACGTCTACAAGCGCCTTGATCAGCTCGGGGACAAGCTCGGGGATGAAGTCGCCAGGATGGCACGGCAGTTCGAGACCGAGCGCGAGAGGGCACGAGCCGAGGCACGGGACGCCGCCCGGCATGAGGCACGTCTCGCTGTATTGGGCGTGGTCGTGCTGTTGGGCGGGCTGCTCATTCAGCTAGTGGCGGCGCTGTGTCTCGCCCTGGGCTGAGGTCTAGCGAGGTCGGGCCGAAGCGCCCACGGTGCCCCTGCGGCGCTTGGCGGGGTCGCCGGGGCCGTGGCTGGGTCCGTCGTCGTCGAGGTCGACGCCGCGGTCGCGCGCCACAGATTCGACGAGCGTGAGGCGCTTGAGCACGGGCGTACGGCCCTTGGAGACGCGAATCTCTCGGTAGTGCCACGCGAGGAGCTCGCGCTGTGCGGCTAGGTCGCCCACCTTCTCCGCCTCGGCCCACGCCTCCGCGTGCGTGAGGCCGGTGGGCGTGTAAACGGTGGCGACCGGAGGCGCCGATGCCTGGAGGGTATCGCGGTGGCGCTGGAGGCGCTGGAGCTCCTCGAACCGCTCGGCGGTGGCCTCCTCGGCGAGGATTGTGGACGCCTCGCGGATGGCGGCCCTGATGTCCGCGAGCTCGGCCTCGTGGGCTGTGAGTACCTCGGTCGCGGATGTCGCCTTGAGGACGGGGAGATCGCCGAACGTGTCGAGGTGGAGCGCTACGACGTGGGCCTCGACGGTGTGGGCCTCGGCGTGTGCCTTCTCGCGGCAGAGCGTCGTGTTGGCCGCGCAACGGTAGGCGACGCGGACGCGGTTCTCGTTCGGGAATCGGCGGTCGCGGGCGGTCACCGGGTAGAGCTTGGAGCCGCACGAGTCGCACACGATGAGCCCAGAGAGGAGCCGTGTGGCCTTCTGGCGCTGGGCGAGGCGCGGACGATACTTGCCACGGTCGTCGGGGTTGTTGACGTGCTGGCGGACCGCTTCAAGCTCGGCGGGCGTGAGGATGGCGGGCCACCACTGGCGGGGCTTGCCATCGGCGTCGCGCATGACGCGGAGGGCCGTCTTCCTCTGGCGCATGACGCCGTCGGCGCCGCGGATGCGCTCGACGGCCCACTCGTGTCGGCGCCCGAGGAGGGTGTCGCCGGTCATGATGCTCTGGATGCTCTGGGTGCTCCAGTGGCCGCGGTCTTCGGTGTCGAGGTCGGCGGGGATCGGGCGCTCCGCCATGGTGAGCGTTTCGGCGCGGCGGAAGCCCGAGGTCGGCGTCGGTACGCCCCGGTCGGCGAGCTCTGCGGCTAGGTGCGAGGGGAGCTCGCCGCGGGCCAGGCGTCGAGCGAGCTCTCGGGCGACCACGGCCTCGCGGTCGCGGACGACGAGCGTGCGCTTGCTTGGGTTCTCCGGGTGCGGCGCCGGGGCGTACCCGAAGGGGACACGTCCGCCCTCCCAGTAGCCCTGCTCCTTGAGGTAGCGCTGAGACGAAGCGACGCGCGCGATGGTGTTGTTCCGCTCCTTTTCTGCCGTGTCGAGCGCGAAGGCGAGGCGGAGCTTCCAGTAGTCCGGGTCTTTCTCTGAGTCGATGGACTCGCGCGCCGCGACGAAGCGTCCGCCATGGGCGTTGACGGCGTCGATGATCGAACCGGACTCGCCGATGCCCATACGGCTCCAACGATCGACGGCGTACACGGCGAGGATCGACGCGTCGCCCTCGGCGAGCATGGCGAGGGCATGCTTGGCCTTGTCGCGTTGCTTGCCGCCGCTCTTGCCATCGTCGGTGAGGGTGCTCACCACGTTCCAGTTCTCGCGGGCGGCGAGGTCGAGGAGCTCCTCGTTCTGGCGGACAATCGAGGTGGAGGCCTCGGTCTTCCGGGAGAGGCGAAGGTAGAGCACTGCGCGGGGTCTGGTTTCGACTGTCACACCGATCAGGCTAGCGGATGCGCTGCTGCTGCGGTCCGCCGATCGGGTCGCGCTCGTCGACACGGGGGAGGACCCTGCGCGACTGGAGGCGTGCCTCGCGCGGGCGGGCGTCGGACGCGTCGATCTGCTCGTGCTCACCCACTTCGACGCCGATCATGCCGGAGCCGTGGAAGTCGTCCAGGGCCGGGTGGGGACTGTGCTGCACGGACCGGGTGATGACGCGGTGATCAGCGTCCTCGAACGACACGGTGCGCGCGCCGTCCCCGCGAGCGCGGGCATGTCCGGCGTGCTCGGCGACGCCACATGGCGCGTGCTGTGGCCGGGAAGAGGGTCGGCGGGGTTCGGCCCCGGCAACGACTCCAGCGTCGTCGTCGAGTTCGCCGGCGGGGGTATCCCGTCGATCCTGCTCCTGGGCGATCTGTCGGCGAGCGCGCAGCGTGCCATGCGCGTCGCCTCTGTGACGCAGCCGCGCTACGAGGTCGTCAAGGTCGCCCACCACGGCAGCGCCGACCAGGACGCGACGCTCTACGACGATCTCGGTGCGCCGATCGGTCTCATCAGTGTCGGCGTCGGGAACCCCTACGGACATCCGCGGGCTGAACTGATCTCGCTGCTCGACGCCGTCGGCGCCGACGTGGCGCGCACCGATCTGCACGGCACGATCGCGCTGTGGCCGGCCGTCGACGGCGTCGTCGTCTGGCGTGAGCGCGTCGGAGACCGCGGGTAGTCTGGCCGCATGGCACCCAGCGCTCGTCGCGGCTCATCGCCCCGCTCGCGGAGCGCCATCCCCCAGCTGTCGTGGCGCGACCCGCAGCCGGCGCCGATCGTGCTGGTATCGGGACCCGAAGAGGTGTGTGCGGAGCGGGCGATCGCCGGTGTACGCGACTATCTGCGGGCCGAAGACGCCAGTCTCGAGGTCTCCGACCTGCGCGCCGACGATTACGAAGCGGGCACGCTGCTCGCGAGGACTTCGCCGTCATTGTTCGGCGAGCCGCGCCTGGTGCGCGTACGCGGCGTGGAGAAGTGCTCGGATGCCTTCCTCTCCGAGGCGCTCGCATACCTCGAGGCCCCGCAGGAGTCCGCCACCGTGGTGCTACGCCATACCGGCGCGTCGGTGCGCGGCAAGAAGCTGCTCGATGCCATCCGCTCCGGCACGGGAGGCGGCGTCGAGATCGCGTGCCCTGCCGTCAAGCGCGAATCCGACCGCTACGACTTCGCCGCGGGGGAGTTCTCGACCGCGCGGCGAAGGATCGCACCGGGTGCGCTTCGCGCCCTCGTCTCGGCCTTCGCCGACGATCTCACCGAGCTGGCCGCGGCCTGTCAGCAGCTCATCGCGGACGAACCGGGCGACATCACCGAGCAGGTGGTGGCGCGCTACTACGGCGGCCGCGTCGAGGCCTCCGCCTTCACCGTCGCCGACACCGCGATCGCCGGCCGCTACGGCGAGTCGCTCATCGCGCTGCGCCATGCCCTCGCGTCGGGGGCCGACCCTGTGCCGCTCGTCGCCGCCGTCGCGTCGAAGCTGCGCACCATGGCGCGCGTGGCGGGCAGCCGCGAGCCCGGCCCGGCGCTGGCAGCCAGGCTCGGGCTCAAGGACTGGCAGGTCGACCGTGCGCGCCGCGATCTGGCCGGCTGGAACGAGGCCGCGCTCGGCACCGCGATCCAGGCTGCCGCCCGCGCCGACGAAGAGGTGAAAGGCGGGTCCCGCGATCCCGTCTTCGCGTTGGAGCGACTCGTGACCGTCGTCGCAACCCGCGCTCCCTACGGCTCCTGAGGCGGCAACGACGAAGGCCCGCCCCCTGTGGGGACGGGCCTCGTTGCATCTGCGGCTCAGAGAGCGGCGACCTGCTTCGCGATCGCGGACTTGCGGTTCGCGGCCTGGTTCTCGTGGATGACGCCCTTGCTCACGGCCTTGTCGAGCTTCTTCGTCGCCGAGGTGAGTGCCTTCTCTGCGGCGGCCTTGTCGCCGGCGGCGACGGCTTCGCGGGTGCGGCGCACCGCGGTCCTCAGCTCGCTCTTGACGGCCTTGTTGCGCTCGTGCGCCTTCTCGTTGGTCTTGTTGCGCTTGATCTGCGACTTGATGTTCGCCACGTGTCGACGTTCTTTCGTTCGGAGTGTTCGGTGGAGTGCCGAGTGGCAGGAGAGGGATGCCGCACGGCGGTCGTGAGGGGGTCGAAGCCCACACGCAAGCCAAACACCGATCTTATCAGGTTCGCTCGAGGGTCGTGAGCGCGACCTCGAGGAGCGCGTTGAACACCCGGGGGCGCATCGCCGTGACGAGGTGCGAGGTGCGCGGGATCACGATGAGCTCGGCGTGGGGTGCGACGCGCAGGAACAGCTTCTCGTTGACCCGCAGCTGGTCGTATTGACCGTTGACGAACCAGAGGGGCACGCGGATGCGTCCGAGCGCGGTGAGCAGGTCGAGCACCGACAGACTGCGCAGGGCGGTGTCCTGCGCGTCGAACGCGTAGCCGCCGGCGCCGAAGTCGGCACGGGTCTCGGCGGGGAGAGTCCGATCGAGCACTCGGCCGGTGAGCCACATGCCCCGGTCGGGCAGTGCGTCGAAGCCGCGCGCGAGCAGACGATACGTCGCGAGGCCGAGTCCGCGCGGGATGGCCGTGCACGAGGCGGCGACGAATCCCGCGACGGGCGGGGGCTCTTCGCCACCGACGTAGTCGATCGAGAGCAGGCCGCCCATCGAGTGGCCGACCAGCAGCACCGGCCCTCGGCGCGCGGCATCCTGCACGGCGTCGTCGATGGTCGCCATCGCGGACTCGAGCGTGAACTCCCCGCCGAGCAGCGCGCCGTGCCCGGGCAGGTCGACGGCCGTCACGGGGTTGCCGCGTTCGGCGAGATATTCGCGCTGGGCGCGCCACATCGTCGCGGACGTGCGGATGCCGTGCACCAGCACGACCTGCACCACCATGCGCACAGCCTAGGGTCTGCGGCCGTCGAGCCGGCGCGGGACGGCGGGCGTCCGCACAGATTCGGGGCTGACCGGCCGGTAGACTTCTGCGGACATGTCACCGCGCGCCCTGAAGCCCCTCGAGCCCTCCGCGACCCCACCCGCGCAGATCCGCAACTTCTGCATCATCGCCCACATCGACCACGGGAAGTCGACGCTGGCCGATCGGATGCTGCAGATCACGGGCGTCGTCGCCGATCGCGACATGCGCGCGCAGTATCTCGACCGCATGGACATCGAGCGCGAGCGTGGCATCACGATCAAATCGCAGGCTGTGCGGATGCCGTGGGCCCTCGACGACACCGCTTTCGCGCTCAACATGATCGACACCCCCGGCCATGTCGACTTCACCTACGAGGTCTCGCGCTCTCTCGCGGCGTGCGAGGGGGCCATTCTGCTCGTCGACGCCGCGCAGGGGATCGAGGCGCAGACGCTCGCGAATCTCTATCTGGCACTGGAGAACGACCTTCACATCATTCCGGTGCTCAACAAGATCGATCTGCCGGCGGCCGACCCCGACAAGTTCGCACAGGAGCTCGCCGGTCTCATCGGCGGCGATCCCGACGATGTGCTGCGCGTGAGCGGCAAGACCGGACAGGGCGTCGAGGAACTGCTCGACCGCATCGTGCGCGACATCCCGGCGCCGGCAGGGGACGCCGACGCCCCCGCGCGCGCGATGATCTTCGACTCGGTCTACGACTCGTACCGCGGCGTGGTGACGTATGTCCGCATGGTGGACGGCTCGCTGCAACCGCGCGAACGGATCCAGATGATGTCGACGCGGGCGACGCACGAACTGCTCGAGATCGGTGTCTCCAGTCCCGAGCCGACTCCGACGAAGGGACTCGGCGTCGGCGAGGTCGGGTATTTGATCACCGGGGTGAAGGACGTGCGCCAGTCCAAGGTCGGCGACACCGTCACCGGTCACCGCCGCTCGGCATCCGATCCGCTGCCGGGATACACCGACCCCAAGCCCATGGTCTTCTCGGGCGTCTACCCGATCGACGGCAGCGATTACGCCGACCTGCGCGAGGCGCTCGACAAGCTGAAACTCTCGGATGCCGCGCTGCAGTACGAGCCCGAGACGTCGGTCGCCCTCGGGTTCGGCTTCCGCTGCGGTTTCCTCGGGCTGCTCCACCTCGAGATCGTGACCGAGCGCCTGGCCCGCGAGTTCGATCTCGACCTCATCACCACGGCGCCGAGCGTCATCTACGAGGTCACCACCGACACGGGCGAATTCGTGACCGTGACCAATCCCAGTGAGTACCCCGACGGGCGCGTCGCCGCGGTCTCGGAGCCGGTCGTGAAGGCGGCGATCCTCACCCCGAAGGACTACGTCGGCACCGTGATGGAACTGTGCCAGTCGCGACGTGGCTCGTTGCTCGGCATGGACTACCTCTCCGAGGACCGCGTCGAACTGCGCTACAGCGTGCCGCTCGGTGAGATCGTCTTCGACTTCTTCGATCAGCTGAAGTCCCGGACGCAGGGGTACGCGAGTCTCGACTACGAGCCCGCCGGCTCGCAGGAGGCGGACCTGGTGAAGGTCGACATCCTGCTCCAGGGCGACAAGGTGGATGCCTTCAGCTCGATCGTGCATCGCGAGAAGGCGTACGCCTACGGCACCATGATGACCGAGCGCCTGCGAAAGCTGATTCCACGCCAGCAGTTCGAGGTGCCGATCCAGGCGGCGATCGGCGCGCGCATCATCGCCCGCGAGAACATCCGCGCGATGCGCAAGGACGTGCTCGCCAAGTGCTACGGCGGTGACATCACCCGTAAGCGCAAGCTGCTCGAGAAGCAGAAGGAAGGCAAGAAGCGCATGAAGATGGTCGGCCGTGTCGAAGTGCCGCAGGAGGCCTTCATCGCCGCCCTCTCGGGCGACGTCGAGGGCAAGGGCGCGAAGTAGGCTGGTGGTCATGCGTCGCGGCACCTTCAAGGACGGCACCGTCGACTATGCGGCGGTCGGCGCCACGCAGGCGCCTGATCTCATGCAGTATCCGCCGGAGAAGAGCATCCCGGCAGAAGATTCGTGGCGCATCGGCAGCGGGGAGGCCCGCTTCCACTCCGCGGCCGACGCGCTGCTGTCGTGGGCTCCGCTGCGCGGTGCGGGGCTCGTGCTGAGCGATGTCACACCGGCATCCGGACCGATGTACTCGGGCGTCAGCTTCGACGCCGAAGGCAAGCCGATCGCGCCGAGCCGCGTCGACGAGGACCTGCGGTACGACGCGGACGGAACCCCCTACGTCGGCGCGGGCACCTCGGTCCGCGTGGCCGGCCGCGTCGCCGGGATGCGCGCCGATGCCGAGCTGCGCGTCATCCTCGCCGTCGAAGAGCCTCGGCGCGTCGGCTACGCCCTCGGCACCGTGGCGGGGTCGGTCGTCAGCGGCGAGGAGTCGTTCATGGTCGATTGGACCGACTCCGATGAGGTCTGGTTCACCGTCCGGGCCTTCGATGCGCCGTCAGCCGCGCTGTACCGGATGCTTCCCGCGCTGATCCGGCGGCGTCGGAAGGAACTGTTCACGCGCTACCTGCGCGCGGTCTCGCCGCTCTACACGACGCCGTCCTGACGTGGGCGGACCACTGCCGCTGGGCGAACCGGCTCCGCCCGACGGAGCGCTGCCCGATGACGTGACGATCGACGGCCGCACCGACTTCGGCGTCTATCTGCACGTTCCCTTCTGCACCGTGCGTTGCGGGTACTGCGACTTCAACACCTACACGGCGACAGAACTGCGCGGCGCCCGACGCGAGGACTACGCCCGGACGCTCGTGCGCGAGGTTTCCCTCGCGCGGCGCGCGCTCGCAGACCGGGGTCCGCTGCGCCCGGCCTCGACCGTGTTCTTCGGCGGCGGAACCCCCACCCTCCTGCCCGCCTCGGACCTGGCCCTGATGCTCGAGTCCGTGGCAGACGCGTTCGGCATCGCCGACAGCGCCGAAGTCACCGTCGAGGCGAACCCCGATACGGTCGACGACGTGGTCGCGATCCGCCTCGCGCGGGCCGGGGTGACGCGCATGTCGATCGGGATGCAGTCAGCGGTCCCTGCGGTTCTGGCGACGCTCGACCGCACCCACGATCCCGACAACGTCCGCACCGCGGTGGCGGCTGCCCGCGCCGCGGGTCTGCAGGTGAGCATCGACCTCATCTACGGCGCACCGGGGGAGTCGCTCGACGACTGGCGGAGGTCACTCGACGCCGCGGTCTCGCTCGAGCCCGACCATGTGTCCGCCTACGCGCTCATCGTCGAAGACGGGACGCAGTTGGCGCGCCGCATCCGCCGCGGCGAGCTGCCGGCACCCGACGACGACGTGCAGGCCGACATGTACGAGCTCGCCGACGCCGCGCTGGGGGGTGCCGGCTTCGAGTGGTACGAGGTGTCGAACTGGGCCCGTGACGATGCGCATCGATCCAGGCACAACCTGGCGTACTGGACCGGTCAGGACTGGTGGGGGTTCGGCCCCGGAGCCCACAGCCACGTCGGCGGTCTGCGGTGGTGGAACGTCAAGCATCCCGCCGCCTACGCCCAGCGCCTGGCGGGCGCGGAATCGCCCGCCGCGGGCCGCGAGCGGCCCGACGCCGCGGCCGCCGAACTCGAGCGTGTCCTGCTGCGCTCCCGCATCCGCGAGGGCCTGGCCGTGGCCGACCTGCAGCCGCGGGGACGCCACGCGGTGGCCGCTCTCGTCGCCGATGGGCTCATCGACGGGGCGGCCGCGATCCGCGGGCGTGTCGTGCTGACCCGTCGCGGTCGGCTGCTTGCCGACGCCGTCGTGCGGGCGCTCACCGACTGAGTCGCTCAAGGACGCGGCCGGGCGCATCGGGTAGAATTGGCACTCTATCCGTGCGAGTGCCAGACGCAGGAGGAGGGCGCATGGTCAGCGAGAGAGCGCTGCAGGTTCTGCGCGCCATCGTCGAGGACTACGTCGACACACGCGAACCGGTCGGCAGCAAGGCGATCGTCGAGAGGCATTCCTTCGGGGTGTCGGCGGCGACGATCCGCAACGACATGGCGATGCTCGAGGACGAGGACCTCATCGCCGCCCCTCACACATCGTCGGGGCGGGTCCCCACGGACAAGGGCTATCGCGTCTTCGTCGACCACCTCGCCGAGCTTCGGCCGCTCACGGCAGCGCAGCGCTCGGGGATCGCCTCCTTCCTCGAGGCGCCCGGCGACCTCGACGACGTGCTCGCCCGCACCGTGCGCGCGCTGACGACACTCACCGGGCAGGTTGCGATCGTCCAGTACCCGTCGTTCGCGCGTGCCACCGTCTCGCACGTCGAACTCGTGCAACTGGGCGCCGGGCGGATGCTGGTGATCGTCGTGACCGACACCGGCCGGGTCTCCCAGCGCATCGCCGCCACGCGCGTCGACTTCGAAGAGGACGAGATCGCGCTCATCCGCGCCGAGATCGGCTCGCTGCTGGTGGGCCGCCCCGTCCGCGACGGGCTGAAGCGCATCGCCGCCCGCCTCGACGACCCGGGGCTGGCGGCGACCGATCGGGTCGCGGCGACCAGTGAGATCGTGCGGGTCGTCGCGGAAGAGCTCGAGGAGTTCCGCCAGGACCGCATGGTGATGGCAGGCGCGGCCAACCTCGCTCGGCGCGAGAACGACTTCCGTGGCAGCCTCTACCCGCTGCTCGAGGCGATCGAGGAGCAGGTGACGATCCTGCGCCTCATGAGCGAGATGGTGGCCGACGAACAGGGCCTCGCCGCCAGCATCGGCCGCGAGAACGAGCCGTTCGGGCTCTCGGAGGCATCCGTCGTCATCAGCGACTACGACGCCACCGGATCCCGCGCCCGCGTCGGCGTGCTCGGCCCGACGCGCATGGACTACCCGACCAATCTCGCGTCGGTGCGGGCCGTGGCGCGGTACCTCACGCGCCTGCTCGAAGAAGACGAGAGCGGCCGCTGAGCCGCCCCCTCCATCCATCACGATCCCCGCCGAGGCGGGCAGGAAGGCGAATGTGGCTGACCACTACGAGGTGCTGGGCGTGTCGCGCGACGCGTCGACCGACGAGATCAAGAAGGCGTACCGCCGACTCGCTCGCGAGCTCCACCCCGACGTGAACCCCGGCGAGGACGCCGCCGAGCGGTTCAAGCTCGTGACGCACGCCTACGACGTGCTCAGCGATCCCGACCAGCGTGCGCGATACGACCGCGGCGGCGACTCGTCCGCGTTCGGGGGCGCTGGATTCGGCGGCTTCGGCGACATCTTCGAGACGTTCTTCGGGGCTGCGAACTCGGGTCGCGGTGCACGCCCCCGCTCGCGTCGCGAGCGCGGCCAGGACGCGCTGGTGCGCGTCACCCTCGAACTGCGCGACGTCGTCTTCGGCGTCCACCGCGACATCGAGGTCGACACCGCCGTCATCTGCCAGACGTGCGACGGATCCTGCTGCCAGCCGGGCACCTCGCCCGTGGCGTGCGACATCTGCCACGGCACCGGGCACGTGCAGCGTCAGGTGCGCAGTCTGCTCGGCAACGTCGTGACCAGTCAGCCCTGCACGGTGTGCCAGGGCTACGGCACGACGATCCCGTACCCGTGCGCGACCTGCCAAGGACAGGGACGCGTGCGCGCGCGCCGCACGGTCTCGCTCGACATCCCGGCCGGTGTCGAGACGGGGTTGCGACTGCAGCTGCCCGGCTCCGGCGAGGTCGGCCCGGCGGGCGGTCCCAACGGCGACCTGTACATCGAGGTGACCGTCTCGCCGCATGACGTGTTCAGCCGCGACGGCGATGATCTGCTCGCGACCGTCGAGGTGTCGATGCCGGACGCGATCCTCGGCACCACGACGACCGTCGAGGCCCTCGACGGACCGGTCGACCTCGAGCTGCGTCCGGGGGTTCAGTCGGGAGACGTGCTCACGATCAAGGGCCGCGGGATCACACCGCTGCGCGGTTCGCAGCGCGGGGATCTGCGCGTCGGCGTGCACGTCGTGACCCCGACCCGGCTCGATGGCAAGGATCGTGCCCTGATCGAGGAGTTCGCGCGCCGGACGAAGGCTCCCGGGCCCCGACTGGCCGAGTTCCATCAGGGTCTGTTCGCCAAGCTGCGCGATCGGTTCCGGAACAGCTGACGTGGCACTCCACTTCCTGCTCGATCGTGCCAGCGACGCCGACGTCGGCGACGAGGTGGTGCTGTCCGGCACCGAGGCCCACCACGCGAGCGCCGTGCGCCGGGTGCGAGCCGGCGAGCGGGTGTCGCTGGGCGACGGGCACGGAGCGCGTCTCGACGCCGAAGTCGTCGACGCCCAGCCGCGAGCCGTCACGGTGCGCGTCCTGAGTCGCACGGACGAGCCCGCGGCGTCGCCACGGATCGTACTCGCGCAGGCCCTCGCGAAGGGCGACCGGGATGAGCTCGCGATCCAGGCCGCGACCGAGCTCGGCGTCGATGAGATCGTGCCGTGGCAGGCATCGCGGAGCGTCTCCCGGTGGGACGCGGCCAAGGCGGTCAAGGGACGCCAACGCTGGTCGACGATCGTGCGTGAGGCATCCAAGCAGGCTCTCCGCGTGCGTGTCCCCGCGATCGCCGAGCCCATGACGACATCGACCTTGGCGCGGCGAGCGGCCGGCTCCCGCATGCTCGTGCTCGAACCGACCGCGTCGGCCGCGCTGACCGCCGAGGCGTGGCGGGAAGGCGACGAGCGGGACGTCGTGCTCGTGGTGGGTCCCGAGGGCGGCGTGAGCCCCGAGGAACGGGCGCTGTTCGCGGATGCCGGGGCCACCGCCGTCCGGCTCGGCGACACCGTGCTGCGCACGTCGACCGCGGGTCCGGCGGCGATCGCACTCATCGCTGCGGCGCTGGGCCGCTGGTGAGAGCGGCTCAGTAGACTGATGCGCATGTCGGAGCCCTCGATCTTCACGCGAATCCTGCAGGGCGAGATCCCATCCGAGATCCTCGCCGAGACCGAGAACGCCTTCGCGATCCGCGACATCGCGCCCCGGGCGCCGGTCCATCTGCTCGTCATCCCGAAGTCGGCGCAGTACCGCAACGTCGTCGAGCTCGCGGCGGGCGATCCCGAGCTGCTCGCCGAGATGGTGGGTCTCGCATCCACACTCGCCGCCGAGCAGGCCGACGGCGCCTTCCGCCTCGTGTTCAACACCGGTGCTGACGCCGGTCAGACCGTCTTCCACGTGCACGCCCACGTGCTGGCCGGATCGCTCGACGAAGCAGGTCTCGGTGGCTGACGAACCCGTCGTCGACCGCGTCTACGCCGACGGCGTGGCGATGGTGCAGCTGCTGGGCCCGCAGGACCGACTGCTCCGCGTGGTCGAGCGCGAGCATCCGGACGTCGAGATCCACGTCCGCGGCAACGAGATCACGCTCACCGGCGAGGCCGACGCGGTGCGTCGCGCACGGTCCCTCGTCGACGAGTTGCTCGCGATGACACAGGCAGGCCACGACCTCGGCCCGGCCGATGTGACCTCATCGGACCGGATCCTGCGCACCGAGGGCTCGCCTCGGCCGTCGGAGGTGCTGGGCGAAGCCATCCTGTCGTCGCGGGGCAAGGTGATCAGGCCGAAGACGCTCGGACAGAAGGCGTACGTCGACGCGATCGACGACCACACCGTCGTGTTCGGCATCGGCCCTGCGGGAACAGGGAAGACCTACCTGGCCATGGCCAAGGCCGTGCAGTCCCTTCAACGCCGCGAAGTGAGCCGCATCATCCTCACACGGCCGGCGGTCGAAGCGGGAGAGCGGTTGGGGTTCCTGCCCGGAACGCTCACCGACAAGATCGATCCGTACCTGCGGCCGCTCTACGACGCACTCAACGAGATGATGGATCCCGAGCTGGTTCCCAAGCTCATCGCGACCGGCACGATCGAGGTCGCGCCGCTCGCGTACATGCGCGGACGCACGTTGAACGACTCGTTCGTCGTCCTCGATGAGGCGCAGAACACGACCCCCGAGCAGATGAAGATGTTCCTCACGCGCCTCGGCTTCGGCACGAAGATGGTCGTCACGGGCGACATCACGCAGGTCGACCTGCCGCAGGGCGCGTCCGGTCTCCGCCTGGTCACCCGCGTGCTCGACCGCATCGACGACATCCACTTCGCCTCCCTGACCAGCGACGACGTCGTGCGGCACACGCTGGTGGGGCGCATCGTCGACGCCTACACCGAGTACGACGAGCGTCGGCTCGCCGCGCGACGTGAACGCGACGAGGCATCCGAGTTCGCGAACCGCGCCGACCGCCGAGCCGCATCCCGCCCGGCCGGCCCGCGCGACCGACTCCCGAAGCGAGGTCGATCATCATGACGATCGAGATCAGCAACGAATCCGGCATCGCCGTCGATGAGGCGGTGCTCCTGCGCCTGACCGAGCGCAATCTGGCCGAGCTCCACGTGAGTGCCGATGCCGACGTCGCGATCCTGCTCGTGGACGAGGGCGCGATGGAGGCGCTGCACGTGCAGTGGATGGACGAGCCGGGTCCCACCGACGTGCTGAGCTTCCCCATGGACGAGCTGCGGCCCGGCACCGAGGACGCGCCGACGCCGCCGGGTCTGCTCGGGGACATCGTGCTGTGCCCCCAGGTCGCCGAGACGCAGGCCGTGGCGGCCCACCACTCGACCAAGGACGAGCTGATCATGCTCACCACGCACGGTCTGCTCCACCTCCTCGGATTCGATCACGCGACCGCCGACGAGGAGCGCGAGATGTTCGGTCTGCAGAAGGACCTGATCGCCGGCTTCCAGGCCGCCGAGCGCCGACGACATCGCGCATGACCGCCGCCTTCCTGCTGATCGCCGCGGTGCTGCTGCTCGCCTTCGGCGCTCTGATGGCCGCTCTCGACGCGGCGCTCACGGTGAGCAGTCGAGCCGATCTCCTCGATCTGTCCGACACGGTGCGCAACGGCCGTCCGCTGCGTCGCATCGCCGACGACCCCGAGGCGCACGCCAACGCGGTGATCTTCATCCGCGTGCTCGCCGAGACTTCGGCGGCGGTGCTGGTGACGGTGGCGTTCACGCTGCTCTTCGACAGCATCTGGTGGGCGATGCTCGCCGCCGCCGTCCTCATGACCGGCGTGTCCTACGTCGTGGTCGGGGCGAGCCCCCGCAACGTCGGCCGCCAGCACGCCAAAGGCCTCCTTCGGGCGACCGCGCCCGTCGTGCGCGGCGTGCGGATCGTGCTCGGTCCGCTCGCGCACGGGCTGGTCATCCTCGGCACCCGGCTCACTCCGGGCGTCTCGCGCGGGTCGTCGTTCGCGTCGGAGGAGCAGCTGCTGAGCATCATCGACGACGCCGCCGAGAAGGAGCTCATCGAGCAGGACGACCGCGAGCTCATCCACTCCGTGTTCGAGTTCACCGACCGGTACGTGCGCGAGGTGATGATCCCTCGCACCGACATGGTCACGGTCGACGCCGACGAGACGACCACCGGCGCGATGCACATCTTCCTCGACAAGGGGGTGTCGCGTGTGCCGATCATGGACGACGACGCCGACGACGTCATCGGAATCCTGTACCTCAAGGACCTCGTGCAGTTCGGCTTCGGCGACGAGGCCGGTTGGCGCGCGGCATCCATCAGACCCATCGCTCGGCCGCCCATCTTCGTACCCGAGTCGATGAAGGCTGAGACGCTGCTGCAGCAGATGAAACGCGATGCCGTGCACGTGTGCATGGTCGTCGACGAGTACGGCGGCGTCTCGGGCCTGGTGACCCTGGAAGACCTCATCGAGGAGCTCGTCGGCGAGATCGCCGACGAGTACGACCCGCCCAGCGACGAGATCGTCGAGGTGGGGCCCGGCCGATTCCGGGTCAGCGCGCGGCTCGGCGTCGACGAGGTCGGCGACCTGTTCGGTCTCGACCTCGAAGACGAGGACGTCGATTCGATCGGCGGATTGCTGGGCAAGGCTCTCGGGCGCATCCCGCTTCCGGGGTCCACAGCGGACTACGCGGGCCTGATGATGACCGGCGGGGCGTCGCGCGGACGCGGACGCGGAATCGCCACCGTGTTCGTCGAGCGCGGTGACTCGGACGCACTCGAGTCCGAAGCGTCTGCGCGGGCACCGCGCACCGGCGAGATACGGCTTCCGAAGAAGGCAGAGACATGACCGACGCGAGGTCCGGATTCGTCACATTCGTGGGCCGACCCAACGTGGGCAAGTCCACGCTCACGAACGCGCTGGTCGGTGAGAAGGTCGCGATCACCAGCGACAAGCCGCAGACGACGCGACGGGCGATCCGCGGGATCGTCAACCGTCCCGCGGGTCAGCTCGTGATCGTCGACACCCCCGGCATCCACAAGCCGCGCACCCTGCTCGGCCAGCGGCTCAACGACCTCGTCGAGCAGGTGCTCTCGGACGTCGATGTGATCGGCATGTGTGTGCCCGCCGATGAGAAGGTCGGGCCGGGCGACCGGCGCATCGCCGAGTCCCTCGACGGCTACGCACGAGCGAAGAAGGTCGCGATCGTGACGAAGACGGATGCCGCCACGCGCGACCAGGTGACCGAACGGCTGCTCGAGGTCGATGCGCTGCGCGAGGACTGGGCCGCGGTGATCCCGCTGTCGGCTTCGACCGACCTTCAACTCGACGTCCTCGTCGACGAGCTGCTCGCCCTCATGCCGACAGGACCGGCCCTGTACCCGGAAGGCGTCGTCACGGATGAGACCGTCGAGGACCGCATCGCGGAGATCATCCGGGAGGCGGCCCTCGATGGCGTGCGCGACGAACTGCCGCATTCGATCGCCGTCGTCGTCGATGACATCGTGCCGCGCGAGGACTCGGATCTCACCGACATCTACGCCGACATCGTGGTCGAACGCGACAGTCAGAAGGGGATCATCATCGGTCACCGCGGTGCCCGGCTGCGCGAGGTGGGAGCCACGGCGCGCTCGGGCATCGAGCCGCTGCTGGGGTCGCGCGTGTTCCTGTCGCTGCATGTGCGCGTCGCGAAGGAGTGGCAGCGCGACCCGAAGCAGCTGGGCCGCCTCGGTTTCTGAGGTCTCGTCAGCCGTCGATCGGGTTCATCGCCGACCGGATCACGACGACGCCTTCGCCGAACTCGGCGTCGGCCGCGTCCTGGAAGGTGCCGTCATCCCAGACGACGTCGACCCACAGCCATCCGTTGTCGGGGAAGGACGACAGATAGGCCGCGTCGAGTCGGTCGGGCAATTCGTCCTGGAGCGCCGTCACGTCGGCCTCACTCCCGTCACCGGGCTCGCCCCCGGTGGGATCCTCGGGGCGCATCGGGTCGTACAGGGCGAGCATGATCGGTGTCTGCGTGACGGTGAATCGCTCGCCGTCGTACGTGCCGTAGACGGCATACGAACCCCACCGCACCTCGCCCGAGGTCTCGGAGCCCTCGACGCCGTCCCAGCTCCATCCGTCGACCGGGATGCCCAGACACTGCGGCGGGTACGATTCGGCGATCGTTCCGAGGCACAGCTCCACCTCGCCGTCGACATCCATGACCATGCCCTGCGCGACGACGTCGCTCTCGGGCGGCGCGGGCCATACCGCGCCGAGCGGAAGGGTCGCGTCGGCTCCGGGCGTTCCCGCGGTCGCGCAGGCGGTCAGGGCGAGCAGGGATGCCGCGCCGAGCGCGGCGACGGCGTGGAGCCGTCGAGGGAATGCGGTCATGTGCTGTGAGTGTCGGCCGTCCGCCGATCGTCTCAGGTTCGCCGTCGTCGAGCGCCGGGTGTATCGTGTGACCATGCGCTTCGGCCGACTTCTCCTTCTTAGTCGCCGCGACGGGGCCTCGATCTAGGGCCTTCCTCGTCGCGGAGCTTGTCGTCGGCCCGCCCACTCGACGAGGAAGAAGCGACCCATGGAGAACACCCAGCAGCCTTCGGGCATGCCGATCCACAAGTATCGGCCCTATCACGATCAGATCGACGTCCCCCTGACCGACCGCACGTGGCCGGACGCGCGGATCACGGCTGCACCCCGATGGTGTGCCGTCGACCTCCGCGACGGCAACCAGGCGCTCATCGACCCCATGAGTCCCGAGCGCAAGCGCATCATGTTCGAACTGCTCGTCGCCATGGGCTACAAGGAGATCGAGGTCGGCTTCCCGAGCGCGAGCCAGACGGACTTCGACTTCGTCCGTCAGCTCATCGAGGACGACCTCATCCCGGACGACGTCACCATCCAGGTGCTGACCCAGGCGCGCGCCCACCTCATCGAGCGCACCTACGAGTCGATCCGCGGCGCGAAGCGGGCCATCGTGCATCTCTACAACTCCACGAGCGTGCTGCAGCGCGACGTCGTGTTCCGCACCGACCGTCAGGGCATCATCGACATCGCCCTCGAGGGCGCGCGTCTGTGCCGCGAGTACGAGAAGCGCATCCCCGAGACCCGCGTCTTCTACGAGTACTCGCCGGAGAGTTACACCGGAACCGAGCTCGACTTCGCCGTCGACGTGTGCAACCAGGTGCTCGAAGTGTTCGAGCCGACGCCCGATCGCAAGGTCATCATCAACCTGCCCGCGACCGTCGAGATGGCGACGCCCAACGTCTACGCCGACTCGATCGAGTGGATGTCGCGCCACCTGAACCACCGCGACAACGTCATCCTGTCGCTTCACCCCCACAACGACCGCGGCACCGCCATCGCCGCGGCCGAGCTCGGATACATGGCCGGAGCGGACCGCATCGAAGGGTGCCTGTTCGGCAACGGCGAGCGCACCGGCAACGTCGACCTGGTGGCGCTGGGCATCAACCTGCTGACGCAGGGGATCGACCCCCACATCGACTTCAGCGACATCGACCATGTCAAGCGCACGGTCGAGTACTGCAACCAGCTGCCCGTGCACGAGCGCAGCCCGTGGGCCGGAGACCTCGTGTTCACCGCGTTCAGCGGATCGCATCAGGACGCGATCAAGAAGGGGTTCGAGTCGATGGAGGCCCGCGCCGCGGCGTCCGGCGTCGACGTCGACGAGCTCGACTGGGCGGTCCCCTACCTGCCGATCGACCCGAAGGACCTGGGTCGCTCGTACGAGGCGGTCATCCGCGTGAATTCGCAGTCCGGCAAGGGCGGGGTGGCCTATCTGCTGAAGTCGGACCACGCGCTCGATCTTCCGCGTCGCCTGCAGATCGAGTTCTCGGGCGTCGTCCAGGCGAAGACCGACTCGGATGGGGGGGAGGTCACCAGCGACCAGATCTGGGAGGTCTTCACCGACGAGTACCTGCCGTCGGCGGTCGAACAGGCCCGCTGGGGTCGGTTCGAACTTCTCGCCACCAGTACGCGAAGCGACATGTCGGGTGATGTGGCTCTCGAGGTCACGCTCCGCGACGGCGACCGGCAGTTCGTGGCCTCCGGCCACGGCAACGGCCCGGTCGCGGCGTTCCTCGAGGTCGTTCGCGCACAGGGCTTCGACGTGACGGTCTACGACTACGTCGAGCACGCGCTGAGTTCCGGCGGCGACGCCCAGGCAGCGGCGTACATCGAACTCCAGGTCGACGGTGAGCGGCTGTGGGGCGTGGGCATCGACGGCGACATCTCCACCGCGTCGCTCAAGGCGATCGTGTCGGGTGTCAATCGGGCGATCCGCGCACGGCGCGCACAGGAGCAGCTGACCGCGGTCTGACCCTCAACGCCGGATGACCGGGACGGCCGAGGTCTCGACGGCGACCTTCCGGCGGTAGAGCGCGCGCTGCTCCGGCAGCGAGATGTCGAAGATCACGGCGAGCAGGCGGATGACGGTGGTCACCGCCACGCCGATGATCGCGGCGACGACGAGGTTCAGGCCGAACGCGTGCGCGCCGGCGAGTACGAGGCATCCGGCGCCCGCGGCGACCGCATACAGCGAGCCGACGTGCATGATCGCCGTCGGCAGTCCCATCAGCATGTCGCGCAGGATGCCTCCTCCCACCGCGGCGCACACGCCGACGAACACGGCGGGGATGAGGGGCAGCCCGAGGGTGAGGGCCTTGCTGGTGCCGAAGGCTCCGAACAGCCCGATCACGACGGCGTCGAGTCCGACGATGACGGCATTCAGTCGCTGGAAGAGACCGGCCAGAAGCATGCCCAGCAGTGCGGCGAGCGTCGCGGTGAGAAGGTACCAATTGCTCTGAAGGGTCACCGGCGTCGTGTTCAGCAGCAGGTCGCGGATCAGGCCGCCGCCCATCCCCATGACGATGCCGATGATCGCGACGCCGAGCAGGTCGAGGCGGCGCTGGCCACGGAAGCCGGAGGCGAAGAGCGCACCCTGGATGCCGCCGAGTCCGACGGCGATGAGGTCCGCCCACAGCGGGATGACGAACAGCGGTTGATCCACCACCCCATTGTGGGGCCGCGCGGAACCTTACGGTTCGCGGATGACGCGGCATCCGCTGTGGGTCCGACGCCGCACCGCGAATACTCTCGGACACATGACTGATCCACGCGCTTCCGCCACCCGCGCGGACCGTGGATCCCGGGCTGCCGCCGTCGGCCTCGCCGTGACGTTGCTGCTGATCGCGCTGGCGGTTTCGGTGCCGCTGCTGACCGGGTGGGATGTGGTCACGCGGGCGGCGCGCAGCGAGGACGACCGGGCCGTTCCGCCGCTGCACGGCGTCTGGGTGCCGCACATCGGCGTCGCGACGATCGCCGTGGTCGTGCTGGCCCTGCTCGCGCTGCGCTACGCGGCATCCCTCGCCCTGACGCTGCCGTGGCGCGGCGTGCTCGCTGCCGGCAGCGGTGCCGCGTTCACCTGGATGCTGAGCCTCGCACTCGTCGACGGTCCGTCGGGGATCTCGCGCGTACTCGGGAACCCATGGGAGTACCTGCGCACTGCGCGCGAGGTCGACGACATCGGCGTGCTCCTGTCGGAGTACCTGTCGCGCGTGCCGTTGGACGCGCAGGACAACTGGGTGACCCACGTCGCCGGCCACCCGCCGGGGATGCTGCTGGTCTTCGTGGCCCTGGTGCGGATGGGGTTGGGAGCCGACTTCGTGGCGGGGCTCATCGTGACCGCGATCGCGTCCCTCCTGGCGCCCGCGGTGCTGGTGACGGTGCGAGCGCTGGTCGACGAGTCCACCGCCCGCCGCGCGGCGCCGTTCGTGGTCTTCACCCCCGCGGCGGTGTTCCTCTCGGTGTCGGCCGACGCCGTCATCGCCGTGGTCGGTGCGTGGGGGATCGCGTTGCTGGCTCTGGGGGCGACCAGCAGGCGGAGCGGTCCGCTGTGGGCGTGGTCGGCGGGGGCGGGGCTGCTGCTCGGCGGCTCGGTGATGATGTCGTACGGGATGCCCCTCTACGGTGTGCTCGCCGTCGCGGTGCTCATCGCCGCGAAGCGGTGGCAGCCGCTGCCGATCGCCGCCGGTGTCGCGCTGCTCGTCGTGCTCTCCTTCGCGGCGGCCGGCTTCGCGCTGTGGGAGGCGTTCCCGGTGATCTCGGAGCGGTACTGGGACGGCATCGCCCGTCGGCGCCCGTTCGAGTACTGGGTGTGGGGCAACCTCGCCGCCCTGGCGATCAGCGCCGGTCCCTTCGTGGGCGCGGGTATCGCGGCGACCGGGGCGCGGTGGCGCGAGTTGCGCCGCGGGATGCTGCTGCTGGTCGGCGCCGGGATCGCGATGGTGGTGCTCGCAGACCTGTCGGGCATGAGCAAGGCCGAGGTCGAGCGCATCTGGCTGCCCTTCATGCCCTGGTTGACGCTGGCGATGGCCGCTCTGCCCGACCGCTGGCTCCGACCGGCGCTCGGAGGTCAGCTGCTGTGGGCGGTGCTGGTCCAGCATCTGCTCTACACGGTCTGGTGATCGGCGGCCCGCCGCCGCCTCGATGTCGTCTCGGACGGGGATAATCGACGGGTGCCCACCTATCGCGACGAGGTCGCGGTGCTCCGCACCCACAAGCTGGGGGAGGCGGACCGCATCGTCACCCTCTTGAGCAGACGCCACGGCAAGATCCGCGCCGTGGCCAAGGGCGTGCGCCGCACGTCGTCGCGCTTCGGGTCTCGACTCGAGCCGTTCATGGTCGCCGACGTCCAGCTGTACCGGGGCCGGACGCTCGACATCGTCCAGCAGGCCGAGTCATTGGGCTCGTACGGCGCGCCGATCGTCGCCGACTACGACCGCTTCACCGCCGCCAGCGCGATGGTCGAAACCGCCGACCGGCTCAACGAAGCCGAAGCGACTTCGCAGCAGTACCTGCTGCTCGTCGGAGGGCTGCGCGCGCTCGCACGCGGCGAGCACCGCTCGCGCAGCATCCTGGACTCCTACCTGCTGCGGGCGATGGCGCTGTCGGGGTGGGCCCCCGGCCTCTCGGAATGCGCCCGCTGCGGGGCCCCCGGACCGCATCCCTCGTTCGTCGCACAACTGGGCGGAACGGTGTGCGATGGGTGTGCGCCGACCGGCGCCGCCCGTATCGACCCGGCGACGTCCGCCCTGCTGCGCGCACTCATGGCCGGTGAATGGGACGACGTCGCTGCCGCCCCCACCGCAGCCACGGCGTCCGCCTCCGGCCTCGTCGCGGCCTATGCGCAGTGGCACCTCGAGCGCGGCATCCGCTCGCTGTCGCAGCTCACGGCGGCGGAGGCCTCGCGATGACACCCAAGCCGTACACGCATCGCGACGCGGTGCCGTACCGGCCCATCGACTGGACCGGGCTGTACCCGCCCGAGTTCGCGAAGGTGCCGAACCATGTCGCGATCGTCATGGACGGCAACGGGCGGTGGGCCAACCGTCGCGGCCTCACGCGCATCGAGGGGCATCGCGCGGGCGAGGCGGCACTGCTCGACGTCGTCGCCGGTGCGATCCAGGTGGGCGTGCGACACCTCTCGGTCTATGCGTTCTCGACCGAGAACTGGTCACGCTCGCCCGATGAGGTGCGGTTCCTGATGGGGTTCAATCGCGATGTGCTCCACCGTCGCCGTGACCAGCTCAATGAGTGGGGCGTGCGCGTGCGATGGGCGGGCCGCCGCCCCCGCCTGTGGTCGAGCGTGATCAAGGAGCTGCAGCTGGCCGAGCGCATGACCGCGGCCAACGACATCCTCACGCTCACGATGTGCGTCAACTACGGCGGCCGCGTCGAGATCGTCGACGCGGTGCGCTCGATCGCCGACGATGTCGCCGACGGCCGACTGCGCCCGTCGGCCGTCACCGAGAAGCTCATCGCGCGTCGGCTCTACCAGCCCGACATGCCTGATGTGGACCTGTTCGTCCGATCGAGCGGCGAGCAGCGCACGTCGAACTTCCTGCTGTGGGAGTCCGCGTACGCCGAGTACGCCTTCCTCGACACGCTGTGGCCCGACTTCACGCGCACCGACCTGTGGAATGCCATCGAGATGTTCCAGCATCGCGAGCGTCGGTTCGGCGGGGCCGTCGACGCTCCCGAACCCCCCGCGCTCTGACACCTGTCGCGCGGGCGCCCCGAGGCGTATCCTGCGAGCCATCCGGTGCTCTTGATCGGTGCGGTCGCTGTCGTGCGGCCGATCGGAGGTGCGTCATGTCGATGCCCCGTGGTCGGGTTGCGTCGTTCGCCGCGGTCGTGTCGCTCGCCCTCGCACTCGTCCTGTCCGCGTGCGCGCCGGTGTCGGAGGAGGGAACCCCGTCGTCGGTCGTCTCGCAGGCGGGCGGTGGCGCTGACGCCGACCACGCCGACGAGGAGGGCGGCGGGCAGACCGACGGACAGGCGGACCCGGAGCAGGAGACCACACGCACCGGGCCCGTCGCGCAGTACGGCGGGCCGGCCTACGGCGACCAGGGGACCGCCGAAGTGCTCGAGGACGGAGCGTGGTGCAAGACGCTCGCCGTGTTCTGGGGCGGCGATCAGCCCGTGCCCGCCGGGGTGTCGTTCACCTTCGAGACGGCAGTCGTCAGCCCCGGCGGCCTCACGGTCGAATCCGCGGTCTGCGGCACACGCAACGCCGACCGGGCCTGCCTCGGCCTGACGGTCGCGGCGGACGAGGATGGCATCTTCTGCAGCCTTCTGCTGCGCCCCGACGACGCGTTCGCCGACGGGACCACCATCACCTTCACCGGCACCTTGGACTGCCCGACCTCCGAGGTGTGCGACCAGGTCGCCGCGCGCAAGGTCGATCCGGGTCCGCCCATCGTCGTGAACGACCCCGACGGTTCGTGATGTCGCGGCCGGGGATGCGTGGGCGCGAGGAGGCGATCGCGTCGGTCGAGCCCGCCCCGGGGCAGGGATTCGAGAAGTGGATGGGCTTCCTCTCGGGATTCGTCGCACCGCTGACCGTGGTGACGGCCCTGCTGTTCTACTTCGGCTACGTGTCGACCCGCGAGTTCTTCCTGTACTTCGGCATCGACGTCGACCTCATCGGACTGGGCTCGCAGGAGTTCGTGATGCGCAGCCCCGGAGCCCTGTTCATCCCGGTGATGGTGCTCCTGCTGCTCTCGGCGGGACTCCTCGTCGGGCACCGGATGCTTCGCCGCCGCCTGGTGGAGGAGCCGGTGGCCGTCGCGGGCCGCGTGGTCGCGACGATCGCGTGGTCGGGGATCGGTCTCGTCCTCGGCGGGCTCCTCGTCGCCTTCCTCGGGCCCGTGCTCGCCGACGGGGGAGTCGCCCAGCTGATCACGCCGGTCCTCCTCGCGGTCGGCGCGGGGCTGTGCGCCTACGCGGCCTCCACGGCCCGGGCACGAGGTGCGTCGCTCTCGCGGACGGTGGTCGTGCTCCTGGTCCTGGTGATGGTCGCCGGCACGTTCTGGGCCACCGCCACCGTGGCGCAATGGTGGGGTCGAGGCCAGGCCCGCGCCGTGGCATCCGACTTCACCGTGCTGCCCGCGGTCGTGCTCGACACGCGCGAGCGGCTCGCGCCCGGCAACGACGCGATCACGTTCCATGAGCTCGACGTCCCGGATGCCGACGGGGGTGCGACCTACGGATTCCGCTACTTCGGACTGCGTCTGCTGGCTCAGGGCGACGGCCGCCTCTATCTGGTGCCCGACCGGTGGTCGCCGAACGCGTCGACCATCGTCGTGCCGTACGACGACGTGCGCGTGCGGTTCCGGTTCGTTCCCGACGCCGACCCGCCGTCCGGATCGCGCAGATGACAGGGCGCGCCTGAGGTCAGCGCGGCAGATTCCTCTCGATCACGGACACGATCGCGGGATCGTCGGGCTTGAGCTGCGGGCGGAAGCGGTGCACTTCGCCGTCGGGCGTGAGCACGAACTTCTCGAAGTTCCAGCGGATCCGGCCCGCGTGCCCGCCGTCGTCGGCATTCTGCTTGAGCGCCTTGTACAGAGGTGCGGCCTTGCCGCCGTTGACCTTGACCTTGTCGAAGACGGGGAAGCTCACACCCCACGTGGTCGAGCAGTACTCCAGGATCTCGTCCATCGACCCCGGCTCCTGGCCCATGAACTGGTTGCAGGGGAATCCCAGCACGGTGAATCCGCGGTCGGCGTAGGCCTTCTGCAGCTGCTCCAGCTGCTCGTACTGCGGAGTCAACCCGCACCTCGAGGCGACATTGACGACCAGCACCACGTCGTCGGCGTAGTCGCTGAGCGTCGCGGTGCCCCCGTCCGCGGTCTGGAACGGAATCTGGCGGATGTCGGTGACCGTCTGCTCGCTCATGGCTCCAGGCTACGGTGCCGCGGGATGCCAGGGGGTCTTCGTCTGGGAGAATGGGGGAGTGACCACCGCCATCGCCCCTGCTCGGACGCTGCGCATCGGGCCGATCGAGCTCGATGCGCCCGTCGTGCTGGCGCCGATGGCCGGCATCACCAACACCGCCTTCCGCCGACTGTGCCGCGAGTACGGCGCCGGCCTTTACGTGAGCGAGATGATCACGTCGCGGGCTCTCGTCGAGCGGAACGAGACCACCATGCGGCTCATCCGGCACCACGAGTCGGAGACGCCCCGATCGATCCAGCTCTACGGCGTGGATCCGTCCACCGTCGAAGGCGCCGTGCGCGTGCTGGTCGACGAGGACCGAGCCGACCACATCGACCTGAACTTCGGCTGTCCCGTGCCCAAGGTCACGCGCAAAGGCGGCGGTGCGGCGCTGCCGTGGAAGCTCGGCCTGTTCCGCGACATCGTCACCCGCGCGGCACGCGCCGCCGGGGACATCCCGCTGACGGTCAAGATGCGCAAGGGCATCGACGCCGACCACCTGACGTTCCTCGACGCCGGTCGCATCGCCGAAGACGCGGGAGTCGCCGCGGTCGCGCTGCACGCACGCACCGCCTCCGAGTTCTATTCGGGCACCGCGGACTGGTCGGCGATCAGCGCTCTCAAGGAAGCAGTCACGAGCGTGCCGGTGCTCGGGAACGGCGACATCTGGTCGGCCGAGGACGCCGTCCGGATGATGTCCGAGACCGGGTGCGACGGTGTCGTCGTCGGTCGCGGATGCCTCGGACGCCCCTGGCTGTTCGGAGACCTGGCGCGCTCGCTCGGCAGCGCGGCGGCGGCGGGGGGAGCCCCTGTCGACGCCACCCTCGGATTCGTCGCGGCAGCATTCCGCCGTCATGCGCAGCTGCTCGTCGAGTTCTTCGACGACGAGGACCGCGGCTGTCGCGACATCCGCAAGCACGTCGCCTGGTACTTCAAGGGGTACCCGGTCGGCGGCGACCTGCGCGCGCGGCTGGCGACCGTCTCGTCCCTCGTCGAGATCGATGATCTGCTGGCAGAGCTGGATCTCGGCGCGCCGTACCCCGGTGTGGCGGCGGAAGGTCAACGCGGCCGGGCCGGCAGTCCGAAGCGACCGGCGCTGCCGGACGGATGGCTGGCCTCGCGCGAACTCGGCACCGAGGCATCCTGCGCCCTCGCCGATGCGGAACTCGACCACAGTGGCGGCTGACGGCCTGCCGCACGCGGACGGCTACGACGCGCACGCCCGCGAGAGGTTTCACACCGAGCGCCACCGCTCCAGCCGCGACGACTTCGCGCGTGACCGCGCGCGCGTGCTCCACTCGGCCTCGTTGCGCCGCCTGGCCGCCAAGACCCAGGTGCTGAGCCCCGCGAGTCCGGCGGATTTCGCACGAAACCGCCTCACCCACTCGCTCGAGGTGGCGCAGGTCGGCCGCGAACTCGCCACCGCGCTCAGGCTCGCTCCGGACGTCGTCGACGCGGCGTGCCTGAGCCATGACCTCGGCCATCCGCCGTTCGGCCACAACGGCGAACGCGCACTCAACGATTGGGCCGAGCACATCGGCGGGTTCGAGGGGAACGCGCAGACGCTGCGGATCCTCACCCGCCTCGAGCCGAAGGTGCTCGACGAATCGGGTCGGGCCTTCGGGCTCAATCTCACCCGGGCCAGCCTCGACGCCGCGTGCAAGTACCCCTGGACGGCGGACCACCCGCTGCCCGACCCCGGCGGACGGCTGAAGTTCGGCGTGTACCCCGACGACGAGGACGTCTTCCATTGGCTGCGCGAGGGTGCCCCCGGTCGCGTGCGCTGCATCGAGGCCGAGGTGATGGACCTGTCGGACGACATCGCGTACTCGGTGCACGACTTCGAGGATGCGATCGTCAACCGATACCTCGATCCCGCGGAGCTCGATGCGGATGGCGGTCACGACGCGTTGGTGCGGGCGATCCAGGCCTGGGTGGGGTACGACTTCGCGCGGGATGAACTCGAGGATGCGCTGTACCGCCTGATGCGGATGCCCGAGTGGATCGACGGGTTCGACGGCTCACGCGCGGCGCTCGCCCGCCTCAAGAACCTGACGAGCGACCTCATCGGGCGGTTCGCCCGCGCCGCGACGACCGCGACCCGCGAGGCGCACGCCGTGGACGTGCTGACCCGGTACTCGGCTCATGTCGTGGTGCCGCGCGTCGTCGAAGCCGAGATGGCCGTCCTCAAAGGCATCGTCGGTGCCGCGGTGGTCGGCATCGAGGGTCGCAAGGAGCTCTACAAAGAGCAGCGGCGCGTGCTCAAGCGGCTGGCGACCGCCCTGTCGGAGCATCCCGATACGCTCGAGCCGATGTACGCCGACGACTACGCCGCGGCGCCGAGCGATGCGCAGCGCGCACGCGTGGTCGTCGACCAGGTCGCGAGCCTCACGGATCAGCTCGCGATCGCCTGGCATGAGCGGCTCGTCGGCGAGGTCGACGCCCCGTCGCTGGGCGTGTGGATGCCGCGATCGCCGGCGGCGGAGCCGCGCTGATGGCCGGCCTCATCCGTCAAGCGGATGTCGATGAGGTGAAGGCGCGCACCGACATCTCCGACATCATCGGCGAGCGGGTCGCGCTCAAGCCCGCCGGGGTCGGCTCGATGAAGGGCCTGTGTCCCTTCCACGACGAACGCTCGCCGAGCTTCAATGTGCGGCCGCAGGCGGGCTTCTACCACTGCTTCGGGTGCGGCGAGTCGGGCGACGTCTACTCGTTCCTGCGCAAGATGGACCACCTGTCGTTCGCCGAAGCCGTCGAGCGGCTCGCCGGCCGGATCGGCTACACCCTGCACTACGAGGACGGCGGCACGGCCGCCGACACATCCGGACGCACTCGGCTCTACGCGGCGAACACCGCCGCCGCTGAGTGGTTCCGCGGCCGACTCGCGACGCCGGAAGCCGATATCGCGCGGCGGTTCTTGGGCGAACGCGGCTTCGACGCCGGTGCCGCCGCCCACTTCGGCGTGGGATACGCACCGCAGGGATGGTCGGGCCTGGTCGAAGCACTCGGCAAACAGGGTTTCACCCCCGAGGAGCTTCTCGCCGCCGGTCTCGTCTCGCAGGGACAGCGCGGGGTGTACGACCGCTTCCGCGGCCGTGCGGTGTGGCCGATCCGTGATGTCACGGGGCAGACGATCGGCTTCGGCGCGCGACGCCTGCACGAAGACGACCAAGGTCCCAAGTATCTGAACACCCCCGAGACCACGATCTACCGCAAGGCGAATGTGCTGTACGGCCTCGACCTCGCCAAGCGCGACATCTCGCGCGAACACCGAGTGGTCGTCGTCGAGGGCTACACGGACGTCATGGCCTGCCACCTCGCGGGGGTGACGACGGCGATCGCCACGTGCGGCACAGCGTTCGGCGCCGACCACATCACGGTGCTGCGCCGCGTGATGGGAGATGACACCGCCGCCGGCGAGGTCGTGTTCACCTTCGATCCGGATGCCGCAGGCCAGAAGGCCGCGCTGCGTGCCTTCGCCGACGCGAAGCGGTTCAACGCCCAGACCTACGTCGCCACCGGCCCCGAGGGGCTCGACCCGTGCGACCTTCGGCTGCAGCGCGGCGACGGCGCCGTTCGATCGGTCATCGAGACGAAGGTGCCGATGGTGGAGTTCGTGCTCGATCAGCGCATGGCGCCCTTCGATCGCTCCACGGTCGAAGGACGCCTGGGTGCGCTGCGCGCGGCCGCTCCGGTCGTGTCGGATCTGCGTGACGGACTGCTGCAGGCCGAGTACACACGCGTGCTCGCCCGTCGGCTCGGACTCGACCCGACCGACGTGCGTCGCGAGGTCGAGCGCGCAGGTCGAGCGCCGGCGACCCCGCAGCGCCGCGCCGCGGAGGGCGGACAGGACGACCGTCCGGTGAGGGTGACCCTCGCCTCACTGCCCCGCACTCCCGAGATCGCGCTCGAGCGGGATGCCCTGATGGCGTTCCTTCAGTTCGGCCATCTGCTCGATCGCGACCTCATGGTGCAGGCGGTCGCGATGCCGTTCCGGCATCCCGCCCTCGATGCCGTGCGCTCGACCATCGCCGCTCATCCGGATGCCGACGGTCGTGGGTGGGCGACGGCGGTGATCGACGAGATCCCCGAGCCGTTCGGGTCGCTGGGAGCCGAACTGCTCGCCGCCGACTTCCCCGCGCTCGACGACGTCCGTGCGGTGGCCGCCGCGACGTCGCTCGCGCGGCGGGTCGTCGGCCGGGGACTCGACCGGGAGAAGGCCGAACTGCAGGGTGAGCTGCAGCGGGTGGCGCCGGAGTCCGAGGCGGGTCGCGCGCTGCGGATCCGCATGCGCGACCTCGACCTGCGACGACGCGCTCTCGACGCCGAGGACTGACATCGGGCGGTGGCGGCGCGGCGGCGAACCGGGCAGGATGAGGGGATGGCACGCCGCGACGATGCAGAGACCGCGATCCGCGCGAGTGATCTGTCGATCGCCCGAGCGGGGCGCACCGGTGGGCCCGAACGGGTGATCGACGGGGTGTCGTTCGAGGTGGCCCGTGCGCGCACGCTCGCCGTGATGGGACCCACGGGCGCCGGCAAGTCGTCGCTCGCCGCCGTGCTCGCCGGCTCGGACGAGCCGGGGCTGGCCGTCGTCGGCGGCGACGCATGGGTCGAGGGGATCGCGGTGCGGCGTCCGGGGCGCGCCCACCGGATGCTGACCTACCTCACCGGGTATCTGCCGCAACGAGCCGGCGCGGCACTGCCCGCCAGGATGACCGTCTCCGAGATCATCGGATCGCCGATCACGAACCGCGATCGGCGCGTGAACCAGCGCGCCCTCGCCGTGCGCGTCGCGACACTGCTCGACGAGCTCATGCTTCCGCTCGGCTCGGCGCCGAAGTATCCCTACGAGTTGAGCGCCGGCATGCGGCAGCGGGTCGCGTTCGCACGGGCACTCGTGCTGCAGCCCAGGGTCTTCGTCGCCGACGACGCGTTCGCGAACATGGACGTCGAGGTGCGGAAGGCCGCACGGGATGCGATCACCCGTCGCCGCCGCGACCACGGCATGGCGACGCTGCTCATCACCAACGAGCGAGAGGTGGTGCGCGAGCTGGATGCGGACGTGCTCGTGCTGCGCGGCGGCCACCCGGTCGCCTACGGCCACGGCACCGACGATCTGCTGTGGACGCCCAGCGGCGAGGCCGATCGCAGAATGGTCGCCTCCTGAGGTCATCACCACGCCAGCGCCTTTGCTAGGATGGTCTGGTTGCCCGCGCCCCGAGCGCGGCGATCCTCCATAGCTCAATTGGCAGAGCAATCGGCTGTTAACCGATAGGTTCTTGGTTCGAGTCCAAGTGGGGGAGCGAACGGCTCCGAGCTCCACCTCGGGGCCGTTCCTTTTTCAGGCGTCGAGATCGTCGATGCCGGGCGTCCACGCCTGACCTGGCCGGCCCCACCCGCGCTTGCGGGCGATCTTCTGTGCCGTCTTCCAGTCGCCGTCACCGAGCCGGTCCACGTAGAGCACGCCGTCGAGATGATCGAACTCGTGCTGCATGATCCGTGCGCGCCAGCCGTCGACCTCGATGTGCACGGGTTCTCCGTCGAGGTCGGTTCCGCTCACGCGCACGCGTTCGGAGCGCCGCAACGGGAACCGCTCACCGGGAAAGGACAGGCATCCTTCCGACTCCTCGTCGGGATCGGGACCGCCCGGCACGAGCGGATGCACCCACAGCTCCGGGTTGATGACGACCCCTCGCCACGGCTGACCGTCGTCGTCCTGGTACGAGTACGTGTAGAGGCGCAGCGCGACACCCACCTGCGGGCCGGCGAGACCGACGCCGGGAGCGGCGTCCATCGTCTCGAACATGTCGGCGACCAGGGTGCGGATCTCGTCGGTGATCTCCTCGACAGGGGCTGCGGGGGCATGGAGAACGGGGTCTCCCATGATGCGAATCGGCAGAACGGCCACGCGTCGAGCCTACCTTTCGGGGCTGTCCGGGTATCGTCGAAGCGTGCTGGTGAGAGCTGACGTGGTCGAAGAGGTCGGCGATCAACTCCTGGGCGCTTTCCAGGACCCCGGCATCCTCATCGGCATTCCGCTCGCCCTGCTCGGTGCCATCTTCATGTCGTTCGGGGCGCAGTATCAGCACCGCGGCGTCCTCAAGGTCGAGAAGCTGAGCGGATCGGCTGCGAAGCAGGGGCTCAGCCGGCACCAGCTCGCACGGCTGCTCACACGCCCCTCGTGGGTGCTCGGCACGGTCATGCTGGGACTGGCCATCATCTGCCAGCTCGCGGCGCTCTCGTTCGCCCCGTTGATCGTGGTCCAGCCGCTGGGTGCGATCGCGCTGGTCATCACCACCTTGCTGAACGCGCAGATCAGCGGCCACCGACCCACCCGACGCTCACTGATCGCGATCGCCGCGTGCGTGGGCGGCATCTTCATCTTCGTGACGATCGCGGCGCTGTTCGCGACCGAAGAGCCGATCTCGAACGGCCAGCTCATCACGATCCTGATTCTGCTCGGTGTGTTCACGATCGTGTGCGCAGCGTTGTGGCTGTGGCTGCGAGCCCGTACCGGTGCGCTGTTCTACATCATGGTCGCGGGCATCGTCTACGGCTTCGTCGCCACCCTCGCCAAGGTCGTGATAAGCCGCATCCAGAGCGAGGACTTCGACTGGCTGACGGTGACCTGCCTCGTCTCGCTGGTCATCGCGACCGCGGTCGGCGCGTACTTCGTGCAGACCGCGTACTCGTCAGGCCCCCCTGATCTGGTCATCGCGGGTCTCACCGTGATCGACCCCATCGTCGCGATCCTCATCGGACTCATCGTGCTGAACGAGGCCTCGCAGGCCCCGCTGTGGGCGTACTTCGGGTTCGCCGTGGCCGGTCTTCTCGCGGTGTGGGGTGTCTTCCAGCTCGCCCGCCACCATCCTCAGATCATCAGCGACAGCCAGGGTCTTCCGATCCAGCGCGGCAGCGGCGGGGGTGAGGTGCCCCACCCCACGACCGGGTCGATCAAGATCACCGAGGCCGTCTCGAAAGTGTGGCCGGAGCCCCCGGTCAGCGACCCCGACGACCAGCCGTCTCGCTGATCGGTCCTGCCCCTCCACCGCAGCCCTGGCGACCGCTCGGATGGCGGAGGGGAAGCGTCGCGCCCGGTAGGCTCGATCCACCGGGGGCGGTGGCCAAGCTGGTCAAGGCAGCGGGCTCATAACCCGACGATCGTGGGTTCAAGTCCCACCCGCCCCACGAGCCGAATGACATTCTTGTGATTCGGCGGAACAGCGAGCATAATTGGCCCTGGAACAACAGAACACACACATCGCTGGACTCCGGTCAGGTCGTAGGGGAAGACGCACCTGACGAAACGGAGAGATCATGGCGACAACACAGGCGCGTGGGGTGATCTTCATCCACTCCGCGCCACGTGCGTTGTGTCCCCACCTCGAGTGGGCTGTGGGGCGTGCCCTCGGTCGTGCGGTGAGCTTCGACTGGGCTGACCAGCCCGTGCTGGCCGGCAGTCGTCGCGCCGAGTTCTATTGGGAAGGCGCGGCCGGGACGGGCGCCGCCCTCGCCACCGCGATACGCGGCTGGGAGCACCTGCGCTTCGAGGTGAGCGAGGACCCGACACCCCGCAGCGACGGAGGCCGCTGGCTGCACACACCGGGCCTCGGCATCCATTACGCCCAGACCGACTCGGCCGGCAACGTCGTGATCGGCGAAGACCGCATCCGCTACGCGATGGACATCGCGCGCGGCGACGCTGCGGAGCTGCAGCGAGAGTTGCAGATCGCCCTGGGGGCGGCGTGGGACGAAGAGCTCGAGCCGTTCCGTCATGCCGGTGACGCCGCTCCCGTGGTGTGGCTGCACAAGGTGGGGTGAGTCTGATCGGGCGTCAGACGTCGCGGCGCCGCTACCGGTGGTCGGAGACCGATCGGTCCCGGACGGCGGGAAGGCGAATCGACGTCTGAGACGGCGCCGGGATGCCGCATCCCGAGCTTGCCGACACGAAGACGCCCCCGTCGAGACGGGGGCGTCTTCGGCGCGAGAGTCGATCAGACCGCGGTGAACGCGGCGACCGCGTTGTGGCCGCCGAACCCGAACGAATTCGTGATCGCGACGTGGTCGGTTCCGTCGAGCGGCAGGGCGTCGCTCGAGACGCGCAGCGGGATGTCGGGATCCTGCGTCGTCAGGTTGATGGTGGGGGGCGCGACGCGCTCCTGCAGCGCGAGCACGGTGAACAGGGCCTCCAGGGCGCCGGTGCCGCCGAGAAGGTGACCTGTGGACGCCTTCGTGGCCGACACCGGGATGTCGTGGACGCGGTCGCCGAAGACGCTCAGCAGTGCGCGGTACTCGGCGATGTCCCCGGTCGGGGTCGAGGTCGCGTGGGCGTTGATATGGGTCACGTCGGCGACGTCGAGTCCGCCCGACTCCAAGGCGAGCCGAACCGCCCGCGAAGCACCGAGGCCTTCGGGTTCGGGGGCGGTGATGTGGTGCGAGTCCGCCGTGACACCGCCGCCCGCGACCACGGCGTAGATCTTCGCTCCGCGCGCGCGGGCGTGATCCTCGCGCTCGAGCACGAGCGCGGCGGCGCCCTCGCCCATGACGAACCCGTCGCGGTCGACGCTGTACGGACGTGATGCGTGCTCGGGGTCTTCGTTGCGGCGGGAGAGCGCCTGCATCGAGGCGAAGGCGGCGACCGTGATCGGGTGGACGGCCGACTCGGCACCGCCCGCGATCACTACGTCGGCCAGGCCCAGACGCAGGTGCTCGAGCGCGTTGACGATCGACTCGGTGCTCGAGGCGCACGCGGATGCGACCGTCCGCGCGTACGCACGCGCACCGAGGTGCATCGACACGGCCGCGGCGGCGGCGTTCGGCATGAGCATCGGCACGGTCATCGGCATCACACGGCGGGGGCCGCTCTCGCGCAGCGTGTCCCACGCATCCAGCAGAGTCCACACCCCGCCGATCCCGGTCGCGAAGTCGACGCCCAGGCGCTCGGGTTCCACGTCGGGCTCGCCCGCATCCGCCCAGGCCTCGCGTGCTGCCACGAGCGCGAACTGGGAAGCCGGATCGAGTCGCTTCGCAATCGGCCGCTCGAGCACCGTGTCGGGGCGGACGGCGGCCTCGGCGGCGAAGGTGACGGGCAGCTCGTACTCGGCGACCCAGTCGTGCTCGAGGGCGCGCGCGCCGGAGACGCCGTCCAGCAGCGCTGTCCAGCTCTCAGGGGCGGTGCCGCCCAACGGCGATGAGGCGCCGATTCCGGTGACGACGATGCGTGGGGTGGTCATAGTGCAGGTGGATCCTCGCGTGACGTGACGGATGTGTCGGGTGGGGGCCGGAGCCCCCACCGTGGTGACTACTCCTGGTTCGACGTGATGAAGTCGACGGCGTCGCCGACGGTCTTCAGGTTCTTGACCTCGTCATCGGGGATCGTGACGCCGAACTTGCCCTCGGCGTTGACGACGATCGTCATCATCGAGATGGAGTCGATGTCGAGGTCGTCGGTGAAGGACTTGTCGAGCGCAACCTCGTCGGCCGAGATGCCGGTCTCGTCGGTGATGAGCTCTGCGAGTCCGGCGAGGACCTCGTCGTTCGTGTATGCCATGGTGTCTCCTGTTGTTGAGGGGTCGCAGACCCGGGTGTCGAACTGAATCAGTCTATGGTCGGCGTCGCGGACGTCACGGGAGCACGACGACCTGCGCGCCGAAGACGAGCCCTGCACCGAAGCCGATCTGCAGCGCGAGTCCGCCGCTGAGCTCGGGATGCTCGTGCAGCAGGCGATGGGTCGCCAGCGGGATCGATGCCGCCGAGGTGTTGCCCGTCGTCTCGATGTCGCGGCCGATCTTGACGGTGTCTGGCAGCCCGAGCTGCTTGGCGAACTCGTCGATGATGCGCATGTTCGCCTGATGGGGGACGAAGGCGGCGAGATCGGACGCCTCCACGCCCGCCGCTTCGAGTGCCTGACGGGCGACCTTGACCATCTCCCACACCGCCCAGCGGAAGACCGTCGGGCCCTCCTGCCGCAGCGTCGGCCACGGCGCGGTACCGTACCGGAACTCGTTCAGCGTGTGGTTCATCCCGACGGCATCCGCTTTGGATCCGTCGGATCCCCACACCGTCGGACCGATGCCGACGGTCTCGCTCGGGCCGACCAGTGCGGCGCCGGCTCCGTCGCCGAGCAGGAACGAGATGCTGCGGTCGGCGGGGTCCACGATGTCGCTGAGCTTCTCGGCGCCGACGACGACGACGTAGGTCGCGGCACCCGCGCGGATGAGCGCGTCGGCCTGCGCGATCCCGTAGGCGAAACCGGCACAGGCCGCATTGAGGTCGAACGCCGCGGCGGGGTTGGCGCCGATCCGGTCGGCGACGATCGCCGACACCGAGGGCGTCTGCTTCGGGTTGCTGATGGTGGCGACGATGACCGCATCCACGACACTCGGATCCACCCCTGCGGTGGCGACGGCCTCGGCGGCCGCCGCGGTCGCGAGATCGACGGCGTCGGTCTCGGCCGTCGCGCGCGTGCGCGTGACGATGCCCGTGCGCTGACGGATCCATTCGTCGCTCGAGTCGATCGCCGCGACGAGGTCGTCGTTGGGCACGGCGATCTCGCCGCGTGCGGCACCGTAGGCGAGGATGCGGGTGTGCGCCGCACCTCGGGCCTGGCTGATCGTTGCGGTCATGCGGATTCTCCCGTCAGCAGACGTCGGGCGGACTCGATGTCGTCGGGGGACTTGAGCGCGACGGAGGGGACGCCGCGCAGCGCGCGCTTGGCGAGTCCGACCAAGGTGCCGGCCGGCGAGAGTTCGACGATCGCGGAGACTCCGGCGTCGGCGAAGGAGGTCATGCAGCGATCCCAGCGCACGGGGGATGCGACCTGCGTGACGAGCGCGTCGAGGAACGCACGCCCGTGCGAGACCGCGCCGCCGTCGCTGTTGGACCAGACAGTCGGCACCGGGTCCGTCGTGGTGACATCCGCCGCAGCCGTGCGCAGCGACTCGACCGCGGGAGCCATGAACGAGGTGTGGAACGCGCCGGCGACCTGAAGGGCGATCACCCGTGTGCCGGCCGGTGGGTCCGCCGCGAGGGCGGCGAGCGAGGTGAGCGTACCGGCCGCCACGATCTGGCCGGAGCCGTTGTAGTTGGCGGGCGTGAGGCCGAGCTCGTCCAGCCGGGCGACGACGGCGTCCTGGTCGCCGCCGATGACCGCGCTCATGCCGGTCTCGACGTGTGCGGCAGCCCGTGCCATGGCACGGCCGCGGATGCCGACGAGCCGGAGGGCGTCCTCTTCCGAGAGGATGCCCGCGGCGGCCGCGGCCGCGAATTCGCCGACGGAGTGGCCGGCGACACCCTGAACGCTGTCCCGGGCGTCGAGCATGTTCCACGACAGCAGACTCGCCGCGACGATCAGCGGCTGAGCGACGGCAGTGTCCCTGATGCGGTCGGCATCCCATTCCGTCCCCGCCGCCGTCAGGTCGACGCCGGCCCAGTCCGAGTACGTCGCAAGGGTCTCGGCTGCGCCCTCGCGCTCGAGCCAGGGGAGGAGGAAGCCGGGCGTCTGCGAGCCCTGGCCGGGAAAGACCGCGATGTTCACCATCTCATCCTGCCAAGGATCCCGGGGCGTCTTCTGGCGATCGTGTCACAAGAATCTCCGCAACGTTTGTCGGGGCCGCACATCTCAGGCACTCGAGGCCCGGCGGCCCGGCGACGATCGGCGCCTCGTCGCGTCGGTGCCCACCGACCCGAGGATGAGCGCGGTCTGCAGAATGAGCGCTTCCCGCGGCCCCGTGGCATCCCACCCGATCGCCTCCGAGACGCGCTTGAGCCGGTAGCGCACCGTGTTCGGATGAACGAACAGCTCGCGGGCGGTCGCTTCCAGCGACCGGCCGTTGTCGAGGTAGCTCCACAGTGTCGTGACCAGATCGGTGCTGTGCGTGTGCAGCGGCCGGTAGATCCGTTCGACGAGCGTCTGCTTGGCGAGCGGATCTCCGGCGAGGGCGCGCTCAGGCAGCAGATCGTCGGCCTCGACGGGTCGAGGTGCGTTGCGCCATGCTCGGGCGACGGCGAACCCGGCGAGCGCGGCGCGGGCGCTCTGGCTCGCGTCCACGAGTGCGGACACCGCCGGTCCGAGCACCAGGAACCCCGGCCCGAACGACGGCTCGAGTCGGCGGGCGATCTCGGGGAACGGCAGGTCGGCCGGCACATCCTCGGCGCGACCGGGGGCTTCGGCGCGACCGAGGACGGTGACCAATCGGGACCCCTGCACCCCGATGAGGACGTCCACGCCCAGCTTGCGCGCGGTACGACGCAGCTGGTCGACATCGAACATCGGGCGAGTGGTCCCGACGAGGACCGCGACCTCGCCGTGTCCATGCCATCCGAGCGCCGCGATGCGGCTCGGCAGCTCTTCGTCGGCCTCGCCGGTGAGGATCGAGTCGACCACGAGTGCTTCCAGGCGCGCGTCCCACAGCCCGCGCGCCTCCGCTGCGCGCGCGTAGACGTCGGCGGCGGCGAAGGCGACTTCTCGCGAATAGAGCAGAATCGCCTCGCGCAGGTGCTCGCCCTTGCCGGTGACACGCTCCTCGGTCACCTCCACCGTCACGCGGATGAGCTGCAGCGTCTGCGTCAGGCTCACGCTGCGCAGCAGCTCGCGAGGTGCCGCCGCGAAGATGTCGGAGGCGATCCACGGGGTCGAGGCGGGATCGTCGTACCACTGGATGAACGACGTGATGCCGGCTTGTGCGACGAGCCCGACGGCGGAGCGCCGCGCCGGCGGCATCTCGGCGTACCACGGAAGGCTCTCCTCGAGTCGACGCGTGGTCGCGGTCGCGAGATCACCCGAGATGCGGCGCAGCCACGCCAGCGTCTCGGCTTTGTCCATCCGGGGGGAGCCGCTCGGCATCCGGGTCAGCTCTCGCCGCCCGCGTTCCCGCTCGTGCCCGCAGTGACGTCGTGGAGGCGATACTTCTCGATGGCCTGCGCAGACAGGGCCGGGTCGACCTTTCCTTCGGCGGCCAGGGCCTGCAGGGTGCGCACGACCAGCGAGGGACCGTCGATCTTGAAGTAGCGCCGCGCAGCGGGCCGCGTGTCCGAGAAGCCGAAGCCGTCGGCTCCCAGGCTCACGAAGCGCTGCGGCACCCACTGGCGGATCTGGTCCTGCACGGCGCGCATGAAGTCGCTCACCGCGACGACGGGTCCCTCCGCGTCCTTGAGCCGGTCGGTGACGTATGCGGTGCGAGGGTGGTCGAGCGGATGCAGGAAGTTGTGCTCGTCGACGTCGAGCCCGTCGCGGCGCAGTTCCGTCCACGAGGTGACCGACCAGACATCCGCGAGCACGCCCCAGTCGTCGCGCAGCAGCTGCTGCGCTTCGAGCGCCCACGGAACGCCGACGCCCGAGGCGAGCAGCTGAGCGCGTGGCCCTTCGCCCTGCGCGACCGAGATGCGGTGCATGCCCCGCACGATCCCCTCGACATCGACGTCCTCCGGCTCGGCCGGCTGGACGATCGGCTCGTTGTACACCGTGAGGTAGTACATGACGTTCGGGTCGGGGTGGTTCCCGCCGTACATCCGGTCGATGCCCGCGCGCACGATGTGTGCGATCTCGTACCCGTAGGCGGGGTCGTACGACACCGTCGCGGGGTTCGTGGAGGCCAGCAGGTGCGAGTGCCCGTCCGCATGCTGCAAACCCTCGCCGGTGAGCGTGGTGCGTCCGGCGGTGGCGCCGATGATGAAACCGCGTGCCATCTGGTCTCCCGCGGCCCATTGGGCATCACCCGTGCGCTGGAACCCGAACATCGAGTAGAAGACGTACACGGGGATCAGCGGTTCGCCATGAGTCGAGTAGCTCGTACCGGTGGCGGTGAACGCTGCCAGGGCGCCGGCCTCGTTGATGCCGACGTGCATGATCTGACCCTGCGGACTCTCCTTGTAGGCCAGGAGCAGTTCGCGGTCGACCGAGGTGTAGTTCTGGCCGTGCGGATTGTAGATCTTCGCCGTCGGGAAGTACGCGTCCATCCCGAACGTGCGTGCCTCGTCGGGGATGATCGGCACGATGCGGTGGCCGAAGTCCTTCGCGCGCAGCAGATCCTTCAGCAGCCGGACGAACGCCATCGTCGTGGCGATCTCCTGTGTGCCCGACCCCTTCTTGGGCAACGCGTACGCGGCATCGCCCGGCAGGGTGAGGCCCACGTGATGCGTCCGCCGCTCGGGCAGGAAGCCGCCCAGGTTGCGACGACGCTCGAGCATGTACTGGATGGTCTCGTCCTGCTCGCCGGGGTGGAAGTACGGCGGCAGGTACGGATTCTCCTCGAGCTGTGCGTCGGTGATCGGGATGCGCATCGAGTCGCGGAAGTGCTTCAGATCGTCGAGCGTCATCTTCTTCATCTGATGCGTCGCGTTGCGGCCCTCGAAGTGGTGCCCGAGTCCGTAGCCCTTGATGGTCTTGGCGAGGATGACGGTGGGCTGGCCCTTGTGCTCTGCGGCCGCCTTGTACGCCGCATACACCTTCGTGTAGTCGAGCCCGCCGCGACGCAGCTTGCCCCAGATGTCGTCATCCGACCAGTCCGCGACCATCTGCGAGGTGCGCTCGTCTCGGCCGAAGAAGTGGTCGCGGATGAACTTGCCGTCTTCGGCGCGGTAGGTCTGGAAGTCACCGTCCGGCGTCGTGTTCATCAGGTGCACGAGTGCACCGTCGTCGTCGCGCGAGAGCAGCTCGTCCCAGCCGCGGCCCCACACGACCTTGATGACGTTCCAGCCGGCACCGCGGAAGAAGCTCTCCAGCTCCTGGATGATCTTTCCGTTGCCGCGCACCGGACCGTCGAGGCGCTGCAGGTTGCAGTTGACGACGAAGACGAGGTTGTCGAGCCCCTCGTTGGCCGCCACCTGCAGCTGGCCGCGGCTTTCGACCTCGTCCATCTCGCCGTCGCCGAGGAATGCCCACACCTTCGAGTCCGACAGGTCTTTGATTCCGCGGTTGGTGAGGTACTTGTTCGTCATCGCCTGATAGATGGCGTTGATCGGACCGAGGCCCATCGACACGGTCGGGAACTGCCAGTACTCGGGCATCAGGCGGGGATGCGGGTACGACGGGATCCCATCAGGCGCCTTCGACTTCTCCTGGCGGAATCCGTCGAGCTGGTCTTCGCTCAGGCGGCCCTCGAGGAAGGACCGCGCATAGATCCCGGGCGAGGCGTGACCCTGGATGAAGATCTGGTCGCCGCCCGACGGGTCGTCGAGACCGCGGAAGAAGTGGTTGAAACCGACCTCGTAGAGGGACGCCGACGACGCATAGGTCGAGATGTGCCCGCCGACGCCGATCCCCGGCCGCTGTGCACGGTGCACAGTGATGGCGGCGTTCCACCGGATCCAACGTCGATAGCGCCGCTCGAGCTCCTCGTCACCGGGGAAGTCCGGCTCGTTCTCGGTCGGGATCGTGTTGATGTAGTCGGTGGTGGGCACCTGGGGCACGTTCAGCTGCAGCTCGTGCGAGCGCGCGAGAAGGCTGAGCATGATCTCGCGGCCGCGACCGCGGCCCTTCGCGTCGACGAGCTGCGACAGGGACTCCCGCCACTCGGAGGTCTCCTCGGGATCGCTGTCCTGCGGGCCCTGGGAGTACGGATCCTGGTCGTTGACAGTCACGGATGACCTTTCCTCGGTTCTGGCAGATCGTGCCAGGAGTTCGCATGAGAGGCGTCGCCGACGTTGTCCGCCGCGTACGAACGCACCGCACACAGCCTAGTCACTCGTCGCCGGGCGAGGCGGGACGCCTACAATTGCGGGGCGGGCCTTTAGCTCAGCTGGTAGAGCGCCACGTTTACACCGTGGATGTCGTCGGTTCGATCCCGGCAGGGCCCACCCGGATCATCTCGCGTGCACGAGCCGAACCACGTCGGTCATCGCATCGATGGCCTCGGTGGTCTTCGGATGCACGTCGCAGCGCACCTCCTCGATCCCGAGCGACCGGAACCCGAGGATCTCCTCGGCGATCCGCTCGGCGCTTCCCGAGATCGCGCCGTCCGGCGCTTCGCCCGTCGACCCGGGGGCGATGACGGTGTAGAAGTCAAGGGTGCGCGTGAGTGTCGCGGGGTCACGATCCGACTCGTCGCATGCGATGTCGAGTTCGCGCACGAGTCGCGCGAGATCGGCGATCGCGCTGTCGGAGCGACCCGACGCCCACCAGTTCCACCCCGACGCGAATCGGGCGGTCAGACGCAGCATCCGCGGCCCCCGCGCCGCCACGACGATCGGCACCTCACGCGGTCCTCGCAGCACCAGCTCGGCGTGCTCGGCCGCGTGATAGGGGCCGTCCGTCGTCACGACCTCGCCGCGGAGCAGTCCGTGCACGATCGGCAGCCACCCCGCGAATCGCGAGTAGCGCGGATCCGCGGGGATGCCGAACGCCCGATAGTCGTCGGTGTTGCCCGCGCCGACACCCAGGACGAATCGTCCGTCCGAGATCTCGCCGAGGGTCTCGGCCGCGGAGGCGACCACACCCGGATGCCGATACGGGGCATTCATCACCGAGGGGCCGAACCGGATGGTTTCCGTCGCGAGGGCAAGGGCTCCCGACACCGCCATCGACTCCCACACCCCGTCCGAGGCTGCGTCGCCGCGGTAGAGGAGCGCGTCCTCGTAGACGAAGATGTCGAACCCGGCCCGCTCCGCCGCCTTCGCCCGCGCCGAGATGGTCTGCCACGTCGGCGCGGGCGTGGCGCCGCCGGGACGGCCGTGCAGCTGGTTGATCAGACCGATGCGCATGCACCGACGATAGCGAGGGGCGCCGGCGACCGAGTGGTCAGCCCCAGCGCCGCGTCGCCCAGCGCTGCACCTGTGCGAGCACGACATCGGTGAGCTTGCCGAGCACTGCGAGCAGGATGATCGCGAGCACGATCTGATCGACGCGTCCGTTCGACGATCCGCGCGAGAGCAGGAAGCCGAGTCCCATCGATGCTCCGAGAAGCTCGGCGGCGACCAGGAACAGCCAGGCTTGGACGAGAGCCAGTCGCAGCCCGGCGAAGACGGCGGGCAGCACGCTGGGCAACTGCACCGTGAAGAACAGCCGCACGTGGCGCAGGCCGAACGACCGTCCGAGCTCGACCAGCTGGGGGTCGACGTGCCGCAGCGCGAGCGAGACCGTGGTGAACACCGGGAAGAACGCGCCGATCGCGATGAGGACGATCTTCGACTGCTCACCGGTCTGGAACCACACGATCAGCAGCGGCACCCACGCGAGACTGGGTACGGCGCGGATGATGCCGAGGATCGGCCCCAGCGCCGTGTCCCAGAACCGCGAGAGCCCGACGAGTCCGCCCACCGCGATGCCGAGCAGGCCTCCGGCGGCGAACCCGACGAAGACGCGCTGCAGCGAGATGGCGATGTAGGGTCCGAGTTCGCCGCGTTCGGCGAGATCGACGCCGGCACGCACCACCGCTTCGGGACTCGGGAACTGGTACGGCGGCACGATCGGGTTCGCCGGCAGCGTGACCAGGAACCAGATCGCGAGCAGGGTGACGGGGATCGCCGCGCCGAGGACGGCCCGGACACCGGGGGAGTCCAACGGGCGTGCCCCGGCGACGGCACGCGTCTCCGGGGCACGCACGAGGGGGGAGGCCATCAGCGGTCCGTCGCGGCCGTGGCGAACTGCGGGGCGAACAGAGTGGCGAGCGCGTCATCGACGGCGTCCTGCGATGCCACGTCGCCGAGACCGACCTGGATGACGCCGATCGGCGCGAGCACGGCGGCCAGACCATCGCCGGGAACGGGGTCGACGTCCAGTCCTTCGCGCTCGTCGATGACCTTCGTCGCGACCGCGAGGTCGATCGCCGACGCGTCGGCGAGGATCTGCGCGGTCTCGGCCGGGTTGTCCAGGGCCCACGCACGGGCCCGCTCATAGGCGTCGACGACGTCCTGCACCACCTCGGGGTGCTCCGCGATGATCTGCTCGGTCGCATTGAGCACGCTGTACGAGTTGAACTCCAGGTTGCGGTAGGGCAGTTGTGCGCCGGCGGCCTCGGCCGTCGCCATGATCGGGTCCAGGCCCGCCCAGGCGTCCACGGCGCCCGCCTGCAGGGCGGCCCAGCCGTCCGGGTGGATGAGGTTCTCGACGGTGACGTCGTCGACCGAGAGCCCCGCTTCCTCGAGCGCCTGCACGAGGAAGAAGTACGGGTCTGTACCGAGCGCCGCTGCGACGGTCTTGCCGCGGAGATCTTCGATCGAGTCGATGTCGGAGTCCGCCGGGACGACGAGCGCCGACCATTCCGGCTGTGCAACGACGTCGACGATCTGCTGGGGTGCGCCGTTCGCGCGTGCCAGCAGTGCCGCCGAGCCTGCCGTGGACCCGAAGTCGATCGCGCCGGCGCGCAGGGCCTCGTTCGCCTTCGACGAGCCGAGGGACTGGCTCCAGGTGACCTCGTAGCCGGCCTCTTCGAGCCAGCCCTGATCCTTCACGATCAGGCTGAGGGGGTTGTAGGTCGCCCAATCGAGGTTGAGGGCGAAGCCGTCGGCGTCGACGACGGCGGCGGGACGGGCATCCTCGCCGGCGAGGCAGCCGGTGAGGCCCGCTGCGAGGGCGGCGGCGGCCGCGAGTGCGCCGAGAGCGCGCAGGGAACGGGACATGGTCGGCCTTTCGGTCAGGGTGGGGAGGGAGAGGGGATCGGGTGTGCGGTCAGTGCGCGTGGCGATCGACGCCGAGGGCGACGAGCAGCTCGGCGCGCAGTTCCGCCAGCGCGGCGGATCCGCGGTCGCGGGGACGGTCGCCCGGGACCATGACGTGGCGCTGGATCTGGGCGCCCGCCGGTGCGTCCGGATCGCAGCCGAGCACGATGACGCGGTCGCCGAGCTGCAGCGCCTCGTCGACGTCGTGGGTGACCAGGAGCGTCGTCGTCGGTGTGCCGTCGAGCACGGCCAGGAGCAGGTCCTGCATTCGCAGGCGGGTCAGGGCGTCGAGGGCTCCGAACGGCTCGTCGAGGAGCAGGAGCCGGGGGCGCCGCGCCAGTGCGCGGGCCAACGAGGTGCGCTGGGCCATTCCGCCGGAGATCTGCCGCGGACGGTGACGGGCGAAATCGGCGAGTCCGGTGCGCTCGAGCAGGTCGTCGACGCGGCGGGCGCCATCCGATCTCGACAGACCGCGGGGCAGCCCGAGCGCGATGTTCTCGGAGACGGTGCGCCACGGCAGCAGCCGCGGCTCCTGGAAGCCGATCGCGACCCGCGTGTCGGTTCCTGTGACCGGCTCGTCATCGATGCGGACACCCCCGTGCGTCGCGGTGTCGAGTCCACCGGCGATGCGCAGCAGGGTCGACTTGCCCGAGCCCGACGCACCGAGAACGGTGACGATCTGGCCCGGTGCGATGTCGAGGTCGATGTCGCGCAGCACCACGTGATCGCCGAAGCGCCGACCCACTTCGCTGACGCGCACGTGCGCCGCGGCGGTGGGCAGTCCTGCCCGCACCGTCTGCGAGGGTGCGACGAGCGTCATGGTGCTCTCCTTCCGTGGGTGTCCTGCGAAGCTATCCGCGCTCGCGTCGGCGCCGCGAGCGGGTGGTAACGCGACGCAACACGGTCCCGCGAACGCACGCGCAAGCGGGTGCCGTAGGTTGGATGCCGTGAATGCCACCCCCGACCAGCAGCGACGGCTGCTCGACCTCGCCGCCCTCGACACGCGCATCCGTCGGGCCGAGGATGCGCGCCGCAATCCGCCGCAGGCGGAGCGGGTCAAGGAGCTCCTCGCCCAGCGCCAGACACTGGCCCAGGAGCTGTCGGTGCGCCTGGGCACGCGCGACGACCTGCGAACCGAGCTGAGCAGGATCGAGTCCGACGTGGCGGTGGTCGATGCGCGATCCGCGCGCGACCAGGAGCGACTCGCAGCGACGAGCAACGTCAAGGAGGCCCAGGGGCTCGAGAGCGAGCTCGCCTCGCTGGCCCGCCGCAAGTCCGACCTCGAAGACGGCGAACTCGAGATCATGGAGCGGCTCGAGTCGGCCGATGCCGCCGTGGCCGAGCAGGAATCGCTGATCGCCGAGACGAACGAGGAGGGCGCGAGGCTCAGCGCCGAGGCCAAGCGGGTCGTCGCCGAGGCGACGGCCGAGCTGGAGGCGGCGACCCGAGACCGGGCTGCTGTCGCCGGGACGCTCGAGGCCGAGCTGGTTGCGCTCTACGACCGCCTGTCCACGCGCAGCGCCGGTGCCGCCCTGTTGCGCCGGCGGACCTGCGAAGGCTGTCACATGGTGCTGTCCGGCACCGATCTGAACGCACTCGGTCACGTCGCCGCGGACGTCGTCGCGACGTGTCCGGAGTGCGGCTGCATCCTCGTGCGCACCGAGGAATCCGGGCTGTGACCGTCCCTCTCGTCGTCGAGGCCGACGGAGGCTCGCGCGGCAACCCGGGCACGGCGGCCGGCGGGGCCGTCGTGATCGATCCGGACTCCGACGCCGTCCTGACCGAGGTCGGCGTGTACGTGGGGATCGCGACCAACAACGTCGCGGAGTATCGCGGCATGATCGCCGGTCTCGAAGCCGCGATCGAACGCGACCCCGCTTCGATCCGGGTGCGGATGGACTCGAAGCTGGTCGTCGAGCAGATGTCCGGTCGCTGGCGCATCAAGCACCGCGACATGCAGGTGCTGGCCCAGCGCGCGCGCGAGCTCATCGCAGACCGCGAGGTCCACTTCGAGTGGGTGCCGCGAGCGGCGAACGCCCGGGCCGACGCGGCTGCGAACGAGTCGATGGATCGGCGCGCCAGCTTCCGCCGCGACCTCGGTGATGCCCGCGATTGAGCCCGTCTGTATCCTTCTCGGCCGGGTGGGTGCGGCCGTCGCCGTCGACCGGCGCGATGGCGCCGGCGAGCTGATCTCGCACGAGGAGATGCCGCTCGCCGACCTCGCGGCGTGGGTGGCGCGCCACGAGGGCCCCTCGGTGCGCTGGGTGTGGAACGACACGCCGCAGTGGTATCCCGCACTCCTCGCGTCCGGTGTGCGCGTCGCGCGCTGCCACGATCTGCGACTGTGTCGCGCGATTCTACGATCGTCGGCGCTCGTCGCCGACTCTGCGCCGTTCGACGCGGACGGACGGTGGGATGCCGCATCCGAGGCTCGGGTCGATCCCGACGACGGCCTGTTCGACCTGGCTGAGTTCGCCGAGCGCGGCCTGCCCTCGAGTCCGGACGACACGGCGAACGAGTGGATGCGCCAACGCGCAGCCCTCCGCGATCCGGACACGGGCGGCCGGCTGCGCATTCTCACGGCGGCCGAGTCCGCCGGGGCACTCGTCGCGGCAGAGCTGAGATCCGCCGGTGTGCCGTGGGACGCGGCCGAGCATGACCGGATCCTCACCGACACGCTCGGCGCGCGCACACACGGCGTGCCGCAGCGGATGCAGGAGCTCGCCACGCAGGTGCGCGTCGCGCTCGACGACGCGGCGGTGAGCCTGGACTCCCAGCCCAAGCTGCTGCGCGCGCTCCACCGCGCGGGGATCCCCGCGCAGTCCACCGCGCGGTGGGAGCTCGCCGAGTACGCGCATCCGGCGATCGCGCCGCTGATCGAATACAAGAAGCTGGCGCGGCTGTACTCCGCGAACGGCTGGTCCTGGCTCGAGGAGTGGGTCCGCGATGCACGCTTCCGGCCGACGTACGTCCCCGGGGGCGTCGTAACGGGCCGCTGGGCGTCGTCGGGAGGTGGCGCGCTCCAGCTTCCGCGCCCGCTGCGCGCGGCCGTGCGCGCGGATCCGGGGTGGCGGCTCGTGGTCGCCGACGTCGCACAGCTCGAACCCCGTGTCCTCGCCGCGATGTCTCGCGACGGCGCGCTGGCCGGCGCCGCCCGGGGAGCCGATCTCTACGACGGCATCGTCGCCGCCGGCGCCGTGTCCACGCGCGCCGAGGCGAAGATCGCCGTGCTGGGGGCGATGTACGGAGCGACGACGGGCGAGTCGGGTCGGCTTCTCCCCGGCCTGCGCCGGACCTACCCGGCGGCCATGGCGCTCGTCGATGCGGCGGCGAAGGCGGGTGAGGACGGCGAGGTCGTTTCGACCTGGCTCGGTCGGACGTCGCCGCTCCCGTCGGCGCAGTGGCGGCACGCGCAGTCTGCTGCGACCGAGGACGGCGCCACTTCCGCAGACGTGTCTCGGGCCCGGCAGTGGGCACGGGAGCGTGGCCGGTTCACGCGCAACTTCATCGTGCAGGGCACGGCCGCCGAGTGGGCGCTCGTCTGGCTCGCCGAGCTGCGGCGTCGCCTCGCCGAGCTGGCGCCGACCGACGGTGCGCGTGCGGAGGCGTCCGGCGTGGCGTTCGCGCAACGGGCCCATCTCGCGTTCTTCCTGCACGACGAGGTCATCGTCCACACGCCCGCCGAACGGGCGCAAGAGGTGGCGGATGCGGTGCAGGATGCCTCTGACGCCGCAGGCGCGGCGCTGTTCGGCGACTTCCCCATCGACTTCCCCCTCGACGTGCGAATCGGGCAGACGGCCCGTGAGGACTGAGGGGAGCATCAGCGCGACGGGCTAGACTCGCGGTCGCGAATGGGTCGGCCAGACGGTCGCGTCGCAACCGGGAGACCGGCTGCGCCGAGGAACGTCCGGGCTCCACAGGGCAGGGCGGTGGGTAACACCCACCCGGAGTGATCCGCGAGACAGTGCCACAGAGAGCAGACCGCCGGGTTGCGACCCGGTAAGGGTGAAAGGGCGGTGTAAGAGACCACCGGGATCGTGGTGACGCGATCCGCATGGCAAACCTCGCCCGGAGCAAGGCCAGACAGGGGATGACGACGCGGCCCGCCGAGTCCCCGGGTAGGCCGCTGGAGCGGCACGGCAACGTGTCGCCGAGAGAGATGACCGTCGATGGGGCTTCGCCCCGGAACAGAACCCGGCGTACCGGCCGGCCCATTCGCCCAGCCGGTCAGGCGACCGCCAGTGCGGCCGCCCCGATGATGCCCGCATTGTTGCGATGCACCGCCGGCACGATCTCGGTGTCGAGTTTGAGCAGCGGCAGGAACTTGTCGGCGTGCTTGGACACGCCGCCGCCCACGACGAGCAGATCGGGGCTGAAGAGGAACTCGATGTGCGAGTAGTACCACTGCAGTCGTGTGGTCCACTCCTCCCAGGAGAGATCCTCGCGCTCTTTCGCCGAGTAGGCGGCATACGCCTCGGCGTCCTTGCCGTGCTTGGCCCGATGGACGTGGCCGAGTTCGCTGTTGGGGATCAGGACTCCGTTGTACAGCAATGCCGAGCCGATGCCCGTGCCGAGCGTCGTGAGGATCGTCAATCCCGATCGGTCACGCGCAGCGCCGTACCGCATCTCGGCGACGCCGGCCACGTCGGCGTCGTTGGCGAAGTGGATCTCACGCCCGAGTCCCTGCTCGAAGAAATCCTCGGCCGCGAAACCGATCCAGGCGTCCGACACGTTCGCCGCCGACAGGGTGCGCCCCGACTTCACGATCGCGGGGAACGCCACTCCCAGCGGAATGGGATCGTCGGCGACGCCCAAGTGCGTGAGCACCTCGGTCACCGCGGCCAACACGTCCTTCGGTTCGGCGCCGTCCGGCGTCGCGACCTTGATGCGGTCGCTGATGAGCTCTCCCGCCGTCAGGTCGACGATGCCCGCCTTGATGCCCGTCCCGCCGATGTCCACGCCGACGGCGCGGGTGCTGTCTGCTGCCATGCGCTCAGCCTATCCAGGGCACCGCGCGCGATCAGTAGGATCGAGGCATCCGATCGACCAGGGAGACCCCGATGCACGACGACAGTGACAAGTTCTGGTTCAACCTCCGCACCGGCGAGGTGGAGAAGGGCCCGCAGTCCCTCGGCATCGATCGCGCCGGCCCGTTCGAGACGGCGGAGGAGGCGGAGAACGCCCCCGAGGTGATCAAGGAGCGCTCACGCGCGTGGGCCGAAGAGGACGCGCGCGAAGACAGGTCCGGCGGCGGCGGCGGAGTCTGAGCAGGACGACAAGCGGAGAGGAAGCGAATGGACAAGCAGCGAGACTTCGTTCTGCGGACGATCGAGGAGCGCGGCGTCAAGTTCGTGCGCCTCTGGTTCACGGACGTGATGGGCACGCTCAAGTCGGTGGCGATCGCCCCGGCCGAAGTCGAGGGCGCGTTCGCCGAGGGCCTCGGCTTCGATGGCTCGGCGATCGAAGGGCTGACGCGCTCGTATGAGTCCGATCTGCTCGCCTACCCCGACCCGACGACGTTCCAGACGCTGCCATGGCGCGGTGAGATCGACCCCACCGGCCGGATGTTCTGCGACATCACGACCCCCGACGGTCAGCCCGCGGTCGCCGACCCGCGCAATGTGCTCAAGCGGTCGCTGGCCAAGGCCGCGGATGCCGGGTTTACGTTCTACACCCACCCTGAGATCGAGTTCTACCTGCTGAAGTCATCGTCGTACGGACCCGAGGGGCCCGAGCCCGTCGACTCGGCCGGCTACTTCGACAACGTGCCCGGCGGCACGGCGCACGACTTCCGCCGCCGGTCGGTGCGGATGCTCGAGGACCTCGGCATCTCGGTGGAGTTCAGCCACCACGAGGGCGGCCCCGGGCAGAACGAGATCGACCTGCGGTACGCCGACGGACTGACCACGGCCGACAACATCATGACCTTCCGGACGGTGATCAAGGAGGTCGCGATCGAGCAGGGCGTCTATGCGACGTTCATGCCCAAGCCGCTCAGCGGTCAGCCGGGCAGCGGCATGCACACGCACATGTCGCTGTTCGAAGGCGACGTGAACGCGTTCTACGAGGAGGGCGCGCAGTATCAGCTGTCGAAGATCGGTCGCCAGTTCATCGCGGGTCTGCTTCGGCACGCCAACGAGATCAGCGCCGTCACGAACCAGTTCGTCAACTCGTACAAGCGCCTGTGGGGCGGCGACGAGGCCCCGAGCTTCATCTGCTGGGGTCACAACAACCGTTCCGCGCTCGTTCGCGTGCCGATGTACAAGCCCAACAAGGGTCAGTCCTCGCGCGTCGAGTACCGCGGGCTCGATTCCGCGGCGAACCCGTACCTCGCCTACGCACTGCTGCTCGCCGCCGGGCTCAAGGGGATCGAGGAGGGGTACGAGCTGCCCGCCGAGGCCGAGGACAACGTCTGGTACCTCAGCGATGCCGAGCGCCGCGCGCTGGGGTTCGCGCCGCTGCCGGCGAGCCTCGACCACGCTCTGGAGTACATGCAGGAGTCGGAGCTGGTGGCCGAGACGCTCGGCGAGCAGGTCTTCAACTACGTGCTGCTCAACAAGCGTCGTGAATGGCAGGGATACCGCTCGCAGGTGACGCCCTTCGAACTGAAGAGCAACCTCGAGATGCTCTGAGACCGCCGTGGCCGCCAGCGAGCGCTCGTCGGCGCTCACCCTGCTCGCCCGCGTCGGCTTCAGCGAACTCGCCGATGCGGACGCCCACCTGTCCGAGCTCGAGTCAGTGCTCGGGCTCGACCGCGACGCGCTGCTGGCCCACACGTCGGTCGCGGCCGACCCGGACGCGGCGCTGGACTCGCTCACGCTCATCGCGCGGCGGGACGCTCAGGCCGTGCGCACCCTGGCGGCGTCCGAGAAGGGATGGCGGGCGCTGTGGGCTCTGCTCGGCGCGTCGTACGGCTTCGGCGAGTTCTACCTGCGCCACCCCGAAGAACTCCCGGACCTGACGACCGCAGGCACACGGCTGCCCAGTGCGACGGAGCTGCTCGACGCACTCACGAGCGCGGTCGGTGCCGAGGACGGCTTCGCCGAGTCCGGCGCGGAGGCCTCCTGGGTGGCGTTGCGTGTCCGCTATCGGAGGATGCTGGCGCGCATCGCCGCGTACGACCTGCTCAGCGATGAACCCGTCGATGAGATCCCCGACGTCGCGGCGACCCTCGCCGACGCGGCGGGCGCCGCGCTGGAGGCCTCCCTCTGCGTGGCGCGGACGCGCATCGCCCGCGACCCGGCAGGAGGCGGGCTCTTCCCGCGGGAGCAGGTGGCGGGCACCCGCCTGGCTGTCATCGGAATGGGCAAGACCGGCGCCCGCGAGCTCAACTACGTGAGCGACGTCGACGTCATCTTCGTCGGCGGCGGCGATCCGGCCCTGATCGATGAGGTCGGGGAGAGCCGGGTCGTCGACATCGCCACGCGTCTGGCCGTGCAGACGATGCGCGGCATCTCCGAAGTCGAGGTCGAGCCGCCGCTGTGGGAGGTCGACGCGAACCTCCGCCCCGAAGGGCGTCAGGGGGCGCTCGTGCGCACGCTCGAATCGCACCTCGCCTACTACGATCGGTGGGCCAAGAGCTGGGAGTTCCAGGCTCTGCTGAAGGCGCGTCCGCTCGCCGGAGATCTCGAACTCGGACAGGAGTACGTGGCGGCGGTGCAGCCGAAGGTGTGGACCAGCGCCGCGCGAGAGAACTTCGTCGACAGTGTGCAGCGCATGCGCGAGCGGGTCACCGAGCACATCCCGCCCGACGAGGTGCAGTACCAGATCAAGCTCGGTCCCGGCGGCATCCGCGACATCGAGTTCACGGTGCAGCTGTTGCAGCTCGTCCACGGTCTCAGCGATGACACGATCCGGCAGCGTGGCACGCTGGATGCCTTGACGGCGCTGGTGGCAGCCGGCTACATCGGTCGCGCCGAGGCCCAGACCTTCGCACGCGATTATCGTGTGCTGCGGCTGCTCGAGCATCGGACGCAGCTGCGTCGACTGAGCCGGACCCACCTCATGCCGTCCGATCCGGGGGAGCTGCGCGCGCTGGCGCGCGCGACACGACTCGTCGGCTCGGGTCCGGCCGTGTGGGAGCTCTGGGAATCCGTCAAGCGCGAGGTCCGCGACATCCACGTGCGGCTGTTCTACCGGCCGCTGTTGTCGGCGGTGGCCGGGATGAGCGCCGAGGAACGCAGCCTGTCGCCCGAACAGGCCCACGACAGGCTCGCCGCGATCGGCTTCTCCGATCCGGCCGGAGCGCTGCGCCACATCGCCGCCCTGACGAGCGGCCTCAGCCGCAAGGCGAGCATCCAACGTCACCTGATGCCGGTGCTGATCCGATGGTTCGCCGACGGCGCCGACCCGGACTATGGACTGCTCGCCTTCCGCCGGCTGAGTGAGCGGCTCGGGGATTCACCGTGGTTCCTGCGGATGCTGCGTGATTCGTCCGCCGCGGCGGAGAGCCTGACGCGGGTCCTGTCCAGCTCGCGGTACATCGGCGAGCTCATGGAGTGGATCCCCGAGTCCGCGGCGTGGCTCGACGACGACGACCTGCTCCGGCCACGCGGCGGAGTGGCGCTGCAGGAGGAGGCCCGTGCGATCCAGACGCGTCACGAGACGACCGAGGACGCGATGCGGGCGGTGCGGGCACTGCGCCGCCGTGAGCTGCTGCGCACGGCCATGGGCGCCATCGTCGGCGGGATGACCGTCGAGGAGCTGGGAGAGACGCTCACGACCATCACCGAGGTGACGATCCAGGCGACCCTGCGCGCCGTTCGCCGCGAGATCGTGCCGCCAGAAGACCGTGACCTCGACTTCTCGGTGATCGCGATGGGACGCTTCGGCGGGCGTGAGCTCGGATTCGGCTCGGACGCCGACGTCATGTACGTCTACCGCGCGAACGGCATCGAACCACAGCGCGCCCACGATCTCGCACTCAAGCTCGTCGCAGGCATCCGGAAGCACTCCGAGGATCACCGCGTGCCGCTCGATCTGGACGTCGACCTGCGTCCGGAAGGGCGCAACGGACCGCTCGCCCGCTCGCTCGACGCCTACGCCGAGTATTACCGGCGCTGGTCGCTGTCATGGGAGGCGCAGGCGCTGCTGCGGGCGCGCGGTGTCGCCGGGAGCGTCAAGCTCATCGGCGCGTTCATGAAGCTCGCCGACGACGTCCGCTTCCCGGCGAAGGTCGACCCGCAGGGCGTCCGTGAGATCAAACGGATCAAGGCGCGTGTCGAGAATGAGCGATTGCCGCAGAACGCCGACCCCCGCCGGCACCTCAAGCTCGGTCCCGGAGCCCTCAGCGACGTCGAGTGGCTCGTTCAGCTCCTCCAGCTCGAGCATGGACATCGCGTCGAACAATTGCGCACGACATCGACGCAGGCCGCGTTGGCCGCAGCGCGCGATGCCGATCTCGTTCCTTCCGCGGCCGCACAGCGGCTGGGGGAGGCGTGGCGCTTGGCCAGTCGGCTCCGCTCCGCCAACACCCTGGCCTCCGGTCACACCAGCGACATCCTGCCGCCCGACCGGATGAAGCTCGACGCGATCGGCCGCCTGCTCGACTACCCCCCGCGGTCGGCGACGCAGGTCGAGGAGGATTGGTTCGCGGCCACCCGCCGTGCGAGGCGCGTGTTCGAGAAGCTGTTCTACGGGTGAGGTCGCGCTCCCCTCGGCACGG
>NZ_BAAAYU010000001.1:485644-495723 GCF_039536545.1 Microbacterium awajiense | reverse complement strand
AGGTGTCAGACGCCGAAGTACAGCTCGAACTCGAACGGGTGCGGCCGCTGCGCGATCGGCTGGATCTCGTTCTCGATCTTGTACTCGATCCACGTCTCGATCAGCTCGGGCGTGAACACGCCGCCCTGCAGCAGGAACTCGTGGTCCGCGCGCAGCGCCTCGAGCGAGTCGAGCAGCGAGTTGGGAACCTGGGGGATCCCCTTGGCCTCCTCGGGGGGCAGCTCGTACAGGTCCTTGTCGACCGGCTCGTGCGGCTCGATGCGGTTCTTGATGCCGTCGATGCCCGCCATCAGCTGTGCCGCGAAGGCGAGGTACGGGTTGCCCGAGGCATCCGGCGCGCGGAACTCGATGCGCTTGGCCTTGGGGTTGGTGCCCGTGATCGGAATGCGGATCGCAGCCGACCGGTTGCCGGCCGAGTAGACCAGGTTGACCGGCGCCTCGAAGCCCTTCACCAGGCGGTGGTAGCTGTTGAGGGTCGGGTTGGTGAACGCGAGGACGGCGGGTGCGTGGGCGAGGATGCCGCCGATGTACCAGCGGGCGATGTCGCTCAGGCCGCCGTAGCCCTTCTCGTCGTAGAACAGCGGCGAGCCGTCGTTCCACAGCGACTGGTGCGTGTGCATTCCGGAGCCGTTGTCGCCGAAGAGCGGCTTCGGCATGAAGGTGGCGACCTTGCCCCACTGCTCGGCGGTGTTCTTGACGATGTACTTGAACTTCAGGATGTCGTCCGCAGCGTGGACCATCGTGTCGAACTTGTAGTTGATCTCCTGCTGGCCGCCGGTGCCCACCTCGTGGTGCGCGCGCTCGAGCTCGAGACCCGCCTCGATCAGGTTCAGGCTGATGTTGTCGCGCAGGTCGGCCGTCTTGTCGACCGGCGAGACGGGGAAGTAGCCGCCCTTGAAGGGGGTCTTGTTGGCGAGGTTGCCGCCCTCTTCGGTGCGGCCGGTGTTCCACGCGCCTTCCTCCGAGTCCACGGAGTAGAAGCTCGAGTTCTGCTTCACCTCGTAGCGGACGTCGTCGAAGATGTAGAACTCGGCCTCGGGGGCGAAGAACGCCGTGTCGGCGATGCCGGTGGAGGCGAGGTACTTCTCGGCCTTCTTCGCGACCTGACGCGGGTCCTTCGAGTAGATCTCGCCGTTGCGCGGGTTGTAGATGTCGAAGACCATGATCAGCGTCTTCGCCTCGCGGAACGGGTCGAGGTACGCCGTCGACACGTCGGGGATGAGCTGCATGTCGGACTCGTGGATGTTCGCGAAGCCTCGGATGGAGGATCCGTCGAACAGCTGGCCGACGGTGAAGAAGTCTTCGTCGACGGTCGAGGCCGGAATGTTGAAGTGCTGCTGAACGCCAGGAAGGTCCGTGAAACGGATGTCGAGGAACTTGACGTCCTCGTCCTTGATGAACTTCAGCACCTCGGATGAATCACTGAACATGAAGACTCCAGAGGTAGGGCATCGGGAACTGCCACCCGCAATGCGAGCGGTTCTGGCAACCTATCGACAGGGCGTTGCCCGGCAGTGTCGCCATTGTTTCGGCCATGTTACACAGGGCTGGATACGCTGATGTGGTGACGCAGAACGCCCAGACCTATCCCGGCGAGCGACTCGGCCTGCCCCGTGAGGGAGCCGGATCCATCGGGCGGCTCGGACGACGCGTCGGCGCTCTGTTCATCGATTACGGCGCCGCGTATCTCGTCTCGGGCTTCTTCGCGTGGGACCCGCTGGCGATCCTGGCGATCTTCGCGCTCATCCAGGTCGCCTTCCTGCCCACGCTGCAGGGCAGCCCCGGTCATCGGCTCTTCGGCCTGCGCCTGCTCCGTCTCGACGGGGCATGGGTGGGACTGTGGCGGCCTGTCGTGCGCACGCTGCTGCTCGTCGTCGTCATCCCCGCGGTGATCTGGGACGCCGACCAGCGCGGCCTGCACGACAAAGCCGCAGGCACGGTGCTCGTCCGAGGGTGACAGGCGCGTCCGTCGTCAGCGCGGCCGCGGTGCGCGCGCGCGCATCGGATCGATCCCCTTGGGGATGGGCAGTGACGCGCGGGTCTGCGATACGGACTCGATGCGCTTGATCACCGCGGCCATCGTGGCGCGGTCGATCGACTTCGGCAACGACTTGATGGTGCCCGCCAGCTTGGCGATCGGGACCTCGTCCTCGCCGTGGCCGACGTACAGCACCGTGACGGGCACACCCGACGCCACCCGCTGGACCTTCGACCGCTCGTCGTTGACGAGTCGCGTCAGCCGTCCGCGCGCCCCCTCGCCGACGATCACGACTCCGCCACGGCCGATCGCGCGATAGACGGCCTCCTGCGTGCGAGGGTTCACGCCGACCGGCATGTCGTCGGCCTGCCACCGGCGGCCGAGCGACGTCGACATGACGTGGCCTGTCGCGCCGGGCATCCCGTCGATCCGCCGGTACATGGCCACCGTCGACAGGCGCGTCATCGTCATGAGCCCGGCGAGCACGCCGAGCATCAGACCGGTGAAGCCCCACAGGATGACACTCCACACCGCCAGCGGCGGCAGGAGGAAGCCGATCGCGACACCGATTCCGATTCCGACCAGGAGGATTCCCGCGAGCGCGAACGGCAGCCACCGGAACTCCTTCTGGGTGAACGAGTAGAGGGTTCCGATCTGGCGGAAGAATCCCGGACGTTTCTCCGGGCCGGTACTGCGCGCTGCCATGCGTTCCAGCCTACCGCCCGCGCGGTGTCGGCTCCTCCCCAGGCGCAGCGGGCGGCCTGCTGTCCACAGATCTGTCGTCGGTCCGCAGGCCGCGCAGCGTCCCGCGGCAGATTCGAAGGGTGACAGATGCGCCCGATCCCCTCCGTGCTCCGGTCACGGCGCTGCGTCGGGTCACGGCGGGACGCGACGGTCCCTGGGACGGCACGCTCGTGAGACTCGGCGAGCGCGGCGGGGTTCTCGTCGACATCGTCGAGCTCGGTGCCGACTGGCCGGGCTCGTCGGCGCGGGAGGACGGTCACCTCGTCGCCGCCCTCGACGTGGTGCGTCGGCACGACGGCCATGACGCTCTCCTCCCGGCGTTGCGCGATCGGCTGCGCGACGCGCTCGCGCGCCGCGGCGGCGGGGCCGGGCTGTCCGACGGCGAAGCGGTGACCGTCGGGGTGAGCGCGCTGCGCGCCGTGGCCGAGCTCGCCGCAATCGGCGTGGAACCGAGCGGCGAATGGTGGGTGACCGCCGACGGGCGGCCCGTGCTCGCGCTCGGTGTGGGAACGGCTTCGGCGCGTGCGGCGACGATCGAGCTCCTGAACGACATGGCTGCGGCGCCGACCCGGCGCGACTGGACCGATCTCGCCGGCGCGATCGCCGAGCCGGCGACGCCTCAGCGCGTCCTGCTTCGCGGCGAGGAGACCCTGTTCGCCACCGCCGCACCGGCGCCGCTGGCCACCGAAGGGATCGCGCCCCGTCCCGCCCGCTCGCTGCGGGTCGCCGACGACGGCTCGAGCGTCGAGCCGGAACGTCCCGGCGCCCCATGGTTCACGGCCCTCGCCCGTCACGTCGATGCCGACCTCGCCGACACCGTCTCGGAGGTGGCGACCGATCTGTGGCGTCGTGCGCGGACACCGCGGCGTCGTCGACCCTGGCTGGTCGCGGCTCTCATCGGGGGAGCAGTGGTGGCGGGCGGACTGCTGTGGCCGGCAGGACCGGGCTCACCCGCCACCGCAGAGCCCGCTGGGATCGACAGCGCCCCCGCGGCACCGATCGATCCGGACGGCACGGGCACTCCCGACCCGCCGGTCGACCAGACCCCCGCGGGGCTGGATTCCGTCGCCTCGCAGCTCCTCGAGGCCCGGACGGCGTGTGGGGGGACATCCGCGTGCCTGTCGGAGTTGATGCAGGATCCGACGAGTGCCGTGCCGGCCGGGCCGGTCGATCTGCCGGCCGACGAGCGGACCGTCACTGTGCTCGATGACCTCGGCGGCGTCGCCGTGCTGAGGGTCGACGGACCGGACGGCCGATCACAGCTGGTCGTGATCGCCGAGTCGGGCGGCCGCTGGCTGCTGCGCGACGTGCACGACGTCGCGCAGCAGCGCTAGCGGATCAGATGCCCAGCTGCTCGGCGAAGGCGGCGTCCTCGAGGCGCTTCTTCACCGCGCCGAGGAAGCGTGCGGCGTCGGCACCGTCGATGATGCGGTGATCGTACGAGAGCGCGAGATAGACGTACGACCGCACCGAGATGGCGTCCCTACCGTCGACGGTGACCACGCCCGGCCGCTTGACGACGATGCCCGTGCCGAGGATCGCCGACTGCGGAAGGAACACGACCGGGGTGTCGAAGAGGGCCCCGCGCGAACCGGTGTTCGTGAGGGTGAAGGTGCCCCCGGCCAGCTCGTCCGGCTTGAGCTTGTTGTCGCGGGTGCGGGCGGCGAGATCGGCGATCTCATGGGCGATCTCCGCGAGGTTCTTCGCGGCGGCATCGCGCAGCACCGGCGTGAGCAGCCCGCGCTCGGTGTCGACCGCGATCGAGAGGTTCTCGCTCGGCGGGTAGACGATCTTGTCGCCGTCGACGGTCGAGTTGATCACGGGGTACGTCTGCAGCGCTTCGGCGGCAGCGAGGGCGAAGAAGGGCAGGAAGCTCAGCTTGTCGCCGGTCTTCTGCTGGAACTCCGCCTTGACCGAGTCGCGGTAGGCCGACAGACGCGTGACATCGACCTCGACGACCGTGGTCAGCTGCGCCGTCGCCTGCATCGAGGCGACCGCGCGCTCGGCGAGCACCTTGCGCAGGCGCGACATCGGCTGGGTGGTGCCGCGCAGCTCGGAGACCTCGATCGTCGGAGCCGCCGCGGCGGGCGCCGCCGTCGCAACTGCGGGCGCCTTGGCCGCCTCGGCCGCCGTCAGCACGTCCTCCTTGCGGATCCGTCCACCGACGCCCGTTCCCGTCACCGAACCGAGATCGACGCCCTGCTGCTGCGCCAGGCGACGCACGAGCGGGGTGACGTAGACGGCGTCGTCTCCCGACGGGGGAGTGAACGGGGCGGGGGCCCGCTCGGACTTCTCAGCCGGCGCAGCCTTCGCGGTGGGCTGAGGCTCCTCGGCGGGCGCGGGGGCCTCTTCCGCGGGCGTTGCCGCCTCTTCCGCGGGTTCCGGCTCCTCGGCGGGCTCCGGCTCCTCGGCGGGTGCCTGCTGCGGGAGCTCGGTCGAGGTCTCGGCCGGCGATCCGTCGCCGATGCGCGCGAGAGGTGACCCGACCGCCACGGTCTCGTCTTCCTGAACCAGGATCTCTTGCAGCACGCCCGCGAACGGGGCCGGGATCTCGGTGTCGACCTTGTCGGTCGAGATCTCCAGCAGCGGTTCGTCGACGGCGACATCGTCGCCGACCTGCTTGAGCCAGCGCGTGACGGTGCCCTCGGTCACGCTCTCGCCCAGTTCAGGCAGCACGACCTCCTTGCCGTCGGAGGACGCGGCCGCGTCGGCCGAGGGGGCCGGAGCGGATGCGTCGGGCTCGGGCTCGGGCTCGGCGGGTGCCTCCTGAGGCTTCGCCGCTTCGGCCGTCGGCTCATCGGCGGGCTCTTCCGCCGCGGGCGTCGCCTGCTCTGCGGGTTCTTCCGCTGCGGCATCCTCCGACGCCGATCCCGACCCGTCGCCGATCTTCGCCAGCACGGCGCCGACCTCGACGGTCTCGTCCTCCTGCACGAGGATCTCTTCGAGGACGCCGCTGACGGGCGACGGGATCTCGGTGTCGACCTTGTCGGTGGAGATCTCGAGGAGACCCTCGTCCGCCTCGACCGAGTCGCCGACCTGCTTGAGCCAGCGGGTGACCGTTCCCTCGGTGACGCTCTCGCCGAGCGCGGGGAGGACCACGGAAGTGCTCATGGGCAATGTCTCCTTAAGGATGCCGGTGTCGTTCTAGCTTAGTGATGCGCTCGTGCGTCGGGTCAGACGGTGTGAAGCGGCTTGCCCGCCAACGCGAGGAATGCCTCGCCGAGCGCCTCACTCTGGGTGGGGTGGGCGTGGATGAAGGGGGCGATGTCCTCGGGATGGGCCTCCCAGCCGACGGCGAGCTGGCCCTCGGTGATCAGCTCGCCGACCCGATCGCCGATCAGGTGGACGCCCACGACCGGTCCGTCGACGACGCGGACGACCTTGACGATCCCGCCGGTGCCGATGATCTCGCTCTTGCCGTTGCCGGCGAGGTTGTACTCGTAGGCCTTCACGGCCTCCGCACCGTGCACATCGGCCGCTTGGGTCTCGGTGAGTCCGACCGACGCGACTTCGGGGTGCGAATAGGTCACCTTCGGGATCTGGCTGTCGGGGATCATGACGGGGCTCAGTCCCGCGATCCGCTCGGCGACGTAGATGCCCTGCTGGAATCCGCGATGTGCGAGCTGGAGGCCGGGCACGATGTCGCCGACCGCCCAGACGTGGTCCGCGTCGGTGCGCAGGTGGTCGTCGACGACCACGAACCCGCGATCGAGTACCACCCCGGCCTCCTCGAAGCCCAGGTCGGCGGTGGCCGGGCCGCGCCCGACGGCGACGAGCAGGTAGTCGGCCTCGAATGTGGTGCCGTCTTCCAAGGACACGGTGACGTGCTCGGAGGTCTGTGCCGCGGACTGGAAGCGCACTCCGAGTGACTGGGCGATGCCGCGCCTGCGGAACGCGCGCTCGAGCCCCTTGCTCAGCGCCAGATCCTCATTGGGAACAAGGTGCTCGAGCGCTTCGACGATCGTCACTTCGGAGCCGAAGGAGCGCCACACGCTCGCGAACTCGACGCCGATGACACCGCCGCCGAGGATCACGACGCGGGACGGCACCTCGCCGAGGCTCAGCGCCTCCTCGCTGGTGAGGATGCGACCGCCGATGTCGAGCCCCGGAAGAGTGCGGCTGTACGAACCGGTCGCGAGCACGACATCCGTGCCGTGGTACAGGTCATCGCCGACGCGCACCGCCGGACCCGCTTCGAGCCTGCCGGCGCCGGCGACGACGGTGATGCCGCGTGCCTTGACCAAGCCCTCGAGACCCTTGAACTTCTTCGCGACGATGCCCTCGCGGTACGCGCGGACGCCCTCGACGTCGATGCCCTCGAACGCAGCGCGCACGCCCACGTTCGCGGCATCCCGGGTGTGGTCGGCCACCTCGGCGGCGTGGAGCAGCGCCTTGGTCGGGATGCAGCCCCGGTGCAGGCAGGTGCCGCCGACCTTGTCCTTCTCGATCAGCGCGACGGACTTGCCGAGTTCTGCGGCGCGCAGCGCCGCGGCGTAGCCGCCGCTTCCGCCGCCGAGCACGACGAGGTCGAACGTGTGGTCGGTCATCAGGCCTCCTTGCCCATGAGGAATCGGATGAGGCTGCGAACGGTCGCGCCGGTCGGCCCCTTGTCGGTGAAGCCGTACGCGGCTCCCTTGTGCATGCCCACTCCGGCGATGTCCAGGTGCACCCAGGGGATGCGCGGGTCACCGTCGCCGTCGCCGGTGCGGCCGACGAAGTGTCGCAGGAACAGCCCCGCGAACAGCGAGCCCCCCGCGGGATCGCCGATCTTGGCGTTCTGCAGGTCGGCGATCGGCGAGTCCAGTTCATCGACCATGTGCGCCGGCAGCGGCAGCGCCCAGGCGAGTTCGTCGACGTCATCGGCGGCGGCGAGATACTCGGCGACCGCGTCGTCCTCTCCCATGACGCCGACGTGCCGGTTCCCCAGCGCGATCGTCATCGCGCCCGTGAGCGTGGCGACGTCGAGGATGACATCCGGATGCTCTCGACTGGCGGCGACCAGTCCGTCGGCGAGCACGAGACGCCCCTCTGCGTCGGTGTTGAGCACCTCGACGGTGGTTCCGTCGAGCATCCGCAGCACGTCGCCGGGACGCGTGGCTGAACCGGACGGCATGTTGTCGGCGATCGCCAGCCAGCCCGTCACCCGCACGGGGAGCTGGAGCACGGCCGCGGCACGCACCACCGCGAGCACCGTCGCCGCACCGCACATGTCGTACTTCATGCCCACCATCGACGCCGGGGGCTTCAGCGACAGGCCGCCCGTGTCGAACGTGATGCCCTTGCCGACCAGCGAGACGTGTCGTCCGGCGTCGGCGGGGGAGTACTCCAGACGCACCATGCGCGGTGGACGCGCCGAGCCCTGTCCCACTCCGAGGATGCCGCCGTAGCCGCCTTCGCGCAGTGCGTGCTCATCGAGGATCTCGACGTCCACCGGCAGCACGGCGACCTCGTCCTTCGCGCGTTCCGCGAAGTCGGCGGGGCCGAGCCACTCCGCCGGGGTGTTGACGAGGTCCTTGACGAGTGCGACGGCGTCGGCTGCGGCGGTCACCGCTGCCAGCGCTGCATCGGGGGAGCCGGACGGGCCATGGACGACGATACGGGAGGCCCGCGGCGCGGGCGCCTCGGTCTTGTAGCCGTCGAAGCGGTATCCGCCGAGCACGGCGCCCTCCGCCGCAGCGCGCCACAGTGCCGGGTCCGTGCCGATGACCCCGACCGCGACGGTTCCGTAGCCCGTGAGCTGACGGATGCCGACGCCGAGGGCGTCGCGCACTGCCGCGGGGGTCGGGTTTCGACCGGTTCCCACGACGGCGAGGGGAACGGAGGAGGCCTCGGGTGCATAGACACGTGCGTACGACGATGCAGAACCGGTGAATCCGATCGCCGCGAGCGAGTCGGCCAGGCCGGGCCAGTCGTCGAGTGCCGGGGCATCGTCCCCGTCGAGCGCGGGCAGCGCCAGGAGGATGGCGTCCGCGTCGGACTCTCGGAGAGGGGTGGAGCGGTATTCGAGGTCGGGAGACGACATGTCCTCCATCCTAGGTTCGCGCTGTTCGCTCTGAGCGACACCCGAGCCTCGCCTCCTGCTGCGACAGTGCTCGTAGCATGGAGCCATGCCGTTCCCCGGTCCGCTCTTCGAGCGCGTCGCATCCGCACCCCCGGTGCCGCGTGGTCTGCCGATGGTGATCGTGCTCACGGGATTCACGGATGCCGGCAGCGCGGTCAGCCGCACCGTCCAGTACTTCCGCGAGAGCCTGGACCCGACGCCGCTCGCCGTGTTCGGCAACGATTCGCTGCTCGACTATCGCGCCCGGCGTCCGATCATCGAGTTCGAAGAGGACCACCTCACCGACTACGCCCCGCAGCGGCTCGAGCTGTCGCTCGTGCACGATGCCGGCGGTTCGCCCTTCCTGCTCCTGGCGGGGTACGAGCCGGACTTCGGCTGGGAGGCGTTCGCCGCGGCGGTCGTCGATTTCGCCGATTCGTACGGGGCCTCGACGGTGACCTGGGTGCACGCGATCCCCATGCCCGTCCCGCACACCCGGCCGCTGGGAACGACGGTGAGCGGCACGCGCACGGCTCTCACCGAGCAGCATTCCGTGTGGAAGCCGCACACCCGGGTACCGGCGACGGTGGGCCACCTCATCGAGTACCGGTTCGCACAGGCCGGGGCTCAGGTCGCGGGCTTCGTGCTGCTCGTCCCGCACTATCTCGCAGACACCGAGTTCCCGGCGGCCGCGCTGGCGGCCCTCGACAGCCTCAGCGCCGCGACGGGACTCTCCTTCGACGGCGATGAGCTTCGCGAAGAGAACCGCGGCTACCTGATGAAGGTCGAAGAGCAGGTCTCGGAGAGCGACGAGCTCTCGCGCATGGTGGAGACGCTGGAGGAGAGGTACGACTCCTATATGGCGGGTTCGACGTCGGCGACACCCATGATCCACACCGGGGATCTCCCGAGCGCCGAGGAACTCGCCGCGGAGCTCGAACGGTTCCTCGCGACCCGCCCGACCAACGAAGACGACAAACGCCGAGGCTGATCAGCAGGGAATTCCTGATCGTCTCCCGCCGTTGCAGGTGATGTGCCGCGCCCCCGATGGCGGAATCGGGCGATGCGCGGATCATATGAGACAATGGACTCTCTGACCCGTTGTCGATCGGTCGGTGCGATGCCCGTCATCGCCCCCCGGACTTGACAAGGGTCTTACTAGTGTCCGAAATCGACCCGTGCGCTCCGGATGCGCGGGTGAAAGGCGAAGCGTGACTGCAGGCACGAAGAACAAGCCCCGAACGGCCGCGAAGGACACCCCGGTCGACGAGACGAAGACCACCGCGGCCGAAGACTCGGGCGCGAAGGGCGCAGCCA
>NZ_BAAAYU010000001.1:353142-485582 GCF_039536545.1 Microbacterium awajiense | reverse complement strand
AAGACACCGCGCACGCGCGCCAAGGCGGCGCCCAAGACGGCCTCGAAGAAGTCGACGCAGCCGGAAGAGGACGAGGCGATCGACGACGACGCCGAACTCGACGACACCGCCGCCGACGACCTCGACAACGACGCGGACGACTCCGACGACACGTCGGATGACGACTCCTCGGATGACGACCGCCCCGCCGCCAAGAAGGGCGCCAAGTCCAAGGCGAGCTCGTCGGGCTCCTCGGATTCCGACGCGACCGACGACGAGGACGACGACGAAGAGGACAAGAAGCCGGCGTTCACCGAGCCCCTTCCGACCGGGGCGATCGTCCTGTCATCCAGCGATGACGACGAGATCCCGATCTATTCGACGCAGATCACCGGCGCGACGGCCGATCCGGTCAAGGACTATCTGAAGCAGATCGGCAAAGTCCCGCTGCTGAACGCGGCCGAAGAGGTCGAGTTGGCGATGCGCATCGAGGCGGGTCTGTTCGCCGAAGAGAAGCTGTCGCACATGTCTGCGGCCGAGAAGTCGTCGGAGCTGGGCCTGGACCTGCAGTGGGTCGCACGTGACGGCCAGCGTGCCAAGAGCCACCTGCTGGGCGCGAACCTGCGCCTGGTCGTATCGCTGGCCAAGCGCTACACCGGTCGCGGCATGCAGTTCCTGGATCTCATCCAGGAGGGCAACCTCGGCCTGATCCGCGCGGTCGAGAAGTTCGACTACACCAAGGGCTTCAAGTTCTCGACGTACGCGACGTGGTGGATCCGTCAGGCCATCACCCGCGCCATGGCCGACCAGGCCCGGACGATCCGCATCCCCGTCCACATGGTCGAGGTCATCAACAAGCTCGCGCGGGTGCAGCGGCAGATGCTGCAGGACCTGGGCCGCGAGCCGACGCCCGAAGAGCTGAGCCGCGAACTCGACATGACCCCCGAGAAGGTCATCGAGGTGCAGAAGTACGGTCGCGAGCCGATCTCTCTGCACACGCCGCTCGGCGAAGACGGGGACAGCGAGTTCGGTGACCTCATCGAGGACACGGATGCCGTCGTACCGGCCGACGCGGTCGGCTTCACCATGCTGCAGCGGCAGCTCGAATCGCTCCTGGACTCGCTGTCCGAGCGCGAGGCGGGCGTCATCCGCATGCGCTTCGGCCTCGGGGACGGCCAGCCCAAGACGCTCGACCAGATCGGCGACACCTTCGGCGTCACGCGTGAGCGCATCCGCCAGATCGAGTCCAAGACGATGGCCAAGCTGCGTCACCCGTCGCGCTCCCAGTCGCTGCGCGATTACCTCGAGTCCTGACTGCATAGGATTGGCGGATCGTCGCGCTCGTCCGACGTCCCCCCGAGAAAGGATTCCCCGTGGATCTGTCTGTCTTCTCTGAAATGGAGTCGGAAGTGCGCAGCTATGTGCGCACGTTCCCGACCGTGTTCTCGACCGCGCGCGGCGAGCTCATCCGCGACGTCGAGGGTCGCGAGTACATCGACTTCTTCTGCGGGGCCGGCACGCTGAACTACGGCCACAACAACCCGGCGATCAAGCCCAAGATCATCGAGTACCTCATGGGCGACAACATCCAGCACGCGCTGGACATGGCGACGTCCGCGAAGCAGGAGTTCCTCGAAGTCTTCCGCGACGTGATCCTGGCGCCGCGGGGTCTCCGGTACAAGCTCCAGTTCACCGGGCCGACGGGGGCGAACGCGGTCGAGGCTGCGCTCAAGGTCGCGCGCCAGGTGACCGGACGCCGCACGGTGGTCGCCTTCACCCACGCCTTCCACGGCGTGTCGCTCGGTGCCCTCGCGGCGACTTCCAGCAGCTGGTTCCGCGGCGGCGCGGGCACCGCTCTGCCCGACGTCGTGTTCCACCCCTTCGAGGACTACTTCGGTCCCGGCGTCGACACGATCGACATGCTGCGCACGCTGCTCGACGACGCCTCGAGCGGGCTGGATCACCCCGCTGCGGTCATCGTCGAGACCGTGCAGGGCGAAGGCGGTGTCAACGTGGCGTCCGCAGAGTGGCTGAAGCGGCTGCAGCAGGTGTGCCGTGAGCGTGGGATTCTGCTCATCGTCGACGACATCCAGATCGGCATCGGGCGATCGGGTCGATTCTTCAGCTTCGAGGAGTCGGGCATCGAGCCCGACATCGTCACGCTGTCGAAGTCCCTCTCGGGCTACGGATTCCCGATGTCGCTGGTGCTGCTGCGTCCCGAGTTGGATGTGTGGAAGCCGGGTATGCACTCGGGCACCTTCCGCGGCAACTCCGTTGCGTTCGTCGGAGCCGTCGCGGCGATCCGCGAGTACTGGGAGAAGCCCGGCTTCGAAGAGCACATCGACCACCGCGCCACCCTGGTCGCCGACCGTCTCGCCAAGATGTCGGGCGAGCGCCCGGACGAGTTCAGCTCCCGTGGCCGCGGTCTGCTGCAGGGCCTCGCCTGCACCGACCCGGCGATCGCGAAGGCGATCTCGCGCGAGTCGTTCGCGCGGGGCGTGATCGTGGAACTCAGTGGGGCACAGGACGAGGTGCTCAAGCTGATGCCCACCCTCACCGGCGAGGACGAGCTGCTCGTGAAGGGCCTCGACGTCATCGAGGAGGCCGCGCACGCCGTGCTGAGCGCGCCCCGTGCCGCAACGCCCCCGTCGGCTGAGCGCGCGACGACACCATGAGCTCCGCTCCCAACACCGGCAAGGACCTGACCGTCGAAGTCGACGGTGAACGCGTCGACCGGATTCCGCTGAAGACCCGCGTGGTGGTGGACGGCGACGATCTCGACGCCTTCATCACGGAGTACGCCGCCGATGCGGTACGCGCAGGCGACATCCTGTTCGTCACGGAGAAGATCGTCGCGATCACACAGGGGCGGTCGTACCCGGTCGACGCGATCCGACCCCGACGCCTGGCCGTGTTCTTGTCACGCTACGTGACGCGGACGCCCTACGGCATCGGCCTGGGCATGCCCGAGACGATGGAGATGGCCCTGCGCGAGTGCGGCACGCCGCGCATCCTGTTCGCTGCGGCAGTGTCGGCGGTGACCAAGGCCTTCGGGCGCAAGGGCGATTTCTACCGCATCGCCGGCGACAAGGCGCGGGCGATCGACGGTCCGACCGCGGGCACGATCCCTCCCTACAACGAAGCCGTGGTGCTGGGTCCCGAGGATCCCGATGGCGTGGCGCGTCATCTGCAGGGCCTGCTGCCGGCCGGCGTCGCGGTGGCGGTCGTCGACATCAACGATCTGGGCGGCAACATCCTCGGATCCACGCTCGACCGCGCGGGCGACGCACGTCTGCTCCGCATCCTCCGCGACAACCCGCTCGGCCAGGGCCACCAGTCCACGCCCCTGGGAATCGTGCGCACCTCGGAGTCCGGCTCATGAACTGGTTCGGCGAGAAACTCCACTGGTTCGCGAGCCGTGCGCTGCGTTGGTCGCCCAAGCGCATCATGGAGTTCGCGCGTCAGTCGCAGCGGCTGACACCGCGGACACCCCTGTGGGTCATCGTGATCGACATGTGCGCGTGCATCGTGCTCTATCAGACGACGTTCGAGCACTATGCGCAGTGGGATTACCGGATCCTGAAGGGACGCGAACGGCGCACCTTCATGACCGAGCCGAAGTCGGCGATGATGTCTCGCGCGTTCAACTCGCAGCAGCGTCGTGCCGTGTTCGACGACAAGATCGAGTTCGCGAAGAGTTTCGCCGATGACATCGGCCGCGAGTGGCTCGACGTCCAGGCGACGGATGCGGCGGCCCTCGAGGAGTTCATCACGCGCCATGGGCGAGTGCTCGCCAAGGATCCCGTCGGAGTGGGCGGGAGCGGGATCGATCTCTACGAGGCGGCCGACATCTCCGACTACGCGGCCCTGCGCGACACGCTCGTCGCATCGAAGCACACGCTCGTCGAAGAGATGCTCGTGCAGCATCCCGAGATGTCCCGGCTGTACCCCGGGAGCGTCAACACCCTGCGGATCGTCACCTACCGGGATCCCGACGACGTCGTGCATGTGCTGGCGCGTGTGCTCAAGATCGGCAACGGCGGCTTCATCGACAACTACAGCGGCGGCGGCATGTACACGATGGTCGACGAGCGAGGCATCGCCCTGCATGCCGCGTACGACGGCATCGGTCAGGTGTTCCACCGGCATCCGGTCACCGGGGTCTATCTCGAAGGGTTCCAGGTGCCGCTGTTCGACGAGGTGATCGCCCTCGCCGACCGACTCGCCCGCCAGGAGCGCGACATGCCCTACATCGGCTGGGACATCGCGATCACCCCGACCAGACCCGTCGTCATCGAGGGCAACCACAACACGGGCGTGTTCCAGTCGCGTCCGGCGGTGTCGGGAACGCGCACCGGGCTCATGCCGATCTACGAGAAGGCGATGCGGGTCTGACACCGTGATCCGGAGACGCACGGCACATCTGGCCGGTCAGCTGCGTTCGCGCGGGCGCTACCTCGTGAACCGAGCGCGCAATCTGCGCGCGGGAAACCTCGTGGAGTTCGCACAGCAGTCGCGGTCGGTCACGAGAAAGCCCGTTCCGCTGATCATCGCAGACATGCTGTGGTGCTCGGTGCGGTACGAAATGGGCTTCCGCGACTACGCCGTGTGGGATGTCGCCACCCTCCGCGGGCGCGAGCGGGCGACGTGGATGACGCACCCGAAGTCGAATCGGATCACGGCGACCTACAACGACGCGGCGCAGCGTCATCGGTTCGAGGACAAGCTCGTGTTCTACAGCGACTTCGCCGATGTGATCGGCCGTGACTGGCTCGATGCGCGCACGGCGACCGATGACGAGGTCGCCGCGTTCGTGGAGCGGCACGGCCGTGTGATCGTCAAGCCCGCGGGCGGCCACGGCGGCGTGGGCATCGATGTGATCGCGTACGAAGACCTCGACGACCCGGCGATGCTGCGCACGACGCTCGTCGATGAGGGGAGGACCCTCGTCGAGCAGCTGCTCGTGCAGCATCCGACGCTCGCGGCGATATACCCCGGAAGCGTGAACACGGTGCGCATGATCACCTTCCTCGATCCCGAGGACCGGCTGCACATCCTCGCGGCGGTGCTGCGCATCGGCAACGGCGCGGCGATCGACAACTTCGCCAGCGGGGGCATGTACACGCTGCTCGACGAAGAAGGCGTCGCCCGGTATCCCGGCGTCGACAAGAGCGGCGGCGTGCACCCGGTGCACCCGGTCACAGGCACCGCCATCGCCGGCACACGCGTGCCGTTCTACCCCGAGGTCCTCGAACTGCTCGAAGACGTCGCCCGTCGGATTCCCGGAACGCCCTACGTGGGCTGGGACATCGCGGTGACACCCGAGGGACCCGTGCTGATCGAGGGCAATCACAACTCGAGCGTCTTCCAGACCAAGCCGACGGTCTCGGGCGTGAAGACCGGGCTGCTTCCCGTCTACCGCGCGGCGATCGGGTTCTGACGCTCCTGCGGCTCAGTCGGCTTCGCTGAGGCGCGCGGTCTCGTCATGCCATGTGGTGGCCACGGTGCGCAGCTTCTCTTCGTACTTGCGACCGTGATGGGCGCAGAACAGCAGCTCGCTGCCGTTGACTTCGGCGGCGATGTACGCCTGCGCGCCGCACGAGTCGCACCGGTCGACGGCCGTCAGGCGGTACTCGAGGACGGCGGCGGTGTCGTTCGTGGTCGTCAGCGTGTTCATCTCGGTGCCTCCTCGTATCGCTCACATCCGTTCCAGGTGCAAGCAATACAACCACGGCTTTGTTTCCGGCATGCCTCGATCCGGTCACATTTCGCTGTGCGCGTACCGTGCATCCATCGCCCTCGTTTCGACCGTGTTGCCGGCCCGTGTGTCACCGCTGTGCGCGCCGACCACGCGGTTAGGCTTGTCGATTGTGACCGCCGAGTACTCCGCCCATCACCTGCAGGTGCTCGAAGGCCTGGAGGCGGTGCGCAAGCGACCCGGCATGTACATCGGATCGACGGATTCTCGCGGCCTCATGCACTGCCTATGGGAGATCATCGACAACTCGGTCGATGAGGCGCTCGGGGGTCACGGATCGCGCATCGACGTCGTGCTCCACCGTGACGGCAGCGTCGAGGTGCGCGACCGGGCTCGAGGCATTCCCGTCGACGTCGAGCCGCGCACCGGACTGAGCGGCGTCGAGGTCGTGTTCACCAAGCTCCACGCGGGAGGCAAGTTCGGCTCCGGCTCGTACGCCTCGTCCGGCGGACTTCACGGTGTGGGCGCGTCGGTCGTCAACGCGCTGTCGGAACGACTCGATGTCGAGGTCGATCGAGGTGGGAAGACCTGGGCGATGTCGTTCCACCGCGGCGAACCCGGTGTGTTCGCCGGCGATGCGCCCGACGCGCCGTTCACGCCCTTCGAACGCAGCTCCGAGCTGCGCGTCGTGGGCCGCGCGCCCAAGGGCACGACCGGGACCCGCATCCGCTACTGGGCCGACCGCCAGATCTTCACGAAGGGTGCCGTCTTCGCGCTCGACGAGCTCGAGCAGCGGGCGCGACAGACCGCGTTCCTCGTTCCCGGACTCGAGATCGTCATCCGTGACGAGCGCGCCGACGAGCCCGTGGAGACGTCGTACCGGTTCGACGGCGGCATCTCGGAGTTCACCGACTTCCTCGCCCCCGACCCCGCCGTGACCGACACGTGGCGGCTGACCGGCGCGGGGAGCTTCGTCGAGACCGTTCCCGTCCTGCAGCCGACCGGTGCGATGGTTCCCACCGAGGTCGAGCGCGAGTGCCAGGTCGACATCGCGCTGCGCTGGGGCACGGGGTACGAGACGGTCCAGCGTTCGTTCGTCAACATCATCGCGACGCCGAAGGGCGGCACGCACCAGCAGGGGTTCGAGCAGGCGCTCATGAAGGTCATGCGCACCCAGGTCGACCAGAACTCGCGCCGGCTCAAGGTCGGCAACGACAAGCTTGAGAAGGACGACATCCTCGCCGGGATGACCGCCGTCCTCACCGTGCGCCTGCCCGAGCCGCAGTTCGAAGGCCAGACCAAGGAGGTGCTGGGTACCCCGGCGGTGCGGCAGATCGTCTCGTCCGTGGTGACCAAGGAGCTCACCGCCCGATTCACGTCGACGAAGCGCGATGACAAGGCCCAGGCCGGGCTTCTGTTGGACAAGGTCGTCTCCGAGATGAAGGCGCGCATCTCGGCGCGCGCCCACAAAGAGACGCAGCGGCGGAAGAACGCGCTCGAGTCCTCGACACTGCCGGCCAAGCTGGTGGACTGCCGGTCGAGCGACGTCGCGGACTCGGAGCTGTTCATCGTCGAGGGCGACTCGGCGCTGGGCACGGCGAAGCTTGCGCGCAACAGCGAGTTCCAGGCGCTGCTGCCGATCCGCGGCAAGATCCTCAACGTGCAGAAGGCATCGATCAGCGACATGCTGTCCAATGCCGAGTGCGCGTCGATCATCCAGGTGATCGGCGCCGGCTCGGGTCGTTCCTTCGACCTGTCCGCCGCCCGCTACGGCAAGATCATCCTGATGAGCGACGCGGATGTCGACGGCGCACACATCCGGACTCTGCTCCTCACGCTGTTCTTCCGCTACATGCGGCCGCTGATCGAGGACGGACGCGTCTTCGCCGCCGTCCCACCGCTGCATCGCGTCATCGTTCAGCATCCGGGGTCCAAGCCCAACGAGACGATCTACACGTACAGCGAGAAGGAGCTGCACGCGCTGCTCGCCCGCCTGTCCAAGTCGGGTCGGCGCTGGCATGAGCCGATCCAGCGCTACAAGGGTCTTGGTGAAATGGATGCCGAGCAGCTCGCCTCGACCACGATGGACCGTGCCGGGCGCACCCTGCGCCGCGTGCGCGTATCGGATGCCGAGGCCGACTCGACCGTGTTCGAGCTGCTGATGGGCAACGAGGTGGCGCCGCGGCGCGAGTTCATCGTCGACTCGAGTGCACGGATGGACCGCGAACGCATCGACGCGTGACCCGAGACCTTCTGACTGAGAACTCCCGCTCAGCCGATCGCCGTGCCGACCGCGCCGATGACGGAGTCGAGCGCCTGACCTGACGCATCGCGCTTGGCGCCCGATGGTGGCAGCGCACGCGTGGCACCGTCTGCGCCGACGGCACGCGGCTGCACGCCGACCCATGCCGTGGACAGCGTGTCCTCGCCCTTGAGGAAGCGCTGCGCGCGCACGCCGCCGGTGCCACGGCCCTTGGGCGGGAACTCCGCGAAGGCCGACACCTTGGCGCTTCCCGCATCCGCCCCAGCGATCGCGCCGGTCGACCCCGCGACGGTGACCACCTCGGCCTCTTCGGCGTCGTCGACGACGCCGAAGAAGACGACGCTCTCTCCGGTGGTCACCCGGATACCTGACATGCCGCCCGCAGCGCGTCCCTGGGGCCGCACGGCCCCGGCGTCGAAACGAAGCAGCTGGGCGTCGCTGGTGACGAAGACGAGCTCGGATCCATCGGGAGCGACGGCGGCCCCGACGACGCGATCACCGGGCTTGAGGGCGATCACCTCGATGTCGTTCTTGGTGCCGAGCTCGGTCGCAGCGACGCGCTTGACGGTGCCGTGGGCGGTGCCCAGCGCGATGGGGGGAGCGTCGGCGACGGGGACGAGCGCGACGACATGCTCACCACCGGACAGGCCCAGATACTGATCGGCGCGGGTGCCCGCGGCCACTTGGACGGAGTTCGCCGGCACCGAGGGCAGGTCGACGGGGCTCAGCCGTACAAGTCGCCCGGCCGTCGTCACGGCGGCGATCTCGCCGCGCGTGGTCGTGTCCACCGAGGACCGGATCGCATCGTGCTTCGAGCGGCGCGACGGCGCGACGATGCCGCCGCCCTCGGCGTCGGCGACCAGCTCGGCTCGCACCATGCGCCCGGTGGCGGACAGGTACACCCGACACGGCGCGTCGGCGATCTGCAGCTGCGCGGCCGACGCCGCCGCTCGGGAGCGCGGTGCGACCGGTCCGCCGTTGAGCAGGAGTGTTCGGCGCGGCGTGCCGAACGCCTCGGCCACGGCGTCGAGCTCCCGCGCGACCTGCGCACGCAGCAGGACGTCGTCACCGAGCAGCTCTTCGAGGCGGGCGATCTCGGCCTTCAGCTCGTCGCGCTCGCTCTCCAGCTCGATGCGTGAGAACCGCGTGAGTCGTCGCAGCCGCAGCTCGAGGATGTACTCCGCCTGCGGCTGTGACAGGTCGAACACGTCCATCAGCCGAGAGCGAGCCTGCTCCCCGTCATCCGACGTGCGGATGACCTGAATGACCTCGTCGATGTCGAGGATCGCGATGAGCAGGCCCTCGACCAGGTGCAGTCGCTCACGCCGGCGCGCGAGCCGATACTCGCTGCGCCGAGTGACGACCCGGATGCGGTGGTCGAGGTACACACGCAGGAGCTCGCGCAGCCCGAGCGTCTGCGGCTGCCCCTCGACGAGCGCGACGTTGTTGATGCCGAACGAGTCCTCGAGCGGAGTGAGCCGGTACAGGTGCTCGAGAACCGCTTCCGGGTCGAAGCCGGTCTTGATGCCGATGACCAGGCGCAATCCGTTGTGCCGGTCGGTGAGATCGGTGACGTCGGCGATGCCCTGGAGCTTCTTCGCGCTGACCGCGTCCTTGATCTTCTCGATCACCCGCTCCGGGCCCACGAGGTAGGGAAGCTCGGTGATGACCAGACCTGTACGGCGCGGGCCCAGCGATTCGATCGAGACCTTCGCCCGCGTGCGGAAGCTGCCGCGGCCCTTCGCATAGGCGTCCTTGATCCCCTCGAGACCGACGATGATGCCGCCGGAAGGAAGATCGGGACCCGGAACGAACTCCATGAGATCCTCGACGGTCGCATCCGGGTGCTCGAGGAGGTGGATCGCGGCCCCGACCACCTCGATGAGGTTGTGGGGAGCCATGTTCGTCGCCATACCCACGGCGATGCCGCTCGCGCCGTTGACGAGCAGATTCGGGAACGCGGCCGGCAGCACCTCGGGCTGTTGGAACTGCCCGTCGTAGTTCGGGATGAAGTCGACGACGTCCTCACCCAGATCGTCGGTGAGCGCCACCGCCGGCGGCGCGGGGCGCGCCTCCGTGTAGCGGGCGGCGGCGGGGCCGTCGTCGAGCGAGCCGAAATTGCCGTGTCCGTCGACGAGGGGAACCCGCAGCGAGAACGGCTGAGCGAGGCGCACCAGCGCGTCGTAGATGGCGGCGTCGCCGTGCGGGTGGAGTTTGCCCATCACCTCGCCGACGACACGCGCGCTCTTGACGTGACCTCGATCGGGGCGCAGTCCCATGTCGGCCATCTGGAACAGGATGCGGCGCTGCACGGGCTTGAGTCCGTCGCGGGCGTCCGGGAGCGCGCGCGAGTAGATCACCGAGTACGCGTACTCGAGGAACGACCCCTGCATCTCGGTCGCGACGTCGACGTCTTCGATGCGGCCGTGGTCGGCGGGGGAGTCGGAGCGGGTTGCAGGCATGACGGATGTGGGCCTCGGGAAGACGGCGGGCGGCGTGGGGGAGCCGGTGTGCGAGACTGGCCCCGATGACCCTCAGCCTACCGGCGGACCCGCCCCGCGCCCGGAGCCTCACCGGTGTCGTGCCACAGGTCTTCCGGTCGCTCGACGGCGAGGACGGCTGGTTCGCGGCATCCCGCAGCGCGATCGTGTTCCTCGTCGACGGGCTCGGCGCGCTCAACCTGCGTGCCCGCGCCGGACACGCGCGCTTCCTCGCGCGCGTCGGGCTGCGCTCGGATGTCGCGCGTACGGTCTTCCCCTCGACGACGGCCGCGGCGCTGACGAGTCTGCTCACGGCAACGGATGCCGGTCGGCACGGCATCGCCGGGTACCGTCTGCGTGTGCCCGAGACCGGTGCCGTCGTCAACCAGCTGCGGGGCTGGGACACGGACGGACTCGACCGCTCATGGCTTCGTGCCGCCCCGCTCACCGACGAGGACCGCCCGACCTACGTCGTGTCGAAAGCGGAGTACGCGGGGACCGGCTTGACCGACGCCATCATGCACGGCGCGATCTTCGTCGGCGCCGACGATCTCGACCAGCGCATGGCTGCCGCGGCCGAGATCGCGAACACCGTCGACGGGGCGTTCGTCTACCTCTACGCACCGGAACTCGACGCTGTGGGGCACAAGCACGGCTGGGAGTCCGAGCGCTGGCTCGAGACCCTCGAGCGTCTGGATGCCGCAGCCGCCCTTCTCGCTCGCGCGATCGCTCCCGACGTCGGGCTCCTGGTGACCGCGGACCACGGCATGGTCGACGTCCCGCGCCACCGCCACGTGCTCCTCTCCGAGGGCGACCGGCTCGTGCACGGTGTCGCAGAGATCGGCGGTGAGCCCCGCATGCTGCATCTGTACGCCGAGCCGGGCTGTGAAGACGACCTCCTCGACGCATGGCGCGACGCGGAGTCGGGCCGTTCATGGGTGCTGTCCCGCGCGGAGGCCGTCGCGTCGGGCCTGTTCGGCGCGCACGTCGACCACGCCGTCGCCGCACGGTTGGGAGACGTGCTCGTCGCCGCGCGCGCGACGATCGCGTACTACGACGATCGGGTCGCCGACAAGGCACCCCAGAAGATGATCGGACAGCACGGCTCGCTCACCGATCAGGAGCGCATCGTGCCGCTGCTCAGGCTCGGCGCCTACGCCTGACGAACGTCACTCCTCGGTGCGCGCGCCGAAGACGATCTCGTCCCAGGAGGGCATCGACGAGCGGCCCTTGCGTCGGCCGGCCGCTTCGGCTGCCGGTGCCGCGAGCTGCTCGGGCTCGGGTTCGTCGTCATGATCGATCTCGTCATAACCCGGTTCGAGTGCGTCGAACAGCGCGACGGGCGCATGCGTGTGCTCCGTGGAGTGCTCATCGGCACCGGGCAGCGGCTCGCGCTGACCACGCCGCCGCCGCAGCGCTTCGAGCAGGTCGGCCGTCTCGGCGGACGTGACCACGGGCTCGTCGGCGCGCTTGATGGCCGCCTTCTGCACGGCCGGCGAGGTCGGTTCCGCGGGCTCGGGTGACGAGCCTTCGTCGTCGGCGATGCGTCGGGGTTCGAACGCCTCGCTGTCGAAGCTCGTGTCGTCCTTCTCGGTGGTCTCCAGCGCGCGCAGGCGCGGGATCAGCCCGTCGGGCAGCGAGCCCTGGCGGGAGAGCTGGATGGCGTCGGAGTTCACCGGCGTCAGCGTGCTGCGACGTGGGTCGAAACCCCAGCGGGCGTCATGGTCGACCCCGCCGGCCGAGAACTCGAGCTTGACCACCCAGCCGGTCTGCTCCTTCCAGCTGGTCCACCGCTCACCCGATGCCTCGGCCTCGGCCAGTTTCGTGCGCACGGCGCGTCCGAACGTCGCCTGGCCGTCGCTGTCGAGGTCCGAGCCCAGCAGCACGGGGACAGACAGCGCCTGCCCCACGATGTGTTCGCGCTCGGCGAGAACGGGTCCTTCGAAGCGGCGGACGTCCTCGACGCGGGCCCCCAGCAGCTGTGCCACCTCATCGGCGGTGAGGCCCGATCGGATATGGGCCTGGATCTCGCGCGGGCTCGGACGCGGCGCATCCCCGTCCTCCTGCGCACGTCGCGCGCGGCGGATCTCCGAGCGCAGCACGTCATCGAGGGCGAGGGAGAATCTGTCGCCCGACTCGGTCGCCAGAACGAGCATGTCGTCCTCGCTGCCGATGAGTTTGAGCTGTTCCATGCGGAAGCCCTCCGATCCTGCGTGTGCGAACATGCTGACACGTCGCCTGCCCGACGGCGGGAATATCCGGGGCGCGCCGTGAGTTTCCCGCACACGCGACGTGATCGTCATTTGCGAAATGGCGCGCGGTCGTGCAAACTATGGCCGCCCATCAGGGCCACAGACTTGAACCACCCGGAAGTAGAGACATCACCGAATGGCCACCGATTACGACGCCCCCCGCAAGTCCGAAGACGACAGCGAATCGATCGAAGCGCTCAAGGAGCGCGTGCCCGCCAAGGCGGCATCAGTCGATTCCGAGGACTCGGACAATCCGGCGGGCTTCGAGCTGCCCGGCGCGGATCTGTCGGACATCGAGCTCGATGTCGTCGTGCTGCCGCCCCAGGAAGACGAGTTCACCTGCATGAGCTGCTTCCTCGTCAAGCACCGCTCTCAGGTGGCGGGCGAGGATGCCGCGGGCTTCATCTGCACGGAGTGCGCGGCGTAGCTCGCTGAGCACTGCGCACCGCCGCTGCGAGGCGGTCGGGGGTGCGCGTGGAGATGACCCAGGTCGGCGCAGGATCGTCGGGGTCGAGCACCGCCACCGTGACCACGCCGTCGATGCCGCCACGGATGATGTGCCATGCGCGGGGATCCAGACCCGAGCCGCGTGCATGACGCGCGCGCTCCCCGGTGAGGGCGACGGCGTCGCCGAGATGACAGACCTCGATGTGCGCGCGGCCGGCGCGGAGAGTTCCGTCGCGCACCTCGACGACGGGCGCACCCACCACCAGGAGCGCGACGACCCCGATCCCGACGACGGCTCCGACCCCGAGGGCGAGCGTCGTGTCGATGGGAGCGATCACCAGCGCGGCCATCGGCGCGCACACCGCAGCGGCGACCAGCACCCACAGTGATGGGCTCAACCGCTCGCGATACTCACCAGGCGCCCGGACGCGCCGCCGATCCTTCTGCATTACCCTCGTTGCGTGACTGAAACCGTGGACGTCCCCATTATCGCCTCCGACGTTCCCCTCTACGCCCACCCGGGAGATGCCGGTGCCGATCTGACGGCGGCGGAGGCGGTGCGGCTGGAGCCTGGACGACGCGCCCTGGTGGGCACCGGCGTGCGGATCGCGCTGCCGGACGGCTATGTGGCGTTCGTCGTACCGCGCAGTGGACTGGCCGCGCGCCACGGCATCACGATCGTCAACTCCCCTGGAACCGTGGACGCCGGCTATCGCGGCGAGATCAAGGTGAGTCTGCTCAACACCGACCCCGAGGAGGCGTTCGAGATCGCCGAGGGGGATCGGATCGCACAGCTCATCGTGATGCCGGTACCGCGCGTGGAGTTCATCGAAGTCGACGAGCTCCCGGACAGCGTCCGCGGCGAAGGCGGGTTCGGCTCGACCGGCTATCAGAAGAACGGAGTCTCCGCATGAGCGACGCCACCCCCAGCGAAGCACCGAAGGTCGCACCGGAGGACCGCGCCGAGAACGGGCCGTTCGACGAGTCCGAAGCGAATCCGGTGCGGCCGTACATCGACCTCGGGGGTATCAAGGTGCTGCCGCGCGAGGGCCTCAACCTGCGACTCGAGGTCGAGGAGCAGACCAAGCGCATCGTGGCGGTCGGCCTCGACTACGTGGGCTCGACGCTCCAGGTCCAGCCTTTCGCCGCTCCGCGCTCCAGCGGACTGTGGGACGAGACACGCGATCAGATCCGTGCACAGGTGCGCCAGCAGGGCGGTCGCGTCGAAGAGCGCGAGGGTCCGCTCGGTCCCGAGCTGCTCGCCGAGGTGCCGGTGACTGCAGGCGCCGAGGGCGAGGCCGGCAAGCGCCTTGCCCGCTTCGTCGGTGTCGACGGACCCCGGTGGTTCCTCCGCGGCGTCATCGGCGGCGCCGCCACCGGCGACATCGAGGCCGCTTCCAAGGTCGAGGAGCTCTTCCGCTCGATCGTGGTGGTCCGCGGCGGGTCGCCCATGCCTCCGCGCGACCTCATTCCGCTGCGGATGCCGGGGACTCCGGGTTCGGCGTGACCGGCGACGAGCAGAACGATCCCGCCGAGCCGTCGGCGTCGGAGCTGGTCGGTGCCGCGCTCGGCGGTGCGGCCCGACGCGCGGGCCTGGACCCCGCAGACGGGGCGACGACGGGCCACGTGGTCTGGAAGGCCATGGGCGGGTGGCGCGGCATCCTCGAGTCGGTGCTGCCGAGCCTCGCGTTCCTCGTGCTATACACCGTCACGACCGATCTGGTCTTGTCGCTGGCCGTGTCGGTGGGCATCGCAGTCGTGTTCACCGCCATCCGTCTCATCACACGTACGCCCCCGGCCGCGGCGATCGGCGGTCTCGTCGCGACCGGCGCGGCGGCGGCACTGGCGCTGTGGACGGGTCGCGCCGAAGACAACTTCGTCTGGGGCTTCGTCACCAACGGCGCGTACGGAACGGCCTTCCTGGTCTCGGCCCTCGTCGGTTGGCCGCTCATCGGTCTCATCGCCGGCTTCCTCATGGGCGAGGGCACGGCGTGGCGGCAGGATCCGCGCAAGCGCCGGGTCTACTTCTGGCTGTCGCTCGCGTGGGCGGGCCTGTTCGCGGCTCGGCTCGCGGTGCAGCTCCCGCTCTATTTCGCGGGAGATGTGACCGCGCTCGGCACCCTGAAGCTGGTGATGGGCCTGCCCCTGTTCGCGCCGCTGCTCGCGGTGACGTGGCTGGCCGCGCGTGCCCTCTATCCCCGCGCGCCTTCGAAGGACGAGCCCGCCGAGCAGTGATACATTTATCTTGATATCGAGATAAATCTCCGCCTGCGCGTAAGGCATCCCTCACTGGCACGCCGACGCACCTCGCGGAATGATGGGGGGGCCGGGTCTCGCGCCCGGCTCCGACGCCGACGAAGGAGACACACGTGTCCACGGTTGACAGCTTCGGTGCCAAGAGCACCCTGACGGTCGGCAGCACCGACTACGAGATCTACCGCATCGACACCGTCGCGGGATTCGAGAAGCTCCCGTTCAGCCTGAAGGTCCTCCTGGAGAACCTTCTGCGCACCGAAGACGGCGCCAATGTCACGAAGGCGCAGATCGAGGCCCTCGGCTCGTGGGATGCCGCGGCCGAGCCCGACACCGAGATCCAGTTCACGCCGGCACGCGTCGTCATGCAGGACTTCACCGGCGTCCCGTGCATCGTCGACCTCGCCACGATGCGTGAGGCGGTCGGCGCGCTCGGCGGCGACCCCGACAAGATCAACCCTCTGTCGCCCGCCGAGATGGTGATCGACCACTCCGTCATCGCCGACCTCTTCGGCCGTGAGGACGCCCTCGAGCGCAACGTCGAGATCGAGTACGAGCGCAACGGCGAGCGGTATCAGTTCCTCCGGTGGGGCCAGACCGCGTTCGACGACTTCAAGGTCGTCCCGCCCGGTACCGGCATCGTGCACCAGGTCAACATCGAGCACCTCGCGAAGGTCATCTACGACCGCACCAACGGCGGCGTTCTTCAGGCGTACCCCGACACGTGCGTCGGTACCGACTCGCACACGACGATGGTCAACGGACTGGGCGTGCTGGGCTGGGGCGTCGGGGGCATCGAGGCCGAGGCGGCGATGCTCGGGCAGCCCGTCTCGATGCTGATCCCTCGCGTGGTCGGCTTCAAGCTGACCGGCGAGATCCCCGCGGGCGTCACCGCCACGGACGTGGTCCTCACGATCACCGACATGCTGCGCAAGCACGGTGTGGTCGGCAAGTTCGTCGAGTTCTACGGCGCGGGCGTCGGCTCGGTGCCGCTGGCCAACCGCGCGACGATCGGCAACATGAGCCCGGAGTTCGGGTCGACCGCGGCGATGTTCCCGATCGACGAGGTCACACTCGACTACCTGCGCCTGACCGGCCGCAGCGATCAGTCCGTCGACCTGGTCGAGGAGTACGCCAAGCTGCAGGGTCTGTGGCACGACCCGTCGAGGGAGGCCGTCTACAGCGAGTACCTCGAACTCGATCTGGGTACGGTCGTTCCGTCGATCGCCGGGCCCAAGCGCCCGCAGGACCGCATCCTGCTCTCGGAAGCGAAGTCCCAGTTCGAGAGCGACGTCCTCCACTACGCGGATGCGACGACGTCGGACGACATCATCGACCTCGAGTCGAAGCACTCCTTCCCCGCCTCCGATCCGGGCGCGGCCCCCGGCGACGAGCACGAGGAGACGCGCATCGTGCACATCTCCAGCGGCGGCCCCGCGGCGGCATCCAAGCCCGTGAGGGTGACCCCGCCCAGTGGCGAGAGCTACATCCTGGACAACGGTGCGGTGACCCTCGCGGCGATCACATCGTGCACCAACACCTCGAACCCGTCGGTCATGATCGCGGCGGGCCTGCTCGCCAGGAATGCGCTGGACAAGGGTCTCAAGCAGAAGCCGTGGGTCAAGACGACGCTCGGCCCCGGGTCGAAGGTCGTCACCGACTACTACGAGAAGTCCGGTCTCGACAAGGCGCTCGAGGGCCTCGGGTTCTACACGGTCGGTTACGGGTGCACGATCTGCATCGGAAACTCCGGCCCCCTCATCGAGGAGGTCTCCGCGGCCGTCAACGAGCACGACCTCGCGGTGACCGCGGTTCTGTCGGGCAACCGCAACTTCGAGGGCCGCATCAGCCCCGACGTGAAGATGAACTACCTCGCGTCCCCTCCGCTGGTGGTCGCCTATGCGCTGGCCGGGTCGATGCACTTCGACTTCGAGACCGACCCGCTCGGCACGGACGCGGACGGCAACGATGTCTTCCTGCGAGACATCTGGCCGTCGCCGGAGGAAGTGCAGGAGACGATCGACTCGTCGATCTCGCGCGAGCAGTTCATCAAGCAGTATGCGACGGTCTTCGAGGGCGACGAGCGGTGGAAGAGCCTGCCGACGCCGGACGACTCGGTGTTCCAGTGGGATGAGAACTCGACGTACGTGCGCAAGGCGCCGTACTTCGACGGGATGACGATGGAGCTCACCCCGGTCGCCGACATCCACGGCGCACGGGTGATGGCCACGCTCGGGGACTCGGTCACGACCGACCACATCAGCCCCGCGGGCAACATCAAGATCGGCACTCCCGCGGCGAAGTACCTCGAAGAGCACGGTGTACGCCAGAAGGACTTCAACTCCTTCGGTTCGCGTCGCGGCAACCACGAGGTGATGATCCGCGGCACCTTCGCCAACATCCGACTCAAGAACATGCTCGTCAGCGCCGTCAACGACGGTGCCGTCGTCGAAGGCGGCTACACGCGCGACTTCACACAGCCGGGCGGACCGCAGTCGTTCATCTACGACGCCTGCATGAACTATCAGCAGCAAGGCACGCCGCTGGTCGTCTTCGGCGGCAAGGAGTACGGCTCGGGATCGTCGCGCGACTGGGCGGCGAAGGGCACGAGCCTTCTCGGCGTCAAGGCCGTCATCACCGAGAGCTTCGAGCGCATCCACCGCTCGAACCTGATCGGCATGGGCGTCGTGCCGCTGCAGTTCCCCGAGGGGGAGAGCTGGGAGAGCCTGGGTCTGGACGGCACCGAGGTCGTCTCGATCACGGGGCTCGAGCAGCTCAACGAAGGCGTCACGCCGAAGACGGTTCGCGTGACGGCCGCGCCCAGTGAGTTCTCGCCGGAGGGCAAGGAGACCGTCGAGTTCGACGCGGTCGTGCGGATCGACACGCCCGGCGAGGCCGACTACTACCGCAATGGCGGGATCCTCCAGTACGTGCTGCGCTCGCTCGTCTGACGCGGCCGGATTCCGACGCGCGCACTCATCGCCGCCACGACCACGGCGGCGATGAGTGCGCCCCGGGCTCGCCCCTCCGGTGGGGTCGAGGCCGGGATCATAGGTGATCAGGCGCGCGGCGGCCAGTCGGGATGTCCGACCGGGGCCGCGGATAGACTGGACCACGGCATCCCGCGTCGGCCGAGGAGAAGAGGTGAGCCCGATGTCGCTGCTCTCGTCGATCGGCTCGCCTCGTGATCTCGACGCGCTGACCTCCGCGCAACTGCGGGAGCTCGCCGGCGACATCCGCGCGTTCCTGGTCGAGAACGTCTCGCGAACGGGCGGCCATCTGGGGCCCAACCTCGGCGTCGTCGAGCTCACGATCGCGCTCCATCGCGTCTTCGACTCGCCGAACGACCCGATCATCTTCGACACCGGGCACCAGTCGTACGTCCACAAGCTGCTCACCGGTCGCCAGGACTTCGAGAAGCTGCGTTCACGGGGAGGACTCGCGGGGTACCCCCAGCGGGCTGAGAGTCCGCACGACGTCGTGGAGTCCTCGCATGCGTCGAGTTCGCTGAGCTGGGCGGACGGCGTCTCGCGTGCTTTCAGCCGCACCGGACGTCGCGATCGCCACGTCGTGGCCGTCGTCGGCGACGGCGCACTGACCGGCGGCATGACGTGGGAGGCGCTCAACAACATCTCGGACGACAACGATCGCAACCTCGTCATCATCGTCAACGACAACGGTCGCTCCTACGCCCCGACGATCGGCGGCATGGCGCGCTACCTCAACCGGGTCCGCACGACCGAGTCGTATCGGACGCTGCACCGTGGCTCGACAGATCTGGCCCGTCGGATGGGCCCGGCGGCGCGCGCGGTCTATCGAGGTGTCCGCGGAGGCACACACGGGTTCCTGTCCCGTTTCACCAACAACGCGGCGCTGTACTCCAATCTCGACATCAAGTACCTCGGCCCGGTCGACGGCCACGACTTCACCACGCTCATCGAGACGCTCGAGCTCGCCAAGGAGTACGGTGCGCCGGTCATCGTGCACGCGATCACCGAGAAGGGCAGGGGCTACGCACCGGCCCGTTCCGATGAAGCCGATCAGTTCCACGCGGTGGGACGGATCGATCCGGTCACCGGCGAGTCGCTCGCCGCAGGCGGTGGCACCTCGTGGACGGACGTCTTCGCCGACGAACTCGTCGAGGTCGGCGCCGAGCGCCACGACGTCATCGCCATGACGGCAGCGATGCTGCGACCCACGGGACTGCTGCCGTTCGCCCAGCGCTTCCCCGACCGGGTCTACGACGTCGGCATCGCCGAGCAGCACGCTGTCGCTTCCGCGGCAGGCCTCGCGTACGGGGGCCTGCATCCGGTCGTCGCCATCTACGCCACGTTCATGAACCGGGCATTCGACCAGGTTCTGATGGACGTCGCCCTCCACCGCGCGGGCGTGACGTTCGTGCTCGACCGCGCGGGCGTGACCGGGCCCGACGGACCGAGCCACCACGGAATCTGGGATCTCGCGATCCTCCAGATCGTGCCGAACATCCGCATCGCCGTGCCGCGCGACGAGGCGACCCTTCGCGAAGAGCTGCGCGAGGCGGTCGCCGTCGAGGACGCGCCGACGGTGGTGCGCTACCCCAAGGGATCGGTCGGAGCCGACCTTCCCGCGATCGAACGCCTCGACGACGGCGTCGATGTCCTGGTGAGGTCGGGGGCCGAGGACGTGCTCATCGTGGGGATCGGCCCGATGGCCCATGTCGGCGTCGAGGTCGCCGACCGTCTGCGCGCCCAGGGGATCGGCGCGACCGTCGTCGACCCGCGCTGGGTCGTGCCGGTGCAGCCCTCGATCGTGACACTGGCCGCATCCCACCGCCTGGTCATCACCATCGAGGACGGCATCCGCGTCGGCGGCATCGGAACCCGGGTGCGGCAGGTGCTGCGAGAGGCCGGGGTCGACACGGCGGTCGACGAGCTCGGCGTGCCGGACGAGTTCATAGATCACGCCGCACGCGAGCAGATCCTCGAGGATGCCGGGCTGGTGCCCGCGAAGATCGCGCAGGACATCGTGGCGCAGGTGCTCGGCACCCGGATCCCGGTGGCGAGGCAGACCGACTCCGAGCTTCGCGCCGTCGACGTCTGGTCACGCCAGGACTGAGCGAACCCGGCCGGGGGAGCCCCGACCGGGTCGCGGGTCACGTCGAGGCGATGCCCCGGATGACCGGATGGTGGAAGGTGTCGTCGAACACGCGCTCGGAGGCGCCTTCGCGGTCGAGGTAGGGAGACGCGCCGCCGTCGATGAACGGCCAGCCCGCACCGAGGATGAGACACAGGTCGATGTCCTCGACCTCGGGGACCACTCCCTCATCGAGCATGATCCGGATCTCCTGCGCCAGACCGTCCTGCACGCGACGCAGGATCGTGTCCGCAGTGGCCGGCGTCGATCCCACGGCCGGACGCAGCAGCTTCTCGGCGGGCTTGGTCCAGCCCGTGACCCGCCCGCTCTTGTCCTTCTCCACGACCTCGGGCAGCTCGGCGAGCGCGTGGAAGTTCTCGTTCGCGTAGAAGCGCTCCGGGAATGCGCGCACCATCGTGTCCTGCACGTGGGCGGCGACCTTCCAGCCCACGAGGTCGATCAGCTGGAACGGCCCCATCGGCAGTCCGAGCGGGGCGAACGCCTTCTCGACCTCGACGATCGGCGTGCCCTCGTACACGGCCCGCGCCGCCTCGCCCATCACCTTCGCCAGCAGCCGGTTGACGACGAATCCGGGCGCGTCGGCGGTGAGCACGGCGTTCTTGCCCAGGCTCTTGGCCACCACGAACGCCGTCGACAGCGCGGCATCCGCCGTCTGCGGCGTCTTCACGATCTCGATCAGCGGCATGACGGCGACGGGGTTGAAGAAGTGAAAGCCCACCAGGCGTTCGGGGTGGGCGAGCTTCGCCCCGATCTCCTCGACCGACAACGACGAGGTGTTCGTCGCCAGGATCGCGTCTTCGGCGATGATCTGCTCGATCTCGCCGAAGACCTGCTGCTTCACGCCGACCTCTTCGAACACGGCCTCGATGACGAAGTCGCAGTCCGCGTAGAGGCTCTTGTCCGTCGTGCCGGTGACGAGTCCGCGCAGCTTGTTCGCGGCGTCGCCGTCGAGTCGGCCCTTCGCCTCGAGCTTGCCGATCTCGTCGTGGATGTAGGCCACGCCCTTGTCGACGCGGGCCTGATCCAGATCGGTGATGAGAACGGGAACCTGCATCTTGCGGACGAACAGCAGCGCGAACTGGCTGGCCATGAGGCCGGCCCCGATGATGCCGACCTTCGTGACCTTCTTCGCGAGCTCTTTGTCCGGAGCGCCGACCGGACGCTTGGCACGCTTCTGCACCAGGTCGAAGGCGTACATGGACGCCGCGAACTGATCGCCCACGACCAGGTCGGCCAGGGCTTCGTCCTCGCGGGCGAACCCTTCGGCTCGGGTGCCGCTCTTCGCCTTGTCGAGCAGCTCGAGCGCCATGTAGGGCGAGCGGGGAACGGTTCCGATGCGCGACTCGAGCATGCCGCGCGCCATCTTGATGGCGATGGGCCACTTGGTGAGGCGCTCCATCTTGCCGGGTTCGTTCTTGCGGACGACCTTGATGCTGCCGCCGAGCACGCCGTCCGCCCACGCGAGCGAGTTCTCGAGGTAGTTGGCGGCGGGGAAGATCGCGTCGACGATGCCGTAATCGAAGGCCTGCTGCGGCTTGAGCATCCGGTTCTGCTTGAGCGGGTTGGAGATGACGACCTCGAGCGCGTTCTCGATTCCGATGAGATTGGGCAGCAGGTATGCCCCGCCCCAGCCGGGGATGATCCCGAGGAAGACCTCGGGGAGCGCGATCGCCGCCGCCGACGCATCGACCGTGCGGTAGGTGGAGTTGAGCGCGATCTCAAGCCCTCCGCCGAGGGCCAGTCCGTTCACGAAGGCGAACGACGGCACCCCGAGCTCGCTGAGTCGGCCGAGCACGTGATGGCCCAGCTGGGCGATCTTGCGCGCGTCGTCCTTGGACCGCACGAGCGTGATGTCCGACAGATCGGCGCCTGCGGCGAGGATGTACTGCTTGCCCGTCACGGCGACCGCGTGGATCTCACCCGCGTCCGCTCGTGCCTTCAGCTCGTCGAGCCGCTCGCCGAGCTCGAGCAGCGTCTTCGGCCCGAGCGTGTTCGGTCGCGTGTGGTCGCGTCCGTTGTCGAGGGTGATGAGGGCGAGCACCTTGCCGGACGGCAGACGGACGTCGCGCACCGGCGAGTGTGTGACGACCTCGTCGGCGGCGAGGTCGCGGATGCCCGAGAAGTCGATGGCTGCGTAGTCGGTCATCGTCGTGTGACTCACTTTTTCTTTCCGTCGTAGTGCGGGTTCTCCCAGACGACCGAGCCGCCCTGGCCCAGACCCACGCACATCGCGGTGAGGCCGTAGCGGACGTCGGGACGCTCGGCGAACTGGGCTGCGAGCTGGATCATCAGGCGTACGCCCGAGGCCGCGAGCGGGTGGCCGATCGCGATGGCACCGCCCCACTGGTTCACCCGTGGATCGTCGTCGGCGATGCCGAAGTGGTCCAGGAAGGAGATCACCTGGATGGCGAAGGCTTCGTTGAGTTCGAACAGACCGATGTCGTCGATCGTGAGCCCGGCCTTCTGCAGCGCCTTCTCGGTCGAGGGGATCGGACCGATGCCCATGATCTCGGGCTGGACGCCGGCGAATGCGAACGAGACGAGCTTCATCTTCGGCGCAAGACCGAGCTCCTTCACCGCACCACCGCCGGCCAGCAGCGACATCGTCGCGCCATCGGTGAGGGGTGACGAGGTGCCGGCCGTCACGCGACCGTGAGGCCGGAACGGGGTCTTGAGCGCGGCGAGGTCGTCCATCGTGGTCTGCGGGCGGCGGCCCTCGTCCTCGGTCGCGAGCCCCCAGGCCCCGTCGGCGTCCTTGATCGCGACGGAGACGAGATCGGGCTGGATCCTCGCCGCGTCGTACGCGGCCTGCGCCTTGTGCTGGCTCAGCATTCCGAACCGGTCGGAGCGCTCCTTGGTCAGGTGCGGGAAGCGGTCGAAGATGCGCTCCGCGGTCACACCCATGTTGAGCGCACCGGGGTCGACCATCTTCTCGGCGACGAAGCGCGGGTTGGGGTCGGCGTTCGATCCGATCGGGTGATGGCCCATGTGCTCGACACCGCCCGCGAGCGCGACGTCGTACATCCCGACGCCGATCGATGCCGCCATGGTCGTGACGCTCGTCATCGCACCTGCGCACATCCGGTCGATCGCGAATCCGGGGACCGTCTGGGGCAGCCCGGCGAGGATCGCGACGGAGCGTCCGAGGGTGAGTCCCTGATCGCCCGTCTGCGAGGTCGCCGCGATCGCGACGTCATCGATGCGATCGGCGGGAACGGCGGGATTCCGCTCCATCAGGCCGATGGTCGCCTTGACGGCGAGATCGTCCGATCGCGTGTTCCAGTACATGCCCTTCTCGCCGGCGCGCCCGAAGGGTGTGCGCATTCCATCGACGAAGAAGACGTCAGAGAGCTCGGCCACTCTGCCTCCTGAGATTCGGGGATGTCCTCAGCCTAGGCAGAGTGCCGAGGGCCCGAAAACGGGGTGGCGGAAACCTACGAATCGCCTTCGTCGGCGGCGTCGACGACTTGCACGGATTCGACAAAGGCATCGACGATCAACTGTGCAGTCTCGTCAATCTGCCAACTCCGTGCGCCCGCTTCGGCGAGAGCGGATGCCACGCCATCGACCGACAGCGGCGTCGGCGGCGCCCAGGCCACCCGTCGCAGCAGTTCGGGAGTGAGCAGGTTCTCGGTGGGCATGCCCAGGGCTGCCGCGTGGGCCTCGATCGCGGGGCGAGCCGTCTTCAGCCGGGCGTCCGCCTCGGGGTTGCGATCGGCCCAGGCGCGCGGTGGCGGAAGGGAATCGCCTCCGCGCAGCCGTTCGAGCGGAAGATCCTTCTCGGCGCGTCCTCTCTCGATCGCCGCCCACCACCGATCGAGCTGTGAGCGTGAAGCCCGGCCGGTGAAATCCTTCACCGAGGCGAGTTCCTGCTTGGAGGCAGGGTCTGCCAGCACCGCGGCGACGAGGGCCCGATCGGGCACGAGGCGTCCCGGTGAGACGTCCTGCTGCTGGGCGAACTCCTCGCGTGCGGTCCACAGTGCCCGGGCGACGGCGAGAGCCCGCCGCCCGCGGACCGCGTGCAGTCCGCTCAGCCGACGCCACGGATCCTGGCGTGGGGGCTTGGGCGGACGCGTCCGCACAGCCTCGAACTCCTGTGCGGCGAACTCGGTCTTGCCCTGCTCGGTGAGCTCCGCCGCCAGGGCGTCGCGCACGTCGACGAGATGCACGACGTCGAGGGCCGCGTACTCGAGCCATGCCTGCGGCAGGGGACGCACCGACCAGTCCGACGCCGAGTGCGCCTTCGCGAGGGCGATCCCGAGCGTGTCCTGCACGACGGCACCCAGCCCGACCCGCTCGTGACCGAGCAGCCGGGCGGCCAACTCGGTGTCGAAGATCGACGGGGGATCGAGGCCGATCTCGCGAAGCGACGGCAGGTCCTGGCTCGCCGCGTGAAGCACCCATTCGGCATCCGACGCGGCCTGCTGCACAGGCGCGAAGTCGTCGATGGGGGGCGGATCGATGAGGAACAGGCCGGATCCGCGGCGAAACACCTGCACCAGGTAGGCCCGCTGCGAGTACCGGAAGCCCGACGCGCGCTCCACGTCGACCGCGATGGGTCCGGTGCCGGCGGCGAGGCGTGCCGCCGCCTCGGCGAGCCCGGCGGAGTCGTCGATGATCGTGTAGTCAGTCACGCGTCGTCCTGTGGGATCCGAGTGTCGCGATGCCCTCCGAGCCCGGCGGGAGTCCGGCGAGCATGCACACCAGCTCGGCCCACGCCGAGACATGGCCGGACAGCGGTCCCTCGGGCGACCACGAGGCGCGCAGCTCGATCTGCGCGCCCTCACCTTCGACCGCGAGGCTCCCGAATCCCTTCGACAGGGTCTTCGTCGCCGTGCCGGATGCGGAGTGGAACGTGGCGCCGTGGGCGTTGAGCGCGTCGACGAGCCACGCCCACGCGACATCGGCCAGAAGTGGGTCGACGCCGATGTCGGGCTCGAGCGGTGCCTGGGCGAAGCACACGATCCGGCGTGCGCCGTTCCACCCGGACGGCTCGTCCGGGTCGTGCAGCAGAATCAATCGTCCGGTCGCATAGGCCGAGTCCTCGCCCGCCACCTCGGGACGCACGTCACCCGCCAGTGCGAGGGCGTCGGGCGCGAGCCCGGACGGTGCGGCGATCTCGCGGACGGTGAAGTCGTCGCGGAAGTGCATCGCCCGCACCTCGCCCGCGTCGTCCGCGAACGAGGGCGCTGTCGCGGGGGGACCATGCTGAGCCACGCCGACAGACTAGAGTGAGGCCTCGATGCTCGCCTCCAGGCGCGCCGCGCACCGCGGCGCCACCCCCGCCCTCGTCGCCGGCCTCCGTGCCGCCGTCGTGACGCTCTCGACCGCCCTGGCCGGCGTCGCCGCCGTGCTCGCGTTCATCAGCGTCCGTATGGCCCGGCGCGTGGTGACCCCGGCCGCCCGCGTCGCCGACACACGCATCCTGGGACTCGACACCGGCGCCCAGACCATCACGCTCTCGCGCACGCCCGACACCCAGCTGCCGGGCCGGTACGGGCTCTTCACGAAGGGGACCGCTCCCTACGTCAAGGTCGGGTCGGTGCTGAGCGCGGACGAGACGACCGTCAAGCGCAAACTGCTCACCCACATCGGGCCGACCGCGCGCCTGGCGCCCGATGCGGCCTTCAGCGGCTGGTACTACGACCGTCCCGAGCAGCTCCAGCTCCCGTTCTCGCCCGAACTCATCGGCTCGGCCGTCGGGCCGTGCCCGGCGTGGCTGTTCCCCGCCGGCGAGGGCGACGTGTGGGTCATACAGGTGCACGGCCGTGGCACGACGCGCGCGGAGTGCCTGCGGGCTGTGCCGGTGTTCCACGCGCTCGGAATCACGTCGCTGCTCGTCTCATACCGCAACGACGGAGAGGCGCCGCGAAGCCGCGCGGGCACCTACACGCTGGGCGCCACCGAGTGGCGCGACGTCGACGCCGCCGTCGGCTTCGCCCGGCGCCGCGGAGCGAAGCGCGTCATCGTGATGGGCTGGTCGATGGGTGGCGCGATCGCGCTGCAGCTGTCGCTGAACTCCGCACACCGTGGCGTCATCGCGGGCCTCATCCTCGAGTCCCCGGTGATCGACTGGCGGCTCGTCCTCTCGTACCAGGCGCGCCTCATGCATCTGCCGTCGCCTGTGACCGGCCTGGCGATCGAGGCACTCAAGTCGGACTGGGCCGCGCCGGTCACCCGGGCCGGGGCATCGATCCCGTTCGATCGGCTCGACGTCGTGGCACGGGCGGCCGAGCTGCGGCATCCGATCCTCATCCTGCACTCGGACGATGACGGCTTCGTGCCGTCGGACGCGTCGCACGACCTCGTCGTCGCCCGTCCCGACCTCGTCGAGATGCAGGTCTTCGAGGTCGCGCGTCACACCAAGCTGTGGAACTACGACCAGGAGCGCTGGAGCTCGAGCATCCGCTCGTGGCTGGAGCGCCAGGGGCTGAGCCGCGAGGGAGAGACCGCGCAGGCCTGAGTCGTCGTCAGGTGGCGCGCCGGGCCGCTACCTGCCGCTTCGCGCGGCGCAGCATTCCGCTCATCCCCGCCAGCCGCAGCGGCGAAACGGCGCGGGTCAGACCGAGTGTCTGCGGGAAGTCGTCGGGCACCGCGAGCACATCGTCGACCGTCAGGCCGGTGAGTCCCTGGGCGAGGATGCTCGCGAACCCGCGGGTCGTCGGCGCCTCGGCGGGTGCGGTCGCATGCATCGTGACCGCGCCCTCGTCGTCGACTTCGAGGATGATGCAGACCGGCGACTGGCATTCCAGCACGCGTTCCTGCAGCTCGGGATGGTCGGCGAGCCGCTCGGGAAGCGCGGGCAGCTCGCGCGAGAACTCGAGCAGGAGCTGCAGTCGTTCAGGCTCGTCGAGTTCGAGGAATTCGTCGCGGATGTCGGCGAGGCCATCGGGGAGGGCGGAAGCGGTCATCCCCGATATTGTCCCACGCGGCCCCCTCAGCGGCCGGCCGGTGGTTCACCCGGCTCGGCGCCGGTCACGATGGGCACGCGTACCGCGCTGCCCCATTCCGTCCACGAGCCGTCGTAGTTGCGCACGTCGTCGAAGCCGAGCAGGTGGTGCAGCACGAACCACGTGTGGCTCGACCGCTCGCCGATGCGGCAATAGGCGATCACGGGCTCACCCTCGGTCAGGCCGGCTTCCGCGCGATACACCGCGTCGAGGTCCGCCCGCGTCTTGAAGCCCCCGTCCTCGGCGACCGCCCGGGCCCACGGAACGCTGCGCGCGGTGGGGATGTGGCCGGCGCGCAGCGCCCCCTCCTCGGGGTACGCGGGTGCCGACGTGCGCGAGCCGTCGTACTCCTCGGGGGAGCGCACGTCGATGAGCGGGTGCCCGAGGTGGGCGAGCACGTCGTCCTTGTAGGCGCGCAGCACCGAATCGTCACGCTCGACCACCGGGTACCGCGTCGCCGCAGGGGTCGAGGCATCCGTGGTGATCGGGCGGCCATCGGCGATCCAGCCGTCGCGCCCTCGATCGAGCAGCCGGACGTCCTCGTGACCGAACAGCGAGAACACCCACAGCGCGTAGGCGGCCCACCAGTTGTTCTTGTCGCCGTAGATGACGACGGTGTCGTCGCGCGCGATGCCCTTGCGGCTCATCAGATCGGCGAAGCCCTCGCCGTCGACGTAGTCGCGCACCACAGGATCGTTGAGCTCGGTGTGCCAGTCGACCTTCACCGCGCCGGGAATGTGTCCGGTCTCGTACAGCAGCACATCCTCGTCGGACTCGACGACCACCAGGCCCGGAGTGCCGAGCCGCTCCTGCAGCCAGTCCGCGGTGACGAGCCGCTCCGGGTGTGCGTACTCGGCGAACTTCTGGGACGTCGTGTCGGTCTCGACGGGCAACGGGGGGCTCCTCGGATCAGGCGGCGGGGCTGACGGCGTAGGGTGGACACCGCCGTACCGAGCCTAGATTCTCCGGAGCATCAGCGGCACCCTCCCCGTAAGAAGGCGATACAGGACTGGCATGGGCACCACCGGCACGCGGACGGGCATCGTCCACCTCACCGACCTGTCTCCCGAGATCTCGGGGGCCGAGATGGTCGCCGCGCTCGTGCCGCCGCCTCAGTTCTCCGCCGCCACGTTCGACTCGTACCGCGCCGACCCCGCCTATCCCTCGCAGCAGGAGGCCAAGGACCTGCTGATGGCCTTCGCGGGCGGGGGATCGGCGCCCAAGAGCGCGGGTCTGTTCCGCCGAGCCAAGAAGTCCCCGCCGATGCGTCCCGGCGTCTACCTCGACGGCGGGTTCGGGGTCGGCAAGACACATCTGCTCGCCGCCGTGCACCACGCGATGCCGGCTCGCCGCAAGTACTTCGGCTCGTTCATCGAGTACACGGCCCTCGTCGGAGCCCTCGGATACAAGAACACCGTCGAACTCTTCCGCGGCGCGGATCTGCTCTGCATCGACGAGTTCGAGCTCGACGACCCGGGCGACACCATGGTGATGACGCGGCTGCTGGGCGAGCTCGTGGCATCCGGCACCCGCCTCGCCGCGACGTCGAACACGCCGCCCAACGCCCTGGGCGAGGGACGATTCGCCGCGCAGGACTTCCTGCGTGAGATCCATGCGATGGCGTCGAGCTTCCAGACGGTCCGCATCGACGGCACCGACTATCGGCACCGCGACGTCGACGGTCACGCCATCGCGCTGCAGGTGCCCGCATACGAGGCGGCGGTGGCGGATGCCGCCGCGCACGGTCTCGCATCCGATGACGGCTTCGACGCCCTCGTCGCGCACCTGGCGCGTGTGCACCCGTCCCGCTACATCCGCCTCATCGACGGGCTCGAGCTCGTCGGACTGCGCGACGTCGCGACACTCGCCGACCAATCGGCTGCGCTGCGCTTCGTCGCGTTCATCGACCGCGTGTACGACGCGCAGCTGCCGATCCGCGCCACCGGAACCACATTGGATCGCGTCTTCTCGGAGGAGATGCTGACCGGTGGGTACCGCAAGAAGTACCTTCGCGCGATCTCACGACTGGTCGCCTCTACTCTCGCCTGATCTCGCCCACCAGTCGCGCCGGCGGATGCGGGGGAGCTTCCCGCCGATCCGAAACCTGATGTTTACCTGAGCGTCGACCTCGTAACGAACGCGAAACACGACGCGCACGCCGCTCGAAACCCGCTCTCGGGAGACTGGCACCTGCCCGGACAGCCGCGACCCGACTCAGCGGCGGCTTCGGCACCTCGAGTAACACGACACATGGATGAGGAAATCTCATGGACAGCGGAAATCTTGCCTGGCTGATCACCGCATCAGCACTGGTGCTCCTGATGACTCCGGGCGTCGCCTTCTTCTACGGAGGCCTCGTCAAGGCGAAGAGCGTCGTCAGCATGATGATGATGAGCTTCGGCGCGATGGGTCTGATCAGCGTGCTGTGGATCATCTACGGCTTCAACATGAGCGCGGTCCCCGAGGAGAGCCCCTGGGCGTTCTCGGGCAACCCGTTCTCGGACCTCGGTCTCGGCAGCCTCGGCAGCGATGACCTCGTGGGCGCGCTGTTCGGTGCGACGTTCGCGATCATCACCGTCGCGCTGATCTCGGGCGCGATCGCCGACCGCGCGAAGTTCGGCTCGTGGCTGATCTTCGCCGGTATCTGGGCGACGGTCGTCTACTTCCCTGTGGCCGCCTGGGTCTGGGGCGGTGGCTGGATCATGAACCTCGGCACGTCGCTCGGGTTCTCCACCGAGGTCATCGACTACGCCGGCGGTACCGCCGTGCACATCAACGCGGGTGCCGCTGCCCTCGCGCTGGCGCTCGTGCTCGGCAAGCGCATCGGCTTCCAGAAGGGCATCCAGAAGCCCCACAACGTGCCGCTGACGCTGCTGGGCGCCTCGCTCCTGTGGTTCGGCTGGTTCGGCTTCAACGGCGGCGCCGAGGGTCTGGGCGCGCTGGGCACCGAGGACTCGGTCGTCGGCCTCATCGTGATCAACACGCTCGGCGCGACCGCCGCCGCGATCCTCGGCTGGCTGGTCGTCGAGAAGCTCAAGGACGGCAAGGCCACTTCGGTCGGCGCCGCCTCGGGCGCCGTCGCCGGTCTGGTCGCCATCACCCCGGCGTGCGCCAACCTGACCCCCGGCTGGGCCCTGCTGCTCGGTGTCGTCACCGGTGCCGTGTGCGCCCTGGCCATCGAGCTGAAGTGGAAGCTCGGCTACGACGACTCGCTCGACGTCGTCGGCATCCACCTGGTGGGCGGCCTCATCGGTACGATCTACCTCGGCTTCTTCGCCACCGAGACCGGTCTGTTCCTCGGCGGTGGCGCCGAGCAGCTGATCGTCCAGGTCGTCGCCGCGGTCGGCGTGCTGATCTACTCCTTCGTCGTCGCATGGATCATCGGCTTCGCGATCGAGAAGACGATCGGCTTCCGCATCAAGAACGAGGACGAGCTCGCCGGCGTCGACACCGTCGTGCACGGCGAAGAGGGCTACTACCTCACCGAGCAGGCCTGACCTGCATCATCACATCGAGGGGCGTCGCGGCTACGGCCGCGGCGCCCCTCGGCGTGTGGCCCCGTAGGGTGGGGCGTGTGGCATCCCGTGGCATCCTCGGCACCCTGAAGAGCCTTCTGCGGCCCGCACGCCGCTCTCAGACCCGCACGCGGAGCGACGGTGCGGACGGACGCGCCGGCGCGACCGCGACCGTGCGACTCGACCCTCCGGCACGGCTGCGCATCACCTACGCACCCGACGCGGACGGCTCGCCCGACGCGGGCGAGGTGGTGTGGACGTGGGTGCCCTATGTCGAGAACGACGGGCGGGGCAAGGATCGTCCCGTCCTGGTCATCGGCAGACAGGACCGGCAGCGCGTCTATGCCGTCCGCCTCACCAGCAAGGCGCACGACGGAGACCGCGACTTCCTTCCGATCGGCTCGGGACCGTGGGATTCGAAGGGACGCCCGTCGTGGGTCGACATCGAGCAGCTGTACAGCGTCCACGAGGAGGGTATGCGCCGCGAGGCATCCGCTCTGGATCTCGATCGCTTCGTGCGCGTCGCGCATGCACTGCAGCAGCGCTACGGATGGGACGTCGGCGAGTGACTCATCGGAGGATCACGGTGGGCGATACCAGACTCGAACTGATGACCTCTTCCGTGTGAAGGAAGCGCGCTACCAACTGCGCCAATCGCCCATGGCCCCGTCGGGACCGAGTCACGATCCTACCCGATCCGCGGCGCGGCCACGAACCCGAGAAGCAGCGACACGCGCGATGCGATCTGGTTTGGTGAACGGCGCGTAGTCGGCTAAAGTCAGTGAGGCGCCGGAGAGATCCGGAGCACGCGGATGTAGCGCAGTTGGTAGCGCATCACCTTGCCAAGGTGAGGGTCGCGAGTTCGAGTCTCGTCATCCGCTCGAGTGCGGGGATCGCCTTTCGGGGCGATCACGACACGTGGGTCGAACCACACGCGGTGGCGTGGCCGAGCGGCTAGGCACCGGCCTGCAAAGCCGTTTACACGGGTTCGAATCCCGTCGCCACCTCCACTCCTGACAACAGAACAGCCCCTTCGGGCGCGATTGGCGCAGCGGTAGCGCGCTTCCCTGACACGGAAGAGGTCACTGGTTCGATCCCAGTATCGCGCACCACCTGAAACCCTCGGTCCGCCGGGGGTTTTCTCTTCTCACGGCGAAGACGTGTCAGCGGTTCAGCTCGGCGACGATCAGCGGGAAGACCTCGTTGTGGGCTCTCGATCCGAAGAACACGTCGCTGTGCCCATAGCGGGGGAGTACCCGCAGGCTGTGGCGGCCGGGTTGGTGACGTTCGAGGAACGCGAACGTCGCGCGCTGGCTCTCGGGCAGGAACGCACGGTTGTGCCGCCCCGTCAGCAGGGCGAAGCGGGTATCGGAGCGCGGCGCCGCGCCGGCCCAGCGCGGCGCGAAGCCCTCCCGGCCCTGACCGGGAAGGGCCACGACCTCCTTGCGTCGGTCGGACGCCGCCATCTGCGTGTAGAAGCTCATCGGCACCTTGCCGAACTCGCCACCGAGCCAGTCATGGGTCGCGTCGTCCAGGTTCTCGTGCCGGAAGAGCGCCGGGTGCCCCGAACCCAGGGCGAAGCTCGCCATGTTGCAGGCCGGATTGCGGCACTCGATGTGCCACATCCGCACGCTCGTCCGCGTCAGCCGCGCTACGCCGTGTTCGGGGCCGTCTCCCCACGCGACGTCGACGAACGGCTGGCGGTGCTGCATGAGTGCGCGGATGGTGTGGAGCTTGACCCGCCCGCCGCGCGGAAGCACCGGATGCAGCGACACCCCGTTCGCGATGAGCACATCGACCTCCGGCAGAAGACCGCCGACGACCGACATGCTCATCGTCATCGCCCCCACGCAGTGTGCGACGACCTTCACGGTCTCGGACCCCGTCACCTCGGTGATGTAGCGCACCGCCGCCGGATGATCGTTGACCGCCACGTCGTCGAGCGTCCACGGGAGTGGATCGAGGTCGATCGAGCCGCGCCAGTTGAGCATCCAGACGTCCCACCCGTCGTCGATGAGCACGTCGACGATCGAACGGCTGACAGGCGGACGGAACGATTCGGAGCGGTTGGCCAGACCGTGGACGAGCAGCACCGGTCCTTTGTGAGACGCCGCGCCCCCGCGCACACGGACGAGTGTGAGGGGAACCCCGTCGTCGGCGAACAGGAAGTGCGGCTCGTCCCGATGCGCGGTGCGGGTCGTCACCATCACCGCACCGCCTTGCCGGGTTCGATCGAGGTCGACGGCGAGGGCTCAGCGGGCGGAGGAGGCGGCTTCGCCGCCGGCAGGTAGGTGTCTGCGACGGACTTCATGAAGAACCTGCCGAATCGCGCGATCGAAGCGAGCGGCCCCGTGCCCGATCCGCGGAAGGTCGTCATCTGCCGCGCGAAGTCCCGCGGCAGGATCCGCAGGATGCCGGCACCGAGCACCTCCACCTCACCTTCCTGAGCCCCACGGTCGCCGGGCGGGATGTGGCCCTTGAGCAGCGTGATGTACAGCGTCGACGTGTCGCGCCAGATGTCGAGTCCCGGGTCGTCGCGCACGGTCTTGAAGCCGTACATCGTCAACGGGGTGCCCGACAGGTCGCTGAACCACAGCCGGTAGCGCATCTCGAGGGTGCCGTCGATACCGGTCTCGACGAAGAGATTCGCCCAGCCGCGCTGGACCGGGAGCTCACCGCCCAGCACATCGCAGTCGACGAACCCCGTCGCGGTCGCGGTGTGGTCGTCGCCCGCGACGAACCGCTCGACGTCGGGCGCGGTCACCGTCAGCTGGAACATGAACCGCTGCGTGATCTGTCGCCCGAGCCGCCACCCGCGGTGCGGATCCTCCTCGTCGAACGCGAAGAACCCCTTCATCTGCTCGGTGAACTCCATGCTGCGCCCGGGTACGGGATCGACGACGTCGGGCGAGATGGCGGCGACGTCGGCGGCGCGGGCCTTCGCAGAGCGTTTGCGTGGCCGGGGCTTTTCGAGGGCGTGCTCGACGGCCCGATTCGACATCGCCGCGATCGTGAGCGACGGATTCGGTCCGACCGGTCCCGGCACGGCCGCGCCGTCGACGACGTACAGACCGGGCGCGCCGAAGGCCTCGTTCCAGCTGTCGACGACACCCTCGTGGATGTGTCGACCCATCGGCACGCCGCCGAGCGGATGCACGGTCACCACCCGCTTGGTCCACCACAGCGGGTTGTCACGGAACCGGCCGCCCAGCGCTTCGGAGATGTCGCGCATCGTCGTGCGCATCGACTCGAAGTACGCGGCACTGGTCGCCGTGGTCCACTGCACGTCGAGCTGGCCGTCGGTGAGGATGATGCGACCGTCCGGGGTATCGCGTCCCATTCCGAGGAGGGGCAGCGAGCTCGAGGTCAATCGCCCCTGCCCCACCAGCCCCGCCACCTCGGCCGAGATGTTCGATTCGTTCTTGTCACGCATCCGGTACGCGACGAACTGGCGTACGACGCCGGCGGCGCGACGAACGGATGCGGTGATCTGCGCCGTCTCGATCAACCAGTTCGCGAACTCGGGGAACCCGGCCTCCTGCACGTAGAACCCGCGGCCGGCGCCTTCCTGGTCCAATCCGTCGGGCTGGCGGATCGCGGTGGTGATCACGGGCCCGTACGCGGGGTCGATGAGGCGAGTCGCGCCCTCGTCGGTGGTGGACTTGGCATCGAGGCAGAAGGTGAGCAGGTCGCCGTTGCCGCTGAACCGGGTGCCGAGGGCTCGCCCCAGCCCCGGCAGCCCGATGCGGTTGCGCAACAGCAGCGCCGAGGTGCCGAACGTTCCGGCGCCGAGGAAGAGCTCGTCGCACGTCATGCGCACCTCGGTGCGCGGGCGTATGCCGGTCTCGTCCGGCTCCTCGCCGTACTGGCGGTAGCGCACCTCGTACCCGCCGCCGGCGAGCGGCGTGATCCCGTACACGTCGGCGAGGGTGCGGATGTCGGCGCCGTGGTGGGCGGCCGCCGAGATATAGGTGTGGTCGAGCGTGTTCTTCGACCCTTCGTTGCATCCGATGTCGCACTCTCCGCACAGCCGGCACGTCAGTCGGGGCACACCGTGGATGTTTCCGTACGACGGCGGCTCGATGATCTGCTTCTGCACCGGCTCACCGCCCGGACGTGTCGCGAACGACACCGCGAGGGGCGGGCTGAACGGCTCGAGTCCGAGGGTCGTCGCCGCGTCACGCAGCGCCTTCGACTTGGGCAGGTCGTCGTACGGATTCGGCGCGGGCGTGAGCATCGCCTCGACCTCGTCGTAGTGCCGGTCGAGGTCGGCGCGGCCGATGGGCCAGTTCTCGTAGCCGCCGCCGGGCAACGGCGAATCGTGCACGAACCAGCGTTCGTCCTTGCGCAGCAGCACGTTGGCGTAGATGAGCGAGCCACCGCCGAGTCCCGACGACACGATGGCCTCCAGCTTGCGGAACGACCGGATGTCGAACAGGCCGAACAGCTCGTCCTCGGGCTCCCAGAACGCACGGCTCATCTCGTACGGGTTGCGCGCGAAGCTGCCGGGAGGATACGCACGGCCGCGCTCGAGCACCACGACCGACCGGCCCGCCTCAGCGAGGCGGTAGGCGGCGGTCGCGGCCCCGAAGCCGGACCCGACGACGATCGCCTCGACATGCTCAAGTGCTGCGTTGGCCATCGGCGGTCCTTCCCCAGGGTGCGGTGATGCCGTTCCTCGCATTCGACGAGCGCCGCGACGCCGGTCTGATACCCCGAGCGGTGCCGGTCGCGCCCGCCTGCGTTGGTCACACGGTAGTGAGCCTGCGCGGCGTGCCGCAATGGACCGCGTCGACCGCACACCGTCGGGCGGGTGTATCAGGGCACGGCGAAGACGACTCGACATGATGGCCGACGACCGCCAGCGCCGCTAGTATGCGGGCAGTTCCACTGGCCCGCTCTCGGGGCGATCCCGCGTCGGCTGTGAGGAGAACACGGTGTTCCATCGTCTGTACGCCCGCATCAACCGGACACGGCCGTGGTACCGACTGCCGTTCCTGTTCGGTCTGTTCAATCTGATCGCGCTGCGCGATCAGCTGCGCGAGGAGAACCTCACCGACACCCGCACTCCGGACGAGCCTGCGCGGACGCCGGGCGTGACCCTCGACACGTGCCCGTACCACGAGCGACGGTTCCGCACGGCGGACGGCTCGTACAACGACCTGAGCGACCCCGACATGGGACGGGCCGGCTCGCGGTTCGCCCGCAACGTGCCCCTCTCCGAGGCATGGCCGGCCGAGGGAGAGGCGCTGCTCACACCGAGTCCGCGCGAGATCAGCCGCACGCTCATGCGCCGTGACCAGTTCACCCCCGCGACCAGTCTCAACCTGCTCGCGGCCGCGTGGATCCAGTTCCAGACGCACGACTGGTTCGCGCACGGCCGCGACGCCGGACGCCATTTCGACATCGCGCTCGCCGACGACGACGAGTGGTTCGAGAAGCCGATGCGCGTGCAGCACACCCTCGCCGACCACACCCGTACGGACGCCGACGCCGAGCTTCCGCCGACCTACATCAACTCGCAGTCTCATTGGTGGGATGCGTCGGCGATCTACGGCAGTTCGGCGCAACGCCGAGACGAGGTGCGCAGCCATGTCGACGGCAAGCTCGTCCTGAAGGACGGCTACCTGCCGCTCGACCCCGACACGGGCGTCTCGCTGACCGGCTTCAGCGAGAACTGGTGGGTCGGCCTGGGTCTGCTCCACACGCTGTTCACCCTCGAGCACAACGCGATCTGCGACGCGCTCGTCCGCGACCATCCGGAGATGACCGAGGACGAGCTGTTCGGCACCGCTCAGCTGATCAACTCGGCGCTCATCGCCAAGATCCACACGGTCGAGTGGACCCCGGCGATCATCGCGCACCCCGTTCTCAAAGTCGCCATGCGCGCGAACTGGTGGGGGCTGGCCGAGGAGAAGCTGCACCGCTTGTTCGGCCGCATCAGCAAGAGCGAGGTGATCAGCGGCATCCCCGGCTCGACCCACGACCACCACGGTGCTCCCTATCAGCTCACGGAGGAGTTCGCCGCGGTCTACCGTCTGCATCCGCTGCTGCCCGATGCGCTCGAGGTCCGCTCGCTCGAGGATGACGCACTGCTGGACACGATGGACTTCGAGGAGATCATCCTGCTGAACGCCCAGCGCGTGTTCACCGGCGATGTCAAGGCGGAGGACCTCTGGTACTCGTTCGGACGCCAGCATCCGGGTGCGGTCCAGCTGCACAACTTCCCTCGATGGATGCAGGACCTCACGCTGCCCGACGGCACCCGGCTCGACCTCGGCGCGGTCGACATCCTGCGCGACCGCGAACGCGGGGTGCCGCGGTACAACCAGTTCCGCCGGCTGCTGCACCTGAAGCCCGCCGAGACCTTCGAGGAACTCACCGACAACCCGACGTGGGCGCAGGAGCTCCGCGAGATGTACGGCGACGACATCGAGCATGTCGACCTGCAGATCGGCATGCACGCCGAGACGCCGCCGCCCGGGTTCGGCTTCAGCGACACGGCGTTCCGCGTCTTCATCCTGATGGCCAGCCGACGGCTGAAGAGCGATCGGTTCATCACCGACTGCTACACCGAGGAGTACTACACGAAGACCGGCATGGACTGGATCGCCGACAACGACATGCGCTCGATACTCATCCGCCACTACCCGGGCCTCGCCACGAGCCTCGAGGGTGTCGACAACGCCTTCGCCCCGTGGCGGTCGTCGGCCTCACGATCCCTGTCCTCCGCCGCTGCATCCGCGACGGCGTGACCGGCGCACCTCGGGAGCGGCGATGACGCAGCACACGGAGGAGTCACGGGCCGCGCGCACCGCCGTGATCCGGAAGTACTGGGACGTGCTGATGTCGGGCGACATGGCGACCTTCCGATCACTGCTGGCCCCCGACGCGGTGATCCACTATCCCGGACAGAATCACATGTCCGGCGACTACACCACCACAGACGAGATCGTCGAGCTGTACCGGCGTCTCACCGAATTCGTGCAGCAAGGCACGTTCGAGGGCGAGGTGCTCGACATCACCACCGGCGACGTCTACACCTCCGTCGTGATCCGCTACGACATCACGACACCGTTGAGGGTGCTCCACGGTCGCGCGATCGGTCTGTTCATCCTCGATGACGACCTCAGGATCCAGGAGTACTGGCTCCACGAGTGGAACCAGAACATGATCAATTGGGTCTTCCGTTCCTCGCGATGGCTGGGCTGGATCCCGCGCGTCTTCTCGCGCAAGAAGGGGAGCCGACGATGACACCGCTTCCCCTTCCGCCCGGGCGGTTCGGCCTGCCCTGGCTCGGCGAGACCCTCGCGATCGTCAAGAGCAATCACGGCTTCTACACCGATCGGGTCGCGAAGTACGGACCGATCTTCAAGACGCGGCTGTTCGGCAACGACTTCGTGGTCTTCTCCGGCCACGAAGCGTTCCACCGCTTCGCGACGGATCCACGCATCGAGCGGGGCGACGCCGATCCGATCACGGCCGAGGCGATGTTCCGCAATTCACTCGCCCTGATCGACGGCGTCGAACACCGCACCCGCAAGACGCTCATGCTGCGTGGCATCGGCTACCGCTCGGCGATCGAGGCGTACATGCCTCGGATGCAGCAGCTCATCCAGAGCATGGTCGACGCGTGGGCAGCCGCAGAACAACCGCGCGCCATCCTGCCCGACCTGCAGCTGTTCTCGGCGCGGCTGACCGGCGAGCTCTACACCGGTGACCGCTCGGAGGAGGCGGCCCACGAGATCAACGACGCGGCCGCCGCCGTGCGGGGCGCCTTCATGGCACTGCCGGTTCCGCTGCCGTGGACCGCGTACGGCAGAGCGCAGAACGGGCGCAACCGCCTCGAACGGATCGTCGAAGACGCGATCGCGCGCCACGTCGACGCCCCGGGGGAGTACGACGACGTGACGTCGCGGATGGTCCTCGCCGCTCGCGAGGCCGGCATTCCCGTGGAGACGCTGAGCGGCGACCTCCGTCACCTCATCTTCGCGAGCCAGGGCGGCTACTTCGTGCCGCTCACACTCGTGACCATGATCCTCGGACAACACCCCGAGATCCGGGAGCGCGCCCGCGCCGAGGTGCTCGCCGTCGCGCCCGACGGCGATGTGACGATGGATCAGGTCGAGCGGATGCCCTACCTCGAGAGCATCTCGAAGGAGCTGCGACGATACTTCGCCATGAACTCGGCGACGTTCTTCGGCCGCGTGAAGGAGGAGATCGAGGTCGGCGGCTACCGGATCCCGGCGGGCTGGGCCGCGGCCGGCGGCATCCACGTCACCATGCGCAACCCCGACGTCTTCGCCGACCCCGACACGTTCGACCCGGATCGGTTCGAGGCCTCGCGCGAAGCCGCGCTCGCCCCCGGCAGCTACGTGCCGCACGGTGACGGGCAGGCGACTCACCATCGCTGCCCCGGCGAGAACATCGTCACGGTGGCGGTCGCACAGTACCTCGTGTTGCTGTTGCGGCGTCTGGAGTGGAGCATCCCCGCGCAGGATCTCTCGCTGACGAACGAACTGTTCCCGCTGCCCGCGAGCGGCCTGAGCGTGGCGTTCCGTGAGCACGCGCCCGCACCGACCGGCGGCGCGACATGACGATCCTTCAGGAGCGCGGTCTGACCAGGCTGCGCCATCTCACGGCCCTGATGATCGTCGGGGATCGGCAGCCGTTGACGCGGACGCCCGCCGAGGCCGATCTCGACTTCGAAGACGTCGCGTTCGCGTCGACCGACGGGGTCGAACTGCGGGGGTGGTTCGTTCCCGCCTGCGACCGCGTCGCGCCGGCCGTCGTCTTCGTGCACGGCTGGCTCTGGAACCGCCTCGGCAACACCGCCGGCAGGGTGCCCTTCCCCGACGCATCCGTCGACTTCCTCCCGGCGACGCGCGCGCTGCACGACGCCGGCTGTCACGTGCTGCTGTTCGATCTGGCCAACCACGGTGAGAGCGGCCGGAGACCTCCGCTCACGTTCGGCCCGTGGGAAGCCCGGGACGTCATCGGCGCCGTACGCTACCTGCGCAGCCGCGTCGACGTCGACGTCGAGCGCATCGGCGCGCTCGGGACCTCAGCGGGAGCCAACACCGTCATGTACGCGATTCCCGACGCCCCACCGGTGAAGGCCTTCCTCGCCGTGCAGCCGACGCGGCTCGCCGTCTTCAACCGCCACTTCTCGCGCGAGGTCCTCGGCCCGGTCGGACCCGCCGAAGCCCGGAGCATGGACCTGCTCTACGCGATGCTCGGGGCCCCGTTGCCGAGCCGCCACGACCCGGCGGTGCCGGCCGCCCACCTCGGCCACACCGTGGTGCAGTACGTGCAGGGCACGGGTGATCGCTGGGGCGGGATGGAGATCGTCAAGGAGTTCTCGTCGGTCACGCCGCACTCCCTCGGGGTGGTGGAGTACCCGTCGACCGGGCGCTACGAGGGCTATCAGTACGTCAGCGAACGGGTCGACGACGTCGTCTCGTTCTTCCTCGAGAACCTCTGAACCGCTGACCCGAAAGGGGAGACCATGCCCGATCCGCTCGCCTTCGCCCGCGTGATGGTCGCGGGAGTCCGACAGCCGATCACCCGGACGCCCGCCGACGTCGGCCTCGAGTACGAGGACGTGGTCTTCCCTGCCACCGACGGTGTCACGCTGCGCGGCTGGTTCGTCCCGGCGGGGACCGAGCCCGGCCCGACGGTGCTGTGGGTGCACGGATGGCCGTGGAACCGCACCGGAAACGCCGTGGGCAACGTGCCCTGGGCCGACGGCGACGTCGACACGCTGGCGTGCAGCAGGGCCCTCCACGACGCGGGCTTCCACGTCATGCTCTTCGACCTCGCGAACCACGGCACGAGCGCCCGACGGCTGCCGCTGACGTATGGGGTGTGGGAGTCGCGCGACTACGCAGGAGCGATCGGTCACCTGCGGTCGCGCCCCGAGGTCGACCCGGCCCGCATCGGGGCGATCGGACTGTCCGCCGGCGGCAGCACGATCCTCTACGGCACGCCCGACGCGCAGCCGATCCGCGCGCTGCTGGCGATCCAGCCGACGACGGTCGGGGTGTTCGCCGACAACATGGCGCGAGACGCGTTCGGCCGCTTGGGCACACTCCTGTCTCGAGGGCTCACGGTCGTCTACTGGGCCCTGCGCGCACCGCTGCCCTACGCGCACGATCCCGCCGTTCCGGCCGCGAGCCTCGGCGACACCGTGGTGCAGTACGTGCAGGGCACCGGCGACCAGTGGGGGACGATGGCAGATGTGGAGCGGATGTCGCGCGCGACGCCGAGATCGCTGGGCGTGGTCGCCTACCCGTCGACAGAGCGGTACAGCGGCTACTCCTACATCGACACGCACGTCGACGACGTGATCGCGTTCTTCGCCGACCACCTCTGAGCGCGGCCGGAGGGCCTCACGGATGCCACAGCGCGTCGTGGCTCGACTGGCGCGTGTACTGCGAACCGTCGAAGAAGCGCTCGTAGTACTCGAGCTCGAGGTGCGAGAACTGCAACCACATGCCAGGGGTGTAGAACGCGTCGACGTGGGCGGGGAATCGTCCGTAGGTGTCCCAGATGTAGTTGCACGTCTCTTTGACGTACTCGATCTGCCTGGGGCCGAATCGGGTTCCCGCGTCGACGTAGGCCTTGGCGTCGGCGGGGTCCTTGTACGAACGCGCGAAGATCCCCTCGTTGCCGTACCCCGATCCGGTGGCCGAGTACTTGGCCTCGACCACGCGATCGACCGCCTCGTCCATCGACGAGACGTAGGGCGGCGTGAGGCTCTCGAGGATGCCGTCGATGCCGACCGGGTTCGCCTGCGAGGCCGGCACAGGTGGCCAGGCGCGGTGCTTCTTGGGCTCTTCGAGTCGGAAGCCGAGGCCGTGCCGGCCCTTCTCGGGAGCCTGCTGCCAGATGTAGGGCGGGAACACGGCACCGTGGATCCATCCGCCGAGCCCCATCGCCTGTCCGACGAGCATGAGGTTCTGGAAGTAGAAGAACGCCTCGTAGTCGGTGCGCAACGCGCCGCCGAAGCCGAGCGGAACACTGCTCTCGGTGCTCACGAAGCCGTTGCGCACCCACTTCAGTCCGCCGATCGGCTGATAGGGGACCTTGTCCGAGAATCCGAGGCCGCCCGCGATCTTCGCGAGCCATTCGAACGGCGACGCGGGGTGGAAGGACCGCCAGTCGTCCACGAAGATCGGGCGTTTGCCGTCGGGCTCGCACGCGAGGATCAACAGCGCGTTGATGTACTGCCACGTGCAGTCGACCACGGGGAAGAACAGGGTCGTCCCGGGCGCGTTCGAGGCCTGCGCATTCCACCCCAGGTAGTACGGCCACTCCCGAGGGAAATCCATGCGCTTGTCCGAGACCTGCACCAGGAACTCGTCGGCGGCCCCGAGCCAGTCGGCGTCGGACCAGTCCGACCACTTCGGCGGCAGATCCGATGCCATCTCGAGGGCACGCGCTCCGGTGGGGTGGCGCACCAGGAAGATCCCGTCGTCGTTGATCATGAAGAAGTACGTCGCCTGCGCGTTGTCGGCGCTGCTCGCCGTGCGCGCGAGGATGTTGAGGAAGGGTGTGCCCAATTCACTGCCACCGTCCGGCTTGGTCAGCGGGCCGTCGTGCGTCGTCGCACCCGTGATCCCGGCGATGGTGGTCACCAGTATCGCCTCCTCGAGCTTCGACAGCGGAGCGGGGTCGTTGGAGCTCGTGTGGCCCAACGGACCCGCGTCGACCGAGAACCCTCGCGGGATCCGTCGGGTGCGACGCTCGGTCAGCGCCGAGAACAGCGGGTAGGCGAACAGCTCCTCCAGTTCGGGGCGCGGGGTGGTCGCATCGCCGCTCATCGGTTCTCCCAGGGTCAGTTGTGCTTGTCGAGTTGTGCTGTCACCAGCGGGTACACATCGCGCGCGGCGTCCTTGCCGATGAAGCAGTCCATGTGCGAGTAGTCGGGGATGACGTGGCGCGTGTACAGCGCCGGGTCGCTGCTCTCGCGCAGCCACTCGTACGTGAGCCGACTGCCCTCAGGCAGGAAGAGCCGGTTGTGCTCCCCGTGGATGAAGGCGATCGGGGTCGTCATTCTTGAGGCGTCCGCCACGTAGGAGTGCTCGCCGTCGGCCGATACGGCGTGGTCCTCGCGCAGGATGCGGGTGATCTGGGTGAGTGTCGTGATGTTCGCCACGCCGAACGCCTCTTCGATGTGGTCGTGCGTCGCCTCGTTGAGCCGGTCATGGTCGTACACCTCGCCGTACATGAACATCACCCGTCGACAGAACGGGCGATCGCACGGTTCGTCGCCTGACGGATAGATCGCCAGAGCCTTGTCGTAGAGGCGTTCCCACCAGGAGGCGTCGTCGTCGATCTCGGTGGTGAGGGTGTCGATTCCGAGCGCATCCATCACGTTCGCCGCGTACACCCCGGCTCGCAGCTCGTTCAGTGCGCCCGCACGAGGGTGCAGCGTCAGCTGCGACGCCACCGCCGACCGCACGTGCGGCAGACCGAGACTCAGCGACATCAGCATCGTCAGCGATCCCACGCAGTGCGCCATGATCTGCACGTCGTCGGCGCCCGTCTCGGCACGCACCTTCTCGACCGTGGCGGGATAGTCGTAGCGGGCGATCTCGTCGAGCGTGAACTGAGTCGAGCCCGAGGCGAGCGCGGGGCTGGCGCGGTAGTCGAGCACCCAGACGTCGTAGCCGCTTTCGTACAGGTACTCGGGATAGTTCGTCTCAGTCGTGTCGATCGTGTAGGCCAGGGCCGAGGTGCCGAAGCCGGGGGAGAGGATGACAGGTCCTTTCCGGCCGCCCTGGAATCGCGTCAGGCGGAGTGTGACGCCGTCTTCGGTCGGGTACTCGTACACGGTCGGCTCGCCGCAGCGCAGCGGACGTCGGGCGCGATCAGCGCGCTCCGAGGTCTCGGCGGTGCCACTCTCGCTCATGTCGACCCCCACGGTCGTCCTGCGTGGTGCCCTGTCGCGGCGGCACGACGTGTGCGGGCGCGACGACGCTCAGCATATTGCGCGGGTGCACCTCTCGTCACGAGGTGGAGGAGGATCCGGTGCTCCGCGTGATACACGCGGAGCCGCCCGCGGCGACCGGTAGCCTGGATGCCGACCACCTGGAGAGTTCCCTTTGAGCGACGCTGAGCTTCCGTCGGACATCGTCTATCCCACCGACGGCTTCACCCTGTTCCCCGACCGATCCGTCATCGCGATGCGCGTCGACGGCGAGCTGAGAGACCTCGCGACCACGGTTCACGAGACGCACTCCGTCGAGCCGGTGACCGTGGACAGTGCCGACGGGCTCTCGATCCTGCGGCACTCGGCCGCGCACGTGCTCGCCCAGGCGGTGCAGCGCATCCGACCGCAGGCGAACCTCGGCATCGGCCCGCCCGTCGCCGACGGGTTCTACTACGACTTCGGGGTGATCGATCCCTTCACCCCCGAAGACCTCAAGGCGATCAAGAAGGAGATGGAGCGCATCATCCGCGAGGGTCAGCGCTTCACCCGCCGGGTCGTGAGCGCCGACGAGGCGCGCGCCGAACTCGTCGACGAGCCCTTCAAGCTCGAGCTGATCGGCCTGCAGGGCGGGCCGGGGTCGGGTGCGGATGCCGCCGAGGGCGCCGCCGCCGAGATCGGCGCGGGCGAACTCACGATCTACGACAACGTCGATCGCGACGGTGTCACGGTCTGGAAGGATCTGTGCCGCGGCCCGCACGTGCCCACCACCCGGCTGGTCGGCAACGGATGGGACCTCACGCGCGTCGCAGGCGCGTACTGGCGCGGCAGCGAACGCAACCCTCAGCTGCAGCGCATCTACGGCACCGCTTGGCCGACCAAGGATGAATTGCGGGCATATCAGCAGCGCATCGCCGAAGCCGCGCGCCGTGATCACCGCAAGCTCGGCGTCGAGCTCGACCTGTTCTCGTTCCCCGACGAGATCGGACCCGGGCTGTCGGTGTTCCATCCCAAGGGCGGCATCATCCGCTACGAGATCGAGCGCTACATGCGCGAGCGGCTGCTCGCGAACGGCTACGACGTGGTGAACAGTCCGCACATCACCAAGGGCGACCTGTTCATCACCAGCGGTCACCTGCAGTGGTACGCCGAGGGCATGTACCCGCCCATGCAGCTGGATGAGCTGGTGGATGCAGAGGGCAACGTCACCCGGCAGGGGCAGGAGTACTACCTCAAGCCGATGAACTGCCCGTTCCACAATCTGATCTTCCGGTCGCGCGGCCGCAGCTACCGCGAGCTGCCGCTGCGGCTGAGCGAGTTCGGGTCCGTCTATCGCTACGAGAAGAGCGGAACGCTGTCGGGGCTCACCCGCGTGCGCGGCATGACGCAGGACGACACCCACATCTACGTCACCGCCGACCAGGTCAAGGATGAGCTCACCCACAGCCTCGACTTCGTGCTGCAGACGCTGCGCGACTACGGATTGAACGACTTCTACCTCGAGCTGTCGACGAAGGAGGAGGGCAATCCCAAGTTCATCGGCGACGACGGCCTCTGGGCGGAGGCGACGCAGACGCTGCGCGAAGTCGCGGAGGCGTCCGGACTCGAACTCGTTCCGGACCCGGGTGGTGCCGCCTTCTACGGGCCGAAGATCTCGGTTCAGGCGCGCGACGCCATCGGCCGCACGTGGCAGATGTCGACGATCCAGCTCGACTTCAACCAGCCCGAGCGCTTCGAGCTCGAGTACACCGGTCCCGACGGCGAGAAGCATCGCCCGGTGATGATCCACCGAGCGCTGTTCGGTTCGATCGAACGGTTCTTCGCCATCCTGCTCGAGCACTACGCCGGGGCGTTCCCGGTGTGGCTGTCGCCGGTGCAGGTCGTGGGCATCCCGGTGGCCGAGGAGTACGCCGCCCATCTGTCGGGGATCATCTCCGAACTGCGCGCCGGTGGGGTCCGTGCCGAGGTCGATCATGCCGACGACCGCATGCAGAAGAAGATCCGCACCCACACCACCCACAAGGTGCCGATCATGCTCATCGCCGGTGAGCAGGACCGTGCGGCCGACGCGGTGTCCTTCCGTTTCCGTGACGGCACTCAGCTCAACGGTGTGCCGCGCGACGAAGCGGTCGCGCTGATCCGCCGCGCGATCGACGAGCGACGCCTCGTCGACACCGCCGAGGATCTGGCGTGACCGGCGCCGCGGAGCTCGAGGACGGCGCGGCGTTCGCCGGGGTGCCCGACAGGTTCCAGCGGCTGTGGACTCCTCATCGCATGGCGTACATCCAGGCCGGGCCCGAGCCGCTGCGCGAGGTGTGCCCGTTCTGCGAGGCCCCTCGCAAGAGCGATCAGGACGGTCTGATCGTCGCGCGCGGCGACTCGGCGTACGTGCTGCTCAATCTCTTCCCGTACAACTCGGGCCACCTGCTCGTGTGTCCGTACCGTCACGTGTCGCTGTACGACGAGGCGACGGACGCCGAGACCGCCGAGATCGCCGCGCTCACCCAGCAGGCCATGCGGGTGCTGCGCAGCGTGTCGAAGTGCGATGGATTCAACATCGGGATGAACCAGGGCCGTGTCGCGGGCGCCGGCGTCGACGGCCACCTGCATCAGCACGTGGTTCCGCGCTGGGCGACCGACGCGAACTTCTTTCCGATCATCGCGAGGACCAAGGCGCTTCCGCAGTTGCTCGGCGAGGTGCGCGACGCCATCGCCGAGGCGTGGCCCTCCTAGCAGACGGGCACGCGTGCGGTGCCGAGGCGTCAGCGCACCTGTTCGACCTCGAACTGCATGCGCGGGTGCGCGTACGCCTCCTGCGCCTCGATGAGCTGGAGTTCCCGCTCGCCCGAGCGGTGGGTGAGCGAGAGCAGATCGAAGACGCTCGAGGTCGCTCGGGCGAGCGCGTCGGCCGCGTCACCGCTGCGGGCGAGGTGCGCGGTGAACAGCGCGGCGGTGACGTCGCCCGAGCCGTTCGCCTTCATCGGGATCCGCGGCGTCTGCACGATCCACGCACCGTCGTCCGTGACGGCGAGCATCTCGATGGTGCCGTCGGGCGCGTCCGGCCTCTCGACGCTGGTGACCAGCACGGTTGCGGGGCCGCTCGCACGCGCAAGGTCGGCTGCTGCGAGGGTCGAGGCCAGGTCCGCCGGCTCGGTGCCGGTGAGGAAGCCGAGCTCGAACTGGTTCGGGGTGATGATGTCGGCCGCCGGCACGACGCGATCGCGCAGCAGGACGGGAATCGCGGGGGCCACGAAGCATCCGCTCTTCGCATTGCCCATCACGGGATCGCACGCGTAGACGGCGGCAGGGTTCGCGGCCTTCACCCGGGCGACCGCGTCGAGGATCACATCGGCGATTCCCTCGCCTCCCTGATATCCGCTGAGTACGACATCGATCTGGGGGAGGACGCCGCGCTCCTCGATGCCGAGGATCACCTCATGGACGTCGTCGGGGGCGATGAGTGGTCCGCGCCATGCCCCGTACCCCGTGTGGTTCGAGAAGTTCACCGTGTACACGGGGAGGACCTCGACGCCGATGCGCTGCAGCGGGAAGACGGCCGCGGAGTTGCCGACGTGGCCGTGAGCGACGGCGGACTGGATGGAAAGGATCTTCACCGCTCGATCATCCCATCCGTGGTGCGGCGAGCACGTTCGCGCTGCCCAGGGTCGCTCCCACCGCCCTGACGGCCGCGGCGAGGTCGCCGGCGAGGTGCTCCGCCTCCTCGTCGTCGAGGTCGTGCACGGTGAGTCGCACATGCGTGGATGCCGTGTCGCCGGTCGGCTGGAAGTCGTCGCCACCGCGTGCCAGCCAGCCGCGCCGCATCAGCTGCTCGGCCACGGCGCGCGCAGGGACCGGGAGCCCCACCCACACGTTCAACCCGTCACCGACCTGCACCGGGATGCCGTGCGCGGCGAGTCGTCGGGCGAACGCGGCGTTGCGCTCGGCGTAGTGCGCGCCGGCGTCCTGGATGGACGCGATCACGCCGGGATCGGTCATCAGCGCGCACGTGAGCCGCTGGAGGAGGTGGCTCACCCACGTCGTGCCGGGGGTGAGACGCATCGCGAGCCGGTCGGCCGTCTCGCCGTCGGACGCGACGACGGCCAGGCACATGTCGGGGCCGAGGAACTTCGACACCGATCGGATCCGGGCCCACCGCTCGTGCTGCGGTCCGATGAGGGAGTGGTAGGGGTGACGGCTGAGCGCCGAGAAGTGGTCGTCTTCGATCACCAGGACGTACGGGTGGTCGCTCAGCACCGCTCGAAGGTCTGCCGCTCGCCGGGCGCTCAGGCTCGCGCCCGTGGGGTTCTGTGCGCGTGGTGTGCACACCACGGCCCGCACCCCCTCGGCGAGAGCGGCCTTCAATCCCGCGACGGTCATGCCCTCGGCGTCGACGGCGACGGGGACCGGGCGGTATCCGCCGAGTCGAACGGTGTGGATGCTCGCCAGGAAGCACGGGTCCTCGAGCGCCACTGCGTCGTCACGGGTGAGGGACTGGGCGAGGAGGCGCTCGACGGCATCGGCGGCCCCACTGGTGACGGTCAGCTGCAGCCGATCCGGTGCGGCGCCGCCGTCCGACATCCACGCTCGCGCCCATCGCTCGAGACCGGGGTCGATGACCGGCTCGCCGTACAGCACCGGTCGCCCGACGATCCCGGCGAGAAGCGGGGACGGATCGGGGATGAGGTCGGGATCGGGGTTTCCCGTGCCGATGTCGCGCAACACGCTGTCCACGGCGTAGCCCTCCTGCGCGACCGGTGCACGGTCGGCGACCCGCGTTCCCCCGCGCCCTCGGCTGACCAGCACGCCCGCCTGGGCGAGCTGACGATAGGCGGCGACGACCGTGTTGCGGTTCACCCCCAGCGACTCGGCGAGGGTGCGCACCGGTGGCAGCAACTCGCCCGGCGCGAGCGTTCCCCGCTCGACGAGGGCGCGCAGGCTCTCGGCGATCTCGGTCGCGGACCGACCGCTGATGTCGAGGTCCATGTCACCGTCCTTCACCTATCCGGGCAGCTCGTGCGACCATGCTATCTTTTGGCCTAGGCCAATCGATTGATTGTTCGATCCAGCACGCGCGCAGCGCAACGGAAGGGATTCATCGTGACCACAGCCGAGACGGGTTCGAGCCGTGTCAAGCGCGGCCTCGCCGAAATGCTCAAGGGCGGCGTCATCATGGACGTCGTCACCGCCGAGCAGGCCAGGATCGCCGAAGACGCCGGGGCCGTCGCCGTCATGGCTCTCGAGCGGGTCCCCGCCGACATCCGCAGCCAGGGCGGCGTCGCACGCATGAGCGACCCGGATCTCATCGACGACATCATCGCGTCGGTCTCGATCCCCGTGATGGCCAAGGCCCGGATCGGTCACTTCGTCGAAGCCCAGGTGCTGCAGGAGCTGGGCGTCGATTACATCGACGAGTCGGAGGTCCTCTCGCCCGCCGACTACGTCAACCACATCGACAAGTTCGGCTTCACGGTGCCGTTCGTGTGCGGCGCCACCAACCTCGGCGAGGCACTGCGACGCATCAACGAGGGCGCCGCCATGATCCGCAGCAAGGGCGAGGCCGGAACCGGAGACGTCTCTGAGGCCACGAAGCACATCCGCAAGATCTCGGGAGAGATCAACCACCTGCGCTCGATGACCAAGGACGAACTGTACGTCGCCGCAAAGGAACTGCAGGCGCCCTACGAGCTCGTGGCAGAGGTCGCCGAGACCGGCACGCTGCCTGTCGTGCTCTTCGTCGCAGGCGGCGTGGCCACTCCTGCGGACGCCGCGATGATGATGCAGCTCGGCGCGGACGGCGTGTTCGTCGGCTCGGGGATCTTCAAGTCGGGCAACCCCGCACAGCGCGCCGCGGCGATCGTCAAGGCCACCACGTTCTACGACGACGCCAAGGTCATCGCCGACGTGTCGCGCGGTCTCGGTGAGGCGATGGTCGGCATCAACGTGGCCGACCTGGCCGCTCCGCACCGCCTGGCCGAGCGCGGCTGGTAGTCGGGTGGCGGCGCGTCCCCGCGTCGGCGTCCTGTCCCTGCAGGGCGATGTCCGCGAGCACGCGCGTGTGCTGGCGGATCTGGGTGCCGACGTCGAGCTGGTCCGGCGGCCGTTCGAACTCGCGGCCGTCGAAGGGCTTGTGATCCCCGGCGGCGAGTCGAGCGTCATGGACAAGCTGTCGCGTGCGTTCGGGATGCAGCAGCCCGTGCGGGAGGCCATCGCGGCCGGCATGCCGGTGTACGGCACCTGCGCGGGCCTCATCATGCTCGCCGATCGGATCACCGACGGCATCGAGGGGCAGGACACGTTCGGGGGACTGGATGTCACGGTGCGGCGGAACGCCTTCGGCAGCCAGGTCGACTCGTTCGAGACCGACCTCGACGTGCCGGTGCTCGGCGAGCCGCCCGTGCACGCCGTGTTCATCCGCGCGCCTTCGGTCGAGCAGACCGGCGAGGGCGTCGAGACCCTCGCCGCCCTCGACGACGGACGCGTGGTGGCCGTGAGATCGGGTGCGCTCCTCGGCACGTCCTTCCACCCCGAGGTCACCGGCGAACATCGCTTCCACCGGCTGTTCCTCGACACGGTCCGTTCAGCCTGACGCCCCGCCGTCCGCACGGACTACATTCGAACGCATGGCGATCAACGACTGGTGGACGGATCGCCCCGAGGAGCGCTACTGGCTGATCGCTCCATCCGGTGGCGTCGTGGGCGACGCTCTGTCGGCGCCGAAGTCCGCGGATGACCGGCGGTTCGAGTGGTCGCACGAGCTGGTGAGCGCGACTGCGCCCGGCGACACGCTGTTCGTGTGGGACCGCACGCTCTCGGTGCAGGGTATCGCGGCATGGGGACGCGTCCTCGGTCCGCTCGGCGAGGAGACACGTGACCGGCGGGGCGAGTCGATGACGCACTGGCGCATGCCGGTGTCGGACACCCTGCGGCTCGCGACACCGATCTCGCTGTCGGCGCTGCGCCGCATCGGCGGCGAGATCGTCGCCATCCGCGACGAGGTCGAATCGTGGACCGACGGTCCCGTGTACTTCCCGTTCATCGGAGCGGCCGACACCCTCGTACCCGCGCCGGCGTACCTCTCCAAGGTGCCGCGCGACCTCGTCGCCCTGCTCTCGTCGCGTTTCGGCTTCGAATTCGCGCTCTGAGAGCGCCGGTAGACTCGACCGCATGTCCGGCCACTCCAAGTGGGCGACGACCAAGCACAAGAAGGCCGTCATCGACGCGCGCCGTGCGAAGTCGTTCGCCAAGCTCATCAAGAACATCGAGGTCGCCGCCAAACTCGGCGGTGCCGACCTCGCAGGCAACCCGACCCTGTACGACGCGGTTCAGAAGGCCAAGAAGACCTCGGTTCCCAACGACAACATCGATCGCGCGATCAAGCGCGGCGCCGGGATCTCGGGCGACGCCGTCGAGTACCAGACGATCGTCTACGAGGGCTATGGCCCCAATGGCGTCGCGCTGATGATCGAGTGCCTCACCGACAACCGCAATCGCGCTGCCGCCGAGGTGCGCACCGCCCTCACGCGCAATGGAGGCACCCTCGCCGACCCGGGCAGCGTCGCCTACAACTTCACCCGCAAGGGCGTCATCGTGGTCTCCGGAGAGGAGACGACCGAAGACGATGTGATGCTCGCGGTGCTCGACGCCGGCGCCGAAGAGGTCGAGCCGCACGCGCAGGGGTTCGAGGTCGTCACCGAGGCGACCGACATGGTCGCCGTCCGCACCGCGCTGCAGGATGCGGGGATCGACTACGAGTCGGCGGATGTGGAATTCGTCCCGAACCTCAAAGTCGAGATCGACGCCGACACCGCCCGCAGGATCTTCCGCCTCATCGACGCGCTCGAGGACTCCGACGACGTGCAGAACGTCTTCTCGAACTTCGATCTCTCCGCCGAGGTGCAGGCGGAGCTCGAGGGCGACGAGGAGTAGCCGGCATCCGGGCGCGCCTGGTCGTCTCGACCGCACCCGTCGCCTAGCGTGACGGGGTGACGAGTGCGCGGCGCGGAACGGTGCGAGTGCTGGGAATCGACCCCGGCCTCACCCGGTGCGGCATCGGCGTCGTCGATGTGGCGTCCGATCGATCCGCGACGCTGGTCCACGTCGGTGTCGTGCGCTCCGACCCCACGGCGGCCATCGAGACCCGCCTGGCCACGATCGCGTCGGGGATCCGCGCCGTCATCGACGCGCACGCTCCCGCCGTCGTCGCCGTCGAGCGCGTCTTCGCACAGCACAACCGCCAGACCGTGATGGGAACCGCCCAGGCCAGCGGCATCGCGCTGCTGGTCGCGGGGGAGCGCGGCCTGCCTGCGGCGACCCACACGCCGACCGAGGTCAAGGCCGCCATCACCGGGTACGGCGCCGCCGACAAGCGTCAGGTCCAAGCGATGGTCGCGCGCATCCTTCGACTGGATGAGCCACCCAAGCCGGCGGATGCCGCCGATGCCCTCGCGCTCGCACTGTGCCACGCCTGGCGCCGCGGGCCCACGGTCGGGACGGCCGCCGTGGCCACGCCGGCGCAGCGCGCGTGGGCCGAGGCCGAGCGACTCGCCCGTCGTTGAGCGTGTCGCTCGAACAAAACTGCGAACCGCTCCGTAGGCTCGGTCCATGATCTCCTCGGTGCGCGGCACAGTGCTCCACATCGACGGCGACGCCGTCGTCGTCGATGTCGGTGGCGTCGGGCTCTCCGTCGCCGTCCCCGTGGCGGTCACGAGGTCGACGCATGTGGGCGATACCGCGATGCTGCACACCACCCTGATCGTGCGCGAGGACGCGCTGTCGCTGTTCGGCTTCGCGTCACGCGAGGAGCTGTCCGTCTTCACGCATCTTCTCGGCGTGACCGGTGTCGGGCCGAAGTCGGCGCTCGGAGTGCTGTCGACCCTCAGCGTCGATCAGATCGCCGCGGCAGTGGCCGACGGCGACGACGCCCCGTTCCGCCGCGTCTCGGGGATCGGGCCCAAGACCGCGAAGCTCATCGTCGTGCAGCTCACGGGGAAGCTCGCCGCACCCGCGGCCACTGCCGCGGCGATATCGAACGGCGGCGGGAGCGCGGTGCGCGACCAGGTCGCGGTCGCGCTCGTCGGGCTGGGATGGTCGGAACGCACCGCCGCAGAAGCGGTCGCATCGGTTGCCGAGGATGCCTCCGACGCAGATCGCGCGTCGGTGCAGGCGCTGCTGCGGCTCACGCTCTCGGTGCTGGGCCCCGCGAGGAAGGAGCCGGCCGGTGGATGAGCATCGCGACGCCGGCGAGCCGATCGATGAGACCGAGCTCGCGATCGAGGGCGCCCTGCGCCCGACATCCCTCGCGGAGTTCGTGGGTCAGCAGAAGGTGCGCGGCCAGCTTCAGCTGCTGCTCGACGCCGCACGCATCCAGCAGCGTCCGGCCGATCACATCCTGCTGTCGGGACCACCCGGGCTCGGCAAGACCACGCTGGCCATGATCGTCGCCCACGAGAGCGATCGGCCGCTGCGGCTGTCGAGCGGACCCGCGATCCAGCACGCGGGCGATCTGGCCGCCCTGCTGTCGAGCCTCACGCCGGGCGAAGTGCTGTTCATCGATGAAGTGCACCGCATGGCACGTTCGGCGGAGGAGATGCTCTACCTCGCGATGGAGGACTTCCGCATCGACATCATGGTGGGCAAAGGCGCGGGCGCCACGAGCATCCCGTTGGACCTGGCACCCTTCACGTTGGTCGGAGCGACGACACGATCGGGTCTGCTCCCGAATCCGCTGCGCGATCGATTCGGCTTCACCGCCCACCTCGAGTTCTACGACGCCGCCGAACTCGAGCAGGTGATCGCGCGGTCAGCCGCGCGACTGGGTGTCGAAATGCCCGCGCGGGCGCGCGCCGAGATCGCGCGTCGATCCCGTGGCACGCCGCGCATCGCGAACCGCCTGCTGCGCCGCGTGCGTGACTACCTGGTCGTCCACGGCGACGGCACGGCGGCCGACATCGCGACGGTCGATCGGGCGCTCGACCTCTACGACGTCGACGCGATAGGTCTCGATCGACTCGACCGCGCCGTCCTCGACGCACTCGTTCGCCGCTTCCGCGGCGGACCGGTCGGTCTGGGCACGTTGTCGGTCGCCGTCGGCGAAGAGGCCGAGACCATCGAGTCCGTCGTGGAGCCCTACCTGGTGCGCATCGGATTCATGGGCCGCACTCCTCGCGGCCGGGTGGCCACCCCCGAGGCCTACGCCCACCTGGGCGTGGCGCACCCCGACGGGGCCTTCACATTCGATGACCTATAATCACTGAAGGCTTTCCGCCCCTCGTCTTTCCCCTCACCGGCAGTGCCGCCTGGCGCGCCTGACCCGAAAGGTCCAACGCCTCCATGGAATTCGCCGTCTTCTTCCAGCAGTACGGACTCATCCTTCTGCTCGGCGCCCTGCTCGTCTTCATGTTCTGGAGCTCGCGTCGCCGTATGCAGCGGCAGAAGCTCGAGCAGGAGCAGAAGGCGCGCCAGACCGTGCCCGGTGCACGCGTCATGCTGCAGGGAGGCCTGTACGGCACCATCATCGCGTTCGACCCCGACAACCTCGACCAGCCCGCGACCGTCGAGATCGCGCCGGGTGTCGAGATCGAGGTGCACAGCCAGGCGATCCTGCGCGTCGTGACCCCCACGGACGATGAGCCGATCTCGGACGCGCCGGCGATCGAATCGATCGACGAGACCGACGCCGTCGAGCCGGGTGAGCCCACGGCCGATGCGGAGCCGGGCACCGACCCGGACTCCGACACCGGCTCGAAGTCGGCCTGACACCCTCTCGCCCCCCACTCGAAGGCTGAATCGTGGCCACACCCACCCCCGTTCGTCATGCCTGGCGCGCGCTCACCGGACTGCTGGTGACCACGGCCGTCCTGTTCGGCATCAATGCCCTCGGCGTCTACGTGTTCAACGCCAGCAGCTGGGCGCCCGAACTCGCGCTCGACCTGCAGGGTGGAACGCAGATCATCCTCGAAGCGCAGACCGAAGACGGTGCCGCACCGTCAGCGGAGCAGATGAACCAAGCCGTGACGATCATCCGCCAGCGCGTCGACGCCTCGGGCGTCGGTGAAGCGGATGTCACGACCGAGGGCGGTCGCAACATCGTCGTGCAGATCCCCGGAACGGCCGACGAGCAGACCCGCGAGCGGATCGAGGCGTCCGCGCAGCTGCAGCTGCGCGCGGTCCTGTTCACCGGGGCCCCGGCGAACACCTTCGTCGGCGAGGACGGCGAGGAAACGCCCTACCCCACACCCGACCCGACTCTGGAGTCGACTCCGACGATCGCACCGACCAACGGCAGCGACCAGAACTGGATCACCGAAGCACTGTGGGCCGAATACCTCGCCTACGACTGCAGCGATCCCGACAACGACCCCGCCGCCGCCCCGGTCGACGAGCCGCTGATCACGTGCGACCCCGACACGACGGTCAAGTACATCCTCGGCCCCGTCGAGCTGGATGGCTCGTCGATCAGCGACGCCACGTTCGGCATGGAGCAGACCACGGGTCGCTGGGCGGTGAACCTCACGTTCGACGAGCAGGGCACACAGGTGTTCGGCGAGATCAGTCAGCGCCTCTACGGTGCCGAGCCGCCGCTCGACCAGTTCGCGTTCGTCCTGGACGGCTACGTGCTTTCTGCTCCCTCGATGAACGGCGTGATCCTCGATGGCAAACCGAGCATCACCGGCAGCTTCACGCAGGAGACCGCGCAGGTCCTCGCAGACCAGCTCAAGTACGGCGCGCTGCCGCTCAGCTTCGAGGTCGTCAGCTCGGACACGATCTCGGCCACCCTCGGCTCGCAGCAGCTGCAGATCGGCCTCATCGCGGGCCTCATCGGTCTCGCGCTCGTCGCCATCTACTCGCTGATCGTCTACCGGGCACTGGGCTTCATCATCATCGCCTCGCTCGCGGTGATGGCGGTGCTCACCTACGTCACCATCTGCATCCTGGCGTGGCGGATCGGCTTCCGCCTGTCGCTCGCGGGCGTGGCCGGACTCATCGTCGCGATCGGGTTCACCGCCGACTCGTTCATCGTCTACTTCGAACGCATCCGAGACGAGCTGCGCGACGGCAAGTCGATCACGGGCGCCGTCGAGGATGGGTGGAACCGCGCGAAGCGCACCATCTACATCTCGAAGTCGATCAACGTGCTCGCCGCCGTGGTGCTCTACATCCTCGCGGACGCCACGGTGAAGGGGTTCGCCTTCACGCTGGGTCTGACCACGGCCATCGACGTCCTGATCTTCATCCTGTTCACGCACCCGGTCATGCAGCTGCTTGCGCGGACGAAGTTCTTCGGCTCCGGGCATCCGCTGTCGGGGATGGACCCGGCGGCTCTGGGGGCCGTCTACCGCGGCCGCGCGCAGTTCCGTGCACCGGTGCCCACGACCACCGGCGGCGCCGGACGCCGCAGCGCCAAGTCGCGCGGCGAGGCGGCGCGCCGCCAGACGATCGCCGAGCGCAAGCAGGCGGAGTTGGCAGCAGCAGGGGCCGATGACGGCCGAAAGCCCACCACGGCGAAGGAGGGAGACGACTGATGCGCTCCATGAGCCAGCTCGGCAACGACCTCTACACCGGCAAGACCTCCTTCCCCTTCGTGGGGCGGCGCAAGCTGTGGTTCATCATCGCGGCGATCCTCGTGATCGGCTCCGCGCTGGTGCCGCTCGTACGCCCGATCCAGTTCTCGATCGAGTTCACCGGCGGCTCGCAGTTCACCGTCTCCGGCGTCACCAGCCCCGACCAGTCCCTGGCGACCGAGGCCGTGCAGTCGGTCGTTCCCGGCGCGACGACGAAGGTCACCACGATCGGCGACACCGCGGTGCGCGTGCAGACGGATCAGCTGACGGACGCCGAGACCCGTGATGTCTCGCAGGAACTCGCCGATGTCTACGATGTGCCGATCGCAGAGGTGACGTCCTCGTTCATCGGGCCCAGTTGGGGTCAGGACGTGACCCGGCAGTCGCTGTGGGGCCTGGCGATCTTCCTCGCCCTCACCTTCCTGATCCTCGCCATCTACTTCCGCACGTGGAAGATGTCGACGGCCGCGATCCTGGGCCTCGTGGACGTGCTGGTCATCACGATCGGCGTGTACGCGCTGTTCGGCTTCGAGATCTCGCCCGCCGCCGTCATCGGATTCCTGACGATTCTGTCCTACGCGCTCTATGACACGACTGTCGTGTTCGACAAGATCAGGGAGAACACGAGCGAGGACGGAGAAGTGTCGGGTCGAACGTTCGGCGAGTCCGTCAACCTCGCGGTGAACCAGACCCTGATCCGCTCGATCAACACCACGGTCGTCGCCGCGCTGCCGACGGCGGCGATCCTGTTCATCGGCGCGCTCTGGCTCGGCGCTCAGACGCTGACCGACATCTCGCTGTCGATCTTCGTCGGCACGATCGTCGCCGCGTACTCGACGCTGTTCGTCGCCGCGCCGCTGTATGCCCTGTTCCGTGAGAACGAGCCGGGAATCAAGACACGCGACGAGCGCGTGCTCGCTGCGCGCGAACTCGCCGGCACCCCTGCGTGAGATCCCGCTCCCGCGCCCGGGCGTAGGATGACAAGGGCCGCGGGAGGGGAGGCGACCGGATGACCGAGACCGCCCCCGGCGCGCCTTCATCGTCGCTTCGGCGGCTCGTCCCGAGGATCTTCTCGCGGTCTGCCCGCCGCGACGACGTCGAGCAGCTTCTGCGCACCGTCCGCACGCACCACCCGAAGGGCGATCTCGCGATCATCGAGCGCGCGTACGGCGTGGCCGACCGCGCGCATGCCGGGCAGACCAGACGCAGCGGCGAGCCCTACATCACGCATCCGCTCGCCGTCGCGCAGATCCTCGCCGATCTGGGCCTGGGCCCGCGGGCGATCGCCGCGGCGCTGCTGCACGACACCGTCGAGGACACCGGGTACCCGCTCGACGATCTGGCCGCCGAATTCGGCGATGAGGTCGCGATGCTCGTCGACGGCGTCACCAAGCTCGACAAGGTCAAGTACGGCGAGAGCGCCCAGGCCGAGACCGTTCGCAAGATGATCGTGGCGATGTCGCGCGACATCCGGGTCCTTCTCATCAAGCTCGCCGATCGCCTCCACAACGCCCGCACGTGGGGCTTCGTACCGCCCGAGAAGGCGTCCAAGAAGGCGACCGAGACGCTCGAGATCTACGCTCCGCTGGCACATCGGCTCGGCATCCAGGCGATCAAGTCGGAACTCGAGGATCTCTCGTTCGCCGTTCTGCATCCGAAGCTCTACGCCGAGATCGAGAGCTTGGTCAAACAGCGCACCCCGCAACGCGAGCAGTACGTGCAGTCGGTCATCGAGGCGATCGAGTCGGATCTGCGCGAGCTGCGCATTCGCGGCAGGGTCATGGGTCGCCCCAAGCAGCTGTACTCGGTGTACCAGAAGATGGTCGTGCGCGGTCGCGAGTTCGACGACATCTACGATCTGATCGGCATCCGCATCCTCGTCGGAAGCGTCCGTGACTGCTACGCCGTGCTCGGCTCGATCCACGCGCGCTGGACGCCCCTGTCGGGTCGGTTCAAGGACTACATCGCAACGCCGAAGTTCAACCTCTACCAGTCGCTGCACACCACGGTGATCGGTCCGGGAGGACGGACGGTCGAGATCCAGATCCGCACGAACGAGATGCACCAGCAGGCCGAGTACGGAGTCGCGGCGCACTGGAAGTACAAGGAGCAGATGGCGGGGGGAAAGCCCGACGCCAAAGCCATCGACGCCGACATGGCATGGCTCGCGCACATCTCGGATTGGCAGGCCGAAACAGCCGACCCCGGCGAGTTCCTCGACTCGCTGCGCTTCGAGATCGGTGCGAAGGAGGTCTACGTCTTCACGCCGAAGGGGCGCGTGATCGGTCTCCCGGCCGGGGCCACTCCCGTCGATTTCGCGTATGCCGTCCACACCGAGGTCGGGCACCGCACCATGGGTGCGAAGGTCAACGGACGTCTGGTTCCGCTCGAGACCGAGCTCAAGAGCGGTGACGTCGTCGAGGTGTTCACGTCGAAGAACCCGGACGCCGGGCCCAGTCAGGACTGGCTCGGGTTCGTCAAGAGCACGCGCGCCAGAAGCAAGATCCGCGGCTGGTTCACGAAGGAGCGTCGCGAAGAGGCCATCGAGCAGGGCAAGGACGCCATCGCACGTGCGATGCGGCGTCAGAACCTGCCGTTGCAGCGTCTGATGAGCCAGGACTCCTTCGAGGAGGTGGCCCAGCAGCTGCGATACGAGGATGTGTCCGCCCTGTACGCGGCCGTCGGCGAGGGGCATGTGTCCACGCAGTCGGTCATCGAGAAGGTCACAGCCCTCGTCGCGGCGGAGGACACCACCACGGGGCCGATCGATCTTCCGCCGGTCGGCCGGAGCCGCGTCACGCGCGACGGCGACTCGGGCGTGCTCGTCCGCGGCGCGCCCGACATCCTCGTCAAGCTCGCGAAGTGCTGCACACCCGTGCCGGGCGACCCGATCGTCGGATTCGTCACGCGGGGAAGTGGTGTGTCCGTGCACCGCGCCGACTGCACCAACGTGAAGTCCCTGATGTCCGACCCGGAACGTCTCATCGACGTCGAATGGGCCCCCAACACCAAGAGCATCTTCATGGTGCAGATCCAGGTCGAGGCACTCGACCGATCAGGGCTGCTCAGCGACGTGACGCGCGTGCTCAGCGAGCACCACGTCAACATCCTCTCGGCGTCGGTGTCCACATCGAATGATCGCCTGGCCATCAGCCGGTTCGTCTTCGAGATGGGCGACATCGTGCACCTCGACCGTGTCCTCAACGCGGTGCGTCGCATCGACGCGGTCTACGACGTGTACCGGGTCACCTCGTCCTGACCTCGTCCGCGGCGAGCGCCGACAGCGCCGCCATCGCAGGGCGGCACCGGGGGAGCGGGCGGTGGTCGTCCAGCCACCGGACCGCTTCGCGGGCCAGCCCGGGTCGGTCAGCGGCGAGCGACAGCATCGCCTCACGGTGGGAGGCGTCGTCGACGCGCGCGAGATCGGCGAGCGTGCGCACGCCTGCCGTCACGAGCACCCCGCCGAGCAGCAGCAGGTCCTCGCCCGCGATGGCGACGTCTCGGTATACGAGGCGCCTGCCCATCACGTGGTGCAGACGTCGTTCGACCGCGCGCTGGACGGTGTGTCGCGTGGGCGGCTGCGGTATCGCCCCGTGGATCCACGCCGCGCTCAGATGCGTGGCCGCGAGAGTGGTGCCCAGGATGCCGCGCAGCGAACCCGCGCGCAGGGACGGAGTCTCGACCGCGTCGGCCGGGATGTACGCATCGCCGAGTTCGACCACGTCTCCGTCGAGCCTGGCCGCGCTCAGCTCAGCGAGCGACAGACGATCTTCGGCGTAGTAGAGGAACGGCGAGCCCATTCCCGAATGGTGCCGCATCGTCGCTGCCGACGGCGCCGTACAGCGGCGGTTGTGGACAACCTCTGAGGAGGAGCGGATAGGGGAGGAGTCAGCCGCCGAGCGCGGTGAGCCACGCCTTGCGTGCCTCGAGCGCCTCTTGCGCCGCGGCGATCGCCTTCTTGTCGCCGGTCTTCTCCGCGGCCGCGACTTCGTCCTCGAGCTTGGCGATCGCATCGTTGAGCTGACGGGTCATGTCGTCGGCGCGGGCCCGCGTGCGTGGGTCGTTGCGCTTCCAGTCCGCATCCTCGCGCGAGCGCAGTGCCTGCTCGATCTTCCGGAGATCATCGTCCAGTGCCCGCTCGGTGTCGCGCGGGAAGACCCGGCCGATCTCGTCCCATGCGCGCTGGATGCGGGTGAGGGCCGATCGCGCGGCCGTGATCGACGGCTCGTCGGCGATCGTCCTGGCTTGGACGAGCAGTTCCCGCTTCGCCTCGATCTTCTCCCGTGATGCCTCGACCTCGGCGGCCTCGCGCTCGCCGCGGGCGGCGTAGAGCGCATCGCCGGCGGCCTTGAAGCGCGCCCAGAGCGCGTCGTCGGCCTTTTTACCCGCCCGGCCCGCCTGCTTCCACTGGTCCAGCAGCTCTCGATAGGCGCCGATGCCGTCCTCGCCCTTGGGCGCGAGCGCCTCGGCCTTCTCGACGAGTTTGGCTTTGCGGTCACGCACGGTCTTGTGGGCTTCGTCGAGTTCGGCGTAGAACGCACGACGGTGGCGGTCGACGGTCGCCCGCGCGTCTCGGAACCTCTTCCACAGCTCCTGCGACGCCGCCTTGGGCAGCCGCGGCCCGTTCTGCTGGTGCGACTGCCATTGGGCGAAGAGATCGTTCAGCTCGGCCGAAGCCTGCTTCCACTGCACCGACTTGGGATCCTTCGCCGCCAGCGCCTCCGCCTTCTCGACGATGGCGGTGCGCTCACGCACGGCGTCCTCGACCGCCTGCTTGTTGGCGGCGGCTTCCTCGGCCGACGCCTCGGCGAGTTCGGCGCCGAGCGCCGCCACGCGTGATTGCAGATCGGCGAGGTCTCCGACCGCGGCGGCGTCCGCGAGCTTCTCGCTCACCGCGCGCGCCGCCTTCCGCAGGTCGGACGCAGATGCCCCGCCTCGCCGATGGCGCACCTCGAGCAGGCCCACCTCGGCAGCGAGATCGGCGTACTTGCGCTCGAAGTAGGCGAGCGCCTCTTCGGGGGTGCCGTCGGGGAACTGACCGACGACGCGCCAGCCGTCGGCTTCGCGCACCGAGACGGTGCCGTCGTCGTCGACGCGGCCCCAGGGCTCGTCGGCGGTCGGGGACGTGGCGGACTCTGCTGCAGCAGTCACGAGATGCACCTCATCGCGGCGCGCGCCGCACTGTGGGGGATGGACGATGACAGCCTAGTACGCACCGCTCGTGCGACCGGGGCGCGCGAAACCGCAGCCGTGCGTAGGGGGAGAGCCTCAGGAGGTCGGCGTCGGCGTGGGCGAACCCGTGTCCGTCGGCGTCGGCTCGGGAGTCGGGGTCGTCGTTTCGACGGGCGTGGGCGTCGACGTCGACGTCGGTGCCGGCGACGGCGCACCCGGGCCCATGGTGAAGTACACGTACTGCGAGCCGAACAGCGCGACGATCAGCGCGCCGCCGGCGATGCCGGCGATCCAGTTGTCGCGGACACGGCGCCGCTGCTGGGACTCGTGGAATTCGCGCCGCGCCTCGTAGACGCGCGCTCGCTCCCGCGCCTCGCGCGCGGTGCGATCTTTCCCGCCGGTGGCCACGGCACCTCCCTCTCCCGGTCGCCGCCGGGCCGCGTTGATCCTATGCACTGCGGGCGGGCGGCTCCAAACGCGCAGAGTCCCCGCCCGCGGCTAGCCTTGCTTCGTGACCTCTGCCGCGCTGTTCCAGGGCCAGACTCCGCTGCCCGTCCGCATGCGCCCGACGTCGCTCGACGAGGTCGCGGGTCAGTCGCATCTGCTCGCGCCCGGTTCGCCCCTGGTCGCCCTCGCCGATCCGGATGCCTCCCGCACCGCCGCATCCGTCATTCTGTGGGGTCCGCCCGGGACGGGCAAGACGACGCTCGCGCAGGCCATCGCCCGCTCGTCGGGGCGGCGTTTCGTCGAGCTGTCGGCGGTCACCGCGGGAGTACGAGACGTCCGGGAAGTGATGCAGGAGGCGTTGACGCAGCGCGACCTGTACGGGCAGTCCACGATCCTGTTCCTCGACGAGATCCATCGATTCTCCAAGGCGCAGCAGGACGCCCTGCTGCCGGGCGTCGAGAACGGCTGGGTCGTGCTGATCGCCGCCACCACCGAGAACCCTTCGTTCTCGGTGATCTCACCCCTGCTGTCGCGGTCACTGCTGCTGACGCTGCAGCCGCTCACCGATGATGACCTCGGGATGCTCCTCGATCGCGCAGTCGTCGACGCGCGGGGACTCGACGACGCCGTCGCGCTGGACGACGGCGCCCGCGATGCGCTCGTCCGGCTCGCGTCGGGCGACGCGCGGCGCGCGCTGACCGCGCTCGAGGTCGCTGCAGGTCTGGCCGTGACCGCCTCCGGCGCGGATGCGTCCGACACGGATGCCGCGCCGGTCGTCACAGCCGATCACGTCGCCCACGCCGTCGACCGCGCGCTCCTGCGCTACGACCGACAGGGCGACGAGCATTACGACGTGATCAGCGCGTTCATCAAGTCGATTCGCGGCTCCGACGTCGACGCGGCGATGCACTACCTGGCGCGCATGGTCGAGGCGGGGGAGGACCCGCGCTTCATCGCCCGGCGTCTGATCATTTCGGCATCCGAGGATATCGGCCTGGCCGACCCCCAGGCGCTCACCATCGCGGTCGCCGCAGCAGATGCGGTGCAGTTCATCGGGATGCCGGAGGGTCGCATCCCGCTCGCGGAGGCGACCGCGTACCTGGCGACGACCGCGAAGTCCAACGCGGCCTATGTCGCGATCGACCGGGCGATCGCCGACGTCCGCGCCGGCGGGTTCGGCCGGGTGCCCGCGCACCTGCGGGACGCGCACTATCCGGGCGCGAAGCGCCTGGGGCACGGCAAGGGGTACGTGTATCCGCACGACCTCGACGTCGGCGTGGCGACGCAGCAGTACCTTCCGGACGAGCTCGACGGCAAGCGGTACTACCAGCCGACGTCGCGCGGCGTCGAGCGCGACATCGCGGCGCGCGTCGACAAGATCCGCCGCATCCTCGGCGGCGACTGAGCGCCACGGGCCGGTCTGGTAGACTGGATCGGCTCGAAACCGAGTTTTCGGGCATCCCCTCACTTCCTGACCACCTCCCGGCGTGCCCCGGCGTGCAGTCCGGACAGGGCGAGGCGAGGGAGATACGTCCGTGAGCCGCGAGATGCGCGGCCACGTCATCGGAAGGATCACTTCGTGACCACGAAGGCCCAGGACCGCCGCAAGGTCCGTCTGTCCCGCGCGCTCGGCGTCGCTCTGACCCCGAAGGCCGCGCGCTACCTCGAGAAGCGTCCGTACGCTCCCGGTGAGCACGGCCGCACCAAGCGCAAGGCCGACAGCGACTACGCCGTCCGCCTCCGCGAGAAGCAGCGTCTGCGCGAGCAGTACGGCATCCGCGAGAAGCAGATGCGCAACACGTTCAACGAGGCCCGCCGCAAGGACGGCCTGACGGGTGAGAACCTCGTCGAGCTGCTCGAGATGCGCCTCGACGCCCTCGTACTGCGGTCGGGCTTCGCCCGCACCACCGCGCAGGCGCGTCAGATGGTCGTGCACCGCCACATCCTCGTCGACGGCCAGCTCGTCGACCGCCCGTCGTTCCGCGTGAAGCCGGGTCAGCTCATCCACGTCAAGCAGCGCAGCGAAGGCACCGAGCCCTTCCAGGTCGCCGCCGCCGGCGGTCACGCCGACGTGCTGCCGCCCGTCCCGGGCTACCTCGAGGTCGACCTCTCGACGCTGCAGTCGCGCCTCGTGCGTCGCCCCAAGCGCGCTGAGGTCCCCGTGGTCTGCGACGTCCAGCTCGTCGTCGAGTACTACGCGGCGCGCTGACGTCGCGTTCTTCATCGCCGAAGGGCGCCGGGTTCACCCCGGCGCCCTTCGGCGTTTCCGCCTACGATGGGCACATGAAGAACGTGCTGTGGTTCGTCGTGGGCATCGGCGCCGGATTCGTCGCGGCCCACTACGTGAACAAAGACCCTCGCGGACGAGAAGTGCTCGCCGAGGTGGATGCCCGGATCTCGGCCTTCACCGACCGCATCGGCGACTCCTACCGCGAGCAGGAGGCGCGCTTCTCCGACATCGTCGATGAGGTGAAGGAGGCCGCGGCCGATGCGGCTGCCGCCGCCGAGAAGGCTGCGAAGTCCACAGACTGACCCCGACCCTGCGACGGGCCCGTTCCGGGCCCTCGCCCGCCTGCCCGACGAGGAATCCACACGAATGAAGACCGCCGAGATCGCACGCCGGTACCTGGACTACTTCGAGAAGAACGACCACGTGATCGTGCCCTCGGCGTCGCTGGTCAGCGATGACCCCTCGATCCTGTTCACGATCGCCGGCATGGTGCCGTTCATCCCCTATCTGACCGGTGTCGTGCCTGCACCGTACGCCCGCGCCGCCGATGTGCAGAAGTGCATCCGCACGAACGACATCGAGGAGGTCGGCCACACCGCTCGGCACGGCACGTTCTTCCAGATGCTGGGCAACTGGTCGTTCGGCGACTACTTCAAAGAGGGTGCGATCACCTACGCGTGGGACCTCCTCACGGGCGCCGAGGCCGACGGCGGACTGGGTTTCGCCGAGCGCGACCTGTGGGTCACCGTGTACGAAGACGATGACGAGGCAGCACGGCTCTGGAAGCGCATCGCCGGCCTGCCCGACGAGCGGATCCAGCGACTGGGGCGCGAGGACAACTATTGGTCGACGGGCCAGCCCGGCCCTGCAGGACCCTGCTCCGAGATCTACTTCGACCGCGGCCCGTCGTACGGACGCGACGGCGGACCGGCGGTCGACGACAACCGCTTCACCGAGATCTGGAACCTCGTGTTCATGCAGTACGCGATCACGAACGTCCGCTCGAAGATCGACTTCGACATCGTCGGAGAGCTGCCCGCGAAGAACATCGACACCGGCATGGGCCTCGAGCGCGTCGCGTTCATCAAGCAGGGCGTCGACAACATGTACGAGACCGACCAGGTGCGGCCCGTGCTCGATCGCGCCGTCGCATTGTCAGGCCGCCGCTACGGGGCCGAGCACGAAGACGACGTGCGTTTCCGCGTCATCGCCGACCACGTCCGATCCTCGCTCATGCTGCTCTCGGACGGCGTCACGCCCTCGAACGAAGGCCGCGGATACATCCTCCGTCGCCTGATGCGCCGCTCGGTCCGTGCCATGCGCCTGCTCGGCGTCGACGGCCCGACGTTCCCCGAGCTGTTCACGGCGTCGCGCGACGCGATGGCTGCCGCCTATCCCGTCGTCGTCGACGACTGGGCGCGAATCAGCCAGTACGCGTTCGCCGAGGAGGAGACCTTCCTGCGCACCCTCGCATCGGGGTCGACGATCCTGGACTTGGCCGTCGCCGACACCAAGAAGTCGGGGGGAACGACGATCGCCGGTTCCGAGGCGTTCCTGCTGCACGACACCTACGGCTTCCCGATCGATCTGACCCTCGAGATCGCCGAGGAGGCCGGCCTGAACGTCGATCGCGCCGCGTTCGACACGCTCATGAAGGAGCAGCGCGACCGCGCGAAGGCCGATGCGAAGTCGCGCAAGCGCGCCATCGCCGACCACAGCGTGTACCGGGAGCTGCGCGCGAAGGGCGAGACCGCATTCACCGGGTTCACCGACCTCGAGACCGAATCGACCGTGCTGGGGATCCTCGTCGACGGGCATCCCGTGGACCGCGCGACGCAGGGCACGATCGCCGAGGTCATCCTCGCCGAGACCGCGCTGTATGCCGAGTCCGGCGGTCAGGTCGCCGACAAGGGCATCATCACCGGCCCGGGCTACACGCTCGATGTGCTCGACGTGCAGAGACCGGTTCCGGGTCTGATCAGCCACACCATCGAAGTGACCGACGGTGAAGTGGGTGTCGGCCAGCCCGCGACCACGGTCGTCGACGCGGTCAACCGCCGTGCCGCGCGTCAGGCTCACTCGGCGACGCACCTCGTGCACGCCGCGCTGCGCGACACACTCGGCACATCGGCGACCCAGGCCGGCTCGCTCAACCGCGCCGGCTACCTGCGCTTCGACTTCTCGTGGACTCAGGCGCTCTCGGACGCCACACGCACCGAGATCGAGGAGATCGCGAACAACGCCGTACGCGACAACCTCGAGGTGACCACTCGCGTGCTGCCGCTCGACGAGGCCAAGGACCTCGGAGCGATGGCGCTGTTCGGCGAGAAGTACGCAGACACCGTGCGGATGGTCGACATCGGCGGCCCGTGGTCGCGCGAGTTGTGCGGCGGCACCCATGTGTCGACGAGCGCCGAGGTCGGCCTGGTCAATCTCGTCTCGGAGTCGTCCGTGGGCGCCGGCAACCGTCGCGTCGAGGCTCTCGTCGGTCTGGACGCCTTCCGCTCGATGGCCGCCGAGCGCGCCATCGTGTCGCAGCTGTCGACGACGCTGAAGACGCCGCGCGAGCAGCTGCCTGCGCGGATCGCCGAACTGACCGCGAGCCTGAAGGCGGCCGAGAAGAAGATCGCCGCCCTCGAGTCGGCGTCGCTCACCGAGCGCGTGCCGTCCCTCGCCGCGGAAGCGGCGATCGTGGGTCCGTACCGCGTCGTCGTCGCAGCGCTCGGGTCGGCGGCGGCCGACGACGTCCGTTCCCTCGCCCTGCAGGTGCGCGAGCGCGTAGGGCCCGACGCGGTGGTCGCGCTCGGCGCCGAATCGGGGGGCCGTGCGACGGTGATCGTGGCCACGGGGCAGAGCGCGCGGGATGCGGGCGCGAAAGCGGGTCCTCTCGCCAAGACGGCCGCAGGCATCCTCGGCGGGGGCGGCGGCGGCCGCGACGACGTCGCCCAGGGCGGCGGCACGGACGCGTCCGCGCTGCCGGCCGCTCTGCAAGCGGTGAAGGACGCACTCGCCTCGTGACGGGCTTCCGCCGCGGTACGCGCCTGGGTGTCGACGTCGGGCGCGCCCGCGTCGGTGTCGCCCGGTGCGACCCGCACGGACTGCTCGCGACACCCGTCGAAACGGTGCCGCGCGGCGAGGCGTCGATTCCTCGCATCGTCGCGATCGCGCGCGAACTCGACGCCTTCGAGGTGCTGGTCGGTCTGCCGATCAATCTCAAGGGAGAGGACACGCCGTCCACGACCGACGCGCGCGATTTCGCCCAGGCCCTCGCGGTGGCCTCGGGGCTGCCGGTGCGGCTCGTCGACGAGCGGCTGAGCACGGTGACCGCCCACGCCGCACTGCGGGACTCGGGCCGATCCCAGCGAGAGTCTCGTAGCATTGTTGACCAGGTCGCCGCCACCCTGCTGCTTCAGCAGGCACTCGATGTCGAGAAGAGCACAGGGCGGCCGCCCGGAACGCCCGTCCCCCTGGAGCCCAGCTGACATGCCCGAACCCACGTCCGATGATCCGTTGGCGGATCTGTTCGGCAAGCTCCCCGATCCCGACAGACGCGGACAGTCGTCCCCGGCGGCTCAGGATGCACCCGTGACCCCGTCGCCGGCCCCGGCGGATGCGGCCACGCCCGCGCCGCTGCCGTCGACCGCCGCCGCGGGAACCCCCGCCCCGATGTCACGCCGCGCCGCACGCGAAGCAGCCGCCCGCACGGCGGCCGCCCCGCCGCCGGCCGCCGTGACCGAGCCGGTCGGATCCGCTCCCGTCGCCACCGCCGAGTCGGCATCCGGCGAATCGCCGTTCGTCGGCGAGACCGGCGCGCCCGGACCCCGTCGAAGCAGGACCGCGACGGCTGCGACGCCCGCCGGCCCGGCACCGTCGACGTCGACCGCCACCCTCGACGATCTGTTCACGGGGGACAGCACCACCGACGATCTCGGCTACGAACCCCAGGAGCGCAGCCGTCGTCGTCGCCGCATCGGCGGATGGATCGCGCTGGGCGTCGTCCTGCTCATCTTCGGCGGGATCGCCGTCGGCACCCTGTGGGTCTGGAACACCTATGAGGAGCAAATCCGCGAGGTGATGGGCTGGGAGGAGCCCAAGGACTTCGAGCCGGGACTCGCCAACGGCGAGGCGCTCGTGACGGTCGTGTCGGGCGATACCGGTCAGTCGATCTCCCAATCGCTCTACGAGGCCGGTGTCACCAAGACCCCCGAGGCGTTCTACGACTACCTCGTCGATACCGGGCAGAACCCGCCGTTCGTGCCGGGCGTCTTCCAGTTGCAGCAGCAGATGACCTCCGCCGCGGCGCTCGAGGCGATGATGGATCCCGCCAACAAGCTCGAGAACTCCGCACTCGTGCGCGAGGGACTCACGGTCGATCAGACGCTCCCGATCCTCGCGGATGGCCTGGGGCTGCCGCTCGAGGACTTCGTGGCAGCGACCGCGAACCCGTCCGACTACGGCGTCGAGGCGGATTCACTCGAGGGCTGGCTGTTCCCGGCGATGTACGAGTTCGACCCGGGCGTCACAGCCGAGGATGTCATCCGAACCCTCGTGAACCGGACCGTGCAGTCGCTGGACAACGCCGGGGTCCCCGTCGAAGACCGACAGCGTGTGCTGACGGTCGCGTCGATCATCCAGCGCGAGGCGCGGTTCGAAGAGGACTTCTACAAGGTCTCGCGCGTGATTGAGAACCGCCTCGATCCGGGCAATCAGGAGACGTTCGGTCTGCTCCAGATGGACTCGACGGCGCAGTACGGCTACGGCGAACTGCACGAAGGATCGGTGAGCACCTCGGCCGAGGCCCAGTTCGACGACAATCCGTGGAACACCTACGTCCACACCGGTCTGCCGATCGGACCGATCTCCAATCCCGGCGACACCGCCATCGACGCGGCCATGCACCCGGCTGACGGCCCCTGGCTCTACTTCGTGACCGTGAATCTGGACACGGGCGAGACGGTCTTCACCTCGACGCTCGCCGAGCACGAGCGCGCGCGCGAGCAGTGGATCGCCTGGTGCAACGACAACCCGGACTCCGGGTGCTGAACAGCGCAGCCGATCGACTCGCGGTGTGGGGAGACCCCATCGCGCACAGCCGGTCGCCCCAGCTCCACGAGGCGGCATACGGTGTGCTCGGACTCGACTGGTCGTACGGGCGGCGTCGCGTGGGCGTCTCACGGTTCCGCGCCCGATTGGACGAGCTCGACGAGCGCTGGCGCGGACTGTCCCTGACGATGCCTCTCAAAGGCGTCGCCCATGCAGCCGCAGTGGACCACGACCTGCACGCACGTGCAACGGGTGCCGTCAACACGCTGCTGCTCGACGCGGACGGACCACGGGGTTTCAACACCGATGTGGGAGGTCTGGTCGACGCCCTTCACGACGAAGGGGTGCGCGGCGCGACGAGCGCACGCCTCATCGGGGGCGGCGCGACCGCCACCTCGGCACTGGTCGCCCTCGCCGAGCTCGGCGCCCGCGTCGTCGAGGTCGCGCTGCGGCGTCCCGAGGCGGCGGGCGCACTCGTGGGTCTCGGTCGGCACTACGACATCGACGTGAGACCCATCCCGCTCGACGGCGCGGCCACCGATGTGCCGGTCACGATCGCCGCGCTTCCCGGCGACGCACGACTCGACGACGAGGCGGCGCGGCGGCTGGCCGGGTGCGGCGGACTGCTGCTCGACGTCGTGTACGGCACCTGGCCGACTCCGCTCGCCGAGTCGTGGAGCCGCACGGGCGGGCACGCCGTCTCAGGACTCGGGATGCTGCTGCACCAGGCGGTCCGCCAGGTGCGCGTGTTCACGACGGGCAGCGCCGACGAGCCGCTGCATGACGAGGAGACGGTGCTGTCCGCGATGCGGTCTGCGCTCGTGGGAGACTAGCGGGATGCTCCGCGTGCTCACCGCCGGCGAATCGCACGGCCCGGAACTCGTCGCCATCATGGAGGGCCTGCCCTCGGGCGTGCCCGTCTCGCGCCCCGCCATCCAGGCGGATCTGGCGCGCCGCAAGCTCGGCTACGGCCGCGGCTCCCGCATGAAATTCGAAGAGGACGAACTCGGCATCTCGGGCGGCGTGCGCCATGGGCTCAGCCTCGGCAGCCCGATCGCTTTGCGCATCGGCAACACCGAGTGGCCCAAGTGGGTCGAGGTCATGAGCGCCGATCCGGTCGAGTTGACCGCGATGTCGCGCGGCCGCGGTGCGGCACTGACGCGACCGCGTCCCGGGCACGCCGATCTCGTCGGCATGCAGAAGTACGACTTCGACGAGGCGCGCCCCATCCTCGAGCGCGCCAGCGCCCGTGAGACGGCCGCACGCGTCGCACTCGGCGCCGTCGCCCGCGCCTTCCTGGCCGAGCTCGGCATCCGCCTGGTGAGCCACACCCTGTCGATCGGCCCCGTGCGGGTGCCCGACGGCGCCGCATTGCCCGGCCCCGACGACGTCGAGGCGCTCGACGCCGATCCGCTGCGCTGCTTCGACGCAGCCACGTCGGCGCGCATGGTCGAGGAGGTCGACGATGCGCGCAAGGACGGCGACACGCTGGGCGGCATCGTCGAGGTGCTCGCGTACGGCCTGCCTCCGGGGCTCGGCTCGCACGTGCACTGGGACCGTCGTCTCGACGGCAAGCTGGCCCAGGCGCTCATGAGCATCCAGGCGATCAAGGGAGTCGAAGTCGGTGACGGCTTCGAGACGACGCGGCGCCGCGGCTCCGCCGCCCACGATGAGCTGTTCGTCGCCGAATCCGGCATCACCCGATCCAGCGACCGCGCGGGTGGCACCGAGGGAGGCATGTCGACCGGCACTGTGCTGCGCGTGCGCGCGGGAATGAAGCCGATCGCGACCGTTCCCCGCGCGCTGCGCACCGTCGATGTCGCCTCGGGGGATGCGGCCACCGCGCACCACCAGCGCTCCGACGTGTGCGCCGTGCCCGCCGCGGGAGTCGTGGCCGAGGCGATGACGGCGCTCGTGCTCGCCGATGTCGTCCTCGAGAAGTTCGGCGGCGACAGTGTGGCCGAGACCCGTCGCAACGTCGACTCGTATCTCGCTGCGATCCCCGACGCGCTTCGGTCCGCCGCCGACAGCGACCCGGCTCTCGCCGAGCATGACCTCGCGCACTGACGCCATCGTGCTGATCGGCCCCATGGGGGCGGGCAAGACGAGCGTCGGGCGGCGCGTGGCCAAGGCGCTCGACGTGACGTTCTACGACTCCGACAAGGCGATCGTGCGCGACCACGGTCCGATCGAGGCCATCTTCGCCGAGCGCGGCGAGGCGGCCTTCCGCGCGATCGAGCGCGACGCCGTCGCGACCGGCCTGGCCACCGCGGGCGTCGTGTCGCTGGGCGGCGGCGCGGTGCTCGATGAGCAGACCCGAGCCGCGCTGGCCGACCATCGGGTGGTGCTGCTCACCGTGGAGCCCCGCGTGGTGGCGTCCCGCATCCGGGGCGGCACGCGGCCGCTGCTGAACGACGGCGACCCCATGACGCGCTGGAACGCGATCATGCGCGAGCGTGGTCCGCTCTACCGTGAGCTCGCCGACGTCGTCTTCGACACGTCGCACGGCCCGCTGCAGGAGGTCGTCGACGCGATCACCGCGTGGGCGCGCACATCGACACAGGAGGATGCATGACCCAGACCACCGTCATCCCCGTCACCGACGACGCCGGCTACGAGATCCGGGTGGGGCACGGCATCCTGTCCGGGCTCGACGAGGCGCTGCCGGCGGCAGCGCGCAAGGTGCTGATCGTCCATCCGCCGACCTTGGCCGCGCAGGCCGAGGCCCTGCGCAGCCGGCTGCTGGGCGACCGCGACGTGCTGCTCGCCGAGATCCCCGATGCGGAGCAGGGCAAGCGCATCGAAGTCGCGGCGTTCTGCTGGCAGGTCATGGGGCAGGCCGACTTCACGCGCACCGACGCCGTGGTCGGCTTCGGCGGGGGAGCGGTCACCGATCTCGCCGGTTTCGTCGCCGCCACCTGGCTGCGCGGCGTCGCCGTCGTGCAGGTGCCCACAACCGTTCTGGGCATGGTGGATGCCGCCGTCGGCGGCAAGACGGGTATCAACACCGCCGAGGGCAAGAACCTCGTCGGAGCCTTCTGGGCGCCGCACACGGTGCTGTGCGACCTGGATCTGCTCGATTCGCTGTCGCCGAACGAACGGGTCGCCGGCTTCGCTGAAGTCGTCAAGGCGGGATTCATCCAGGAGCCCGAGATCCTCGACCTCGTCGAGATGGACCCATCGGCCGCGGTCGATCCGCGCGGCGAGGCGTTCCGCCGCAGCATCGAACTCGCGATCGCGATGAAAGCGCGCGTGGTCGGCGCCGACCTGCGAGAAGCCGGGCTGCGCGAGATCCTCAACTACGGCCATACGCTCGGGCACGCCATCGAGCACGCCGAACGCTACCGCTGGCGCCACGGCGCGGCGATCTCGGTCGGAATGGTCTACGCCGCCGAACTCTCGCGCCTGGCCGGTCGCCTGCCGGATGCCGCCGCGCAGCGCCACCGCGACATCCTCGGCGCCCTGGGGCTGCCGCTTTCCTACCGCGCGGGCGCGTGGCCCCAGCTGTTGGCGACGATGCAGCGCGACAAGAAGTCGCGCGGCGGGATGCTGCGCTTCATCGTGCTGGACGACATCGCGCGCCCCACCGTGCTGCAGGCGCCCGACGAATCGCTGCTGTTCGCCGCGTACCAGGAGATCGCCGGCTGACTTCGGTCGCGATGTCACGCAGATCGGACGATTTCCGGCGCGGCATGGCGCGAAGACATGCGCGCGGGACCCGCTTTCCGCCAGGATCGTAAGAAGCTCCCGGCCACGCACGCGGTCGACCCCACGATCCTGAGGAGACGGACCATGTCCGACTCGACCAAACTGGCCCACCCCGGCGCCGTGCTCGCGACGCTCATCCTCGTCGCCGCCGTCGCCAATCTTCCGATGGCGGTGGCCAACGTCGCACTGCCCGACATCGGCGCGGCCTTCGACGCCTCACAGACCCAGCTGAACCTGGTCGCGGTCGGCTACTCGCTCGGCCTTGCCGCATCGGTCCTCTGGCTCGGCGCGCTGGGCGACCGCCACGGCCGCAAGATGATGCTGATGGTCGGCGTGCTGGTGTCGCTTCCGGTGTGTCTGATGTCCGCGTTCGCACCGTCCATCGAGATCCTCATCCTGGCGCGCATCCTCGGCGGCGTCGCGGCCGGAATGGCCTACCCGACCACCCTCGCGCTGATCACCGCCCTGTGGTCGGGCCCCGCGCGCACCCGCTCGATCGCGCTGTGGTCCGCGATCGGCGGCGCCATCTCAGCTCTCGGGCCGCTCGTCTCGGGGGCGCTGCTGGAGTTCTTCGACTGGGGGTCGGTGTTCCTGGTCACACTCCCGCTCATCCTGCTCGCGATCCCCATGATCATGTTCCTCGTTCCCAGCCACGTCAACGAGGCGACCGACCCGGTCGACAACCTGGGCGGCATCCTCTCCGCCCTGCTCGTGGGCGCTCTCATCCTGGCGATCAACTTCGCCAGCGTCCCCGACGCGGGCACGCTCGTGCTGAGCCTGGCCATCATCGGCACCGCCGCCCTGGTCGCGTTCGTCTGGCGCCAGAAGCGCGCCCGCAATCCGCTCTACGACCTGAAGGTGGCCGCCCGCCCTATCTTCTGGGTGGCCGCGTGCGCGGGAGTCATCGTGTTCGGCTCGCTCATGGCCGCGATGTTCATCGGCCAGCAGTTCCTGCAGAACGTCCTGGGCTACTCGACGATCGAGTCGGGTGTCGCCATCCTCCCCGCGGCGGTCTTCATGGTGCTGCTCGCCCCACGTTCGGCCAAGCTCGTCGAGTCGCACGGGGCGCGCTTCACCCTGCTGCTGGGCTACGCCTGCGTGCTGCTCGGCTTCCTCACGATGCTGCTGCTGTGGAAAGAAGGGGTGCAGTACTGGGCCATCGCACTCGGATACTCGTTCGTGGGCGCCGGGGTGGGCCTCGCCGGCACGCCCGCATCCCGCTCACTCACCGGAGCGGTGCCGGTCCAGCGGGCCGGCATGGCGTCGGGCACCGCGGACCTGCAGCGCGATCTCGGCGGCGCGGTCATGCAGTCGCTGCTCGGCGTGCTGCTCACGGCAGGCTACGCGTCGGCGTTCGCCAAGCAGATCAGCGCGTCGTCCGACGCGTCGCAGATCAGCGCGGACGTGCAGACCCAGCTGCAGAAGTCCTTCGCGAGCGCGGAGTCGGTCGCGGCGCAGTACCCGCAGTACGCCGATGCGATCACGCAGGCGGCCAAGGAGTCGTTCCTGCAGGGTCAGGACTGGTCGTACCTGGCGGGGATCGTCGCGGTCGTGCTCGGTGCCGTGCTCGTGTTCTTCGCCTTCCCCAAGCGCGACCGCGAGCGGGAGCTGCTCGCCCAGTACCACGAGCAGGACAACGTCGCCCGGTGACCGGTTCCGTCTCCGTTCGCCGCGTGCGGCTGCACGAATGGCGCCAGGTGCGTGCGCTGCGGATCGAGGCGGTGAGCGACCCCGACGCCGGGATCGCGTTCCTGTCCACGCGTGACGAGGAGCTCGCACGCGACGAGGCGTTCTGGCGGGATCGCACCGCGGGGGCGGCACTCGGGTTCAATGCCGCCCAGTTCGTCGCCGCGCACTCGTCCGCCGCTCCCGAGTAGGGTTCTCCCGTGACCGCACCCCGCCGACTGCTGCTCGTCAACGGACCGAACCTCAATCTGCTCGGCACCCGCGAGCCGGCCGTCTACGGCACGGCGACCCTCGCCGATGTCGAGGCGATCACGAGGGATGCCGCTCAGCAGCGCGGCTTCGAGGTGCGCGCCGTGCAGAGCAACCACGAGGGCGTGCTCATCGACGCGATCCACGACGCCCGCGACGACTGCGCCGGAATCGTGATCAACCCCGGAGGGCTCACGCACACCTCCGTGGTGCTGCGCGATGCGCTGTCGGGGGTCGGGCTTCCGGTCGCGGAAGTGCACATCTCCGACGTGCGCGCGCGGGAGCCGTTCCGCCACCACTCCTACGTCGCCGACGTCGCCCTCGTGCACGTCGTCGGCGAAGGCGTCGCCGGGTACGCGGCGGCGGTCGCGCGTCTCGTCGACGTCATCACCGGGCAGGCCGACGGCTGACGGCCCGAGGTCGCCTCGCGGCATCCCGTAGAATGGCTGGTCGGCCGTCGAGCCGCACCGGCGCCGGCCCCTCCGACCCCTCACGAACGGACCCCCTTCACCCATGGCATCCACCGCAGACATCAAGAACGGCGTCGTCCTCAACATCGACGGGCAGCTCTGGAGCGTCGTGGAGTTCCAGCACGTCAAGCCCGGCAAGGGCGGCGCCTTCGTGCGCACCAAGCTCAAGAACGTGGTGACGGGCAAGGTCGTCGACAAGACGTACAACGCGGGCGCGAAGATCGAGATCGAGAACGTCGACCGCCGCGACTTCACATACCTGTACAACGACGGCGAGAGCTTCGTGTTCATGGACATGAGCGACTACGACCAGATCAACGTGCCGGCCGCCACCGTGGGCGATGCCGCGAACTTCCTGCTCGAGAACCAGCAGGTCACGATCGCCCTGAACAACGGCAACCCGCTGTACCTCGACCTCCCGGCGTCGGTCGTGCTCGAGATCACCTACACCGAGCCGGGGCTGCAGGGCGACCGGTCCTCGGCGGGCACCAAGGCGGCGACCGTCGAGACCGGCTACGAGATCCAGGTGCCGCTGTTCCTCGAGACCGGCACCAAGGTGAAGGTGGACACCCGGACGGGCGACTACCTCGGTCGCGTCAACTGACCGCGGCACGTCACCGTCGATGAGTGCACGCACCAAGGCCCGCAAGCGCGCGCTGGACATCCTGTTCCAAGCCGACGTCCGCGGGCAGCAACCGGCCGTCATCCTGGCCGCCGAAGCGGCGCGCGCGGCCAGCGAACCCTCGCGCGAAGCATCCTGGCTCTACGCGCGCGAAATCGTCGACGGAGTGATCGACAACGCCGACGCGATCGACGAGCAGATCACGACGTTCTCGAAAGACTGGTCTCTGGCGCGCATGCCCGCGGTCGACCGCGCCGTGCTGCGCGTGGCGGTGTGGGAGATCCTGTACAACCCCGAAGTGCCCTCGGCCGTGGCGATCGACGAGGCCGTCGAGCTCGCCAAAGAGCTGTCGACGGACGACTCCGGCGCGTTCGTCCACGGGATCCTCGCGCGCATCGCCCGAGCTTCCTGAGGCGGCCGTCCGGGCGTCGCCGGCACCGGGGATGATGGATGCCGTGACCACGCCGCGCTCCGACTCCCCACGATCGGAGCCCGTGGCGTGGCGTCGCGTGCTCGGGGCGACGCCGGACTCGGGCACGGCCGATGCGACGCCCCTCGCTCTCGGCGTCGAACTGCGTCAGCGCACACGGCGCAGCGACTCGTCGTGGTCGCCGGTACGGATCGAGACCGCGACGGCCCGCGGCATCCATCGGCACGGCGCCGATGTGCTCGTCGGCCTTCGCCCCCTGGAGCGCAGCACGCGCACCGGTGGGTGGATCAAGGGCGACGTCTCGTGGGAGACGCTGCGACGCCCGACCGCTCGGTACGACGCGCGGCAGGCGCGCTGGTTCGCAGAACTGTTCAGCATCGCGCGCGACATGCGCACGTTCGGCACCTTCACCGACGTCTCGGAATGGCTCACCCTCGACGAGGTCGAGTCGAGTCTGCTGTGGGCCCATCTCACGGGCGCCGAGGCCGCCGGGATCCCGCTGACCTCCACCACGCGAAGACAGACGGTCGCTGTTGCCGCCGCCGGGTCGGTCGCGCTTCGCGTCGAGCGCGACGACGGCCCGGTGCGCGTGACGCCTCGCATCGAGATCGACGGGCGTCCGACGGATGCCGCATCCATCAGGCCCATCGGCTCGACCGGCGTGTACCGCTTCGTCGCGCACGGCGACCGCATCGCACTCACGCTCGCGCCGGCGCCGTTGACGCCCCCCGTGGTTTCGCTGCTCGCGAAGGGCGTGGAGGTGACGGTTCCCGTCGAGGACGCCGATGAGTTTCTGGCGACCCATCTGCCGCGGATCGCGCGGACCACCGTCGTCGAGGCGCCCGGCTTCGTCATCCCGGCGGTGGAGCGGCCCGTGGCGGCCGTGCAGGTCGAGTTCCAGCCGGGGCACCGCGTGGCGTGGACCCTGCGGTGGCGCTACGGCCCCGACCGGCACGAGTGGTACGCGGAACGGCTCGGCGATCGCGACGCGCGGGCCGAGAGCGAGATCGGCGACAGACTGCGCGGGGTGTGGGAGCGGGCCGCTCCGATCGAGTTCGCCGCGCAGGGCACGGTCAGCGGGATCGACGCGGGCGAGTTCGCGACGACGCTGCTGCCGCGGCTCGAGGCCGAGCCCGACATCGCCGTCGAGATCCGCGGCACGCGGCCGGCCTACCGCGAACTGGCGGGTGACCCGCGCATCGCGGTGTCGACCGTCGAGTCGGACGACCCCGACTGGTTCGAACTCGGCGTCGTCGTGACCATCGACGGCCGCAGCATCCCGTTCGCCGCTCTCTTCACGGCGCTGACACTCGGTCGGCGGAAGATGATGCTCAGCGACGGCGCCTACTTCTCGCTCACCCATCCCGCCCTGCAGCGGCTCAAGGACCTCATCGGTGAGGCGGGCGAGCTGGCCGAGTGGGAGGCCCGACCGCGCATCCACCGGTACCAGACCGATGTGTGGGCCGACTTCGAAGACCTTGCGGACGAGTCGGAGTCAGCCGTGTCCTGGCGCGCCACCGTCGAGGGCCTGCGCACGGCGGCCGGGGTTCCGCACGTGCCTTCGCCGCGCGGCCTCCGCGCACGACTGCGGCCGTATCAGTCGACCGGCTACGACTGGCTGTGCTTCCTGTGGGAACACCGGCTGGGTGGGATCCTCGCCGACGACATGGGTCTCGGCAAGACCCTGCAGATCCTGGCGATGATCTCGCGCACGCGCGATACCGGCGAAACCCGGCCCTTCCTGGTCGTCGCGCCCACGTCCGTGCTGTCGACGTGGCGCGCCGAGGCCGAGCGGTTCACCCCCGACCTGCGCGTCACGGTGATCGACACGACGCGGGCCAAACGGGGCGGCTCGGTCGCGGATGCCGTTCGCTCGGCCGACATCGTGGTCACGTCGTACACGCTCCTGCGATTGGACGATGCGGAGTTCTCGGCGGTGGCGTGGGCAGGCCTCGTCCTCGACGAGGCGCAGTTCGTGAAGAACAGCACGACGAAGGCCTACCGCGCGGCGAAGTCGCTCACGGCCGACGTCGTCTTCGCTGTCACCGGGACGCCGCTGGAGAACAGCCTGAACGAGCTGTGGGCACTGCTGTCGCTGACGGCCCCCGGCCTGTTCCCCTCGGCACGACGGTTCCGCGAGGACTACGTCGGGCCGATCGAGAAGGGCAAGGTTCCCGAGAACCAGGAGGGCTCGCGCTTCCGGACCGGTCGGCTCGCCCGCTTGCGGCGTCGCATCCGTCCGCTGGTGCTGCGCCGCACGAAAGAGCAGGTCGCCTCCGAGCTGCCTCCCAAGCAGGAACAGCAGCTGGCGGTCGAGCTCAGCGCGGCCCACCGCGCCCGCTACGACGCAGTGCTCCAACGCGAGCGCCAGAAGGTGCTGGGTCTGCTGGACGACCTCGATCGGAATCGCTTCATCGTGTTCCGCTCGCTCACACTCCTGCGGCTGCTGAGCCTCGCCCCCGGGCTCGTCGATCCCGCCGACACCGAGATCGAGCCCAGCAAGCTGACCGCGCTGTTCGAACGGCTCGACGAGGCGCTCGCCGAGGGGCATCGCGTCCTGGTCTTCAGTCAGTTCACCTCGTTCCTCGGCCTCGTATCGACGCGACTCGACGAGCGCGGCATCCGCTGTGCCTACCTCGACGGTGCGACCCAGGACCGGGATGCGGCCATCGCGACGTTCCGGGCGGGCGAGGCGCCGGTGTTCCTCATCAGCCTGAAGGCGGGCGGATTCGGACTCACGCTCACCGAGGCGGACTACGTCTTCCTGCTCGACCCGTGGTGGAACCCGGCGGCGGAGGAGCAGGCGATCGACCGCGCCCACCGGATCGGCCAGGAACGCACCGTGATGGTCTACCGGCTCATCGCGGCCGGGACCATCGAAGAGAAGGTCATGGCGCTCCAGCGACGCAAGGCGCGACTGTTCCGATCCGTCCTGGACGACGACGCACTGTTCAGCCGGGAGCTGTCCGCGGACGACATCCGCGGGCTGTTCGAGGACTGAGCGATCCCACGCCTAGACTCGAGGGCGGAGGAAAGACGCATGCGCATCACGGGCCTCGGCCACGCCGGAATGTTCATCGAGACCGCGGGCGGCAGCATCCTGTGCGACCCCGTCATCGGCCCGACCTTCTTCGGGTCGTGGTTTCCGTTCCCCGACAATCGGGCGCTGGACTGGGAGCGCTTCGGCAGCGCCGACTTCCTGTACGTCTCACACCGCCACCGCGACCACTTCGACCCGGCTCTGATGGAACGGGTGGTGCGCAAGGACATCCGCGTGCTGCTGCCCGAGTACCCGACCGACGACCTCGAGCAGGATCTGCGCAAGCTCGGCTACGACAACATCGTCTATACCGAGGCGGGGGTGCCGCTGGACTTCGGAGACCTGAAGGTGATGGTCACGCCGCTGCGCGCGCCCAGCGACGGCCCGATCGGCGACTCGTCGCTGTCGGTCGACGACGGCACGGCCAGCATCCTCAACCAGAACGACTCGCACCCGCTCGACCTCGACAAGCTCATGGCGTTCTCGAAGCCCGAGGCATACTTCACGCAGGTGTCCGGTGCGATCTGGTGGCCTATGGTCTACGACCTGCCGCAGGATTCGAAGCAGAACTTCGCCAGGCTCAAGCGCGACGCGCAGAACAAGCGCGCGATGTACTACATCGAGAAGGTCGACGCCGAGCACGTGTTCCCGATGGCCGGTCCGCCGATGTTCCTGCGCGAGGAGCTGTTCCGCTACAACGGCACCGGGCTCGAGGACGACTCGATCTTCACGGACCAGCGAGAGTTCCTCGCCCACATGGCCGAGCAGCGTCCCGAGCAGCAGGGGCACCTGTTCCTGCCGGGCACCGTCGTCGACATCGTCGGCGGCGAGGTGTCGGTCACCCAGACCCTGTACACCGATGCCGAGATCGAGCGGATCTTCGGCGACAAGTGGGCGTACCTCGCCGAACAGCGCGACAGCCGTCAGGACGAGATCGCCGCCGAAGAGGCTCTCCGCGCCCCGGTGCTGCCGCCCGACGAGATGCTGGCCGTGATCAAGGAGTGGTGGGAGCCGCTGCTGCGGCGTGCCCGCACGATCCGCAACGGCGTCGGCGGCAACGTCCGGTTCCGCATCGGCGACCTCGACATGGTCGTCGACTTCCCCAAGGCCAAGGTGCGCGAGTACGCCGGGGAGGAGTGCATCTACTGGTACACGATCCCCGCCGACCTCGTCTCCACGAACATCGCCGACCATGAGATCGACTGGTCGAACTCGATCTTCCTGTCGATGCAATTCGAGGTCGGCCGCAGCGGCAAGTTCAACGAGTTCCTCACGACCTTCCTCAAGTGCCTCTCGCGCGACCGGATCGAGTACGTCGAGAACTGGTACGCCGAACAGACGGATCAGACCGAGGACGCCCGACTCGGGGACTGGATCGTGCAGCGCCGCTGCCCCCACCTGCGCGCCGATCTCACCAAGACCGGCAAGATCGAGGACGGCGTGCTGACCTGCTCGCTGCACGACTGGAGCTGGGATCTCGCCAGCGGCAAGTGCCTCACCTCGCAGGGCCATCCGATCCGCGCCGTCTCGGCCGAGCCGGCACCCGCGCACTGACGACACGGGTAGGGTGGAGGGCAGCACAGCAACCTTTAACCCCGTCCCGTGAGGCGGAGAAGGGAGCGGCGGATGAGCACGCGCACGGGTTCTGCCCGCACCGTCATGTCCGAAGCCGACATCACCCGGGCCCTGACCCGGATCTCGCACGAGATCCTGGAGTCGAACAAGGGCCCTGACGGACTGGTCGTCCTCGGCATCCCCACCCGCGGCGTCACCCTGGCCCAGCGCATCGCACGGCTGCTCGAGCGGTTCGGCGGCGCACCGGTGCCGACCGGAGCCATCGACGTGACGATGTACCGCGACGATCTGCATCGCAATCCGACGCGCACGCCGCAGCCGACGCAGATCCCACCCGCCGGCATCGACGGCAGAGTCGTCGTGCTCGTCGACGACGTGCTCTTCTCCGGCCGCAGCATCCGCGCCGCCCTCGACGCGCTGCAGGACGTCGGGCGTCCGGCGGCGGTACGGCTCGCGATCCTGGTCGACCGCGGGCACCGCGAACTGCCGATCAGACCCGATTTCGTCGGCAAGAACCTGCCGAGTTCGCGTGACGAGCGCGTCAACGTGCGCCTGACCGAGGTCGACGGCGCCGAGGAGGTGACGATCGAAGGATGAGGCACCTGCTCGACACGCGCTCGCTGTCCCGCGACGACGCCCTGCGCATTCTCGATGTCGCCGAGGACATGGCCGACACGCAGAGCCGTGAAGTCAAGAAGCTTCCGGCATTGCGGGGCAGGACGGTCGTGAACCTCTTCTTCGAGGACTCCACCCGCACTCGCATCTCCTTCGAGGCGGCGGCCAAGCGCCTGTCGGCCGATGTCATCAACTTCTCGGCGAAGGGCTCGAGCGTCTCGAAGGGCGAGTCGCTGCAGGACACCGCGCAGACCCTGCAGGCGATGGGCGCGGACGCGGTCGTCATCCGCCATGGTGCCTCCGGTGCGCCACGGACCCTGGCCACGAGCGGATGGATCTCGGCGGGCGTCGTCAATGCCGGTGACGGCACGCACGAGCATCCCACCCAGGCGCTGCTCGACGCGTTCACGATCCGCAAGCGCACCTTCGGCGATGCCAGCCGCGGGCGCGACCTCGCCGGGCTGCGGGTCGCGATCGTCGGCGACATCCTGCATTCGCGCGTGGCCCGCTCGAATGTGTGGCTGCTGCACACCCTCGGTGCCGAGGTGACCCTCGTCGCACCGCCCACACTCGTCCCGCAGGACGTCTCGCACTGGCCGGCGACGGTCACGTTCGACCTCGACGAGGCGATCGCGGGGGATCCTCACGCGCTGATGATGCTGCGCATCCAGCTCGAACGGATGAATGCCGCATATTTCCCGACTGAACGGGAGTATTCCCGCCGCTGGGGACTGGACGCCCGGCGCCTGGCGGCGCTCAGCGCGGATAGCATGGTCATGCACCCCGGCCCGATGAACCGCGGCTTGGAGATCTCCGCCGAAGCGGCCGACTCCGCGCGCTCCACGGTCTTGGACCAGGTGGCCAACGGCGTCTCGGTGCGGATGGCGGCGCTGTACCTGCTGCTGGCCGGGTCCGGGCCGGATGCCGCGCAGAACGTGACCGAGGAGGACCCCCGATGACCGCCACCCTGCTCATCCGCGGAGCCCGCCTCGACGGCGGTGGCGCAGCCGACATCCTCATCGAGGACGGTCTGATCGCCGACGTCGGATCGGGACTGGACCGGGCGGGAGCCACGGTCGTCGACGCCGACGGACTCGTCGCGCTCCCCGGCCTCGTCGACCTGCACACCCATCTGCGCGAACCCGGCTTCGAGGCGTCCGAGACCGTGCTCACCGGCTCCCGCGCCGCCGCCGCCGGCGGGTACACCGCCGTCTTCGCGATGCCGAACACGTCGCCGGTCGCCGACTCGGCCGGAGTCGTCGAGCAGGTGCTCACGCTCGGCGAGGAGGCCGGCTACGTGACCGTGCAGCCGATCGGGGCGGTCACCGTCGGACAGAAGGGCGAACGGCTCGCCGAGCTGGGAGCGATGGCCGAGTCGCGGGCGAAGGTCCGTGTGTTCAGCGACGACGGCTTCTGCGTGTGGGATCCGCTCATCATGCGGCGGGCGCTGGAATACGTGAAAGCGTTCGACGGCGTCGTCGCCCAGCACGCCCAGGATCCGAGACTCACCGAGGGCGCGCAGCTGAACGAGGGCGCGGTCTCGGCGGAACTCGGACTGACCGGCTGGCCCGCCGTCGCCGAGGAGTCGATCATCGCGCGCGACGTGCTTCTGGCAGAGCATGTGGGCTCGCGGCTGCACGTCTGCCACCTGTCGACAGCCGGATCCGTCGACATCATCCGCTGGGCGAAGCGCCGCGGCGTGGACGTCACGGCCGAGGTCACACCCCACCACCTGCTGTTGACCGACGAGCTCGCGCGCGGCTACGACGCGCGGTTCAAGGTGAACCCGCCGCTGCGGCGTGCCGAGGACGTCCAGGCGGTGCGCGAGGGGCTCGCCGACGGCACCATCGACATCGTCGCGACGGACCACGCGCCGCATCCCGCCGAGGCGAAGGCCTGTGAATGGGCGGCCGCCGCGAACGGCATGGTGGGCCTCGAGAGCGCGCTGCGGGTCGTGCAGCACGCGATGGTCGACACCGGCATGCTCACGTGGGCCGACGTCGCTCGCGTCATGTCGCGCGAGCCCGCCCGGATCGGACGACTCAGCGGTCACGGCACACCCCTGACCGCCGGCCAACCGGCGTCTCTCACTCTGTACGACCCGGCGCCGGTACGCGCGTTCGACGTGGACGACCTTCGTGGCCGCAGCGTGAACTCGCCGTATCTCGGCCGCGAGCTGCCCGGTGAGGTGCTCTGGACCCTCCACCGCGGCGTCCCGACCGTCGCCGACGGTGCCCTCGTGGATCGGCCGGGGGTGGACGCATGACCCGCGAGGGCGCCCTGGTGGTCATGGTCCTGGTCACCTTCGTCATCCTGGGGCTGCTCGCGTGGGCCTGGATCCGCCGGACCCGCCGCGACGCCGGTCCGTTCGCACCCACCGGGGACCTGCCGGGTGGTGCCGACGTGCTGGCCGTGTTCGACGGACTCTACGTTGCGACGACGCGGCACGACCTGCCCCTCGAACGCATCGCCGCGCCCGGCATGGCGTTCCGCTCGCGGGCCACGATCACCGTCGCCGATGTCGGCGTCGCGCTCGATCTGCCCGGACAGGATCGCATCGTGATCCCGCGCGACCGCATCGTCGGGGTGGGCCAGTCCACCGTCGCGATCGACCGCGTCGTCGAGCAGGACGGCCTCACCCGCCTCGAGTGGCGCGCGCTCACCGACCAGGTCGTCGACACCTACCTCAGACCCCAGGATGCCTCCGCCCGCGCACTCGCCGATGCGATCAGCGGCATCCTCCCCACGCCATCCGGAGCCGACGTATGACCTCGCATTTCACCGCCGATCCCGCCGTGCTCGTCCTCGAGGACGGCAGCCGACACCCCGGCCGCGCCTACGGCGCGCTCGGCACGACCGTCGGAGAGGTGGTGTTCTCGACCGGCATGACCGGCTACCAGGAGACGCTGACCGATCCGTCGTATGCCGGCCAGATCGTGCTGCAGACAGCGCCGCACATCGGCAACACCGGCATGAACGACGAAGACCCCGAGTCGCGCCGCATCTGGGTGGCCGGCTACGTGGTCCGCGATCCCTCGCGCGTCGTGTCGAACTGGCGAGCCGATCGCTCGCTCGACGACGCCCTCACCGACGACGGCATCGTGGGGATCAGCGGAGTCGACACGCGCTCGATCACTCGCCGCATCCGCAGCGACGGCAGCATGCGCGGCGGGATCTTCTCGGGCGAGGCCGCCGCCATCGACGCCGAAGAGCAGCTGCGGATCGTGCGCGAGGCGCCCGCCATGGCGGGGCGGAACCTGTCGGCCGCCGTCTCGGTCGAAGGCGTCGAGGTGACGCCGGCGACGGGGGACCGGCTCGGACCGCTCGCCGTGCTCGATCTCGGAGTCAAGCAGGCCACGATCGACAACCTCGCCGCACGCGGCTTCGACGTGCACGTGCTGCCGCAGACGGCGACGATCGATCAGATCCGCGCGATCGAGCCGGTCGCGGTCTTCTACTCGAACGGACCCGGCGACCCGGCGGCATCGGGCGACCACGTCGATCTGCTCCGGTCGGTGCTCGACGACGGTCTGCCCTTCTTCGGGATCTGCTTCGGCAACCAGCTGCTCGGTCGCGCGCTGGGCCTGGGCACCTACAAGCTGCCGTTCGGACACCGCGGCATCAACCAGCCCGTGCTCGACCGCGCGACGGGTCGGGTCGAGATCACCGCCCACAACCACGGCTTCGCGGTCGACGCGCCGCGCGAGGGTGCCTTCGACAGCCCGAACGGCTATGGACGGGTCGAAGTGAGCCACATCGGTCTCAACGACGACGTCGTCGAGGGCCTGCGAGCACTCGACATCCCCGCCTTCTCGGTGCAGTACCACCCCGAGGCCGCCGCGGGTCCCCACGACGCCAACTACCTCTTCGACCGCTTCCGCGACATGGTCGCCGAGACCCTGGAGACCTCCGAGAATGCCTAAGCGGACCGACATCCACAGCGTCCTCGTCATCGGATCGGGCCCGATCGTCATCGGGCAGGCCTGTGAGTTCGACTACTCGGGCACGCAGGCGTGCCGCGTGCTGCGCGAGGAGGGCGTGCGCGTCATCCTCGTCAACTCCAACCCGGCGACGATCATGACCGATCCCGACTTCGCCGACGCGACGTACATCGAGCCGATCACCCCCGAGGTCATCGAGACGATCATCGCCAAGGAGAAGCCCGACGCGATCCTGCCGACCCTCGGCGGACAGACCGCGCTCAACGCCGCCATGGCGCTGCACGATCGCGGCATCCTCGAGAAGTACGACGTCGAGCTCATCGGCGCGAAGGTCGATGCGATCCGCAAGGGGGAAGACCGCCAGGTCTTCAAGGAACTGGTCATCGAGGCCGGTGCCGACGTCGCGGCATCCCGCATCTGCCATTCCATGGACGAGGTGCTCGCCGGCGCCGCCGACCTCGGCTATCCGCTCGTGGTGCGCCCCAGCTTCACGATGGGCGGGCTCGGCTCGGGCTTCGCGTTCGATGAGACCGATCTGCGGCGGATCGCCGGCGCGGGCCTGCACGACTCGCCGACGCACGAGGTGCTGCTCGAGGAGTCGATCCTCGGGTGGAAGGAGTACGAGCTCGAGCTCATGCGCGACACGGCCGACAACACGGTCGTTGTGTGCTCCATCGAGAATGTCGACCCCGTGGGCGTGCACACGGGCGACTCGATCACGGTGGCACCGTCGCTGACCCTCACCGACCGTGAGTACCAGAAGCTGCGCGACATCGGCATCGACATCATCCGCGCGGTGGGTGTGGACACCGGAGGCTGCAACATCCAGTTCGCGGTGAACCCCGAAGACGGCCGCATCATCGTCATCGAGATGAACCCGCGCGTCTCGCGGTCGTCGGCGCTCGCCTCGAAGGCGACCGGATTCCCGATCGCCAAGATCGCGGCGAAACTCGCGATCGGCTACCGACTCGACGAGATCCCCAACGACATCACGAGGGTCACTCCGGCGAGCTTCGAGCCGACGCTCGACTACGTCGTCGTGAAGGTGCCGCGCTTCAACTTCGAGAAGTTCCCGGCCGCCGACCCCACTTTGACGACGACCATGAAGTCCGTCGGCGAGGCCATGGCGATCGGCCGCAACTTCACGACCGCCCTGCAGAAGGCGCTGCGCTCGCTCGAGAAGCGCGGTTCCAGCTTCCACTGGGGCGATGAGCCGCGTTCGATCGACGAGCTCCTCGACATCGCGAAGACGCCCACCGACGGCCGGATCATCGCGGTGCAGCAGGCGCTGCGCAAGGGCGCCACCGTCGCGCAGCTGTTCGACGCGACCGCGATCGATCCGTGGTTCCTCGACCAGATCGTGCTCATCAACGAGGTCGCCGAGTTCGTGCGCACCGCGGGCGAACTCGACGCAGCGACACTGCGGATCGCGAAGGAGCACGGCTTCAGCGACGCGCAGATCGCGCAGCTGCGCGGCGACTCGGAGGCCGAGGTCCGCGGCGTGCGCCACGGTCTCGACGTGCGCCCGGTCTACAAGACCGTCGACACGTGCGCGGGCGAGTTCCCCGCGCTGACGCCGTACCACTACTCGAGCTACGACCACGAGACCGAGGTGACCCCGTCCGACCGTACGAAGGTCGTCATCATCGGCTCGGGTCCGAACCGCATCGGGCAGGGCGTCGAATTCGACTACTCGTGCGTGCACGCGTCGTTCGCGCTGTCGGATGCCGGGTTCGAGACCGTGATGGTCAACTGCAATCCCGAGACGGTCTCGACCGACTACGACACGAGCGATCGCCTCTATTTCGAGCCGCTCACGTTGGAGGACGTCCTGGAGGTCCTGCACGCGGAAGCGCAGTCGGGGGAGATCCTCGGCGTCGTGTGCCAGCTCGGCGGACAGACCCCGCTCGGCCTGGCGAAAGGCATTCAGGACGCCGGCTACACGATCCTCGGCACGCAGCCCGACGCGATCGACCTCGCCGAGGAGCGCGAGCTGTTCGCCCGGCTGCTCGACGAGGCCGGGCTGGTCGCACCGCGCAACGGCACGGCGATCGACGTCGACGGCGCGGTGACCGTGGCCGAGAAGATCGGCTACCCCGTGCTCGTCCGTCCGAGCTTCGTGCTCGGTGGCCGAGGCATGGAGATCGTCTACTCCTCCGACGCTCTGCGCGACTACTTCGTGCGGATCGCCGACCAGGCGATCATCGGGCCGGGACTGCCGCTGCTGGTGGACCGGTTCCTCGACGATGCGGTGGAGATCGACGTCGACGCGCTCTACGACGGCGATGAGCTGTACATCGGCGGCGTGATGGAGCACCTCGAGGAGGCCGGCATCCACTCCGGCGACTCCAGTTGCACCCTGCCCCCCGTGAGCCTGGGCCGCACCGAGATCGACCGCGTGCGCGAGGCGACGCGCGCGATCGCCCAAGGAGTGGGGGTGCGCGGTCTGCTCAACGTCCAATTCGCGGTCAGCGCCGGCGTGCTCTACGTCATCGAGGCGAACCCGCGCGCGAGCCGCACCGTCCCATTCGTGTCGAAGGCGCTCGGCATCCCGCTGGCGAAGGCCGCCAGCCGCATCATGGCGGGCGCCACCATCGCCCAGCTGCGCGACGAGGGTCTGCTGCCCCAGCGCGACGGCTCCCGCGTCCCGCTCGACGCCCCGGTGTCGGTGAAGGAGGCCGTGCTGCCGTTCAAGCGCTTCCGCACGCGCGACGGCCTCATCGTCGACTCGGTGCTCGGGCCCGAAATGCGCTCCACGGGCGAGGTCATGGGCATCGACCGCGACTTCCCGACGGCGTTCGCGAAGTCGCAGGAGGCCGCGTACGGCGGGATGCCGCAGTCGGGCACCGTGTTCATCTCGGTGGCCGACGCCGACAAGCGCGCGGTCATCCTGCCCGCCCACCGCCTGCAGGAGCTCGGCTTCTCACTGGTCGCGACCGAGGGCACGGCCGAGATCCTCGCGCGCAACGGCATCGAGGTGCGTGTGGTGAACAAGTTCTCCGACACGCAGGAGACCGACGAGACGAACGTGGTCGACCTGATCAACGCCGGTGAGATCGATGTGGTCGTCAATACTCCGAGTGGCGGCACGGCCCGCGCCGACGGCTACGAGATCCGCGCGGCGGCCGTCGCCGCCGACAAGGCGCTGTTCACGACGATGGCCGTGCTCGGCGCCGCGGTCAGCGCCCTGCCCGTGCTGCGCGAGGGATTCGAGGTCAAGAGCCTTCAGGAGTACGCCCTCGACCGGAAGGAGCGCGAATGAGCGTTTCGTTCGGCGAGCGCGTGCGCGCCGCGATCGACGCCCGCGGCCGCCTGTGCGTCGGCATCGACCCGCATGCGACCTTGCTCGCCGCGTGGGGGCTGGATGCCACCGCCGCGGGCGCGCGAGAGTTCGGGCTGCGCGTCGTCGATGCCGCCGCCGCGACGGTGGGGATCGTCAAGCCGCAGGTCTCGTTCTTCGAGCCCTACGGCTCGCAGGGCTATGCGGCGCTCGAGGACGTCATCCGAGCGGCGCGCGAAGCGGGACTGCTCGTGATCGCCGATGCCAAGCGCGGCGACATCGGCTCGACGATGGACGCGTACGCCGCCGCGTGGCTCACCCCCGGCTCGCCGCTCGAGGCCGACGCGATGACCGCGAACCCGTTCTTGGGAACGGGCGCGCTCGAGGGCACCTTCACCCTCGCCGAGACTCACGGCAAGGGCGTGTTCGTGCTCGCCGCGACGAGCAACCCGGATGCCGCGACCTCGCAGCGTGCGACAGCCGGCGACGGACGCACGGTGTCGGCCCAGATCATCCGCGAGGTGTCGGAGCGCAACGCCCGCACCACCCCGGACGGCGAGTGGGCCTCACTCGGATTCGTCATCGGGGCGACGGTGGACTGGCGTGAGGCCGGTCTCACGTCTTTCGCACCCTCGGCGCCGATCCTCGGCCCCGGCTTCGGCTTCCAGGGCGCGGATCCGCGCGACCTCGAGGCGCGCTTCGGCACCGCGGCGCACCTCGTGGTGGCCGCGGAGAGCCGCAGCATCCTGTCCGCGGGCCCCGAAGGAGTCCGCGAGGCGATCATCCGCCGCGCGGCGGCATACGGAGGCGTGCATGTCTGACCACCGCACGCCGCCCGACGTCGACCGGGCGGCCGCGTCGCGGCGCGCCGTCGCCGCCCGCCGAGAGCGGGCCGCGCTGAAGAAGGACGTCGCGATGCGCGTGCTCACTCCGCAGGATCTGCTCGATCGCGCGTGGCGGGACCCCGACTCGGCCGCAGGCGCCATGCGCATCACCGAGTTCCTGACCGCGATCCCCGCGATCGGCGACGGCAAGCGCGATCGCATCCTCGCCGAGCTCGGCATCTCACCGGTCAAGCGCATCGGCGGGCTGGGTACGCGCCAGCGCGCGGCGCTGTGGAGGTTCCTCGATGAGCGCTGGCCGCGGCTCGAGCCGCGACACGGCCGCAGCCGTCTCATGGTGCTCGCGGGGCCCACCGCCGTCGGCAAGGGCACCGTCGCGGCCCGCATCGCCGCTGAGCACCCCGAGATCCACCTGTCCGTCTCGGCGACCACCCGACCGCCCCGGCCGGGCGAGAACGACGGCGAACACTACTTCTTCGTCGACGACGCGGAGTTCGACCGCATGGTGGACCAGGGCGAGCTGCTCGAGCACGCGACCGTCCACAACGCGTATCGGTACGGCACGCCCCGTGCGCCGATCGACACCGCACTGGCCGAAGGCCGGACCGTGCTTCTGGAGATCGACCTGCAGGGCGCCCGCCAGGTGCGGGCGGCGGAGCCGACGGCGACGCTCGTCTTCCTGCTGCCACCGAGCTGGGACGAGCTGGTCCACCGTCTGGTCGGCCGCGGCACCGAGGGCGAGGAGGAACGCGCCCGACGGCTGCGCACCGCGAAGCGCGAGCTCGCCGCTCAGGGCGAGTTCGACTTCCGTGTCGTCAACGACGATGTCGCCCGCGCCGCCGAGGAGGTCGTGTCTCTCGCACGGTAGACTTGTCCGATGCGCGCGCGGCGCGCGACCGCTTCCACCCACATCCACCGTCATTCAGGAGGTCCGCCATGGCCGGCACCAGCCAGGGAATCATCGATCCGCCGATCGACAGCCTGCTCGAGAAGGTCGACTCCAAGTACCAGCTCGTCATCTACGCGGCAAAGCGCGCGCGTCAGATCAACGACTACTACTCCGACCTGCACGAGGGGAACCTCTTCGACAACGTCGGTCCGCTCGTCGACTCGACCGTCGAGGACAAGCCGCTGACGATCGCGATGCACGAGATCCACGAGGACAAGCTGCGCCTGCGCGACGCCGAGTGATGACGCAGCTGCGCCTGTTCACCTCCGAGTCGGTCACCGAGGGTCATCCCGACAAGATCTGCGATCAGATCTCCGACAGCATCCTCGACGCTCTGCTCGCCGAGGATCGGGACAGTCGCGTGGCGGTCGAGACCCTCGTCACGACGGGCCTGATCCACGTCGCGGGCGAGGTGCGCACCGACGGCTACGTCGACATCCCCGGCATCGTCCGGGGTGTTGTGAACCGTATCGGCTACACCTCGAGCGACACCGGTTTCGACGGCGATTCGTGCGGGGTCACGGTGTCGATCGGCGAGCAGTCCGGTGATATCGCTGCGGGTGTCGACAACGCGCTCGAGCACCGCGAGGGCGGTTCGATCGATCCCGTCGACACGCTCGGCGCCGGCGACCAGGGCATCATGTTCGGCTACGCGACCACCGAGACGCCCCAGCTGATGCCGATGGCGATCTGGACGGCGCATCGCATCGCAGAACGCCTGGCCGACGCCCGTCGCAGCGGCGCTCTGCCGTTCCTGCGGCCGGACGGCAAGACGCAGGTGACGCTCGGCTACGACGGCGCCGTGCCGCGCACCGTCGAGACGGTCGTGCTGTCGACTCAGCACCAGCCCGACATCTCGCTGGCCGCGCTGCGCGCGGCGGTGCAGGCCGAGGTGATCGACCCCGTGCTGGCCGAGACGGGTCTCGACGTCTCGGACGTCGAGTACGTCATCAACCCCGCCGGCGACTTCGTCATCGGCGGCCCCAAGGGCGACGCGGGACTCACGGGGCGCAAGATCATCATCGACACATACGGCGGCGCGGCGCGGCACGGCGGCGGCGCGTTCAGCGGCAAGGACCCCTCGAAGGTCGACCGCTCGGCCGCATACGCCATGCGGTGGGTCGCCAAGAACGCTGTGGCGGCCGGGCTCGCAGAGCGCCTCGAAGTACAGGTCGCCTACGCGATCGGCCGAGCCGCACCCGTGGGTCTGTACGTCGAGACGTTCGGCACGGGCGCGGTGGCCGACGACGTGATCGCCGGAACGATCCGCGAGGTGTTCGACCTCCGGCCGCAGGCCATCATCGACGCACTCGACCTGCTGCGTCCGATCTACGCGAAGACCGCCGCCTACGGGCACTTCGGCCGCGAACTGCCCGAATTCACGTGGGAGCGCACCGATCGCGCCGAGGCGCTGCGGGCCGCCGTCGGTCTCTGACATGAGCGCGGGGCGCGTGGCACGCGTGCTCGTCGATTCGCCGCTGCCCCAGCTGGACCGACTGTTCGACTACGCGATCCCGGCCGAGTTCGCCGACGACGCGCGTCCGGGTGTGCGGGTGCGGGTGCCGCTGCGCACCGCCGGCCGCATCATCGACGGCTATCTCGTCGAGGTGACGGATGCCTCGACCTCGGACCGCGCCCTGTCCGAACTCGACGCCGTCGTGTCGCCGGTGCCCGTGCTGACCCCGGCGCTGTACGCGCTGGCACGGCGTGCCGCCGACCGGGCGGCGGGTTCGGCCTCCGACATCCTGCGCCTCGCGATCCCGAAGCGGATGGTGCGCGCCGAGAAGGCGTGGCTCGCTGCGGGACGGGCGGGCGCACCGACCGTGGCCGAGGACGCGGTCGCGTGGGCGGACGCCCGGCTCGCGGCGTTCGTCGACCTGTCGGCGCGGATCGATGCGGGGGAGCGGCTCGCGCTCTCGGCCCCGGCCGTGCCCGACGAGACGGCGGACGGTCGCACCGTCGGGGCGTGGGCGCTGCTGCTGGCGGCCGCAGCCACGCGCCAGCTCGCCCGCGGGTGCAGCAGCATCATCGCCGTACCCGACCACCGCGACGCGACCCAGGTGCTCGCGGCACTCGACGGCCGCGTCCCCCCGGACGCCGTCGTGCGCGACGACGCACGACGCAGCGGTCCGGAACGATACGCCACGTTCCTGCGCACGCTCGAGGACGCGCCCGCGATCGTCGTGGGCAACCGATCGGCGGTCTACTCGCCGATCGCGCGACCCGGTCTCGTCGCGATCTGGGACGACGGCGACCCGCTGCTGCGGGAGCCGCTCAGCCCCGGCGTCCACGCACGCGATGCCGCGTTGATCCGCCACGAGCTCGAGGGCGGTGCGCTCGTCGTCGCCGGGCACACGCGCACCACCGATGTGCAGCGACTCGTGTCGGTGGGCTGGATCGCCGACGTCGCACCGGTGCGCCGGGCGAGCCCGCGGGTCGTCCTCAGCGCCACGCGCGAAGGCGAAGGCCGCGGTGCGCGCGTGCCGTCGTCCGCCTTCCAAGCCGCCCGCACGGCCGTGGCGGACGGCCCCGTCCTCGTGCAGGTCGCCCGGCCGGGCTACGCTCCTTCGCTCGTGTGCGCCGACTGCCGGCGTCCCGCGCGCTGCGCCCACTGCGGCGGGCCGTTGCGCGCCGCCAGACCCGGGGCCACGCCCGTGTGCGGGTGGTGCGGGCGCCACGCGCGCGGCTGGGCGTGCCCGCACTGCAGCTCGACCCAGGTGCGGATGGCCTCGTCGGGAAGCGAGCGGACGGCCGACGAGCTCGGGCGGGCGTTCCCCGGCATCCGCGTCATCGTCGCCGACGGCGAGCATCCCGTCGCCCACGTCGACGCCGCCCCCGCTCTGGTCGTCGCCACGCGCGGCGCCGAGCCGATCGCACAGGGCGGATATCGAGCCGTCGTGCTCCTCGATGGCGACCGGATGCTGCAGGCCGACGATCTGCGGGTCGGCGAGGCGTGCCTGCGCTGGTGGTCGAACGCGGCCGCGCTGGCCGCGCCGGGCGCACCAGTTCATCTGGTCGGTGTCGCAGGGGGCGTCGCGCGCGCCCTCGCGACCTGGACGCAGCCCGCCTATGCCGCGAGCGAGCTCGCCGACCGCGCACCGCTGAGGATGCCCCCCACGGTGCGCGTCGCCGCCGTCGAGGGCCCGCGCGCACGTGTGGATGCGGCCATCCGCGCGGTGCGCGAAGCCGTGACCGCACTCGACTCCGAGGCCGTCCTCGGTCCGGTCGGCGAGAGCGAACAGGCCCGCGCGCTCGTCCGCTTCGACTACTCATCCGGACCCGCGGTGACCGCTGCGCTGCGCTCCGCGGTGGTGACGGACGCGCTGAACTCCCGTCGCCCCCGCGCCGGCGGTCCCGGCCGCAATACACTCAGAGTCCGCGTCGACCTGCCCGACCTCGAGCTGTGAGGAACCCCATGCGCCTCGTCTTCGCCGGCACACCCGAGCCGGCCGTGCCGTCGTTGCGCCGGCTGCTGGCCTCCGACCACGACGTCGTCGCCGTGATCACCCGGCGCGACGCCCCGCTCGGCCGCAAGCGGGTCCTCACCCCGTCGCCGGTGGCGGCGACCGCCGCCGATGCCGGAACCGAGACCATCCGCGTGAACCGGTTGGACGGCGACACCACGGCACGCGTTGCGGCGCTCGACGCCGACCTCGGCGTCATCGTGGCCTACGGCGGGCTCGTGCGCGAGCCGCTGCTGGCGACCCCCCGGCACGGCTGGATCAACCTGCACTTCTCACTCCTGCCACGGTGGCGCGGTGCCGCTCCCGTGCAGCACGCCCTCATCAACGGCGACACCGAAACCGGCGTGAGCGTGTTCAGACTGGTCGCCGAACTGGACGCGGGCGATGTGTTCGCCCGCCGCGCCGTGTCCGTGCCGCGTGGTGCGACGGCGGGCGCCCTGCTCGACGAGCTCGCCGTCCTGGGCGCGGACGTGCTGCTCGAGGTCGTCGACGCGATCGCCGCGGGCACCGCCACGACCACCCCGCAGACCGGCGAGGCGACGTTCGCGCCGAAGCTCACCGCCGAGGACGGCCGCATCCGCTGGAACGAGCCGGGGACGGCTGTGCTGAACCGCATCAACGGCGCGACCCCCGAGCCCGGCGCGTTCACGACGATCGACGGCGCGAGGTTGAAGGTGCTCTCGGCCGCGGCATCCGATCGACCCTCACCCGGATCGGGCCGGATCGCAGGCGACGGACGGGCGGTGCTGGCGGGGGCATCGGACGGCGCGGTGGAGCTGCTGCGCGTGCAGCCTGCCGGCAAGCCGCCGATGGACGCCGCCGACTGGTGGCGCGGTCAGCGCGCCCCGAGCGTGGCGGTCGGCACATGAGCGGTGCGACCGGATCCCGACGCGTGGCCTTCGAGACCATCCGCGCGGTGCACGAGTCGGATGCGTACGCCAACCTGCTGCTGCCGACGGCCATCCGCCGCGCCGGACTCGACACCGCGGATGCGGCGCTTGCGACCGAGCTCACCTACGGCACGCTGCGCCGCCAGGGGACCTACGACGCGATCATCTCACTCGCGTCGGACCGGCCGGTCAGCGACATCGAGCCCGCCGTGCTCGACGCGGTGCGCCTGGGAGTGCACCAGCTGCTGTCGACGCGCGTCGCCTCGCATGCCGCTGTGAACGAGTCCGTCGAGCTGGCACGGCGCGCGGGCGGACGCGGCGCCGGCGGCTTCGCGAACGCCGTGCTGCGTCGCGTCTCGCGCGACACGCCGGGCGACTGGCTGTCGCACGTCGCCGAAACGGCACGCTCCGACGACGAGCGGATCGGCCTGGTCACATCGCATCCGGTATGGATCGTGCGCGCGTTCCGTCGGGCACTCGCCGCCGAGGGACGCGCGGGAGAGCTCGAGGCGCTGCTGGCCGCCGACAACGCCTCGCCTCGCGTGACGATGGCGGCGCTGCCCGGACTCGCCGACATCCCGGCACGCGCACGGCGGACGCCCTACTCGCCGATCGCGTTCCGGCTCGCCTCCGGCGACCCCGAGCAGCTCGTGAGCGGGTCGGCGGGACGCCGCCGCGTGCAGGACGAGGGATCGCAGCTGGCCGCGCTGGCGCTCAGCCGCGTCGAGCCGATCCGCGACGGCGAGAAGTGGCTCGACCTGTGTGCCGGGCCGGGCGGGAAGACCGCGCTGCTGGCCGCCGAAGCGCGGATCGGCGGGGCGCGGCTCGAGGCCAACGAGATCGTCCCCGCCCGCGCAGGCCTCGTCCGCCAGGCCCTTCGGTCGGTGCCGGGTCGGGTACCCGTGTCTGAGCTCGACGGCAGGACGCGCGCGGCCGAGTCGCCCGACACCTACGACCGCATTCTCGTCGATGCGCCGTGCACGGGGCTGGGCGCGCTCCGCCGGCGCCCCGAGGCGCGGTGGCGCAAGTCACCGGCCGATGTCCCCGCGCTCACTCAGCTGCAGAGGGAACTGCTCACCGCCGCCGTCGGGGCGCTGCGACCGGGCGGAATCGTCGCGTACGTCACGTGCTCGCCCCACCTCGCCGAGACCGCCACGGTCGTCGCCGACATCCACCGCGAGTGGGGGGACGCGATCGAGGAGCTGTCGGCACGCGATGCGGTCACGCAGGTGTGCGACAACGATCCCGGACTGCTGCCGCAGACGGACGGGTCGGGGCGCGCCCAACTGTGGCCGCACCGCCACAACACCGACGCCATGTCGGTGTCGCTGCTGCGCCGCCGATGACGGCGGATGCCAGGATGGAGCCGTGAGCGCACACGAGGCCGAACCCGACCGCGGGGTCCGCATCAACCCCAGCATCCTGGCCGCCGACTTCGTCAACATGCAGGCCGAGCTCGCCCGCATCGCATCCGCCGACTTCGTCCACGTCGACGTGATGGACAACCACTTCGTGCCGAACCTCACGTTCGGTCCGCAGATGGTCGGGCGCATCCAGGACGTCAGTCCCGTGCCGCTGGACGTCCACCTGATGATCGATGATCCCGATCGCTGGGCGCCCGAGTACGCCGAACTCGGCGCGGCATCGGTCACCTTCCACCTCGAAGCCGCGAAGGACGCCGTCGCCCTGGCACGGCGCCTGCGCTCGATCGGCGCGCGTGCGGGCGTCGCCGTCAAGCCCGACACCCCCGTCGCACCGCTGTTCGACATCGTCGACGAGTTCGACCAGATCCTCGTGATGACCGTCGAGCCCGGGTTCGGCGGCCAGTCGTTCCTGCACGGCACGATGCCCAAGCTGCGCGATCTCGCCCGCCACGCCCGCAAACGCGGATCCGCCGTGTGGCTGCAGGTCGACGGCGGCATATCGGACAGCACGATCGAGTACGCCGCGCAGGCCGGAGCCGATACATTCGTCGCGGGCTCGGCCGTGTTCGGCAGCGATGATCCCGCAGCGGCCATCGCACGGCTGCGTGCCGAGGCCTCACGGCACATCCACGCCCGCTGACGCGGCCGACGACCGCCTGCGTTCGCTACCCTGGCAGGGTGAAGACGTTCGACGGCCTCTACGCCGAGCTCGCCGCGAAGGCGGCGCAGCGCCCCGAGGGTTCGGGCACGGTGGCCCAGCTCGATGCGGGCGTGCACGCCATCGGCAAGAAGATCGTCGAGGAGGCCGCCGAGGTCTGGATGGCGGCCGAGTACGAGTCGACCGACGCCGCAGCCGAGGAGATCTCGCAGCTGATCTACCACCTGCAGGTGCTCATGCTCGCGAAGGGGCTCACGCTGGACGACGTGTACCGACATCTGTGAGCCGCTCCGCCGACCTTCCACCCCGACGAAAGCCTCACCGATGCTGAGAATCGCCGTGCCCAACAAGGGCATGCTGTCCGAGACCGCCGCCGAGATGCTGCAGGAGGCCGGGTACACCGGGCGTCGAGACCCCAAGGACCTCCACGTCATCGACCCGGCCAACCACGTCGAGTTCTTCTACCTGCGACCCAAGGACATCGCCACGTACGTGGGATCAGGCGCCCTCGACGTCGGCATCACGGGCCGTGATCTGCTGCGCGACGCGCGCATGCCGGGTGCGCGCGAGATCGAGGCGCTCGGCTTCGGCGATTCCACGTTCCGCTTCGCCGGCCCGCCCGGTGAGTTCTCCGAACTGACCGACCTCGAGGGCCTCCGAGTGGCGACCGCCTATCCGGGGCTGGTGGATTCGTTCCTCGATGAGCACGGTGTGGCGGTCGACCTGGTGCCGCTCGACGGCGCCGTCGAGTCGGCGGTGCGCCTCGGGGTCGCCGACGCCGTCGCCGACGTCGTCTCGACCGGGACGACACTGCGGCAAGCAGGGCTCGACGTGTTCGGGCCGGTGCTGCTCGAGTCCGAAGCCGTGCTCGTCGCCGGTCCCTCCGACGCCGCCGGCACCGAGACGCTGCTGCGCCGACTGCGCGGCGTGATGGTCGCACGCCGCTATGTCCTGATCGACTACGACCTGCCGACCGAACTGGTGGACCAGGCCGTCGCGGTCGCGCCCGGCATCGAGTCGCCCACCATTTCGCCGCTGCGCGACCCGGAGTGGGTCGCGGTGCGCGTCATGATCCCGCGCAAGGGCGTCAACCAGGTGATGGACGCCCTCTACGCGATCGGCGCCCGCGCGATCCTGGTGACCGAGATCCACGCGGCGAGGCTCTGATGGCCCTGGTCTGCCGTGTGATCCCGTGCCTCGATGTCGCGGCGGGGCGTGTCGTCAAGGGGGTCAACTTCGAGAACCTGCGCGACATGGGCGATCCGGTCGAGCTCGCCGAGGAGTACTTCCGGCAGGGGGCCGACGAGCTCACCTTCCTCGATGTCACGGCGACGGTCGACGAGCGTGCGACGACGTATGAGGTCGTCCGCCGCACCGCCGAGAAGGTGTTCATCCCCCTCACCGTCGGCGGCGGCGTGCGCACCGGCGACGACGTCGCCCGGCTGCTCACCGTCGGCGCCGACAAGATCGGCGTCAACTCCGCGGCGATCGCGCGACCCTCGCTGGTCGACGAGATCGCCGACCGCTTCGGTGCGCAGGTGCTGGTGCTCTCGCTCGACGTGAAGCGCTCGGAGGGGACCGAGTCGGGGTTCGTGGTCACCACGCACGGCGGACGCACCGAGACGACGCTCGACGCACTGGCCTGGGCGCGGGAGGCGATCGAGCGGGGCGCGGGGGAGCTTCTGGTCAACTCGATCGATGCCGACGGCACCAAGCGGGGATTCGACCTCGAGCTGGTCGCTCTCATGCGCGAGGTCTCCAGCGTGCCGGTGATCGCCTCCGGCGGCGCGGGGTCCGCGGCCGACTTCGGCCCGGCGATCAACGCCGGCGCCGATGCCGTCCTGGCGGCATCGGTCTTCCATTCCGGTCAGCTCACCGTCGGGGACGTCAAAGCCGCGATGATCGCCGACGGGGTCAACGTGCGGGAGGTCGCGGCATGAGCCGGACGATCGAGGATCGCCTCGCGCGCGTCACCTTCGACGACCGCGGCCTCGTCGCGGCGATCGTCCAGCAGTGGGACACCCGCGAGGTGCTCATGATGGCGTGGATGGACGCCGAGGCGCTGCGACGCACGCTCACCGAGGGTCGCGTGACGTTCTGGTCGCGTTCGCGCGGCGACTACTGGCGCAAGGGAGACACATCCGGCAACGTCCAATACGTGCGTGGCGCCAAGCTGGACTGCGACGGCGATGCCGTGCTCATCTCGGTCGACCAGATCGGCCCCGCCTGCCACACCGGCACGCACACCTGCTTCGACGCCGACGACTTGGAGCCGGTGGCCGGCCGGGACGCCGCGCCATGAGGCGACGCGCCCGGCTGCTGGCCGTGCTGACGATCCTCACCACCGGCTCGATCGGGGTGATCTCGTCAACGCAGACCTGGCTGGTCGTGACCCTCGTCGAGGCCGAGCAGACCCTCGACGTCGCAGGCGCCGCGGCGGTGCCCCTCCTCGCGCCGCTGAGCCTCGCGGCGCTCGCCCTCGGCGGAGCACTCACCATCGTCGGCCGCGCGCTGCGGTACGTGTTCGGCGTGCTCACGCTGGCGATCGGATGCATCCTGATGCTGCTCGCCGCGCGTATCGCGACCGAGCATCCGACCGCCGCCGTCGCGGGCACCGTGACCGAGGCGACAGGGATAGCCGGAGAGGCGTCTGTCTCGGCCCTCGTGGCGATGATCGGCGCCACCGGGTGGCCCGCCGTCACCGTCGTCGCAGCCCTTCTCCTGGCGGGCGCGGGGATTCTCACACTCGCGACCGCGCATCGCTGGCGCAGCGGCGGACGACGCTACGAGACCGATGCCTCGGCGTCCGGCCCACGGCCCGCAGACGCCGAGCGCACCGATGCGATCGACTCGTGGGACGACCTCAGCCGTGGCGAGGATCCGACCGCCCGCCCGCTAGACTGACCACCGACCCGCAACTCGGAGGACTTCCATGAGCAACCCCATCGGCGACCCCGGCCACGGACACTCCCCGGCCGCGTGGACTGCGGTCGTGATCATGCTCGTCGCCATCACGATCGGCACCGTGGCCTTCTTCTTCGCGGTCGAGTGGCTGGTCTGGGCGTCTGCGGTTCTCGTGGTCGTCGGCGCGCTCGTCGGCTGGGGCATGGCCCGCGCCGGCTACGGGGTCAACGGGCCGAAGTACGCGCCGAAAGAACATTGAGCACCCGCGCTGAGCGAGCGCCCGCGCGACGAGGTCTGCTCGCCGAACTCACCGCGGGAGCGCTGGAGGATGCGGCGCACCGCGAGCAGGTCCGTTCGCTGACGGACGTCGAGGCCGCGGCGGTCGCCCGCCCTCCGGCTCGCGACGCCCTGGCGGCACTTGCGCCGTCCGGCCACGTCAAGATCATCGCCGAGGTCAAACGTGCGAGCCCGTCGCGCGGCGATCTCGCTGCGATCCCCGATCCGGCCCTGCAGGCCCGGCGCTACCAGGACGGCGGGGCGAGCGTGGTGTCGGTGCTCACGGAGGGGCGCCGGTTCAAGGGCAGCCTCGCCGACCTCGAGTCCGTCCGCGCCGCGGTCGACATCCCGGTGCTGCGCAAAGACTTCATCGCCACCGAATACCAGGTGCTCGAGGCGCGTGCGGCCGGCGCCGACCTGGTGCTGCTCATCGTCGCCGCCCTCGACCAGGCGACGCTCGAACGTCTTCACGCCCTGACACTCGACCTCGGCATGACTCCGCTCGTCGAAGCCCACTCCGCCGACGAAGTCGACCGTGCGTCCGAGATCGGCGCGCGGCTCGTGGGTGTCAACGCACGCGACCTGAGCACGTTCGAACTCGACTCCGACCTGTTCGGGCGCCTCGTCGGCCGCGTCCCCGACGGGGTCGTGAAGGTCGCCGAGTCGGCGGTGCTCGCTCCGGCGGACGTCGCCCACTACCGCCGCGCCGGCGCCGACGCCGTGCTCATCGGCGAGGCGCTGGTCACCGGCGACCCCGTCGCAACGCTCGGCACGTTCCTCGAAGCGGGTGCGTTCGACCCCCGAGACGGAAGGCGGCACCCATGAGCCTGCGCGACGCGCCCGGCCCGTTCTTCGGCGAGTACGGCGGGCGGTTCATGCCGGAATCGCTCATCGCCGCGATCGACGAACTCACCGCGGAGTACGACTCCGCCAAGGCGGATCCGGCGTTCCAGGACGAGTTCGTCGGGCTCCTGCGCTCGTACGCCGGACGTCCGTCCGCCCTCACCGAGGTGCCCCGGTTCGCCGAGCACGCCGGGGGAGCGCGCGTGTTCCTCAAGCGCGAGGATCTCAATCACACCGGATCGCACAAGATCAACAACGTCATCGGCCAGGCCCTGCTCACCAAGCGGCTCGGCAAGACGCGCGTGATCGCCGAGACCGGCGCCGGCCAGCACGGCGTCGCCACCGCGACCGCCGCGGCCCTGTTCGGCTTCGACTGCACCATCTACATGGGCGAGGTCGACACCGAGCGCCAGGCCCTCAACGTCGCCCGCATGCGGCTTCTCGGTGCCGAGGTGATCCCCGTCACGACCGGTTCGCGGACCCTCAAGGACGCGATCAACGAGGCGTACCGCGACTGGGTGGCCAGCGTCGAGACGACGAACTACATCTTCGGCACCGCTGCCGGCCCGCATCCGTTCCCGGCGATGGTGCGCGACTTCCAGAAGATCATCGGCGAGGAGGCGCGCGAGCAGCTGGTGGCCGAGGCCGGCCGTCTGCCCGACGCGGTCGTGGCGTGCGTGGGAGGAGGCTCGAACGCGATCGGCATGTTCGACGCGTTCCTCGACGACGAGGGCGTACGGCTGTACGGCGTGGAGGCCGCCGGCGACGGTGTCGACACCCCCCGCCATGCGGCCTCGATCGAGCGTGGCCGTCCCGGCGTCCTGCACGGTGCGATGACCTACGTCCTTCAGGACGACGACGGCCAGACCGTGGAATCCCACTCCATCTCAGCCGGTCTGGACTATCCGGGCGTCGGTCCCGAGCACGCGTGGCTCGCCGCGATCGGCCGCGCCGATTACATCCCGGCCACCGATGACGAGGCCATGCAGGCGCTGCGACTGCTGTCGCGCACCGAGGGCATCATCCCCGCGATCGAGTCCGCCCACGCCCTCGCGGGTGCGATGCGCATCGGCCAGGAGCTCGGACCCGATGCGGTCATCGCGATCAGCCTCTCGGGCCGCGGCGACAAGGACATGGACACCGCCGCCCGTTACTTCGACCTGTACGACCGGGAGGATCGCGTATGACCTCGCGCGTCGAAGCGGCGATCGACGCCGCCCACGCCGACGGCCGCGGCGCGTTCGTCGGCTATCTCCCGCTCGGCTATCCCGATTTCGCCACCAGCGTCGACGCCGCGGTGGCCCTGGCCGAAGCCGGGGCCGACGTGCTCGAGCTCGGTCCGCCGTACTCCGACCCGGTCATGGACGGGCCCGTCATCCAGGAGGCGACGCAGGCCGCCCTGGCCGCGGGTTTCCGGATGCGCGACACGTTCACCGCGGTCGCAGAGATCACTGCGCGCGTGTCGGTTCCGGTGCTCGTCATGACCTACTGGAACCCCGTTCTGCAGTACGGCGTCGATCGATACGCGGACGACCTGGCCGCGGCCGGCGGCGCCGGCCTCATCACACCCGATGTCACTCCCGAAGCGGCAGGGGAGTGGATCGCGGCCAGCCGCCGCACCGGCCTCGACCGCGTCTTCCTCGCCGCTCCGACCTCGACGGACGAGCGTCTCGCGCTCATCGTCGAGAACTCGACCGGCTTCGTCTACACCGTCTCGACCATGGGCATCACCGGAGAGCGCGCCCAGCTCGATGCCGCCGCCCGCACCCTCGTCGGTCGCCTCCGCGCGCACGGGGCCGCACGTGCATGCGTGGGCATCGGCATCTCGAACGCCGAGCAGGTCACCGGCGTGATCGACTACGCCGATGGCGCGATCGTCGGGACCGCGCTCGTCCGTGCGCTGCGCGACGGCGGCATCGACGCGCTGCGCGCCGCCGCAGCACAGCTCTCGGCCGGCACCCGCATGCGGGCGAACTAGACTCGTTCCACCGGCCACCTCTGGCATCCCTCCAGCAAGGACCCCCACCGCGCATGATCAACGCCGTACAGAGCCTCGCCCAGGGCGTCTTCACCAGCATTCCGAGCCCCGACATCAGCTACATCGATCTCGGACCGCTGCGCATCCACTTCTACGCGCTGTGCATCATCACCGGCATCATCGTCGCGGTCCTCATGACCAATCACCGCCTCACCAAGCGCGGGGCCGAGCCCTGGGTGGTCATCGACATCGCGCTGCTGGCCGTGCCGCTGGCGATCATCACCGCCCGCGTCTACCACGTCGTCACCCACTGGGGCTTCTACTTCGGCGAGGGCGCGAACCCGCTGTCCGCCCTCTACATCTGGGAGGGCGGCATCGCGATCTACGGCGCGCTGATCGGCGGGGCGGTCGGCGCGTGGCTCGGCTGCCGGTGGACCGGCATCCGGTTCTGGAGCTTCGCCGACGCCCTCGCGCCGGGTCTGCTGCTCGCGCAGGCGATCGGCCGCTTCGGCAACTGGTTCAATCAGGAGCTCTTCGGATTACCCACCGACCTGCCGTGGGGGCTCGAGATCGACCCCGAGAATCCGGCGTTCCCGCCGGGACTCGCCCCTGACACGCTGTTCCACCCGACCTTCCTCTACGAGGTGATCTGGAACGCGCTCGGCGTCCTGGTCCTGCTGTGGGCCGGCAGACGCCTGCGCCTGCAATGGGGCCGCCTGTTCGCGCTCTACCTCATCTGGTACAGCGCCGGACGCATCGTGTGGGAGTCGATCCGCATCGATCCCAGTGAGATCTTCCTCGGCCTGCGCACCAACGTCTGGGCCGCCATCGCCGGCGTCGTGGTCGGCATCGTGATCCTCGTCGTGCAGCGGCGACGGCACACCGGCGACGAGGCATCGCCGTACGTGCCGGGCCGGGAGTGGCACCCCGAAGGTTCTGTACAATCGCAGGACACCGACGACTTCGTCGACGTCAGCGAACCGCCGACGGCCGAAGTCGGGGAAGGCACCGCCACAAGCGCCGCCACGAAGTAACTCGCTCCGCAGGGAGCACAGGGCCGACGTCGTCCCAACCTTGAGCAACAACGTGAGGACGGTCAGCATGGCTTCGAGCCCCCGTCGCGCGGCATCCGCCGCGGTCCCCGGCACGCAGAGCGCCCTCGCGGGCCCGCCCGCCAAGCAGGGCATGTACAACCCCGCGTTCGAGAAGGATGCGTGCGGGCTGGCGATGGTCGCCACGCTGCGCGGCGAACCGGGGCACGACATCATCGACCTGGCCTTGACGGCGCTGCGCAACCTCGAGCACCGCGGAGCGATCGGCTCGGACGCCGGAACCGGCGACGGCGCCGGCATCCTCACCCAGATGCCGGACGCCTTCCTGCGCGAGGTGGTCGATTTCGATCTGCCGCCGGCGGGGGAGTACGCGGCGGGGATGGTCTTCCTCCCCCGTGACGACGTCGCTCGGGCGGAGCAGAAAGCCGGGATCGAGCGCATCGCAGCCAGCGAGAACCTCGTGGTGCTCGGTTGGCGCGAGGTCCCCACGGCCGACGACAACCTCGGCAAGCTCGCGTTCGAGGCGCGGCCCGTCTTCGAGCAGCTCTTCGTCGCCCGCCCGGCCTCCGGCGACGCCCCCGCGCTGTCGGGCATCGCCCTCGACCGTCGCACGTACCGTCTTCGCAAGCGCTCGCGCACCGAGCTCGGCGCGTACTTCGTCTCGCTGTCGGCCCGCACCCTCGGCTACAAGGGCATGGTCACCACCTTGCAGCTCGAGCCGTTCTACCCCGACCTGCAGGATGAGCGCTTCGCGTCGGAGCTCGCGGTGGTCCACTCGCGGTACTCGACCAACACGTTCCCGTCCTGGCCTCTCGCCCAGCCGCTGCGCATGCTCGCCCACAACGGCGAGATCAACACCGTCAACGGCAACCGCAATTGGATGCGTGCGCGCCAGTCCCAGCTCGAATCCGAGCTGATCGGCGACATCGAGCCGCTGCTCCCGATCTGCACGCCCGGCGCCAGCGACTCGGCATCGTTCGACGAAGTGCTCGAACTGCTCACCCTGACGGGGCGCTCCCTGCCCCACGCCATCATGATGATGGTCCCCGAGGCGTACGAGAAGCAGGTCGGCATCGACCCGAAGCTGCGCGCCTTCTACGACTACCACTCGATGCAGATGGAGCCGTGGGACGGCCCGGCCGCGCTCATCTTCACCGACGGCACGCTCGTCGGCGCCACCCTCGACCGCAATGGCCTGCGGCCCGGCCGCTGGACCGAGACCACCGACGGTCTGGTGGTGATCGGCAGCGAGACGGGCGTGCTCGACTTCGCTCCCGAGCGCATCAAGCGCCGCGGGCGCCTCCGTCCCGGTCGCATGTTCGTGGTCGACACCGCGCAGCAGCGCATCATCGAGGACGAGGAGATCAAGGCGCAGCTCGCCGACCTCGCCCCATGGCAGGAGTGGCTGGATGCCGGTCGCGTGCGACTGGCCGATCTTCCCGAGCGCGAGCACATCGTGCATCCGATCGCCTCGATCACCCGCCGTCAGCGCACCTTCGGCTACACCGAGGAGGAGGTCAAGATCCTCCTCACGCCGATGGGGCAGACCGGCGCCGAACCGCTGGGAGCCATGGGCAGCGACACGCCCGTGGCCGTGCTCAGCGACCGCCCGCGGCTGCTGTTCGACTACTTCACGCAGCAGTTCGCGCAGGTGACCAACCCGCCGCTGGACTCGATTCGCGAGGAGGTCGTGACCTCGCTGTCGCTCGGGCTCGGCCCGGAGCGCAATCTGCTGAGCGAGGGCGCGGGTCACACCCGCACGGTCACGCTCGACTTCCCCGTGATCGACAACGATGAGCTCGCGAAGATCCAGCACATCGACACGGCGCTGCCGGGACGCACCTCGGTCACGATCCGAGGTCTGTACCGCGTCGAGGCCGGACACAAGGGCATGAAGAAGCGTCTCGAGCAGATGTGCGCCGAAGTCGATCAGGCCATCGAGGACGGCGCGGAGTTCATCGTGCTCAGCGACCGCGACTCGAACAAGGACCTCGCCCCGATCCCGTCGCTGCTCATGCTCGCCGCGGTGCACCACCACCTGATCCGCAACCAGACCCGCATGAAGTGCGGACTGGTCGTCGAAGCGGGCGATGTCCGCGAGGTGCATCATGTGGCCACGCTCATCGGCTACGGCGCGTCGGCCGTCAACCCGTACCTCGCGATGGAAACCGTCGAGTACCTCGTGCGTGCCGGCTTCATCACGGGCGTCACCCCGGAGAAGGCGGTGCGCAACCTGATCTACGCACTCGGCAAGGGCGTGCTGAAGATCATGTCGAAGATGGGCATCTCGACCGTGTCGTCGTACGCCGGCGCGCAGGTGTTCGAGGCTGTCGGCCTCTCGCAGGAACTCGTCGACACCTATTTCACCGGGACCGAAACCAAGCTCGGCGGCATCGATCTCGACGTCATCGCGGCCGAGAACGCCGCGCGGCACGCGTACGCGTATCCCGAGGACGCCGCCGTGCGCGCGCACGAGCGACTGTGGACCGGCGGCGAGTACCAGTGGCGGCGCGATGGGTCGCCGCACCTGTTCAACCCCGAGACGGTGTTCCGCCTCCAGCACTCCACTCGCACCCGCCGCTACGACATCTTCCGCGAGTACACGAAGCTCGTCGACGACCAGGCACAGGAGCTCAAGACCCTTCGCGGTCTGTTCCGCGTGCGCACCGAGGGGCGCACGCCGGTGCCGATCGACGAGGTCGAGCCGGTCTCGTCCATCGTCCGCCGATTCTCGACCGGTGCGATGAGCTACGGATCGATCTCGCGCGAGGCGCACGAGACCCTCGCGATCGCGATGAACCGCATCGGCGGCAAGTCGAACACGGGCGAAGGCGGAGAAGACGTCGACCGGCTGCTCGACCCCGAGCGCCGCAGCGCGATCAAGCAGGTCGCTTCCGGCCGCTTCGGCGTGACGAGCATGTACCTCACGCAGGCCGACGACATCCAGATCAAACTCGCGCAGGGCGCCAAGCCGGGCGAGGGCGGTCAGCTGCCGCCCGCCAAGGTCTACCCGTGGGTGGCCCGCACACGGCACGCCACCGCCGGCGTGGGGCTCATCTCGCCGCCCCCGCACCACGACATCTACTCGATCGAGGATCTCAAACAGCTCATCTTCGACCTCAAACGCGCGAACCCCAACGCCCGCGTGCATGTCAAGCTCGTCAGCCAGTCGGGCATCGGTGCGGTCGCCGCGGGCACCGCGAAGGCCCTCGCCGACGTCATCCTGGTCTCGGGCCACGACGGCGGCACCGGAGCGAGCCCGCTCAACTCGCTCAAGCACGCCGGAACGCCGTGGGAGCTCGGTCTGGCCGAGACCCAGCAGACGCTCATGCTCAACGGGATGCGCGACCGCGTCGTCGTGCAGGTGGACGGCCAGATGAAGTCGGGGCGCGATGTCATCATCGGCGCGCTGCTCGGTGCGGAGGAGTTCGGCTTCGCGACGGCTCCGCTGGTCGTGTCGGGATGCATCATGATGCGCGTGTGCCACCTCGACACCTGCCCGGTCGGCGTCGCCACCCAGAACCCGGTGCTGCGCCAGCGGTTCACCGGCAAGCCCGAGTTCGTCGTGAATTTCATGGAGTTCATCGCCGAGGAGGTCCGTGAGTACCTCGCCGAGCTCGGCTTCCGCTCGCTCGACGAGGCGATCGGTCACAGCGAGCTGCTCGACGTCGACGGGGCCATCGAGCACTGGAAGGCGAACGGCATGGACCTCGCCCCGATCCTCGACGGCCCGGCCTTCGCTCCGGAGCTGTCACGGCGCAACAGCCGCGCGCAGGACCATGAGCTCGACCAGCACTTCGACGTGCAGCTCATCGAGGCCGCGCAGGACGTCATCGCGCGCGGGGGCGAGGTGACCCTGGACCTGCCGGTGCGCAATACCGCCCGCGCCGTCGGAACGCTGCTGGGCCACCACGTCACGCGCGCCCGCGGCGAGAACGGTCTGCCCTCGGGCTCGATCACCGTCAACCTGACCGGCTCGGCGGGCCAGTCGTTCGGCGCGTTCATGCCCGCCGGCATCACGCTGCGCCTCGAGGGCGACTCCAACGACTACGTCGGAAAGGGCCTGTCGGGCGGGCAGATCGTCATCCGGCCGCCGCGCGGGGCGACCTTCGACGCATCCCGCAACGTGATCGCGGGCAACGTGATCGGCTACGGTGCGACGCAGGGCACGATGTTCCTTCGCGGCGCCGTGGGCGAGAGGTTCTTCGTGCGCAACTCGGGCGCGACGGCCGTCGTCGAGGGGGTGGGCGACCACGCGCTCGAGTACATGACGGGCGGCCTCGCCGTCATCCTGGGCTCGACCGGGCGCAACCTCGGCGCGGGGATGTCGGGCGGAACCGCCTACGTGTACAGACTGTCGACCGATCTCGTCAATCGCGAGGCGCTCGCTTCCGGCGAGCTCGAGCTCGGTCCGCTCGGGTCCGGCGACGCCGAGATGCTCCGCGACCTGCTCGCACAGCACGTCGCCGAGACCGACTCCGAGCTGGCGGCGCGACTGCTCGCCGATTTCGAAACCGAGCTCGACAACTTCGTCCGCGTGATGCCTCGCGACTACGCGGCCGTCCTGCAGACGCGCCAGGATGCCGTCGCCGAAGGGCTCGACCCCGATGGCGATGTCGTGTGGAGCCGAATCATGGAGGTGACCGGTGGCTGACCCGAAGGGCTTTCTGAAAGTCACCGAGCGCGAATTGCCGCCGCGGCGGCCCGTGCCGGTGCGCATCATGGACTGGAAGGAGGTCTACGAGGCCTCCGACTCGGGTGTGCTGCGCCGTCAGGCGGGGCGCTGCATGGACTGCGGCATCCCGTTCTGCCACCAGGGGTGCCCGCTGGGCAACCTCATCCCGGAGTGGAACGACCTGACGTGGCGCGGCGAGGGCCGCGCGGCGAGCGAGCGGCTGCACGCGACCAACAACTTCCCCGAGTTCACCGGCCGCCTCTGCCCGGCGCCCTGCGAAAGCGCGTGCGTGCTGGGGATCAACCAGCCGGCGGTGACGATCAAGCAGGTCGAGGTGTCGATCGCCGACGAGGCCTTCTCGAACGGCTGGATCGAGCCGGAGCCTCCGGGCCGATTGACGGGCAAGACGGTCGCGGTCGTCGGCTCCGGCCCGGCCGGCCTCGCGGCTGCACAGCAGCTGACCCGCGCCGGCCACACCGTGGCCGTCTTCGAGCGCGACGACCGCATCGGCGGTCTGCTGCGCTACGGCATCCCCGACTTCAAGATGGAGAAGAAGCACCTCGAGGCGCGGCTGCGCCAGATGCAGGACGAAGGCACCCGCTTCCGCGCGCGCGTCGAGATCGGCAAGGACATCTCGTGGAGCGATCTGCGAGCGCGCTACGACGCCGTCGTGGTCGCCACCGGCTCCACCCTGCCCCGTGATCTCCCGATCCCCGGGCGAGATCTGGCCGGTGTCCACTTCGCGATGGAGTACCTCGTCGAGTCGAACCGCGCGGTCGCCGGCGAGCACGTGCCGAACCAGATCAGCGCCCACGGCAAGCACGTGGTCGTCATCGGCGGCGGCGACACCGGTGCGGACTGCATCGGCACCGCGCACCGCCACGGCGCGCTGAGCGTCACCAACCTCGCGATCGGCAAGCAGCCGCCCGCCGAGCGTCCGGACACCCAGCCGTGGCCGATGGCCCCGGCGATCTTCGAAGTGCAGTCGGCCCACGAAGAGGGCGGCGAGCGCGCCTACCTGGCCTCGACGGTGGAGTTCCTCGCCAACGACGTCGGAGAGGTGCGCGCGCTCCGCGTGGCTGAGACGGAGTACGTCGACGGACGCCGTGTTCCCAAGAGCGGGACCGAGCGCGAGATCCCCGCCGACCTCGTCCTGATCGCCATGGGATTCACCGGTCCCGAGCGCACGGCGCTCGAAGAGCAGCTGGGGACGCAGTTCACCGGGCGCGGCAACGTGACCCGCGACGACCGGTTCCAGACCGCCACCCCGGGCGTCTTCGTCGCCGGTGACGCCGGTCGCGGCCAGTCGCTCATCGTGTGGGCGATCGCCGAGGGCCGTGCGGCGGCCGCCGAGGTCGACCGCTACCTCATGGGCGAGACGCAGCTGCCTGCGCCGGTGCGTCCCACCGATGTCGCGATCGGTCTGCAGCCCGCGTAGGCTGGCACCGGCCATTCCGCCACCGAACCCCCACCGGAGAATCCACGGATGAGACGCGCCAAGATCGTCGCCACGCTGGGCCCCGCGACCTCGAGCTACGAGATGGTGCGATCCATCATCGATGCCGGTGTCGACGTCGCCCGACTGAACCTGAGCCACGGCGACTACCCGGTCCATGAGGCCAACTTCGCCAACGTGCGCAAGGCCGCCGACGACGCGGGACGCGCCGTCGCCGTGCTCGTCGATCTGCAGGGCCCGAAGATCCGGCTCGGCCGCTTCGAAGACGGACCGCACGAGCTCGCCGAGGGCGACATCTTCAAGATCACCATCGAGGACGTGCCCGGCACGAAGGAGATCTGCGGCACCACGTTCAAGGGCCTGCCGCAGGATGTCAAGCCCGGCGACACCCTGCTGATCGACGACGGCAAGGTGCGTGTCGAGGTCGTCGAGACCGACGGAACGGTCGTGACGACCAAGGTCGTCGTCGGCGGCGCCGTCTCGAACAACAAGGGCATCAATCTGCCCGGTGTCGCGGTCAACGTGCCGGCGCTGTCGGAGAAGGACGAGGCGGATCTGCGGTGGGCGCTGCGCATCGGCGCCGACTTCATCGCACTGTCGTTCGTGCGCAGCGCCAAGGACGTGCAGCGCGTCCACGTCATCATGGCCGAGGAAGGCCGCCACATCCCGGTCATCGCGAAGATCGAGAAGCCGCAGGCGGTCGACCACCTCGAGGAGATCATCGACGCGTTCGACGGCATCATGGTCGCCCGCGGCGATCTGGGTGTCGAGCTGCCTCTCGAGGCCGTGCCGATCGTACAGAAGCGCGCCGTCGAGCTGTGTCGCCGCATGGCGAAGCCGGTGATCGTCGCGACCCAGATGCTGGAGTCGATGATCGCCAGTCCCGTCCCGACGCGCGCCGAGACCAGCGACGTCGCCAACGCCGTGCTCGACGGAGCCGATGCGGTCATGCTGTCGGGTGAGACGAGCGTGGGGGAGTACCCCGTGATCGTCGTCCAGACGATGGCGCGCATCATCGAGTCCACCGAGGATCACGGGCTCGATCGCATCGCACCTCTCACCACGAAGCCGCGCACCCAGCCGGGAGCCATCACGCTCGCCGCGAACGAGGTCGCCGACTTCGTCGAGGCCAAGTACCTCTGCATCTTCACCGAGTCCGGCGACACCGCCCGTCGGATGTCGCGACTTCGCCCACGCATCCCGATGATCGGCTTCGCGGCGGCACCGGAGATCCGTCGGCGCATGGCACTGACGTGGGGCGTCCAGTCGACCCTGGTCGAGCACGTGCCCCACACCGACCGCATGTTCATCCAGGTCGACGACTACCTCTTGACGAACGATCTCGCCGAAGACGGCGACAGGGTCGTGGTGATCTCAGGATCGCCCCCCGGCATCGTGGGGTCGACCAACGACATCCGCATCCACAAGGTCGGCGACGCCGTCCTCGGACGCGCACCGATCTACCGCGAGTAGCAGTCGCGGCAACTGCCGCGCACCCAGTACGCTGGTGCCCGTCCGACGGAGAGTGAGGTGCCCGCATGGGCTTGTTCGGTGAATTCCTGTGGATCCTGCTGTGGAGCTTCTATTTCGTGGCCTACGTGTACGTGGTGATCATGGTCATCACGGACCTGTTCCGCGATCACTCGCTCAACGGCTGGTGGAAGGCGCTGTGGATCATCCTGCTGGTGTTCCTGCCGTTCCTGACCGGGCTGATCTACGTGATCGCGCGCGGTCGCGGCATGGCGGAGCGGGCGCAGGTGCGACGCATGGGAGCCCCCGAAGACGACTCGTACCGTCCTTCGGCATCGGCCAGCCCCTCCGAGGACATCGCGCGGGCCAAGGAACTCCTCGACTCCGGCGCCATCACGCAGGGCGAGTTCGAAGCCCTCAAGAGCAAGGCGCTCGGCAACCAGTACTTCGGGGCCTGAACCCGATCAGACGAAGAAGAGCGGATGCCTCCTGCGGGGCATCCGCTCTTCTTCGTGTACCGGTGGTGGGACTCGAACCCACACGCCCTCTCGGGCAGCCGATTTTGAGTCGGCCGCGTCTGCCATTCCGCCACACCGGCCCGTCGCGCGGTCGCGATCGACCATACCGTAGGATTCAATGGTGACTGAGCAGGAACAGAGCACCCAGACCGCACCGCGCCGCGTCGTCGTCGCGGAGGATGAGTCGCTCATCCGCCTCGACATCGTCGAGATCCTCCGAGACAACGGCTTCGACGTCGTCGGCGAGGCGGGCGACGGCGAGACGGCGGTGCAGCTGGCCACCGAACTTCGCCCCGACCTCGTGATCATGGACGTGAAGATGCCGCAGCTCGACGGCATCTCGGCGGCCGAGAAGCTCAGCAAGAACAACATCGCGCCCGTCGTGCTGCTGACGGCGTTCAGCCAGAAGGAACTCGTCGAGCGAGCCAGCGAAGCCGGCGCGCTGGCCTATGTCGTCAAGCCGTTCACACCGAACGACCTGCTCCCGGCGATCGAGATCGCCCTGGCCCGCCACGAGCAGATCATCACCCTCGAGGCCGAGGTCGCCGACATGGTCGAGCGGTTCGAGACGCGCAAGCTCGTCGACCGCGCCAAGGGTCTGCTCAACGAGAAGATGGGTCTGAGCGAGCCGGAGGCCTTCCGCTGGATCCAGAAGGCGTCGATGGACCGGCGCCTCACGATGCAGGACGTCGCCAAGGCGATCATCGAGCAGCTCGCGCCGAAGAAATGAGTCCGAAGGGATCAATGCTGCACAGCAGCCTTGACGCCGAAGGAACCATCGTCGAGTAGCCCGCGCAAGCGGGCGTATCGACGCGGCCGGTGAATGCGAGGAGCGTTCGGCTCAGGCATCCATGACGCGGATGTGGTTCGTGATGCGCACGGTCGAGCACAGGCGGCCCTGATCGTCGGTGATCTCGATCCGATGCACCGTGATCGTGCGCCCGAGATGGATCGGCGTGCACACGCCGGTGACGGTGCCCGACGTGGCCGATCGGGTGTGCGTGGCGTTGATGTCGACCCCGACGGCCAGCCGCCCCGGTCCGGCGTGGAGGTTGGCGGCCATCGACCCGAGAGACTCACCGAGCACGACGTATGCGCCGCCGTGCATGAGGCCCACCGGCTGCGTGTTCCCCTCGACCGGCATCGTCGCGACGCAGCGGTCGACGGAGAACTCGACCCATCGGAAGCCCATCTTCTCCGCGAGGGCGCCGACTCCGCGACGCGCCGCCCATTCCATTGCGTTCACGGCCTGCGCGGCATCGGTCGGCTCTTCTGCCATCGCTCGCTCTCGGTCGGGGGGCTGTCGCCGGCCCCGGCTACGCTTGCAGGGTGACGGACTCCGGAAAGCCTACCCTGCTGGTCGTCGACGGGCACTCGCTCGCCTACCGGGCGTTCTACGCACTTCCTGTCGACAACTTCTCGACGAAGGACGGCCAGCACACGAACGGCATCTACGGATTCCTGGCGATGCTCATCAATCTCATCAAGGCCGAGAAACCGACCCACCTCGCGGTCGCCTTCGACACCTCTCGTCAGTCGTTCCGCACCCGTGAGTACAGCGAGTACAAGGCGAACCGCTCCGAGACGCCGGCCGAGTTCCGCGGGCAGATCCCGCTGCTGCAGGACTGTCTCGCCGCCATGAGCATCACGGTGCTCCAGCAGGAGGACATCGAGGCCGACGACATCCTGGCGACCCTCGCCACGCAGGGCGCGGACCAGGGCTTCGACGTGCTCGTGTGCTCGGGCGACCGCGATACGATCCAGCTCGTCAGCGACGATGTGACGCTGCTGTACCCGAACGTGCAGGGCGTCTCGCAGCTCAAGCGCTACGATCCCGCTGCGGTCGTCGAGAAGTACGGCCTTCCCCCTGCGCAGTATCCCGACATCGCGGCGCTCGTCGGCGAGACCAGCGACAACCTGCCGGGTGTGCCGAAGGTCGGCGAGAAGACCGCCGTGAAGTGGCTCACCCAGTTCGGCAGCCTCGACGCCCTGCTCGATCGCGCGCACGAGATCAAGGGTGTCGTCGGCGGGAACCTGCGCGAGCACCTCGACGACGTGCGTCGGAACCGCTCCCTCAACCGGCTGCTGACTGACGTCGAGCTGCCGGTCGGGCCGGCCGACCTGGCCGTGCAGCCGATCGATGCGCAGGCCGTCCGCGATATCTTCTCGCGCCTCGAGTTCCGCACGCTGCTGCCCCGTGTCTTCGAGGCCGCGGGCGCCGACGAGGCGATGACCGTCGCCGCCGCCCCCGTCGCCGACATGCCGGTTCCCACCGAGCCGGATGCCGCCGCCCTGGCGGAGTGGGTCGCTGCGTCCGATGCCGAGGTCGGCGTCGTCGTCGACGTCGTGGGCGGCCTGCCGCACCGTCTCGGCCTGTCCCGCAGCGACGAAGCGGTCGAGATCACCTGGAGCGACGAGGTCGCCGCCACTCTGCGCGGCTGGCTCGAAGGGCCTGCACCCAAGCTGCTGTGCGACGCCAAGCCCCAGGTCAAGGCGCTGCGCCGAGCAGGCGTGCGATTGGACGGCATCGCGTTCGACGTGATCCTCGCCGGATGGCTGCTGCGGCCGAGCTTCGCCGACAAGTCGCTGGCCGACCTGGTCGACCGCTACCTCGACGAGAAGCTGCCTGAGTCCGACCCGTCGCAGCTGGTCCCCGAGACCGATGGCGCCACCCCGGGACAGCGCGCCTGGTACGTCCGGCGGGTGACCGAGGCGCTGCGCGCCGCGCTCGCGCCGCGGGTCACCGACATCCTCATCGACGTCGAGCTGCCCACGCTGCAGACCCTCGCCGACATGGAACTCGCGGGCGTCGCCGTCTCGCACGAGGCCCTCTCGACCTTCTCGGCCGAACTGGGTGAGCGCGCCGACGCGATCGCGCAGCGGGCCTACGCGACGATCGGCCACGAGGTGAACCTCGGTTCGCCCAAGCAGCTGCAAGAGGTGCTGTTCGAAGAACTGGCCCTTCCGAAGACGCGCAAGACCAAGACCGGGTACTCGACCGATGCGGCGGTTCTCGCCGATCTGCAGGAGACTGCACCGCATCCGTTCCTCGACCTTCTGCTCCAGCACCGCGAGGCCACGAAGCTGCGACAGATCATCGAGTCGCTCGACTCCGCGATCGGTGAGGACGGACGCATCCGTACGACCTACGTGCAGACCGGCAGTCAGACCGGGCGCCTGTCTTCGACCGACCCGAACCTGCAGAACATCCCGGTGCGCACCGATGAGAGTCGTCGCATCCGCTCGGCGTTCGTCGTCGGTGACGGGTACGAAACGCTCCTGACCGCCGACTATTCGCAGATCGAGATGCGCATCATGGCGCACCTGTCCGAAGACCCGGGCCTTATCGAGGCGTTCAACTCCGGTGAGGACCTGCACCGGTTCGTCGGAGCACGCGTCTTCGCGGTCGATCCCGCGGACGTATCGCCGATCATGCGCACCAAGGTCAAGGCGATGTCCTACGGTCTCGTCTATGGCCTGTCGGCGTTCGGGCTGTCCAAGCAGCTGCGCATCGAGCAATCCGAGGCGAAAGAGCTCATGCTCGAGTACTTCGCCCGCTTCGGCGCGGTGCGCGACTACCTGCGCTCCTCGGTCGAGCAGGCGCGCATCGACGGGTACACCGAGACGATCTTCGGTCGCCGCCGGCCGTTCCCCGACCTGTCGAGCCCCAACCGCGTGCTGCGCGAGAACGCCGAGCGCGCTGCGCTGAACGCCCCCATCCAGGGGAGCGCGGCCGACATCATGAAGATCGCGCTGTTCCGCATCCATGATGAGTTCACCGCGCGCGGACTCGCGTCACGCGTGCTGCTGCAGATCCACGACGAACTGGTCGTCGAGGTCGCGCCCGGCGAATGGGACGAGGCCGAGTCGATCGTGCGCACACGCATGGGCGGGGCCGCCGACCTGTCGGTGCCGCTCGACGTGCAGATCGGCCGCGGCGCCGACTGGAACGAGGCCGCGCACTGACGCTTGGCGGCGTCCGCGGCGCTGTCTAGGCTCGATGCCATGACAGATCCCACCCGTACCCCGACGCCGGTCGACACGATCGCCGACGCGTGGGTCGACACCATCGCCGCCCTCGTGCCCGAGCTGGGCACGTACATCGGCCGACCCGATCCCGACGGCCGCCTCGCCGACTACTCTCCCGTCGGCCACGATGAGGTGGCCGGCGCAGCACGCAGCACCCTGGCCGCGCTGGCCGAGGCGCAGCCCGTCGACGACATCGACATCGTCACCAAGGACGACCTCACCCGCGAGCTCGAGCTCACGCTCGAACTGCATGATGCGCGCTGGCACCTGCGCGACCTCAACGTGATCGCGTCGCCCGCGCAGGACATCCGCGCCGTCTTCGACCTGATGCCGACCGCGTCGGCCGACGATTGGTCGATCGTCGCCAAGCGACTCGAGGCGATTCCCGGGGCGGTGTCGGGTTACATCGAGACCCTCCGCACCGGCATCGCAGAAGGCGTGGTTCCGGCGCGACGCCAGGTCGTCGAGGTCGTCACCCAGATCGGCCGCTACACCGGCGACAACGGCTTCTTCGCCACGTTCGCCGGCGATGCGGCCCCCGAGGAGGGGCAGCTGCCGGCCTCGCTGGCACGCGAGCTCTCCGACAGCGCCAACGCGGCGCGCGTCGCCTACGACGAGCTGGCGGCGTTCCTGGGCTCCGAACTCGCGCCGGCGGCGTCCGATGTCGACGCCGTGGGCCGCGAGCTGTACGCACTGCACTCGCGGCGCTTCCTCGGCGCCGCGATCGACCTCGACGAGACGTACGAATGGGGCATCGAGGAGCTCGCACGGATGGTCGCCGAGCAGGAGGCGATCGCCGACGAGATCCTCCCGGGTGCCACGGTCGCCGAGGCCGTCGCCCACCTCGAACAGGACCAGTCCCGCAAGCTGCGCGGCACCGACGCCCTGCAGCGCTGGATGCAGGAGACGAGCGACCGCGCCGTCGAGGAGCTGGGCCGCACCCACTTCGACATCGCCGAGCCGATCCGCACGCTCGAGTGCCGGATCGCCCCGACCCAGGAAGGCGGCATCTACTACACCGGTCCGACCGACGACTTCTCGCGTCCCGGCCGCATGTGGTGGTCGGTCCCCGAGGGCGTCACCGAGTTCGACACGTGGCGCGAGCTCACGACGGTCTATCACGAGGGCGTCCCCGGGCACCATCTGCAGATCGCGCAAGCGGTGTACAACCGTGCCCAGCTGAACTCGTGGCGCCGTCTGCTCGCTGGAACGTCGGGGCACGCCGAGGGCTGGGCCCTCTACGCCGAACGGCTCATGGAGCAGCTCGGCTATCTGGACGATCCCGCAGACCGGCTGGGGATGCTCGACGGACAGCGGATGCGCGCGGCGCGTGTCGTGCTCGACCTCGGTGTGCACCTCGGCAAACCACGGCCCGACGGATCGGGCGACTGGGACGCGGACTACGCGCTCGACTTCATGCGGGGGAACGTGAACATGCCCGACGAGTTCATCCGCTTCGAGGTGAACCGCTACCTGGGTTGGCCGGGTCAGGCGCCGTCGTACAAGGTCGGTCAGCGCATCTGGGAAGAGCTGCGCGACGAGCTGCGCGATCGCGAAGGCGACGCGTTCTCGATCAAGGACTTCCACAAGAGGGCACTCGACGTCGGCAGCGTCGGTCTCGACACGCTGCGCAGCGCCCTGACTCGCTGATCTGTCACGAGGAAGCGGGGTCGTCGTCCAGCGCAGCGGCGACCTCGGCATCCGTCGTCTGCCGGAAGTCCCGATAGAACGGACCGACGGCCCAGAACGGGTGCTCACGGTGCGGACAGACGTACGCGTCGACGGTTCCGACCTCGGGCTCCCACCGCGCCGGCGCGACCGGAACGGCGAGCACCACGGATGCCGCCCCCCGCGCCCGCAGCGAGCGGCACGCAGCCGTCGCGGTGGAGCCGGTGGCGATGCCGTCGTCGATGACGATCGCGGTGACCTCCGCGAGGTTGTCCGCGACCGAGGCTCCGAACAGTCCGCGCCGCCGCGCCAACTCCGCACGTTCCCGGGCTTCGACCTCGGCCACCTCGGTGGAGGTGATGCGGGTGCGTGCCACGGCGTCGGCATCGAGAACGCGCACCGAGTCGGCGATCGCGCCGATCGCGTACTCCTCGTTCCCCGGCGAGCCGAGCTTGCGGACCACGGCCGCCCGCAGGGGAGCACCGAGGTGCCGGGCGACGGGCGCGGCGACCACGACTCCGCCGCGCGCGATGCCGAAGACGACGGCGCCCGGCGACGCCCACGGCTCGAGCAGGGGCGCGAGCTGCCGACCGGCCTCGACGCGATCCGCGAAGATGGCCATGATCTTCACGGTACGCCGCGACGCCGTCGGCGGGAATGGATGTCGGCGATCCTCGGTTTCATTCACCCGAATAGAAAGCAGCGACATGGCAGACACCCCTCCGGTCGAACTCGGCCTCGACACGTTCGGCGACATCACCCTGGACGAGCACGGCTCGCGCGTCAGCGGCGCCCAGACCATTCGCGATGTCGTCGATCAAGCGGTGCTCGCCGACGGGGTCGGACTGGCGTTCTTCGGGGTCGGGGAGCACCACCGCCGGGAGTTCGCCGTGTCGAGCCCCGAGATCGTGCTCGCCGCAGCCGCCGCACGCACCGAGCGCATCCACCTCGGCACGGCGGTCACCGTGCTCTCCAGTGACGACCCGGTGCGCGTGTTCGAGCGGTTCTCCACCCTGGACGCGGTCTCCGACGGCCGCGCCGAGGTCATCCTCGGACGTGGATCGTTCATCGAGTCCTTCCCGCTGTTCGGCTACGACCTGCGCGACTACGAGGTCCTGTTCGACGAGAAGCTCGAGCTCTTCTCGCGTCTGCTCGCAGAGGAGCCGGTCACGTGGGAGGGCACGATGCGTCCGGCCCTGCACGAGGCGGACGTGTTCCCCAAGACCGAGCGCGGCCTCACCACGTGGGTCGGTGTCGGCGGATCCCCGGAGTCGGTCGTGCGCACGGCGCGGTACGGATTCGGGTTGATGCTCGCCGTCATCGGCGGACCGGCTGCCCGTTTCCGCCCGTTCGTCGACCTCTATCGACGCTCGCTCGAGACGTTCGAGCACACGATGCGGCCGATCGGCGTGCACTCGCCGGGTCACGTGGCACCGACTGACGAGCAGGCCTGGGAGGAGGCGTATCCGGGCTTCCAGGCGATGAACGACACGATCGGACGTGAGCGCGGATGGCCTGCGTACAGCCGCCTTCGGTTCCAGCACGATCTCGGCCCGGAGGGCGCCCTGTACGTCGGCTCGCCCGAGACCGTCGCCCGTAAGATCGCCGAGACGGTGAGGACCCTCGACGTCGACCGCTTCGACATGAAGTTCTCGACAGGAACCCTCGGCCACCCGGCCCTGATGCGGTCGATCGAGCTCTATGGCACGCATGTCGCACCGCTCGTGCACGACATGCTCTCCTGAGAGCGACCACGGCGGGCGCGGCATCCGTACGATGTCGCTCATGACGGATGCCCGCACCGACGACGCGACCCTCTCCGGGCGAATGGATCGCCTGCCCTTCACGCGGATGCACCTGCGCGTGCTCACCGGGTCGGGGATCGGCTGGGCGCTGGACGCGATGGACGTCGGACTCATCTCGTTCGTGATCGCGGCGCTGGCCGTGCAGTGGGAGCTGAGCCCGACCGAGACGTCGTGGATCGCGTCGATGGGATTCGTCGGAATGGCGGTCGGTGCGACCCTCGGCGGACTGCTGGCCGATCGATTCGGTCGCCGTCAGGTCTTCGCGATCACTCTGCTGGTGTACGGCATCGCGACCGGGGCCAGCGCGCTCGTCGGCGGTGTCGCACTGCTCATCGCGCTGCGCTTCTTCGTCGGGCTGGGCCTCGGTGCGGAACTGCCCGTCGCTTCGACCTACGTGAGCGAGTTCGCGCCGGCGCGGATGCGCGGTCGCCTCATCGTCATCCTCGAGGCGTTCTGGGCCGTCGGATGGACCGCCGCCGCCCTGATCGGCTTCCTCGTGATCCCCGGAAGCGACGACGGATGGCGGTGGGCGTTCGCGATCGGCGCGCTGCCTGCGCTGTACGCGCTCGCGGTGCGCTGGGGCCTGCCCGAGTCGCCTCGCTGGCTCGAGCGGCAGGGAAGGGTCGACGAGGCCGACCGCGTGGTCTCGTCCTTCGAATCGAGTGCCTCGATGACGACGCAGGCACGCCGGCGGCTGACCACCGGGCCGATCATGATCCCTCCGGCGGCGACCACCGTGAGCCAGCGGCTTCGCACACTGTGGTCGGGCGAGTTCCGGCTGCGCACCGCGTCGCTCTGGCTCGTGTGGTTCTGCGTCAACTTCGCGTACTACGGCGCGTTCATCTGGATCCCGTCGATCCTCGTGGCGCAGGGCTACGACCTCGTGCGGTCGTTCGGCTTCACCGTCATCATCACGCTCGCCCAGCTGCCGGGCTATGCCGCCGCCGCCTGGCTCATCGAGGTGTGGGGGAGACGCACCACCCTCTCGGTGTTCCTCGTGGGCTCGGCGCTGTCGGCCATCGTGTTCGGCACCGCGAGCACCGAGGCGCTCATCATCGGGGCGGGGATGGCGCTCTCGTTCTTCAACCTCGGCGCATGGGGAGCGCTGTATGCGGTGACACCCGAGATGTACCCGACGTCCCTGCGCGCGACCGGCTCGGGATGGGCCGCCGGCGTCGGACGCATCGCGTCGATCCTGGCGCCGCTCGCCGTGCCTGGATTGCTGCTCGCCGGCGGCACGCCCCTGCTCTTCGTCGTATTCGCGGTCTTCTTCGGTGTGGCCGCGGTCGCCGCGTGGGGCCTGGCCGACCGTCGTGGTGCCAGTCTGGATGCCCGCTGACACGCCCATAGGGTGAAGACATGGCAGTGCGTTACGTGGCGATCGGCGATTCGTTCAGCGAGGGCATCGGCGATGAACTGCCCGACGGTCACGTGAGGGGGTGGGCCGATCTCGTCGCACAGGGGTGGGCGAACGGACTCGGCGAGACCGTCGAGTACGCGAACTTCGCGATACGCGGCAAGCTCGTCCGCCCGATCGTCGATGAGCAGCTCGAGCCCGCCCTCGCCCTGAAGCCGACCCATCTGTCCTTCAACGGCGGCGGGAACGACATGCTGCGGCCTCGGACGAGCATCGCGCACATCGTCAGCGCGTTCGAGCAGGTTCTCAGGCGCTGCGACGAGGAGGGCGTGACATTCATCCTGCTCTCGGGCGCGAATCCCTCACCCCAGCTGCCGATGGGGCGGGTGATCCAGCGTCGCGGTGATGACCTCTCGCGCGCGGTGAACGCGGTGGTCGCCGATCGCCCCGATGTGGTGCGCGCGCTGAACTGGCCCGACCGCGAGCTCTCGACGCCGCCCTACTGGTCGGAGGACCGCCTGCACATGAACTCGCGCGGACACCACCGCGTGGCCGCGCGCGTGCTCACGGCGCTCGGGGTCGAACCGCCCACAGCGTGGTGGTCGCTGCCGGAGTTGCCGACCGTGGCCGTGGGTGCTCGCGCCTACTACCGGGATCACCTCGGACCCTGGGTGCGACGACGACTGACCGGCACCTCATCGGGCGACGGTCGGGAGCCCAAGTTCGCGACGTGGACCTCGGTGGCGCCTCAGGCGCCCGGCGCCGACACGCGATAGGTCAGCTCGGCGAACGCGCCCGCACGTTTCGCGTCGGTGAGTTCCAGCCGGTCCGCGCCGAACCGTCGGGGGAGGAGAGGCTTGCCCGACCCGAGCGTCGCCGGTGCCACCGACACGCGGATCTCGTCGAGCAGGCCCGCGTCGGCGAACTGCCCGGCGAGGTCGCCGCCGCCGACGACCCACACGTCGCGATCCCCAGCCGCTTCCCGGATCTCGGGCCAATGTGATGCCACGTCGCCGTCGGCGAATCTGATGTCGGCACCGGGCACGCTCGGGAGCCTGCGCGACGTGAACACCCACGTCGGTCGCGCGCCGTAGTACTCCGGCCACTTCTCGGGGTGCGCGACGAGGTCCTCATGGTCGAGCACCCACTGGTATGTGGACGACCCCTGGACGAGCACGCCGATGCCGTCGAGGAAGGCGGCGAAGTCATCACCGCCTCCCTCGCCGCCGGGCACCGAGAAGAGCCACTCCAGCGAGTGCTCGTCGTCGGCGAGGAAGCCGTCGAGGGTGGTGGCGGTGTAGAAGATCACGCGGGGCATGCACACACGCTAGCCAAGGCCTCCGACAGCCGGTCAGGGTGCGCCGGCGCGGCTGCTCATCGGCGGCGCATCGGGCGCATCCGCACGCCGAGCTCCTGCCGGCTGCCGGGCACGAGCCAGAGGAGCCGCACGAGCAAGACGACCGCGACAGCGGCCACCCAGACCGTGTCGCTGCCGGTCCACTGCTGCAGCGGCATCGCGGCGAGCGGCAGGAGCGCGCTCGCCGAGACCAGCACCCAGAACGCCAGGTCCCGCGAGTAGCGCCCCGAGATCGAGAACGGCGAGACCTCGTACAGGATGATCAGCACGGTCACCGCCAGTGAGGTGATCAACGACAGCCAGAGGCTCTCGGACACATTCGCGAAGACGGCCGGAAGAACGAGGACCAGCGGGTAAACGCCGCCGAACTCCAGCAGGAGGTTGCCCCACTTCATGTAGCCGGCGAACTGATCGTCCTGCAGCCGGGAGAGCGAACCCGACGCGTTCGCATACACCTGCGCAGCCCCAAGGGTGAGGATCGTCGCCACGAGCGTCAGGATCCGGAGCGCGTCCGAGAAGGCATCGACGGCGAAGGAGAAACCCAGGAGGAACGTCAGCGCCGCCAGCACCGCGCCCGCCTCCCCGGTGCTCACCGACACCTCGTCCGCCCGGAGTCCCGCGCGGTCCTCGGCTTCGATCCGGGACACCTCCACGAAGGTGCCCTGGAAGCTGCGCACCACCGACGTCAGCTGCGTCTCGGCATCGGCGAGGAGGTCGAGCAGGTGGTCGACCGCCACGGCCGGAACGAGCGAGCGGTCATCGGGGTCGGCGACCCGCTGGCGGCTCTTCAGCTGGAAGTACACGCGATGCTTGTCGGGGCCGAAGTAGTCCCGGATGCCGCGGGTACCGACGAATCCGTTGCGTGTCAGCAGGTCGATCATGGCCACGTTCTGCGGGCTCGTGACCGTCGTCGCCGACGGACGCGGAGTGGTGTCCGCGACCTCGTCGCGGAAGCGCCGCACGAGCGCGCCGCCGATGCCCGAGCCTTGATGCTCGGGCCTGACGGCCAGCGCGGCGAGATAGATGTGGTCGGGATTGAGCAGTTCGGTCTGCATGAACCCGACCACCGAGCCGTCGCGGACAGCGACCGTGATCTGACCGGCCGCGAGCGCCCCTTCGAGTTCGCCCTCGTGCGCCGGCTCGACGTCAGCGCGTCCCGCGGGGAAGCACGCCGAATCGATCGCGCGGAGGGCCCCGATGTCGCTGTCGACGGCGGGTCTGAGCACCACCGCATCGGACAATGGCGAATCCGCGAGCGACTCTGACGTCATGGAGAAGAACTTACCGTTGCCCGAGCGCCGGCCGGGGAGGGGCGCCCGCCAGATCCCGGCGTCCCCGTGCTCGAATCCTCAGAGCTCAGCCCGGAAGGGCGCCCAATCCCTGAACGGCGCCCGCGGCCAGGACGATCCCCGCGAGGACGCAGTCCCGCGGAGAGCGCCCTTCTCGGGCGCCGGCGAGGTACCCGGCGGCGAAGGCGTCTCCGGCACCGGTCGAGTCGACGACGTCGGCGACGGGCTCCACGGCCACCTCGGTGCAGGTGCCGCCGACGACGAGCAGCACCGGCGCCGGCCCGCGCTTGACGATGTAGACGGCATCCGACGGGGGCTCCAGTCCCAGCTCGGCGAGGCACCCGTCCTCGTCGGTGTTCGCGAAGACGACATCGGGTACGACGTCGGCCAGGATGCCGGCGAGCACGGGCGCGCCCAGTTCGCGCATCAGAGCGGTGCTCGACAGGTCGATGCTCACCGGCACGCCGGATCGCGCCGCCCATGCGGCCGCCGCGAGCAATGCGCCCCGCGACGATTCCGAGGTGAAACCATACAGCGGCAGGTGCAGCCACGAGGTGCCGTCCAGCCACGACTGCTCGATCGGCTCGAGGTCGGCGGCGGACGCGCGATCGGTGATCATCGTCCGCTCGCCGTCGTCGTCGACGAGGATGACGATCGTGCCGGTGCGCTCGCCGCGCTGCACCCGCGCGTCGACGCCCGCGGACTGCAGCGCCGCGACCAGGCTGTCGCCGGCGGCATCCCGTCCCACCCGGCCGATGAACCGCGCGGGGGAGAGGGGCGCGGCTGCCGCGGCGACGTTGGCCGCGCTGCCGCCGCGGGTGTGGCGGATGACGGCGGGGTTGTCGGTGCCGCGCTCCAGCGCGCCGGGGCGACGGACGATCACGTCGTCGATGAGGTCGCCGATGACGGTGAGCATCAGGCGCGGGCGATCAGCGCTGCGGCGATCTGCGCGCCGAGGTCGACATTGCCCTGGTACACCGCGACGTTGACGTCGAGGCTGCGTCCGGCCGTTTCGCGCTGCACGAAGTCGAGCAGGAACGGCGTCGTGTCGTGTCCGCTCACCCCCGCGCGCTCGGCCTCGGCCAGCGCCCGCGCGAGCACCTCGTCGTGGAGGTCCGGCGGCAGCTGCTCGTCGGCGGAGACCGGGTTGGCCACCAGCAGCGCCGACGCGATGCCGAGCGCGTCGCGCGTCCGCGCCATGCGCGCGATCTCGTCGGGGGAGTCGGCCGCGTACTCGATGTCGTGACCCGAGTCGGCGATGTAGAAGCCGGGGTAGTCGGTCGTTCGGTAGCCCACGACGGCGAGACTGAGCGTCTCGAGGCGCTCGAGGGTGAGGGGGATGTCGAGGATCGACTTCACGCCGGCGCTCACCACGACGATCGGCAGGGCCGCGAGCGAGGGCAGGTCGGCCGACTCGTCGAACGTGTGCGGAGCGTCTCGATGCACGCCGCCGAGCCCGCCGGTCGAGAACACGCGGATGCCCGCAGCATGGGCGAGGTGCGCCGTGGCGGCGACCGTGGTGCCGGCGCTGAGACACTTCACCGCGACGACGGCGAGATCGCGGATGCTCGCCTTCACCGCGGCATCCGACGTCGACAGTCGCTCGATCTCGTCGACGGACAGGCCCACGGTGGGCACCCCCTCGACCACGCCGATCGTCGCCGGCACGACGCCGGCAGCGCGCACGCGTCGATCGGCGTCGAGGGCGACGTCGAGATTGCGGGGGCGGGGGAGTCCGTGCGTGAAGATCGTCGATTCGAGGGCGAGCACCGGCCGTCCGTCGGCGACGGCGTCGCGCACCTCGTCCGAGATCCGGATCGCGTCCATCAGTCCTCCCGCGGTTCAAGCCGCATCAAGACTACGACGGTGGTGGGATGCCTCGGGCCCACGACGCTGAGCACACTGTGCGGTCGCGTGTCAACCCCTGGCACAGAGTGCCCCCGCCCGTGTCATTCTGCTGGGCGGCGCGCACAGCGCCCGGTTCAGGGGAGCGGATGCACCCCGGAAAGGACACCCCGCATGAGCATCGGAGCTGGAATCGTACTGATCGCCATCGGAGCGATCCTCGCGTTCGCCGTGAACGTCGAGACCGAGTTCGTCGACCTCGACATGGTCGGCTACATCCTGATGGGCGCGGGAGTGGTCGTGCTCCTGATCGGCATCGTGCTGCTGGCGCGACGCCGTCAGGTCGACTCGGTGGCCCGCACGACGGACTCCGCCGGCAACGAGCAGGTGACGCACCGCACGACGAGCTCGACCGACGACGCCGCCGGACTCTGACCGGCGAGAGATCATCCAAGGGGCGGAGCCGCGAGGCTCCGCCCCTTCGTCCTGTGGGGAGTGGGAACTGCGCGTCGTCATGATCAGGACTGACATAATGTGCATTATCGGCGACGGCGGTCTTTACCTGACCGCGCCCGGCCTCACTCCGCGTACTGGGCTGCGAATTCGCCAGACGGAGGGATGTTCTCGATCACGTCCACCAGGATCCTCTCGGGTCCCTCGAGGATGAAGTGACGCTGCCCGAACGGCTCGTCGCGCAGCGCCAGCGGACACGTGAGACCGGCGCCGCGAACGAGTCGGTCGTACTCGGCCGTCGCGTCCGGGACCTCAAGATTGAGCAGGACGCCCGCCACACGCGAACCGAAGCCTTCCGGAATCGTCGGATGGTCATGCGCGAGGAATGCCAGCTCGTATGCCGGGTCGCGCGCCAGGCTGACGTACCAGTCGGACAAGAACGTCGCCTCGAACCCGAAGTACGACACGAAGAAATCGGCGGCCCGCCGAGGATCGTGGACCTCGAGCACGGGATAGAAGCTGTTCAGCGTCGCCATGGGACCTCCTTTACGTACGATATGCATGTAACGGAAATATACATACACACTGCACGTAAAGGAAAGCCCATGCCCCGCGCATCCGCCGCCGACGCCGCCCGGACAGCCGCCGCGGTCCTCGATGCCGCCACACGAAGGTTCAGCGATCAGGGGTACCAGGCCGTCTCGATCGACGAGATCGCCCAGGAGGCCGGGGTGACGAGAGGGGCGGTGTACCACCACTTCGGCGACAAGGCTGGCGTGATGCGCGCAGTCGCCGGACGTGCGCACGAACGCATCGCAGCAACCGTCACGCGCCACGCCGAACGCCACGCCGATCCCGCCGCACAGCTGCGAGAAGGATGCCACGTGTTCCTGGACGCCATTACGGAGGGCGCGGTCGCGCGGCTGCTCTTGGTGGAGGCGCCGGCGGCTCTCGGATGGGATACATGGCGCGCGCTCGACGCCGCCGCATCGGCGGCTGAGCTCCGCGCCGTTCTCGAGATCCTCCTCGGTCCGGGTCATTTCACCGACGCGGCGACCCAGTTGCTGTCCGGTGGGATGAACGAAGCCGCGCTCTGGCTGGCGGACCGTCCGGACGACGACTCGGCCCGCATCGCGACGCACAGCGTGCTCGACGCGCTGATCTCGGCCGTCCTCGCGGGACAGGCCGATCACTCGTCCACGGAGATCGTCCCCGGTGCGGGTCCCGGCTCCGACAGGGTCGGTGAGGGGTGAGACGTTGGGTGACACACGCGGACGAGTAAGCGGACGGGCCCCGACGGGCGCTAGACTCGGCACCGCAGTTCCCAGGAAACTCTCAGAAAGGCCTCCCCATGACCACCGAATCCGCTGCGGAAAAGTCCGCGGTCAACGGCATCCGGACGGCGCTCGGCGTCGGCGGCGTGCTCGCCGTCATCGTCGGCATCCTCGTCCTCGTGTGGCCGGGCAAGACGGCGATGGTCGTCACGGCCATCATCGCGATCTACGCGATCGCCGCGGGCCTCGTCTACGCCGGCCTCGGCATCTTCTCGAAGTCCAAGGGCGGCTGGGCGCGCGTCGGCCACATCGTGCTCGGCGTCCTGTTCGTCATCGCGGGCATCATCGCATTCCTCAACCTCGGTGCCGCCACTGCGTGGCTCGCGCTGTTCCTCGGCATCCTCGTGGGAATCATGTGGATCATCGAGGGCATCGTGTCGCTGTCGACGCTCGGTGACGCGTCGTCGAAGGGCTGGACGATCTTCTTCGCGATCGTCAGCATCATCGCCGGTGTGGTGCTGCTGTTCTCGCCGCTGTGGGGCGCCGTCGTCCTCTGGTGGCTGATCGGCATCGCGCTGATCGTGCTCGGTATCATCAACATCGTGCGCGCGTTCACCTTCGGCAAGGGCGCGTAAGCGACTTCGTGACGATGAGGGCCCCCGGGATCGCTCCCGGGGGCCCTCATCATCGTCAGTCGACGGGCAGGTGGCGCCGCCACCAATCGAGGATGACCTCGAACCGCTGCACGCGATGGCGCGGCCGGCCCGACCGGCTCAGCTCGTGGCCCTCCCCCGGAAACACGACCAGTTCGGCCTCGACTCCCGCGCGTTTGAGCGCGCTGTAATAGCGGGTCGCCTGCTCGAGTGGGCAGCGGTGATCCTGCTCGGAGTGCAGCACGAGAGTCGGAGTCCGCACCCGGCCGACGACCGCCATGGGGCTCTGCGCCTGCATCGACTCCGATTCGACGCCGACGTACTCGTCACCGAAGAAGGATCCGATGTCGCTCGTTCCCTGGAACGAGACCGGGTCGAGGAAGCCGCGCTCGACGATCGCGCCCGAGAAGCGGCGCTCGTGTGCGATGATCCATGCCGTCAGGTATCCGCCGTAGGAGCCGCCCATGACGCCGACCCGCGAGGCATCCAGTCGAGTGTCGGATTCCAGCACACCGTCGAGGAAGTCGATCACGTCGTGGAAGTCGACCGTTCCCATCGCGCGCCGGATGCTGCGCCCGTGGGCGCGTCCGTAGCCGGCGGAGCCTCGAGGGTTGCAGTAGGCGACGGCGTAGCCGGCATCGACGAGCACCTGCGTCTCGTCGAACAGGTGTATACCGTATGACGCATACGGGCCGCCGTGGATCTGCAGGATCACGGGGAACGGCCCCTCCCCCTCGGGTGTCGCCACCCAGCCGTGCACAGCGTAGCCATCGCGGCCCGCGACGGTCAGCTCGCGCGGCGCGACGATGCCCGCAGCGGCCGCCGCGCCGCCGAACGCGGTGAGCTGCGTCTGCTGCTCGGACTCGATCAGGAACAGCTCACCGAACGAATCAGGCAGAGCGGCGCTGACGACGATGCGGTCGGCTGCTGCCGCGTGGCCGCCGACCTCGATGTCGCCGCCCATCACCTCGGCGACGCGGCCGCTTCGATCGACACGGAGAAGGTGCACGCGGCCGTGAGCGCGGTTCTGCACGAGCACGTCTTCGCCCAGCGGGGTGAGGTGACTTCCCACCTCGCCCAGGTCCATGGTCTCGGCGTCCGTCAGCCGGCGCGGCTCCCCCGCCTCCAGCAGCCACAGCGCCACGCCGGGTGCGACGAAGTCGATTCCGTCAGGACCGGTCTCGTATCCGAGCATCAGCACGGCGCCGTCGTCGGCGACGGCGATCTCGTACACGCCGATCCCTGCGTCGGCGGTCAGCACATCCCGGCAGCCCGAGCCGTCCGCGCGGACGGCGATGACGCGATCCCTCAGGTCGCGCCTGGACAGCTCGATGTCGTCGGGAACGGTCAGGATCTCGGTGCCGTCGGCGGAGAAGACGACGCCGGCGTGCGACGCCGTACCGTCGGTCAGCTGGCGCGCCGTCGCCGCGACCACCCGATGCTCGGGCTGGGGCTCGCCGTCGGCCAGCGCCACGGGCGCCGGCTCGTAGAAGGGCTCGGCGTCGGTCGGCGGCGCGGCGATCACGAACAGGTGCGCCGGGCGATCCCCGAGGTACCCGAGGCCGTCGGCGTGCCACCGCACGCCGGTGATGCGCCGGGGCGCTTCTGCGGCGGCCTCCAGCCTCTCCACCGTGCCGTACCGCCCGTGCTCCGGCACACGTGCCGTGAACGCGAACTGTTCGCCGTCGGGCGACCAGGCGAACCCGCCGACCCCCGCGGGTGCATCCGTCGCCTGAACCGGCTCCCCTCCCCCGGCATCCACGACGAAGATCTGGCCGCGGCCCTTGGCATCGCCGCGGACGAACGCGACCGCGCGCCCATCGGGCGAGAGCCGCGGAGACGAGTCGGCGATGCCGCGGGTGAGTCGCCGGGGCGTGCCGTCGGGCAGATCGACACGCCACAGCTGGCCCACCGGACGGTTGGCAGTCAGATCGGGGCGCGAGGCCGCGAAGACCGCGAACGATCCGTCCGGCGCGATGTCGGGGCGTCCGACGGAGGTGAGCGTCTCGATGTCGCCCGCGCGCACGTCACTCCCCCGCGAACGAACCGGTGTCGCCGACCAGGCGGGTGTTGTCTTCGGGCACCGGGTCGACGGCGGCACGCGCGACCTCGGCGGCGAATTCCGAGACGTTGTAGAGCTTGCCGGCGGATTCGCGGCGCGAGGCGATGGCCCCGGGATTGGCGCGCTCGAGAAGCGTCGCGGTGATCGTCCCCTCGATCATGTCTCCCGAGACCACCGTGAAGCCGATCCCCCGCTCGGCGAGGGCCGGGATGTACTCGCGGAGGGCGTCCTCACCGGCCCGCTTCGACAGCGCCACCGGCTCGTACTCGGGCATCGTGGGCGTCGTGCGGATGAAGTGGGCCTGGTGACTGGTGACGAACACGACGCGTGCCCCGTCGCCCATCAGCGGCAGCGCGGTCTCGAGGACGTTCACCTGGGCGTCCCGGTTGAGCGTGAGCGCGTAATCCTCGGCCATTCCCGACTCCATGCCGCCCGATGCGTTGAGCACGAGGATGTCGAGCGAACCGAACGTCGCCCGCACTTCGTCGAACATGGCGCCGACGGATGCCGGGTCGGTCAGGTCCGCACCCACCACGAGGGCGCGCACGCCGAGCCCGCGCAGCTGCTCGGCGAGCTTCTCGGCGCGGGGTGCCTTGTTGCGGTAATTGATGACGACGTCGGCCCCCGCTTCGGCGAGGTAGCGCACCGTGTCGGCGCCGATCCCCCGCGACGAACCGGTCACCAGTGCGGTACGGCCCGAGAGGGATCCGGATGCGAGGGGCTGGGTCATGTCGGACTCCTGTAGCTGGCGGTGCGATCCGACCACCCGCCGGACCGGTTCGACCCTACCAATCGGGCGCCGTCGGCCCCACGCGTTGGTAGTCTCGAAGGGGGGACGAGGAGGACGGACGATGTTGCCGGACCTGACGCAGTACATGTGGATTCTGTGGCTCGCGCTGGCGTTCGTCTTCGTGATCGTCGAGCTCGTCACTCTGGAGTTCACCTTCCTCATGCTCGCGGCCGGCAGCCTCATCGGCGGCCTCGGCGTCAACCTCCTCGGCGGACCCTGGTGGCTGCAGATCGCCATGGCGGCGATCCTCTCCGCGCTCCTCCTGTTCACGATCCGCCCGTTGCTGCTGCGGGCACTGCGCTCACGCGATCCAGCGGTCGCGACGAACGTCGACGCCCTCTACGGCATGGGCGGGCGCGTCATCGCGCCGTTCGTCGACGGAGCGGGATCCGTTCGCCTCGAGAACGGCGAGAGCTGGACTGCACGTCTTCCCGACGGTGTGCCCGATGCCGGCTTCGACGTCGGCGTCCGCGTCACCGTCGCCGCCGTCCACGGCGCCACCGTCGAGGTTCAGGCCGCCACTCCCCCGGCAGAAAGGACCCCCGACCATGGTTGACCCCGGAGCCTTCATCGGCCAGATCTTCGTCATCGTGCTGCTGGTCGTCCTGGCGATCTTCGTGATCGTCGTGATCTTCCGCTCGATCCGCATCATCCCGCAGGCGTACGCGGGAATCGTCGAGCGACTCGGGCGCTACCAGCGCACGCTGAGCCCCGGCCTGAACCTTCTCGTTCCGTTCATCGACCGACTGCGGCCACTGGTCGACATGCGCGAGCAGGTCGTGTCCTTCCCGCCGCAGCCCGTGATCACCGAGGACAACCTCGTCGTCTCGATCGACACGGTGGTGTACTTCCAGGTCAACGATGCCCGCGCGGCCACCTATGAGATCGCCAACTACCTGAGCGCCGTCGAGCAGCTCACCACCACGACGCTGCGCAACGTCGTCGGCGGCCTCAACCTCGAGGAGGCGCTGACCAGTCGCGACAACATCAACGGCCAGCTGCGCGTCGTGCTCGACGAGGCGACCGGCAAGTGGGGTCTTCGGGTCTCGCGCGTCGAGCTGAAGGCGATCGACCCGCCGCTGTCGATCCAGGACTCGATGGAGAAGCAGATGCGCGCCGAGCGCGATCGGCGTGCCGCCATCCTCACGGCGGAGGGGTCGAAGCAGTCGCAGATCCTCGAGGCCGAGGGACGACGCCAGGCCGAGATCCTGCGCGCCGAGGGCGACAAGCAGGCCGCGGTGCTGCGCGCCCAGGGCGAATCCGAGGCGATCGAGATGGTCTTCGATGCCATCCACAACGGCGACCCCGACGACAAGCTCCTCGCCTACCAGTACCTGCAGACGCTGCCGAAGATCGCCGAGAGCGCGTCGAGCAAGATGTGGATCATCCCGAGCGAGTTCACCGAAGCCCTCAAGGGCATCGGTGACGCCTTCGGCGGCCGCGCGCCGGCATCGCCCGCGCCGAAATCGCCGAGACCGACGGTC
>NZ_BAAAYU010000001.1:196042-353100 GCF_039536545.1 Microbacterium awajiense | reverse complement strand
AGCGCGCAACCGCACGCCGGGCGTCGCCGGTGAACCGGGCGCCTGACCGCCGACCGCACCCCTGGTTCGCCGGGCACCCACCGCGGGTGCTCGCCCACCGGGGGCTGGTCACCGATTCCGACGCCTCGCACGGGGTCGTCGAGAACTCGTTCGCCGCGGTCGCGGCGGCCAACGCCGCCGGCGCGCTCTACGTCGAGTCGGACTGCCACCTGACCGCGGACGGCGTGGTCGTCCTGTTCCACGACGACGACCTCTCGCGCGTGACGGGCGATCCGCGCAAGGTCGCCGATGTATCGTCGCGCGAACTCGGCGATCTCATGGCCGATCGGGGCGGGCTCATCACACTCGCCCAGGCCCTGGAGGCATTCCCGACCGTGCGCTTCAACCTCGACGTGAAGGCACCGGCCGCTGCCGAGCCGGTCGGACGCCTCGTCGCTGCCCATGGCGCACGTGTGCTGCTGACGAGCTTCTCGGATGCCCGTCGCCGTGCCGCGCTGAGAGCCGCCTCCCGGGCCGGGACGCAGCCGCCCGCGACCTCGGCGGGCACCGCGACGATCGCGCGTCTGCTGCTGTCGGTCGCCGTCGGCGCCCGCGGTTGGACGCGCCGCATCCTGCGCGATGTCGACGCCGTGCAGGTACCCGAGCGACGCGGAGCGATCCGCATCGTCTCGCGGCGGATGCTCGCCGCGGCCCACCGCAACGGCGTCGAGGTCCATGTGTGGACGGTCAACGACGAGGCCGACATGCGCCGACTCCTCGCACTCGGCGTCGACGGGATCGTGACCGATCGCGCCGACGTCGCGCTGCGCACGATCGCGACCGGCTGAGCCGTTTCCCGGCATCCGCTGAGCATCGGCTGTGAAAGGTCTTTCAGCGCGCCCGGTTCGGATTGTCCACCCAGGTGAGGCCGTTAGACATGACATCGGACGAGAGGACCACACAATGGCAGATCGCAGCCTTCGAGGCATCCGACTCGGCGCCCAGAGCCTACAGAGCGAAGAGGGCGTCGTGTTCCACGAGCGCGCACAGCACACCTACCAGTGCACGTCGTGCGACCGTGACACCACCATGACTTTCGCGGCCGACGCCGAGGTCCCTGAGGCCTGGGAGTGCCGCACATGCGGCGCTGAGGCGCTGCTGCGCATCGGCGAAGGCACGGCGACCGTCGACCACTCCGGCGACAAGACGCCCCGCAGCCATTGGGACATGCTCCTCGAGCGTCGCACCATTCCCGAGCTCGAGCAGCTGCTCGAAGAGCGCCTGGCCTTCATCCGCTCCCGTCGTGGCGCGGCTGAGGACGCATCGGTCGACAAGATCAGCGCCTGACCTCGGTCACCCCTCGACGCCGGCCCTCTGCGGGGCCGGCGTCTTCGCTGTGCGCCGACCGCGCGCCGCGACGATCGCACCGAACCCGACCAGGGCTGCCAGGCTCCCCCAGCCGATGACGGCCTGCACCCACGGCCCGACGATCACGACGGGCGTGAGCCCCGTGCGCAGTTCGACCGTCGTCACCAATGCCCCGGGCTCGTCCGCGGGCAGCCCGTCGACGGTCGAGCCGTCCGGTGCGATCACCTGACTCGTGCCGACGGTCGAGAGGTTGACGACGGAGCGCCCGGTCTCGATGGCGCGCATGCGTGCGAAGGCGAGCTGCTGGAGGTTCTCGTCGGTGTCGCGGAAGTCCGCGTTGTTGGTCTGGAACACGTACGCCTGCGCCCCACGGTCGGCAGAGTCCCAGATGACGTCGTCGTAGATGACGTCGAAGCAGATCGCCAGGCCGATGCCGATGCCGTCGACATCGACGTAGGCGGGATTCGTCCCCGGTGTGTACTCGCGTTGGATGAGGCCGATGAGGTCGGGCGCGATCGACTCGAAGAACCAGCGGTCGGGCACGTACTCGCCCATCGGCACGGGATGCGTCTTGTCGTGCAGCTGGACGGCACCCTCGCCCGACACCCACAGCATGGAGGTGTTGAACGTGTCGTCGCCGCGCGTGGTCGCCGCGTTGACCAGCAGCGGCGCGCCGACGGTGTCGGCGACGTCGTCGAGGATCGCCGCCGTACCGGCGTTGCGCAGCGGATCGGAATCGATGCCGCCCTCCGGCCACACGACGAGGTCGACTTCCTGCCCCACGACCGGCACGGTCGCCTGGAGTTGCGCGGCGAGCACGGCATTCGGCTCGCGTTCGTCGAAATAGCCCGAGGGCCCGTTGCCCTGGATCGCGGCGACCCGCAGCTCGCCGGACGGCGTCGTGGGGAAGGCGGGCGTCACGACCAGAAGCACGCCGATCACGGCCGCCGGGATCGCGGTGCGCACGTCGCGCCACGCAGCCAGGCGGATCCACTCGATCACGGCCGCGGTGAACGCGACCATGAGGAACGTGAGGCCCGCGACCCCGACCCACGATGCGAGGTGGGCCAGCGGACTCTCCGACTGGCTCATGCCGATGCGCCCCCACGGGAACCCGGTGTACGGCCACGAGCCCATGAAGAGCTCGCGCGCCGTCCACACCCCCGCCACGAGGATCGGAAGCACGATGAGTCGCGCCCACCGGCCGGTCAGGACGCGCGGCACCCAACGATATGCGAGGGTCAGCAGGATGGACCCGAGTCCCATGAAGAGCGTCTCGATGCCGGCGAGGGCGTACCAGGGGATCACGCCGAGGTACCGCGTGATCCACACGATGTGGATCAGGTAGAAGGATGCCCCGAAGATCAGACCCACCAGCAGCGCTCCGCCGACGCTGCGCCCGATGAGCGACACGAGAGCGAACCCGACACCTACGAACGCAAGTGGCCACCAGCCGACGTCGGGGTAAGCGAGGTCGAGGACGGCGCCGCCGACGGCGGAGGCGAGCACCGCACCCCAGAGGGGCAGCAGAGGTCGCGGAGCGTCGGCGAGAGGCACGGATCCACCCTAGATCGCGACAGCTGAGGGGCGGCTGTCAGACGCCGGAGTAGGCGACGATCCCCCGGCGCACGGCCTCGAGCGCGCGTCGCGCCACCGTCGCCACCGCCGGCTCGGCGACCAGGGACAGCTGGTCGAGCAGGTCGATCGTCTGCTTCGCCCAGCGCACGAAGTCGCCCGCCGCCATGTCGGCGTCGACCAGCACCCGATCGAGCGTCCCGCCGCGGGCCCACGCATACATCGCGGCGGCCAGTCCCGGCGACGGCGCCTCAGAGCCCGGCAGACGGTGATCCTGCTCGAGGTCGTCGAGACGCTGCCAGAGGTCGAGGGTGCCGTCGAGAGCCCGCCGGAACGGCCCCCGCGGCAGTCCTCGCTCCCCCAGGCCCGAGCCGCCCGAGCGCCCCGATTCGCGTCGCGGTTCGTAGACCAGACAGCACGCCAGCGCAGCCAAGGCCGGTGCATCCAGGTCGTTCCAGATGCCGGTGCGCAGGGCCTCGGCGACCAGCAGGTCGCGCTCGCCGTAGATGCGGCGCATCGTGCGGCCGGCCGGTGTGAGCACCGTCGTGCCGTCGTCGTCGATGCGCACGTAGTCGAGGGCGGCGAGCACGTCGACCACCCGGTCGAAGATGCGCGCGACCGTGCCGGTACGGCTGTCGATCTGCTTGCGCAGCTTGCCGATCGTGCGCGAGAGCCTTGCCTGCCGCTCGCCCCACCGCGCGTGGTGTTCGCGGTCGGGGCACGAGTGGCACGGATGTCGCTGCATCCGTTTGCGCAACGACTGGATCGCACGCTGGCGGGCGTCCCTCGTCGATCGCGACGCGGTGGCGTCTTTGCGGTTGAGCTTCTCCAGGTCGCTCAGCTCGCGGCGGATCGCCGCGTAGTCGACGAAGTCACCCCGATCGCACGCCATCGCGCGCTCGTAGCCGGCCAGCGACTCCTCCTGCTCGCGCACCTGGCGCGCGAGGCCGACGACGGCGCGGTCGGCCTGGAATTGCGCGAACGACGACTCCAGGATCTCGCGGGCGCGCGCGCGGCCGTACTGGTCGATGAGGTTGACGGCCATGTTGTAGGTGGGACGGAAGCTGGAGTTCAGTGGATACGTCCGACGGGATGCCAGCGCGGCGACCGCCTGCGGATCCATGCCCTCGGTCCACTGGACGACGGCGTGACCCTCGACATCGATTCCCCGGCGCCCCGCCCGACCGGTCAGCTGGGTGTACTCCCCCGAGGTGATCGCGACGCGCGCCTCACCGTTGAACTTCTCGAGCTTTTCGAGCACCACGGTGCGGGCGGGCATGTTGATCCCGAGCGCCAGGGTCTCGGTGGCGAAGACCACCTTGACGAGCTTGCGCTGGAAGAGCTCCTCGACGACCTCCTTGAACGCGGGCAGGAGACCGGCATGGTGGGAGGCGATGCCGCGCTCGAGGTTGTCGAGCCACTCCCAGTAGCCCAGTACCGCGAGGTCCTCGTCGAGGAGTGAGCGCGTGCGCTCCTGCGCGATCGAGCGGATCTCGGCCCGTTCCTCGGGAGACGTGAGGCGCACGCCGGATCGACGCACCTGCTGCACTGCCGCGTCGCAGCCGACGCGACTGAAGATGAAGAAGATCGCGGGCAGGAGATTCGCGCGCTCGAGCAGCTGGACGACGTCGGGACGATCGAGGCGCTCGATGCGCTGGATGTTCGCGGAACGGACGGGGCGTCGGCCGCCTTTGTGCGGGCGGCGACGCGTTCCGCCGTACCCGCTGCGGTGTGCGTCGCTGCGCATCTGCTGCGCTCGGCGATTGCCCTCGTAGCCGCCGCCTTTCATGGAGCGGATTCGCGTGAGCTCCTGATTGACCTGGGCGGTCGCGACACCGGCGCGGTCATCGAACAGCGGCAGCAGATCGCCGCGCACGAGCACGTGCTGCTCGAGGGGCACCGGACGCGTCTCCGACACGATGACCTCGGTGTCGCCGCGCACGGTGTCGAGCCAATCGCCGAACTCCTCGGCGTTCGAGACGGTCGCCGAGAGCGAGACCAGTCGCACGTCGGCGGGGAGGTGGATGATGACCTCCTCCCACACGGCGCCCCGGAACCGGTCGGCGAGGTAGTGCACCTCGTCCATCACGACGTATCGCAGTCCGCGCAGCGCCGGTGAGTCGGCGTACAGCATGTTGCGCAGCACCTCGGTCGTCATCACCACGACACGCGCCGATGAGTTGATGTTCGTGTCGCCCGTGAGCAGGCCCACGTCGTCCGCGCCGTAGACGTCGACCAACTCGCGGAACTTCTGGTTCGACAGCGCCTTCATCGGCGTCGTATAGAACGCCTTGTCGCCGGCTTCGCGCATCGCCAGGTGGATGGAGAACTCCCCGACGATGGTCTTTCCGGCGCCCGTCGGCGCAGCCACCAGCACGCTGCGCCCGGCCTCGAGGGCACGGCATCCGGCGATCTGGAAGTCGTCGAGCCGGAACTTCTGGGATGCCGCGAAGGCAGCAGTGACCGGGAAGTCCGGATCCACCGTCACGCGGCCGGCTCCGGCGGCAGGATGTCGCGGTTGCGCTTGGCCTTGCGGCGGTCGAAGAGCATCGACAGGCCGGCCGCGGCGAAGAAGAGCACCATCAGGATGCCGGCGAGGATGAACGTCGTCGCGATGTCCGCCGGCGGCGTGGCCACGGCGGCGAACACGACCGAGACGATGATCGCGACGCGCCAGCCGTTGAGGATCGCCCTGCCCGACATGATGCCCGCGAGGTTGAGGGCGACCAGGAAGACCGGCAGCACATAGGCGACGCCCACGAACAGCAGCAGTTTGAACACGAAGTCGTAGTAGTAGCCCGAGTCGTAGAAGGCGGCGGCGCCGTCGGGCACGAAGCTCGCCATGAGCCGCACGATGTTCGGCATGACGTACAGGCCGGTCGCGCAGCCGAGGAAGAACAGCGGGATCGCGGCGGCGACGAAGCCGATCGTGTACTTGATCTCCTTGCGGGTCAGGCCCGGGGTGACGAACGCCCACACCTGCCACACCCAGATCGGCGCCGACAGCAGGATGCCGATCGCGATCGACATGCGCAGTCGCAGGTCGAACCCCGAGGTGACAGAACTGAACATGAGCTCGACCCTGCCGCCCTCGCCGCGCGACTCTGCGACCTGACGGATCGGGTCGGTGATGACCCACAGCACCGGATCCGTGATGAAGAACGCCACCACCATGGCGACGACCAACGCGATCGCCGCGATGACCAGGCGCCTCCTCAGTTCGACGAGGTGGGCGCCCAGCGACATCTTCTTGTCACGCCGCGGCGAGTCGGGATCGTCGACGCGCGGCGGTCCCGTCGTGACCATGCCCCCGACTCAGGGAGTGCTCGAGCTTTTGCCGCTCGTGTCGGAGGGCGCCACCTCGGGCTTGTCGGTCGTGGTCGCTTCGGAGTCGGCGCGCGTGGCGTCCTCGTCCTTCATCGCCTTCATCTCGCCCTTGAACACCCGCGCGGACTGCCCCATGCTCTTCGCGAGCGCCGGCAGCTTGGCGGCGCCGAAGAGCAGCAGGATCACTGCGAGGATGAGCAGCCACTGCCAGCCTTGGATTCCCATGATGTTCCTTCCGAGTCCTCGTGTCAGTGTACCCCTGCCGACGCTCAGCGGTACTGCGCCAGCCCCGCGTCGGCCCAGTCGGCGGCAGCCCGACGCGCCCCGAGCGGATCGATGATCTCGACGATGCCGCCCCGTCGGGCGGCGAGCCTGCGCAGCGCCACCTCATCGGCGATGGGCATCACCGCGGTGGACACCCCGTCGACCGTGTCGACCTCGGCGCGATCGAGGTAGTCCCCGAGAAGCGGTGCGAGACCGGCGGGGAAGCGCACGCGGGCGACGAGGTCGTCAGCGCCGGTCTCGAACCAGTCGGGCACCGGCGACTCACCGTGCGTGATCGGGATGCCGGTCAGCTCGAGGTCGCTCACGCGATCCAGATGGAAGGTGCGCATCGCCTCGCGCAGGTGGCACCAGCCCTGCAGATACCACTGGCCGTCCGCGATGAGGATCTTCGCGGGATCGACCGTCCGCGTGGTCTCGGGTGCATCCGGGGCCTTGTAGGTGAACGACACGGCCACGCCGCGCCGCAGCGCCTCGGCAACGGCTGTACGGACCTCGTCGACCGGGGCGGGCGCGACGATCACCTCGGTCGGCGCCGCCGACGCACCCCGAGAGAGCTTGGCGAGCAGGCCGTGGTAGAGATCGCTGTCGCCGACGCCCGGAATCGAGCCCGCCAGCGTGAGGCCGGCCAGAAGGGCCGCCGCTTCGCGCGCGGTGAGACGCGGGCTGCGTTCGAGTCCGACCGTGTGGGTCACGACCACCAGGTCCTGCGTCTCGAGCAGATCCCAGTCGATGTCGAAGAGGTCGTTGGGCATCCCCCAGAAACCGCCCTCGCCGGGCAGTCCGATCATCGGGATCTTGGCGACCATCTCGCGCATGGCGACCTGCGTCACGCCGAACTCGTCGGCAGCCTCGGCGATCGAGACCTCTCCCTTGCCCACGAGATACGGCACGAGCTGCAGCAGCAGCGCCGCCCGATCCGTCGCGAGATTCGGACGTGTCATGATGCCGTCTCCCGATGTAGGGCGAGCGTCGCCTCAAGCCTCGCGATCACCTCGTCGCGCAGTTGAGCGGGTTCGACGACACGCACCTCGGGGCCGTACGACGCGAGCTCATCGGCGAGGACGTGGACGTCGACGAAGGGGACGCGCAGGCCCTGCGGGGCAGCCGGTGTGCCGCGCCGTGCAAGCCGCAGCGCGGCTTCGGTGCCGGGCACGACTTCGACGAGCGCGCTGTTGCGCGCCGCCACCTCGGCCAGGCCTGCCAGCGCGCGGTCGCCGGCGCCGATGCGCCGCTCGGAGTCGAAGGTGCGACGCGAGATCTCGACCGGCCCCACGATGCGCGAGAGCAGGAACGTGCGCTCGGCGTCCACGTCGGTGTCGAAGCCGAAGACATGCCAGCGCGCCTCGTACTCGACGAGCGCGAACGGGTGCAGATGGCGGGTACGCGGGGCGGTGTCGCCCGGCTTGAGGTACGGGAACGAGACGACCTGCGAGCGATCCACCGCGTGACGCAACGGGGCGAACGCGGGCTCGCGCACGTTGATCCGCGGCGAGAACCCCAGGATGGGCTCATCGACGACGTTTCCGAGGGCGCGGATCTTGCGCAGCCCGCTGCGCGCCTCGTCCGACATCGACCCATCGCGCCACACACCCCCCGCCATCGTGAGAAGCGCGAGCTCGGCCGGAGTGAAGGAGATGTCCGCCGGCAGCTCGTACTCGCTGCTGGGCACACGGTAGCGGGCCTCTCGGAGATCGTCCGGGTCGGCGCGATCGCCGATCGTCTCGATCGGCACGCCCATGCCGCGCAGGTTCTCCTTGTCGCGCTCGAACATCTTCTCGAGCGCGTCCTTCTTCGCGCCGGCCTCCGCCTGCTCGCGGTAGCCTGCGACCGAGGCGAGGATCGCGTCCTTCGTCAGTCCCTGCTGGGTCGCCATGAGCGCGACGACGAGGTTGACGAGACGTTCCTCGGGCGCATTCCTGGCAGGCACCCCATCATCCTAGGATGCGGGCGTGATCACTCGGCGGGCTCGAGCGTGTCGAGGCCCAGCACGTCGATGACGAACACGAGGGTCGATCCACCCGGGATGGCTCCCTGGTCCTGGTCGCCGTAGCCCTGGTCGGGCGGGATCACGACGAGGATCTGCGAACCGACGGTCGCCCCGTCGAGCGCCTCGGCGAAGCCGGGCACGACCCCGTCGAGCGTCAGCGAGGCAGGCTCGCCGTCCCACGACGTGTCGAACACCTCACGCTGGTCCCACGTGAGCCCGGTGTAGTGCACGCGCACGGGGGCTGAGCCGTCGACGACGGCGCCGTCCCCCTTCTTGAGCGTCTGCACGACGACCTCGGTGGGGGCTGCCGAGTCGGGCACGATGATGCCGGGTCGCCCATCGGGCGCACGGACGACCGAGGGCATCCCGTGGCCGGAGTTGAACACCAGGGAACCGTTCGCCGCAGGCAGGTACACCTTGCGAACGTCGACGACGGCGACCGCCGACTCAGACTCGGCGATGCCGAGGCTCACGGCGGCCTGCTCGGCGATGCCGCCGGGCGCGAGGGCCATGGCGATGCGCGAACCTTCGGTCGCGCACGACAGGGCCTCGTCGAACGCGGGGATCGTCTCCTCCCAGCGCTCGACCGAGAACACACTGTCGACCGACCCGTCGTACGCGGTCGCCACGAGGGTCTCGCCGGTCTCGCCGCTCACGATCGTGATGTCGAGGGCGACGAGCTGCGCCGCGTCGGTGATGGCCGCGCCGTCTCCGCGGACCACATCCTGGTAGGCGGTCTCAGGCGTGCTCAGCGGCAGGTACACGTCGATCTGCGGCTCGGTGCCCAGCTGCCCGTCGATCGTGATGAGTTCCATCACGTCGGGGTCGACCACCTGCGGACGCGGGCAATCTGCTGCGGCGGGGATGGAGCATCCCACCAATCCGACGGACGCGAGTGCGAGCACGGCGAGGGAAGCGGGGAGTTTGCGCACCCGGCAAGTCTAGGCGGTGGCCGAGCCGGCCACGCTCACCGCCCGTCGGTGTGCGAATCCGCCGCAGCGGTCCGGGCCCCGTCCGCGGCCCTCTGCGCCTCGCGGACCCGTTTGCGCAGATTCTTGTCGGTGATCTCGCGGTCGCCGACGGCCCCGGGCGTCCACAGCTCGACATCCTCGTCGCCGTAGCTCGACTTCGACGCGCGGCGCTTGACGGCGGGCGGCACGGCCCCCGGCGCGAGTCGTCGCGCCCAGATGAGGAACCCGGTATGGGCGACCATCCGGTGATCCGGACGCACCGCGAGGCCCTCGACATGCCATCCGCGCACCATGGTCTCGTTCGCTTCCGGTTCGGTGAACAGCCCGGTGCCGCGGATGTACTCGGCCACTCGGCTCAGCTGCGTGGCCGTGGCGACGTAGCAGACCACGACGCCGCCCGGTGCGAGTGCATCGGCGACGACGTCGATGCACTCCCAGGGCGCGAGCATGTCGAGCACGATGCGATCCACCGATGCCGGCTCGACGGCCGTCGGAAGCTGCTCGACGAGGTCGCCGACGACGACCGTCCAATTCTCGGGCGCCGCTGCGCGGAACGTCTCGACGTTCGCGCGGGCGACATCGGCGAACTCGGCACGCCGCTCGAAGGAGATGAGGCTGCCCTCGTCGCCGACGGCGCGCAGGAGCCACAGCGAGAGCGCGCCCGAGCCGACGCCCGCCTCGACCACCGTCGCTCCCGGGAAGACATCGGCCGCGGCGAGGATCTGCGCGGCGTCCTTCGGGTAGACGATCGCGGCGCCCCGGGGCATCGACATCACGAAATCACGCAGCAGGGGCCGCAGCGCGAGGTACTCGTGCCCGCCCGAGTTCGCGACGACGGAGCCGTCGGGGAGGCCGATGAGGGCGGCATGGCGCAGCACGCCGTGGTGCGTGTGCAGTTCGCCGTCCTCGCGGAGCGTGATGGTGTGCAGGCGGCCCTTGGGACCGGTCAGCTGCACGCGGTCGCCGACGCGGAACGGACCGCTCGGTCGCGCGGTCACGCCACGTCCCCCGTCCGTTCGCGGTGCGCACGGTGGAACGAGACGACGTCGGCGGCGGTGCGGTCTTCGAGTGTCGGCCACAGCGCGTGTGCGCCGACGCCGGTGAGCGAGACCATGTGCGGCACGCCGATGACGGCGGCCCCCGACGCGACCGCCGAACGCAGACCGTTGGGCGAGTCCTCGATCGCGACGGCCTCGCCGGGGGTGATGCCGAGCAGCTCGCACGCGCGCAGGTACGGATCGGGGAAAGGCTTGGGTCGCGTCACCTCATCGCCGGCGACGATGAGATCGAACGCCTCGAACTCGATGAGATCGACCACGCGTCGAGCCATGCGGCTGAGCGACATGGTCACCAGGGCGGTGCGGATGCCGGCCCGGCGCAGGTCCGCGAGAAGCTCGCGCGCTCCAGGCCGGAAGGGAACACCCTTCTCGCCGAGCTGACGCATCACGTCGTCCGTGAGGTGATCGACGATGTCGTGAACGCCCATCCGCACGCCGGCGTCCTGGAAGATGCGTGCGGCGTCATCGAGGCCGAGCCCCACAAGGCGCAGCGCCTGCTCGTGCGACCAGGTGCCCCCGAAGCTCTCCACGAGGGGACCCTCTGCGGCCATCCAATAGGGTTCGGTGTCGACGAGGGTTCCGTCCATGTCCCACAGGACGGCGGACAAGGGGGTGCTCACGACCCCATCGTATCGATGCGCGTCCGGACACCCGGCGCGCCGGGCATTCGGCCCACCGGTCCGGCGACCGCGCCTATCCTGGAACGAACCCGCGCCGGCGGGCGGAGGAGGTCGCGTGGACGGACTGGGTCGCAGAGTGCTGGTCGCCGCTTTCGACGGCTGGAACGACGCGGGCGAGGCGGCCTCTTCGGCGCTGAACCAGCTGCGAGACAGCGGGAACTACGAACCGGTGTTCTCGGTGGATCCCGAGCTGTACTTCGACTACCAGTACACGCGGCCGCAGGTCGCGATGGACGCCGAGGGCCAGCGGGTGCTGCGCTGGCCGGAGGCCACGATCCTGCGTCCGAAGCGCACGACGCGCGGCACGCAGCTGTGGCTGCTGATCGGCGTCGAGCCGGCCCGCGCCTGGCAGGCGTTCGCGTCCGAGTTCATCGACGTCGCTCTGCGCGAGGATGTGACCGGGTTCGTCTCGCTCGGATCGATGATGTCCGACGTGCCCCACACGCGGCCGATCTCGGTGTTCGGCGGCAGCGAGAGCGAATCGCTGCGCACCGCGCTGGGGCTCGAGCGCAGCAGTTACGAGGGGCCCGTGGGCATCCTCAGCGTCCTCGGTCACGCAGCGGATGCCGCGGGAATCCCGTCGGCCGGGCTGTGGGCCAGCGTTCCGCACTACGTCGCAGGCCACACGCCGTCGCCGAAGGCCACGCTCGCCCTGCTCGATCGACTCGAGGACATCACCGGTGCCTCGATCCCCCGCGGCGATCTGCCGACCGAAGCGGCGGCCTGGGAGGCGTCGATCGACGCGGCTGCGGCCGACGACGAGGAGATGACGGAGTACATCCAGCAGCTCGAACGCACCCGTGACACGTGGGACTCCCCCGAGGCGTCCGGCGACGCCATCGCGCAGGAGTTCGAACGCTACCTTCGCCGCGGCGGCGACGGGCCCACGAAGCCGGGCCGCGACGACCCGCGCCGCTGACGCCGCGTCAGTACGGCTGGATGACGCCCAGACTCAGCAGCACGAGCAGCGTCGCCCCGAGCGCCACGCGGTAGACGACGAACGGCAGGAAGCTGTGCCGTGAGATCCAGCGCATGAAGAAGGCGATGACGGCGAGGGCGACGACGAAGGCGACGAGGGTGGCCACCGCCGTCTCGCCGAGAGTGAACACCCCGGGCTCGTTCCAGCTCTTGGCGAGCTGATAGAAGCCGCTGCCGAACACCGCCGGGATCGCCAGCAGGAAGGCGTAGCGCGCCGCGGCGGCCCGCTCGTAGCCCATGAACAGTCCGGCGGTGATCGTCCCGCCCGAGCGCGAGACCCCGGGGATCAGCGCAAGCGACTGCGCGAACCCGTACACGACGCCGTGGGCGACGGTGAGATCCTGCAGCTTCCTCTTCTTCGCGCCGACGAGGTCTGCGATGCCCAGCAGCACGCCGAAGAAGATCAGCATGCCCGCGATGAGCCACAGCGAACGCAGCGTCGTCTCGATCTGGTCCTGGAAGAGCAGGCCGAGCACGACGATCGGGATCGAGCCGATGATGATCAGCCACCCCATGCGCGCGTCCGGATCGTTGCGCGGGATGCGACCGAACAGCGCGCGGAACCACTGCCCGATGATGCGCACGATGTCACGCCAGAAGAAGACCACCACGGCCGCCTCGGTGCCGATCTGCGTGATCGCGGTGAACGCCGCCCCGGGGTCCTGAGCGGAGGGGAGGAACTCCCCGAGGATGCGCAGGTGCGCGCTCGATGAAATCGGCAGGAACTCGGTCAGCCCCTGCACAAGGCCGAGCAGCATCGCCTCGAGGAGGTTCATGGCGCCTTTCGTGGAGAAGTGGACCCGCGTCAGCAGGTGCGCAGCAGATCGGTCAGAACGCGCTGGCCGAACACGAGTGCATCGATCGGCACACGCTCGTCGACTCCGTGGAACATCCCGGTGAAGTCGAGGTCGGCGGGCAGCCGCAGCGGGGCGAACCCGTAGCCGGCGATGCCGAGCGCGGCCAGCGCCTTGTTGTCGGTGCCACCGCCCATGAGGTACGGGATCACCGGCACGCCCGGGTCGTGGCGTCCCAGCGCGGCGACCATCGCGTCGACCAGGTCGCCGGCGAACGGCACCTCGAGGCCGATGTCGGCGTGGACGATCTCGACCTCGACGCCGTCGCCGACGATGCGGCGGATGTCGGCCAGGGCGACGTCCTCCGTGCCGGGCAGCACCCGGACGTCGACGAGGGCCTCGGCACGGTCCGGTATGACGTTGTGCTTGTAGCCCGCGCCGAGGACGGTCGGATTCGACGTCGTGCGCAGCGTCGACCGCAGGAAGCCCGCCGCCGGTCCGGACGCCGCGGCCAGCGCATCCGGATCGCCGGGGTCGGCGCCGGTGATCTCGGCGAGCCGCGCGGTCATCTCGCGCGTCGTGTCCGTGAGCTCGACCGGCCACTCGGTGCGGCCGAGGGCGGCGACCGCCTCGGCGAGCCGTGTGACCGCGTTGTCGTCGTGGCGGCTCGAACCGTGCGCGGCGCGTCCACGGGCGACGAGTCGGATCCACAGCAGCGCCTTCTCGCCGACCTGCAGCAGGTAGGCGCGACGCCCGTCGACCGCGATCGAGTAGCCGCCGACCTCGCTGATCGCCTCGGTGGCGCCGTCGAACCACTCGGGGTGGTCGCGCACCACGAGGGCGGAGCCCTCACCGCCGCCGTCCTCCTCGTCGGCGAAGAACGCGAGCACGAGGTCGCGCTCGGGCTGCTCACCGCGCCGCAGCAGCTCGGCGACGGACGTGAGGATCATGGCGTCCATGTCCTTCATGTCGACGGCACCGCGACCCCACAGCATCCCGTCGCGCACCTCGCCGGCGAACGGGTCCACCGACCAGTCATCCGCGACGGCGGGAACGACGTCGAGGTGACCGTGGAGCACGAGTGCCGGGCGATCACGATCGCGCCCGGGCACGCGAGCCATGACGTTGGTGCGCCGCGGCACGGGCTCGTAGTAGCGCGGCGTCAGACCGATCGACTCGAGGTAGGCGCCCACATACTCCGCCGCTTCGCGCTCCCCCGCGGCACGGCCGCCCCCGTGATTGGTGGTGTCGAAGCGGATGAGGTCGCGCGCGAGCCGCGCGACCTCGGGCAGGTCGTCGACGGCGGATGCCTGAGGGTCGGGCATGCCGACAAACTTACCCCGCGCCGAGGCCTCTCTCCGCCGGGCGCGGATTCGTGGCGCGGTCGCTGGACATGGTAGGGTCGATCTTCGGTTGAGAGACCGACACACCACCTGCGCGGGTGGCGGAATAGGTAGACGCGCTAGCTTGAGGTGCTAGTGCCCGTATAGGGCGTGGGGGTTCAAGTCCCCCCTCGCGCACGAGATGTGAATCAGCCCCTGACCTGGGATTCCCGGTCAGGGGCTGAGTCTTTTCCGCGCTAGCTCGGCGCGGGTGTGCCCGTGTTCTCGCCCGTGGCGGGGACCGTGCAGGCATCGCCGTCGCAGGCCATCCCGGAGCCGCCGATCACCGTCAGCGCGCTCGCCGTCGCCTGCGCCTGCGCACCGGTCACGCCTCGACCCGCTCGGCGGCCACCTTGGCGAGCACGTCCGCGAACACCTCGCCGGCCTGCGCGCCCGAGACGCCGTACCTGCCCTCGAACACGTAGAAGGGAACGCCGTTGATGCCGTATGCCGCCGCCTGGGCGACATCCGCCGCCACCGCGTCGGCGTACCGGCGGGACTCGAGCGCGCGCACCACGTCGTCGCGATCCAGGCCCACGGTCGCTGCGAGGTCGGCGAGCTCGGCGATCCGGCCGACATGGCCGCCGTCGACGAAGTACGCCTGCAGCAGCGCCTCCTTCATCTCGGACTGACGACCGCGCTCCTTCGCGTAGTGCAGCAGCTCGTGCGCGCGCACGGTGTTGGTCTGGTGGATGTGGTCGTAGTCGTACGCGAGGCCCTCTGCGGCGGCCAGCTGCGTCACGTGATCGACCATCTGACGGGCCTGGTCGGGCGAGACGCCCTTGCGCTCGGCCAGGTACTGCACGGGCGTTCCGTCGTACTCGACGGGCGTGTCGGGCGCCAGCTCGAACGAACGGTACTCGATCTCGACGGGGATGCCCGAGGCATCCACTGCGCTCTCGAAACGCCTCTTGCCGATGTAGCACCAGGGGCACTGCACATCGGACCAGACATCGACCTTGATCGGGGCAACGGGGGAATCACTCACGCGGACGCAAACCGACGCCGGTGAGCGGGTATTCCCGGCAGGCGCCCGACTGCTCAGCCGACGCTCACCCCGAACAGGAGTCCGAGCGCGTACGTGACCGCCGCAGCCCCGTAGCCGATGGCGAGCTGGCGCAGTGCGCGCCGCAGGGGCGGTGCACCCGACAGCAGACCCACCACTGCGCCCGTCGTCAGCAGGGCGATGCCGACCAGGACGAGGGCGGTCACGATCGCCGCGAGCCCGCTGAGACCCAGGAGCCACGGCAGAACGGGGATGATCGCGCCGGAGGCGAAGAACAGGAAGCTCGAACCGGCCGCCCGCCACGCGCCGCCGACCACTTCGTGGTCGTCCGCGCGCTCGGGGTTCACGAGGGGCACCGGGTCGGGCCCGCCGAGGCTCGCGAGCACCTCGCGCGCCCGCGCGATGGCTTCGACCTCGGGCATGCCGCGCGTGCGATACACGAGCGCGAGCTCGTTGGCATCGAGATCGAGGTCGGGAAGGGCATCGTCGGCGAAGTCGCTGGGCTGCGTGGCATCGAGCAGCTCGCGCTGCGACCGCACCGAGACGAACTCGCCCGCCCCCATCGACAGTGCACCCGCGAGCAGGCCCGCGATGCCGCTGAACAGCACGAACTGAGGGGCGACGCCGGTGGCACCGATGCCCATCACCAGCGCGAGGTTCGACACGAGCCCGTCGTTGGCACCGAAGACGGCGGCGCGGAAGGTGCCGGAGAGGCGACGGCGTCCCCGCGCGGCCAGACCGCGCACGACCTCGTGGTGCACCTTTTCGTCAGCGACCATCGCCGGGGTGGCGAAGGGCTCGCCCTCATAGGGCGAGCGGGCTTCCGCGTTCTGCGCGAGTGCGAGCACGAAGATCGAGCCGAACCGACGCGCCAGCCAGCCCAGCATCCGCGTATCCGCCCCGGCGCGGGGCAGCCGCGTGGGCTCGCCGCCGAGCAGCGCCAGCCAGTGGGCCTCGTGGCGTCCTTCGGCCTCGGCCAGTGCCAACAGGATCTCGCGTTCCTCGCCGCGGCGGCGCGCGGCGAGGTGCCGATACACGGCGGCTTCGGCGCGCTCATCGACGAGGTAGCGCGCCCAGCGGCGGCGGTCGGCGTCTGTGGGTGCGGCGGGAGAGCTCACGGGGCCTCCTGGGCGCGATCGGGGTTGCCGTCAACGCTAGCGAGCCACGCCCACGCGATCCCGCCGGTGCGCGCTATTGCCAGCATTTCGGAGATCCGAACAGATCAGCGGCGCTGCTCGTCGAGCGCGCGACGCAGTCCCGCCTCGCCGGCCAGCATGACCCGGGCGTGCGCGCGCTCGAAGGCGGGCCGCAGCACCCACGCGGTGCGGTTCATCCAGGCGCGCGTGGTGGCGACGTCCCAGTGGATGATCACGACGGATGCGTGCTCCTCCGCCTCCTCGATCTCGATCCGGCCGGCCCCCGTGAGGTCGCCGACTCCGTCCGCCGCGAGCAGTCGGCCCGCCTCGACGGCGGTGATCACCAGACGCACGCGCAACGCATAGCCGAGCGGACTGCGCACCCGCAGCCCGACGAGCGCACCGGCACCGAGGGCGTCGGGGCGCTCGGTGACGGTGACCGCGCGCCACCACGACGGCGCACCGCCGAGCTCGAGCATGCGGACAAGCTCCGTCCACACGCGCTCGCGGGGCGCCGGCACCCGCCAACGCGACACGAACGAATAATCGGCCGCCACGACCCGGAGTCTAGGCGGCTCAGGAGCGCACGCGGGCACGCAGCACATCGATGCGCGCCTGCAGCTGCGCCACCGTCGCGTGAGAGACCGCCGGTCCCCCGCACAGCCGTCGCAGTTCAGCGTGCACCAGGCCGTGCGGTTCGCCGCTCTGCCGCGCGTAGAGTCCGACGAGACTGTTGAGCAGCTGCCGCTGCTCGCGCAGGGTGCGATGCAGTGCCGCAGGCGGCGCAGCCGCCGCCTCCTCGGCCGGCTGCTCGGACGCACGCCGCTCGCGCGCGATGCGGTGACGGCTCTGGCGCGCCTGCCGCTGCATGAGCAGGTCGTGCACGGCCTCGGGCTCCAGCAGCCCCGGAAGGCCCAGGAACTCCTCCTCTTCGGGCGTGCCGGGCACCGCGAGCTGCCCGAACTCGCGACCGTCGTACAGCACCCGGTCGAAGTGGGCGACAGAGTCGAGCGCCTGGTACTCGAACTCATCGGTGAGGGCGTCGGAGGCCGAGTCCTCGCGCTCGGCGGCGTCGAGCAGATCCTGTTCGAGGTCGATCTCGTCGTCGATGTCGCGGTCGAGCGCGTGATCGCGCTGCCGTTCGAGCTCGCCCGCGAGAGCGAGCAGGTCGGGCACGTGCGGCAGGAACACGCTGGCGGTCTCGCCCCGGCGCCGCGCGCGGACGAAGCGGCCGATCGCCTGCGCGAAGAACAGCGGTGTCGACGCCGACGTCGCGTAGACACCGACGGCCAACCGCGGCACGTCGACGCCCTCCGACACCATGCGTACCGCGACCATCCAGCGCGCCGAGCCCTGCGCGAAGGCCTCGATCCGACCGGATGCCTCCGCTTCGTCGGACAGCACGACGACCGGTTCCTCACCGGCGACCTCGCGAAGGATGCTCGCGTAGGCGCGCGCCGCCGTCTGGTCCGACGCGATGACGAGGCCTCCGGCATCCGGCACCTGGGCGCGCACTTCACTCAATCGCCGATCGGCCGAGCGCAGCACGGCGGGGATCCACTCCCCGTGCGGATCGAGCGCCGTGCGCCATGCCTGCGCGGTGATGTCCTTGGTGTTGTCCTGACCGAGTTGCGCCTCCATCTCTTCGCCCGCGCGCGTGCGCCAGCGCATCTGCCCCGCGTACACGAGGAAGATCACCGGACGCACCACGCCGTCTTCGAGGGCCCGCCGGTAGCCGTAGGCGTAGTCGGTGCGCGAGATGCGGATGCCGCGCTCGTCGGGGTGGTACTCGACGAACGGGATCGGCGCGGTGTCGCTGCGGAACGGCGTGCCCGACAGCAGCAGGCGTCGGGTCGCGCGACGGTACGCCTCGCGCAGGGCCTCCCCCCAACTCAGCGCATCCCCGCCGTGGTGCACCTCGTCGAGGATCACCAGCGTGCGCGCACCCTCGGTCAGGCGCTGGTGCACACCCGGGTTCGCAGCGACCTGGGCGTAGGTCACAGCCACACCGTGGTAGTGGCGCGCCGGCACCGAATGGCGGTTGCTGAACAGCGGGTCCAGGCGCAGCGAGACCCGGGCGGCGGCATCCGCCCACTGCGTCTTGAGGTGCTCGGTGGGCGCGACCACCACCAGGCGGTCCACCACCCCGCGGCGCAGCAGCTCGCTGGCCAGACGCAGCGCGAAGGTCGTCTTGCCTGCCCCCGGTGTCGCGGCGGCGAGGAAGTCGCGGGGTCCGCTGCCGATGCCGTCGGGGCCGTCGAGGGCGAAGTAGCGGTCGAGCGCCTCGGCCTGCCACGCGCGCAGACGCTGGGCGGTCCCCCACGGCGCGCGCTGCGGATACGAGGGCGAGAGGTGCTCTGCGGCGAATCCGCCGATGTGGACGGCGGCGGACTCGTCGGTCATGCATCCGCCCTTCCCGCGCCTCCCCGCGGACGCACGAGTCACCACCCTAGGCCACGCCGGCGACGTCGAGGGTAATCTCGAACTCGGCCACGAGCCGAGGAGGACGCATGGCGCGAAACGATCCGCACACCGAGGAGAACCGCACTCCGTACGTACCCAACGCGGGGGTGCACCCGTGGCGCCGTTACGTCGCGATCGGCGACTCGTTCACCGAGGGGATCGGCGACCCCGAGCCGGCATCGCCCGGGGGGCATCGCGGGTGGGCGGACCGCGTTGCGGAGGTGCTGTCGCAGCAGGCACCCGACTTCGCCTACGCGAACCTCGCCGTGCGCGGTCGGCTGATCGGCCAGATCGTGGCCGAGCAGATCGAGCCGGCGATCGCGCTCAAGCCCGACCTCATCACCTTCTCGGCGGGCGGCAACGACGTCATCCGCCCCGGCAGCGACCCCGACCTCGTCTCCGAGCAGTTCGAGGACGCCGTCGTGCGCCTCGGCTCCGACGGCGCGACGCTGGTGGTCTTCACCGGCATCGACACCAACTTCACACCGGTGTTCCGCGGCATCCGGGGCAAAGTCGCGATCTACAACGAGAACATCCGCGCGATCGCCGACAAGTACGACTGCATCGTCGCCGACCAGTGGGCCCTCAAGGAGATCCAGGACATGCGGTTCTTCGACGACGACCGCCTGCACTTGAACCGGCTGGGTCATCACGAGGTCGCGCGCATGGTGCTGCGCGCCCTGAATGTGCCGAACGACCTTCTGCCGATGCAGCCCGACCCGCTGCCGTCGCGCACGTGGCGCGAAGCGCGCGCCGTCGACCTGGTGTGGGCCCGCTCGTACCTGGTTCCGTGGGTGCTGCGCCGGCTGCGCCATCAGTCGTCCGGCGATGCGATCACCGCCAAGCGTCCCGAGCCGCTGCCGGTCGAGACGCTGCTGCCGGGCAAGGACGCCGCGGCGCGGCCCGGCACCGACGCCTGACGCGAGCTCAGCGGCCGGGCCGCAGTGCCCACATCGCGACGGCGGATGCCGCGGCGACGTTCAGCGAATCCACTCCCCCGCTCATCGGGATCGTGACGACGGTGTCGGCTTCGTCCACCGCCCGCGCGCTCAGCCCGTCGCCCTCCGCGCCGAGCAGCAGCGCGACGCGCTCGTGCCCGGCGCGCGCGAAGGAATCCAGCGGAACGGCGTCGTCGGCGAGGGCGAGCGCCGCCAGGTGCAGACCCTCGCCACGCAGCTGCGGACCCGCCTCGGCCCATTCGGGCAGCCGCGTCCACGGCACCTGGAACACGGTCCCCATCGACACCCGCACGCTGCGGCGGTACAGCGGGTCTGCGCAGCGCGGCGAGACGAGCACCGCGTCGGCGCCGAGCCCCGCGGCGGCCCGGAAGATCGCGCCGACATTGGTGTGGTCGACGATGTCTTCGAGCACGATGACCAGCCGGGCGTCGCGCACGATGGCGTCGACCGCGGGCAGCGCGGGGCGATGCATCGCGGCCAGCAGGCCGCGGTGGACGGCGTAGCCGGTGAGCGACTCGGCCACCTCGGCCGACACGACGTACACCGGCGTGTCGGGGACGTCCGCGAGAAGCCCCGTGACGTCATCGAGCCATTTGGGCTGGGTGACGACCGACCGCGGGCGATGCCCGGCCGCCAGGGCCCGTGCGAGCACCTTGGCCGATTCCGCGATGTACAGACCGTTCTCAGGCTCGACCACGCGCCTCAGTGCCACGTCCGTGAGGTCGCGGAAGTCGTGCAGCCGCGCATCGGCGGCGTCCGGAATCTCGACGACGTGCACCACGTTCCCACTCTGGCAGAGCAGGCGACCGTAACATCCCCGAAAACGTGGCCGCCTACACTCGGTCCCGGAAGGGGGTCCAGCGTGAGCATGACGGCCGACACCGACCGGACGGCCGCGGCGAGTGTGGCCGCGGCGGTCGATGCGCTCGCCGGTCGACGGATCGCGGTGCTCACCGGCGCCGGGGTCTCGACCGACTCGGGCATCCCCGACTATCGCGGCCAGGGCGCCCCGGTGCGCACGCCGATGACGGTGGACCAGTTCCTCTCGTCGGATGCCGCACGTCGCCGGTACTGGATCGGCAGCCACCTCGGCTGGCAGGCGTTCGCCGGTGCAGCGCCGAATCCAGGACACCGTGCCCTCGCGGAGCTCGAAGATCGGGGCATCGCCACCGGCGTCGTCACCCAGAACGTCGACGGGCTGCATGTGCGTGCCGGAAGCCGGCGGGTCGTCGAGCTGCACGGGACGATGCGCCGCGTGTTCTGCACCCGCTGCGGACAGGTGTTCGACCGGCGCGACCTCGCCGAGCGCGTCGAGGCCGACAACCCCTGGATCACGGTGCCCGACAGTGTCGCCCTCGGGCCCGACGGCGACGTCCTGCCCGAGTCCACCGAGGGATTCGTGGTGCCCGCCTGCAGCGTGTGCCGAGGGATGCTCAAGCCGGACGTGGTCTTCTTCGGCGAGTACATCCCGGCTGAGAAGTTCCGCGAGGCCGAGCAGTTGGTGCACGCCAGCGAGGCGCTGCTGGTGGCGGGCTCGTCGCTGGTCGTGAACTCCGGCATCCGGCTGATCGAGCGGGCACGACGGCGACGATTGCCGATCGTCATCGTGAACCGTGGGGCGACGCGCGCTGACGCGAGGGCGACCGTGAAGATCGATGCCGGCACGAGCGAGGTGCTCAGCGCGCTCGGATCGGCACTGTCCGGGGCGAGTCCACACTCGAATACGGTGGAACGGTGACGACTCTCTTCCTCGTACGACATGGCGAGACCGACTGGAACCGCGGCGGGCGCATCCAAGGCTCGGTCGACATCCCGCTGAACGACGAGGGTCGCGCCCAGGCGCGGGATGCCGCCGTGCGCCTGCGCACGATGCTCGAGGGCCGCACCCCCGTCGTCGCATCGAGCGATCTGTCGCGCGCCCGCGAGAGCGCCCAGATCATCGCGCGCGAGTTCGACGTCGACGTCGCCGGTCCGTACCCCGACCTGCGGGAGCGGGCCTACGGCCGGGCCGAGGGCATGGACGTCGACGAGTTCCGTGCGCAGTGGGGTCCGTGGCGCAGTGCCGAGATCCCCGGCGCCGAGACCTGGCCGCAGCTGCGCCACCGGGCGCTGCGGGGAATCCGCGGCGCCGTCCGTGACGCACGATCGCGTCACGCCCCGGTCGACGTCCCGATCGTGGTCGTCTCGCACGGTGCGCTCATCCGCGAAGTGATCCGACATGCCTCGGGCGGAGAGCGACCCCACGAAGACGAGCGACTGCCCAACGGCTCGATCGTGTCGATCCTCGTCGAGCGCGAGCGGCTCCGCGTGCTCAGCTGGGCCGATGCGCTCGCCGACCCCGTGGCACGGTAGCCGCCCTCAGCCTCCGGCGCGCTGGACGACGGTGCGGGCGTGCCGCAGCACGGGACCGTCGACCATGCGGCCTTCGAACGAGAACGCTCCGCGCTCTCCCTCGGCGGCACGGAGCACCGCTCGCGCCCACGCTACGGCCTTGTCGTCGGGGCGGTAGGCCTGGCGGATGACCGCGACCTGGTCGGGGTGGATGCACGCGGTCGCCGTGAAGCCCGAGGCCGCGGCATCGGCTGCCTCGGTGCGAAGTCCCTTGACGTCTCCGATGTCGAGGTGGACGGCGTCGATGGCGTGCTTTCCGCGCGCGGCGGCCTCGACGAGAACGCGCGCACGCGCGTACCGAGCGAGGTCGCGATAGCGGCCGTTCGGTTTGCGGCTTGCCGTGCCGCCGATCGAGGCGACCAGATCCTCGGCGCCCCACATCAGTGCGGTCACGTTCTCGAGGGCGGCGATGCGGTTCGCCTCCGAGACACCGCGCGCGGTCTCGCAGAGGGCGATCAGTCGGAACCGGGCGTCGACGCGCTTGAGGCGTTTGGGCGACTCGGCCTTGGCGACCATCACGGTGCGGTAATCGGTCTGCGACAGGGTGGCCAGGTCGGCGGTGAAGTCCGCGGTGCCGGGTGCGTTGACCCGCACGATCACGCGGGCGGGGTCGAGGTCGGACTCGATGATCGCGCCGCGCGCGGCCGTACGGGCATCCGGGATCACGGCGTCCTCGAGATCGAGGATGACCGCGTCGGCCCGGTCGAGCGCCTTCGCGAACCGCTCGGGGCGGTCGGCGGGGCAGAACAGCAGCGCCGGACCATGGTCGAACACGCTCATGACGAGCTCCTCTCGGTGGCGTCGCGGTACCACATCAGCGCCGTCCGGGTCGCGACGGCGACGACCGTGCCGTCCTGGTTCCGGCCGGTGTGACGCATGGTCACGATGCCCTGTCCGGGGCGCGACGCCGACGGGCGCACGTCGAGGATCTCGGTCTCGGTGCAGAGCGTGTCGCCGTGGAAGAGCGGCGCGGGGAAGGAGATGTCGGTCAGCCCGAGCTGGGCGACCAGCGTGCCCTGTGTGATCTGACTGACCGAGGCTCCGACCATGGTCGCGAGCGTCCACATCGAGTTCATGAGCCGCTGACCGAACGGCTGGGTCGCCGAGTACGCGGCATCCAGGTGCAACGCCTGCGTGTTCATCGTGATCGACGAGAACAGCACGTTGTCGGCTTCGGTCGCGGTGCGCCCCGGTCGGTGCACGTAGCGGGCGCCGACTTCGAGCTCGTCGACGTACAGGCCGCGCTGGACGATCTCGGACACGTCCCTCACGCTACCCCGAGGGCGCGTGCGATGACGAGCAGCTGCACCTCGTTCGTGCCCTCGCCGATCTCGAGGATCTTCGAATCGCGGTAGTGGCGAGCAACCGGGAATTCGTTCATGAATCCGTTGCCGCCGAACACCTGGGTCGCGTCGCGCGCGTTGTCCATCGCCGCGTCGCTCGCGGTGAGCTTGGCCATCGCCGCCTCGGTCTTGAACGGTTTTCCGGCGTCGCGCAGCCGCGCGGCGTGGTGCCAGGCGAGACGGGCGACGTGCACCCGCTGCTGCATCCGCGCAAGCAGGAACTGCATGCTCTGGCGCGTCGAGAGCGCCTCGCCGAAGACGATGCGCTGGCCGGCGTACGCGACTGCGGCTTCGAGACACCCCTCGGCGGCGCCGGTGGCGAGCGCCGCGATCGCGATGCGCCCCTCGTCGAGGATGTGGAGGAAGTTGGCGAAGCCCCGACCGCGCTCGCCGAGCAGGTTGCCCGCGGGCACGCGTGCGTCCTGGAATGTAAGCGGATGCGTGTCCGAGGCGTGCCAGCCGACCTTGTCGTACGCGGGTTCGACGGTGAATCCCGGCGTGCCGTTGGGCACGATGATCGTCGAGATCTCCTTCCCGCCGGCGTCGGTGGTGCCGGTGACGGCCGTGACCGTGACGAACCGGGTGATGGCAGTGCCCGAGTTGGTGATGAACTGCTTCGCACCGTTGACGACCCACTCGTCGCCGTCGAGGCGCGCGGTGGTGCGCGTGGCACCAGCGTCCGATCCCGCTTCGGGCTCGGTGAGGCCGAAGCCTGCGAGGGCGCGTGCGGACATGAGATCGGGCAGGAGCTCCTGCTTCTGCTCTTCGGTGCCGAATCGGAACACGGGCATCGCACCGAGGCTGACGCCGGCCTCGAGGGTGATCGCGATGGACTGATCGACCCGGGCGAGAGCCTCGATGGCCAGGCACAGGGCGAAGTAGTCGCCGCCCTGTCCGCCGTACTCTTCGGGGAACGGCAGCCCGAACAACCCCATCTCGCCCATCTGGCCGACGACGTCCATCGAGAGCGTCTTGGTGCGATCGGCCTCGTAGGCCTGGGGTGCGACGACCTCGTCCGCGAAGTCGCGGACCATGCCCGCGAGCTCGCGCTCTTCGTCGGTGAGCTGATAGCTGTCCATGTGTTCGTCCTCGGGGTGTCAGGAGTCGGTCTGGTGGGCGGTGACGTGCGCGAGCGGCTGATCGCGCCGCACCTGGTCGCCGAGGGCGACGTCCAGGCGAACGACGCCGTCGTGGGCGGCGACGACGGGGTGCTCCATCTTCATCGCCTCGATCGTGACGATGCGCTGTCCGGCCGCCACTTCGTCGCCGTCGGCGACGTGCACGGCGACGACGGCGCCCGGCATCGGCGCGCGCAGTTCGGGATCGGATGCCGCCGCATCCCTTTCGCGGGCGTCCAATCGACGCTGCATCGCCTCACGGCGCGTGAGCGGCCGCAGGCGATGCGTCTCACCGTCGGCATGCACCCAGATCCAGCCGTCGGCGTCGGGCGCGACCGCGGTGCCTGCGGGTGTCGCGCGACCGACCGCACGTGCGGTCGCGCGCGATGCCCCGACGAAGACCTCTGCACCGGGTTCGGGCGCCGCGACGTCGTAGACGGAGCCGTCATCGCCCGCCAACACGACCTGAACGGGTCGGTTGGGTGCACCCATCCGCCAGCCGCTGCCGTCGCGCCACAGCGCACCACTGCGAGCCGACCGGTTCCGTCCGCTCGCGCGTCGGCCGTGCGCCTGTGCGACGGCGGCGAGTGCGGTGGCGGACGGCTCCGTGGGCTCACGCGGCGGCATCCGGTCGATGAGTCCGGTGTCCATGTCGCCGTCGCGCACGGCCTGGTCGTCGAGCAGCGTGCGCAGGAAGCCGATGTTCGACTCCACGCCCAGCAGCACGGTGTCGGCGAGTGCGGCGTCGAGGCGATCGAGCGCGTGCGGCCGGTCGTGACCGAACGCGATGACCTTGGCGATCATCGGGTCGTAGTCGGCGGTGACGATCGAACCGCTCTCGACGGCGGCATCCGTGCGCACTCCGTCGGCGGGCCGCCACACCAGGACGTCACCGGTCGCCGGCAGGAATCCGCGCTCGGGACTCTCCGCATACACGCGCGCCTCGATCGCATGGCCGGTGAGCGTGACGTCGTCTTGCGCGAGAGCGAGCGGCTCGCCCGCGGCGATCCGCAGCTGCTGCTCGACCAGGTCGACGCCGGTGACGAGCTCGGTCACCGGATGCTCGACCTGCAGGCGCGTGTTCATCTCGATGAAGAAGAACTCGTCGGGGCGGTCACCGGCGACGAGGAACTCGACCGTTCCGGCTCCGCGATAGTCGACCGAGGCCGCGGCGGCGCATGCGGCCGCGCCGAGGCGGTCGCGCGTGGCCGAATCGATGACCGGCGACGGTGCCTCCTCGATCACCTTCTGGTGGCGACGCTGCAGCGTGCACTCCCGCTCACCGAGGTGGATGACCCGGCCGTGAGCGTCGGCGAGCACTTGCACCTCGATGTGTCGCGGGCGCTCGATGAGCCGCTCGAGCAGCAGCGTGTCGTCGCCGAACGCCGATCGGGCGACGCGGCGCGCCGTCGTGAGGGCATCCGCGAGGTCGGCGGCATCGCGCACGACCTGCATCCCCTTGCCGCCGCCGCCGGCTGACGGCTTCACCAGCAGCGGGTACCCGGCATCATCCGCCGCCGCCGCGATCTGCGCGTCGCTCATCCCGGCGGCGCTGAAGCCCGGCACCACGGGGACGTCGTGCGCGGCCACATGCTCCTTCGCGCGGATCTTGTCGCCCATCACCTCGAGGGCCCGCTCCCCCGGGCCGATGAAGGCGATGCCGGCGTCGGCGCACGCGCGCGCGAACGCGGCGTTCTCCGACAGGAACCCGTAGCCCGGGTGCACGGCCTGCGCGCCGCTTTCGACCGCGGCCGCGAGGACGCGATCGATGGCGAGGTACGACTCGGACGCTGCGGCGGGCCCGAGCCGCACCGCCGCATCCGCCTCGCGCACATGCGGAGCATCCGCGTCGGCGTCGCTGTAGACGGCGATCGAGCGGATGCCGAGCAGGCGCAGCGTGCGGATGACCCGCCGTGCGATCTCGCCGCGGTTCGCGACGAGCACGGTGTCGAATCCGACGGTCGGCGAAGAAGTCGAGGTCATGTCGATCACATCCGGAAGACGCCGAACTGCGGTTCGGGAAGAGGGGTGCGCGAGACGACGTCGAGCGCCAGGCCGAGCGCGGCGCGTGTGTCGGCGGGATCGAGGATGCCGTCGTCCCACAGCCGGGCGGTGGCGTAGTACGGGCTGCCCTGTTCCTCGTAGCGCGCGCGGATCGGGGCCTCGAAGTCGGACTGGTCCTGTGCCGACCACTCCTGACCACGGGCCTCGAGCTGGTCGCGCTTGACGGTGGACAGGACGGACGCCGCCTGAGGGCCGCCCATCACCGAGATTCGGCTGGCCGGCCAGGTCCACAGGAACCGTGGCGAGTACGCGCGGCCGCACATCGAGTAGTTGCCCGCTCCGAACGACCCGCCGATCACCACGGTGAGCTTGGGCACGCGCGTGGTCGCGACGGCGGTCACCATCTTCGCGCCGTCCTTGGCGATGCCGCCCGCCTCGGCGTCTCGACCCACCATGAAGCCCGAGATGTTCTGCAGGAACAGCAGCGGGATTCCGCGCTGGTCGCACAGCTCGATGAAGTGCGCGCCCTTCTGCGCCGACTCGCTGAACAGCACGCCGTTGTTGGCGATGATGCCGATGGGATGCCCGTGCAACCGGGCGAATCCGGTGACGAGGGTGTCGCCGTACTCGCGCTTGAACTCGTGGAGCTCGCTGCCGTCGACGAGTCGCGCGATCACCTCGCGGACGTCATACGGCTGGTTGACGTCGACCGGCACGACCCCGTAGAGGTCGGCGGGATCGACGGCCGGCGCGACGGCGGGCTGGACGTCCCATGCCGGATCCTGTGGAGGCGGCAGGGTCGCCACGATGTCGCGCACGATCTCGAGCGCGTGCTCGTCGTCCTCGGCGAGATGGTCGACGACGCCCGATCGCTTGGCGTGCAGTTCTCCCCCGCCCAACTCCTCCGCGGTCACGACCTCACCGATCGCGGCCTTCACCAGCGGCGGGCCGCCGAGGAAGATCGTGCCCTGACCGCGGACGATCACCGTCTCGTCGCTCATCGCGGGCACGTACGCGCCTCCCGCGGTGCATGACCCCATCACGGCGGCGATCTGCGGGATGCCCGCGGCCGACAGTCTCGCCTGGTTGTAGAAGATGCGCCCGAAGTGGTCGCGGTCGGGGAACACCTCGTCCTGCATGGGCAGGAACGCACCGCCCGAGTCGACGAGGTACACGCACGGCAGGCGGTTCTCGAGGGCGATCTCCTGCGCGCGCAGATGCTTCTTCACCGTGAGCGGGAAGTACGTGCCGCCCTTGACGGTCGCGTCGTTGCACACGACCATCACGTGCCGGCCGTGCACGAGGCCGATGCCGGCGATCACGCCAGCAGCGGGAGCATCCCCGTCGTAGAGTCCGTCGGCGGCGAGGGGCGATACCTCGAGGAAGGGACTGCCCTCGTCGAGCAGCCGGTCGACGCGATCGCGGGGCAGCAGCTTGCCGCGCGCGACGTGGCGCTCGCGCGAGGCTTGCGGGCCGCCGAGTCCGGCGACGCGCAGCCGCTCCCGCAGCTCCGTCGCCAGGGCGCTCTGCTCGTCGCGGGTGCGCTCGAACGTCTCGTCGTGGGTCACCGCGGTGCTGAGCATCGTCCTGTCATCTCCGTCGACGTCACGATCCGGTCACGCCGGTTGGCGGCGCGCGCGGGATACGGTTAGTGTGCACTAACTGAGCATCCAGGTTAGCGGGGATTAACTGAAATGACAAGCGGTGCCACCGAGCGCGATCGTGCCAAGGCCGACCGCTATTCGGCGATCCTGCACGAAGCCGCGAAGCTGTTCGCCGAGCGCGGCTTCAGCGGAGTCAGCCTCGAGGATCTCGGCGGCGCGGTCGGGGTGAGCGGACCTGCCCTCTACCGGCATTTCGCGAACAAGCAGGCCCTCCTGGGCGCGGTCCTCGTCGGCGTCAGCGAACGCCTCCTGGCGGGCGGCGAGGCCGTCGTCGACGCCGACGGCTCTGCCCGGCAGCGACTCGACGGGCTCATCCGCTTCCACGTCGACTTCGCGCTCGCCGACGCCGACGTCATCCGCGTGCAGGACCGCGATCTCGCGAGCCTCGGCGATGACGATCGCCACCGCGTGCGGCGACTCCAGCGATCGTACGTCGACCTGTGGGTCGCCGTCCTCGGCGATCTTCTGCCCGATCACGACGCCATGGACCTGCGACTGCGAGCGCAAGCCTGCTTCGGTCTCATCAACTCCACGCCGCACAGCGTGCGCGCCCTGCGCGACGCCCCGGAGGACGCCGCGGTGCGCGCGACGCTCGAGGCGATGGCGGCTGCGGCTCTCCTGGCCTGACCGCCACCGTCTCTCAGCGCAGCAGCATCGCCCGCCCCGGCTCGTGCAGGATGTCGCCGATGGCCTTCAGGAACAGCGAACCCTGCTGGCCGTCCACGAGACGGTGGTCGAACGACAGCGCCAGCGTCATGACGTCGCGCAGTGCGATCTCGCCGTGGTGCTCCCACGGCTGACGGCGCACCGCCCCGACGGCCAGGATGCCCGCTTCGCCGGGGTTGAGGATCGGGGTGCCGGCGTCGACGCCGAAGACGCCCACGTTCGTGATCGAGAAGGTTCCACCCATCATGTCGGCCGGCGCGGTCTTGCCGGCGCGGGCCGTCTCGGCGAGCCGCCGGATGGCATCGGACATCTCGACGAGCGTCAGGTCCTGGGCGTCTCGGATGTTCGGGACCACGAGCCCGCGATCTGTCGCGGCGGCGATGCCGAGGTTGACGTAGTGGTGGGCGACGATCTCGCCGGCATCCTCGTCCCACTTCGAGTTGAGCTCGGGGTGGTGGGCCAATGCGGCGCACACGGCCTTGGCGGCGATCGCCAGCACGCCGATGCGGTGCTCGCTCAGAGCGCGATCCGCCCGCAGCGAGGCCACCAGCTCCATCGTCGCGGTGACGTCGACGGTGAGGAACGTCGTGACGTGGGGGGCGGTGAACGCTGAGCGCACCATCGCCTCCGCCGTATGCTTGCGCACCCCGCGGATCTTCGTGCGTGTCGTGCGCTCGCCCGCCGTCACGGGCGGGTGCGACGGCGCGGCATCCTCGGCGGCGGCACCGGCGGTGGGCGCGGATCCCACACGACGGGCGTACTCCTCGACGTCGCCGCGCGTGATCAGACCGGCATCGCCGGTCGGAGGCACCAGCGCGATGTCGACACCGAGGTCCTTCGCGAGCTTGCGCACCGGCGGCGTCGACCTCGGACGCTCGACGACCGTGTCGCCGTGATCGAGCTCGGTCACGATGTCGTGCGGCGCAGCCTCGAGGACGGCGGTGTCCGCGGACGCAGGCGCGGCGCCTCCGGCGCGGGCGCGGCGCTTCGGTCGTCCACCGGCGCGGGGTGCGGCACCGTAGCCGACAAGGTTGGGCTGCGCCTTCTCCTCGGGCTCGTCTTCCGACGCGTCGGCGGATGCCTCGACCGGGGCTTCCTTCTTCGGCGCGGCGGGCGTGTCATCGCCGCCGATGTCGTAGGAGATGAGCACCGAGCCCACCTCGATGACATCGCCCGCGGCGGCGTGGAGCGTCGTGACCGTGCCCGCGTACGGAGACGGCAGCTCGACGACCGCCTTCGCGGTCTCGACTTCGGCGATCGTCTGGTTGAGCGTGACCTCATCACCCTCGGCGACGAGCCACTGGACGAGCTCGGCTTCGGGCAGACCCTCGCCCAGGTCGGGGAGCAGGAAGTCCTGGATCACAGCTCCACCCCCGTCAGGCTGTTCGGCCGGTCGAGCACGCGGTCGACGGCGTCGAGGATCCGGTCGAGGTCGGGAAGGTGGTACTTCTCGAGCTTGGCGGGCGGGTACGGGATGTCATGCCCGGTGACGCGCACCGGAGCCGACTCCAGGTAGTTGAAACACCGCTCCGTGACGCTCGCGACCAGCTCGGCGCCGACGCCGGCCTCGCGGGCCGCCTCGTGGGTGACGACGACCCGTCCGGTCTTGCGCACCGACGCGGTCACGGTGCGGTAGTCGACCGGCGAGATCGAACGCAGGTCGATGACCTCCATCGAGATGCCCTCGTCCTCGGCGGCGGTCGCGGCGTCCATTGCCGTCGCCACCTGCGCGCCGTAGGTCAGCAGCGTGACGTCGGAGCCCTCCCGGGCGACGCGTGCGACCCCCATCGGCGGGGCGTCGGCGAGATCCACGTCGAGGTCGACCTCGCCCTTCGAGTGATACAGCCGCTTGGGCTCGAAGAAGACGACGGGGTCGTCGCTGGCGATGGCCTGGCGCAGCACGACATACGCGTCCTGCGGGTTCGAGACGGCGACCACGCGCAGGCCCGACGTGTGCACGAAATACGCCTCGGGCGACTCGGAGTGGTGCTCGGCCGCGCCGACACCGCCGGCCCAGGGGATGCGGATCGTGATCGGCATCTTCACGTTGCCGTGCGTGCGGTAATGGAGCTTGGCGACCTGGCAGACGATCTGGTCGAACGCGGGGTACACGAAGCCGTCGAACTGGATCTCGACGACCGGACGATAGCCGCGGAACGCCAGGCCCACGGCGGTGCCCATGATGCCGGCTTCGGCGAGAGGAGTGTCGATCACCCGCTGCCCGCCGAATTCGTCGAGCAGTCCGTCGGTGATGCGGAAGACGCCGCCCAGCTTGCCGATGTCCTCGCCCATGACGAGCACCTTCGGATCGTCGGCCATCGCGCGGTGCAGGCCCTGATTGATCGCCTTGGCCATCGTGAGCTGCGTCATCGCGCCACCTCCTCGTCGGCGAAGCCGTCGAGATAGGCGCCGTACCAGCGACGCTGCTCGTCCAGACCCGAGTGCGGCTCGGCGTAGACGTCGTCGAGCACCGTGAGCGGCTCGCGCGTCTTCGCACCGAGCGTCGCGGCGCGCACGTCGGCGCCGAAGGCGTCGGCATCCGCGGCGACCTGGGCGACGAACTCGTCGTCGAACGCGCCCTCGGTGCGCAGCAAAGCCTCGAGGCGGGCGATGGGGTCACGGCGGCGCCACGCCTCGACCTCGTCACGGTCGCGATAGCGCGTCGGGTCGTCCGACGTGGTGTGCGGGCCCATCCGGTAGGTGACCGCCTCGATGAACGCGGGACCGCCCCCGGCACGGGCGTTGTCGAGCGCCCAGCGCATCGCGGCAAGGCACGCGAGCGCGTCATTGCCGTCGACGCGCATGCTCGGGATGCCGAACCCCGGCGCGCGGCCCGCGATCGGGAACTTCGCCTGGACGGTGACCGGCTCCGAGATCGCCCACTGGTTGTTGGTGCAGACGAAGACGACCGGGGCCCGGAACGATGATGCGAAGACCATCGCCTCGTTGACGTCGCCCTGGCTGGACGCTCCGTCGCCGAAGTACGCTGCGGCGACCTGGTCTGTGCCGTCGCGCTGGATGCCCATGGCGTAGCCGACCGCGTGCAGCGATTGCGCGCCGATGATGATCTGCGGCGTCGCGGTGTTGATCTCGTAGGGGTTGTACGTGGAGTGCGCCTCGCCGCGCCACGCCAGGACGAAGTCGGCGGGCTTCGCGCCGCGCACGTAGTTGACGCCGATCTCGCGGTAGCTGGGGAACACGAAGTCGTCGTCGCGGAATGCACGCGCCGTGCCGACCTGAACGGCCTCCTGGCCCTGGCAGGGAGCCCACAGGCCGACCTGGCCCTGCCGCTGCAGGGCGATGCCCTCGGTGTCGATGCGACGCACGATCACCATGTCACGGTAGAGCCCGCGCAGGGTGTCGACAGAGACGTCTTTCACCCACGGATCGAGGTCGGGATCGGCGACGCGTTCGCCGTCGGGGTTCAGCAGCCGTGCGACGTCGTCGACGTCGGTGGCCAGATCGGCCGTCGGTGTCTGAGTGTGCGCCATCGTCATCCTCCTCGTGTCGAGCCCTCCTCGTGAGAGGGATCGTCGCGGATCGCCGGCGTCCTCGCCGACAGGCCCGACGATACGTCGATCTCGCACCTAGCTCAAGCATTCCGGATCGACTTGAGCATGTTGCCAAGAAGGAACCGAATCCACCGTGCTAACGTTTCGCAGTATGAGTGCCCTCGATCACGTCGACCTCGAGCTTCTGGCGGCCTTGTCAGCCGATCCGCGCGCGACCGTCGTCGCCCTCGCCGAGAAGCTCGGCCTGTCGCGCAACACCGTGCAGGCGCGGATGACCCGACTCGAGAGATCGGGCGTCTTCCTCTCGTTCGAGCGGTCCATCTCGACGATCGCGCTGGGTTTTCCCATCGAGGCCTTCATCAGCGCCACCGTGCGCCAGGCCGATCTCCCCCGCATCACCGAGCAGCTGCTGCGCATCCCCGAGATCGTGCAGGCCCACGGCTTGAGCGGACAGGTCGATCTGCTCGTGCGCGTCGCATGCCGTGACACGCAGCATCTCTTCGAAACCGATGCCCGCATCCTCGCGATCGAGGGCGTCGAGCGCACCGAGACGTCCCTGGTGATGGGTGAGGTCATCCGCCATCGCGTTGTGCCGTTGCTCGAGCTCGCCCGCGAAGACCAGCGCTGAGCCGCGCCTGACGGTCATCGGGACACGCATCCTTTTGCTGTTAGAGTGTTCGGAAGATTATGAACGATTGGAACACTCTTGAATGCGGATGACGCCCGGCGCTATGCCGAGGAAGTCGGAGTCGCGCTCACGCAGATGGGCACGACCCCGTCGTTCGGCACCCTGCTCGGATGGCTGCTGATCTGCGAGCCGCGCGCCCAGACGACGGCGCAGCTGTGCGAGGCCGTCGGACTGTCGAAGGCGTCGGTGTCGACAGGCATGCGCGCGCTCGAGAGCTCGGGTCTGGTCCGCCGGGTGCCGACCGACGGCCGCGGTCACGCCTACGAGATCGATGACGACGCCTTCGTCCGCGCGATCGATCCCACGGCCAAGATGCGCGCCTTCCTGACAGTGCTGCGCAACGGACTCGACCTCGTCGGCGACGATGCGCCCCGCGCACAGCGACTTCAGCACAGCCACGACTTCTACGCGTTCATGATCGAGCGAATCCCCGCGCTCATGGACGATTTCCGCGCGCGCCAGGCGGGAGAGGAACGATGACGAGGATTCTCATCGCGACCGTCGGGTCGCGCGGCGACGTGCAGCCCTACGTCGCACTGGCCAAGGGGCTGATCGCAGAGGGTCACGAGCCCACCGTCGCGACATGCGAGCGGTTCCGCTCCTTCGTGACGGGACACGGGGTCGCGTTCGAGCCGCTCAGCGACGACATCCTGCTGCTGCTCGACTCGGATGCCGGGCGCACCGCGATGGACGAGTCCAGCGGCCTCGTGGGAACGATAAAGACCAATATCGCGCTCGCCAAGCAGGCCGGCCCGATCAATGAGCGTCTGCTCGGCGACGTGTGGCGCGCTGCCCGGACGACCGAGCCCGAACTCGTCGTGTACCACCCCAAGGCCCTCGCCGGTCCGCACGTCGCCGAGGCGCTCGGCGTGCCTGCCATCGAGGCGCTGCCGGTTCCGGTCGTCGTTCCGACGGGCGACTTCCCCGTGATCGGGCTGCCCCGACTTCCCCTCGGCGCGGGCTACAACCGACTGACCTACCGCCTCGTGTCGGCCGGCTACCGGCAGTACGAGAAGATGGCCAACCGCTTCCGCGAGGAAGACCTGGGGCTTGCCCCCGTGAAAAACGCCGCGATGCCGACGCGCATGCCCGACGGCCGCCCCATCGAGGTGCTCCACGCCATCAGCGAGCACGTCCTGCCGCGGCCCGCCGATTGGCCGGAGCACGCCCGCCTCACCGGCTACTGGTTCCTCGACGGGGAGGACGACTGGACTCCCCCGCAGGAGCTCGTGAATTTCCTCGATGCCGGCGATCCGCCTGTCTACGTCGGGTTCGGCAGCATGGCGGGCCGCGATCCCGCCCGCATGACCCGCGAAGTCGTCGCGGCGCTCGAGCAGGCAGGAGTGCGCGGCATCCTGGCATCCGGCTGGGGCGGACTCGACACGGCCGGACTGCCGGACTCGGTGCTCGCGATCACCGAGGCGCCGCACGACTGGATCTTCTCGCGCGTGTCGGCCGTCGTCCACCATGGCGGCGCCGGCACGACCGCGGCGGGCCTCCGAGCGGGCCGCCCGACGGTGGTGTGCCCGTTCATCGTCGACCAGTTCTTCTGGGGTGCGCGCGTCGCCGATCTCGGTGCCGGTCCGACCCCGGTGCCTCAGAAGAAGCTCACGGCCGAGCGGCTGGCCGCCGCGATCCGCGAGGCGACGACGGATGCCGGCATCCGCGAGACGGCGGAAGGCATCGGACGCGCGATCTCGGCCGAGGACGGCATCGCCACCGCGGTCGCGCAGATCAACGACGTCCTCGCTGCGTCGCGCTGACGAGCGCTATCGGGCCGCGGTGGGGATCCGCCCGGCATCCGCGTCGAGCTTGACGGCGATGACGCCCGCCAGCAGCAGCCCGCCGCCGACGAACTGGATCGGGGCGGGAGTCTCGCCCAGCAGCAGCCACGCGAAGCCGAGGGCGAAGAGCACTTCGGACAGACCGATGAACGACGCGAGTCGCGAGCCCACCCGCGGCACCGCCATCACGCCGAACGCGTAGCCGAGGGCGGTCGAGGCCGTCGCGACCCACAGCAGCGGGATGTACCAGGGAAGCGTGACACCGGCGATCTCGACCGACACCGGCGGGGCGTGGAACGGCATGACCCCCGTGACCGCGAGCAGGATCATGGCCAGAGCTCCGACCAGCAGGCCGCCCGCGGCGAGGGCGAGCGGTGGCAGATCGTCGCCGGCGCGCTCGGAGATGACGAAGTAGGCGGCCGCGCACACCGCGGCGCCGAGCGCGAACAGCGTGCCGAGCAGGTCGAAGCGAGCGCCCGCGAGGTCGACGACGAGCACCAGTCCGACGATCGCGAGAACCGACCCGCCGATCACGAGGCGCGACGGGCGCAGCCGCGTGCGCGCCCACACCCACACGACGATCATCACGGGGGCCAGGTACTGGATGAGCAGCGCGACGGCCACCGGCATCCGCTGCATCGCCGAGAAGAACAGCAGCTGGCAGCCGAGCACGGCGGTGAGGCCGAACACGACGATGATGCCCGCGTGCCGGATGAGGAAGCGCGGGTCGCGGCGGATCGCCTTCACCAGAGCGGGGGCGAGCACCAGCCCCGCGATCCCCATGCGCACGACCAGGGCCGCGCTGAGCGACCAGCCGGCTTCCAGCAACGGCTTCACGAGCGGGCCGCTCGACGAGAAGGCCAGCGCCGACGCGACGGCGAGGATGAGCCCGGTCGGGCGCGGCCGAGCCGGTGCGACGACGGGGAGGACGATGGGAGCCGTCGGAGCGGTCATGCGGTCCGTCCAGGAAGTCAGGAGTGAACGGTGATTACACTGGTGACAGTACTGCCCCACAAGGTCAGGAGTCAACATGGTTTTCGGTCATGACACCCAAGATTCACTCGCGGCTGCCGTCGACCTCGTCAACACCCTCCCCGCCACCGACACCGAAGGTGCCGACACCCTCTCGAAGCCGGCCGATCTCGAGGCCTTCCTCACGGCGCATCCCTTCTCGGGATCGATCCACCGCAGCCCCGAAGAGCTCGCCGAGGTCCGTGCCATCCGGCCTCTGCTGCGCGAGCTGTGGCTGGTCGATCGCGTCGGTGCGGTGCCGATCGTGAACCGGATGCTGCAGGAGGGCAACGCGTTGCCGCAGTTGGCCATCCACGACGACTACGACTGGCACATCCACGCCACACCCCCGGATGCGCCCCTGGCCACCCGCATCCTCGTCGAAGCAGCGATGGCCTTCGTCGATGTCATCCGGTCGGACGAGTACGAGCGCGTGCGCGTGTGCGCCGCCGACGACTGCCTGAGCGTCTACATCGACTATTCGAAGAACCGGTCCAAGCGGTATTGCGACACCGGCAACTGCGGCAACCGCATGAACGTCAACGCGTACCGGCGGCGCAAGGCCCGCGCAGAACTCAGCGGGTCCTGACCTCGGCGAGGAAGGGAGTGATCGCGGCGGCGGCCTCGGCGGGCGTCTCGTAGTGGATGAGGTGCCCGACGTCGGGGATCTCGACGAGCCGGGCGTCGGCGAACAGGGTCGCGAGCTCGCGCTCCTTCTCGATGGGAGTGATGTCGTCGCGGTCGGCGGCCACCAGCAGTGTCGGCACCGGGATGCGAGGGGCTGAGGCGCGCACATCGTGCGACACGGACGTGACGAACGCGTCGTGCAGCACGTCGCGGTCGGCGAAGCGGGAGAAGTACGTCGCATGCTGGTCGTGCACGAAGGCGCGCAGTGTCGGATCCTTCGTCTTGGCCATGGTCTCGCTCATGACACGCACGATCAGGCCGTTGCGCAGCAGCGCGTCGCCCATCCGGTCGGGCAGGCGCGCTCCCGCGGCGTAGTACAGGATCGCCAGACGCGTCATGATGCCGCGCGGCCCCTCGAGCGCGGGAGCGCCGATCGGGTTGACGAGGATCAGCCCAGGCGTGGCGAGCCCGTCGGCGACCGCAGCCGCCGCGACGATCGACCCGAACGAGTGCCCGAGCACGACGGCACCGGGCGCGACCGCGCGGGCGAACTGCGTGAGCCAGTCGGCGTAGGCGCGCAGATCATGCGTGCGACCCGGAAGCGGGGGTGTCTCGCCGAAACCCGGCAGGTCGGGCATGATCACCCGCGTGCCGGAAAGGTGGGCGACCACGGGCTCGAGACCGTGATGCTCGCCGCGGAACCCGTGGACGGCGATGATCGTCGACTCGGCGTCATCGGGGCCGTAGACCCAGTACGCGGTCGGTGCGCCCAGCACCTGGGCCTCGGCGCGACGGACCGGAATCGCCGCCAGCGCCGCCGCGTACGGATTGTCGATCACCACCCTGCGAGTCTACGAGCGCGCACGCACGCCACGGAGCGCCTGGCCGTGGATGTCGGAGCGGGAGCATACCGTGGGCGGCATGCACGACCCCTCGCTCGACACCCTCCCGCTGTTCCACCGGCCGGAGTGGCTGCGAGTCGTCGGCGTGTTCGATCTCGAGACGACGGGCGTCGACGTCCGCTCGGACCGGATCGTCACCGCGCACGTCGGCGTTCTCGACGCCGACGGGGGTGTCGTGCGAGCACGCGACTGGCTGGCGGATCCCGGTGTCGCGATCCCCGAAGGCGCGACGGCCGTGCACGGCATCACCACCGAGCGTTCCCGCGCCGAGGGTCGCCCGGCGCCCGACGTGGTGCGCGAAGTCGTCGAGGCGCTGCGTGCGCTGCTCGACGCAGGCATCCCGATCGTCGCCTACAACGCGCCCTACGACTTCTCACTGCTCAAGCACGAGGCACTGCGCCACGGCATCCCGCCCATCGTCGACCCGTCACCGGTCATCGACCCGCTCGTGGTCGACAAGGCGTACGACCGGTGGCGGCGCGGCAAGCGCACCCTCGCCGTGGTCGCCGAGCACTACGCGGTGCGGCTCGACGGTGCACATGAGGCGTCGGCCGACGCCGTCGCCGCGGGTCGCGTCGCCCAGGCCCTCGCCGATCGTTTCGCGCCGTGGCTGCCGGCGACCGCGCACGAGATGCACACCCGCCAGATCGCGTGGGCTCGCGCCCAGGCCGCGAGCCTCACCGACTACTTCGTGCAGATCGGCCGGCTCGACCCACAGGAGCGGCTCGACGGCAGCTGGCCGATCCGCTGAACCGGTCGCACAACGCGGAAGACCCCGCCGAGGCGGGGTCTTCCGAAGCGGCTGGGATTACTTCGAGCCGCCGAAGTTCTTGAAGCGCTGGTTGAACTTCTCGACGCGACCGGCCGAGTCGAGGATGCGCTGCTTGCCCGTGTAGAACGGGTGCGAGGCCGACGAGATCTCCACATCGATGACGGGGTACTCGACGCCGTCGAGCTCGATCGACTTGTCGCTGGTGACGGTGGAGCGGGTGAGGAAGGTCTCGCCCGAGCCGAGGTCACGGAACACGACGGCCTGGTAGTCGGGGTGGATGTCGGTCTTCATGCGGAATCCTTCGGACAGTGGGAAGTCTGCGGTGCGATGGCACCAAAGGAAGATTCTATCAGCACCGACCGCCGGACGCGGAATCGAGGTCAGAGCGCGGCGCGCGCCGCGTAGCGGCCGGCGTCCTCCGTGAGCACGATCCGCGCCCCGAAGGTCTCGGTGAGGGCGTCGGCGGTCAGCGTCTCGCGCAGCGGACCGGCCGCGACGGCCTTGCCGTCACGCAGCAGCAGCACATGCGTGAAGCCGAGCGGGATCTCTTCGACGTGATGCGTGACCATCACCATCGCCGGAGTGCTGGGCGCCTGGGCATATCCGCCCAGCAGCCCCAGGAGCTCTTCACGAGCCCCCAGATCGAGGCTCGCCGTGGGCTCGTCGAGCAGCAGCAGCTCCGGGTCGGTCATCACGGCACGGGCGATCTGGACGCGCTTCTGCTCGCCGTCGCTGAGCGTGCCGAACGTGCGGTCGGCGAGACCGTCGAGCCGCCATTCGGCGAGCACGCGCAGCGCGCGCCGCTCGTCGATGTCCTCGTATTCCTCCCGCCACCGGCCCATGACCGAGTACGCGGCGGTGAGCACGACGTCAAGGACCGTCTCGTCCGGCGGGACGCGGCGCGCCATCGCCGTCGACGCGAAACCGATCCGCGGGCGCAACTCGAACACGTCGGTGCGGCCGAGGGTCTCGCCGAGCACGGTGACCCTGCCCGAGGTCGGGTGCACGAGGGTGTCTGCCAGCTGGAGCAGCGTGGTCTTCCCCGCCCCGTTGGGGCCCAGGATCACCCAGCGCTGATCGTCGGTGACCGACCAGTCCAGGTGGTCGACGATGTCCCTGGCGTTCCTTGTGACGACGACGTCGGCGAAATCGAGCACCTGCGGCATGCGGCTAGCCTACCGGCCGGTGCGGGCGACCTCCGCGTACAGCGCCTCGGTCTGCTCGGCGATCCGCTGCCAGCTGAAATCGTCGGCGGCACGTCGACGCCCCGCCTGGCCGTACTCGGCGGCCTTCGCGGTGTCACCGACCACCTCGGTCAGCACGCGTGCGAGGTCGGCGACGAAGGCGTCGGGGTCGGTGGGCGTCCCGGTGCCGTCCTGCACCTGGTCGATCGGCACCAGCCGCCCCGTCACCCCGTCGACGACGACTTCGGGGATGCCGCCGGTCGCGGTTCCCACGACAGCGGCGCCGCACGCCATCGCCTCGAGGTTCACGATGCCCAGGGGCTCGTACACCGACGGGCACACGAAGGTCGTCGCCGCCGTCAGGATCGCGCTGAGCTCGTTGCGCGGCAGCAGCCGGTCGATCCACACGACGCCGTCGCGGGTCTCCTGCAGCCCCCTCACCAGTCCTTCGACCTCGGCCATGATCTGCGGCGTGTCGGGGGCGCCCGCACACAGGATCAGCTGCACGTCGTCGGGCAGCCGCTCGGCCGCCCGCAGCAGGTAGGGCAGGCCCTTCTGCCGAGTGATGCGCCCGACGAAGACCACCGACGGGCGCGCCGGGTCGATCCCGAACCCGGCGAGCAGGTCGGGATCGTCGACCGGATGCCACGCCTCGACGTCGATCCCGTTGTAGATGACGCGCACCGTGTCGGGGTCGAGCGCGGGATAGCTGCGCAGGATGTCGGCGCGCATCCCCTCACTCACCGCGACGATGGCCGCCGCACCCTCGTAGGCGGTCTTCTCGATGTAGCTCGACACCGCGTATCCTCCACCCAGCTGCTCGGCCTTCCAGGGCCGCAGCGGTTCGAGGCTGTGGGCGGTGACCACATGCGGGATCCCGTGGAGGAGGGAAGCGAGGTGCCCCGCGAAGTTCGCGTACCAGGTGTGGCTGTGCACGACATCGGCACCGGCGACGTCGGTCACGATCTCGAGATCCGTGCCCAGGGTCTGCAGCGCCGGGTTCGCGGTCGACAGCTCCGCGGGCACGCCGTAGGACGTCGTCCCGGGCTCGTTCCGAGGCGCTCCGAAGGCACGCACCTGCACGTCGATCGACGCGCGCAGCGCCTTGACCAGCTCGGTCGCGTGCACTCCCGCACCGCCGTAGATCTCGGGCGGGTACTCCTTCGTGACGATGTCGACGCGCATGTGTCGAACGCTAGTACACCGGCGGAGAGCGTCATAGTGTGGTGGCATGCCAGCACAGCCGAAGGTCTTCGGAATCGTCCTCGCCGGCGGCGAGGGCAAGCGCCTCATGCCCCTCACCGCAGACCGTGCCAAACCGGCGGTGCCCTTCGGCGGGCAGTACCGCCTGATCGACTTCGCGATCTCGAACCTGATCAATTCCGGGCTGCGCCAGATCGTCGTGCTGACCCAGTACAAGTCGCACAGCCTCGACCGCCACGTCTCGCAGACCTGGCGCATGTCGGCGCTGCTCGACTCCTACGTGACCTCGGTGCCCGCGCAGCAGCGACTGGGCAAGCGGTGGTTCTCGGGGTCCGCCGACGCCATCCTGCAGAGCATGAATCTGATCAACGACGAAAAGCCCGACATCGTCATCGTGATCGGCGCCGACCACGTCTACCGGATGGACTTCCGACAGATGCTGGCGGCACACATCGAGTCGGGTGCGCGGGCGACCGTCGCCGGCATCCGTCAGCCGATCAGCCTGGCCAACCAGTTCGGTGTGATCGACGTCGAAGCCGATGACCCCACCCGCATCCGCGAGTTCCTCGAGAAGCCCCAGGATGCTGTGGGCCTGGCCGACTCCCCCGGCGAGGTGCTCGCGTCGATGGGCAACTACATCTTCGACACCGACGCCCTCATCGAGGCCGTCGAGTACGACGGCGAGCTGCCGACGTCGAACCACGACATGGGCGGCGACATCGTGCCCTACTTCGTCGGGCGCGGCGAGGCGGGCGTCTACGACATGAATCGCAACGATGTGCCCGGGTCGACCGCTCGCGATCGCTACTACTGGCGCGATGTGGGAACGATCGAGTCGTTCTTCGACGCCCACATGGACCTCATCTCCACCCTGCCGATCTTCAACCTCTACAACACCGATTGGCCGATCCACTCGCAGACCGTGAACTCGCCGCCCGCGAAGTTCGTGCGCGACTCGGTCGGCCGCATCGGCACCGCGATCGACTCGGTCGTCTCGCTCGGCTCGGTGCTGTCGGGCACGCACCTGGAGCGGTCGGTCGTGGGGCCCTGGACCCTTGCCGGCGGCGGCTCGACCATCACGGATGCCGTGCTGTTCGACCACGTCCGTGTCGGTCAGGGTGCGCGCGTTCATCGCGCGATCCTCGACAAGAACGTGGTGGTCGCCGAAGGGGCGACCGTGGGGGTCGACCGGGAACGCGACCTGGAGCGCGGTTTCACCGTCACCGACACCGGGATCACGGTGGTCGCCAAGGGCCTCGTCGTCGAACCCTGAGCCCCTCGTGACGACGGGTGGCGGCGAGTTCGGCGCCATCCCGCACGCGCGCTAGCGTGGTCGGGTGCCCGCCGCCCGGTTCCTCGTCGTGCTCGACGCCGATTCCACCCTCATCCGCAACGAGGTCATCGAGCTGATCGCCGACGAGGTCGGGCGCACGGCCGAGGTCACGGCCGCGACCGAAGCGGCGATGCGAGGCGATGTCGACTTCGCCACCAGCCTCCGCAGCCGTGTGCGCATGCTGGCGGGCGTCGCCGTCTCGGCTTTCCCGCACGTGCGCGCGCGCGTCGAGCCCACGCCGGGCGTCGAGGAGCTGATCGCGACGGCGCATTCCCGCGGTGGCACGGTCGCCGTGGTCTCCGGAGGCTTCCACGAGATCCTCGACGACATCGCGCCCGCGCTCGGAGTCGACCTCTGGCGCGCCAATCGCCTGACGGCCGCGGACGGAGTGCTCACCGGCGCGGTCGACGGACCGATCGTGGATGCCGAGGCCAAGGCCAACGCCCTGCGCACGTGGGCCGGTGAGCGGGGTGTGCCCCTCACGCAGACGATTGCGATCGGCGACGGGGCCAACGACCTCCGCATGATGGCCGCCGCCGGGCTCGGGGTCGCCTTCAACGCGAAGCCCGCCGTGCGTGCCGCCGCCGACATCGTCATCGGCCCCGTGGATCTGCGCGAGGTCATCCCGCTCCTGCCGTGAAAGCGTCGATGTCGGCGCACCGGCGTAGCCTCGGCGACATGCAGATCATCCTCGTTCCCGGGCTGTGGCTCGACGCGTCCTCGTGGGACCCGATCCTTCCCGCGCTCGCCGATGCGGGCCACACGCCGGTCCCCCTCACGATGCCGGGTGTCGGCGCGCTCGCCGATGAGTCGGCCGGGATCGGGATCGCCGACTGGGTCGATGCGGTGGTCGCGCACATCGACTCCGCCGACGATCCGGTCGTGCTGGTGGGCCACTCGGGTGGCGGCAACGTCGTGTGGGGCGCCGCCGATGCACGGCCGACGAAAGTCGCCCGGGTCGTCTTCGTCGATACGGCTCCCCCGCCCGACGGCTTCGGCATCTCGGAGTTCGACGTCGTCGACGGTGTGGTGCCGTTCCCCGGCTGGGATCACTTCGATGCGCCCGACATCGCCGACCTCGACGAGCAGACGCGCACGCGGACGGCGGCGCACACGGCACCGGTGCCCGCCAAGGTGCCGACCGACCGCATCCGCCTCGGCGACGAGCGGCGGTATGCCGTGCCCGTCACGGTGCTCTCGGGCTCAGCCGACGAAGCGGGTCTGCGCACGATGCTGGCCGAGTGGGGTCCGTGGAACGACGAGTTCGCGGCGATCTCCGACGTCGAGGTCGTGACGCTCGACACCGGCCACTGGCCGCAGTTCTCGCAGCCGGAGCGACTCGCCGCGGCGATCGTCGACGCCGTGCGCTGATCCGCGTCAGTGCCCCATCCCGAGGCCACCGTCGACGGGAATGACGGCACCCGAGATGTAAGCCGCGTCGTCGGAGGCGATCCAGGTGACGACACCGGCGACCTCGTCGGCCGTCGCGAATCGGCCGGCGGGGATGCTCTTGCGGTAGTCGGCCTGCGTGTCCTCGGGCAGTGCCGCGGTCATGTCGGTCTCGATGAATCCCGGCGCGACGACGTTCGCGGTGATCCCGCGGGCCCCGAGTTCACGAGTGAGCGAGCGCGCGAAGCCCACCAGCCCGCTCTTGGACGAGCTGTAGTTGATCTGCCCCGCCGAGCCGAACAGGCCCACGACGCTCGAGATCAGGATCACGCGACCCCAGCGGGCCCGCAGCATCCCCTTCGACGCGCGCTTGACGACGCGGAACGCGCCGCCGAGGTTCGTCGCCACCACGCTGTCGAAGTCCTCTTCGCTCATGCGCAGCAGCAAGGTGTCTTTGGTGATCCCGGCATTGGCGACCACGATCTCGACCGGGCCGAGCCGCTGCTCGACCTCGGTGAACGCGGCGTCGACCGCTGCGGCGTCGGTGACGTCGGCGCGCACCGTCACCGTGCCCGCGGGCCCCTCACCCGATCGAGCGGTCACCGCGACGCGATAGCCCTCGGAGACGAAGCGTTCGGCGATCGCGCGGCCGATGCCGCGGTTACCGCCGGTGACAAGGACGACGCGGTCAGTGGACATGGTGCTCTCCCGGGTTGACGAACCGCCCCAGCCTAGCCGCACGCCGTTTGACACTCCGGCCCCTCGCTGGAACGCTGATCTCACCGAACTGAGAGGTCAGCATGAGCGACACGACTCCCCCGCCCGACGGCCGCGCACCGCAGCCGCCGCAGCCGCCGCAGCCGCCGGCATATCCGCAGGCCCCGTCGGCCTATCCGCCTCCCGCTTCGGCCACTCAGCCCGCCCCCACGCCCCCGCCCTACGGGCAGCAGCCGTCGCAGCCGGGCGGCTACCCGCCGCCCGCGTACGGCACCCCCCAGCAGCAGTACGCGGCGGCGCCGGCCTACGGGTCGGCGTACGGATCCGCGAAGACGAACACGCTCGCGGTCGTCTCGCTCATCGCGTCGATCGTCGGTCTCGTCTTCGTGCCGTTCATCGGATCGATCGTCGGCGTCATCACCGGCCACATGTCGCTTTCGCAGATCAAGCAGACCGGCGAACAGGGCCGCGGCATGGGCCTGACGGGCACGATCCTCGGGTGGGTCGGACTCGCCTTCTCGATCCTCGGCCTCATCCTGCTCTTCGCGTTCATCCCGTACATGATGACCACCATCCCGACCACGACCTGACGCGGCCGACCAGGCGCCGCGATCGCTCCGGCGGCGTAGTCTGGTAGGACCGTGACCAGGAGCATCCCGCGGCCGCAGTCGGCCACCTCCCTGCCGCGCGCACCGCGCGACAGCGCACACGCGCGTTCGACGCGCTATCTGGTCATGATGGGCGTGCGGGTGCTCTGCTTCGTGCTCATGGTCGTGATCACTCCGTACGGCTGGTACACCTGGGTCTTCGGGTTGGCGGCGGTCTTCCTGCCGTATTTCGCCGTCGTCCTGGCGAACGTCGGCGAGGAGGGCAAGAACCGCCCGGCCGAGAGTCCCGAACGCGTGCTCACCGCCGGTCCCTCAGCTCCCGAGGCGCCCGCAGCCGGCGATGAGCGGGTGATCAGGATCGCAGAGGCGTCCCCGGACGAATCCGAGCAGGAACCGCGCGCATGATCGGCGACGTCGACGCGCGCTGTTCGCGCGCGGGATGCCACGAGGGTGCACGGTGGCGCGTGAAGTGGCGGAATCCGCGCATTCACGACGCCGACCGGCGCAAGGTGTGGCTCGCATGCGATGCGCACGTCGACTACCTCCGCGAGTTCCTCACCGCCCGCGACTTCCCCGTCGAGGTCGACACGTTCGAGGGAGCACGATGAGCGGACGTCGTGTCTCGGCCGGCGTGCGATGGGCGGCGTATGTCGCGATCGCCGTCACCTTCGCGGTCGCGTGCGCCTTCCTCTCGAACTGGCAGTTCGCTCGCAACGCCGAGAGGTCGGCGCAGTTGGAGCTCGTCGAGGCGAACTACGACCGTGACCCCGTCCCGCTCGACGAGCTCATCCCGCTCGGCGAATCGTTCGACGATGCCGACGAGTGGCGTCCGGTCACGCTGACCGGCCGGTACCTCGCCGACGCGACCCTGCTCGCGCGCAACCGCGCCCACGGGGGCACCGCCGCCTACGAGGTGCTCGTTCCGTTCGCGCTGGACGACGGGCGTGTGATCGTGGTCGACCGCGGCTGGGTGCCCCCGGGCTCCGAGCAGTCCGAGCCGGATCACGTGCCGGCGCCGCCCGAGGGCGCGGCGACGGTGGTCGTGCGACTGCGCACCGGTGAGCCGCTGCCGCCGTCGGGCCGCTCCGCTCCCGAGGGTCAGGTCCCGACCATCCATCTGCCGCTCATCGCCGAGACGCTCGATTCGAGCGGACTGGTCGACGCGTACGGCGCGCTGGTCTCGGAGGACCCGGCGACCGAACGCCCGGCGGCCGTCGAAGACCCGTCGGAGGATCCCGGACCGCATCTGTCGTATGCGATCCAATGGATCCTGTTCGCGATCATGGGCTTCGTCTTCATCGGGTACGTCATCCGCACCGAGGTGCGCCACCGCCACGAAGCCGACGATGAGGAAGACACCGCTGCCCGTCCGCCCCAGCGCGGCCGCCGCGATCCGGACGCCGACATCGAGGACGCGCTCGCCGACGACGCGCTCTCCGCAGATCAGGCCAAGGCGACGAGCTCCGCGTAGTCGCGTCCCCAGATGTCCTCGACGCCGTCGGGCAGGATGAGCACCCGTTCCGGGTTGAGCGCCTCCACCGCGCCCTCGTCGTGCGAGACGAGGATCACCGCGCCCTCGTAGTGGGCGAGCGCGCCGAGGATCTCCTCGCGGGATGCGGGGTCGAGGTTGTTGGTGGGCTCGTCGAGAAGGAGGACGTTGGCGCTCGAGACGACGAGCGTGGCCAACGACAGGCGCGTCTTCTCGCCGCCGGAGAGCACACCGGCGGGCTTGAGGACGTCGTCACCGGTGAACAGGAACGATCCGAGCACCTTGCGGGCATCGGTGGCCGTGATGTCCGGCGCGGCCGACATCATGTTGTCGAGGACCGTCCGGTCGACGTCGAGGTTCTCGTGCTCCTGCGCGTAGTAGCCGATCTTGAGTCCGTGGCCGGCGTCGACGGTGCCCGTGTCGGCACGGTCGACGCCCGCGAGGATCCGCAGGAGCGTCGTCTTGCCGGCCCCGTTCAGGCCGAGCACGACCACCCGCGAGCCGCGGTCGATCGCGAGATCGACGTCGGTGAAGATCTCGAGCGAGCCGTACGACTTCGACAGACCCGACGCTGTGATCGGCGTCTTGCCGCACGGTGAGGGTTTCGGGAACCGCAGCTTCGCGACGCGGTCCTGCTGGCGCACCTCTTCGAGACCGGCGAGCATCTTCTCGGCCCGCGCGACCATCTGGTGGGCCGCGGCCGCCTTCGAGGCCTTCGCCCCGAACCGGGCGGCCTGCTGCTGCAGCGCGGTGGCCTTCTTCTCGACGTTGGCGCGTTCCTTCTTGCGCCGCTCCTCGTCGGCCACCCGCTGACGCAGGTAGTTCTTCCAGTTCATGTTGTAGACGTCGATCACCTGGCGGTTGGCGTCGAGGTAGAAGACGCGGTTGACGGTCTCGCCGACGAGCTCGACATCGTGGCTGATGACGATGAGGCCGCCCCGATAGCCGCGCAGGAACTCCCGCAGCCACACGACGCTGTCGGCGTCGAGGTGGTTGGTCGGCTCATCGAGGATCATCGTGCCGGCGTCCGAGAAGAGGATGCGGGCCAGTTCGATGCGTCGTCGCTGGCCGCCCGAGAGGGTCCGCAGCGGCTGGTCCAGGATGCGGTCCGGCAGCGCGAGGTTGTGCGCGATCGACGCCGCCTCGGCCTCGGCGGCGTATCCGCCCAGCGCTTCGAAGCGCTCCGTGAGGTTCGCATAGCGGCGCATGGCACGTGCGGCGGTCTCCGGGTCGTCGGAGCCCATCTCCTCGGATGCCTCCCGCATGCCGATCGCGAGCTGCCCGAGCCCGCGTGCATCGAGGATGCGGGTGCGCGCGAGGTCGTCGGGGTCACCGGTGCGCGGGTCCTGGGGCAGGTACCCCAGCTCGCCTGCACGCTCGACGCGTCCGTCGCTGGGGAGGACGTCGCCCGCGAGCACCTTCGTCAGGGTCGTCTTTCCCGCGCCGTTGCGGCCGACCAGACCGATCTTGTCGCCGTCGGAGACACGGAACGACACGTCGGACATGAGCACGCGTGCGCCCACGCGGATCTCGAGGTCGTGCACGGCGAGCACAGCAGACGTCCGTTTCGTTCGGAGAAGGGGGACAGGGGATGACCGACGGCCAGCCCCCTAGTATAAGTCGCGACGCCCCGACGCCCTTCCCGGGCCCGACTCTCCAAGGAGCCGCCCATGTCCTCCATCGTCGCCGCACCGCCGCGCCGCGTACTCGCCGACCTCGTCGCCCGCCCGTCTTCACGCGCCCGCGCGTTCGCCGTCGACGCCGCGCTCGTGCTGTCGGGAGTCGCTGTGGTCGCCCTGCTCGCCAAGGTGTCGTTCTTCATCGGACCCGTGCCCATCACCGGTCAGACCCTCGGGGTGATCGTGGTCGGCGCCGCCCTCGGAGCCCGTCGCGGCGCGGCGGCGCTCACGACCTACATGCTCGTCGGTCTCGCCGGCCTCCCCGTGTTCGCGGGCCCGGTCGCGGGTCCCGCGTACGTGCTGCTGCCGTCGTTCGGCTTCATTCTCGGCTTCATCCCCGCGGCCTATGTCGCCGGCTGGTTCGCCGAGCGCGCGTGGGATCGCAAGCCCTGGCTCGCGTTCGTCGGCTTCGTGGCGGCATCGGTCATCCCGTTCCTCATCGGCGTGCCCTACGTGGCGCTCATCCTGTCGACCGTGATGGGACAGCAGATCACGGTCGCCTCGATCATGGCCGCCGGGGTCCTGCCCTTCATCATCCCCGGTCTCATCAAGGCCGCCTTCGCCGCGCTCATCGTGCCGGGCGCCTGGCTCGTCGTGCGCGCCGTGGACGCGCGCAAGGACTGAGTCGGGTCGCGGTGTCGACCGTCGCGATCCCGTCCCGCTTCCGAGGGCCGCCGCACAGTGCCAACGGCGGCTGGACGGCGGGCACGCTCGCGGCGGTGTTCGACGGGCCGGTGCAGGTCACGTTGCGGGCGCCGACCCCGCTCGACGTCGACCTGCGACTCGACCGGACCGACTCCGGTGTCGCCCTGCGGCACGACGGCACGCTTCTCGCCGAAGCCGTGGCCGGTCGGCTCGAGGGACGGCCCCCTCTCCCGGTTTCGTGGGACGACGCCGTCGAGGCCTCGACGCGATACGTGGGATTCCACGACCACCCCTACCCCACGTGCTTCGTGTGCGGCACCGATCGCGGCACCGATGCGCTGCGGATCTTTCCCGGTGCCGTAGACGGGCGCGAGGTCGTCGCGGCGCCGTGGACCGCGCCCGCCGACCTGTGCACGGCAGGTCGAGCGCGGATCGAGCTGGTGTGGGCGGCATTGGACTGCCCGTCCTGGTTCGGTCACCTCGCCTTCCACGGCGGCTCGACGCGAATCCTGCTCGGCCGCCTGACAGCGCACGTCGAGGCCCGGCCTGCCGCCGACGAACGCTGCGTCGTGCTCGGGTGGCCGCGTGGCAAGGACGGCCGCAAGATCCGTTCGGGCTCGGCGCTGTACTCCGAGGACGGCCGCCTGCTGGCGTCCGCAGAGGCGCTGTGGATCGAACTGCGCGAGCCCGACGCCACGGGCTGAGTACCGACGCAGAGCCCCGATCCGCGCGGGATCGGGGCTCTGCGCTGGGCGGGATCCGCCGCAGCTAGCGCAGCGCAGCCACCGCCTGCGTGAGCGCGTCGACGTAGGCATCGAGCCCCCACGTCAACGACAGCGCCGTCGGTGGCGACACTGCGGCGATCTGCGCCGGACCGACGACCTGTGCGACGGCACCGGTGGCCACCTGTGGCAGCAGTCGCGCCTGGTCGGACGCGAGGAACTCGTCCATCTGCTCCTGAGTGTCGGCGTAGGCCACCAGGACGTCGCTGGTCAGTCGGTCGAGGTTCTCGTAGCCGACCGTCGTGTAGAACGTGGATTCACCCGAGTCGAGATCGGCGATGCTCGGCGCCGAGACGAATCCGAGGTCCTCGGTGAACTCCACGCGCGGATCGGCCGGCAGATAGAGGTAGAACGTTCCGGCGGTGTCCCACACCTGCGCCACGGTGAGCCCCGCGAACTCGGGGTGCTCCGCCGCGGTGTCCGATACCTGGGCGTCGATGTCGTCGAGCAGCGCGGCGGCCTCATCGGACTTGCCGAGCGCCTGGCCGGTGATCGAGATGACATCGCGCCACGGCGTCGCCCAGGGCTGGTCGGGGTACGCGACGACCGGGATCCCGAGACCGGTGAGCTGGTCGTATTCCTCCTGTGTCAGACCCGAGTAGGGCGCGAGGAACAGATCAGGGTCGGCGGCGGCGATCTCCTGAATGGGCACCTCGCCCGTGGCCGAATCGAGGATCGTCGGCGTCTCGGCGCCCAGCTCCTGGAGCTTCTCGTCGATCCAGGGCAGGACACCGTCTTCGTCGCCGCCATAGGGCTGGGCGGGGATGGCGACCGGTACGACGCCGAGCGCCAGCACGGCATCGGCCGTGCTCCATCCCCAGGTGACCACGCGCTCGGGCGCCGTCTCGATCGTGGCCTCACCGAAGGCGTCGCTGATGGTGACGGGGAATCCCGCCTCCGCGGGAGCGGCCTCGGCGGGATCGGCAGTGGACTCTCCGGCGCAGGCCGTGAGCGCCAACGTGGCGGCGGTCAGCGCGGCGGTCGCGATACCCAGCCGGGTGCGGGATCGTGTCATGGAAGGGTTCCTTTCTTGGGGGGCTATTCCTCGTCGGCGGCCGTGTGGGAGCCGCCGGGCACGGGGATGACGAGGGGGGTGCGGGTGAGCGGGTCGTCGATGACGACGACGTCCAGGTCGAACGCTCGCGCGACCACGTCGGCGGTGAGGACCTCCGACGGCGCGCCGTGCGCGACCACCGCACCCGCTGCCATCACGACGAGGTCGTCGGCATAGCGCGCGGCGAGGTTGAGGTCGTGCAGCACCACGACCACCGTCGTGCCGCGATCGCGATTGAGTCGCACGAGCAGGTCGAGGACGTCGAGTTGGTGCCCGAGGTCGAGGAAGGTCGTCGGTTCGTCGAGCAGCAGGATCCGGGGGTCCTGCGCCAGCGCCATCGCGATCCACGCGCGCTGGCGCTGACCGCCCGAGAGCTCCCCGATCGCGCGGTCGGCGAGCGCGGACATCCCGGTGGACGCGAGGGCGTCGTCCACCGCCCGCTCGTCTTCGGCGGTCCAACGGCCGAGGAGGCCGCGATGGGGGTATCGTCCGCGCGAGACGAGGTCTGCCACCGTGAGGCCGTCGGGCGCGATCGGCTGCTGCGGCAAGATGCCGAGCGTACGGGCGAGTTGACGGCGGGGGATGCCCGAGATGTCGGCGTCGTCGAGCGCGACGCGGCCGGCGAGCGGCGGAGTCAGGCGGGCGAGCGTCGACAGCAGAGTCGATTTGCCGCTCGCGTTGGCTCCGATGATGGCGGTGACGCGGCCGGGGGTCACCGCGAAGTCGAGGTCGGAGATGACGCGCCGGTCGGGATAGCCGGCCGACAGGTGCTGTGCGATCAGGCGCGGGGCGGTCACCAGCGGTGTCCTTTCGATGTGGCGAGGAGCCAGAGCAGATAGGGCGCGCCGACGAGGCCGGTGACGACGCCGACCGGCACGGCGACGCCCGGTATCGCGTACTGGGCGATCAGATCGGACACGAGCAGGATCACGGCGCCGAAGACGCCGCTGACGGCGATGCCGGACGCGCCGCGTCCCAGAAGCGCTCGGGCGATGGGCGGTGCGCACAGGGCGACGAAGCCGACGGGACCGATGAACGCCGTGGATGCCGCTGCGAGCAGCACCGCGACGACCACGACGCCGATCCGCACCGCGACCGGGCGCACGCCCAGACCGCTCGCGAGCGGGTCGCCGAGTTCGACGATCGGCAGCAGCCGTGTCGCCGCCCAGACCGCAGGAGCGACCAGCAGCAGCACGGCTGCGACGACGACGACGTCGGTCCACGGCGTCGCTCCGATGCTTCCGGTGATCCACACCAGCGCCGACTGGGCCTGAGTGACCTGGGCGCGCTTGATGAGGTATCCGATCACCGCAGAGCACAGGAACGCGATCCCGACGCCGGCGAGCACCAGGCGGTAGCCGCCGTCGGCGAGACGCCGGGCGGCGAGCAGCAGCACGGCGGCGACGAGCATGCCTCCGACGAATGCGGATGCCGCCACGGCGGCACCGGACAGCCCGAGGATGAGGGTGGTCCACACGGCCGCGACACTCGCTCCCCCGCTGACTCCGAGCAGGTCCGGACTGGCGAGGGGGTTGCGCAGCAGCGTCTGGAACAGCGCGCCGGCGATACCGAGCGCGAGGCCGCACAGCACCGCCATCGCGGCGCGCGGCAGGCGCACCTGGTTCACGACGAACACATCGATGCGCGATCCGTCGCCGAACAGCGCGCGCACGACCGCCCACGGCTCGAGGGCGTAGTCGCCGACCAGCATCGCGATCGCGAACGCGGCGAGCAGTCCCCCCGTCGCGGCCGCGGTCGCCAGCAGCGATCGCCGGCGGGTGTGAAGGCGGACCTCGGCGACCGCACCGTGCGCGGTCGTGGGCGGGGCGAGGGCGGTCACAGCGCGGCCGTCCGTCGGCGCAGGACGAGGGCGATCAGGACCGGAGCGCCCAGGAAGGCGACGATCATCCCCGCTTCGATTTCGGCCGGCGCGGCGATGACGCGGCCGATCACATCGGCGGACAGCAGCAGTGCGGCGCCGAGGGGCGCGCCCACGGCGAGGATCCACCGGTAGTCGCCGCCGACGAGGGCCCGCACCGCATGCGGCACCAGCAGACCGACGAACACGATGGGTCCGGCGATCGCCGTCGCCGCACCGCACAGCATCACGACGGCGACGATGCCGACAGCACGCGTGCGACCGACGCTGTGCCCGAGGCCGCGTGCGGTGTCATCGCCCAACGCCATCACGTTCAACCCGGGGCTGCTCACGAGCGCGATCGCGATGCCGGCGAGGATCACGGGCGCGAGGGGCAGGGCGACCTCGAGCCCGCGCCCGGTCAGTGACCCCACCGACCAGAACCGGTAGGTGTTGAGTGCCGCCTGATCGGTGGTCAGGACGAACATCGAGATCGATGTGAGACCGGCGGTCAGCGCCGCGCCGGCCAGTGCGAGCTTCGCGGGACTCGCGCCATCACGACCCGCCGTGCCGATGGCGTACACCAGGACGGCGGCACACGCGGCGCCCGCGAATGCGAACCACACGAACCCCGCCGGTTGCGTGACACCGAGCGTCGTGATCGCGATCAGCACCGCGACCGAGGCGCCGGCGTTGACGCCGAGCAGGCCCGGGTCGGCGAGCGGATTGCGGGTGAGACCCTGCATGAGGCCGCCCGCGACGGCCAACGCCGCCCCAGCCAGCACTCCGATGACCGTCCGTGGCAGACGCTGCGTCACCACGACGAGGTGGTCGTTGACGTCGAGGTCGGGGCGCGCCAGCGCCTCGATCACCACCGACGGCGAGATGGGTCGTGCGCCGATCATGAGGCTCAGCACCACGGTGGCGACGAGGACGGCGAGGGCCGCGATCACGAGCGCGGCGCCGCGCACCCCACGGGTCGGCGCCGCGACGACGGCCTCGCTCACTGGCGTTCGGACTGCCCGAGCCGCCAATACCCCATGAAGGCGACGCGGCGACGATCCACACCGCACTCCTGCACGAGATGACGGCGAAGGCCCTTCACCGTCGCAGCCTCTCCGGCGATCCACGCATAGAACTCGCCGTCGCCCTCGTCGGGGCTGTCCCACAGCAGGTCCCGGTCGACGTCCAGGTCCGCAAGGGGCTGCGTGCGCGGCGCCGCCGCGCGGCTCAGGATGTCTCGGTGATCGGCGGTCCAGCCGGCGACGGCCTCGGTGAGTGCGCGACCGTGGGCCGCGGCATCCCGCGCCAGCCAGGTCACGCGCACGTGCGGCGGTACCGCGACGGGCAGGCGATCATCCGCGGTCGGCACCTCGATGAGGGCATCGGCATGCCAGGTATCGTCGAGCGACTCCAGAATGGATGCGATCGCCGGAGCGGCCGTCTCATCGCCGGCGAGCAGCACACGACGGGCGGTGCCGGGATGCCAGTCCAACCCGATCCGAGATTGCTCGCTGCGTTCGTCCGGCCCGACGACGACGAGCTGGTCGCCGACTGCGGCTGCTGCGGCCCACGCGCCCGCCGGTCCGGCGTCGTGGTGCAGGACGAAGTCGATGTCGAGGATGCGGGCGTCGGCGTCGATGCGGCGGACGGTGTACGTGCGCAGCGGATTGCGACGGTCGTCGGCAAGCCCGCGCCAGCGTTCGTACCAGCTGCCGTCGTCGACGACATCGGGATCGGCCTGGCCGAAGTCGCTGATCGTGCCGTCGGGTCCGGGAAGGATGAGCTTGACCCGCTGATCGAGGCCGGCCGTGCCGAAGACGTCGAGGTCGGGACCGGTGAGGCTCACCCGGACGAAGTGCGGAGCGAGCCGACGGACCGCGCTGACGCGTGCGAGGTAGGGACGGTAGGCCGGGCGCACGAGTGTGGGGGTCGAAGAGCTCACCGGGTAAGGCTAGCCTTACCTTCCAACATCCTCAAATCACCGCCGACGCTCAGATCGCCTCCCGGGCGTGGCCGAGCCGCATGCCCGGCACCAGGGCGACCAGCGCGACGACGGTCGTGATCGCGAAGACCGCCGAGAACGCCGCCTGTCCCCCGCCGAGCGCGGTGAAGACCAGGCCCAGGACGGCGATCGAGACAGCCGATCCGAGCGCGTCCGAGATCGAGAGAGCAGACGAGTTGAACCCCTGATTGTGCGGCGTGGAGTACGCGAGGGTGAGCACGGTCAGCCGGGGGTACATGAGACCCATCCCACCGCCGGCGAGCGCCCAGCCGACCACGAGGACCGTCGGGGACAGATGCCACAGCGCCGTGGCGCCGACGGCTGCCGTCGCCGCCGCCAGCTGGGCGACACCGAAGACGGCGATCCGCGTGTTGCCGAGCCGGTCTCCGAATCGCCCCGATACGTCCGCCGCGACCGCCCACATGATGGCGGCGGCCGTCAGCCCCAGCCCCGCCCACGTCGGTGAGAAGGCGAACTCGTCGATCAGCAGGTACGGCACGTAGATCTCGCCGCCGAACAGAGCGGCCGCGATCAGACCGCGCATGAGCACCACGCTCGGCAGGCCGCGCCCGGAGCGCAGCGTCCGGGCGGGCAGCAGCGGCCGGATGGCGAGGATGATCACCGCGACGGAGACGGCGACCGCGATGAGGGCGTAGGCTCCCAGCTCGCCCGCCAGGCTGAGGGCGAGCGCCCCGGCCGCGACCGCGACGGCGAGCGACAGACGCAGTCCGATCCGCGCACGAGACGGATCGTCGGTGCCCAGCGGAAGGCCGTGCAGCCGCAGCACCACCGCCGTGAAGGCCGCGAGGGTGAGCGCCGCGACACCCAGGAACACCCATCGCCAGTGCAGGAACTCCGCCACCGCGCCCGCGAGGACCGGGCCGATCAGCGACGGGACGACCCACGCCGCCGAGAACGCCGCGAACACGCGGCCGTGCATGGCGGGCGGGTAGAAGCGGGCGACGACCACGTACAGTGCCACGGTCTGGCCCCCCGTGCCCAACCCCTGGATGAGACGACCGACCACGAGCACCTCCATGGAGGTGGCGACACCCGCGAGGACGAGTCCGATCACGAACAGCGCGACCGACGTGGTCAGCGGTGCGAGCACGCCGCCGCGGTCGCACCACGCCCCGGCGGCGACCATGCCCACGACGCTGGTCGCGAGCGTGGCCGCGAACGCCACGGCGTACAGTGCGCCGCCGTCGAGGTCGGCGCTGACGACCGGCATCACGGTGGTCACGGCCAGGGCCTGGGTGGCGGCGAGGAAGATCATCGCCACCGCGCCGACCGTCACCCACAGATACGGCCCCCGCCAGACGCTGGTCGGGGGCGCGGAGCCCGCGGTCACGAGACGAGCGCGCCGATGCGCTCGACGGCCTGGCGGAGCACGGCGGGCGCGCAGCCGAAGTTGATGCGCACATGCCCGCGGCCTTCGTCGCCGAACATCGGGCCGTGGTGCAGCGCGACGCGCGCGCGTCGCAGAATCGTCGCGGCCGGATCGTCTCCCCAGCCGTACGCCGTCAAGTCGACCCAGCCGAGGAATCCGGCGTCGGGAACCCGATACCCGGCCTTCGGCAGGTGGCGGGCCAACTCGGATGCCAGCAGGCGGCGGTTCTCGTCGAGAGCGGCGAGTTCGGCGTCGAGCCACGCGTCGCTGTCGGGATGGAAGGCCGCAACCCCGGCGATCGCGCCGATATGACTCGTTCGCCACTGCACCTCATCGGGCAATCCGCGCACGAGGGCCGCAGTGTCGTCGCCGGCGGTGATCATGAACGCGCACTTGAGGCCGGCGAGGTTGAACGCCTTGCTCGCGCTGGTGACCGCATACCCGACGCGCGCCGCCGCGGCCGAGGCATCCAGGAACGGCGTGAACGCGACGTCGGGCTGGGTCAGCGCCGAGTGGATCTCGTCGCTGACGACGGCCGCGCCGAAGCCCGCGGCGAGGTCGGCCAACGCGGCGAGCGACTCTCGCGAGTGCACCGTGCCGGTCGGGTTGTGCGGGTTGCACAGCAGCACCGCGCGTGCGCCCTGCGCGAGAGCGGCTTCGATGCCGGCCAGATCGAGCTCCCAGCCCTCGCCGGTGTCGACGAGCGGTACGCGCTCGGCCACGGCGCCGGCTTCGGCGATCGCGGCGAAGAACGGCGGGTAGACCGGCGGAGTCACGATGACCCGGTCTCCGGGCTCGGTCAGCCGCCGCAGCAGTTCGACGACCCCCATGATGACGTCGCCCGTCGTGCGCACCCGGCCCGGATCCAGTTCCCAGCCGAATCGGCGTTGCGCGAACGCGGCGTATGCGCCGGCGACGCCCGGATCGTTGGTCGAATAGCCGGTGTCGCCACGTTCGATCGCGTGGATGACCTTCTCACGGATCCGGGGGGCGAGCGGGAAGTCCGTCTCGGCGACGAAGAGCGGCAGGACGTCCTCCGGGTACTGCCGCCACTTCACGCTGGTGCGCGTGCGCAACTCATCGATGGGCAGGGCTTCCAACGGGGTGACGCTCACCCGACAGAGCCTATCCGTGCGTGATCCCGATACGCCGCCCGCGGCGGCTGCGCGATCCGCACCCGCGTCGCGTCAGATCGCGAAGCCGAGCGCCCGCATCATGTCGCGACCGTCATCGGTGATCCGCTCCGGACCCCATGGCGGCATCCAAACCCAGTTGATGCGGAACCGATCGACGACCTCGTCCAGCGCCTGCGCGGTCTGCTCCTCGAGCACATCGGTCAGCGGACAGCCGGCCGAGGTGAGGGTCATGTGGATGATGAGTGCGTCGTTCTCGTCGTCCCAGGCCAGGTCGTAGATGAGACCGAGGTCGACGACGTTGATCCCGAGCTCGGGATCCATCACGTCCTTGAGCGCCTCGGTGACCTCGTCGTACTTGTCCGGGCTGAGCGTCACGGTCATGTAACGATTCTACGCGTCCATATCGGCTGCCGTCTCGGCCATCGGCTCGAGATAGCGATCGTAGCCTTCGTCCTCGAGGCGATCGGCGAGTTCGGGGCCGCCCTCCTCGACGATGCGACCGCCGATCATGACGTGGACGAAGTCGGGGTGGATGTACCGCAGGATGCGCGTGTAGTGGGTGATGAGCAGCACACCGAGACCCGTCTTCTCCTTGGCACGGTTGACCCCCTCGGACACGACCTTGAGCGCATCCACATCGAGCCCGGAGTCGGTCTCGTCGAGCACGGCGATGCGCGGTTCGAGGAGCTCGAGCTGCAGGATCTCGTGACGCTTCTTCTCACCGCCCGAGAAACCCTCGTTGACGTTGCGCTGCGCGAACTTCGGGTCCATGCGCAGGTTCTTCATCGATTCGCGGACGTCCTTCATCCAGGTGCGGATCGCCGGAGCCTCGCCGTCGAGCGCCGTCTTGGCCGTGCGCAGGAAGTTGGTCACCGTGACGCCCGGGATCTCGACGGGGTACTGCATCGCGAGGAACAGACCGGCGCGTGCGCGCTCGTCGACCGACATCTCCAGGACGTCCTCGCCATCGAGCGTGATCGAGCCGCTGGTCACCGTGTACTTGGGGTGACCGGCGATCGTGTACGCGAGCGTGGACTTGCCCGAGCCGTTGGGGCCCATGATCGCGTGGGTCTGGCCCGTCGTGATCGTGAGCGTGACGCCGTTGAGGATGGGGGTGGTTCCGGCATCCGTCTCGACCGTCACGTAGAGGTCGCGGATCTCGAGAACAGACATTCAGACTTCCTTCTTCAGGTTCGGGTCGATGAGCACGTCGTCGCCGTCGATCGTCACAGCGAATACGGGGACGGGCTCGTAGGCGGGGAGATTGAGGGGTTGGCCGGTGCGCAGCGAGAACGCCGAGCCGTGGGCCCAGCACTCCAGCGTGTCACCGTCGACGAAACCCTCGGCGAGCGAGATGTCGCCGTGAGTGCACGTGTCGCCGATCGCGTGCACCTCGCCGTCGCCGTCGAGCACGACCGCGATCGCGACGCCGTCCACCTCGACGCGCAGGGCGGTGTCCTGTTCGAGGTCGCTCAGCGCGCAGACTCGGGTCGCGGTCATGCCGCGGCCCCCGCGGCCAGCTCCCGCTCGATGGCGTCGATCAGCTGCGCCTCGAGCTCGGGAACGCCGATGCGCTGCACGATCTCGGTGAGGAAGCCCAGCACGACCAGGCGGCGCGCCTCGTCTTCGGCGATGCCGCGGGCCTGCAGGTAGAACAGCTGCTCATCGTCGAAGCGGCCGGTGGCACTGGCGTGGCCGGCCCCGATGATGTCGCCGGTCTCGATCTCGAGGTTCGGGATCGAATCGGCGCGCGCGCCGTCGGTGAGCACCAGGTTGCGGTTGGCCTCGTACGAATCGGTGCCGACGGCATCCGATCCGATCAGCACATCGCCGATCCACACGCTGCGGGCGCTCTCACCCTGCAGCGCGCCCTTGTAGAGCACGTCCGCGGTCGTGTGCGGTCCCTTGTGGTGCACGTACACCTGGCTCTCGAAGTGCTGCCCCGAATCGGCGAACGTCAGTCCGTACATCCGACCCTGCGAACCGGCTCCCGCCAGCTCGACGGACGGGTTCACCCGCACGACCGAGCCGCCGAAGGTCACCACGAAGTGCGTGAGCGAGGCATCCCGGTCGACGCGGGCCTGATGGGCGGCGACGTGGACGGCGTCGTCGTCCCACCGCTGAAGCGAGACCACGGTGAGGCGGGCGCCGTCGCGCACGACGATCTCGACGTTCTGCGCGTACGCGGCCGAGCCGCTGTGGTCGAGGATGACCGTCGCCTGCGAGTGGGGCAGCGCCTCGACGATGACGTGGGCGTTCGCGTGGCGATCGGCCCCCTGTCCGATGATCGGCACGACGATCGGGTCGTCGCGCTCTTCGTCGGCGGCGATCCGCACGTGGAGGGCGTTCGCACAGCGCTTCCACGCGATCGCGCCGGCCACGTCCTCGGGTTCGAACACCTCGCCGCGCACGGCCGCCTCGTGGCCGGTGGACTCGACGAGGTGATCGGCGATCTCGTCGACGTCGTAGCGGACGCCGAGATCGTCACCGGTCTCGGTGTCGACGTCGTCGAAGACCGGCCGGATGCGGTCGATCGGGGTGTGCTTCCAATTGACCTCGCGACCGGTCGGCGCCCCGAAGTCGGCGGGGTCGTACGACCGCGGACGATCCGAGCGCGTCTGCACCGGCACGAAGGCACCTGCCCCGTCGGAGTGCGGCCGAGAACCCGGCACCGTCGCGGGTGCCTGCGTCGTGGTCGTCATCTAGCCGACCGATCCTTCCATGCCCATCTCGATGAGCTTGTTGAGTTCCATCGCGTATTCCATGGGCAGCTCGCGCGCGATCGGCTCGATGAAGCCGCGCACGATCATCGCCATCGCCTCGTCCTCGGCCATGCCGCGGGACTGCAGATAGAACAGCTGCTCCTCGCTGACCTTCGAGACCGTCGCCTCGTGGCCCAGCTGCACGTCGTCGACACGGATGTCGATGGCCGGGTAGGTGTCGGACCTCGAGATCGTGTCGACCAGCAGCGCGTCGCAGCGCACCGTGTTCGCGGAGTGGTGGGCGTTGGCATCCACCCTCACCTCGCCGCGGTAGCCGGCGCGCCCGCCGCCGCGCGCGATCGACTTCGAGACGATCGACGACTGGGTGTACGGCGCCATGTGGATCATCTTGGCGCCCGCGTCCTGGTGCTGTCCGGGCCCGGCGAACGCGACCGAGAGCGTCTCGCCCTTGGCCCGCTCCCCCACGAGGAAGATCGAGGGGTACTTCATCGTCACCTTGGAGCCGATGTTGCCGTCGACCCACTCCATGGTGGCCCCCTCGTGCGCGATCGCACGCTTGGTCACCAGGTTGTAGACGTTGTTGGACCAGTTCTGGATCGTCGTGTACCGCACCCGGGCGTTCTTCTTGACGATGATCTCCACCACGGCGGAGTGCAGCGAGTCGCTCTTGTAGATCGGGGCGGTGCAGCCTTCGATGTAGTGGACGTAGGAGCCCTCGTCGGCGATGATCAGCGTCCGCTCGAACTGGCCCATGTTCTCGGTGTTGATGCGGAAGTAGGCCTGCAGCGGGATCTCGACGTGCACGCCGGGCGGCACGTACACGAAGGAGCCGCCCGACCACACGGCCGTGTTGAGCGCGGCGAACTTGTTGTCGCCTGCGGGGATGACGGTGCCGAAGTACTCCTCGAAGAACTCGGGGTGCTCACGCAGCGCGGTGTCGGTGTCCATGAAGATCACGCCCTGCGCTTCGAGCTCTTCCTGGATCTGGTGGTAGACGACCTCGGACTCGTACTGCGCGGCGACGCCGGCGACCAGGCGCGCACGCTCGGCCTCGGGGATGCCCAACCGCTCATACGTGTTCTTGATGTCTTCGGGGAGGTCCTCCCACGACTGCGCCTGCTTCTCGGTGGAGCGCACGAAGTACTTGATGTTGTCGAAGTCGATGGCGCTGAGGTCGGCCCCCCACGTCGGCATCGGCTTGCGGCCGAACAGCTGGTGGCCCTTGAGCCGCGTCTTCAGCATCCATTCGGGTTCGGCCTTGAGCGCGGAGATGTCGCGGACGACCGCTTCACTCAGACCGCGGCGCGCACTGGCACCGGCGGCGTCGGGATCGTGCCAGCCGAACTCGTAGACACCGAGCCCTTCGAGCTCCGGACGGTCGATGAGCACATCGGACATGGTCACTTCCTCCTCCGGACCCGACGGTGTCATCCGCTCCGGCATTCATGCTCCTCCGGTGGAGTTACCGGAGGGAGATGCCGCTGGTGGGTCCTCTTCGTTCGGCGCCGACCTTCGCGCCTAGACTGTCAATCGTGCGCGGTGCCCAGGGCCCCCGCATCCGACCCTACGATTCTACAGGTTCCGCCCCCACACGGCTCACCCGCGTACCGCGGCCGGGGCGCGCGGCACCCATCAGGAGACCGATCCGCCATGTCCGCAGACACCCCCGTCCGGAGCGCCCCCACCGGGCTTCGCCGAGTATGGGAATGGCTGCCCGGCCGGGTCGATCGCCGAGTCGTCGCGGCGGCATGGGCGACCCTCGTCGTGCAGATCGGCATCGTGGGCACGGGGGGCCTGGTGCGCCTCACCGGCTCGGGGCTCGGCTGCCCGACCTGGCCGCAGTGCACCGAGGATTCGTTCGTCGCCACGCCCGAGATGGGCATCCACGGGGTGATCGAGTTCGGCAACCGGCTGCTGACGTTCGTGCTCGTCGCGGTGGCGATCGTCACGTTCCTGTTCGTCGTGCGGATGCGCCGCGAGCGCCGCGACCTGTTCTGGCTGGCGCTCGTGATCGGCCTGTACGTGCCGCTGCAGGCGATCATCGGCGGCATCACCGTGCTCACCAACCTCAACCCCTACGTCGTCGGGCTGCACTACTTCGCCTCGGTGGTCCTCGTCGCGCTCGCGACGGCCCTCGTCGTGCGCGTGTACAGCGAGCCCGGCCCGCGAACCCCGCTGGTCCCCCGCTGGTTCGCGGCGACGGCGTACGCCACGGCCGTGCTGGTGGTGGTCACGGTGGTCGTGGGCATCCTCGTGACCGGTTCCGGTCCGCACGCCGGTGACGGCGGCGCCGCGCGCAACGGGCTGAACCCCGAGATGATGCAGCACCTGCACGCGTGGCCCGCCTACGCGCTGTTCGCACTGACCGTGGTGCTCTTCGCCGCGTCGTTCCGGATGCCGGCACGTCTGCCGCAGTGGACGGGGCTGCTTCTCGGCGCCGAAGTGCTGCAGATCGTGGTGGGCCTCTGGCAGGCCCGGGCCGGCCTTCCGATCGTCCTCGTCAACATCCACATGGTGCTGGCGGTCATGCTGGTCGCGGCGATGACCGCCGTCCTCATGCACCTCACCGCGCCGGTGCGCGCGCCCGTGCGGGCCGCCGTCGGCGTGGCATCCGTCTAGCGGCGGAGCCGACGGCGCAGCGGGAACGGGTCAGAACGGCAGGAGCGGGTCGACGGCGATCGCCACGAACAGCAGCGTCAGGTACGTGATGGATGCGTGGAACACGCGCATCGGCCGCGGTTCGGTGCCGCGCACCGCCCGGTTGTACAGGCGGTGCGACTCGTAGATGAACCAGCCGCCGAAGACGAGCGCCGACACCGTGTAGACCAGCCCCATGCCGGCGACCGGAACGAGCAGCAGCGAACACGCGACGGTGGCCCACGCGTAGAGGATGACCTGCAGGCCGACCTGCGAGCCGTTGCGGGTCGCACCCAGCATCGGCACCTCGACGCGGCCGTACTGCTCGCGGTACTTCATCGACAGCGGCCAGTAGTGCGGCGGGGTCCACAGGAAAACGAGCGTGAACAGGATCACCGGCGGCCACGCGAGCGAGCCGGTCACGGCCGTCCAGCCGATGAGGACCGGGAAGCAGCCTGCGATGCCGCCCCACACGATGTTCTGCTCGGTGCGGCGCTTGAGGATCATCGTGTAGATCACGACGTAGAAGAAGATCGCCCCGGCCGACAGCACCGCCGCCAGCCAATTGGTCGTGAGCCACAGCCACACGGTCGAGACGACCGCGAGCGTCCACGCGAAGATCAGAGCGCCCCGCGGCGAGACCTCGCCCGTCACGAGCGGGCGGTTCTCGGTGCGCTGCATGTGCGCATCGATGTCGCGATCGAGGTACATGTTGAACGCGGCCGCCGAGCCGGCGCTCATCGATCCGCCGATCACGGTGGCCAGCACGAGCCAGAGGCTGGGGAACCCGCCCTGCGCCAGGATCATCACCGGCACCGTGGTCACCAGCAGCAGCTCGAGCACGCGCGGCTTCGTCAGCGCGATGTAGGCGCGGACGGTGCGACCGAACGATTGCCGGGCGGCGGGTGCGCCGATCGCCGACGTCGTCGTGATGTCCATCGCCCCCGCATTCCCAAGAAGTCGTGTTCAGTCTATGACATGGCACGCGCAAGGCCCCCCTCGGGCGGGTGGCCCTTCGCTATGCTGAAATCACGCGCGCCCAGCGCCGGCTGCCTGTGTCGCGGTCCGTGCGAAATCGTCGGGCGCTCCCCTGAGACGGAAGGCGGTCCGGTGTCGGAACTGCGTTGGGATGAGATCGATCGGCGCGCAGTGGACACTGTCCGCGTGCTCGCTGCGGATGCGGTCGAGAAGGTGGGCAACGGCCACCCGGGCACCGCGATGAGCCTGGCGCCGGCGGCGTACCTGCTGTACCAGAAGGTGATGCGTCACGACCCGAGCGATGTGCACTGGCCGGGCCGTGACCGGTTCATCCTGTCGGCGGGGCACTCGTCGCTGACGCAGTACATCCAGCTGTATCTGGGTGGGTTCGGCCTCGAACTGGAGGATCTGAAGTCGCTGCGCACGTGGGGCTCGCTGACCCCCGGGCACCCGGAGTACGGGCACACCGACGGCGTGGAGATCACGACCGGCCCGCTCGGTCAGGGGCTCGCCTCGTCGGTCGGCTTCGCCTATGCGGCGCGGTACGAGCGCGGTCTGTTCGATCCGGATGCCGCGCCGGGCGAATCGCCGTTCGACCACCGCATCTTCGTGATCGCCTCCGACGGCGACCTGCAGGAGGGCATCACGAGCGAGGCGTCGAGCCTGGCCGGCCATCAGGAGCTGGGCAACCTCGTCGTGATCTACGACGCGAACCAGATCTCGATCGAGGACGACACCGATGTGGCGTTCACGGAAGACGTCGCCCAGCGCTACGAGGCGTACGGCTGGCACGTGCAGACGGTGGACTGGAAGAAGTCCGGCGAGTACGTCGAGGATGTCGCCGAACTGCACGCCGCGGTCGACGCGGCGACCGCCGAGACCTCGAAGCCGTCGATCATCATCCTCAAGACGATCATCGGATGGCCCGCACCCCACAAGCAGAACACGGGCGCGATCCACGGATCCAAGCTCGGCGCCGACGAGCTGCGCGCGACGAAGGAGGTGCTCGGCTGGGATCCGGACGAGACGTTCGTGGTGCCCGACGGCGTGCTCGAGCACACCCGTGGCCTGCGTGAGCGGGGTGCGGCCGCGCGCGCGCAATGGCAGGAGCGGTTCGATGCCTGGGCGGCGGCGAACCCGGAGCGCAAGGCGCTGTGGGACCGCGTGAGCGCCCACGAGCTGCCGGGCGACCTCGCCGACGCGCTGCCGGTGTTCGAAGCGGGCGCCGAGGTGTCGACCCGCGCCGCGTCGGGGAAGGTCATCAACGCCCTCGCCGCGCAGCTTCCCGAGCTGTGGGGCGGGTCGGCGGATCTGGCCGAGTCGAACCTGACGACCATCAAGGACGCGAAGAGCTTCATCCCCACCGAGTGGTCCACCCATGAATGGTCGGGCGATCCGTACGGCCGGGTGCTGCACTTCGGCATCCGCGAGCACGCGATGGGCGCGATCATCAACGGCATCGTGCTGCACGGCCCCACCCGCGCGTTCGGCGGCACGTTCCTGATCTTCAGCGACTACATGCGCCCCGCCGTCCGGCTGGCGGCGCTCATGGACATCCCCTCGATCTACGTGTGGACCCATGACAGCGTCGCGCTCGGTGAAGACGGCCCCACCCACCAGCCGATCGAGCAGCTGCCCAGTCTGCGGCTGATCCCCAACATGACGGTGGTGCGTCCCGGCGACGCGAACGAGACCGCGCATGCGTGGCTCGAGATCCTCCGCCGCCGCGGCGGCCCGGTCGGCATCGCGCTGACCCGGCAGAACCTGCCCGTGTTCGAGCGCGGCGACGGCGAGGCATCCGGTGACACGCTCGCCTCCGCCGCCGGCACGGCACGTGGTGCGTACGTCCTCGCCGAGGCCGCCGGCGGCACGCCCGACGTGATCCTCATCGCCACCGGCTCCGAGGTGCAGCTCGCCCTCGCCGCCCGTGATGCGCTCGCCGCCGACGGCATCGGTGCGCGCGTGGTGTCCGCCCCGTCGCTCGAATGGTTCGCCGAGCAGGACGACAGCTATCGCGAGAGCGTGCTGCCCGCTGCCGTTACCGCCCGCGTATCGGTCGAAGCCGCCGCCACCGGGCTGTGGCGGGGCGTCGTCGGAGACCGCGGCCGCACCGTCGGCATCGACCACTTCGGCGCGTCGGCCGATTACAAGACCCTGTTTGAGAAGTTCGGCATCACCGCCGACGCCGTCGTCCAGGCGGCCCGCGAGACCCTCGAGGAGAACGCATGACCACCCCCACCGCACGCCTGGTCGAGGAGGGCGTGAGCATCTGGCTGGACGACCTCTCGCGTCAGCGCATCATGACCGGCAACCTGGCCGATCTCGTCGTCACCCGCAACATCAGCGGAGTGACCACCAACCCCACGATCTTCGCCGGCGCCCTCTCGCAGGGAGAGTCCTACCTCACCCAGGTGGGTGCCCTCGCCGCCGACGGCGCCGACGTCGACCGGGCGATCTTCGAGATCACCACCGACGACGTGCGCGCCGCCGCGGATGTGCTGCGTCCCGTGTTCGACGCGACGAACGGTGTGGACGGGCGCGTGTCGATCGAGGTCTCCCCCGACCTCGCCCACGACACCGATGCGACCATCGCCGAAGCCCACAAGCTGTGGGAGCGCGTCGACCGCCCCAACGTGCTCATCAAGATCCCCGCCACCAAGGCCGGCCTTCCCGCCATCACCGAGGTCATCGGCGTCGGGATCAGCGTGAACGTGACCCTCATCTTCAGCCTCGAGCGGTACGGCGAGGTCATCGACGCATATCTCGCCGGCGTCGAGAAGGCCCAGGCGGCCGGCGTCGACATCAGCGGCATCCAGTCCGTCGCGTCGTTCTTCGTCTCACGCGTCGACTCCGAAGTCGACAAGCGTCTCGGGGGCTCGGACGCCGCCGCGGACCTCAAGGGCAAAGCCGGGATCGCCAACGCGCGCCTCGCGTACGAGCTGTTCGAGCAGAAGTTCGCCGACGAGCGCGCGAGGTCTCTCGTCACCGCCGGCGCGACCGTGCAGCGGCCGCTGTGGGCCTCGACCGGTGTGAAGGACCCCGCCTACCCCGACACGATGTACGTCACCGAACTGGTCGCGCCCGGCACCGTCAACACCATGCCCGAGAAGACGCTCGACGCCACGTTCGACCACGGCGACGTCACCGGCGACACCGTCACCGGCAACTACGCCGACGCGCACGCCGTGTTCGACCGCCTCGCCGACGCCGGCATCGACTTCGCCGACGTCACCCAGCTGCTCGAGGACGAAGGCGTCGACAAGTTCATCGTCTCGTGGCACGAGCTGCAGGACACCGTCCGCACCGCGCTGGACGAGGCTCCTCGATGAGCTTCGACCTGCACCTCACCGGCCACGTCAAGTCAGTCGTCCACGAGACTCTTCCGGGCCTGGTCGCCGACCTGGTGGCATCCGGCATCACCGCCGCGGACCCGAGCCTGTGGGGACCCGCCGCCGAAGACGAGGCTGCGCGCCGGCTCGGATGGGTGCAGGCGGTCAGCGTGTCGCGTCCGCTCGTCGCCGAGGTCGAGCAGTTGCGCGCCCAGCTCACCGAGCGGGGCGTGACGCGGGTCGTGCTCGCGGGCATGGGCGGTTCTTCGCTCGCGCCCGAGGTGATCGCACAGACAGCCGGTGTGCCGTTGGTCGTGCTCGACTCGACCGCTCCCGGCCAGGTGCTCGCCGCAATCGACGGCGATCCCGAGGCCGGCGGTCTCGAGCGCACGGCGCTGGTCGTGTCGTCGAAGTCGGGTTCGACGGTCGAGACGGATGCGGCCCGTCGAGCCTTCGAGGCGGCCTTCCGCGACGTCGGCATCGACCCCGCCGAGCGCATCGTGGTCGTGACCGACCCGGGTTCGCCGCTGGAGGCATCGGCCCGCGAAGCCGGATACCGGGTGTTCACCGCCGATCCCACGGTCGGCGGTCGCTACTCGGCGCTCACGGCGTTCGGCCTGGTGCCCGCCGGACTCGCCGGCGCCGACATCGGCGAGCTGCTCGACGAAGCGGATGCCACGCTTCTGGAAGTCGCCGTCGACACTCCCGAGAACCCCGCGCTCGTGTTGGCCGCGGCGATCGCCGGCGGCGACCCGCGTCGCGACAAGCTCGGACTGGTCACCGACGGCACCCACATCGTGGGACTGCCCGACTGGATCGAGCAGCTGATCGCGGAGTCGACCGGCAAGGACGGCACCGGCATCCTGCCCGTCGTGCTGCTGCCGGTCTCACCCGAGCTCGAGACGAAGCCCGCCGATCTCCAGATCGTGCGGCTGGTGGATGAGGCCAACGAGTTCCACCTGTTCGAGCATCACGCCGGCGAGGTGCTGGTGAGCGGCTCCCTCGGCGCTCAGTTCGTGGTGTGGGAGTACGCCACCGCGATCGCCGGTCGGATGTTGGGGATCAACCCCTTCGACCAGCCCGACGTCGAGTCGGCCAAACAGGCCACGCGCGGTCTGCTCGAGGCATCGCCCGAGCCGGTGCCCGCCGCTTTCGACGCCGACGGCGTGCAGGTGCGCGTCTCGGATCCGTCGCTCGCCGAGTCGCGCTCGGTGGCCGGGGTGCTCGACGCGCTGTGGAGTCGTATTCCGGACGGCGGATACGTCGCCATCCAGGCCTACGTGGACCGTCTCGCCCTCCCCCAGCTCGCCGGTCTGCGAGAACTCGTCGCCGCCGACTCGGGCCGCCCCACCACGTTCGGCTGGGGTCCTCGTTTTCTGCACTCCACAGGTCAGTACCACAAGGGCGGCCCCGCTGTCGGCGTCTTCCTGCAGATCGTCGAGGACACGGACGTGGACCTCGAGATCCCCGGGCGGCCGTTCACGTTCGGCACGCTCATCCGTGCCCAGGCAGCCGGGGACGCGTCGGTGCTCGCCGCGCATGGCCGGCCCGTCGTCACCTTGACCCTCACCGACGCGCGCGCCGACGTGCTGTCCCTCTTCGAAGCCGCCCAATAGGAGCATCCGCCCCCTCATGAGTGTGGAAACAGAATCGAGCACGCCCTTCGGCGTCGAGATCGCACGCGGGGTCAACCCGCTGCGCGACCCCGACGACCACAGGCTCAACCGGATCGCCGGCCCGAGCGCCCTCGTCATCTTCGGCGTGACCGGCGACCTGTCGCGCAAGAAGCTGATGCCCGCGGTCTACGACCTCGCCAACCGCGGGCTGCTGCCGCCCGGGTTCGCCCTCGTCGGCTTCGCCCGCCGCGACTGGGAGGATCAGGACTTCGCGCAGGTCGTCCATGACGCGGTGCGCGAGCACGCACGGACCGAGTTCCGGCAGGAGACGTGGGAGCAGCTGCTGCAGGGCATCCGCTTCGTCTCGGGAGAGTTCGGCGACGCGGATGCCTTCCGTCGCCTTCGCGAGACGGTCGAGAAGCTCGACGTCGAGCGCGGCACGATGGGCAACCACGCCTTCTATCTGTCGATTCCGCCGAAGGACTTCCCCCTCGTCGCCGAGCAGCTGAAGGCCTCTGGTCTCGTCGACGACACCGCCGACCAGCCCGAGCGCTGGCGCCGCGTCGTGATCGAGAAGCCGTTCGGCCACGATCTCGCCTCGGCGCGGTCGCTCAACGACGCCCTGCGCAGCGCGTTCCCGGCCGACTCGATCTTCCGCATCGACCATTACCTCGGCAAAGAGACGGTGCAGAACATCCTCGCGCTGCGCTTCGCGAACGAGCTCTACGAGCCGATCTGGAACCGCAACTACGTCGACCATGTGCAGATCACGATGGCCGAAGACATCGGTGTGGGCGGTCGAGCCGGCTACTACGACGGCATCGGCGCAGCACGCGATGTGATCCAGAACCACCTGCTGCAGCTGTTCGCGCTCACAGCCATGGAGGAGCCGATCTCGTTCGACGCCGCGCATCTGCGAGCCGAGAAGGAGAAGGTCCTCGCCGCGGTCACGCTGCCCGCAGACCTCGGTCGGGCCACCGCCCGCGGTCAATACGCAGGAGGCTGGCAGGGCGGCGAGAAGGTGACCGGATTCCTCGAGGAAGACGGCATGGACCCGCAGTCCACGACCGAGACCTACGCCGCCATCACGCTCGAGATCAACACGCGGCGCTGGGCCGGCGTGCCGTTCTATCTGCGCACCGGCAAGCGCCTGGGCCGACGGGTGACCGAGATCGCGGTCGTGTTCAAGCGGGCGCCCGAGATGCTCTTCTCACGGGGGCAGACCTCGGGACTCGGTCAGAACGCCCTCGTCATCCGCGTGCAGCCCGACGAGGGGGTCACGATCCGCTTCGGCTCGAAAGTGCCCGGAGCCGGCACCCAGGTGCGCGACGTCACGATGGACTTCGGGTACGGGCACGCCTTCACCGAGGCCAGCCCCGAAGCATACGAGAGACTCATCCTCGACGTGCTCCTCGGCGATCCGCCCCTCTTCCCCCGCCACGAGGAGGTCGAGCTCAGCTGGAAGATCCTCGACCCGATCGAGAAGTTCTGGGCCGAGCAGAGCGGACCCCTCGAGCAGTACTCACCCGGGTCGTGGGGTCCGGCATCCGCCGACGAGCTCCTGACCCGCGACGGCCGCAGCTGGAGGCGCCCGTGATCATCGAACTGCCCGACACCACCGTCAGCAAGATCTCGCGCGCGCTCGTGAACGTGCGAGAAGAGGGCGGCGCTGTCGCCCTCGGACGCGTCCTGACGCTCATCATCGCGACCCGGCACGGCGCCGAAGAGGAGGTCATCGAGGCTGCCAACGACGCGTCGCGCGAGCATCCGATGCGTGTCATCGTGCTGATGGCCGGCGACGAAGACCTCGACACCGAGGCGCGTCTGGATGCCGAGATCCGCGTCGGTGGCGACGCCGGGGCCAGCGAGGTCGTGGTCCTGCGCCCCCAGGGAGCCGCCGGATCCAACCGCGAGAGCCTCATCACCGGTCTGCTGCTTCCGGACGCGCCCGTCGTGGCATGGTGGCCGGCCGACACTCCCGCGGTGCCGTCGCAGTCGCCCATAGGCCGGATCGCGCAGCGGCGCATCACGGATGCCTCCACCAAACCCGATCCCGCCGCGTGGGTCGGTCAGCTCGGCGACCATTACGCTCCCGGCGACACCGACTTCGCGTGGACGAGGATCACGCACTGGCGCGAGCAGCTCGCGGCCGTGCTCGACCAGCCACCCTACGAGCCCGTCACCGCCGTCGAAGTGCGCGGAGCCGCAGACTCGCCCTCGACCGCACTGCTGGCGGCATGGCTGAGGCTGAAGCTGGATGTCCCCGTCGAGTACCACTATCTGGACTCGGAGGAATGGGGCGGCGGCATCAAGTCCGTTCGACTCACCCGTCCCAGCGGCGACACCGTGCTCGAGCGCCCGAAAACCGGCATCGCCGTGCTCACCCAGCCCGGCCAGCCGGTGCACGATCTCGCATTCCCGCGTCGATCGCTGCGCGAGTGCCTCGCCGAGGAGCTGCGGAGCCTCGACCCGGATGACCTGTATGGTCGAGTGATCACCCGCGGGTGGGAACTGCTGGAGCCGGCGACGACGGAGACCGATGGCTGACGAAGGATGGGTCGAGAAGCGGGTGGTGATCCGCCCCGACCCTGAAGCGCTCGCCGCCGAGGTCGCCGCGCGATTCGTGGGCCGCCTGGTGAGGCGACTGTCGGCGGGCAAGACGGCCCATGTCTCGCTCACCGGCGGCGGGATGGGATCGGCTGTCCTCCGCGCTGTCGCCGACCACCCGGTGGGCGCAGAACTCAACTGGTCACGCGTGCACTTCTGGTGGAGCGACGAACGCTTCGTTCCGCGCGCGTCGGACGATCGGAACGAGCGACAGGCGCGTGCCGCACTGCTGGATCGCCTCGACCTTCCGCCGGAGAACATCCACGCGGGGCCGGCGAGCGACGACGGATTCGGGCTCGATGAAGCGGCCCGCCGGTACGCGGCCGAACTGGCCCGCTTCCCCGCCTCGGCCGAGCAGCCGTGGCCGACTTTCGACGTCTCGTTCCTGGGCGTCGGACCCGACGGCCACATCGCATCGCTGTTCCCCGACCGCCCTGAGATCCAGGACACCGCGAACATCGTCCTGCCGGTGCGCGAGTCGCCGAAACCGCCTCCCGAGCGCATCACCATGACGCGCAAGGTGATCAACTCGTCCAAGCGCGTCTGGCTCGTGCTGGCCGGCGCCGACAAGGCGTCCGCGCTGGGGCTCGCGCTCGCGGGCGCGGCCTACGATTCGGTACCGGCAGCGGGGGCCAAGGGCACGCATCGCACGGTCTTCTTCGTCGATACGGCAGCGGCGTCGCACGTGCCCGCCGAACTCATCGAGCCCCAGTAGCACGCGCGTTCCGACGGCTCGTGGCCGCCGCCGCGGTCAGTCCTGGCCGCGGCGATCGCGGAGTTGACGCAGGGCGTCTTCGAGGAGGGTGTCGGCCTCTTCCTCGGTGCGGCGCTCTTTCACATACGCGAGGTGCGTCTTGTACGGCTCTGTCTTGGCGACAGCCGGCGGGTTGTCCTTGTCGCGGCCGGCGGGAAGCCCGGTGTGGGGCGAGTCGATGACGTCGGGGATCTCGTCGTCGGGGATGCCCGCTGCGAAGTAGCGGATCGTCTCGTTGCCCATGGCATCCCAGTACGAGATGGCGACGCGGTCGGCGTGGAAGCCGTGGTCCTGCTCGCCCATGGGTCCGGCACCGACACGGGTGCCGCGGATCGCGTTTCCTCCGGTTGCCATCAGATCCCCTGGAACTTGGTGATGAGGCCGAGCGCGACGATCGACAGGAACCACACGAGCGCAAGCACCACGGTGAAGCGGTTGAGATTCCGCTCCGCCAGGCCCGACGAGCCGAGGGCCGAGGTCATGCCGCCTCCGAACATGTCGGACAGGCCGCCGCCTCGCCCCTTGTGGAGCAGGATGAGCAGGGTCAGCAGGAGGCTGGTGATGCCCAGCAGCACCTGCAGCACGAACTCGAGGATCTGCACAGTCGCTATCGCCTTTCGATGCGATCCGTCCGATCGCACAAGGGTCGAGTATACCGGCCGGTTCAGACCCCGACGTGCTTCTGGTAGCGGATGATCGACGAGAACTCGTCAACGACGAGGCTCGCACCCCCCACCAGCGCACCGTCGACGTCGGGCTCGCGCATGAAGCTCGCGATGTTCGCCGCCTTCACCGAGCCACCGTAGAGGATGCGGGTGCGGGCGGCGGCGTCGGCGCCGAGCTTCGCCGCGACGACCTCACGGAGCTTCGCGCACACGTCCTGCGCCTGATCGGGCGTCGCCGCCTGACCCGACCCGATCGCCCAGACGGGCTCGTACGCGACGACGATCTCGGCGTCGGCGGGCACGCTCTCCAGCGCGACGTTCAACTGGCTGACGGGCACGGCACTCGCGCCGAACTCCTCGAGGTCTTCGGCGGTCTCCCCGACGCAGATCACGGGCACGAGACCGTGCCGCAGCGCCGCCTGCACCTTGCTGCCGACGACCTCATCGGTCTCGGAATGGTACTGGCGCCGCTCGGAATGCCCGATGATCACGTATCGGCAGTCCAGCTTCGCCAGGAACGCCCCCGACACCTCTCCGGTGTATGCACCGGAGTCGTGCGCCGAGAGGTCCTGCCCGCCGAGGGCGAACGGGATCTTGTCGGCGTCGATGAGCGTCTGCGCCGTGCGCAGGTCGGTGAAGGGCGGGAAGACCGCCACGTCGACGGTGCCCTCGGTGTGGCCGCCGTCGCGCAGCGACCAGTGGAGCTTCTGGATGAACGCCACCGTCTGCAGGTGATCGAGGTTCATCTTCCAGTTGCCGGCGATCAGCGGCATCCGATTCACTGCCATCCCAGTACCTCCAGTCCGGGGAGCTTCTTTCCTTCGAGGAACTCGAGGCTCGCGCCGCCGCCGGTCGAAATGTGCCCGAACCGGTCGTCGGCGAAGCCGAGTTGGCGCACCGCGGCGGCGGAGTCGCCGCCGCCGACGACGCTCAGGCCGTCCACCTCGGTGAGAGCCTGCGCGACGGCCTTGGTGCCGGCCGCGAACGCCGGCATCTCGAACACGCCCATCGGCCCGTTCCAGAACACGGTTCGGCTGCCTCGGATGGCCTGGGCGAATGCGGCCGCCGTCTGGGGACCGATGTCGAGGCCGAGCCCGTCCGCGCCGAACGGCGTGTCCTCGAGGGCGTCGGCCGAGGCGGTCACGTACTCGGCGTCGGGTGAGAAGGACGCCGCGACGACGGCGTCGACCGGGAGCACCAGCTCGACGCCACGCTCAGCGGCGGTGGCCATGTAGCCGCGCACGACATCGAGCTGATCCTCCTCGAGAAGGCTCTTGCCGACGGCATGGCCCTGCGCGGCGAGGAACGTGAACATCATCCCGCCACCGATGCAGAGCTTGTCGACCCGCGGCAAGAGGTGCTCGATGACGCCGAGCTTGTCGCTCACCTTCGATCCGCCGAGCACGACCGCGTAGGGCCGCTCGGGCTTCTCGGTCAGGCGGTCGAGGACGTCGACCTCCTTCTCGATGAGGAACCCGGCCGCGGACGGCAGGATCTCGGCGAGATCGTACACACTCGCCTGCTTGCGGTGCACGACGCCGAAACCGTCGGACACCAGGGCGTCGCCGAGTGCCGCGAGCTCGTCGGCGAAGGCGCGGCGCTCGGCCTCGTCCTTCGAGGTCTCGCCGGGATGGAATCGCAGGTTCTCGATGACGGCGACGTCCCCGTCCTCGAGCGCATCGACCGCCTCGCGGGCGGACTCCCCCACCGTGTCGCGAGCGAACGCGACCGGTGCGCCGAGCAGCTCGGAGAGCCGCTGGGCGACCGGTGCAAGGCTGTACTTCGCGTCAGGTGCACCGTCGGGCCGACCCAGATGCGAGCAGGCGACGACACGCGCGCCCTGGTTGATCAGATGGTTCAGTGTAGGCAGCGCTGCACGCACGCGCCCGTCGTCCGTGATGACGCCGTCCTTCAAAGGGACGTTGAAATCGCAACGGACGACGACGCGCTTGCCTGCGAGCGAACCCAGCGAGTCGAGGGTGCGCAGAGCCACGATGGATGGCCTCAGAGCTTGTCGGCGACGAGTTCGGTGAGGTCGACGAGGCGATTCGAGTAGCCCCACTCGTTGTCGTACCACGCCGAGACCTTGACCAGGTTGCCCGAGACGTTGACCTGACCGGCGTCGTAGATCGACGAGTGCGGGTCGTGGACGATGTCGGTCGACACGATCGCATCGGTGTTGTACTTGAGGTAGCCGGCCAGCTCGCCCTCGGCCGCGGCCTTCTCGTAGGCCGCGTTGATCGTCTCGGCCGTGAGGCCCTCGGTCGGCGTGATGATGGTCAGGTCGACGATCGAGCCGGTCGGGATCGGAACGCGGTACGACGACCCGCTCAGCTTGCCGTTGAGCTCGGGCAGGACCAGGCCGATCGCCTTGGCGGCACCCGTGGAGGCGGGCACGATGTTCAGGGCCGCGGCGCGCGCGCGATGCAGGTCGCCGTGGGGGCCGTCCTGCAGATTCTGATCGGCCGTGTAGGCATGGGCGGTCATCATGAAGCCGCGCTCGATGCCGAAGTTGTCGTTGAAGACCTTCGCGAGGGGTGCCAGGCAGTTCGTCGTGCACGACGCGTTCGAGATGACGTGCATGCTCTCGGGGTCGTACGTGCCGTCGTTGACGCCCATGACGAAGGTGCCGTCGACGTCGGTGCCGGGGGCCGAGATGATGACCTTCTTGGCGCCGCCCGCGATGTGCTTCTTGGCGTCGACGGCCTTGGTGAAGCGGCCCGTCGACTCGATGACGATGTCGACGCCGAGGTCGCCCCACGGAAGGTTCGCAGGATCGCGCTCCTCGAAGACCTTGATGCTGTGGCCGCCGACGGTGATGGAGTCTTCTGTGTACGAGACGTCCGCGTCGAGGCGTCCTCCGACCGAGTCGTACTTGAGCAGGTGGGCCAGGGTCTTGTTGTCGGTGAGGTCGTTCACCGCCACGATGTCGAGGTCCGCGCCCTGCTCGAGGGCGGCACGGAGGAAGTTGCGCCCGATTCGGCCGAATCCGTTGATTCCGATCTTGACAGTCACGGAGTCTCTCCTGAGAGGTGTCGTGCGCGGATGCGCGATGGTGGGGTGGGATTCACTGGGCGACGGCCGGCCCCCGGCGGGCGGGGCCCGCGGGGGCGACCATCACGCTCACGACGTTACCAGCAGCCCCGAGGTCTTCTCGCGGGCGGCGGCGAAGCGCTCGGCCACGTTCTGCCAGTTCGCGATGTTCCAGACGGCCTTCACGTAGTCGGCCTTGACGTTGAGGTAGTCGAGGTAGAACGCGTGCTCCCACATGTCGAGCTGGAAGACCGGAATCGTGCCCTGAGCGGTGTTGCTCTGCTGATCGAAGAGCTGCTGGATGATCAGCTGCGAGCCGATCGGGTCCCAGCTGAGCACTGCCCAGCCCGAGCCCTGGATTCCGGTCGCCGCCGCGGTGAAGTGGGCCTGGAACTTGTCGAATCCGCCGAAGAACTCATCGATCGCGGCGGCCAGCTCCCCCTCGGGCTGTCCGCCTCCGTCCGGAGAGAGGTTGGTCCAGAAGATCGAGTGGTTGACGTGCCCGCCGAGGTTGAACGCGAGGTCCTTCTCGAGCTTGTTGACGTTTCCGAGGTTGCCGGTCTCACGGGCCTCGGCGAGCTGCTCGAGGGCCGTGTTGGCCCCGGTGACATACGCCTGGTGGTGCTTGTCGTGATGCAGCTGCATGATCTTGCCGCTGATGTGCGGCTCGAGCGCTGCGTAGTCGTAGGGGAGGTCGGGCAACGTGTAGTTCGCCATGTTCTCTTCTTCCTGTCGGCGCCGCGCCGATCTTCCCCGGCACGGCGAGGCTGACGTCATCATCCTAGGGCCGTACAACGCGCGAAGGCGGGGGTTGCTTCCCCCGTCGACAGCCGTTAACGCGTGGGATGCGAGTCACTCCGCCATTCCGGCCGGCACGGCCGACTCGGTGCCGGCGAGCCCGTCCTTCTCGGCCTTCTTGTCGGCCATCGCCAACAGCCGCCGGATGCGCCCGGCGACGGCATCCTTCGTCAGCGGCGGGTCGGCATGGTGTCCCAACTCGTCCAGACTGGCGTCACGATGCGCCAGTCGCAGTTCACCCGCTTCGCGCAGGTGCTCGGGGACCTCGTCACCCAGGATCTCCAGCGCCCGCTCCACCCGGGCGCACGCCGCGACCGCGGCCTGCGCCGACCGGCGCAGGTTGGCGTCGTCGAAGTTCACGAGACGGTTGACGCCGGCGCGCACCTCCCGACGCTGACGCATCTGATCCCATTCGGCGGCGACCCTCTGCGCGCCCATGAGGGCCAGCGCCGACCGGATCGCCTCACCCTCGCGCACCACGACGCGGGGGACGCCGCGCACCTCACGCGCCTTGGCGGGAATGCCGAGGCGATGCGCGGCGCCGACCAGGGCCATGGCCGCCTCGGAGGACGGGCAGGTGATCTCCAGAGCCGCCGACCGCCCCGGCTCGCTGAGCGATCCCGCAGCGAGGAACGCGCCCCGCCACACCGCCGCCAGGTCTCCGCGTGATCCTGTCGTGAGCTTGTTGGGCAGCCCTCGAACGGGCCTGCGGCGCTGATCGAGCAGGCCGGTCTGACGTGCGAGCGTCTCTCCGCCCTCGATGACGCGGACGGCGTAGTGGCTGCCTCCGCGCGCCCCCGACCCCTGCACGTGGACGAGCTCGGGGCGCACCCCGTACAGCTCGACGAGGTCGCGCGCGATGCGCCGGGCGAGGATGTCGGAGTCGAGCTCCGCCTCCACCGCGACGCGATTCGCGATCGAGTGCAGCCCGCCCGAGAAGCGGAGCACCGAGGTGAGCTCGGCGACACGCGCCGTGGGGCGCGGGTCACGGACGACGGTGAGCTCGGCCTTGACGTCGGCGGTCAGCGACAATGGGACTCCCTCGCGGATGGATGCGGAACGAACAGCCTACTCGCGACCGAGATCGCGGTGCTTCACGCGCACGGCGACGCCGGGCGCAGACGCCAGGCGGTCGGCCAGCTCACCGGCCATGACGACGGAGCGATGCTTGCCCCCCGTGCATCCGACCGCCACCACGGAGTGCCGCTTGTTCTCACGCTGATAGCCCTCGAGCACGGGACGCAGCGCCTCGGCATAGGACTCGAGGAACCCTTCGGCCCCCTGCTGCGCCAGCACGTACTCGCGCACCTCGGGATTCTGGCCGGTCAGCGCACGAAGATGCTCGTTCCAGAACGGGTTGGGCAGGAATCGCATGTCGGCGACGAGATCGGCGTCGGGCGGCAGTCCGTACTTGAACCCGAACGAGAGGATCGTGAGCGTGTGGCGCGCGGCTCCCTCCTCGGCGAACAGCTCGACGATCCGCGTCGCGAGCTCGTGGATGTTGAACGAGCTCGTGTCGATGATGAGGTCGGCGTTCTCGCGCACCGCTGCCAGACGCTCGCGTTCGCGACGGATGCCGTCCAGGATCGTGCCGTCCTCCTGCAGCGGGTGCGGCCGACGCACGGCTTCGAACCGGCGCACGAGCACGTCGTCTGCGGCGTCGAGGAACACCACGCGCACCTGTCGCCGCTGGCGCAGATCGCGCATGGCATTCGGGAGGTCGGCGAACAGGTCGCGCCCCCGGACGTCGACCACCACGGCCACACGGGGCAGCACGTTGCCCGCGAGCTCGGTGAGGTCGAGCAGCGGACGCAGCATCTGAGGGGGAAGGTTGTCGACGACGTACCACTCGAGGTCCTCGAGAGCGTTGGCCGCCGTCGACCTGCCGGCCCCCGACATCCCGGTCACGATCAGCATCTCGGCCGGCTCACGGCGCGCCGCATCGGTCATTCCCCACCCCCGTGCGTCCCAGCCTAGCCGTCGGACAGATGCGCGTGGATGGCGGCGGCGAGCTTGGGGCCGATGCCGGGGAGCTCGGCGATCTCGTCGGTCGTCGCACCCCGCAGTGCCGCGACCGAGCCGAAGTGGCGCAGCAGACCCTTGATGCGCGCTTCACCCAGACCCGGCACCTCGGCCAGGACGCTGCGGATGTCACGCCTGCGACGCCGCCGCTGGTGGCTGATCGCGAACCGGTGCGCCTCGTCGCGCAGGCGCTGCAGCAAATACAGCGCCTCCGACGTGCGCGGCAGGATCACCGGATACTCCTCGCCGGGCAGCCACACCTCCTCGAGGCGCTTGGCGATGCCGCAGAGGGCGACCTCGTCATGCCCGGACTCGTGCAACGCGCGCGCCGCCGCCTCGACCTGCGGGCGGCCTCCGTCGACCACGAGCAGCTGCGGTCGGTAGGCGAACCGCGGCCGCCGCCGTTCGGCGACGACCGGCTCGGCGGCATCAGCCGGCGTCACCCCGGCGGGGGCGGCGTCGGCGTCTTCGGGCGCATCGAGGTACGCGAGCCGGCGCATGAGCACCTGGTGCAGCGAGTCGGTGTCGTCGGTGGTCTCGGCCACCGAGAACGACCGGTACTGGTCCTTGCGGGGCAGTCCGTCCTCGAAGACGACCATGGATGCCACGACATTGGTGCCGCCGAGGTGCGAGACGTCGAAGCATTCGATGCGCAGCGGCGCCTCAGCCAGACCCAGCGCCTCCTGCAGGTCGGTGAGCGCCTGGGTACGGGCGACGTAGTCGCTCGTGCGTCGCGTCTTGTGCAGGATGAGCGCCTGCTCGGCGTTGAGCGTCGCGGTGCGCAGCAGCTCGGCCTTGCGTCCGCGCTGGGCGATGCGGATGCTCACGCGCGTGCCGCGGCGCGAGCTGAGCCATTCCTCGAGCTCGGCGGTGTCGTCGGGCAGGGCGGGCACGAGCACCTGCTTGGGGATGTCCGTCTGGACGGCACCGCCGTACGTGCGCTGCAGGATCTGGTCGACGAGGTCGGCGCCGCCGATGTCGATCTCCTTCTCGATCGCCGTGGCACGCACCCCCCGCACACGTCCGCCGCGGATCACGAAGTGCTGCACGGTCGCGGCCAGCTCGTCTTCGGCGATGCCGAAAAGGTCGGCGTCCGTACCGGCGTCCAGAACGAGTGCGCTCTTGTTGAGCACGGCGTCGATCGCCGCGAGGCGGTCGCGGTACTCTGCGGCGGACTCGTAGTCCATCGCGGCCGATGCCTCACGCATGCGGGCGGTGAGCTCGCGCGTGAACCTCTGGTCTCCCCCGGCCATGAACGCGACGAAGTCGTCGACGATCGCTCGGTGCTCTTCGATCGTCACACGTCCCGAGCACGGACCGCCGCAGCGGCCGATCTGACCCGGGAAGCACGGCCGGCCGGTCGCCATCGCCTTGCGATAGGACGCGTCACTGCACGTGCGGATCGGGAACACCTTGATCAGCAGGTCGATCGTGTCGTGCACCGCCCACACCTTCGGATAGGGACCGAAGTACTTCGCGCCGGGGATGCGGCGGTTGCGGGTGACGATGACGCGCGGCGCCTCATCCGCGAGCGTCACCGCCATGAAGGGGTAGGACTTGTCGTCCTTGTACCGCACGTTGAACGGCGGCGAGAACTCCTGGATCCACATGTACTCCAGCTGCAGGGCGTCGACATCGCTCGAGACGACGGTCCACTCCACGGCCGACGCCGTGGTCACCATCCGTCGGGTGCGCTCGTGGAGGGTGTGCAGCGGGGCGAAGTAGTTGGACAGGCGCGAACGCAGGTTCTTCGCCTTTCCGACGTACAGCACGCGCCCCTGAGCGTCGCGGAAGCGGTAGACACCCGGGTTCGTGGGGATCTCGCCCTGCTTCGGCTTGTACGGGACGGTCGGCGTTCGCGCGGCCATCAGCCGGCCTTGCGGGCGCTGCCGACTCCCAGGACCTCGGCCAGGAACACCCCGGTGTGACTGCCTTCGACGGTCGCGACCTGCTCTGGCGTGCCCGTCGCGATCACTTCGCCGCCGCCGGCACCCCCCTCGGGTCCGAGGTCGATGATCCAGTCGGCCGACTTCACCACGTCGAGGTTGTGCTCGATGACGATGACGGTGTTGCCCTTGTCGACCAGTCCGTTGAGCACCTCGAGCAGGCGGTTGACGTCTTCGAAGTGCAGGCCGGTCGTGGGCTCGTCGAGGACGTAGACCGATCGTCCGTTGCTGCGCCGCTGGAGCTCGGTGGCGAGCTTCACGCGCTGCGCTTCGCCGCCCGAGAGCGTCGTGGCCGACTGGCCCAGGCGCACGTACCCGAGGCCCACGTCGACGAGCGTCTTCAGGTAGCGGTGGATCGCGGGGATCGGCTCGAAGAACTCGGCGGCCTCGGAGATCGGCATCTCGAGCACCTCGGCGATGTTCTTGCCCTTGTAGTGCACCGCGAGGGTGTCGCGGTTGTAGCGCTTGCCGTGGCAGACCTCGCAGTCGACGTAGACGTCGGGCAGGAAGTTCATCTCGATCTTGATCGTCCCGTCGCCGGAGCACGCCTCGCAGCGGCCGCCTTTGACGTTGAAGCTGAAGCGCCCGGGCTGGTAGCCGCGAGCCTTCGCCTCGGGGGTATCGCTGAACAGCGTGCGGATGCGGTCGAAGACCCCCGTGTAGGTCGCCGGGTTCGACCGCGGGGTGCGACCGATCGGAGCCTGGTCCACGTGCACGACCTTGTCGAGGTCTTCGAGTCCCGTGACGCGCGTGTGCTTGCCCGGCACGGTGCGTGCGCCGTTGAGGCGCGCGGCGAGGACCTCATAGAGGATGTCGTTGACCAGCGATGACTTGCCCGAGCCGCTCACCCCGGTCACGGCGGTGAGCACGCCGAGCGGAAACTCGGCCGTGACGTTCTTGAGATTGTTCTCGCGGGCGCCGACGACGGTGATGCGCCGCTTTCGATCGATCCGACGGCGCTTCTGCGGCGTGGGAATGCTGCGCCGACCGGCGAGGTAGTCGCCGGTGATGGACTCGCGATCGGCGAGGAGATCCTCCAGCGGCCCGGAATGCACGACCGCTCCCCCGTCCTCGCCGGCGCGAGGGCCGATGTCGACGAGCCAGTCGGCGGCGTGGATCGTCTCTTCGTCGTGTTCGACGACGATGAGCGTGTTGCCCAGATCGCGCAGCTTCAGCAGCGTCTCGATCAGGCGGCGATTGTCACGCTGGTGCAGGCCGATCGACGGCTCGTCGAGCACGTAGAGCACGCCGGTCAGCCCCGACCCGATCTGGGTCGCGAGCCGGATGCGCTGCGCTTCGCCGCCCGAGAGCGAGCCGGCCGAGCGGCTGAGGTTCAGGTAGTTGAGCCCCACCTGGATGAGGAAGTCGAGCCGCAGGCGGATCTCGCGAAGCACCTGCGCGGCGATCTTCGCCTCGCGCGGGGTGAGCTCGAGCGTGGCGAAGAACTGCTGGGCGTCGGCCAGGCTCAGCCGAGAGGCATCCGCGATCGAACTGCCGTGCACGAGCACGGCGAGCACCTCGGGCTTGAGCCGGTCGCCGTTGCAGACAGGGCACGGCACTTCGCGCAGGTACTCCGACCAGCGCTGGCGCTGCGTGTCGGACTCGGCCTGCAGATACTGGCGTTCGATGTACGGGACGACACCCTCGAAGCCCGAGGTGTACCGCATCTCACGGCCGTACCGGTTCTTCCACCGCACGGTCACCTTGAAGTTGTCGCCGCGCAGCACCGCCTCCTGCACCTCGACGGGCAGTTCGCGCCACGGGGTGTCGAGCGAGAAGTCGAGATCGTCGGCGAGGCCCCTCAGCAGGCGCTCGTAGTACTGGAAGAGCCCCTTGCCCTGCGTGGTCCACGGCAGGATGACGCCCTCGTTGATCGACAGCTCCACGTCGCCGAGCATCAACTCGACGTCGACCGACATGCGGGTGCCCAGGCCCGAACACGTCGGGCACGCGCCGAACGGCGCGTTGAACGAGAACGTGCGCGGCTCGATCTCGGTCAACTGCAGCGGGTGGCCGTTGGGACACGCAAGCTTCTCGGAGAAGGACTGCCATGCGGCATCCCCCTCCTCATCGACGTAGTTGACCTGCACGACGCCGCCTGCGAGCGAGAGTGCGGTCTCGACCGAGTCGGTGACGCGGCTCAAGATGTCGGGGCCGGCGACGAGGCGGTCGACGACGACGGCGATGTCGTGCTTGTAGCTCTTCTTCAGTGCGGGTGGGTCGGCGAGTTGCACGAGCTCGCCGTCGACCACGGCGCGCGCATAGCCTTTCGCGCTGAGCTCCTTGAAGAGGTCGACGAACTCGCCCTTCTTCTGCGTGACCACCGGCGCAACGATCTGGTACCTCGTGCGGTCGGGCAGCTCGACCAGCTGATCGGCGATCTGCTGCACCGTCTGCCGCTCGATCTGCGCGCCGCACTCGGGGCAGTGCGGCACGCCGATGCGAGCCCACAGCAGACGCATGTAGTCGTGGATCTCGGTGATCGTGCCGACCGTCGACCGCGGGTTGCGGTTCGTCGACTTCTGGTCGATCGACACGGCGGGGCTGAGACCCTCGATGAAGTCGACGTCGGGGCGATCGACCTGACCGAGGAACTGGCGCGCGTAGGCGCTGAGCGACTCGACGTAGCGGCGCTGCCCTTCGGCGAAGATCGTGTCGAACGCCAGGCTCGACTTGCCCGATCCCGACAGACCCGTGAAGACCACGAGACTGTCTCGCGGGATGTCGAGATCGACGTTCTTCAGGTTGTGGACGCGGGCACCGCGGACGCTGAGATTTCCGCCCGCGTGGGCGTGCGCAGAGACGGGGACGATGGGCACCCGACAAGTCTAGGTGGGGCCTCCGACACAGGCTCCGGGTTCGCGGTGAGCGCACCTCGGGAACGCCGACGGCGGGCGACCCGCTGGGGATCGCCCGCCGTGTTCGGCTGCCGACTCAGGGAGTCGGGATGGTGAACTGGCCCACCGGACCGAAGCGGCGATAGGTGTCCGCGCCGATCGTGAGGCTGGGGTAGTCGGTGGCCGTGATGACGCCGAGCTCTTCGACCCACTCGGCCAGCGCCGTCTGGTAGGTGACGCCGAGAGTGGTGAACGGCACGTCCGCGAGCGGGTAGTTGTCGCCGCCGCGGAACGTGAAGTCGTTCGTCACGAACCAGAACGTCTCGTCGGGAGCGACGACGGCGCCGCCCGAGACGACGGTGACGCGCGTGCCGTCGGCCTTCGTGACGACCGCCTCGAGGATCCGCTGACCAGGCGTGGTGATCGCGTTCGTCTCGGAGTCGAACTCCTGAGCCGGCGCGGCGGGGTCGTAGACGAACTCGACACCGCTCCACTGTCCGAACCGACCGTTGCCCGTGCTCGGGAAGACCGAGACGCTGTGCTCCAGGATGTCCTTGAGCTTGGCACCGTCGACCTCGGCGATCGACACCAGGTTGAAGAACGCACCGATGTTGTACGTCGTCAGTTCGGTGACGTTCGAGCCCGGCGCCAGCTGCACGTTGCCACGGATGCCACCGCTGTTGATGAGCGCGACGTCGGCCTCGCCCACCCCGTACTCAGTGGCGCGGTCACGGGCCGCGTCCTTCATGGCGTCCGAGAACAGGTCGCCCACGTTCGTCTCGCGGCCGCGGATCGGCGGGTTGCCCCCGTCGAGCCACACCTCGGTGGTGCCGAGCACGTTCTCGGCGAGGCCTGCGACGTAGTCGGCGACCGGTGCCTCGACGTTCTCGGCGGTGAACGCGTCCCGCGGACCTTCGAGCGGCACCGGGATGAGCGCCGACTGCTCCTCGACGACGTCGATGACCTCGCCGTTCTTGTCGAAGCGGAGCACGAGCTGCCCGATGTCGCGGTAGTTGCCCACCGTGGTGACGACGGGAACCTCGTTGCCGTCGGCATCGGTGACGACCATGGGGAACGGGTCGAGTCGCTCGACGCCGCCGCCGGCGATCGCGGCGTCGACGCCGGTGATCTCGCTGATGAGCTCGACGTCGCTCGTGATGCTCTGAAGGTGGCTGGACAGGATGATGATGTCCACCCCGTCGGCGGTCAGCGCGTCGACCTCGGCCTGCACGGCTTCGGCCGCATCCGAGGTGGTGACGCCGCGCGGGCTTGAGATCGAGCGCAGATCCTCGTAGATCGCACCGACGACGCCGATCTGACGTCCGGCCTTCTCGACGACCGTGCTGCCCGCGATGCGGCCCTCTGCCTCGAGCGCGGCGAGCCGCGGCTCGGCCGAGACGTCGAGGTTCGCCGAGACGAAGGGGATGTCCCCCGCGCCCTCGATGAAGTCGGCCAGCACGTCGGGGCCCAGGTCGAACTCGTGGTTGCCGATCGTGATCGCGTCGAAGCCGGCCGCCTCGTAGACGAGGGCGTCGTAGAAGGTGCCGTCCTCGCTGTCGAGCGAGGCGTTGAGGCGCGCGCCGGCGAGGTAGTTGTCACCCGACGAGATCGTGATCGCCGCGCGCGGGTTCTGCTTGGCCTTCACCTGCTTGGCGCGCTCGCTGGCGTTGTCGGGCAGCGTGCTCGGAGCCGGCGCGTTGCCCTGCTCCTGCAGCTCCTTGATGTCGGCGACGAAGCGGGCGACACCGGGGTCGGACGTGGTCGGCAGCAGCGCGGACTCGCCGTCGTTGATGTGCAGGATGGTGAGCTCGAACGTCTTGGCGGCGGCGGCAGGAGGGGTGTTGCCCGCGTTGCCGTTGCCGTTGCCACCGCGATCGGCCGGCGGCGCCGCGTAGGCGGGAGCCAGGCCACCGGCGGCGAGCGCGACGGCGGTGGCGCCGGCGAGGAGGCCGGACACCGCCAGTCTGCGGCTGTGTCGAGGACGTTCGGATCGGATCCGGGATCGCATGGATGTCACCTCTCTGCCGCGTACACGGCAGTTCGCGCGAATACGGGTGGCACGCCAGGGTGAGCGCACCTGAACAGAGCCTATGAGCACGTGAGGAGTTCGGCCAGAGAGATGAGAGAGAGTTCACCAACCCGTCACGCGCTTCCCGAGGTCAGGCGTGACCCGCCCGTTCCATCGCTCGCAGCTCCTTCTTGAGGTCCTGCACCTCGTCGCGCAGACGCGCCGCGAGCTCGAACTTGAGCTCGGCGGCGGCGGCGAGCATCTGATCGCTCAGATCGCCGATGGTCGCCTCGAGCTGCTGGGCGCCCTCGGCGGCGATGCCTTCTCGGCGCAACCGCGGTGTGGGCGACTTGCCCTTGCCGGACTTCGACATCGCGGCATCCTTGCGCGAGAGCAGCGCCTTCGTGTCGGCGCCTTCGCGAGCGAGCACCTCGGTGATGTCGGCGATGCGCTTGCGCAGCGGCTGCGGATCGATTCCCCGTTCGAGGTTGTAGGCGACCTGCTTCTCGCGGCGCCGATCGGTCTCTTCGATCGCGTTGCGCATCGAGTCGGTGATCGTGTCGGCGTACATGTGGACCTGGCCCGAGACGTTTCGCGCGGCGCGGCCGATCGTCTGGATGAGCGAGGTGCCGCTGCGCAGGAACCCTTCCTTGTCGGCGTCGAGGATCGAGACGAGCGACACCTCGGGCAGGTCGAGGCCTTCGCGCAGCAGGTTGATCCCCACGAGCACGTCGTAGACTCCCGCGCGCAGCTCGCTGAGCAGCTCGACGCGGCGCAGGGTGTCGACGTCGGAGTGCAGGTACCGCACCCGCACGCCGTGCTCGCCGAGGAAGTCGGTGAGCTCTTCGGCCATCTTCTTGGTGAGCGTCGTCACGAGCACACGCTCGTCCCGCTCGGATCGCACGCGGATCTCCTCGAGCAGATCATCGATCTGGCCCTTCGAGGGCTTGACGATGATCTCGGGGTCGACCAGGCCCGTCGGCCGGATGATCTGCTCGACGATGCCGTCGGCCACGCTCATCTCGTAGCGACCGGGCGTGGCCGACAGATACACCGTCTGGCCGATCCGCTCCTTGAATTCGTCCCACCGCAGCGGCCTGTTGTCGAGCGCGCTCGGCAGGCGGAAGCCGTGCTCGACGAGTGTGCGCTTGCGCGAGGCGTCACCCTCGTACATCGCGCCGATCTGCGGAACCGTCACGTGCGATTCGTCGATGACCATGAGGAAGTCGTCGGGGAAGAAGTCGAGAAGCGTGTGCGGCGGCTCGCCCGGCGATCGGCCGTCGAGATGCCGCGAGTAGTTCTCGATGCCCGAGCAGAACCCGAGCTGCTGGAGCATCTCGAGGTCGAAGGTGGTGCGCATGCGCAGCCGCTGCGCCTCGAGCAGCTTGTTCTGGCCCTCGAGCTCGGTGAGCCGCTCCCCCAGTTCGTCCTCGATCGTGCGGATCGCCCGCTGCACCGTCTCGGTGCCGGCGACGTAGTGCGACGCTGGGAAGATGGGCACGGCGTCGAGCTTCTGCACGACGTCGCCGGTGAGCGGATGCAGCATGTAGAGCGCCTCGATCTCGTCACCGAACATCTCGATGCGGATCGCGTACTCCTCGTAGACCGGGATGATCTCGATCGTGTCGCCGCGCACGCGGAAGTTGCCGCGCGAGAAGTCGACGTCATTGCGGTTGTACTGCATCGCGATGAACTTGCGGATGAGCGCATCGCGGTCGTACACCTCTCCCACCTGGAGCGCGACCATGGCCCGCATGTACTCCTCGGGCGCACCCAGACCGTAGATGCACGAGACCGTGCTCACGACCACGACGTCACGCCGGCTGAGAAGCGAATTCGTCGTGGAGTGGCGCAGTCGCTCGACCTCGGCGTTGATCGACGAGTCCTTCTCGATGAAGGTGTCGGTCTGCGGCACGTACGCCTCGGGCTGGTAGTAGTCGTAGTAGCTGACGAAGTACTCGACCGCATTGTGCGGCATGAGCTCGCGGAACTCGTTGGCCAACTGCGCGGCGAGGGTCTTGTTGTGCGCGAGCACCAGCGTCGGCCGTTGGACCGCCTCGACCAGCCACGCCGTCGTCGCGGACTTGCCGGTACCGGTCGCTCCGAGCAGCACGACGTCGGTCTCTCCGGCGTTGATGCGCGCGGCCAGCTCGGCGATCGCGTGCGGCTGGTCGCCGGAAGGCGCGTACTCGCTGACGACCTCGAAGGGCCTGACGGATCGCGTGGTCTGCACCCCTCCAGGGTAGGCGCGCCCGACGACATCGGCTCCGTGCGCCGACGTCCAGGCTCGGAACCTACAGTGGAGGCGTGATCGAGTTCCTCGTCGGCTCCGGCCTCGCGACCGCTGCGGGGCTGAACGCGTGGATGCCGCTGCTCGTACTCGGCCTCGCGGATCGCCTCGTGCCGGCGATCGAGCTGCCGGCGGCGTGGGCATGGCTGTCGAGCGACGTCGCACTGTGGATCATCGGCGCACTGCTGGTCATCGAGATCGTCGCCGACAAGGTGCCGGTCGTCGACACGGTCAACGACGCCGTCCAGACCGTCATCCGCCCGGCTTCCGGCGGCATCGCGTTCGGCGCGGGAGCCGGAGCCGAGACGATGAGGGTCGAAGATCCCGCCGCCCTGTTCGCCGACGGATCGTGGGTACCGGTCGCCGTGGGAGTCGGGATCGCGCTGGCGGTGCACATCGCGAAGGCGTTGTTCCGCCCCGCTGCGAACGCGGCGACGGCCGGTGTCGCGGCACCCATCGTGAGCACCGTCGAGGACGCCGCGTCGCTGATCCTCTCGGTGCTCGCCCTCGTCGTGCCGATCCTTGCCGTGCTGCTGATCATCGCGGGCGTCGTCACGGTCGTCGTGCTGGTGCGCCGCCGCAGGCGCGCGCGAGCGCGGCAGCGCACGTAGCCCCGCCGATCAGCGTTCGGCGAGGTGGGAGCTGAGGCCGTCCCACAGCCGATCGACCTGCTCGCGGGTGTGCTCCAGCGTTCCGGCGGTGTCGATCACCACGTCGGCGGCGGCGAGCCGATGCTCGTCGGAGACCTGTGAGGCGATGCGCGCGCGCGCCTCATCCTCGGTCATTCCGCGCAGCTCGACCAGACGCGCGCGGCGGATGTCGGCGGGCGCATGCGCGACGACGACGAGGTCCCACGGATCGTCGGCGCGCGCCTCGGCGAGCAGCGGCACGTCGTACACGACGACCGACTCGGGATCGCGGTCGAACGCGTCGTCGAACCTGCGGGCGGACTCACGGCGCACCGCGGGATGGACGATGGCATTGAGTCGCCCGAGGGCCTCCTCGTCGCCGAAGACCCGCGACGCGAGGAGACCGCGATCGAGCGAACCGTCGGGTCCGATGACGTCGTCTCCGAACTCGGCGGCGATCTCGGCGAGCACCGGCGAGTCGGGCGCCTGCACGTCGCGGACGATGCGATCGGCGTCGACGACGACCGCACCCCGCTCGGCGAGGCGCGCGGCGATCGTCGACTTCCCCGACGCGATCCCTCCGGTGAGTGCGATGAGCGGCATGACTACGAGGATGCCACGGCCGTGGACACGGGCAACCTTTGGCGCGTCCTGAGGTGCACCTGCGGCGTCCTTGAGGCGCAACCCGTAGCGTCGGAGCATCCGGTGGGACAGACCACGGGGCGGGCAACCTGGGGAGGTGCCGGTGCGCAGTCCACGACGGTCAGCGCATCGCGGCCCGGCCGGTCCTGATCGCCCGGACGCCGTCGGGGGGCGGCGTCCGGGGCTCTTCCCTCAACCGGAAGGCGGCGGTCGCTCTGGGGTGACGCGCGGTGCCGGAGCCCCGCAGGCCCGGCACCGCGACGACCGCGCCGCGCGAGGTGTGCAGCGGCGGCCGGGGTGAGCGGCACCGCGCAGGCCCCGTTCCCGCGGGTCTTCTGGGATATCATGACCGACGTCCAGGAATCGGAGCCGGTCTCGATGCCGACCCCGGAAGGTGCATCGGTGGAACAAGCACGCGTCGCAGTGGTCATCGAGGACGAGGCCGACATCCGGTCGCTCCTGGCCACCGTGCTCGAGCAGGGCGGCTTCACCGTCCACTCCGCCGCGACCGGCCACGAAGGCCTCGAGCTCGTGCGCGCGCACGCCCCGCTGGTGACGACCCTCGATGTCAACATGCCGGGGATGGACGGCTTCGAGACGGCGAAGCGCATTCGTGCCATCAGCACGACGTACATCGTGATGCTGAGTGCGCGCACCGAGGAGATCGACGCACTGCAGGGCCTCGAGGCCGGTGCGGACGACTACATCGCCAAGCCCTTCCGCACGCGCGAACTGCGCGCGAGGATCGATGCCATGCTGCGGCGACCTCGCCAGCACGTCGGCGCCCCCGCCGGCATCGAACCGACCGAGCCGTCGGCGCCGACGGCCTCGGACGGCTGGCGCGAGCACCGCGGACTGCGCCTTCACCGTGAGATGCGCGTCGCGACGGCGGACGGCGCGGAACTCGACCTCACGCGCAGCGAGTTCGACATCCTGGCCGACCTGCTCACCGCGGGCCGCCGGGTGCGGGGCAAGTCGGACCTCGCGCTCATGCTGCGCGGCGAGCAGTACACCGGCATCGACTATGTCAGCGACAGCGATGCCCGGGCGATCGAGGTGCATGTCGCCAACCTGCGCCGCAAGCTGGGCGAGTCGCCCTCCGAGCCGCGCTGGATCGAGACGGTGCGCGGTGTGGGGTACCGCATGACCGCCGGCTGAGATCAGCTGTCGGCGATCAGGACCGAGGTCTCGACGCTCACGGACGCCCGACGGGCGGCATCCATCGCCGCCGTCACGAGCGCCTCCGGGTCGCATTCGACGGTGTCGCTCAGAGCGACCCCGACGCCGATGACAGGGATGATCCCGCCGGTGACACCGCCCAGGTCTTCGATCAGCCCGCGGTAGACGGCCCCGCCGATGCGCCGAGCCGCGGCGGAGGTGTCGACCGTCACCGCCACCAGGAGCGCATCGTCGCCGTACGCGCCGACCGGGCAGATCGCCGGCGTGTGCCGCCGGACCCCGGCGCGGGCGACTTCGTCGACCCTACGGGCTGCTTCGCTGCCGAACGCCGTCGAGACCTGGTCGAGGTCTTCGATCGCGACGGCGACCACGCCGACGGTCTCGCCGCGCGCCTCGGCCCGTCGGCACAGCGCGGCGAGGACGGCGAACATCCCCTCGGTGGTGAGCAGATCATCGTCGGATGCCTCGGGAAGCCGGTAGCCGCGCAGCGGCGCGCGCGGCGCGCGCAGCACCGACGTGACGACGACGGTCACGATCGTCAGCACCACCGTCAGGAAGCTCGTCGTGATCGCCCCGAACGCGCTCTGGAACAGGGCGCTGTCGGGCCCGGACGTGAGGAAGGCCGTCGTCCGCGAGATGTAGAACAGCGACTGGAGACCGAGGGCGATCGCGAGCACCCAGGCGGTCCTGGTGGCCCCGAGCGCCCCGCGCATGCACTCCACAGCGCCCGCGCCCGCCAACGCGAGCAGCGCCACGAACATCCACACGGCTCCGGCCCATGCGCCCCCGCCGGCGCCCTCGGCGACGACGATCGCCGCCTCGCCGATCACGGCGATCAGCACGATCAGGACGGGCACGGCCATCCGACGTTCGTTGAACCGCAGGCATCCGAGCCACAGTCCGCCCGTGGCGCCCACGAACGCGGCGTTGCCGATCGCGATCGCCCACCACGCGTCGGGGTCCTGGATCCACACGAGGTAGGACACCGAGGCGAGCATCGCCGAGAGGAATCCCACCGCCCACACGCGTCCGGCGCCCTCATCGCGGCGGACCAGGGTCTCGATCACGAACAGCGCGCCGCTCACGTTCACCACCAGGGCGCTGACGACGATGACGGACAGCGGGTCGAGGGTCATCGGGCGTCGGCCTCCTCCGCGGCGGTGACGGGCAGTTTGATGATGAAGGTCGAACCGGCCCCCGGGGTCGAGTGCACCGCGAGTTCGCCGCCGTGCGCCCGCACGATGTCACGGCTGATCGCCAGGCCGAGGCCGGTCCCGGTCCCCCGTGCGGCCCCGGCGCGGTAGTAGCGCTGAAACAGCCGTGTGCGCTCCGCCTCGCCGATGCCCGCGCCGGTGTCGCGCACGACGATCCACGTGTGCTGCCCGTCGGTCGTGGTGCTGAGGAACACCGAGCCCTCGTCCCGGTTGTACGCGATGGCGTTCGAGACGAGGTTGTCGATCACCTGGCGGATGCGCAGCGAGTCCGCCCACGCCGCAGCGGGTTCGATGCCCTCGGTGTCGATGACGACGCCCTTCGCGTCTGCACGCGGCATGGCCGCCTCCGCCGCCGCGACGAGGATCTCGGCGACGTCCACACGCTCCGGCGCGATCGCGAGCTCGACCGCGGTCGACGACGAACTCGAGGCCGCGAGGATGTCGGCGACGATCCCGAGCAGTCGCTCGGCGTTGCGTTCCGCGATCTCGACCTTCGAGCGGGCACGCCCGGGGACCTCCGGGTCGTCGAGGACGAGGTCGAGATAACCCAGGATCGACGTCAGCGGCGTGCGCAGCTCATGCGAGACGCTCGCGACGAGGTCGTCCCGCGCACGCAATGCGGTCAGCTCCCGCGTGACGTCGCGCGAGACGAGCACCGCTCCGGCGTCGGCCCCCGTGGACTCGGTGAGCCGCCGCGCGGTGACACTCAGGGCGCGGCGGGGCCCCTCGGGCGGACCGAACCACACCAGCTGTCCGTCGAAGGCCTCACCGCGCAGCGCGCGCTCGAGCGGCAGCTCGTCCCTCGGAAGCGGGGTCACGCCGTCATCCCGGTAGGCCGGAGTATCGGCGTCGTCGTCGCGACCGGCCCGCTGCAACCGCCCGTGCGCCTCGTTCGTGATCGCGACGGTGCCGTCGGGCGCGATGCGGATGACGCCGAAGTCGACGGCGTCGAGCACCTCGGTGAGCTCCTGCTCCTGGCGGCGCGTGCGCTGCAGCACGCTGCCGAGCAGCCGCGCCTGCTTGGCCAGCAGCGTGCGCTGTGCGTCGGATCGGCGGGCCGTGAAGAAGCTGGTCGCCGCGACGGCGAAGACCACCAGCGGCAGCAGGTAGGTGGCGAACGTCACCTGCTGCGCGCTCATGGCGACGAGCATGCCGAGCAAGCCGGCATCCGCCACGATGACGGCGAACAGTCCCAGCAGACCGAAGCCGGCGGCGAGCCACATCGCCGGGAAGATCCAGAGCAGTCCGAGTGCCGACGTCGGACTCGACAGCTGCATGATCGTGATCGCGATCATGTCCGCAGCGGGCACCGCAGCCACCCACCCGAACGGGAGCCGGTTCCACGGGATGACCAGCGTGGCGCCGGTGACGACGCTCACGACGACCACTCCGAGGAAGAACAGTGCGGTGTCACCGGCGAACGGCCCCACGGCCACGAGCATCGCGAGCGAGTAGACGACGGCGGTCAGCAGCAGCTGGTTCAGCGCGGCGGTGCGCTCGCGCGCACGATCGACGAAGACATCGCCCACCCAGACGATCGTGTTGCGCGCCGTCGCGAGCGGGCGAGTCCGCTCGGGTCGCGCCACCGCCATACGGCGACGTTAGCCCACCGGCCCGGCTCACGCCGCCTGGGCGGCGAGAAGCTCGCTGCGCCAGCGGTGGTGGAGCCGCCAGGGATCGTCCACTCCGACCCTCAGCACGTCGATGTGACGGCGCAGCTCGTCGCCGTATCGGAACCACTCGGTCCGGGGATGCCGCAGTTCGCTGAACTGCGCGTGACGTCGCGCCTCGACCAGGCGGTCGCCGCGCTCGAACGCCAGCAGCTCATCGTGACGGATCGCGGCGAACCGGCGCCGCGGGTTCGCCGTGGTGCCGATCTTCACGCGGTCGGCGTAGCGCAGGTAGTACACGACGTCGAGCCGCGGCGGGGGCAGCTCGCCGTCGGCCACGTCGCCGACGGCCCACTCGCACACCGCGCACATCCACCCGCTCGGGAATCGCACCCCCAGCCGAGAACCGCACACGCGGCACGACACGGGCAGCAGATCCACGGTGCCATCGTGGTCGGCCTGCCACTCGGCGATCGCACCGAGGTGAGCTGCGCACAGGCGCACCGGTGCGTCGTCGGGGATCGGGCCGCGGCATCCCGCGTCCGCAGCCAGGCACGCGTTGCTCATGCGTCGACCGTACGCTCGCCCGTCGACACTGCCCCCCGCACCCGTCGGATCGGCTGCGGCGGGATCGTCTGCGAGGATCTGACCATGGCCCTCCCCGTCGGCCTCGGCCGTCTCACCCTGCTGGTGGCCGTCGTCCTGGCACCACTGGTCGCGATCGCCCTCACCCCGCCGGCCGAACTTCTCGGCCCGGCTGTGCTCGGTGCCATCGCCACCGCGGGATCGATCCGACGCGGCGCACCGGCGATGTGGCGGATGGCCGTGTCGTCGGGAATCATCACCGTGCTCGGCGTCGCCGCCGCGGCGACCGGACCGTGGCTGCCCGTGACCGGTACGCTGCTCGTGGTCGCGGCCTCGCTCGCGACCAGCGCGCTCCCGAAGGTCGGCCTCGCCAGCTCCGGGGGCATGGTGGTCACCAGCGGCGCACTGCTGCTGATCAAGCCGGTGACGATACCCGTCGATGCCGCAGGGCCCTGGGCCGCCGCCGTGATCAGCGGCCTGATCGTCGGGGGTGCCACGGCATGGATCGCCGGCCTGCTCTCGATCGTCATCCGCGGCCGCGACCTGCCCCGACCCGAACTCCCGATGCCGACCGTGCCCTACAGCGCGCTGCTCGCCGTGCTGGCGGGCGGATTCACCTTCATCTCGCTGATCGCCTTCCCCGATTCCAACGCGTGGTGGAGCGTCCTCACCGTCGCGATCATCCTGCAGCCCACCTACGACCGGCTCTGGTCGAAGCTCGCCGCGAGGGTCCTGGGCACGGTGGTGGGCGGCGTGATCGCAGCGGCGCTCGCTCTTGTCCTGCCGAGCACGGCGACACCCGCCGCGCTCGGGTTCCTCGCGCTGGCGGCGAACGTCGTCCTCACCGTCAAGGGCGCGCCCTACTGGCAGTCCGCGTCGGCGGTCACGGTGGCGGTCGTCATGTTGACCTTCGACAGCGACGCGCTGATCGCGGGCGACCTGCAGCGCGTTCTGATCACGCTGCTCGCCGCCGTGGTGACCGCGCTGGCGGTCGCCGCGATGAGCCGGTTCGCCGGACCGGGCACACGGACGCCGCAGGGCTGAAACGGCGGTGGGCCGGGATCCCGAAGGATCCCGGCCCACCGACCGTCAGTGGCGTGGACTCAGCGGCCCGAGAGCTTCTCGCGCAGAGCGGCGAGCGCCTCGTCGTCGGCCAGGGTGCCGGCGCCGGCGGGGTCGGACGAGTACGACGACGAACCCGCGTCGGCGCCGGAGACACCGGCGTTCGCCTCGGCCTCGAGGGCCTTGGTGACCTGCGCCTTGTGGGCCTCCCAGCGCGCGTGGGCGGCCGCGTACTCCTGCTCCCACTTCTCGCGCTGCTCGTCGAAGCCTTCCTTCCACTGGTTGGTCTCGGGGTCGAAGCCCTCGGGGTACTTGTACTCCCCGTTCTCGTCGTACTCCGTGACCATGCCGTAGAGGGCGGGGTCGAACTCGGTGCCGTGGATGTCGACCGCCTCATTCGCCTGCTTGAGCGACAGCGAGATGCGGCGACGCTCGAGGTCGATGTCGATGATCTTGACGAAGACCTCTTCACCCACCGACACGACCTGCTCGGCGAGCTCGACGTGCTTGCCCGAGAGCTCCGAGATGTGCACGAGGCCCTCGATGCCGTCCGCGACGCGCACGAATGCGCCGAACGGGACGAGCTTGGTGACCTTGCCCGGTGCGACCTGACCGATCGCGTGCGTGCGGGCGAAGACCTGCCACGGGTCCTCCTGCGTCGCCTTCAGCGACAGCGAGACGCGCTCGCGGTCGAGGTCGACCTCGAGGATCTCGACGGTGACCTCCTGGCCCACCTCGACGACCTCCGAGGCGTGCTCGATGTGCTTCCACGACAGCTCGGAGACGTGCACGAGGCCGTCGACGCCGCCGAGGTCGACGAACGCACCGAAGTTGACGATCGACGAGACGGTGCCCTTGCGGACCTGGCCCTTGTGCAGGTTGTTGAGGAAGTTGGAGCGGGACTCCGACTGCGTCTGCTCGAGCAGCGCGCGGCGCGAGAGCACGACGTTGTTGCGGTTCTTGTCGAGCTCGAGGATCTTCGCCTCGAGCTCCTGACCGAGGTACGGGGTGAGGTCGCGGACACGGCGCAGCTCGATGAGCGAAGCGGGGAGGAACCCACGCAGGCCGATGTCGACGATGAGGCCACCCTTGACGACCTCGATGACCGAGCCGGTCACGACGCCGTCGTTCTCCTTGATCTTCTCCACGTCGCCCCACGCACGCTCGTACTGCGCGCGCTTCTTCGACAGGATGAGGCGGCCTTCCTTGTCCTCCTTCTGGAGGACGAGGGCCTCGACGTGGTCGCCGACCTCGACGACCTCGTTGGGGTCGACGTCGTGCTTGATGGAGAGCTCGCGCGAGGGGATGACGCCCTCGGTCTTGTAGCCGACGTCGAGGAGGACCTCGTCGCGGTCGATCTTCACCACGGTGCCTTCGATGAGGTCGCCGTCGTTGAAGAATTTGAGGGTCTTCTCGACCGCGGCCATGAAGTCTTCAGCAGAGCCGATGTCGTTGATGGCGATCTGCTTGGCCGGGGCGGTCGTTGCGGTAGTCATGTAGTGGGTTGTCCTAATGGGTTGTGGGTGTCGGGCCCCGGTTTCGGGTCCCGCGTGCATGCACGACGGGATACCTCGAGCCGGAGCAGTCGGATTGTGGTCTTGCCGTCACCGTGTGCTCGCAGCCGGCGGGCGCAGCCCGGGCGTGGCGGAACAGCCACACAAGTGACATTCCAGGGTATCAGAACGGCGGCCGCCGGTGAGGCCCGCACCGTCCCGACCGGGAGCGGTCGATAGGGTGCCGCCATGAGCGACCCCATCGAGTATCGCGGAACCACCGCGGTCGTGACCGGCGCGAGCTCGGGTTTGGGCGCCGAGTTCGCCCGGAGCCTCGCCGCGCGCGGCGCCGACGTCGTGCTCGTCGCGCGCCGCGAAGAGCGGCTGCGCGCCCTCGCGGCGGAGATCGAGAAGGACAGTGGCGTCGCGGCCACGGCGATCGCCCTCGATCTCACGAGGTCCGATGCCGCATCGCGGCTGCGGGCCGATCTCGAAGACCGCGGGATCCGACCTGCGACGCTCATCAACAATGCGGGCTTCGGACTGCACGGCCCGTTCGTGGACTCCGACCCCGATGCGACCGCGCAACTCATCCAGCTCAACGTGACCGCCGTGGTGGAGCTCACGCGCGCGCTGCTGCCGCAGCTGCTCACCGGGCGAGGCGCGCTCGTCAACGTCGCGAGCAGCATGGCGTACCAGGCGGGGCCTGGCATGGCCGTGTACGGCGCCTCCAAGGCCTTCGTGCTGAGCTTCACCGAGGCGGTCGGCCACGAAGTGCGTGACCGCGACCTGCGCGTGCTCGCCGTCAGCCCCGGGGCGACCCGCACCGAGTTCTTCGATGTCGTGGGCGAGCGGTTCGACGCACCGATCCGCGAGATGACCGTCGGCCAGGTCGTCGAGGCCACGCTGTCCCGACTCGACCACTCCTCTCCCCCGCCGAGCTTCGTGCCCGGCTGGCGCAATGCGCTCAACGCCAAACTGGCGGGCATCGTGCCGCGGCGCGTGGCGATCGCGGTGAGCGCCCGCACCATCGCACGCGGGGAGCGCGGCGACCGACCTCCGGTCAGCGCCGGCGACGACGCGACGAGAGATCGACGAGGCTGACGAGGAACGCGAGCGCGAGGAACAGCGCGGCCGCGATCATGCCGAAGGCGTAGGCGTCGTGGAACACGACGAGGTCGGACGCCGTCCCGGTTTCACGGAAGATCGTCGAATAGAACAGCGACAGTGCGATCGCGGTGCCGATCGCCGTGCCGATCCGCTGGCCGAGCTGACCGACGGATCCGGCCAGTCCCCCGCGCGCGACCGGGATGTCGGCGAGGGCGAGTGTCTGGTTCGGCGAGATGACGAGGCCGCCGCCGACCCCTCCGAGCGTGAGCACGACCGCCATCGCCCACGCCGTCCACGGCGGTGGAACCCAGAGCGCGATCGCGACCAGCCCCGCCGCCGAGGCGAGCACGACGACGAGCCCCCACACGACCAGCGGTCGCCCGATGCGCGCGACCAGGTTGCCGCCGATCCACGACGACACGGCGCTGGCGAGCGCGAAGCCGATCGTCACCATGCCCGCGAACACGGGCTCGAGGCCGAGGCCCTGCTGCAGGAACAGGGTGGTCAGCAGGAACATCGCGGGGATCGCGGCGAAGTAGGCGACGGCGAGCAGGGTTCCGTTGCGGTACGACGAGATGCGGAACAGGCGCAGCGGCACGAGAGGGGCACGACCGGATGCCTCGTACCGCCGCTCCCACACGACGAAGGCCGCCGTGAACAGCACGAATACGACCAGCAGGCCCCAGCGCAGCGGGTTGTCGCCGGGCGAGCCGGTCGTGAACAGGAACGGCCACATCAGGGACAGCACAGCCACGCCGAACAGCACGACGCCGATGGGGTCGAGTTCGAGGGGCTTGCGACTGCGTCGATGCAGCGACGGCAGCAGCCAGATCGCGAGCGCGATGACGACGATGCCGAGCGGAACGTTCATCGCGAAGATCCATCGCCAGCCGTCCTGCGCTCCGCCCAGCGCGATGGCGAGACCGCCGATGGTCGGCCCCACCGACACGGCGATGCCGATCACGGCGCCGAACGCGCCGAACGCCCGGCCGCGCTCGTCGCCCCGAAACAGCTCCTGGATGATGCCGATCACCTGGGGCATCTGGATGCCGGCCCCGATGCCCTGGATCAGGCGGGCGATCAGCAGCACGGTCATGTTCGGGGCGAGGGCGCAGACCAGGCTCATGAGGGTGAACAGGCTCAGCCCGATGAGGAACAGCGCCCGTCGCGAGCGCTGATCCCCGAGTCGACCCATCGGCACGAGCACGAGCCCGAAGGTGAGCACGTAGCCCGAGACGATGAAGCCGAGCTCGGTGGAGGCCGAGTCGAAGGCGTCCTCGATCGACGGCAGCGCGACGTTCACCTTCGACAGGTCGAGGATCGTGAGCGTCGCCACGGCGGCGCACACCCAGAACGCGCGCCAGCGGTGGGCCGCTGACGGAACCGGGATGTCGGAGGTCGGCGGATCGCTGGAGGGTGGCATCGAGCCCAGGCTAGACCCGCCAGGCCACCCCGAAGGCGTTGACCACGATGCACCCGGTGCGCCACCGCTGTGCGGCAGTGGCAGCTGCACGCGAAGAAGGGCGACATCCTGCTCACGATGACGTTCACGAGCCGCGCGGCCGACACGGACTTCTACCGAGAGGATCGCGACATCATCCTGCCGTCGGTACGCATGGACGGCGAGTGACCTCGTCTGCCGTCAGGCGTGCATCAGAACGGCGGGTCGGTGCCGGTCGCGGCCGTCGTGTCGGATCCCGCGGGCCGGAACGAGGGTGTTCGTCGCTGCGGGTGCGCGACGTAGGCCCGCCCGGTGGGTGAGGTCCAGTGCAGAACCCCGCCCGGGGCCTGCATCACCCGCCAGTTGCCGTGATGCTTCACCGTGTGGTGTCCCTTGCAGAGGGGTGCGAGGTTGTTCTCGGCGGTGTGGCCGCCGTCGACCCACGCGATCGTGTGGTCCAGCTCGCACCGAGCAGCGGGCATCCCGCATCCCGGCGCCTGGCACGTGCCTGCGCGCCAGTTCACGAGGCGGGTGAGGTCGGCCGGAGGCTTGTAGGTGTCGCGGCCGACGGAGAGGACGACGCCGGTTTCGGGGTGCGTGAGCACCCGCATCCACTCCCGCGACCCGCCGCAGAGTTCCCTCGCCTGCGCGGCCGGGATCGGCCCGACACCCTCCACGGTCGCCGGGGTGGTCTCGTCGACGCCGAGCAGGGTGAGCACAGGGACGGTGACCGCGACGGTCGCGCGGATGCCTGTGGCCGTGTCGGGAAGGTGGGGGGTGGTGCCGTCGATGAGAAGGTCGCAGAGGGCGTCGGCGCGTACCTGGTCCAGGGTGCGTACCTCATCGGCGCAGCGCGAGATGGGCTGCGCGATCGCGGTGAGCCGGTTGAGTCCGGCCTTGAGCTCCACCGCGGGGCCGTAGAGCGACAGCCACGCCATCCCGGCGACGTCGTCCTGGTAGTACACCCGCCGGTTCCGCACCGCCTCTTCGTGCCGCTCGGCGAGGGTCACCGCCCGTGCGGCTGCGACCCGTTCCCGGAATGCACGTCGGAACGCGGCGACCGGCACTTCCTCCGCCAACAGCAGTCCCTCCGCAGCAAGACCTGCCTGCAGCTCGGGCTCCGCCTCGCTCACCACGTCGACGAGGACCTCCGCGTGCTGCTGCGTGATCCGCGCCCGCCCCAGCGACTCCAACACGCGCGGGAACCGGTCGGTCAGCGCATCGGCGAGATCCAGCAGTCGTCCGGCGGTGTAGTCGCTGACCCGCAGCGCCGCCGCCAGCTCCAATCGCAGCGAGCGCAACGCGATCTCGGTCGACGCCCCATAGTCCAGGCCGCTCATCGCGGTGCGCCGCAGGGCGCCGATCGCCTCGAACCGCTCCGCCGCGAACGTCGCCATTGCGGCATCGACGTCCAGCACGAGACTCAATCCGCCCGACGCACCGGCCGCGTACGCCTCATCGATCGTCGGGTCGGAGAACCTGTCCATGCCTCAACGGTAGAACATACCTACGACACTCGTGGCGGCCTACCCGGAGACGTTGACGGTGAACGTCAGGTCCTGGATGCCGCCCGTCGAGTTCGACATCGTCACCGCCGTGGTACCCGGCGCGAGGGCGGTGACCCCCGGGTTGTAGGTGGTGCCGCCCTCTTCGCGGCCGGGCACGAACTCGGCGATCGACGGATCGGCGACCTCGCCCATGTAGCTGTCGACGGCGAGACTGCCGGTGTCGATGTCGAGGGACTGGCCGACCTCGAGGTCGACGGTGGCGCCCTGCAGGCTGTTCGCGTCCATGACGACCGGCTCGATCGCGGGCGTGGACGACGCCGTGCAGGCGCTGAGCGCGATGGCAGCGGCGACGACGGCGGCTGCCCCGAAGATGCGAGTGACTCTCATGGCGTCAGCCTGACAGGCGGAAACGGGGGCGTCCAGGGTGTGGATAACTCGGGATGCCGCGGCTTCGCCGCATTACGGTTGTCGCGTGGCCGCACGTGCACTCACCGTCTGGGTCGCCCTCGCGATCGCCGGGGGCCTGCTGACCGGCTGTGTGCCCGACACCGAGCCCGAGCCGACCGCACCCTTCACCACCGAAGCGGAGGCGTTCGCCGCCGCCGAGGCGACCTATCGCGCCTACGTCGACGCCCTCAACCGGGTCGATCTCTCGGATCCGGAGACCTTCGAGGACGTGTACGCCTGGACCACGGGAGACGCGAACTCGGCAGAGCGACAGTCGTTGTCGGGCATGCACGCTGAAGGATGGAACGTGCAGGGCTCCTCGACGCTCATGAGCACCGTACCGGTCAGCGCGGAGCTCTCGAACCCCGCACGCGTGACGATCGTTGGCTGTCTCGATGTAACGGACGTCCGGCTAGTAGACGAGCATGGCGAGTCCGTCGTATCGCCCGATCGACCGCCGGTTCAGACCGTCCTCGTGGTGGCGATACAAGATAGCTCCACACCGACCGGTCTGATCATCGACTCCCTCGACGGTAGGGAGGCGAGCGAATGCTCAGCGGAGTAGAGATCGCGGCACTCGCGGCCCTTGTCGTTGGATTGGTCACTACGCCTGCTCCAGGGTGCGGAAGCAGCACCATCTGGCAGAACGCCTGCACCGTCTCGAACTCCGGCACGTCCGTCGATCTCGGCGCGAGCGCGACCCGCCCCGGCGGCAGCGGCGGCACAACCGGCCCCGTCACCGCCGTCCCGCCCGCCGCACCCACCGAGCCCGCTCCGACGCCGTGCGGACCGATCTGCCGGCCCGGCTACAGCGTGGAATCGCCGCCCGACGTCACGCTGGCCGATCTGGCCTCGTTCGTCCCCGCCCGGCCGCTGCTGTCCGGCGAACCTGCGGGCTTCGGCGTCGTCGGCATGCCGACCAACCTCGTGGCCGCCGCGTCCGAGCAGTGGATGCCGGGCACGCTCCTGGGGTGGGACGTCGTCGTGCGCTTCGTTCCGGTCGGCTTCGTCTTCGACCACGGCGACGGCACCTCGGCGCGCAGCGACACCGGCGGCCGCCCGTGGGCGAGCATTCCGGCAGCCCAGTTCACTCCGACGGACACGTCGCATGTCTACCGCGAGCGCGGCACCTACGCGGTGGGGGTGACCGTGCAGTATGCGGCATCCGTCGACTTCGGCGGCGGCTGGCGCCCGGTGGCCGGATACGTGACCTCGACCACCGGCGGCTACGACGTGCAGGTCGTCGAGGTGAGCACCGCGCTCGTCGAGCGATCGTGCGCCGAGGACCCGACCGGTCCCGGGTGCTGAGCCCGCGTCGGGCGTGCATGGCAGGATGGGCGCCGTGACCGACCGCCTCATGCTCCTCGACTCGGCATCGCTGTACTTCCGTGCGTTCTACGGTGTGCGCGACTCGGTGCGGGCACCCGACGGCACACCGGTCAATGCGGTGCGCGGCTTCCTCGACATGATCGCGCGCCTGGTCACCGCTTACGAGCCCACCCATCTCGTCGCCTGCTGGGACGACGACTGGCGCCCGCAGTGGCGCGTCGATCTCATCCCCTCGTACAAGACGCACCGGGTCGCCGAGGTGATCGCCCACGCCCCCGACGTCGAAGTCGTGCCCGACCCTCTCGAGGTTCAGGTTCCCGTCATCCGCAAGGCGCTGGGCGTCGTGGGCATCCCGATCGTGGGCGCGGCCGAGCACGAAGCCGACGACGTCATCGGCACCCTCGCGACGACGGCGACCATGCCCGTCGACATCGTCACCGGCGACCGCGACCTGTTCCAACTCGTCGATGACGCGCGCGACGTCCGCGTCATCTACACGGGCCTGGGCATGAGCAAGCTGCAGGTGATGACCGATGCGGCGGTCGTGGCGAAGTACGGCGTGCTGCCAAGTCAGTATGCCGACTTCGCGACACTGCGCGGCGACTCCTCCGACGGGCTCCCCGGGGTCGCCGGCATCGGCGAGAAGTCGGCCGCCGCACTGCTGGCAGCGCACGGCGATCTGCCCGGCATCCTCGCCGCCGCCGAGGCCGGCGAGGGCATGTCCGCCGGCGTGCGCGCCAAGATCGAGGCGGCACTGGACTACCTCGCGGTCGCGCCGCGGGTCGTCGAAGTGGTGCGAGACCTCGATCTCGACGCCGGCGACGATCGGCTGCGACCGCTCACGGTCGCGCAGAAGGCGGATGCCACGGCGCTCGCCGAGACGTGGGCCCTCGGCAGCCCCATGAACCGGCTCATCGACGCGCTCGACGCGGTCTGAGCGACGCGTCCACGCCGCGGGCCGACCGCAGGCTGCGGGCGGTCTCAGCGCCGGCTGGCGAGAGCGCTCGCTCCGAGCAGCGTCCCGCTGTAGACGACGGCGAGGACCAGCATCCCGATCAGCGGCGCCGTCCAGCCGCCCGTCGCCTCGTGCAGCAAGCCGCTGAGCGGGGCGCCGAGGGCTCCGACGGCGTAGCCGACCCCCTGGACGAACGCCGACAGTCCGGCCGCCTCCGCATCGTCGCGCGAGACCTGGACCAACAGCGTGAAGATCACCACGAAGCCCCCTGCGTGCGCGATCGCCCCGGCGATCAGCCACACGCCCAGCAGCTCAGGCCACGCGAGCAGTCCGACCATGAGCACGAGCCAGCTGGCGCAGATGACCGCGGTCGCGACCGCGCGAGGCGCGAAACGGGTGAGCAGCGGGACGAGGAACGCGCCCAGCACACCCACCCCCTGGTAGATCGACGCCACCGCACCGGCGGCGGCCGGCGAGTATCCCAGCTCGTCGGCCGCGATCGTGGGCAGCCACGTGGTCAGCGCCCAGTAGACGGTGCACTGCAACGCGAACGAGGCGGCGATCAGCCACGCGACGGGACGCCGCAGCAGCCGGCGCTCGCGCCTGCCGCCCGCGACGACCGGCATCGGCCCCGTCAGGGTGTCGGGGTCGATGTCGTCGGATGCCGCCGCGGCGGGGGTGGCGCCGTGTGCACCCGAGTACCTCTCACCCCAGGTCCGCCCTCGCGCTCGCTCGCGCCGGAGGTGCACGCTCCACAGCACGATCCCGACCGCGGTGATGGCCGACCACGCGACGAGCGCAGCCGACCAGCCGATCGCGGCGGCGAGCGGCGCGGTGAGCAACGAGGTCAGCAATGACCCGATGTTCAGCGTCGCGGCGTAGGCGGCGGTCACGACGACGACGCGCTCGGCCGGCACGTCGCGGCGGATGATGACCGGGATCACGACGTTGCCGACGGCGATGGCGACGCCGATCACGACCATGCCGGTGAGCATCCAGCCGAAGCCCGGCAGCGCGCGCACGAAAGTGCCCAGCAGCACACCCGAGAGCGCGGCGAGCAGTGCGAGCTCGGCACCGGCGCGCCGGATCACCAGCGCCGCGACCGGGGTGAGCAGGGCGAACATCAGCACAGGTGCGGTGGTGAGAAGCCCCGCCGCGGCCGGTCCGATCCCGACGTCGGTCTCGATCTCGCGCATCACCGGCGTCGGCGCGACGATCGGTCCGCGCAGACTCAGCGCCGCGACCAGCACCCCCGCGATGACGAGCCACGGGATGCTCCGCCTCGCGCGGGAGGCGGAGTCGGAGTTCACCTGCCGAGTCTAGGCGCGGGGTCGGTCAGCGGCGCGGGCGCCCCGTCCACGCACGCAGCTTCTCGAGGGGCCACGTGGTGACGATGCGGTCGGCGGGCACGCCCGCCTTCTCGGCCCGCTGCGCGCCGTGGTCGATGAGCGACAGCTGCCCGGGCGCGTGCGCGTCGGAATCGATGGAGAACAGGCAGCCGATCTCGAGGGCGAGGGCGAGCAGCTCGTCGGGCGGATCCTGCCGCTCGGGACGCGAGTTGATCTCGACCGCGACACCGTGCTCGGCGCACGCCTCGAACACGGGTCGCGCGTCGAATGTCGAGGGTGGCCGCGTGCCCCGTGCGCCTTCGACGAGGCGACCGGTCACGTGGCCGAGCACGTCGACGTGCGGGTCGGATGCCGCAGCGACGAGCCGACGGGTCATCGGCCCGCTCTCCATCCGCAGCTTGGAGTGGACGCTCGCCACCACGATGTCGAGCTCGTCCAGCAGGTCGGACTCTTGATCGAGGGCGCCCCCGTCGAGGATGTCGACCTCGATTCCGCTGAGCAGGGTGAATCCGTCACCGCTCATACGTGCGACCACCTCGAGCTGGTCGCGCAGACGCTCCGGCGAGAGTCCGTTGGCGACCCGCAGCCGCGGCGAGTGGTCGGTCAGGGCAAGGTAGTCGTGACCGAGCGCGCGCGCCGCGTCGACCATGAGGTCGATCGAGGTGAGGCCGTCCGACCAGTCGCTGTGCGAGTGCAGGTCGCCGCGCAGGAGTGCGCGCAGCGACGAAGAGACCTCGACACCCGCGCTCGCCCGCAACTCGGCGAGCCGCTCGGGAACACGTCCTTCCAGCGCCTGCTGGATGACGGTGAAGCTCGACTCGCCCACGCCCTTGCGGCGCCGGAGCGCCGCCGTGTCGCGCAACTGGTCGTCGGTGAGTCCCGCGATCGCGTCGGCCGCGGCGCGGAACGCCTTGGACTTGTAGCGCGACGACCTCTCACGCTCGAGCAGCGTCGCGATCTCGGTGAGCGCGTCGTGCGGGTTCATGCCCGCCGGTTCGCGATCACTCGGCCAGGCGCGACCGGCGCACCACGACGGGCGCGCTCGCCAGGCGGTGCAGCGCCCACCCGAACATGATCGAGAGGATGCCCATGGCCATCGCGAAGGCCGAGACCCCGAACGCGACCACCGACGTGAACAGCGATGCGCGCAGGAACGAGGCGTTCATCACCGTCGCCCGCACCGGGTCGTCCTGGTCGAGCTCTGCGTAGGTCTGACCGTCCGACGCCGAGAGCGCATGGTGATTGATGATGTCCGCCTGGATGTATGCGGTCACCGGCCCGGTCACCTGCTGGCCTTGGAACGCCACCGCGTCGTCGGGGACGGTGATGTTCTCGGCTGCGAGCTGCGTCGACACCGCGACCCACGCGACGATGCCCACCACGATGAGCAGGATGCCGGCGAGGATGCCCAGGATCCCGACGACCTTCACCCCGCCCAGGCTGCGGGCCGGAGGCTCGACGGTGGCGGTGGTGTCTGCGGTGGCGGCGGTGTCAGCGGGGGCGGCGTTCTCGTCCGACATGGATTCCTCCTGGGGGTCGATGCCGCCCACGCTAGCGTCCCCATCGGTGCGCACGGAAGTCCGCGGCGTGCGGTCGGCACAGGCACGACGCGCGACGTCAGGCGGCGAGGGACCGCGTCGCCTCGACCCAGCGCCCGAGCGTCGCCGTGGCCTCCCCCGAGTCGACGGCCTCGGCCGCGGCATCCTTCGCCTCGGACAGTCGCTCGAGGATGGGCCGCTGCACCTGCGCGGAGTCGCGGAAGAGCCGGTACGACACGATGCCCGCCGCCGCATTGAGCAGCACGATGTCGCGCACCGGCCCGGTCTCGCCGGCGAGGACGCGCCGCACGATGTCGGCGTTGTGCGCAGGCTCGCCCCCCAGCAGGTCGTCGATCCGCGCCAGGGGGATGCCCAGGTCGCGCGGGTCGAGGTCGTGCTCGTGGATGTCGCCGCGGCTGACCTCCCACAGCCGGCTGTGACCGGTGGTCGTGAGCTCGTCGAGTCCGTCGTCGCCGCGGAAGACGAGCGCCGTCGCGCCGCGTGTCTGGAACACGCCGGTGATGAGCGGCACGCGATCCAGGCTCGCGACGCCGACGGCGTTGGCCTCGGCGCGGGCCGGGTTGCACAGCGGGCCGAGGAAGTTGAAGACGGTCGGGACCCCGAGCTCGGCCCGGGTCGGACCGGCATGGCGGAACCCCGGGTGGAACGCGCTGGCGAACGCGAAGGTGATCCCCGCGCGGTCGAGCGTCTGCGCGACGGCCTCGGGCGTCAGCGAGAGATCGATCCCGAGCGCCGACAGCACGTCCGAGGAGCCCGAACGCGAGCTCGCGGCCTTGTTGCCGTGCTTGACGACCGGGATGCCCGTGGCCGCGGCGACGACGGCGGCCATCGTGGACACGTTCACCGTGCCGAACCGGTCGCCTCCGGTGCCGACGATGTCGAGCACATCGGCGCGGACCGGCAGCGGGAGCGCGGCCTCGAGGATGGCGTCGCGGAACCCGACGATCTCATCGACGGTCTCGCCCTTCGCACGCAGCGCGATGAGGAAGCCGGCGAGCTGGGAGGGCGTCGCCTCTCCCGACATGACCTGGCGCATCGCCCATGTCGACTCCGACACGGTGAGGTCGCGGCGATCCAACAGGGTCGTGACGATCTCGGGCCACGTGTAGAGGTCAGCCATAGCGCTAGAGCCTATCCCGCGCGTCCATCGGCCTCATGGCGAGCTCTGAGCGATCCTCGGGCGATCCCGGAGGCGGCTCTCAGGTCCAGCCGAGGCGAATCGATGGGCGCGGATGCGAAAATCGCGCGCCGAGTTCGGCCATAATGGGGGATGTGACGACCTCCTCAGCGACCTATTCCCAGGCCATGCGGTCCGTCAAGCGGCCGGATCCGGTCGCTGTCGGCACCATCGTGTGGCTCGGCAGCGAGGTGATGTTCTTCGCGGGCCTGTTCGCGATCTACTTCACCCTCCGCAGCACCTCTCCGGAGCTGTGGGAGGAGCGCACGGCGCTGCTGAACATCCCCTACGCGACGGTCAACACGATCATCCTGGTGCTGTCGTCGGTGACGTGCCAGATGGGCGTGTTCGCCGCCGAGCGCTTCCAGCCGTACTCGACGAAGAAGCGCGGATGGCTCGGCTGGGGCATGGTCGAGTGGTTCTGGCTCACCTTCGTCCTGGGTGCGATCTTCGTCTCCGGCCAGGTGTGGGAGTACGCCCAGCTCGTCGCCGAGGGCATGCCGATCAGCGCCGACTCGTACGCCTCCGCGTTCTACCTCACGACCGGCTTCCACGCCCTGCACGTGACGGGCGGATTGATCGCGTTCCTGCTCGTGATCGGCCGCGCGTACGCGGTCAAGAACTTCGGACGCAAGGAGATGACGTCCTCGATCGTCGTCTCCTACTACTGGCACTTCGTGGACGTGGTGTGGATCGCCCTGTTCCTCGTCATCTACTTCCTGAGATAAGAGCGGAGCTGAACCCCCACATGGCACGAGAGACCACGCGCCGCTCTGGCGGTCGTCGCAGCCCTTGGGCAGCGGCCGCCCTCATCGGCATCGGCCTCCTGATCACGGGCGGCGGCTACGCCGGCGCGTCAGCCGCGATGGCGGCGACCGACCCCGCACCGGCACAGGCATCCACCCTCACCGTCGAAGACGGCAAGAAGCTGTTCCAGGCGAACTGCGCCACCTGCCACGGGCTCGACCTGCAGGGCACGCAGGACGGCCCGTCGCTGTACGGCGTCGGAGAGCTGTCGGTGCACTTCCAGGTGAGCACCGGACGCATGCCGCTGCAGATGCAGGGACCGCAGGCGCCGCAGAAGCCCCCGCAGTTCACCGAGGAGCAGACGGCGGCGATGGCGGCCTTCGTGCAGTCGGTCGCGCCCGGTCCGACATTCCCGGCCGAAGAGGTCCTCGACGGCGGTGGCGACGCGTCGCACGGCGGTGAGCTGTTCCGCATCAACTGCGCGATGTGCCACAACGTGGCCGGCGCCGGCGGTGCGCTCACCGAGGGCAAGTACGCCCCCGCCCTTCACGAGGTCACCCCGATCAACATGTACGCGGCGATGGTCACCGGCCCGCAGAACATGCCGGTCTTCAACGACATGACGCTGACCACCGAGGAGAAGCGCGACATCATCACCTACCTGCTCTTCCTGCAGGACAACGAGTCGCCCGGTGGATTCTCGCTCGGCTCGCTGGGCCCGGTGTCCGAAGGCCTGTTCATCTGGATCTTCGGTATCGGCTCACTGATCGCGCTGACGGTGTGGATCACCGCCAAGTCCAACTGACGTAACCCGAATCACGCACGAACGAGGAGCAGCATGGCACACGAGAGTGACGCACTCGAGCACGAGAGGGCTTCGTGGAAGCCCTCCCCCGGGCTCGCCGTCGCAGTCGCCGACCCGGTGCGCAATCCGGAGCTCCCGCCGCACCGGGAACGGATGACCGACAAGGACCCCGCTGCGATGAAGCGGGCCGTCCGCACGGTCTACACGCTCTTCTACCTGTCGATCGCGGGCAGCATCTGGGCGATCGCGGCGTACATGCTGTTCCCGATCGAGAGCGGCGAGATCCTCGCCATCCGCGACAACAACCTCTTCATCGGTCTCGGCATCGCGCTCGCGCTGCTGGCCATCGGCATCGGCGCCATCCACTGGTCGAAGGCCGTGATGACCGACAAGGAGCACGCCGAGCCGCGTCACGCCACCCGCGGACGCGATTCGACACGCGAGGCCGCCGTCGAAGCGTTCGCCGCAGCGAACGAGGAGTCCGGCTTCGGTCGCCGCACCGTGATCCGCAACTCGCTCATCGGCGCCCTCGTCGCATCGGTGGCACCCGCGGTCGTCCTCTTCCGCGGTCTCGCACCGTTCAACACCCCCGAGGACCCCATCGCGGGAGACCCGGTCGCGCTGCTGGAAGAGACGATGTGGGAGCCGGGCATGCGCCTCGCCCACGACCCGACCGGCAAGCCGATCCGCGCGGCCGACGTCACCCTCGGCTCCGCCGTGCACGTGATCCCCGAAGCACTCGCCGAACTCAGCCATGAAGAGGGCTACCTCGACCAGAAGGCGAAGGCGATCGTGCTGCTCATGCGTCTGCTCCCCGAGCAGCTCATCGAGCCCGATGACCGCAAGGACTGGTCGTACGACGGCATCGTCGCCTACTCGAAGGTGTGCACGCACGTCGGCTGCCCCGTCGCCCTCTACGAGCAGCAGACCCACCACCTGCTGTGCCCCTGCCACCAGTCGCAGTTCGACGTCACCGACCAGGCCAAGGTCATCTTCGGCCCGGCCGCGCGTCCGCTGCCGCAGCTGCCCATCATGGTCGACGACGAGGGCTACCTCGTCGCACGCAGCGACTTCACCGAGCCCGTCGGCCCGAGCTTCTGGGAGCGCCATTGAGCACCTCATCCGCCGCCCTTCCCGGCGTGTCCGCGGCACCCGGAACCGTCGCCTACGAGGAGACCGCCAAGGAGAAGCCCCTCGGCGGCCGCTTCGTCGGCGCCACCGCGAACTACATCGATGAGCGCACCAGCCTGTCGGGCATGGTCAAGGAGCTCGGTCGCAAGATCTTCCCCGACCACTGGTCGTTCATGCTCGGCGAAATCGCGCTGTGGAGCTTCGTCGTCGTGCTGCTGTCGGGCACGTTCCTGACGTTCTTCTTCCAGGCGTCGATGGTCGAGACGCACTACCACGGTGCGTGGGAGCCGATGCGGGGCATCGAGATGTCGGCGGCCATGGCCTCGACGCTCGAGATCTCGTTCGACCTCCGCGGCGGTCTGCTCGTCCGGCAGATCCACCACTGGGCGGCACTCGTGTTCGTCGCCGGCATCGGCGTGCACATGCTGCGCGTGTTCTTCACAGGCGCCTTCCGCAAGCCGCGTGAGCTCAACTGGGTGATCGGCTTCGTGCTGTTCATCCTCGCGATGGCCGAGGGCTTCACCGGCTACTCGCTCCCCGACGACGTGCTCTCGGGCAACGGCCTGCGCATCATCGACGGCATGATCAAGGGCATCCCGCTCATCGGCACCTGGACCTCGTTCCTGCTGTTCGGCGGCGAGTTCCCCGGTCATGCGATCGTCGGACGCCTCTACGCGCTGCACATCCTGCTGCTGCCGGCGATCCTCGTCGGCCTGCTCGTGCTGCACCTCATGCTCATGGTGATCAACAAGCACACCCAGTTCGCGGGCCCCGGTCGCACGAACAGCAATGTGGTGGGCTTCCCGATGATGCCGGTCTACATGTCGAAGATGGGCGGCTTCCTGTTCATCACCTTCGGCGTGATCGTGCTGATCGCATCGCTGTTCACGATCAACCCGATCTGGAACTACGGCCCGTACGATCCGTCTCCGGTGTCTGCGGGCACACAGCCCGACTGGTACATCGGCTTCGCCGACGGCGCGCTGCGCCTGGTGCCGCCGCACTGGGAGATCGTGTTCCTCGACCGCACCTGGTCGTTCAACATCATCGTGCCGCTGGTGGTGCTCGGACTGTTCATCGTCCTGGTCCTGATCTACCCCTTCATCGAGGCGTGGATCACGGGCGACAAGCGCGAGCACCACATCGCACAGCGTCCGCGCAACGCCGCGACCCGCACGGCCATCGGAGCAGCGGGCGTCACGTTCTACGCGGTGCTGTGGGCGGCGGCATCCTCGGACATCATCGCCACGCACTTCTATCTCACGATGGAGGGTGTCATCCACACCCTGCAGGCGCTGCTGATCCTCGGGCCGGTGATCGCGTACTTCGTCACGAAGCGGATGTGCCTCGCGCTGCAGAAGAAGGATCGCGAGATCCTGCTGCACGGCTACGAGTCGGGACGGATCGTACGGCTTCCCGGCGGCGAGTACATCGAGGTGCACCAGCCCGTCGACGAGTACGAGCGCTGGAAGCTGGTCGAGTACGACGCCTACGAGCCGCTGGTCGTGCGCCCCAACTCGAGGGGCCGCATCCCCTGGCATCAGAACCTGCGCGCATCGATCTCGCGCTGGTTCTTCGAAGACCGGCTCACGCCGGTCACGCAGAGCGAGCTCGACGCCGCGATGGCCCACCAGCACCACGCTCTGGAGCACATCACCGACGAGGAAGACGCCGAGATCCAGGGCGCCCACGAGCGCGCAGGGGTACCGGATGCCCCGCACGTGCCGATCGACGACGGTCACAACTCCGAGACCGCGAACCGTCCGTCGAACATCATCGTGCCCGACGACGGCGACGCCAAGCCTCGCAACCGCGAGAGGGATCCCAACTCCTGACCGTGTGCCGCCGACGATGTCGGCAGGAATCCTCCGGTGGCTGACGCACAGCGGGCCGGGCCCCACGGGCCCGGCCCGCTAGCGTTGTCGGCATGACAGACGCCCTGACGCACTTCACCACCAAGCTCGCGCACGAGACGGATCCGTCCGATGTGTATGCCGCGCAGAAGGCCGGCGAGCCCATCGTGATCGTCGATGTCCGAGGCGACGATGCGTGGGCCCAAGGGCGCGTACCGGGGGCCGTCCACATGCCCTACCGTGAGATCGCGCAGCGCGCTCCGGTCGAGATCCCCGCCGACGCCGACGTGGTCGTCTACTGCTGGAGCCCGGGATGCAACGCAGGCGCCAAGGGCGGTGCCGAGTTCGCGAAGCTGGGCTACCGCGTACGCGAGATGATCGGCGGCTACGAGTACTGGGCGCGAGAGGGGCAGCCCCTCGAGAACGACGAGGGCCCTCTCCCCCGCACTTTCGATGCAACCGTCATGGTCGTCAGAGCATGACGCGGCGACCTGGTCCCTGAGTAGCCGCCGCAGGCGGCGTATCGAAGGGCGACGCAACCGTCATGGTCGTCAGACCATGTGGGGCTCTCCGAGCGCGCTCAGCGCGCGAAATATCCGCGGTAGTACTCGTACACCCAGCCGACGATCGCGACGACGAAGACGGCGAGACCGATCGGGAACAGCCACACGCCGACCGCGAGGCCGAGGATCGCGAGGCCGGCTGAGAACGCCAGCACGATGGGCCACCACGACCACGGGCTGAACTCTCCCAGCTCGGGGTCACCGTCGTCGATGTCGGCGGTGAGCACGTCCTCGGGCAGGTCGCCGCCCTGCGCGCGATGCACGCGGTCGACGTAGAACGCGATCAGCGCCGACATGAAGGACGTGAAGAAGAGCGCGACCGTGCCGACCCATTCGATGCGGTCGATGATCTCACCCGGGTTGGCGATGATGTTCCACCCGGTGTAGAAGATCGCGACGAGCAGGAAGAAGACGGTCAGCAGCCACCAGAGGCCGACGTTGGTCCGCATCTACTTCACCTCTCCGTCGGCGAGATCTGCAACCGGGGCTTCGGGCGCATCCTTCGCCGGCCCGACACCGACCGGGACGCCGGCCTCGGGGTGGTTCAGGTCGAACGCGGGACGTTCGCTGCGGATCCGCGGGATCGAGGTGAAGTTGTGGCGCGGCGGCGGGCACGACGTGGCCCACTCGAGCGACGCACCGTAGCCCCAGGGGTCGTTGACCGTGACCTTGGGTGCCTTGCGGGCGGTGATCCAGACGTTGAACAGGAACGGGATCATCGACGCGCCGAGGATGATCGCGCCGACCGTCGACAGCTGGTTCTCCCACGTGAAGCCATCGGCCTCGCTGTAGTCGGCGTAGCGGCGGACCATGCCCTCGACACCCAGCCAGTGCTGGATGAGGAACGTCATGTGGAAGCCGATGAACAGCATCCAGAAGTGCACCATGCCGATGCGCTCGTTCAGCATCTTGCCCGTCCACTTCGGCCACCAGAAGTAGAAGCCGGCGAACATCGCGAAGACGACCGTTCCGAAGACGACGTAGTGGAAGTGCGCGACGACGAAGTACGAGTCCGACGTGTGGAACGTCAGCGGTGGCGAGGCGAGGATCACGCCGGTCAGGCCGCCGAAGACGAACGAGATCAGGAAGCCGAGCGAGAACATCATCGGTGTCTCGAACGTCACCGACCCTCGCCACATCGTGCCTATCCAGTTGAAGATCTTCACGCCCGTGGGCACGGCGATCAGCATCGTCATGAACGCGAAGAACGGCAGCAGCACCGCGCCGGTGACGTACATGTGGTGGGCCCACACGGCGACGGACAGCGCGGCGATCGCGATCGTCGCGTAGACGAGCGTCTTATAGCCGAAGATCGGCTTCCGGCTGAACGCCGGGAAGATCTCGGAGACGATGCCGAAGAACGGCAACGCGATGATGTACACCTCGGGGTGACCGAAGAACCAGAACAGGTGCTGCCACAGCAGCACACCGCCGTTCTCGGGGTCGTAGATGTGCGCGCCGAGCACGCGGTCGGCGGCGGCGGCGAGGATCGCGGCGGCGAGCACCGGGAACGCCATGAGGATCAGGATGCTGGTGACCAGGGTGTTCCACGTGAAGATGGGCATGCGCCACATCGTCATGCCCGGTGCGCGCATCGTGATCACCGTCGTGATGAAGTTCACCGCGCCGAGGATCGTGCCGAAGCCGCTCATGCCGAGGCCGAGCATCCAGAGGTTTCCACCGACTCCCGGCGAGAACGTCGCATTCGCAAGCGGCTGATACGCGAACCAGCCGAACGCCGCCGCGCCCTGCGGGGTGAGGAAGCCCGCGACGGCGATCGTCGAACCGAACAGGAACAGCCAGAACGCGAACGCGTTCAGGCGCGGGAACGCGACGTCGGGTGCGCCGATCTGCAGCGGCATGATGACGTTGGCGAAGCCCGCGAACAGCGGCGTCGCGAACATCAGAAGCATGATCGTGCCGTGCATCGTGAACAGCTGGTTGTACTGCTCCTTGGTCGGGATGATCTGCATCCCGGGCTCGAACAGCTCGGCGCGGATGATCAGCGCCATCACGCCGCCGATCATGAAGAACATCACCGAGGCGATGAGGTACAGGTAGCCGATCGTCTTGTGGTCGGTGGAGGTGATCCACTTGACGATGATGTTGCCCTTCTGCTCCACGCGCGAGGAGCTCAGCAGAGCCGCCTGTCGCGGGGGAAGGGTCGTGGGACGACCGTGGCCGGGTTCGTTGAGGGGAAGCGTGGTCGCCATCAGTTGTCTCCATCTGCCGGGGCGCCGCCCGTGCCGGGAAGATTCTGCAGTCGGTCGTACTCGTCGTTGATGTCACCGGTCTGTCCGGCGGCCTCGAGCGAGGACAGATAGTCCTCGTACTCGGCCTCGCTGACGACCTTGACGTTGAACAGCATCATCGAGTGGTACTCACCGCACAGCTCGGCGCACTTGCCGGCGTACTCGCCCTCGCGCGTGGGGGTGAAGGACCAGAAGTTGTCCTTCCCGATGTACATGTCCTTCTTGTAGAGGAAGTCGATGATCCAGAACGAGTGGATGACGTCGCGCGAGTTGAGCTGGATCTTGACCGTCTTGTCGACCGGCAGGTACAGCGTCGGCAGCTCCGAGATGATGTCGCCGCGCTCGTCGGTCTGCGCCTGCGTGCCCATCGACCAGACGGTGTCGGCCTCGCTGTCGCCGTTGTACTGGAAGTCCCACGACCACTGCTTGCCGATCGCCGTGATCGACACGTCGGGGTCTTCGTACTGGGTCTCGAGGATCGTCTGGTCGCGAGCGGTGAACGCGAAGAACCCGACGACGAGGATGAGGGGCACGACCGTGTAGAAGATCTCGATCGGCATGTTGTACCGCAGCTGCACCGGCAGACCCACCTGACCCTTGCGGCGTCGGTAGGCCACGACGGCCCAGAACATGAGGCCCCACGTGATCACACCGACGATGAGCAGCACGATCCAGGAGTTCACCCACAGGCCCGACACCATCTCGGTGCGATCGGTGGCGAAGGTCCCGTCGTCGGTGAAACCGGGAAGGTATCCGTTGAGCTCGGTCGGCGTGCATCCCGCGAGCGCGACGGCCGCCACGATCCCGATGGGAATCAGAGACCAGCGGAGACGGCGTTTCGAGGGCACGGGCGCACCTTTCAGAGTCCGAATTGCGACAGAGCCAGTCTAGGGCAACCTCCCAAGCGATTCAGGCCAACCACCCAGGTCGCGCCGCGTTCGCCCGGCGACCGTGTACGCCGAAGGGCCCCTGCGCCGACAGGCGGCCAGGGACCCTTCGCGATGGAGAAAGAGCTGATCAGTGGAAGCTGTCGCCGCAGGCGCAGCTGCCGGCGGCGTTCGGGTTGTCGATGGTGAAACCCTGCTCTGAGATCGTGTCCTTGAAATCGATGGTCGCCCCGTCGAGATACGGAACGCTCATGTCATCGACGATGACCTCGACGCCCTCGAAGTCGACGGTCTTGTCGCCGTCGAGGTAGCGCTCATCGAAGTACAGCTGGTAGATCAGGCCGCTGCATCCGCCCGGCTGGACGGCGACGCGCAGACGCAGATCGTCTCGGCCCTCCTGCTCGAGGAGGCTCTTGACCTTGAGCGCGGCGGCGTCGGTCAGCGCGACGCCGTGTTCCTTGGCCGTCTGGTCGGTCGACAGTGCGGTGTCGGTCATCGGTTTCCTCCGGGTCGAAGTCGGATGCCCCCGATTGTACGCCGCCCGGCGGGGAGCGGGCTCAGCTGCGCGGCCGGTCGAGCTTCTCCAGCAGCAGCGCCTCGCTCAGCACTGCGTGGCGGAATGTCTCCAGATGCAGCGACTCGTTGGGGCTGTGGGCCCGCGCGTGCGGATCCTCCACGCCGGTGATGAGGATCTGCGCCCCGTCGAACTGGCGCACCAGATCGGCGATGAACGGGATCGAGCCGCCGACACCCATCTCGACGGGCTCGACGCCGTACCCCTCGGCGAGCGCCTGCTTCGCGGTGGCGACGGCCCATCCGTCGGTGTCGACCAGGAATCCGTCACCCAGGTCGACGTCGCGGAAGACCAGCTCGGCGCCGAAGGGCGCGTTCGCGCGCAGGTGCGCCTCGATGGCCGCGTACGCGTCCCGCGCGGTCTGACCCGGCGCGATGCGCGCGCTGATCACCACCGACACCTCGGGACTCAGCGTGTTCGACGCGTTCGCGACCGTCGGGGCGTCGATGCCGGTGACGGTGATCGAGGGCTGGTTCCACAGTCTGCTCGGGATGCTGCCCCGCCCGATGGGCTGGACGCCTGCGGGCAGCCCGGCCTCGTCGCGCAGCTGCTCCTCGCTGTACTCGGGCGTGTCCGCCTCGCGGTGAGCGAGACCGTCGACCGCGACTGCTCCGTCGGCGTCCCACAGGGTCGCCAGCAGCCTGATGGTGGCGAGCATGGCGTCGGGCACCGCTCCCCCGAACATGCCCGAGTGCGACGCGTGGTCGAGCGTGCGGACGGTGAGGGTGAACCGGGCGTTGCCGCGCAGCGAGACGGTCAGCGCGGGTGTGCGGTCATCCCAGTTGCCCGAGTCGGCGACCACGATCACATCTGCGCGCAGCGCGTCGGCGTGGTCGGCGAGGAATTGCGCGAACGAGCGCGATCCCGCCTCCTCCTCGCCTTCGATGAACAGCGCCACACCCAGGTCGAAGTCGGTGCCGACCGCCTCGACGAGCGCGCGCAGCGCCGCGATGTGCGCCATCACCCCTGCCTTGTCGTCGGCGGCCCCACGACCGTAGAGCCGGCCGCCGCGCACCGTCGGCTCGAACGGCGGCGAGTCCCACAGCGCCTCGTCCCCCACGGGCTGCACATCATGGTGCGCGTAGAGCAGGATCGTCGGCGCACCGTTGCGCGCGGCGCGGGTGGCGAGCACTGCGGGCTTGCCGCGCTCCTGGGAGCCGGGGATCGCGGCATCCGAGATGTCGACGCGATCGAAGATGCCGAGCCGCTCGGCGAGGGTCTTGACCGCCTCGGCGCTGCGCCGGACGGGGTCGTCGTCGAACCCCGGGAAGGCGATCGACGGGATGCGCACGAGGGCGCCGAGATCGGCGAGGGCGGCGGGGATGCCGGCGGCCGCGGCTTCGCGCACAGCGGACGTCCGGGTGGGGTGATGGCTCATGCGGGTAATCTTAAGTCCACCGACGCACGCACTTCCCGAGGATCATCGTGGCTCAGACACCCCCCGCCCCCGCGCCCAAGGACGCTTCCGTCGATCCGTCGACCGGGGGCAAGGGCCGCCCGACGCCCTCTCGTGCCGAGCAGGAGGCTGCGCGCAAGCGCCCGCTCGTGCCCGATTCGAAAGAGGCCAAGGCACGCGCGAAGGCCGAGATGGCCGCGCAGCGCGAGAAGGCCCGCCAGGGCATGGCGGCGGGAGATCAGCGCTACCTGCCCGCCCGCGACCAGGGGCCTCAGCGCAAGTTCGTCCGTGACTTCGTCGACTCGGGTTGGCACCTCGGCGAGGCCGTGATGCCGGCGATGGTCGTCGTGATCATCGCCACGTTCATCCCGGTGCCCGAGGTGCAGTTCTACTCGATGGTGGCGCTGTGGGCGTTCATCCTGTTCGTGATCGGCGACATGGTGCTCACCTCGATCCGCGTCAAGCAGGCCGCGCGGGCGAAGTTCGGCGCCGAGCGCACCGAGAAGGGTCTGGGCTGGTACGCCTCGATGCGCTCGATCCAGATGCGCCCGCTGCGTCTGCCCAAGCCCCAGGTCAAGCGGGGCCAGCGACCGATCTGAGTCGCGCGCTCAGCGCAGCGCCGTGTTGATCTGCCGCGCCCACAGTGGACCGCGGTACAGGAACGCCGTATACCCCTGCACGAGGTCGGCACCGGCCTCCAACCGCTCACGGACGTCGTCGCCCGTCTCGACTCCGCCGACGGAGACGACGCAGAAATCGGCCGGCACGACCGCACGCACCAGGCGCAGCACCTCGAGCGAGCGACGCGTGAGCGGTGCACCCGACAGTCCCCCGGCTCCGGCGGCCTCGACGACGGATGCGTCTGTGGCCAGACCCGCACGAGAGATCGTCGTGTTCGTGGCGACGAGACCAGCGAGCCCGAGGTCGACGGCGAGCCCGGCCACGGCCTCGACCTCGTCGTCGGGCAGATCGGGCGCGATCTTCACCAGCAGCGGTGTCGCTGCGGCGGCATCCCGCACCTCTCGCAGCAGCGGACGCAGCGTCTCGACCGCCTGCAGCCCGCGCAGACCCGGCGTGTTCGGCGACGACACATTGACGACGAGGTAGTCCGCCACCGGCGCGAGCATCCGTGCGCTGCGCACGTAATCTCCCGCGGCGTCGGCCACGTCGACGACACGGCTCTTGCCGATGTTCACGCCGATCACGGGCCGGTTCGCACGGCGACGGATGCGGCGCAGCCGCCGCGCGGCCTGTTCGGCACCCCGGTTGTTGAATCCCATGCGGTTGACGACCGCACGGTCGGGGATGAGCCGGAACAGGCGCGGACGCGGATTGCCCTCTTGCGGGATCGCCGTGACCGTGCCGACCTCGACGTGCCCGAATCCGAGCGCACGCAGCCCTGCGACGGCGCGGACGTCCTTGTCGAAGCCGGCGGCGAGGCCGAACGGCGAATCGAAGTCGAGTCCGAGCACGCGCGTGCCGAGCGCGGGATCGGGTCGGGTGAGCGCACGGGCCGCCCACGAGAAGGGCGGCACCCCCAGCATCCGGATGACGATCATCGCGGCGTGGTGCGCGGTCTCGGGATCCATGCGCGCGAGCACGGTCCGGAACAGGAGGGGATACATCCGCTCCAGGCTACCGGCCGGCGGAGCGGGCTCTGTCGCATCCCGCTCGCACGGAAGCCGCCGCGGGCCGCCGCAGCGCCGGCGAAGCTACGCGGAGCGGGCTCACGCCTCGCGCGGGTGATCGATGCGCAGCTGCTCGATCGCGCTCTCGAAGTCCTCGAGCGAGTCGAACGCCTGATAGACGCTCGCGAACCTCAGGTAGGCGACTTCGTCGAGTTCGCGGAGCGGACCGAGGATCGCGAGCCCGATCTCGTTCGTGTCGACCTGCGATGCACCCGTCTGGCGCACCGCCTCCTCGACGGTCTGCGCGAGCACCGCAAGATCGCCTTCGGTCACCGGTCGCCCCTGGCAGGCCTTGCGCACGCCCGACATGACCTTCTCGCGACTGAACGGTTCGATCACGCCCGATCGCTTGATGACGTTGAGGCTCGCCGTCTCGATCGTCGAGAACCGCCCCCCGCACTCGGGACACTGACGACGGCGACGGATGCTGAGCCCGTCGTCGCTCGTACGGGAATCGATCACGCGAGAATCGGAGTGGCGGCAGAACGGGCAGTGCATGGCACCGACAGACTACGCCGAGTCGGGCCCCGCGGCGTCGAAGCGGGCCGTGACCGCCTCGCCGTGGGCGGGAAGGGCCTCCGCGTCGGCGAGCGCGACGATGCGGGCTGCCACACGCTGGAGGGCGCCACGGTCGTAGGTGATCACCTGCTGCGGCCGCAGGAACGTCGAGGCCGACAGCCCCGATGCATAGCGGGCCATGCCCCCCGTGGGAAGCACGTGGTTGCTGCCGGCCAGGTAGTCGCCGAGGCTCACCGGCGAGTACGGCCCCACGAACACGGCACCCGCCTCGGTGAACTCCTCGGTGCGCGGCGGCTCGACCAGGATCTCGAGATGCTCGGGTCCGTACGCGTTGCTCACCGCGATCGCGGCGTCGACATCGTCGACGAGCACGATCGCCGACTGCTCCCCGACGAGAGCCTGACGGGCGCGGTCGGCGTTGCGGGTGGCCGCGACGCGCTGCTCGACCTGGGCGCGCACCGCGTCGGCGAAGGACGCGTCGGCGGTGACCAGCACCGCGGCGGCCTGCTCGTCGTGTTCGGCCTGACTGATCAGATCGGCAGCGACGACGCCCGCCTCGACGGTCGCGTCGGCGACGATCAGGATCTCGGTCGCGCCCGCCTCCGCGTCGATGCCGACCAGACCCGCGACAGCGCGCTTGGCGGCGGCGACGAAGTTGTTGCCGGGGCCGGTGACGACGTCGACGGGTTCCAGACCGATCGACGGCACGCCGTATGCGAACGCGGCGATCGCTCCCGCGCCGCCGATGGCGTAGACCTCGTCGACGCCGAGCAGCTTCGCCGCTGCGAGCACGTCGGGGTGCACGCGACCGTCGAAAGCGGCCTGCGGCGGCGACGCCACTGCGATCCGGCCGACGCCCGCGACCTGTGCGGGCACGACGTTCATCACGACCGACGACGGATACACCGCCTTGCCGCCGGGCACGTACAGCCCGGCGCGTCGCACCGGCATCCATCGCTGCTCGACCGTGCCGCCGTCGTCGAGCGCAGTCACCGCCGCCGCCGGCACCTGTGCCGCGGAGGCCGCCCGCACGCGGCGGATCGCCTCCTCGAGTGCGCCTCGCACGGCTGCGTCCAGCCCGGCCACCGCCTCGTCCAGGTGCGCGTCGGGCACCCGGAGTGCGTGGCCGTGGACGCCGTCGAACCGTGCGGCCTGCTCGCGCAGCGCGTCCTCACCGCGAGCGGCGACGTCGCGGACGATCTCGGCGGCGGCCGCCTGGGCGTCGTCGCGAGCCGCGCGGGCGCGCGGAAGCGCGGCGCTGAGCTCGCTCGTGGTCAGGGCGCGCCCGCGCAGATCGATCGTGCGCAGCATCCGTCGGCGCTCCTTACTCGGGCGCGGGTCAGCCGCGCGTGACGTCGCTCGTGTCGTGCAGGTAGCCGACGCGGCCGTCCTCGTGACGCACGACGAAGAGCTCCTCGCGCTCTTCGATGACCAGCGCCCACGCGGTCGGACCGATCCGGAACAGCACTGCGCCGTCATCGTCCACGATGTCGCGCTCCTCGGGCGCGAGCGCCCAGAACGCCTGCTGGCGCTGCGGCTGCGGGGCCGGCTCGAACGTCTCACCGGCGTCGACGGGGGCCGACCACTGCTCGGTGGGTGCCGGCTCCGCGTACTCGGCGGGCGTGTCGTCGACGACGGCGGCCCGCTCGCGGGCCGGACGAGGCGACACCGCCCGCACCGGACGCGCATTGCGGTGCGCAGGGACCTCGCGGCGACCGGCGAAGTCCTGCGAGAACGGCGGGATGAGCGGAGCGAACACGGTCAGCACGACGCCGGCGAGCATCAGGATGAACTCCACCCAGATGACCCAGGAACGCAGCCAGGGTCCGCCCGAGATGGTGACGGCGACGGTCTCCCAGATCAGCTGCAGCCACAGCATCGCAGAGACCGAGAACGCCACCGAGGCGAACTGATCGATGCCGAGCGAACCGACGCGACGGATGCCGTCGGGTGACAGCCGGCGCAGCACCAGCAGGAAGACGGCCACCGTCGGCACCGCGATCGTCAGGATCCACAGCAGACCCGATGTCCACACCGAGTCGAAGCGCACCGCGCTGATCGAGAAGAACGACACCACGAACGCGACGATCCACACGCCGCCGAGCGCCACCTCGCGGATCGAGAACGGGCCGACGCCGTACTGAGGCGACTCGGTGGGGGCCGCGTGGTCCGGTGCGGAGGTGTCCTCGGCCTCGAACGGCTGGTCGCTGGCGTAGTGATCGTCGGTCACGATTCGATGTCCCTTCTCGCGCCACTGCCGCGGCGCGCCGTGCTGATCCTACCCGCGGTGCCTATGCGCGCCACGGTCGATGACGCAACCCTCACCCGAGGCACTGCGGACCGAGCAGTCCCTTGAGCTCGCCGTAGAGGTCGGCGGTGACCTGCACCTGATGCGGCACCTCGAACACCTTCGCGCTCGACCCGCGATGCAGACGCAGCGTGACCTCGGTGTCGCCCCGGTGCCGGTCGAGCACCTCGGCGAGTTCGCCGACGATGCTCTCGGTCGCCCGGTGCTCGGGAATCGCCAGCACGAGCGGTCCCGACGCGTCGAGTGAACCCAGATCGGGGGCGAACGCCGACACGGCGTGCAGATTCATGCCGTCGTCGCGTCGCGACACGCGGCCGCGCACCACCAGGATCGCGTCTCCGACCAGCAGGGACTGGAACTCGGTGTAGGTCTTGCCCATGAACATCACGGTGACCTCGCCGTCGAAGTCCTCGACGGTGATCATGCCGTACGGGTTGCCGCTGGACTTCGCGACGCGATGCTGCACGCTCGTCACCAGGCCCGCGACGGTCACCTGGTCGCCGTCATCGATCGTGTCCGACGCGAGCAGGTCGTGGATGCTCGTCGAGGCATGCTTGGCCAGCGGCACCTCGAGCCCGGCCAGCGGGTGGTCGGACACGTAGAGGCCGAGCATTTCGCGCTCGAACGCGAGCTTGTCCTTCTTGGTCCATTCCGGGCGCTCGGGCACCTTCTGCGCCTGCTGCGGTTCGTCGTCGCCCCACAGCGAGTCGAAGTCGAACCCGACCTCGCCGTTGGCCTCGCGACGCTTGTCGAGAACGGCCTGCTCGGTGGCATCCTCGTGGATCTCCATGAGGGCGCGGCGGGTGTCGCCCATCGAGTCGAACGCGCCGGCCTTGATGAGAGACTCCACGGTCCGCTTGTTGGTGACGTGCATCGGCACCTTCGCGAGGAAGTCGTGGAACGAGTCGAACCGGGCGTCCTCGCGCGCGGAGATGATGCCGTCGACGACGTTGGCACCGACGTTGCGCACGGCGCCCAGCCCGAAGCGGATGTCTTCGCCGACGGCGGCGAAGTAGCGGATCGACTCCCCCACATCGGGAGGCAGCACCTTGATCCCCATCCGCCGGCACTCGTTGAGGTAGACCGCCATCTTGTCCTTCGAGTCGCCGACGCTCGTGAGCAGCGCCGCCATGTACTCGGCGGGATAGTGGGCTTTCAGGTAGGCCGTCCAATACGACACGAGTCCGTACGCCGCCGAGTGCGCTTTGTTGAAGGCGTAGTCCGAGAACGGCAGCAGGATGTCCCACAGCGCCTGGATGGCGGCATCCCCGTAGCCGCGTTCCCTCATGCCTCCGGAGAAGCCCTCGTACTGCTTGTCGAGCTCGGACTTCTTCTTCTTGCCCATCGCCCGCCGCAGAATGTCGGCCTGCCCGAGTGAGAACCCGGCGACCTTCTGCGCGATCGCCATCACCTGCTCCTGGTAGATGATCAGGCCGTAGCTGATGTCGAGGATGTCCTTGAGCGGCTCCTCCAGCTCGGGATGGATCGGCGTGACCTCCTGCTGGCCGTTCTTGCGCAACGCGTAGTTGATGTGCGAGTTCGCGCCCATCGGCCCCGGCCGGTAGAGCGCGATCACCGCCGAGACGTCCTCGAAGTTGTCGGGCTTCATCAGGCGCAGCAGCGACCGCATCGGCCCACCGTCGAGCTGGAACACCCCGAGCGTGTCACCGCGGGTCAGCAGCTCGTAGGCCGCGCGGTCGTCGAGTGCGAGGTGCTCGAGGTCCACCTCCTCGCCCCGGTTCATGCGGATGTTGTCGAGCGCGTCCGAGATGATGGTGAGGTTGCGCAGCCCCAGGAAGTCCATCTTGATGAGGCCGAGCGTCTCGCACGACGGATAGTCGAACTGGGTGACGATCTGGCCGTCCTGCTCGCGGCGCATGATCGGGATGATGTCGAGCAGAGGCTCGGACGACATGATCACGCCCGCGGCGTGCACGCCCCACTGGCGCTTGAGGCCCTCGAGCCCCAGCGCACGGTCGAAGACGGTCTTCGCTTCGGGATCGGTGTCGATCAGTGCGCGGAACTCGGACGCCTCTTTGAAACGCGGATGCTCCTTGTCGTACATGCCGCTCAGCGGCATGTCCTTGCCCATCACCGCCGGCGGCATCGCCTTGGTGAGCTTCTCGCCCATGCTGAAGGGGAACCCGAGCACACGCCCGGCATCCTTCAGCGCCTGCTTCGATTTGATGGTGCCGTAGGTCACGATCTGGGCGACCCGTTCGGAGCCGTACTTCTCGGTGACGTAGTCGATCACCTCGCCGCGGCGACGGTCGTCGAAGTCGACGTCGAAGTCGGGCATCGACACCCGGTCGGGGTTGAGGAAGCGCTCGAAGATGAGTCCGTGCTCGAGCGGATCGAGGTCAGTGATGCGCATGGCGTACGCGACCATCGATCCGGCGCCCGATCCGCGGCCCGGACCGACGCGGATGCCGTTGTCCTTCGCCCAGTTGATGAAGTCGGCGACCACGAGGAAGTAGCCCGGGAACCCCATCTGCAGGATGATGCCGGTCTCGTACTCGGCCTGCTTGCGCACCCGATCGGGGATGCCGTCGGGATACCGGTAGTGCAGACCGCTCTCGACCTCTTTGACCAGCCAGCTGTCTTCGGTCTCGCCGTCGGGAACCGGGAAGCGCGGCATGTAGTTGGCCGAGGTGTTGAACTCGACCTCGCACCGTTCGGCGATGAGCAGCGTGTTGTCGCACGCCTCGGGGTGGTCGCGGAAGATCTGCCGCATCTCCTGCGCCGTCTTGATGTAGTAGCCGTCGCCGTCGAACTTGAACCGGTTCGGGTCGTCGAGGGTCGATCCGGACTGCACGCACAGCAGGGCCGCGTGCGCGTCGGCTTCGTGCTGGTGGGTGTAGTGCGAGTCGTTCGTGGCCACGAGCGGAATGTCGAGGTCCTTGGCCAACCGCAGCAGGTCGGTCATCACGCGACGCTCGATGGACAGGCCGTGGTCCATGATCTCGGCGAAGTAGTTCTCCTTGCCGAAGATGTCCTGGAACTCGGCCGCCGCCGCACGCGCCGCGTCGTACTGCCCCAGGCGCAGCCGCGTCTGCACCTCGCCCGAGGGGCATCCCGTCGTCGCGATGAGGCCCTTGCCGTAGGTCTCGAGCAGCTCGCGGTCCATGCGCGGCTTGAAGTAGTAGCCCTCGATGCTCGACAGCGAGCTGAGCCGGAACAGATTGTGCATGCCCTCGGTGCTCTGGCTCCACATCGTCATGTGGGTGTACGCACCCGAGCCCGAGACGTCGTCGCTCTTCTGCTCGGGCGTGCCCCATGCCACCCGCGACTTGTCGCTGCGGTGCGTACCCGGGGTCACGTACGCCTCGAGTCCGATGATCGGCTTGACTCCCGCGGTCTTGGCCGCGTTGTAGAACTCGAACGCGGCGAACGTGTTGCCGTGGTCGGTCACCGCGATCGCGGGCATGTCGTGGTCGGCGGCCGCCTGCGTCATCGCCGCGATCTTCGCGGCTCCGTCGAGCATCGAGTACTCGCTGTGCACGTGCAGATGAACGAAGGAATCGGTGGCCACGGATCGAGTCTAAGGACGACCGCAGACCCCGACCGCGGATGCCGAGGGTGTCGCGGCCGTCGACCGGGAAGGTCGCTTCACCTTCAACTCAAGGGTGAGACTCGGGGGCGTCACTGCTCACCGCGCAGCACCGCGAGGGCGTGCGCGAGGTCGGTCGGGTACTCCGAGGCATACGTCTCCCACCGGCCGGTCGCCGGGTGGAAGAACGAGAGTTCGCGCGCGTGCAGCCACTGCCGGGTGAGTCCGAGCCGCGCCGACAGGGTCGGGTCGCCGCCGTACAGGGGGTCGCCGACGCACGGATGCCGGTGGGCGGCCATGTGCACCCGGATCTGGTGGGTGCGCCCGGTCTCGAGATGGATCTCGAGCAGCGATGCCCCGGGGAACGCCTCGATCGTCTCGTAGTGGGTGACCGAGTCCTTGCCGTCGGGTGTCACCGCGAACTTCCACGAGTGAGACGGATGCCGCCCGATCGGGGCGTCGATCGTCCCTGCGAGCGGATCGGGATGGCCCTGGACGACCGCGTGATAGATCTTCTCGACCTCGCGCTCCTTGAAAGCGCGCTTGAGCGATGCGTAGGCGGCCTCGGTCTTGGCGACCACCATGAGCCCGCTCGTGCCGACGTCGAGCCGGTGCACGACGCCCTGGCGTTCGGCGGCGCCGCTCGTCGCGATACGGAAGCCCGCCGCGGCCAGAGCGCCGAGGACGGTCGGGCCCTCCCAGCCGATCGACGGGTGGGCCGCGACGCCGGCGGGCTTGTCGACGACGACGATGTCCGCGTCGTCGAAGACGATCCCCAGGTCGGGCACCTCGACGGGTACCACCCGCGGCGCTTCCTTCGGCGTCCACGACACCTCGACGAACGAGCCGGCGTGGACGCGGTCGGACTTGCCGAGCGTGCGGCCGTCGGCGCTCACGCCGCCGGACTCGGCGACCTCGGCGGCGAAGGTGCGCGAGAACCCGAGCATCTTGGCGAGCGCGGCGTCGACGCGCGAGCCGTCGAGGCCGTCCGGCACCGGAAGGATGCGGGATTCCACCTCAGGCCCTGGGCGCGCCGGGGCCGTCGGGAGCGGCATCCGTCGTATCGGCGTCGATCGGCGCGTCGGTCGATGCGGGATGCTCTGCTGTCGGCGCGGTGTCGTCGTCGGATCGACCCCGGTCGCGGCCGCCGTCGAGGCGCAGCCCGACGAGGACGAGCAGGGCGATGCCGATCATCATCGACACGATGAAGATGTCGGCGACGTTGTAGATCGCGGGCATCATCCACGGCGTGTTGATGAAGTCGACGACATGACCGATGGGGAATCCCGGCTCGCGGAACACACGGTCGGTGAGGTTGCCCAGCACGCCGCCGAGCAGCAGGCCCAGCGCCACCGCCCACAGGCGCGACCGGATGCCGCGGACGGCGAACCACACGATGGCGACCGCCACGGCGGCCAGGGCGATCGTGAACAGCCACGTCACGCCCTCCCCGAGCGAGAACGCGGCGCCGGGGTTTCGGACGAGGATGAAGATCAGGAAGTCGCCGAGGACCGGCACCGGCTCGCCCGGCGGCAGGTTCTCGATCGCAAGGTGCTTCGTGAACTGGTCGGCGGCCAGCACCGCCGCCGCGAGAATCGCGACGATGGTGCCGGCCGCCGCCTGATGCAGAGGGGGTCGACCCGCCAAGGGCCTCTCCTAGAGACCGACGGCGGAGACCGGCGTCGAGCCCGAGCTCGTGCCGGTCGTCTCGAGGTCGCGCAGCTTGCCCTCGATGTAGCCGCGCAGCTGCGAGCGGTAGTCGCGCTCGAACTGGCGCAGCTCGGTGATGCGGTTCTCGAGCGTCGCGCGCTCGCGGTCGAGCTTGGCGACCTCTTCGCGACCGCGCGTCTCGGCCTCGGAGACGATCGACGCGGCCTGCGCCTTCGCTTCGGAGATGAGGCGGTCGCGCTCGGCGACACCTTCGGCCACGTGCTCGTCGTGCAGGCGCTGCGCCAGCTCGATGATCCCGGCGCTGGCAGCCGCGCCGCCGGCCTCGCCTGCGCCCAGAGCCGCGGTGGCGGGGGCAGGAGCGGGAGCGGGCTCTTCGACCGGTGCGGGCTGCGGGGCGGCCGCCTGCGGCGCCGACTCACCCGACTCGTAGGCCGCCAGCTTCGCCTTCAGCTCCTCGTTCTCGGCGAGCGCCTTGCGCCACTCGACGACGATCTCGTCGAGGAAGTCGTCCACCTCGTCCGGGTCGAAGCCTTCCTTGAACCGGACGTGCTGGAACTGCTTGGTGACGACGTCATCGGGGGTCAATGCCATGGTGGTTCCTCTTTCGAACGCTCGTGTCGATGGCCGATGTCGGGGGCGTCCCGCCGAAGCGGGTCGTATCAGCAAAGCATAGTCGTCGCCGGATCAGGCTGCGAGGGACCGCGTCACCGAGAGCAGGATGAACACCAGCAGCATCGTGAGTGCGAACCCGAAATCGATCGCGATCGCGCCGACACGCAGGGGCGGGATGAACCGCCGGAACAGCTTGATCGGCGGGTCGGTGACCGTGTAGACGACCTCGGCGAGCACCAGACCGAACCCACGGGGACGCCACTCTCGGTTGAAGAACGGAATCCAGTCCAGGATCAGCCGTGCGAGCAGCGTGAAGAGGTAGACGAGCAGGAGAAGGTTGAGGACCGTCGCTATGAGTTGGAGGAAGCTCATCGCCTAGGGCTGCGCGAAGGGTACCGACTCGGGGTCGGCCTGTGCCACGGCGCCGTCGCCCGAAACGGCGACATTCTCGGGCGAGAGGAGGAAGACCTTGCTGGTGACCCGCTCGATGCGGCCGTAGAGGCCGAGCGAGAGCCCGCTGGCGAAGTCGATCAGCCGGCGCGCGTCGGCGTCGCTCATCTGCGAGAGATTGATGATCACGGGCACGCCGTCGCGGAAGTTCTCGGCGATGACCTGCGCGTCCCGGTACTGCTTGGGGTGCACCGTCAGGATCTCGGAGATCGCCGATGCCGCGGGCTGACGCACCACGGCGGGGCGATGCAGCGGCGTCACAGGGGCGGCCTTCTCGACGGCGGTCGGCTTGCCGCTCCGCGGCTGCGCAGCCGGTTCGTCGTAGACCTCTTCCTCGTCGGCGAGGCCCAGGTACACCATGGTCTTCTTGAGCGGGTTCGACATCGCATCCTCCGTGTTCGCTCGTCTGTTTCAGGCTAGCCGCGGTCGGGCCGGTCCCCCGTGATTGCGGTGCCGATCCGCAGGTGTGTCGCGCCGGCGGCGATCGCCTCGGCGAAGTCCGCCGTCATCCCGGCGGACATCCACGTGGCATCCGGAACGACCTTCCGCAGCCGCTGCGCATAGCCCGCGAGCCGCTCGAACGCGGATGCCGGCGGCTCGCCGAGCGGGGCGACCGCCATGATGCCTCGCACGCGGAGCGTCTGACACGAGGCGGCGTGCTCGGCGAGGTGCTCGAGCCCGGACGGTTCGACCCCGCCGCGCGCCGGGTCGTCGGTGAGGTTCACCTGCAGGAAGACGTCGAGGGGCGGCCGCTCGGCGCCCGCGGCGTCGAGCGCATCGGCCACGCGTTCGCGATCGACGGAGTGCACCGCCGAGGCCACGCTGCGCACTGCGCGCGCCTTCTTCGTCTGCAGTTGGCCGACGAAGTGCCAGCGCAGATCGTCGAGGTCGCCGACATCGACGGCTTTGGCGGTGAATTCCTGTTGCCGGTTCTCGGCCACGTCACGTACGCCGAGGGCGTGCAGCTCGCGCACGAGCGCTGCCGGATGGAACTTGGTGACGACGATGCGCGTCAGCTCCGCCGGGTCACGGCCGACGGAGCGGGCCGCGCCCGCGATACGGGCATCGACCTCGTCGAGACGGGTGGCGAGATCGGTGTCCACGCGGGCGCGGCGTCCGTCCTACTTGAGGAAGTCGGGGATGTCGAGGTCGTCGTCACCGAATGCGGAGTCGTACCCGCGCTCGGTCACGGCGCCCACCGACACGGGCTCGGCGTCGGCAGCGAGCTCGCTCGCGGCCTCCTCCGCCGACGTCTCGGGCAGCACCGGGGTCGAGACGACGCTCGACGTGGTCATCGGCTCGATGCGGGGCTGTGGCTCTCCCCCGTCGAAGCCCGCGGCGATCACCGTCACGCGCACCTCGTCGCCGAGGGTGTCGTCGATGACGGTGCCGAAGATGATGTTGGCCTCGGGGTGCGCGGCCTCCTTCACCAGCTGCGCCGCGTCGTTGATCTCGAAGATGCCGAGGTTCGACCCGCCCTGGATCGACAGCAGCACGCCGTGCGCGCCCTCGATCGAGGCTTCGAGCAGTGGCGACTCGACGGCCAGTTCGGCCGCCTTGATCGCTCGGTCGGCGCCGCGGGCCGAACCGATGCCCATGAGTGCGGAGCCCGCGCCCTGCATGACCGACTTGACGTCGGCGAAGTCGAGGTTGATCAGGCCCGGCGTCGTGATGAGGTCGGTGATGCCCTGCACACCGGCGAGGAGCACCTGGTCGGCCGTGGCGAACGCCTCGATCATCGAGATGCCGCGGTCGCTGATCTCGAGCAGGCGGTCATTGGGCACGACGATGAGCGTGTCGACCTCGTCCTTGAGCTTCTCGACGCCCGTCTCGGCCTGCTGCTGGCGACGACGACCCTCGAACGAGAAGGGCTTGGTCACGACGCCGATGGTGAGCGCCCCGATCGACTTGGCGACCTTGGCCACGACCGGCGCACCACCTGTGCCGGTGCCACCGCCCTCACCGGCGGTCACGAAGACCATGTCGGCACCGCGCAGCGCCTCTTCGATCTCGTCGGAGTGGTCCTCGGCGGCACGACGGCCGACCTCGGGATCCGCTCCGGCGCCGAGACCGCGCGTCAGTTCCCGCCCGACATCGAGCTTGACGTCGGCGTCGCTCATCAGCAGCGCCTGCGCATCGGTGTTGATCGCGATGAATTCGACGCCTCGCAGTCCCAGTTCGATCATGCGATTGACGGCGTTGACGCCACCGCCCCCGACACCCACGACCTTGATGACAGCGAGGTAGTTCTGGTTCTGGCTCATGCCGGCCTCCGTCTTCCCGAACCGAACCTTCAACCTCTAGTTGAAGTATAAAGAATTGCCCGGTATGCAATTCCTCGACTCGAAAGTAAGCGGATGCCGCCTCGCCGGCCGTCACGTCGTGGGCGTGTCGCGACATCCCCGTCCGAACCGGGGGTCGGCAGGTCAGCCGATCACGATGGCGCTGGGCGAAGAGACGTCGTAGAGACGCACGCCCGACGGTGGCCACGTCTGCATCGCCGTCTCGAGCGCGAGTGCCTTCATCGCCGACTGGTCGGCGCCGCCCCACACCACATCGGTGTTCGTCCCGCCCAGCGTCAGCGTCACGTCGTCGGGACTCGATGCCGCGACCGATGTGACCTGGATGCGGATCGGCTCGGGGAGCGACCGCATCACCTGGCCGACCGCATCGAACGCCGCCGACGCCGTGCCGCCTTCGACCTCGAGCAGCGGGCGTCCCCCGCCGGGGGTCGCCGTCGTCGACAGCGCCACTCCGGCGGCATCGACCAGCGTGTAGCCGGCCGCCGTTTCGATGAGGCCGATGGGGGTGCGCTCCACGATCCGCACCACGAGCTCGTGGGGTGGGCGGGCCTCGAGCCGGTACGACTCGACGAGCGGGAAGGTCACCAGCGCGGCCTTGACCTCGCTCTCGTCGACCAGCGGCAGCGGTGTGCCCAGCTGTCCGCCGAGCGCCGCCTCGACCTCGGTCGCGTCGAGCTGCTCGGCACCGACGATCGTGACCTCTTCGACCGCGAACAGGGGGCTGTAGGCCGCCGCGACCGTGCCGACGGCGACCAGCACGACCGAGGCCGCGACGCCGATCCACAGCATCCGTCGGCGTCGCTGGCGCACCGTGAACCGGCGCACCTCGGCCCGCAGCGCCCGGCGCCGGGCGCGCGCTGCGCCCCACACGTCACGCAACCGCACGCGCTCTCCGCCCCCGCCGGACCGATCGTCGTCGGCGGCTTCGCCTCCGCCGTCGGCGCCGATGCCCGCGGCGGGAAGCGGCGTCGGCGCGGCGAGCGGGATCACCGGCGCGGTGTCGCCGACCTCGTCGAGGTCCTGACGATCGTGTCCGTCATCCTGCGGCCGCGCGGGCGCCGGGGTCGACGGCGGCGGCAGCGGGGGCGGGCGGCGCACCGCTACTCCCCCGGCTCGGCGAGCGCTGCCAGCACCTGCGGGATGATGCGGTACACGTCGCCGCAGCCGAGGGTGATGACGTAGTCGCCCTCGCGGGCCACCGTCGCGGTGTAGTCGGCCGCCGCCTGCCAATCGGGCACGTAGTGCACGTGCGACGCGTCGGCGAAGGCGCCCGCGACCAGCGCCCCGTCGACGCCGGGCACCGGATCCTCGCGCGCACCGTAGACGTCGAGCATGACAGTGTGGTCGGCGCCGTTCTCGAGCACCTCGGCGAACTCGCGGTACATCTCCTGCGTGCGCGAGTAGGTGTGCGGCTGCTGGATGGCGATGATGCGCCCGTCGCCGACGACGGTGCGCGCGGCGGCGAGCGCCGCGGCGACCTCGGTCGGATGGTGCGCGTAGTCGTCGTACACGCTCACGCCGCGCTCGACGCCGTGCAGCTCGAAGCGGCGGATGGTGCCCGCGAAGTCCTCGACGGCGCGTACGGCGTCGGTGAACCCGATCCCGAGCGCGACCATCACCGCGACGGCTCCGGCCGCGTTGACCGCATTGTGGGCACCGGGCACCGCGAGCCGCGCCGCAGCCGTCTCGCCGCGGTGCGTGAGCGTGAAGGCGACCGGTCCGTCGGTGCGGATGTCGGACAGCCGCACATCTGCGGCATCCGCCTCGCCGAACGTGAGCACGTGCTCGTGCGTGAGACGGTCGCGCACGCGCCGTGCGCCCGCGTCGTCGGCCGAGATGACGACGGCCTCGCGCGCGTCGTCGCCGAAGCGGGCGAACGCGTCGAAGAACGCCTCACGGGTTCCCCAATGGTCCAGGTGATCGGGGTCGACGTTGGTGATGAGTGCGATCGACGTGTCGTAGAGCAGGAAGGTGCCGTCGGACTCGTCCGCCTCGATCACGACGAGATCGTCGCCTCCCGTGCCGCTCGACGCGCCGAGGTCGGCGATCACGCCGCCGTTGACGAAGGTCGGGTCCTGGCCGAGCGCCCGCAGCGCGGTGACGATCATGCCGGTCGAGGTGGTCTTGCCGTGCGCGCCCGCGACCGAGACGAGCCGACGCCCGCCGATGAGCCAGTGCAGCGCCTGCGAGCGGTGGATGACGTGCAGCCCGCGCTCCTTCGCCAGCACGAACTCGGGGTTCTCGGGCCAGATCGCACCGGTGTGCACCACGGTGTCGGCGTCGTCGGGCAGGTTCTCAGCGGCGTGGCCGACATGGACGATCGCTCCACGGGCCGCGAGGTCGCGCAGGGCCGCGCTGTCGGCGCGATCCGACCCCGACACGCGGATGCCGCGGTCGAGGTACATCCGCGCGAGGCCCGACATGCCCGACCCGCCGATGCCGATGAAGTGCGCGGCGCCGATGGTCTCGGGAATGGGCAGGCTGAGGTCGGGTCGGATCATGGCCCGACAATCCTAAGCGGGCGGGCGCGCCGCAGCCGCCCGGACACTCCTCCGTCGGAGGATCACCGCCCGGTCGGAGGAATCCCAAGGGACCCGCCGACCGGGGGCCGACTCTCCGGCCTGGCGGTCCTGCGCTTTGTGTTGACACATTGATACCAAGCGCGGTACAAACAAGGGGTGCTCATCGATCTCGACCCGACCTTCGCGCTCGCCTTCAACAGCGTGGTGGTGCTGGTTCTCATCGGGGTGGCGGTGGGCGCTCTCCTCTCGATGCGCAGCCGGACCACCGTCTTGAACCGCGCCGACCGCTATTCCGTGAAGTCGCGCCTGCCGTACGGCACGGACCAGACCCGCGAATCCGTCGCCCGTGGGCTTCGAGCGCGAGCGAACGCCGTGACGGGTGCGCTCCTCGCTGCGGGCCTCGTCGCGCTCCCGCTGTTGTTCACGCCGTTGGGCACCAACATGCTCTTCGTCTTCTTCGTGATCGTCACCGCCCTCGTCGCGGGTGGCACGATCGCGACGGTCGCCGTCAATCTGCGAGAGCGCCTCTTCCATCCTGCTCCCGATGCACCCCGTGTCGCGCGTGCACGGCGCATGATGACCGCGGATTATCTCGGTCCGGCCAGACGCGCACTCCCGTGGGTGCTGCTCGCCGCGGCATCCGTCGCGACGTTTCTCCTCGCCGGATCGCAGTTCGACGAACGGGTCTCGACCGAGCCGATGACCACGACGGCGGCCTTCATCTTCGCGTGCGTCGCCGCGGTCGCCTTCGCCGTCCTTCCGCGGCTCGATCGCCTCATCCTGGATCGCGCCCAGCCGGCATCCGACACCCTCGAACTGGCGTGGGACGACGCCTTCCGCGCATACGCGCTGTCGTCGTTGCGCCTGTCCGCGGCCATCGCCGCGTGGTTCGCCCTCGCGTTCTCGCTGGGCGCGCTGTGCGCCGCGTACGCTCCCCCGTCGGTGTTCTTCGCGATGCAGCTGCCGACCTGGGGCATCGTCGCACTGCAGTTCGTGTACCCGAACACGGGACGACCGTTGCCCGAATCCCTCTACCCTGACTGGCTCCGCCGACCTGTGACCGTGGGAGCACCCGCGTGATCGTCATCGACCCGTCCTCGCACGTCCCCCCGTTCGAGCAGCTGCGCGCCGGCCTGCTCGACGCGGTCCTGACCGGTGATCTCGCCGCCGGAACCCGCCTGCCCACGGTGCGCCGACTCGCCGAGGACCTCGGCCTCGCGCCGGGCACCGTCGCTCGCGCCTACCGCGAGCTCGAGGCCGCCGACATCATCGAGACCCGCGGCCGCAACGGCACGTTCGTCGCGTTTCATTCTGATCCCGCGAGGCAGCAGCTGCAGCGTGCGGCGGCGGCGTTCGCCCTGCAGGTACGCGAGCTGCGACTCGACGCCGATGAGGCGCTCGCGGCGGTGACTGCCGCGATCCGCGCGACCACGCCACCCGCCACCGCCTGACGGACGTCGCTGAGCGCCAGACGCGCCGGGCGCTGAGCGCCCGGCGCAGGAGATCTGCACGAGCGCCTCGAGGCCGAGCACCGCGCGGGCGACGGGGGCGCGGCGGTCGGCACTCGTGCGAGTGCCGCCGACAGCCCGGGCACGTAGACGTCGGCCGCTCGCCGCCCGGCGCGCCCCGCTCAGCGGGAGAGGGCCTCGTCGATCATCGCGACGACGTTCTCGGTGCCGCTGCGCGTGCCCACGGATGCCACGGCCCGGCGCATCGCGTCGCGCCGTGCGCCGTCGGCCAGCAGCGGCACGACCTCGAGTCGCACCCTCTCGGCGGTGAACTCGGCGTCGGGCAGCAGCAGGGCCGCACCGGCGCGCACCGCCGACGACGCGTTGAGCGCCTGCTCGCCGTTGCCGACGGCGTACGGCACGTAGACGGCGGGGATGCCGAGGGCGCTGATCTCACTGACCGTGGCGGCGCCCGCACGCGAGACGATGAGGTTTGCCACCGCGAACGCGAGGTCCATGCGGTCGACGTACCGCTGCATCGAGTAGCCCTCGACGTCGGGGTCGTGCAGCGCCGAGCGGTCGCCCGTGACGTGCAGCAGCTGCCAGCCGGCGTCGAGGATATCGCGCCACGCGCCGCCGTGCCCGTCTCCGAAGGCCTCGTTGAGCCGCTGCGCGCCGAGCGAACCGCCGAACACCAGCAGCACCGGCCGATCGGGGTCGAGTCCGAAGTGCTCGGCCGCTTCGTTTCGCAGGGCATCGCGGTCGAGGTCGACGATCTCGCGCCGCAGGGGCATCCCCACCACCCGCGAACGGCGCAGGGGCGTACCGGCGAAGGCGACGCCCACGGCGGCGGCACGACGTGCGCCGAGCACGTTCGCCAGTCCCGGTCGCGCGTTGGCCTCATGGACGACGAACGGGATGCCGGCCCGATCGGCCGCCACATACGCCGGCGCCGAAGCGTAGCCGCCGAATCCCACGACGACGTCGACGCCGCGGTCGGCGAGGTGCGCTCTCACCTGCCTGATGGCGCGCCGGAACGCAGCCGGGAAGGCAGCGGCATCCCGGTTCGGCTTGCGCGGAAAGGGCACCTTGTCGACGAACAGCAGCTCGTAGCCGCGCTCGGGAACCAGACGGGCCTCGAGGCCCTCACGGGTGCCCAGGACGAGCACCGCCGCGTCCGGATCGCGCGCGCGCAGGGCGTCGGCGACGGCGAGCAGCGGATTCACGTGACCGGCGGTGCCGCCGCCGGCGAGCAGGTACGTCGTCACTCCCCGAGCCTATCGACAGGGTCGCTCAGCGGCCGGCGGCGGCCGCGCGCGCCGGTCGCGCGGGAACCGTCGGCGTCTGGGCGGGCAGGGTGCGGGCCAGCGACAGCAGCACACCCGAGGCGATGAGCACCGACAGCAGCGATGTGCCGCCCTGCGACATGAACGGCAGGGGAACGCCGAGCACCGGGAGCACGCGCAGCACGACGCCGATGTTGATGAGCGCCTGCCCGACGATCCACACGGTCACTCCGCCGGCGACGATCCGCACGAAGGGGTCGTCGGTCTTGCGGATGATGTGGAAGGCGCCGACGGCGAAGAGGGCGAACAGCCCGAGCACCACGATGCAGCCGATGATCCCGAGCTCTTCGCCGACGATCGCGAAGATGTAGTCGTTCGCGGCCGCCGGCAGCCAGTCGTACTTCTCCTTCGAATTGCCCAGTCCGACCCCGAAGACTCCGCCCCCCGCGAGCCCCCACACGCCGTGCAGCGGCTGCCAGCAGTCGTTGAGATAGTCCTCGAGGCAATTCGGGTTGAGGAAGCTCATGAACCGCCTCATCCGGTCGGGGCTCGTCACGGCGAGCACGGCCACGATCGCCGCTGCGGCGATCGCCGGCAGGATGAAGATGCGCAGCTTGACGCCCGAGAAGAACAGGGCGCCGAGGAGGATGAGCACGAGGACCATCGCGGTGCCGAGGTCGCTGCCGGCGATCACCGTGCCGATCACCAGGATGCCGACCGGCACGAGCGGGATGTAGACGTGACGCCACAGGCCCAGCAGCGTCCGCTTGCGGAACAGCACATAGCCCACCCACAGCGCCAGCGCGAGCTTGAGGAACTCGGACGGCTGCGCCTGGAAGCCCGCGATCTGCACCCAGTTGCGGTTTCCGTAGGCCTCGACCCCGAGGCCCGGCACGAACACCAGAAGCTGGAACGCGGTGGCGAAGATGAGCGCAGGCCACGCGATGCGCTTCCAGAAGATGACGGGCAGGCGGCTCGCCACGAACATGAGCGGGATGCCGATCACAGCGAACACCCCCTGCTTCAGGACGGCCTCCCACGGCGGCGCGCCGGCTGCCGTGGCGGTCGCCGACGTCGCGGAGAGCACCATCACCAGGCCGAATCCGGTCAGCAGCAGCGCCGTCGACGAGATCAGCAGGAATTCGCTCGGCACCGGTGCGAAGACCTTGCCGAGCGAGACGCGTGCGGCCAGCCCCCGAGAGCGCCCTGAATCAGGCGTCGTCGTGGGACGGGTCGGTGTCGTCGTGGCCACCGGCTCCCCTCCCGATCCGCTGCCTCACGGCATCGGCGAAGCGCCGGCCGCGGTCTGCGTAGGAGGAGAACTGGTCGAAGGATGCCGCGGCGGGGGCGAGCAGAACCACGTCCCCGTCACGGACGACCTCGGCGGCCAGTTCGACCACCCGCGCCATGACCCCTTCAGTCTCAGCCGCGACGGCCTCGTAGACCGGCACCTCGGGCGCGTGTCGCGCGAACGCCGCGACGACGGCGGACCGGTCCTCGCCGATGACGATCGCCGCTCGCACGGCGGCGCCGCGCGAGGCGACCAGCTCGGAGACATCCACTCCCTTGAGCAGCCCGCCGACCACCCAGACGGCGCCGGGGTAGGCCGCCAGTGAGGATGCCGCCGCATGCGGGTTCGTCGCCTTCGAGTCGTCGACCCACGTCACGCCCTCCGCGACGGCGACGACCTCGATGCGGTGCGGGTCGAGCCGGAACGTCTGCAGTGCTGTGCGGATGGCGACCGGCGGCACGTCCAGCGAACGTGCGAGAGCCGCGGCGGCGAGGATGTTCGACACGATGTGCGGGGCGGCCAGGCCCCGCTCGGCCAGCTCCGCAACGGTGGTCAGCTCGAGCGCCGAGGTGCGACGGTCGTCGAGGAATGCGCGGTCCACCAGGATGCCGTCGACGACCCCGAGCTCGCTCGGTCCGGGTACTCCGAGGTCGAACCCGATCGCGCGCGCACCGTCGACGACGTCGGCGTCCTCGACCATGCGCAGGGTGGCGGCATCCGCCTTGTTGTAGACGCACGCGGCGCGCGTGAGGTCGTACACGTGCGCCTTGGCGTCTCGGTAGTCGTCGGCCGTGCCGTGCCACTCGAGGTGATCGTCGGCGAGGTTGAGGCAGACGGCCGCGTGCGGCGATACCGGCTCGGGTCCGGTCTGCAGGCCGAGATACCACAGCTGGTGGCTCGACAGCTCGACCACGAGCGCATCGAAGCCGGTGGGGTCGCGCACGGCGTCGAGCACCGGCGTGCCGATGTTGCCGACGGGCGCAGCGCGCACGCCGCCGGCCACCAGCATGTCGGCGACCAGCCGCGTCGTGGTGGTCTTGCCGTTGGTGCCGGTGATCAGCAGCCAGTCGGCGGGGGTGCCGTCCGCCCGCACGACCTTGTCGCGCACGCGCCACGCCAGTTCGACGTCTCCCCACAGGGGCACGTCGCTGCCGCGCACCCACTGGATGAGCGGATGCGACGGAGCGAACCCCGGCGAGGCGACGACCAGCTCGGGCGCGAAGGCGACCAGGGACTGCGGCACGGTGCTCAGCGGGCCCGTCCACAGCCGCGCGCCGATGACCGGCAGCAGCCGCTCGTACTCCTCGTCGGCCTTCTCGGTGACCACGAGCACCTCGGCGCCGAGCTCGGTGAGCGTGTCGGCGACGGCGAAACCCGTGACCGACAGTCCGAGCACCGCGACCCGCAGCCCCTTCCAGTCGGCGTGCCAGCTGGTCAGCTCGTCCAGTCGCGTCGTCATGTGCTCGCGAGCCACTCGACGTAGAAGAGGCCGACACCGGTGACCGCCAGCATGCCGGCGATCATCCACATCCGGATCACGATCGAGATCTCGGGCCACCCGCGCATCTCGAGATGATGGTGGAAGGGGGTCATGAGGAACAGCCGGTTGCCGCGCGTCGCCTTGAAGTAGAGGCGCTGCATGATCACCGTGGCCGGACCGATGATGAACACGCCGGCGACGACGACACCCAGCAGCTCGGTGCGGGTCAGGATCGACATCGCCGCGATCACGCCGCCGATCGCCATCGAGCCGACATCGCCCATGAAGACCTCTGCTTTGGGCGCCGCCCACCACAGATAGCCGACGAGCGCGCCCACGAACGCCGCCGAGACGATGGCGAGGTCGAAGGGGTCCCGCGTCGGATAGCACGCGGACTGTGCGGCCAGCGAGAGGTCGGCGCCGCCCCAGCAGGCCTGATTGAACTGCCAGAAGGCGATGAGGCTGTAGGCGCCGACGACGAAGATCCCCGCACCGGTGGCGAGTCCGTCGAGTCCGTCGGTGACGTTGGTGCTGTTCGACCACGCGACGCTGATGAACGAGACCCAGGTGAGGTAGAGGATCCAGCCGATGATCGGGCCGAGCGCCATGAACGACAGGACGGGGATGTCGCGGAAGAACGAGATGTACGGCGACGCGGGGGTCTGATCGAACCGGTTGGGGAAGTTCAGCGCCACCACTGCGAACGGCACGGCGACCAGCACCTGGCCGACGACTTTGCGCCAGCCGCTGAGTCCGAGGCTGCGCTGTCGCCGCACCTTCATGTAGTCGTCGATGAAGCCCACCGCGCCCAGCCCCACCATCATCCACAGCACGAGCAGACCCGAGACGGTCGGCGGATTGTTGCCCACGAACGCGCCGACCAGGTAGCCGATGATCGTGCCGACGATGAAGATGGTGCCGCCCATGGTGGGCGTGCCGCGCTTCTCGGCGTGGCTCGGATTGTTGATGTGATCCGGCGTGCGGATCACCTGGCCCCAGCCCCACTTCCGGAACAGTCGCAGGAAGACGGGTGTGAGGAAGAGCGTGAAGGCCAGGGAAATGGCCGCCGCCGTCAGTAGTGACCTCACGAGAAGGATTCTCCCAGACGATCGCCGAGGAAGCGGAGTCCGGCGGAGTTGGACGACTTGACGAGCACGCGATCGCCGTCGCGCAGCTCGCCCTGCAGATACTCGAAGGCCTCGTCGGCGGTCGCGAAGAACACCGCCTCGCCGTCCCACGACCCCTCCCCGACGGCGGCGAGGAACAGTCGTCGCGCTTCAGGGCCGACCACGACGATGCGCTGGATGCCGAGGCGGACCGCGAGCAGTCCGACCCGATCGTGCTCCTCGCCGGAGTACTCCCCCAGCTCGCTCATCGCGCCCAGCACCGCCACCATGCGCTCTCCGGGCCCGGTGATCTGAGCCAGCGTGCGCAGTGCGGCCGCCATCGAGTCGGGGCTGGCGTTGTACGCGTCGTTGATGATCCGCACCCGCTCCGATCCCAGCGGCTGCATGCGCCATCGCTCGGCCAGCTCGAGGGTCTCGAGGCGGTCCACCGCGTCCGAGAGCGTGACGCCGAGCGCGGTCGCCGCCGCGATGGCGGCCAGCGCGTTCATGACGTGGTGCTCTCCGAGCACCTGCAGATGCAGCATCCGCTCTTCGCCGTCGGCCTCGACGACGCACGTCGTCCCCGCGGCGCCGACCTCGACATCGCGCGCGCGCACCTGGGCGTTCGCGCCGCGCCCGAACCAGCGCACGGATGCTCCGCGCTCGGCGGCGATCGGAGCCATCGCCGCCACGCGCGCGTCGTCGGCGTTGAGGACGGCGAGCCCGCCGGCGCGCACCGAGCGCACCAGCTCGGACTTCGCGAGGAACGTCGCCTCGATGCCGCCGAACCCTCCCGCATGCGCCATGCCCACCATGAGCACGACCGCGACATCGGGGTCGACCAGTCCTGCGAGGCGTGCGATCTCACCCGGTCCGCTCGCGCCGAACTCGCTCACGAGGAACCGCGTGCCGGTGTCGATCCGCAGCATCGTGAGCGGCGCGCCGACTTCGTTGTTGAACGAGGCCCTCGGCGAGACCGTCGGACCGGCGCCCTCCAGGATGCGGGCCAGCATGTTCTTGGTCGTCGTTTTGCCGTTCGAGCCCGTGATGCCCACGACGCGAAGGTCGCCGCGGGAGCGCACCTCGGCGACGACGAAGCGGGCGAGATCGGCCAGCGCGCGTACCGCGTCGGGAACCACGACCTGGCTGACCGTCACGTCGACGTCGTGCTCGACGATCACGCACGCCGCGCCGGCCTCGACCGCCTGCGGCACGAACAGGTGCCCGTCGGTGACGTCGCCGGGCTTGGCGACGAAGATGTCTCCCGGCCCGATGAGCCGGGAGTCCGTGTCGACGGCGCCCGACACGAGCGTGTCCGCGCCGTCGCCGGGCGCGAGGCGGAGGTCGCCGCCGACGGCGCGTGCGAGGCGGGCGAGTGAGAGCTCGATCATTGTTCTCCGGCCGTCTGGAGGGCTAGCCGAACTTCGGGAGCTCCGTGGGCGACGTGGTGGAGGGCATCACACGGTAGGTCTTCAAGACCTGCGTCATGGCCTTCTGCCATGCGGTCGCGTTGGCCCCCGATGACTTTACCTTGGTGGGTTCGTCGAGCGTGACCGCCACGACGTACTGCGGGTCGTCGGCGGGGGCGAAGCCGATCATGGTCGTGAAGTACGCGCCCGCCTTGTAGCCGCCGTTGCCGTCGGACTTCTCGCCGGTGCCGGTCTTGCCGGCGATGCGGTACCCGGGGACCGCGACCGAACTGGCGTGGCCGCCCTGCGTGAACACGCTTTCGAGCATGCGCTGCATCTGCGTCGCCGACGATTCGCTGATCACCCGCTCCGGATCCGGAAGCGTGGGCTCGACGACCGTGCCGTCGGCCTCGGTGCAGGATTCCACGATCGACAGCGGCATCCGCACACCGTCGTTCGCGATCGCACCGTACGCGCCGAGCAGTTCGGGGATCGTCGTCGTCAGGCCCTGACCGTAGGACGTGTTGTAGACGGTCTGGCGGTCCCAGCTGTCCACCGGCCAGATCGTGCCGGTCTCCTCGCCCTGGAAGCCGACCGCACTGCTCGAGCCGATGCCGAACTTCGTGAGGTAGTCGTAGCGGGTCTGCGGCGACACCTTCTCGCTGAACATCGAGATGCCGACGTTCGACGAGTCGATCAGCACGCCGGCGAGTGTGTAGACGTAGTCGGGGTGGCCGAAGGCGTCGCGCACGCTCGCGCCGTTCGGGAAGGTCACGTAGCTGGGTGTCACGACCGTCGACAGGGCGGTCTGTCCGCCGGCGTCGACCACCGTGGCCGCCGTGAGCGCCTTGAACGTCGATCCCGGCTCGAACGTCGAGCGGAAGATGCGGCTCCCCCGGTCGTCGCTGTCGGTCGCATCGACGTCGTTGGGGTCGACCGTGGGGTACTCCGCTGCCGCGCGCAGCTTGCCGGTCGAGACCTCCAGCACGGTGATCGTGCCGCTGAGCGCACCCATGTCCTGCACCTGCTCGGCGATGAGCTGCTGCAGGTACCACTGCAGGTCTCGGTTGATGGTCAGCTGCAGAGTTCCGCCGTCCACGGCGGGATCCTCGACCTCGGTGCCGGGGATGATCACGCCGTCGCGACCGCGCTGATAGGCCAGAGTGCCGCTCTCGGACGCGAGACACGCGTTCTCGGTCGCCTCCAGGCCCTCCAGCGGACCGTCGGCGCCCATGAAGCCGACGAGGTTGCCCGCGACGGCCCCGTCGGGGTAGGTGCGGGCCGGATGCTGCAGGCAGACGATGTACGGCACACCGAGTTCGACCAGTGCGCGGTACTGCTCGGTGCTCACGCCCTTGTCGAGGTAGGCGAAGCGCGACTCCGGGTCGGCGGCCAGCGCGTCGCCGACGATCTGCTGAACCTCTTCGGGCGTCTGCCCCGTGATGGATGCCGCGTCGACCGACACCTCCGACCACGGCCGGTAGTCCGGCTCGCCCGCCGCGATGTCGGCGTCGAGCTGTGTGATCAGCAGCGGATCGAGCTGGCAGTCGTAGAGCAGGATGCTGCCTGCGAGCGTCTGCCCGTTCTCATCGACGATCGCGCCGCGCGTGCCGTAGAGCGTGCGGCTGGCACCGAGCGCATTGGCCATCGAGTCGGCGATGTGCTCCTTCGCATTGACGACCTGGATGTCGATGAGACGCACGACGAAGGCGGCCAGCACCGCGAGGACGACGGCCAGCGCGACGACGGTGCGCCGGCGCGGGCTGCGAGTGGCTCGTGTCGTCATGCGATCAGTGTGTGTTCGGAGTGGGCAGGCCGTCGGTGATCGGCGGCGGCGTGTCGGTGATCACGGACTCCTCGGCGGCGACCGTCGGCTGACCGAGGATCGTCGCCTTCGGGTCGGTGACCAGCGGCCGGTCGGTGATGAGTGCATTGCCCACGGCGCCACGGCCGAGCGCGTCGATCGACGAGCGGCCCACGGCGGCCTGACCTGTGCCGAGCACGGCGCCGTCGCTCAGTCGCAGGTAGCTCGGCGACTCGGCGATCAGCATGCCCAGCGCCGACGCGTTGGCCGCGAGGTACTGGGGCGAGCTGAGCCCCGCGATGTCATCGGCGAGGATCTGCTTCTGCCACGTCAGCTCCTGCTGCTGCTGGGTGAGCGCGGCGATCTCGTACGAGCCCTGGGTCGTGAGGATCGACAGTGCCATCTGCGCACCGGCGATCGTCAGCGCGCCCAGCAGCGCGACGATGGCGTACACGACGCGCGGGCGCCGGCGGCGCCCGGGGTCGGCGACGGGACGCAGCCACGGCGCCCGTCGCGGCGTGGACGGTGCCGGAGAGGTGAGGCGGGCGGAGTCGGTCCGCGCGGTCGCTGCCGTGCTCATGCGGCCTCCCTCACACGCTCGGCGGCGCGCAGGCGGACCGGAGTCGCGCGGGGGTTGCGGGCACGCTCCTCGTCGGAGGCGAGCTCGGCCCCCTTGACCAGCAGCCGGAAGCGAGGTGCGTGCTCGTCGAGCTCGACGGGCAGCCCCGCCGGCGCCGTCGAGGCGGAGGCATCCGCGAGCGCACGCTTGACCAGGCGGTCCTCGAGCGACTGGTACGCGAGCACGACGATCCGCCCGCCCACCGGCAGGGTCGCCAGCGCTGCGGGGATGGCGCGGTCGAGCACCGAGAGCTCGGAGTTGACCTCGATGCGCAGCGCCTGGAAGACGCGCTTGGCGGGGTGGCCGGTGCGCTGCGCCGCGTGCGGTGTCGCGGCGGTGAGGATGTGGACGAGCTGGCCGGAGCGCACGATCGGCGTCTCGGCGCGCGCGGCGATGATCGCGCGTGCATACCGGCCCGCGAGCTTCTCTTCGCCGTACCGTTCGAAGATGCGGCGCAGGTCCCCCTCGCCGTACGTCGCGAGGATGTCGGCGGCGGTCGTGCCCGTCGACTGATCCATGCGCATGTCGAGCGGAGCATCCTGGGCGTACGCGAACCCGCGCTCGGCTTCATCGAGCTGCAGCGACGAGACGCCGAGGTCGAACAGGATCCCGTCCGCGTGATCGACGCCCGCCTCGGCGAGCGCGTCGGCGATGCCGTCGTAGACCGTGTGCACGAGGCTGACCCGGTCGCGGTGGGCCGACAGCCGCTCGCCGGCGATGCGCAGGGCATCGGTGTCACGGTCGAGCCCGACCAGGTGCAGACCTGGGAACCGCTCGAGGAACGCCTCGGAGTGGCCGCCCATGCCGAGGGTGGCGTCGACGAAGACGGCCCCGTCGCGGTCGAGCGCCGGGGTCAGCAGCTCGATGCAGCGGTCGAGCAGTACCGGAGTGTGGATGTCGCGGAGATCCATGATGTGAGGCATCCGGTCCCTGGGCCCTGATCCCCATCCGCTCTGACCTGGCACCGGGGAAGTGCGCCAGGGCGTGAGCGGCTGGGAGTCACGGCCGAGGGCTCAGAACAGGCCCGGGATCACCTCCTGCTCCATCTCGGAGTAGCTGTCTTCGTTTCCGTCGGCGTAGGCGTTCCACGCCTCCGCGTTCCAGATCTCGGCATGCGCGCCGACGCCGGTCACCACGAGCTCGCGCTCGAGACCGGCGTAGGTGCGCAGGTGGGGCGGGATGGTGATGCGGTTCTGGCCGTCGGGGCTCTCGGCGCTGGCGCCCGAGAGAAACATGCGCTGGAAGTCGCGCGCCTGCTTGTTGGTGAGCGGGGCTTCGCGGATGCGCTCGTAGATGCGCTCGAACTCGACGGTGCTGAACACGTAGAGGCAGCGCTCCTGGCCGCGCGTGACGACGATGCCTGCTCCGAGGTCGTCCCGGAACTTCGACGGCAGGATGACGCGGCCCTTGTCGTCGAGCTTGGGTGTGTACGTGCCCAACAGCATCGGCCCACCACCCCCTTCGTCCGGCCCCCCGCGGGTTGTGCGCCACTTTACTCCACTTCCCTCCACTTCGTAACCCCTGCGCGGGTTCCCCCCTCCCCTCGGCGCCCCACACACCGCATCGAGCGGACAGGAATGCACGCGCGACACGGCGTGTCGCGTGCATTCCTGTCCGCTCGACCCCGGGTGGGAGGGGTGGTGGAGGGAAGTGGGGGCTCGGGCTAGAGGCCGATGCCGGTGATGGTGATCTGCGTCCCCGGACGCTGCAGAGTGCCGACCTCGGGGGCGATCTCGCGCACCTTGTAGACGTCCCAGAGCGCGAGGGTGTCGGGCACGTCGGTGTACGCGCTCAGGCCGGCGCCGTTGATGGCGTCGACCGCGTCGCGGATGCTCATGCCGATCACATCGGGCACGGCGACCGGCTGCGGCCCCTTCGAGACGATGAGCGTGACCGTCTCGCCCGGGCGCCAGGTTCCGCCGTCGGAGCGGTCGGCGATCCCCAACACGGCCCCCTCGGCGATCTCGCTGCTCCAGTCCTCGATGCGGTCGCCCGAGACCTGCAGGTCGACGTCGTTGAGGGTCGATGTGGCATCGCCGACGCTCATGCCGCGCACGCCCGGCACGGGCCCGACCGACACGCTGAGGGTCGCCGTGTCGCCGGCGAACGCGGTGCAGCCGTCGCGGCATCCGACCGCGTCCCCGCCGCCGCGAGGCGCGATCGAGAGGTTGATGACGGTGTCGGCGGCGGCATCCGTGAAGAAGAGCTGGTCGGGCTCGGCGATCTCGATGCCGTAGCCGGTGAGGATGCCGCGGGCCTCGTCCGTCGACATGCCGATGAGGCTCTGCACCTCATGCTGCTGCGGACCGAGCGAGATGAGCACCGTCACGACCGAGTTCTTCTCGACCCGCGTGCCGACTTCGGGATCGGTGCCGATCGCGAGACCCGCTTCGACGTCGAGGCTGTACTCCCCCTGCTCGGTCGCCTCGAGGCCGGTGCTCACGAGGAGGTCCTGGGCGTCGGCGAAGGGAAGCGATGCCACCTGCGGCACCGCCACCATCGATCCCGGCCCCGAGCCGAACCACCATCCCACGCCGGCGGCCGCGGCACTCAGCAGCAGCACGAGCGCGACCAGCCAGCCGCCCGTGGCCGAACGGCGCTTGGTGGCACGGCGCAGCCGTGCGGCGTTGTCGACGTCGTCGACGGTCGCCGTGGGCGCGGTGACGGGAAGGACGGCGGTGAGCTCGTCCGAGGTCAGTCGGTCATCGGCGACGACGCCGATCGGCCCGGTGCGCGTCACGACCGGGGTGATGCCCAGGTCGTGTTCGATGGCGCGCAGCCGCTCGAGCATCTCGCGGGCATCGGCGGGGCGGTCGTCGGGCGAGCGCTCGGTCGACCACAGCACGAGCTCGTCGAGCGGCTCGGGCACGCCGGGGTTCTTCACGCTCGGACGCGGCACCGAGTCGGTCGCGTGCTGGAAGGCGATCTGCATCGGCTGCTCGCCCTTGTACGGCTGCTCGCCCACGAGCATCTCGTAGAGCATGATGCCCAGCGAGTAGATGTCGCTGCGCGCGTCGGCGGTGCCGCGCGTGACGAGTTCGGGCGCGAGGTAGGCGATCGTGCCGAGCAGTTGCGCCCCGCTGGCCGTGTTGGCCGTCGTGGCCCGCGCAAGCCCGAAGTCGCCGATCTTGATGCGTCCGTCCTCGGCGAGCAGCACGTTCTCGGGTTTGACGTCGCGGTGCACGATGCCGGCGCGGTGCGCCGCCGACAGACCCGACAGGATGGCGTCCATGATCGTGACGGTCTGCGGCACGGTCAGCCGCTTCTGCTCGCGCAGCAGCTCGCGCAGCGTGATGCCCGGCAGGTACTCCATGACCAGGTACGCCATGTCGCCGTCCTGGCCCTGGTCGAACACGTTGACGACGTGAGGATCGGCCAGGCGCGCCGCCGCGCGCGCCTCCTGGATGAACCGGCTCTGGAACACGGTGTCGTCGCTGAGGTGGCCGTGCATCACCTTGAGGGCGACGCGCCGCTCGAGCCGCAGATCGGTCGCCACGTACACGGTCGCCATACCGCCGCGCGCGATGCGCGCGCGAACCCGGTATCGACCGTCGACGAGACGGCCGATCAGCGGGTCGGTCTGCTGACTCGTGCTCACGCTTGGATTCTACGGAGCGCGTGCTGTGAGCCCCGGGAGCGGCTCACGGTGCCGAGCGGACGCGAATGCACGCGAAACCCGACGTACGGCGTGCATTCCCGTCCGCTCGAGCTCCGTTTCGGGGTCAGCCGAGGGCGGCGAGCCACTGGTAGGCGGGCTTCTCCCACCGTGCGTAGCGATCGGGGTAGGCCGAGATCTGCACGGCCTGTGCCGCTTGCGCGAAGCTCATGCTCTGCCAGCCGGGGATGTCGAGCAGCCCGCGCGTGCGCGATCCGTTGGGGTCGCCGGGGCCGCCGAAGAAGACCTTCGTCGCCCGCACCGGATCCCGCACCTGGGCGGCGGTGCCCCACCCGGTGCTGGGCCGCTGCTGGAACAGACCGAGCGAGTCGCGGTCGCCCCAGTCGAGGTTGCGCAGCCACGACTCCTGCATCGCGGTGCCGAGGGCGATCGCGATGCCGCGATCGGGCACCCCCATCTGCCGGCCGACCGAGATGATGATCTTGGCGTTCGCGGTCTGCTCGGCGTCGAGGCCCGAGACCGTCGCGGAGCTCGACGAGGACGAGGATGATGACGTCGACGCCTTGGGGATCGAGAGCTTCTGCCCCGGATAGATGATCGACGACCAGCCGAGCTTGTTCGCGCTCAGCACTGCCGAGGTCGTGAGCCCATGCCGCTGGGCGATACCGCTGACCGTGTCGCCGGATCGCACCGTATAGCTGCTCGTCGCGCTCGGTGCGGCCGGCGCCGACGGCGCTGCGGGAGTGACGGATGCCGCGGGCACAGCCGCGCCGGGGATCACGAGCTTCTGGCCCGGGTAGATGATCGACGACCAGCCCAGCTTGTTGGCCGAGAGCACCGTCGTCGTCGCAAGGCCGTAGGCGCGGGCGATCGCACTGACGGTCTCACCGGCCTTGACGGTGTGGGTGCCGGACGCCGCCGGCGTCCAAGGCGCGGCGGGAGCGGTGGAGGTCGCGGTGGCGGTGAGCCTCAGAACCTGTCCGGGGTAGATGACCGACGACCAGCGGAGCTTGTTGAGGGCCAGCACGTCGGCGGTGCGCAGACCGAATCGCGCCGCGATCGCGCTGACGGTGTCACCCGCCTTGACGGTATAGGTCGAGGGCGTCGACGCCGCCGTGCGCACGAGCGCGGATGCCGGTGCCGCCGCGACTCCCGTCATCCTGTCGAGGCCGGGGACGGCCCGCAGGGGCGCGTCGCGATCGGTCCGCTCGGCGGCGTTCGCCGGTGTCGCGCTCAGGGTCAGGGCGATGGAGCCCGCGACGGCGACCGAGACGCCGGCGGCCGCATTCCGCCGCGCGCGGCGCGGTCGATCGATGTCGTGTCGCAAGATCTTCCCCCTCTTTCGACTCCGAAAACCGTGTCACGGATGTGAATAGGTGTCAACTGGTGATACGAGAAGGTGCTGGTGAGACGCATGTGACTGGTGGGACGGTCTCGCGATGAGCCGATGCCACCACACCCGGATCGCCTCCACCCCCGCCTGAGTGGGATAGTGGGCTTCGTGAGCACGTCCCGCGTCGAGACCGAGTGGCTGTCCCTTCCCGAGCTGAGCGAGCTGATCGGCGAACCCCTCGGCAGGGTGCGGCGCCTGCTCGACGAGCACCATCTCATCGGCTCCCGTCGCGACGGTCCGCTGCGCGTGCCCGCCGTCTTCCTCGTCGACGACCGCCCGCTGTCGTCGTTGCGCGGCACCGTCATCGTGCTGCACGATGCAGGCTTCACCGACGACGAGGCGATCGACTGGCTGCTCGAACTCGAGGACTCCATCGGCGTCGCCCCGATCGAGGCGCTGCGGGCGGGGCGCAAGAGCGAAGTGCGCCGCGTCGCTCAGACGCTCGCCTGAGGCGGCACCGCCGCATCGCGCCGAGCGTCACCCGCGGTCGCGCCGGTCGATGTCATGCCGAGCGTGCCGTGGCAGCCCGGGCGAGGTCGCGCAGCTCGCCGACGGCACGGTTTCCCAGACGCGCGCCGGTGAGCGCCCGCTCCGCCGTGCGGGTCTCGTCGGCGATCAGTCGTTCGACCCGGTCGAGTGCGCCCGACTCGATGATCGTGCGCTGCAGTGAGGCGATCTGATCGCCGTCGAGTTCGGGATCGCCGACCAGCTCGTCGACGATGCGCCGCGATCCCGGCGTCAGCGCCTCGCGGGCGTACGCGATGAGCACCGTGCGCTTGCCCTCCCGCAGGTCGTCGCCGGCGGGTTTGCCGGTGATCGCCTCGTCGCCGAACACGCCGAGCACGTCGTCGCGCAGCTGGAAGGCGATCCCCACGGGATGCCCGAAGTCGGCCAGCGCCGCGCGCTGACCGGCATCCGCCCCGGCCAGCGCCGCGCCGATGAGCAGCGGCTGCTGCACGCTGTAGCGGGCCGACTTCAACGATGCGACCCGCAACGCCCGCGCCGCGTGGCGGTCGTCGGGCTCGGTGCGGAACGCCGACTCCTCGGCGACGTCGAGGAACTGCCCGATGGTGACCTCGCGCCGCATCGTGGCGTACTCGGCGCGCGCCGCGGCCGCACGCGCCGGGCCGTCGGTCGCGGCGGCGGATGCCTCGGCGAGCCCCGCCTCGAGCAGGTCGTCACTCCACGCCACCAGCAGATCGCCCAGCAGCACCGCGCCGGATCGGCCGAAGGCGGCGGCGTCCCCCACGAAGCCGGCGCCGCGATGGGCGGCTTCGAGCGCACGATGCGCCGCCGGCTTCCCGCGCCGGGTGTCGGAGTTGTCGATGAGGTCGTCGTGCACCAGCGCAGCGGCGTGGAAGACCTCCAGCGACGCGGCTGCGGCGATCACATCGTCCGTCGGCGCGGACATGCCCGGCCCGCCGGATGCCTCGGCCACGGCGTGCCACCCGGCGAGGCAGAACCGCGCGCGCAGCCGCTTGCCACCGTGGACGGCGGCGATCGCGGCGTCCGTCAAGAGCTCGGCTTCAGCACCCAGCGGGGCCGAATCGACCCGCATGGCGGCGAAGAAGGTGTCCAGACGCTGGGAAACCGCTTCGATCGGATCCGAGGACGCGTGCACGGGCCTAGCCTAGTGTTCACGCGCTCGCGTAGAATCATGTGGTCCGGGCCAGCAGAGGGGGATGAATGCCACTCTCGGAACAGGAGCAGCGGCTGCTCGATGAGATGGAGCGTCATCTCATGCGCAACGACGCCGACGTGGTCAGTGCGTCGCGCGACGGCCGCGGGCTGAGCTACCGCAACATCGTGTACGGCACCCTCCTGGTGCTGCTGGGCCTCGGCGGCCTCATCGTGGGCGTCGCCGTTCCGGTCATCGCCGTCGGCGTCGTCGGATTCGTCGTCATGCTCGCCGGTGTCATCGTCGCCGTCACCCCCTCGCGCACCGGCACCGTGAAGGCGGCGGATGCTGCGCCGTCGGCCCCCGGCAAGCCCCAGGCCGGCCGCACGTCGTTCATGGACCGCATGAACGACCGGTGGGACCGCCGCCAGGAAGACCGCTGACCCGACGCGCTCCCTCTCCTCGCCGCTGATCGTCGAGCGGACGAGATTGCACGTTTCCGACGGCGTGTCGCGGGCAGATCTGTCCGCTCGACCGGATCGACGGCGCTGATCACCGGTCGGCGCGTATGCGCATCCCGTCCGACGGTGACGACATGCAGACGCTCGTCGAGCTCGAACGATGTCGGCAACGGCATCCCGGCCGCCGAAGGCGAAGGACGGCGCGCTTCGGGCGACGAAGTTCGGCCCGTGCACACCCGTCCGCTCGGCGTGTGAGCGGGGTGGGTCAGCGCTGCTCGAGCTCCTCAGCGACGAGGAAGGCGAGCTCGAGGCTCTGCATGTGGTTCAGGCGCGGATCGCACAGCGACTCGTACCGGGTCGCGAGGGTCGCCTCGTCGATCATCTCCGAACCGCCCAGGCACTCGGTGACGTCGTCCCCGGTCAGCTCGACGTGGATGCCGCCGGGGAACGTGCCCACGGCGCGGTGGGCCTCGAAGAAGCCGCGCACCTCGTCGACGACGTCGTCGAAGCGGCGCGTCTTGTAGCCGGTCGGCGTCGTGATTCCGTTGCCGTGCATCGGGTCGGCGACCCACAGCGGCATCGCACCCGAGTCGCGCACGGCCTCGAGCAGCGGAGGCAGTGCGTCGCGGATCTTCGATGAGCCCATGCGCGTGATGAACGTCAGACGGCCGGGCTCGCGCTCGGGATCGAGCTTGTCGATGAGAGCCAGCGCCTCGTCGGTCGACGTGGTCGGGCCGAGCTTGACGCCGATGGGGTTGCGGATGCGCGAGAAGTAGTCGACGTGCGCGCCGTCGAGGTCGCGCGTGCGCTCGCCGATCCACAGGAAGTGCGCCGACGTGTTGTACGGCGTTCCGGTGCGCGAGTCGATGCGGGTCAGCGGCCGCTCGTAGTCCATCAGCAGGCCCTCGTGGCCGGTGTAGAACTCGACGCGGCGCAGCTCGTCGAAGTCCGCGCCCGCCGCTTCCATGAACTTGATGGCGCGGTCGATCTCGGTCGCGAGGCGCTCGTACCGCTGATTCGCCGGATTCTGGGCGAAGCCCTTGTTCCAGCTGTGCACCTCGCGAAGGTCGGCGAAGCCACCCTGCGTGAACGCACGGATGAGGTTCAGCGTCGAGACGGCCGTGTGATACCCCTTGAGCAGCCGGGCCGGGTCGGCCTGACGCGAGGCATCCGTGAAGTCGTAGCCGTTGACGATGTCGCCTCGGTACGCCGGCAGCGTCACGTCACCGCGGGTCTCGGTGTCCTTCGAGCGGGGCTTGGCGAACTGTCCCGCCATGCGGCCCATCTTCACGATCGGCATCGAAGCGCCGTACGTCAGCACGACCGCCATCTGCAGCACCGTCTTGATGCGGTTCCGGATCTGCTCGGCGGTGGCCCCGGCGAACGTCTCGGCGCAGTCACCGCCCTGCAGCAGGAACGCCTCACCCGACGCGGCACGCGCCAGGCGCGAACGCAGCTGGTCGACCTCTCCGGCGAAGACGAGCGGCGGCAGCGACGCGAGCTCGGCGGATGCCGCGGCGACGGCGTCGGCGTCGGCCCACTGCGGCTGCTGCTTGATGGGCAGGGTGCGCCACTGGTCGAGGGCGTCGAGCTGCTGAAGCATCCGCTCAGTCTAGCCGCGCGGGATGGCCCGCTCCGTCACCCCGGGGGAACGGACGCCAGGTCACTCGACGGGAACGGACATGCGCGAGCGCGGCGTCTTCAGTCGGTCCTTCACGCTCGACGCGTAGACGTCTTCGTACTCCTGCTCGCCGAGCCGCTGCAGCGCGACCATGATCTCGTCGGTGACCGACCGAAGGATGTACCGGTCGCTCTCCATGCCCTCGAACCGCGAGAAATCGAGGGGCTCGCCGATGACCACGCCGACGCGCGTGACGCGGGGCATGGTCGTCCCGATCGGCATCATCGTGTCGGTGTCGACCATGACCACCGGCACGACAGGCACGTGCGCCTCCAGGGCCATGCGGGCGATGCCGGTGCGCCCGCGGTAGAGCTTGCCGTCGGGGCTGCGCGTGCCCTCGGGATAGATGCCGAGCAGATCGCCGCGGCCGAGCACCTGCAGTCCGGTGTTGAGCGATGCCTCGGATGCCTTCCCACCCGACCGATCGATCGGCAGCTGACCGGTGCCCTTGAAGAACATGCGCGTCGCCCAGCCCTTCAGGCCCTTGCCGGTGAAGTAGTCGCTCTTGGCGAGGAACGCCACCGGCCGGTCGATCATGAGCGGCAGGAAGATCGAGTCGACGAACGACAGGTGGTTGCTCGCGAGGATCGCCGCACCCTCGACGGGAACGTTGCGCCGGCCGACGATCCACGGGCGGAAGATCGCCTTCACGATCGGACCGATCACGACGTACTTCATCAGCCAGTAGAACAACGTCAGCCCTCCTTCCCGCCGGATGCAGCGACCCCGGATGCCTCGACCCGGGGGGCCGCGGAACGCGCGGCCGCGGCGCGGCCGGCGAGATCGGCGACGCCGATGAGCCCCGCATCGTTGCCGAGACGGGCGATCGCGAAGTCGGCCACGGGTCGATCGCCGTAGCCGGGAAGCGAGGTCTCGTACGCCAGCCGGACCGGGGTGAGCAGATCCTCGCCGAGCTGCGCGACTCCCCCGCCGATGACGAACAGCTCGGGGTCGAGCACGGCCTGGAACCCGCCGCACGCCTCGCCGAGCGCGGTCGCCACCCGGCGCAGCGCCTCGATCGCGCCCTCGTCGCCGGCGAGCACGAGGCGTGAGACGGCCGGGCCGCTGATCGTGCCCTTCTCGGCCCGGAGCGCGGCGAGGCCGGCGCCGATGCCGGCCGTGTCGGCGATGTCGCCTGCCTCGCGCTGCAGGGCACGCCCGGACGCGTACTGCTCGAGGCATCCGTTCTGACCGCATCCGCACGGCCGCCCGTCGCGGATGAAGCGGGTGTGGCCCAGCTCGCCGCCGATGCCGTGCCCGCCGAGGTAGAGCTCGCCGTCCATCACGATCGCGCCGCCCACACCCGTACCCATGGTGAGCATGACCATGTGCTCGACGTGCCGGCCCGCACCGAAGCGGAACTCGCCCCAGCCCGCGGCGTTCGCGTCGTTCTCGATCGCGACGGGGATGCCGATGCCCGCTTCCAGCGTCGCCTTGAGGGGCTCGTTCCGCCATGCGATGTTCGGGGCGTGGATGACGACCTCGCGCGCGCGGTCGATGAACCCGGCGGCGGCGACCCCGACTCCGGCGACGTCGTGTGCAGAGCGCAGGTGGCGGGCCATGTCGATGACGGCATCCGCGAGGGCCGCCGTGTCGACGGGGGTGTCGACCCGCAGCTTCTCGACGATGGTGCCGTCGGCGTCGACGACGCCTCCGGCGATCTTGGTCCCACCGATGTCGATGCCGACGTTGAGCACGGTCTCCCCTCCGGCCGACGCACGGCGCATCGGCGCCTTGAAGTCTAGCCATGGGCGCGTGCCCCATTCGAGGCATGCCGCTCGGTTACACTGAGGAGGCCTCCCACCCGCAAGACCCGACCGGTACCGAAGGAGTTGCCGTGGTCCAATTCGAAGTCCCCGCCATCGTTCCCGCAGACCCCACTGCGAACTGCACCGACCTGCTCGTCGAGCGGGTGAAAGCGACACCCAATCGCGCGCTGTTCGCCGTGCCCGACGGCGACGGATGGCGTGACATCAGCGCCGCCGACTTCCAGAAGCAGGTGATCGCCCTCGCGAAGGGGCTGGTCGCCGCCGGCATCGAGCCCGGCGACAAGATCGGTTTCGTCGCCCGCACCACGTACGACTGGACGCTCGTCGACTTCGCGATCTTCTATGCCGGCGCGGTGATGGTGCCGATCTACGAGACGAGCTCGCCCGCGCAGATCAGCTGGAACCTGTCCGACTCGGGAGCGGTCGCCTGCATCGTCGAGTCGGCCGATCACGCCGCCCGTCTCGAAGAAGTGCGCGACGATGTGCCTCAGGTCCGCTCGGTGTGGGAGATGCACAAGGGCGACCTCGACACGCTCGTCTCGGACGGCGCCTCCATCGACGACGCCGAGATCGAGCGCCGCCGCAACATCGCGAACGGCTCCGACATCGCGACCCTCATCTACACGTCCGGCTCGACCGGCCGCCCCAAGGGCTGCGTGCTGACGCACTCCAACTTCGTCGAGCTCGTCCGCAACTCGGCGAAGGCGCTCGATGACGTCGTCTCGATGCCCGGCGCATCGACCCTGCTGTTCATCACGACCGCCCACATCTTCGCGCGGTTCATCTCGATGCTCGACATCCACGCCGGCGTCAAGACGGGGCATCAGCCCGACACGAAGCAGCTGCTGCCCGCACTGGGCTCGTTCAAGCCGACGTTCCTGCTGGCGGTGCCGCGCGTCTTCGAGAAGGTCTACAACTCGGCCGAGCAGAAGGCCGAGGCGGGCGGGAAGGGCAAGATCTTCCGCGCCGCCGCGCAGACCGCGATCGAGCACTCGAAGCTGCAGGCCGAGGGCAAGAAGGTCCCGTTCGGCACCAAGGTGAAGTTCGCCCTGTTCAACCGCCTCGTCTACGGCAAGCTGCGCGAGGCCATGGGTGGGAACGTCGTCTACGCCGTGTCGGGTTCGGCGCCGCTCGGTCCGCGCCTCGGGCACTTCTTCCACAGTCTCGGCGTGACGATCCTCGAGGGCTACGGCCTCACCGAGACGACGGCGCCGGCGACGGTGAACCTGTCGACCAAGTCGAAGATCGGCACGGTCGGTCCGGTCCTTCCGGGCGTCGGCATCCGCTTGGCGGAGGACGGCGAGATCGAGGTGCGCGGCATCAACGTCTTCAAGGAGTACTGGCGCAACCCCGAGGCCACGGCCGCGGTGTTCGACGACGACTGGTTCAAGACCGGCGACATCGGCACGTTCGATGACGAGGGCTTCTTGACGATCACCGGCCGCAAAAAGGAGATCATCGTGACCGCGGGCGGCAAGAACGTCGCCCCCGCCGCGCTCGAGGACCCGATCCGCTCGAACCCGATCGTGGGACAGGTCGTCGTCGTCGGCGACCAGAAGCCGTTCATCTCGGCCCTGGTCACCCTCGACTCCGAGATGCTGCCGACCTGGCTCGCCAACAACGGCCTGCCGGCGGACATGTCACTGGAGGATGCCGCGAAGAACGACGCAGTGCGCGCCGAGGTGCAGCGTGCGATCGACAGCGCGAACGCATTCGTGTCGCGCGCCGAGTCGATCCGCAAGTTCACCATCCTGGCGACGGAGTGGACCGAGGCCTCGGGACACCTGACGCCGAAGATGAGCATCAAGCGGAACGTGATCCTCGACGACTTCGCCGGTGAGATCGAGGAGATCTACGCCGTGCCGGTCTCGACGACCAACGTGTCGCTGAGCTGAGGCATCCGCTCTCACGTATCCGGCCCTCGCGGTCGCTTCCCCTCCGGGTGGCGACGGCGAGGGCCGGATTCGTATGGATTGCGATTCGGCCGCCGTCGGCAGCCTACTCGAGCTCGATGCGCGACGGGGCGGCGCCGCTGCCCGGCTTCGCCCGATCGCGCATCAGAACCAGTCGGACTCGCGCACTTCGCGCATGGCGACGCGGCGACGGTCCGGAGGCAGTCGGTCGAGGTAGAGCATGCCGTCGAGGTGGTCGGTCTCGTGCTGCAGCGCCTGTGCGAGCAGCCCCTCCCCCTCGATGACGATCTCGTTGCCGTCGAGATCGATCCCCCGCACCTTCGCGTACGGATGCCGCGGGGTGTCGTGCCACAGTCCGGGCACTGAGAGGCAACCCTCACCGACGGGTGCGGGTTCGCCGCCGACCTCGATGAGCTCGGGATTGAGGATGTACCCGATGTCGCCGTCGATGTTGTAGCTGAACGCGCGCAGGCCGACGCCGATCTGCGGGGCGGCCACCCCGGCACGCCCGGGCAGTTCGACGGTGTCGAGCAGGTCGCGCACGAGTGCTCGCACGCCGTCGTCGATCTCGCCGATCGGCGCCGACGGTGCCCGCAGCACGGGGTCGCCGAAGATCCGGATGCCTCGAACCGCCATGGCTACGCGGCGATGGCCGGCGTGCGCAGACCCTCGACGACGGCGGCGGCCAGCGCGCGGGCGGCATCGCGGGTCGATGCGTGCAGGTCGCGGAAGGTGATCGCGCTGCCCGCGGCGATGTGCGGGTCGTACGGCATGCGCACCACGGTGTGCACGCGAGAGCGGAAGTGCTGCTCGAGCTCGTCCGCGCGTACGAGCGACGCCCCGGGGCGCGCATTGTTGAGCACGACGACGGCCGAGCGCACCTGGTCCGAATACCCGTTGGTCTCGAGCCAGGTCAGTGTCTCGGATGCGAGGCGCGCCTCGTCGACGGTGAGCCCGGCGACGATGACGAGTTGATCGGCCAGCTCGAGCGTGGCTCCCATCACCGAGTGGACGATGCCGGTGCCGGTGTCGGTGAGGACGATCGAGTAGTAGTGCGCGGCCAGCGATGAGACGTCGTGGTAGTCGGCGTCGCTGAAGGCCTCGGACACGCGCGGGTCGGTGTCGGATGCCAGCACGTCGAGCCGTGTCTCGTCGCGCGCGACGACGGTCGACAGGTCGTTGTAGCCGGCGACATCGGCGCGCATGCGCACGAGATCGCGCACGGTCTTCCCGCTCGAGCGGGCGACCCGGTCGGCGAGCGTGCCGCGGTCGGGGTTGGCGTCGATGGCGATGATGCGGTCGTCGCGCGCGTCGGCGAGGGCCATGCCCAGCAGCATCGTCACGGTCGTCTTGCCGACGCCGCCCTTTCGCGACATGACCGGCACGAAGCGGGCCCCGCCGTTGAGCGGCGCCGCGATGCGCCGGTCGAGTTCCTTGCGGGCGCGTGCCCGCTTGCTGTCGCCGAGGTTCACACGGTGGCCGGTGATCGAGTACACGAACTGCTGCCACGCACCTTCGGGCTCGGGCTTGCGCACGTGCGCGGGATCGAGCAGTCGGTCGGCGGTGAGCAGATCGGCCGACTCGCGGCCGCCCTCGAACTCGCCGAGGCGCTTGGAGGTCAACGTCGTCTGCTCTCGTCGGGTGGTGACGCGCTCCACGGCGTGGGAGCGCTCGCGCGGGACTGCGGCGGCGGCAGGCGCCGCCGGAGCGGAGGCGGCGGCCGGTGCGGGCGCCGCGGCCGGCGCGGGCGTCGCCGCGGAAGCGGGAGTGACCGCCGGTGCAGGGGCGGAGGGCGCGGCCGCGACCGGCGGCTCGGCAGAGGCCGACTGCGCGGCGGCCACTGTCGACGTGGCGCCCGTGTCGACGTGCTCGACGGCGTCGACGATGTCGTCGCCCGAG
>NZ_BAAAYU010000001.1:0-196029 GCF_039536545.1 Microbacterium awajiense | reverse complement strand
GCCGGCTCGTCATCGATGATCTCGCCCTCGGCGGTCTCGGGGCCGACGCTCACGGCCGGCTCGTCGTTCGACACGGGCGAGGTTCGACGCGGCGCCGACAGGTCTGTGCGCCACCACGCGTACGGGGTGGATGCCGCGGCATCCGGAGCGCTCGGCGCGACCTCGGGCTCGCTCTCGGCGGCCGGCTCGGGCTCGGGCTCGGCCGCCGGCTCGAACTCGCTCTCAGGCTCGGTCACGTGCTCGGGATGGTCGGCCGGGTGCTCGTCGAAGACCGGGCCGCCGTCGATGGACGAGCCCGCCTCGAGGTCGGCCGGCAGTTCGTACGCGAACTCGTCGCCGGTCACGTCGTCGTCGAGGTCGTCGTCGTGCTCGGCACCGGGCATCGCCACACTGACGTGCGCGGTACCGCCGCCGATGAGCGGGATGCCGGTGGTCTCGACGCTGCCGGTGTCGTCGAGCACACCGTGCTCGCCGGTGTCCTGCGGCAGGTCGTCGGGTCGGTCTGACGTCACAGAGGGTCCCCCCAGGGATCAGGAGTCGGCCGGATGGCCGCTCTCCAGGCTACTGGGCGGCACGGACGACGACCAAAAGGTCGCCGGCGTCGACCTGTGCGGTCCCGTCGACCACGATCCGCTCGACCACTCCGTCCACGGGAGACGTGATGCCCGCTTCCATCTTCATCGCCTCGATCGACGCGACCGCCTGCCCGGCCTCCACGGCGTCGCCGACCGAGACCTTCACGGTGACCGCACCCGAGAAGGGCGCGGCGATCTGCCCCGGCTTCGAGGTGTCCGCCTTCTCGACGGCGCGGGTCTCGACGGTGATCGACCGGTCGCGCACGAACACGGGCCGAAGCTGACCGTTGAGCGTGGTCATCACCGTGCGCATGCCCTTGGCATCGGCCTCGCCGATGGCCTCGAGGCCGACGTACAGCTGCACGCCCGGGTCGATCTCGGCGACGTGCTCCTCGCCGGGCAGCAGCCCGTAGAGGTAGTCGGGGGTGCCGAGCGCCGACAGGTCGCCGTACGTCTCACGCATGGTCTCGAACTCTTTCGCGGGACCGGGGAACAGCAGGCGATTCAGCGCGCGGCGACGGGTGGCGGCATCCGCCTCCAGCGCGTCGCGCTCCTGATCGCTGATCGGCACGATGTCGATCGAGACGTTCCGGCCGGCGAGCACCTTCGAGCGGAACGGTTCGGGCCATCCCCCCGGCAGGTCGCCGAGCTCGCCCGCCATGAACCCGACCACCGAGTCGGGGATGTCGTAGTTCTGCGGGTTCTCCTCGAAGTCCGCAGGGTCGGCGTCGGCGGCGACGAGCGCCAGGGCGAGATCGCCGACGACCTTCGACGACGGCGTGACCTTGGGGATGCGGCCGAGGATGCGATCGGCGGCCGCGTACATGTCCTCGATCTTCTCGAAGCGGTCGGCGAGTCCGAGCGCGATCGCCTGCTGACGCAGGTTCGACAGCTGACCGCCCGGGATCTCGTGGTGGTACACGCGACCGGTGGGTCCCGGCAGGCCCGACTCGAACGGGCGGTACAGGTGGCGCACGGCCTCCCAGTACGGCTCGAGGTCGGCGACGGCCTGCAGGTCGATGCCGGTGTCGCGGTCGGTGTGGGCGAGCGCTGCCACCAAGGCCGAGAGCGAGGGCTGGCTGGTGGTGCCCGACATCGGCGCAGCCGCCGCATCGACGGCGTCCGCCCCCGCAGCGCTCGCGGCGAGCAGGGTCGCGAGCTGTCCGCCCGCGGTGTCGTGCGTGTGCACGTGAACCGGCAGATCGAAGCGCTCGCGCAGGGCGCTCACGAGCTTCGCGGCGGCGGCCGGCCGGAGCAGGCCCGCCATGTCCTTGATCGCGAGGATGTGCGCGCCGGCCGCGACGATCTCATCGGCGAGGTGCAGGTAGTAGTCGAGCGTGTACAGCTTCTCGGCCGGGTCGAGCAGGTCGCTCGTGTAGCACATGGCCACCTCGGCCACCGCGGTGCCGGTCTCGAGCACCGCCGAGATCGCCGGCCGCATCTGCGACACGTCATTGAGTGCGTCGAAGATCCGGAAGATGTCGACGCCGGTGGCCGCGGCCTCGCGAACGAAGGCATCCGTCACCTCGACCGGACGCGGCGTGTAGCCGACGGTGTTGCGCCCGCGCAGCAGCATCTGGATCGGGACGTTGGGCATCGCTGCGCGCAGCGCCTCGAGTCTCTCCCACGGGTCTTCGGCGAGGAAGCGCAGTGCGACGTCGTAGGTCGCACCGCCCCACGCCTCGACCGACAGCAGCTGCGGCGTCATGCGCGCGAGATGCGGGCCGATGCGCGTCAGGTCGCGTGTGCGCACGCGCGTGGCCAGCAGCGATTGGTGCGCGTCGCGGAACGTGGTCTCGGTGACGGCGAGAGCGGTCTGCTCGCGCAGCGCGCGGGCGAACCCGGCCGGCCCCAATTCGCGCAGGCGGTCGAGGTTGCCGGCGGGCACCGGCGTCGTCAGATCGATGTCGGGCAGCTTGCTGCCGGGCGAGACCTGAATGGGCTTCTCGCCGTACGGACGGTTCACCGTGACGTCGGCGAGCCAGTTCAGCAGCTTCGTCGCCCGGTCGCGCGACGGGTTGCTGGTGAGCAGTTCGGGCCGCTCGTCGATGAACGAGGTGCTGATGTCTCCCGCGACGAACGCCGGGTCGGCGAGCACGGCGCGCAGGAACGGGATGTTGGTCGACACCCCGCGGATGCGGAACTCGGCGAGCGCCCGCTCGGCGCGCGCGACCGCGGCCGGGAAGTCGCGCCCGCGGCACGTGAGCTTCGCGAGCATCGAGTCGAAGTGGGGGCTGATCTGCGAGCCCGCCGCCGTCGTGCCGCCGTCGAGCCGCACGCCGCCGCCGCCGGGCGAGCGGTAGGTGGTGATGCGGCCGGTGTCGGGGCGGAAGCCCTGCGACGGGTCCTCGGTGGTGATGCGGCACTGCAGGGCGGCGCCGCGCAGGTGGATCCGCTCCTGCGCGAGGCCCAGCTCGTCGAGGGTGGCACCCGCGGCGATGCGCATCTGCGACTGCACGAGGTCGACGTCGGTGACCTCCTCGGTCACGGTGTGCTCGACCTGGATGCGCGGGTTCATCTCGATGAAGACGATCTCGCCGGTGCGCGGACCTGCGGTCTCGAGCAGGAACTCGACGGTGCCGGCGTTGACGTAGCCGATCGATTCGGCGAAGGCGACGGCATGGCGGTGCAGGGCCTCGCGCACGTCGTCGTCGAGATTCTGCGCCGGGGCGATCTCGATCACCTTCTGGTGGCGGCGCTGCACCGAGCAGTCGCGCTCGAACAGGTGCACGGTGTGGCCGGTGGCATCCGCGAGCACCTGAACCTCGACGTGGCGGGGGCGCTGCACGGCCTGCTCCAGGAACACGCGCGGGTCGCCGAAGGCGCTGCCGGCTTCGCGCATGGCCTCGGCGATCGCAGGCGCGAGCTCGTGCTTGGTCTCGACGCGCCGCATCCCGCGCCCGCCGCCGCCGGCGACGGCCTTGACGAAGATCGGGAAGCCGATGTCGTCGGACTGGGCGACGAGGCCGTCGACGTCGTCGGATGCCTCGGTCGAGCGCAGCACGGGGACGCCGGCTGCGATCGCGTGCTGCTTGGCGGTGACCTTGTTGCCCGCCATCTCGAGCACGTTGGCGGGCGGGCCGATGAAGACGATGCCGTTCGCGGCCGCCTTCTCGGCCAGCTCCGGGTTCTCGGAGAGGAATCCGTACCCCGGGTAGATCGCATCGGCGCCGGCCTGCTTGGCGACGCGGATGATCTCGTCGACGTCGAGATAGGCGCGGACCGGATGCCCCTCCTCGCCGATCTGGTAGGACTCGTCGGCCTTCTGTCGGTGCAGGGATCCGCGATCCTCGAACGGGAAGACCGCGACGGTGCGCGCACCGAGTTCGAAAGCGGCGCGGAACGCCCGGATGGCGATCTCTCCGCGGTTGGCGACCAGAATCTTCGTGAACATGCAGGACCTCGCTGGGCGTCACTGGAGCGGGCTGAGTGTGCTCTCAGCCTAGGGGACGGTAACGTAGTCGCTTGTGCACGTACTCTCGGTGAGCTCGCTCAAGGGCGGTGTCGGCAAGACCACCGTGACGCTCGGACTGGCGTCGGCGGCCTTCGCGCGAGGCGTGCGCACCCTCGTGGTCGACCTCGACCCGCAGTCCGACGTCTCGACCGGTATGGACATCCAGGTCGCCGGACGCCTCAACATCGCCGATGTGCTCGGCAATCCGCGCGAGAAAGTCGTGCGCCAGGCGATCACCTCGAGCGGCTGGGTGAAGGTGCACCCCGGCACGATCGACGTCCTGATCGGCAGCCCCTCGGCGATCAACTTCGACGGACCGCATCCGTCGGTGCGCGACGTGTGGAAGCTCGAAGAGGCCCTCGCGACCATCGAGTCCGAGTACGACCTGGTGCTGATCGACTGCGCGCCGTCGCTGAACGCCCTCACCCGAACGGCATGGGCGGCATCCGACCGAGTCATCGTCGTCACCGAGCCCGGCCTGTTCTCGGTGGCGGCCGCCGACCGCGCGCTGCGGGCGATCGAAGAGATCCGCCGCGGCCTGTCGCCGCGCCTGCAGCCGCTCGGCATCGTCGTCAACCGCGTGCGCCCGCAGTCGATCGAGCACCAGTTCCGCATCAAAGAGCTGCGCGATATGTTCGGCCCGCTGGTGCTCTCGCCGCAGCTTCCCGAGCGCACGTCGCTGCAGCAGGCCCAGGGCGCGGCCAAGCCGCTGCACATCTGGCCGGGAGACTCGGCTCAGGAACTCGCGGCCGACTTCGACTCGCTGCTCGACCGGGTCATGCGCACCGGCCGCATCCCCACCCCCGGCGAGGTCCGCGCGTAGCACCCGGTCCGGGACCGACACCGCGCGGTTTGGGGCGCGTTCGCTGTCTTGGGGCGCGGTGCTTCACGCCCCAAGGTCGGAAATGCGCCCCGAACCCCGCCTGGGGCGCGCGTCCCGGCCCGGGCGACGGCTACGCGGTGCGGGCGGCGCGGCGGGCGGCGAGCTCGTCGAGGGCGTCGGGCGCCTGCGGATCGAACTCGACGAGCGTGGACTCGACCTCGCGCAGCACGTTGCCGACGGCGATGCCGAAGACGCCCTGACCGCGGCTGATGAGGTCGATCACCTCGTCGTTCGACGTGCACAGATAGACCGAGGCGCCGTCGCTCATGAGGGTGGTGCCGGCCAGATCGCGGATGCCGGCGGCACGCAGCTGCTCGACCGCGGTGCGGATCTGCTGCAGGGAGATGCCGGTGTCGAGCAGACGCTTGACGAGCTTGAGCACGAGGATGTCGCGGAAGCCGTAGAGGCGCTGCGATCCCGACCCGCTGGCACCGCGGACGGTCGGTTCGACGAGCTCGGTGCGAGCCCAGTAGTCGAGCTGGCGGTAGGTGATCCCGGCGGCGCGTGCGGCGACGGCGCCGCGGTAGCCGACCTCGTCGTCCATCGCGGGCAAGCCGTCGGTGAAGAGGAGATCGGCGACGAACGGCCGGTCGTTCACGGCGTCATGGGCAGTCACTGCCATCCCCCCTCCGGATCCGGTTCTTCCACGCTAGATGAGCCCGGCGCCTCGGGCAACGACATCCGGCCCTGCGGCTTCGGCGTGTCGCGCCCTCGCAACCCCGGCCACTCCCGTCGAGCGGACGAAGTTGCCCGCGACACGCCGCAGAACACGTGCATTCTCGTCCGCTCGGCTGGTGGGTGGGACGAGGTGAGAGCGACCGGAGCGCGGATGCCACTAGGGCATCAACTTGTCGAGTGCGGTCTGCACGAAAATCGACCGCACCTCTTCGAGCCGCCGGGCCAGCTCGGGCGCGAGCTCGCCCGCACGGCCGCGGGCAGCGGCATCCGTCCGGCGCAGCAGCGGCGACAGCGCCGACTCGATGAGGGCCACATCGCGCTCGGCGCTCTGACGCAGTGCCCGCACATGGCGCGGCTCGATGCCGTGGCGGTCGAGCGCGACCAGCGCCCGCAGCAGGGTGACCGCCTGCTCGGGGTACGTCTCGGCACCCGAGAGGATGCCGGTGCTGATCGCGTCGTTGAGCAGCTGCGGTGCGGCACCCGAGGCCGACAGCAGCTCTTCACGGCGATACCGGCGCGGGGCCGGCACGATCGACGGCGGCGGCACGGCCACCGGTGTCGCCGGGTCGCGGCCGGCATCGAGGTCTTCGAGGTACTCGCGGATGACCACGAGCGGCAGGTAGTGATCGCGCTGCAGAGTGAGGGCGAGGCGCAGACGGTCGAGGTCGTCCTGCGAGAACTTGCGGTATCCCGACTCGGTGCGGTGCGGGGTGACGATCCCCTGCACCTCGAGGAACCGCAGTTTGCTCGAGGTGAGCGTGGGGAACTCGGGCGACAGGCGCGCCAGCACCTGGCCGATACTCAGAAGACCCGCGGACGAGGACCGTTCGCGGGCGGATGCCCCCGGCATCAGCCGTCCGCCGCCTGGAGCAGGTCGGCGGGCGAGACGAAGAAGTTCAATCGGAACTTGCCGATGCGCACCTCGGCACCGTTGCTGAGCGAGGCACGGTCGGCGCGTTCGCCGTTGACGTACGTCCCGTTGAGCGAGCGCTGGTCGACGAGTTCGAAGGCCGTGCCCGTGCGGGTGATCTCGGCGTGACGGCGCGAGACGGTCACGTCGTCGAAGAAGATGTCGGCTTCGGGATGCCGCCCGACGGTCGTCACGTCGGTGTCGAGCAGGTAGCGGGCGCCGGCGGTCGGACCCGAGCGCACCAGCAGCAGGGCTGCGCCGGTCGGGAGGGCCTCAATCGCGTCGAGCTCCGCCTCGTTGAGGTCGCTGCCGAAGGGGACGAACGAGAGGTCGGAGTCGTGCCCGAACGTCTGCGTGGTGTCACTGCCCCGGTCGGAGGCCCCCGGCTCGTCGGCTGCGGCGCCGCGGCGGATGTCGTCCGGTTCAGGTCGACCGTTCTCGTCCACGTGGTCCTCCTCTGGCCAGCAAGCCTAGCCGATCGACTGTCTCACGGAACCCTCGTTTTGGTCCCCGGTCGTCCCCCTCGCGAGGCGGCGCACCGTCGCGATGTTTCGCTCCGTGACGCACGGGATGCCTCGGTCGGCGCGTCCGCCTAGCGTGGCCTCCAACCGTACCGCGACGCACGCCCGTCCGACGACCGAGGAGCCCCAGATGTCGAGCCCGCAGCACCACCAGACGCCCGCCGAGGTGCGGGAGCGCCCGGTGTGCATGTGCGTGCACGGCGGGCGGTGCTCGTCCTACGCACCCGGGCACGCGCTGCACCTCATCCAGGCACGGCTCGCGCGGGCGACGCCGTCGGAGTGGACGGACGCCCTCGTCGAGGCATCCGACCCCCGCACCGGGGTCATCGTGCTGCGGCGGTTCGACGATGGCGACGCCGTGACGGTGTGGAGCGGAGCGGGCGCAGCGGCGGCGGCCACGCCGGGGCTGCCGGTCGCGTGGCACGAGCGCTACGACGTGCTCGACGCCGACGGCCGCCGCTGGAATGTTGCGTCGGCCCGGGGCAATGCCGCGCAGCGGCGTTGACGCGGGAGCGACGCAAGGTCGAGTGCGCGCGAAGCGCGTGTATCGAGGCCTGCCGGGCTGACCTGCCGGGCCGGCTCAGCCCATCGCCATGATCGACTCGCGCACCGCCGTGCAGGCATCCATGCACGCCTTGCACGACTCGGCGCACATGCGGCAGACCTCGCTGTGATCGGCGTGCTCCATGCACTCGTCCATGCAGGTCTGACACATCGCGATGCACGCGTCGAGCATCGCCATCATCGACGCCGGGGTCATCCCCTGCATCCGCAGCATCGCCCGCATCATCGTGTTGCACATGTCGGCGCAGTTCATGCACGCCGGACTGCACGACATCATCTGCGTCGAGCACACCGTGCACGCCTGCTCGCAGGCCGCGCACGCATCCATGCAGGCTTCGAGGAGCGCCATGTCCATGGCGTCCATCCCGGGCATCGCCATCGTGTCCTTCGACATCGCGCCCATCATCATCGCGTCCATCCCCGTCTCCGTTCCGGTTCCGCGTTCCCGAACGACGGGCAGGGTCACCCGCCTGCGGGCCATGCTAGACCTCGGCTGGGCGTTGCGATACAGCGGGCTTTAGGCTCGAGGGGTGACGACTTCCGGCATCCTCCCGCACCGCTCCCCCCGCCTTGTCGCCGTGCTCGCCGCCGCCCTGTTCGCGGCCGTCGCACTGGTGCTCCCGGCCTCGCCCGCGTTCGCCCATGACGAGCTGATCGGCTCCTCGCCCGCGGCGGACTCCACCGTCGACGCGCTGCCGTCCGAACTGACACTCACCTTCAGCGGACTGATCTCGACCGAGGACGGCGCATCCGAGGTGCAGGTGACGGATGCCGCGGGCACCTCGCTGACGGCAGGCGACCTGTCGGTGCAGGACACCGTGCTCACGCAGCCACTCGAGGGCACGGCCTCGGGCGCGGTGACCGTGCTGTGGAAGGTCGTCTCGTCGGACGGCCACCCGATCTCGGGCGAGTTCGAGTTCACGGTCGACGCCCCCGCGCCCACGGCGAGCCCCACCGAGACGACCGCACCCACGCAGAGCCCCGAGCCGACGCCCACCGAGACGGTGGAGCCGACCCCGACCGAGACCCCGGTTCCCGCCGGCGGCGAGGGCGATGCGTGGTGGCCCTGGGCACTCGCGATCATCGGCGCGCTCGCGCTCGCCGCCGGCGTGACCTACCTCATGGTGTCGCGTTCCAACCGCGAGAAGGCTCTTGCGCAGGCCAGCGACCACGGCAAGGCCGCGATGGGTCCGAACACGTCGCCGACCGGCTCGGCGCGCGCCGCCGACGGGAACGCCGGCGGCGCCTCCGACGGCGGCTCGGGACCGGCATCCGGCGGATCCGAGCCCGGCACCGGGCGATAGGCTTTCAGTCATGCCTCACTACGACGTCGTCATCCTCGGCGCGGGCCCCGGCGGGTACGTCGCGGCCGTCCGTGCCGCCCAGCTCGGCCAGTCGGTCGCCATCATCGAAGAGAAGTACTGGGGCGGTGTCTGCCTCAACGTGGGGTGCATCCCCTCCAAGGCGCTGCTGAAGAACGCCGACCTCGCGCATCAGGTGCTGCACAAGGCCGATCTGTTCGGCATCTCGGGCGACGTGTCGTTCGACTTCGGCGTCGCGTGGGACCGCAGCCGCAAGGTGGCCGAGACGCACGTCAAGGGCATCCACTACCTGATGAAGAAGAACAAGGTGACCGAGTACGAGGGTCGCGGTTCGTTCGTCGATGCCAACACCATCGAGGTGAAGAAGGCCGACGGCGCGACCGAGACCGTCACCTTCGACAATGCGATCATCGCCACCGGCTCGAAGGTGCGGATGCTTCCCGGGGTCACCGCCGGCGGCAACATCGTCACCTACGAAGAGCAGATCCTCGCGCGCGACCTGCCCGGCTCGATCGTCATCGTCGGTGCCGGCGCGATCGGCATGGAGTTCGCCTTCGTCATGACGAACTACGGGGTGAAGGTCACGATCATCGAGTTCCTCGACCGGGCACTGCCCAATGAGGACGCGGAGGTCTCGAAGGAGATCGCACGCCAGTACAAGAAGTACGGCGTCGACATCCTCACCTCGACAAAGGTCGAGACCGTCACCGACTCGGGTGACAAGGTCACCGTCACGTACTCCCCCGCAGGCGGCGGCGAGTCGCAGTCCATCGAGGCCGACAAGGTCATGATGTCGATCGGCTTCGCGCCGAACGTGGAGGGCTTCGGACTCGAGAACACCGGCGTCGCGGTGAGCGACCGCGGCGCGATCGAGATCGACGAGTTCATGCACACCTCGGTGCCGCACATCTACGCCATCGGCGACGTCACCGCCAAGCTCCAGCTGGCCCACGTGGCCGAGGCGCAGGGTGTCGTGGCCGCCGAGACGATCGCCGGCGCCGAGACCATGGCGTTGGGCGATTACCGCATGATGCCGCGGGCGACGTTCTGCTCGCCGCAGGTCGCGTCGTTCGGCCTGACTGAGGCGCAGGCCCGCGAGGCCGGGTACGACGTCAAGGTCGCGAAGTTCCCGTTCTCGGCGAACGGCAAGGCCAACGGCCTGGGTGAGCCGGTCGGATTCGTGAAGCTCATCGCCGACGGCGAGCACCTCGAGCTGCTGGGCGGGCATCTCATCGGCCCCGACGTGTCGGAGCTGCTGCCCGAGCTCACCCTCGCCCAGAAGTGGGACCTCACCGCTCTCGAGGCCGCCCGGAACGTGCACACGCACCCGACGCTGTCCGAGGCGCTGCAGGAGGGCTTCCACGGCCTCGTCGGCCACATGATCAATCTTTGACGCGCGACTGCGCCACATCTCGCGGTAGCACTCGCACGAAACAGCAGCGGTCGCGCGCGGGGCGTGCGGCCAGGTCGCTGAGCGAGCGCAGCGAGACGAAGCGCGCTCAGTACCCGAGGGCGCGGCCGAGCTTCGAAAGCGATGCCGCGGGTCGGCCCCCGGCCGCCGTGACCGCGTCTGCCGCCGCGTCGAAGAACGCCACCCGCGAGGGTCGGTCGGCAGGGGCGGCGGGGCCCAGCTCCAGCTCCCATTCGCGCCACGCGCGCTCGATGCCGGTGCGGACGTCGACGGCGGTGACGTGGTCGTCGACGAACTCGGCGACCAGAGCCCCGGTGGCGTCCCGCAACGCGAACGCCGTGCGGTGGTTGCGGATGCGCGCGATGTCGCCGAGAGCGGCATCCGTCACGTGGGCGACCGCGGCACGCACCGCCTCGGGTACGTCTTCATCGTCGGTGCCGAGCGGCCAGCCGAGCTCGACGCGTGCACCGTCGATCCGCGGACCCTTGATGTGCCACCCCTCGTCGGGGCCGCCGCGACGACGCCGAAGCGCGTACCCGGCGTAGCCGAGGGTGAGCTCGGGGGTGTCGAGGTAGCGGGCGTCGAGCTCGCGCACCTCGCCGTCGTCGACGGATGCCACTCCCGGCATCCCCGACCAGTCGGGCAGCGGTGTGTCGTCGTCGACATCGAACTTCAGCTCGATCTCGACCGACCGCACCGGCTCGGAGCCGGAGGCCTCAGAGGGGTCGGATGCCACTCACTCGTCCCGGCCGTCGGGGTCGGGGTTGATGTCTTCGGTCGCCTCGAGGTAGACGAAGCGGTTCTCGGTCGGCCCATCGTGGTCGCCGGTGTGGATCGCTTCGCCGGCGCGCTCGTAGACGAGCTGCCCCTCACCGTAGGGAACGATGAGCCGGTCGTCGGCGCCGTCTTCGAGGGGCAGGACCTGCCCGTCGAGCGGGCCTCCCTGCAGTCGTGCAATGGCCATGTGAGCCTCCCAGGGGAAAGCCTAGCCCGGAGGGGGGCGCGCGGACGGCAGCACCGCGGCATCCGGGTATCCTCGATCCGTGAAGCCGTTCGTCCTCCTCGCCACGCGCGCCGAGGACCTTCCGGCCGACGAGGAGTACGAGCTCTTCCTGCGCTACAGCGGCCTCGAGCCCGAGCAGCTGCGACGCGTGCGCCTCGAGTCCGGGCCGATGCCCGCACTCGACCTCGACGAGCTGTCGGGGATCTTCGTCGGCGGCGGTCCGTTCAACGCGTCCGATCCCCTCGAGAAGAAGTCGGCCGTGCAGCGCCGGGTCGAAGCCGAGTTCGCCGATCTGCTCGACGAGGTCGTCGCCCGCGACTTCCCGTTCCTGGGCGCCTGCTACGGCATCGGCACCCTGGGTGCGCATCAGGGGGCCCGCATCGACTCGACCCACCGCGAGCCGATCAGCGTCGTGCCCGTGACGCTCAGCGAGGCGGGGGCGTGCGACCCGCTGCTGGCGGGGATGCCACGCACCTTCGGCGCCTTCGTCGGCCACAAAGAGGCGATCTCGCAGCTGCCGGCGTCGGCGACGCTGCTGGCATCGTCGCCGGGATGCCCCGTGCAGATGTTCCGCGTGGGCACCCACGTGTATGCGACCCAGTTCCATCCTGAGCTCGACGTCGACGGCATCACCACCCGCATCCACGCCTACGCCGACCACGGCTATTTCGGCGCCGGTGAGCTCGAGCTCACCCTGGCCGCCGTCCGGGCGGCCCCGGTGGCCCACACCGGCGGCATCCTGCGCCGTTTCGTCGAGCGCTACGCCCGGTAGCCGGCCCGCCGCGTGCCCAACTCCTGAGATTCGGGCCGCACATCGCCCGGATTCCACCGGGACGGCATCGAACCCGCCGAATCTCAGGAGTTCGGCACGCCTCGCGCGGCCGAGCGACCTCAGGCCGGGGCGGGCGGAGTGTGCCAGATCCGGTCGATGTAGTCGCGCATCGAGCGGTCCGACGAGAAGAAGCCGCAGCGGGCCACGTTGAGGATCGCCGAGCGGGTCCAGGCGTCCTGGTCCTGGTAGGCCGCGTCGACCCGCTCCTGCGCATCGATGTACGACGCGTAGTCGGCGAGCACCATGAACCGGTCGTCGTACAGCAGGTTCGACATGATCGGCTCGAACACGCTGCGATCGCCGCCCGAGAAGGCGCCCGACGCGATGAGGTCCATCGCGCGGCGCAGGTCGTCGTTCTCGCGGTAGAACTCCGCCGGGCGGTAGCCGCGCGCCCACAGCGCCTCGACCTCGGGCTCGGTCTGACCGAAAAGGAAGAAGTTGTCGTCGCCGACCAGTTCGCGGATCTCGACGTTGGCCCCGTCGTCGGTGCCGATCGTGAGCGCGCCGTTGAGCGCGAACTTCATGTTCCCCGTGCCGGATGCCTCCTTGCCGGCGAGCGAGATCTGCTCGGACAGGTCGGCGGCGGGGATGACCCGCTCGGCGAGGGTGACGTTGTAGTTCGGCGGGAACAGCACCTTCAGCCGGCCCTCGAGCACGGGGTCGGCGTTGACGACCGAGCCCACCGAGTTGATGAGGTGGATGATGCGCTTGGCCATGTCGTAGCCGGGGGCCGCTTTGGCGCCGAAGATGAAGGTGCGCGGGGTGAGGTCGGATGCCGCGACGCGGCCCGACGCGACCCGCTCGTACAGCGTCACGATGTGCAGCAGCTTCAGCATCTGCCGCTTGTACTCGTGCAGGCGCTTGACCATGACGTCGAGCAGGTGGCCGTCGCTGACCTCGAACCGGTCGCGGTGCCACAGCACCTCGCTCAGCCGCCGCTTGTTGGCGGCCTTGACCTCGGCGAACCGCGCGCGGAACTCGGGGTCTTCGGCGTGGGCTTCCAGTCCCCTCAGTCGCTCGAGGTCGACGGTCCACCCGGCACCAAGCGCCTCGGTGATGAGGTCGGCCAAGGCCGGGTTGGCGAGCCGGATGAATCGCCGAGGCGTGACGCCGTTGGTGACGTTGGTGAACTTGTCCGGATAGAACTCGCTGAAATCGGGCAGCACCTTGTCGCGCAGCAGCTGCGAGTGAAGCTCGGCGACGCCGTTGACCTTGGCGCCGGCGACGGTGGCGAGGTACGCCATCCGCACCGACCGCTGCGGGAACTCGGAGATGATCGACATGTTGCGGATGCGCATCTCGTCGTCGCCGAACTTCTCGCGCACCTCGAGCAGGAACTCCTCGTTGATGCGGTAGATGATCTCGAGGTGCCGCGGCAGCAGGCGACCGAGCAGGTCGACCGACCACACCTCGAGCGCCTCGGGCAGCAGCGTGTGGCACGTGTACGCGAAGCACTGCTGGGTGAGCGCCCAGGCGGCATCCCACTCCATGCCCCGCTCATCGACGAGGATGCGCATGAACTCGGGCACCGCGATGACCGGATGCGTGTCGTTGAGCTGGAAGATGACCCGCTCGGGCAGGCGTTCGAGATCGAAGCCCTCGGGCAGCACGTTGTCGAGGAAGTCGCGGATGGATGCCGCGCAGAAGAAGTACTGCTGCTGCAGGCGCAGCTCCTTGCCCTGCGGCGTGGAGTCTTCGGGGTAGAGCACCTTGGAGATGTTCTCGGCGAAGACCTGGGCGCGCACGGCTTCCTGGTAGTCGCCCGAGTTGAACTCGCGCAGGTCGAACGAGCTCGTCGCGCCGGCGCTCCACAGCCGCAGCGTGTTGACGCGGCCGTTGTGATAGCCGGGCACCATGTAGTTGTAGGGCACCGCGACGACGCTCCAGCCCGGGATCCACCGGCTGCGGGTCACTCCCCCGTCGTCGTACGTCTCGGTGTAGCCGCCGAACCAGATCGTCTGCGCGGCCTCGGGGTGCGGGAACTCCCACGGGTTGCCGTACGTGAGCCACGCATCGGGCTGCTCGACCTGCTGACCGTCGACGAAGGTCTGGCGGAAGATGCCGTACTCGTAGCGGATGCCGTACCCGATGTTGGGCACGCTCATCGTGGCGAGCGAGTCGATGAAACACGCGGCCAGTCGGCCGAGACCGCCATTGCCGAGGCCGGGCTCGACCTCTTCGGCGCGCAGCGCCTCGATGTCGATGCCGCACTGCGCCATCGCCTCGCTCGCGACGTCGGTCAGGCGCGACGCGAGCAGGTTGTTGTCGAGCTGTCGGCCCAGCAGGTACTCGGCCGACAGGTAGCAGACGCCCTTCGCCTGGGTGTCGCGCTGGCGCTTCTGGTCTTCGAGCCAGCGGGCCATCAGGTAGTCGCGCACCGTGTAGGCGAGGGCGAAGTACTGGTCGGTCACCGACGACTCCGACAGGGCCACGCCACGGTCGAAGTTGAGGTTCAGCAGGAACTGCTTGACGAACCCGTCGACCGAGCTCGGCGGCGAGGGCACGGGGGCGATGGCGAGCGGATGCGTCGCGGCGCGCGGCTGCGTCGGAGTGGCGTCGTCGGGTGCGAGTGAGGCGTCGGGCACGGGTACGAGCGTACCGAGCCGCGCACCCCCCGATTGACCGTGGCGGCCACCCGGAACGAAGTCTTTACATGGCCGTCACGCACCGACGCGATGCCACCGCCTCTGGGCTCGTCGCTGCCGGTCGCTTCCTCGACGAAGTCACCGCCCCCGGCGACGTCTCGGTGTCCGAGCGCCGCTCCCGTTCGCCAGGTATACGGCTACGCGCCGGGGCGGCCGATGTGCCGCTGGAACTCCTGGATCGTCACCGGGTACCCGCCGATCGCGGGTCGCTCAGCGCCCTCGGGACGCAGCGCGTCGAGGATGAGGCTGCGCTGGCGGGCCAGCATCATGGCCCGCACCGGCTCGGGAAGCCGCACGAGGGCGCCGAGCATCGGCGGGATCAAGCTGAGGTCGATCACGGTGACGTCGGGGCGCAGCGTGCCCTCGTCCTTTGCGCGTGCCACCTGCGCCTCGACTTCGGACTCGGCCTGCACGTCGCCGGGGGTGATCTGCCGCACACGCTCGATCGCGTCGGCCAGCCAGCGGAAGTCGAAGTACATCGCCGTCGTCGCGTCGATGTAGGTGACGATCGCATCCCACCCGGTGGGCTGGTCGGCGGCGAGGCGCCCCGCCTCGTTGAAACGGCCGAGCAGACGTGTGCACAGGCCGATGATGACGGCATCCCGATCCTCGAAGTGCCGATACAGCGTGCCCACACCCACGTCGGCGCGCTCGGCGATCAGGTGCATCGGCGCTTCGATACCGGCATCCGCGAACAGCTCCGACGCTGCGTCCAGCAGCTTCTCCCGATTCGCGACGGCATCCGCTCTCATTGCTCAATCCCCCTGTGTTGCCTGAACCGAAGTCCAGCGGCCCACCCTAGCGAGATTCGTCGCGGACGCACTCATCCGCATATATGCTCTTTCCTTTACGCGGTGTGAGGACTACAATGCGCTTAACGGACGACATCGTCCGCTAAGCCGATGGTTGGGGCCTCCCGGCTTCGCAGCGCTCGCCGCCACTGGGGGTCCTCCGCGATGGAGCGGCGAGCGCTGCACTCCCTAGGAGTTCGAGGTCTCCTGCGGGTTGACCTGCTGGATCCACGAGATCAGGTCGGCCGTCGAGCGCGTCTGCATCCACACGCGACCCGGACCGGTGAACTCGGCGACCAGGCCTTCGCCACCGAGGATGGTCGACTTCCAGCTGCCGGCCTTGCGCACCTTGTACTGGACGGCCTCGTCGAAGGCGACGACGTGGCCGTTGTCGACGGTCATGGTCTCACCCGCGGCGAGGTCGGCCGGCACGATCGCACCGTACGTCGACAGCAGCAGTTCCCCCTGCCCCGTGCAGCGCAGCAGCACCAGCCCGGCACCGCTGAAGAATCCCTTCGCGCCACCCCACTTCGAGTCGACGTCGACGCCGGGGTCGGATGCACTCCACGAACCCGACTGCACCAGCAGCGGCCGGCTGCTGTCGATGGCGACCTTCGCCATGTCGCCCGGCAGTGTGGCCGAGACCCCGACCTGCCCGCCGCGGTCGGAATGGAAGTCGTTCACGAAGAAGCTCGATCCGCCGAACGTGCGACGCAGACCCTTGAGGAACCCGCCGCCCGCCGACGTCTCGATGCGGATGTCGCCGCGCGTCATCGCCATCGCGCCCGCTTCGACCCGCACCGATCCGCCCGGCGGCAGGGTGACTGTTCCCATTGCGAAGGCGGGTCCTGCTGAGATCGTGACGTCCATGGCGCGCTCCTGTTCGGTGAGGCGGGCCCGCGCCGGCGTCTCAGGCGACGGATGCGGCAGGCCCTGATGCCTTCGACTCTGGCAGGCCGTAGTGCGCGCGGCCAACTCTGCCGCGGATGAAGATCAGCAGAACGATACCGACGAGGATGACGGCGGGGTTCGCGAGGTTCGCGACGTCGAGCAGTGGACCGGGGCTGCCGGCCTGACCCTGCGTGTCGATCGCGCCGGTCAGCAGCAGGACGCTCGGGTCGGTCGTCGCATGCAGCACCATCGCCCACACGATGCTGCCGGTGACCCGCATGGTGAGGTACATGAGCACGCCGAAGAAGAACGCGTACACGACCACCACGACCAGGGGCAGCAGCGCGGTGGTGCCGATGTAGTTCCCGGCGTGCAGCATCGCGAACAGCGCCGACGACAGCGCCGCGACCGCCCACTCGCCGTAGCCGCGCCGCCGCAGCAGCTGAACGGCGAAGCCGCGGCAGACGAGTTCCTCGGTGAAGCCGACGCACACCCCGAGGAAGAGGGTGAGGAGCACGACGTCGAGACCGAACGCGGCATAGTCGACGGTGGCGTAGCGCACGGCGTTGAAGCCGAGCACCACGATCACGGCGATCCACATCCACCACCGCCCGCCGATGGGCTGGCGTGCGAAGAGCTCCTTCAGCCAGCCGAACGACCACGCGACCAGCAGCATGACCCCGCCGGCCAGCAGCACCGGAAGCACCTGGCCGATCAGCAGGTTCTGGGCGCTGGCGAACAGCCCGCCGCTGGTCTTGAAGGTGCCGAGCACCAGGTTCAGCAGCATCCCGATGCCTTGATAGACCACCCAGTAGCCGACCGCGAGCGCGAGCGCCTTCCACCAGCCGCCGTTGTTCCAGAACCGGCGCCAGCCGGATGGGGTTGCTGTCGAGGCCGTCATCGTGGTCTTCGCCGTCACGCATCCCACCGTATGCGCGGGCCCTCGCCGCACTGACGAAGCGGCACGGTCTTGGCGCAGAACCGTGCATTCCGGTGCGCTCGACACAGGGGGCGGCGTCGGCGGACGTCACGCCGGGTGCGGCCTACACCACGCGGTCGACGGATGCCTCTCCCACCGCTTCCGCGCGGTCGAGCGACAGGCCGATGTCGGCGAGCACCACGTCGCCGGCGAGTTCCGGCCCGCGGCCGCCCGCGAGCCCCGCCTTGAGCGCGCCGAAGGTCACCGTGACCGTGGCCGGCAGCACGACCTCGTCGGCCTCGCCGGTGTCGGGGTCGACCCCGCTGGGCAGATCGACGGCGATCACCCTCGGATGCCCTGTCACCACCGCCGGCAGCAGCGCCGCGACGGCCTCCCGTGCGATGCCGCGCAGCCCCGCCGATCCGCCGATGCCCAGGATGCCGTCGAGCACGAGGTCGTAGGTTGCCGCGGCATCCCGCACCTCGGGCAGGTCGACGGTGCGCGCGCCCACCGCGACCGCTGCCCCGAGTCCGGCGGCGTGGATGTGCGCGCCGGTCGACAGCACGTCGACGCGCGCGTTCTGCAGAGCGGATGCCGCGAACAGGGCGTCGCCTCCGTTGTCGCCGCTGCCTGCGAGCACGAGCACCGAGGCCGGCGGCGCGGCGAGCGCGACCGACCGGATCTCGTCGATGAACTCCTGCACGATCGCTGCGAGGGCCGCCGCCGCGCGCGCCATGAGGGGGTCGCCGGCTTCGAGCAGGGGCCGTTCGGCCTCGCGCACCGTCGCCGCGTTGTACACCGGAACCGTCTGGGTCATGACTTCTCTTCTTCGTAGGCCTTCAGACGCGCGGTGCGCAGCTCTTCGGTGGCGATGCGCACGCGCTCTTCGGCCTGCTGCACGCGCCGCTCCGTGAAGGTGGCCGGGGGTTCGCGCAGCGCGCTGGCGCTCTTCATCGAGACGACGATGTAGGCGCTCGCGATGAGCAGCACCTGGCACGACAGGTTGATCCACAGCAAGAGGGCGATGAGCGACGCGAAGGTGGTGAACAGCGGGTTGCTGCTGGCACCGCCGACGAACAGCGACGACAGCTGCTGCAGCACCGTGAGCCCGACGGCGCCGATGAGGGCTCCCGGCCACAGCTGTCGTGCGGTCGGCCTGAGTCCTGACAGCATCCGGAACAGCACCGCGATGATGGCGGCGTCGAGCGCGAAGATGACGACCACGCCCGTCGCGCGCGACAGGAACACCGCGAGCCCCGAGTTCGACGAGAACCCGAGCCAGCCCGCGACGATGTCGATGCCCGCGCTCGCCGCCCAGGTGATCGCCGCGGTCACGGCGAACGCGACGCCGATGCCGGCGGCGATGGCGAGGTTGCGCAGCAGCACCCAGATGAACAGCACGTCGTCGCTGACCTGGTCGGCGAGCGTGCGCAGGGCCAGGCGCAGCGACGTGATGGCACCGATGGCCGCACCGACGAGCACGACGGCCGAGAAGACGCCGGCGATCGAGAGGCCGGCGGGCGCGCCGATCGTCGACGTGTCGATCACGCCGCCTTCGCCGACGAGCCCCGGGATGGCGGCGCTCACCGCCGAGACGAGCGCAGACCAGGCCTCGGGGTTGCCGGCCAGCCACAGCGCCGCGATCGAGAAGCCGAGCAGGACTCCCGCGAAGATGCTGAACAGCGCGCGGTAGGTGATGGCGTCGGCCAGCTGCGCGCCCCGCCGGTCGGCGTAGTGCAGCAACGCCCGCACGATGCGCAAGGACAGCGCCCAGGCCGTGACCGCTTTGACGATGCCGCCGATGCGCTCGCCCAACGAGGGGGTGCCGGTTGCCTCCGTCTCACTCTGCGTCATGCCCGTCAGGTTACGCGGGCTCGGGATTCCGTGGCCGCCCCCTTGACCTATCCCTGGAGGTTGACTAACCGGCCCCTCCCCCCTCGGGAGGTCGAGTGCCGCCGCGCAGCGGCGGTGTACCGGGACCCCCACCCGACCGACGCCCTGCCCGTAGTATGTGACCTACGCCGCGCTCACTGGGAATCGCGCGGCGTTCGAAGGGGAGCCTCGGCCTGGGTGCCGAGAACGGGGACGACGAAGATGGTCAAGGGACTCGCGCAGACACTCGTGCTCACCGGCGCCGTGCGCGCCGCCGAGATGTCGGCGGCACTGGGACAGTACGGCGACACCGACGAGCTGGCGCAGCACCTCGTGGCGCAGCGTCTGGTCACTCCGGGGCAACTCGCCGAGGCTGTGGCCCTGCAGACGGGGCACCGCTACATCGACCTCAGCGAGCTGCCGCTCGACCCGAGCATCGTGTCGCTGGTTCCCGGCCCCCTCTGCCGGAAGTACCAACTGATCCCCATCGATCGAAAAGGTGACCGCCTCATCGTCGGAACGATCGACCCGACCGACATCGTCGGTCTGGACGACGTCGCCAGCATCACCGACCTGTTCGTCGAGCCGGTGGTCGTCGCCCGGGACGCGCTGGCGAACATGTTCGAGCGATTTCTGCGGTCGGATGAAGAGCTGAGCGAGCTGTCCAGCACGATCGAAGAGTCGAGCGACTCCGCGTCCGCGTCGTTCACCGAGAACCTCGTCGAGCAGGACAATGACGCCCCCATCGTCCGGTTCGTGAACCTTCTCATCGCCCAGGCGATCAACGACCGCGCGAGCGACATCCACGTCGAGCCAGGCGAGAGGCATCTTCTCGTCCGATTCCGCATCGACGGGGTGCTGCACGAGATGCAGAAGGCCGACCGCGCGATCCAGGACGGCATCATCTCGCGCCTGAAGATCATGTCGTCCATCGACATCGCCGAGAAGCGCAAGCCTCAGGACGGTCGCCTATCGGTGACGCATGAAGGCCGCACCGTCGATCTCCGCGTGGCGACACTCCCGACCGTCTGGGGCGAGAAGATCGTCATGCGAATTCTCGACAACACCGGTCAAGTCATGACGATGCGGGATCTGCTTTTCTCTCCGACGAATGAGCGTCGCTTCCGCGACGCCATCACCCGACCGCACGGCATGATCCTCGCCACCGGACCCACGGGCTCGGGAAAGTCGACGAGCCTCTATACCGCTCTTCGATCGATCGCGAACCCGCAGATCAACGTCATCACTGTCGAGGATCCGGTCGAGTACCGCATCGGCGGCATCAATCAGGTGCAGGTCAACAACCGGGCCGGTCTCACGTTCGCCACCGCACTGCGGTCGATCCTTCGCTCCGATCCCGATGTCGTCCTTGTCGGTGAGATCCGAGACCACGAGACCGCGAACATCTCGATTGAAGCCTCACTCACCGGGCACCTCGTTCTCTCAACGCTTCACACCAACGACGCCCCGTCGGCCCTGACGAGACTCACCGAGATCGGATGCGAGCCGTTCCTCGTCGCGACCGCACTGACAGCTGTGATTGCTCAGCGCCTCGCCCGACGCCTGTGCATGAAGTGCCGCGAGCCGATCATCGAGCCGACAGAGGTTCTCTCGTCGCTCGGGTTCCCCCACGACCCGCACGACCTTCCGCAGCTCTTCAAGGCTGTGGGATGCCCGTCGTGCAGCGGAACGGGGTACCGCGGCCGTCTCGCCCTGCACGAGATCATGACGCTCAGCGACGAGATCGAGTCGCTGGTCGTCACCCGGGCGACCGGCACCGAGATCCGCCAAACCGCGGTGGAGCAGGGCATGATCCCGCTCCGCGACGATGGGTGGTCGAAAGTCGCCCAGGGGCTGACCACGATCGAGGAAGTCCTCCGCGTCTCTCTGTGACGGTGCTCGGTCGCCGATCGAGCACGACGCGACAAGTCGGATTACTGCTGCGAGATCTCCGCGTACAAAGTGAAGATCGGCAGGTAGAGCGAGATCACCATGCCGCCGATGATCACGCCGAGACCCACGATCAACAGCGGCTCGATGGTCGAAGACAACTGCGATGTAGCCGTCTCCACCTCGTCCTCGTAGAAATCGGCGATCGATGCGAGCATGTCGACCAGCGTGCCCGACTCTTCACCGACAGAAACCATCTGCGGCACCATCGCCGGGAACACGCCGGACTTCGCAAGCGGTGCGGCGAACGAGCGGCCCTGCCTAATCGACTCCTGAATGTCGCGCACCGCCTGCTCGATCTTCCAGTTGTTCGACGCCTGCCCCACGATGCCGAGCGCCTGGATGATCGGCACGCCTGCGTTGAGCATCATCGACAGGTTTCGGGCGAAGCGCGCCACGGCAATCTTCGTCGTCAGCTTCCCGAAGACGGGCACTCTCAGCTTGATCGGATCTACCGTCTTTCGGAACTGCTCCGTGTGCTTATTGGCTCGATACCAGATCACAAGGGCGAGGACGACGACCACGAGCAGCGGAATGACCCACCACATGTTCTTCGAGAGAGTCACCAGAATCTGCGTCGGCAGCGGAAGCGACGACCCGATTCCTGCGAACATCGACTCGAAGACGGGTACGACGAACGTGATCATGGCGATGACGCCGACCACGGCGATGATCAGGACGATGATCGGATACGTCACCGCCGCCCGGATCTTGTTCTGAAGCTCGGCCTCGCGTTGGTAGTTGTCCGCAATAGACTTCAGCGCGCTGCCGAGGAATCCACCCGACTCACCCACCCTGACGATGCTGAGCATGAGCGGTGGGAAAGTCTGGGGATGCCGTGCGAGGGCTGCGGAGAACGACGATCCGGCCTCGACGTCAGCCTGCACCTGGATGAGCGCGGGCTGCAGCGTCCTGTCTGTCGTCTGCTCGATCAGCACGGTCAACGTTCGCATGAGAGGGAGGCCGGCGTTGAGAAGACCGGACATCTGGCGCGAGAAAACCGCCAAGGAGCGCGCGGAGACGTGCCGTGTGCCACCGGGCAACTTGATGTCGCGATTGAGGCCGGTGTTCGATTTGAGGGTCACCTCGAGTGGTGTGAGCCCTTGGGAGCGGAGTTTGCCGGTCACCGCAGCCTCGGTGGCTGCTTCGATGGAGCCCCGCACGATCGCCCCGCCTCGCGGGTCGATGGCGCGGTAGACGAACTCCTGTACGGCGGCCATGGTCACCTCTCCCCGTTCGAGTCGTTCCAGCTGATGTCACGCCCCGTGGGGTCGACACGGCCACTCACAGTCGGGGTCCCGAAACGCGAGCCCATACCGACGCCCGTCCCCTCGGCAGCGCTTGAAGCGACATCCGACGCGCTGTCGAGGCGCCACTCGCCCGCATGCTGCATCCATTCCTCTGCGTCGAGATCGCGCGGGCGCACATGCACCCCATCGAGACTGCGTGGATCACTCGCGAAGTCGCGAGCCACGTTCAACGCGATGGTTCCCTCCTGCACGAGTCTGCGAAGATCCTGGTCGAGTGTGTGCATGCCCACCTCGGCTCCAGCCTGCATCGCGGAGTAGATCTGGGCGACCTGACCCTCGCGAATCATGTTGGCGACGGCAGGGGTATTGATCAGCACCTCGGTCGCGATGGTGCGGCCGTTCGTCTGCGCGAGCGGCATGAGGGTCTGGCTGATGATCCCTTGCAGCGTGTCACCGAGTTGGGTTCGGATCTGATGCTGCTTGTCCGCGGCGAACACATCGATGATGCGGTTGATGCTCTTCGCCGCTCCCTGCGTGTGCAGCGTCGAGAGCACGAGGTGTCCGGTCTCGGCGGCCGACAGTGCTGTCTGAATCGACTCGGGGTCGCGCAGCTCGCCGATGAAGATCACATCGGGGTCTTGGCGCAGCACGCGGCGCAGCGCTTCGGCGAACGACCGCGTGTCCCGCCCGACCTCGCGCTGATGGACCAGAGAGCGCTTGCTCTCGTGGTGGAATTCGATCGGGTCTTCGATCGTCACGATATGCGCCGCGAGCAGTTGATTGATGATGTCGAGCATCGCCGTCAGCGTGGTCGACTTGCCGGATCCGGTCGGTCCGGTGAGAAGAACAAGGCCACGGGGCCGGAGGGCCAGATCGCGGGCTATCGGCGGTGCGCCGAGTTCGTCGAGGCTGTAGACACGGTCGGGAATGTACCGCAGCGCGATCGCGATCGATCCCAGTTGACGGAAGACGTTTGTGCGGAACCGCCCGATACCTTCGGTGCGGTGAGCGAGGTCGACCTCCCCGTGTTCGAGGAACTCGGCTCTCTGGACGTCCGTCATCAGGTCGAAGGCAGTGCGCTCCACCCAATCCGCCGAGAGCGGGTCGATGTGTCCGGGCACGGGCACCAGATCCCCATCCACCCGCAAGAGTGGTGGCGCGTCCGCGGTGATGTGCACGTCGGATGCGCGCGAGCGCGCTCCGATCGCCAGCAGCCTCTGGAAGTCGGCTGTCTCCACGGCGGTCATCCTTCCGCGTCCACGTAAGTCAGCGCCGAGACCTGCACGTCTACGCTGCCGGACGCCGCCTGCAGGGTTCGTACGGTGATGTTGCTCAGGAGGCGCGGACCGGATCGGAGCGCGTCCACGAAGGCGATCGCCTGCGCCATATCGCTGCCGGTGGCCGCAATCACGAAGTCGACCTGTTGGCGCCCCGCCGACGTCTGCGGGTCAGGTGCGGATACGTCGGCGCCTCCGGGGGCCGACTCGCCGGATGCCTGATCAGCGGAGTCGGCTGACACATCGGACGCTGGCGCAACTGGGTCAGTGGTGCCCGTCGCGGCGGTGCGCGCGACGAACGGTGCCGCTTCGCCTGCCGTGACCGACGTGATGACGACGCGCGATCCTTCTGCGGCGCGAGCCGCGACCTCGAAGACATCATCGAGATGACCGACCGCCGGGATCTGGGCCCGCAACGACACGACCTCTTCGTTGATGGCGTCGAGGTTCTCCTCCTCCATGCGGAGATGATCCACCTCAGATTGATAGATCGCGTTCGTACTGGCCACGGTCGCCGTCTGGCCGTCGACGGACACGCCCTGGAAGTACATCGGAACCGCGACGAGGAAGACTCCGAGAGCGAGGATGCCGAGCGAGACGATCAGACCGATCGCCGTGACGAGATGCTTGGGCATCACTCACCCCCCTCTTCCTGGGCGTACTCCTGCGAGTAGACCGTCTGATCGAACTCGACTGTCAGCACGTAGGAGTAGAGGTTGGCTTGACTCGAGGTCACCGACTGGCCGTCCGCGTAGTACACCCCATCGGTGGCGCGCAACGCGCGGATGAGGGGCACGATGTCGATCGGCGTCGGGCTGTCGAAGGTGACAGTGCCCACGAGACCCTGCTCGAGCGTGGGATCGCCACTTTGCGGCGCGCCCCCCGCGGTGAAGTCGAGCCCGGTCACGGTCGTGCCGGCAGGCAGAACGCTTGTGATGGTCCTCAGCACGGGCGACCAGGTGAGGTCGGACGCCATCGCCTCGGTGCGGAAGTCGGTCAACTCGTCACGGGTCGACAGCGCAGCGCTGACGTCGGAGAGGGCGGCGATCTCGCTGATGAGCACGTTGGTCCGTGCCTGCTCCGCTGCAAGCCGCTGTTCGGCGACGACCCGGTACCAGAACGCTGCGGCAATGATGAGCAAGGCGAGCAGAATCGCTCCGAATACGACCCACACCCACGTCCGTACGAGTTGGTCTCGCTCACGCCGCGCGATTTCGGAACGCGGCATGAGGTTGACACGAGCCACGCCAGAGAAAGGTGGTACGACGGCGCTCATCGTCCGACCTCCCCGAGCGCGATGCCCACGGTGCCGACCAGATTGAGGCCCAGCTCTCCGGCCGGCGCGCTCGACGTCGTGATGATGTCGTCGACGCTCACCACCTGGATCGGGACGTCGATGACCGAGTTCAACGCAGTGAGCACACCGTCGGCAGCTGCGCCGGCGCCGGTTACGAACATGCGTGTGACCGGCTGCGCGGCCGGCCGACTCGCATAGAAAGCCAGCGTCGATCGCAAGCGCGCCGCGAGGTCTGCCACGCCGGGCGAGCTCGCCGCGCGGCTCGCGCCTCGCGTCCGCATAGCCACCTCGACGTTCGAGTTCGCATAGGCGAGCGCCGGCTCGTTGGCTTCGACGGTCTGCGCGGTCTGGCGTCGCCCAGCGCTCGTCGCCACATCGATCGGAAGGAGCCGCACGAAGAGCGGAACGCCCCCGCGCGAAACCGCGAACTGTGTGGTGTGGTCGCCGACGAACACGGTGCTGACAACCTCGTCGGGGCCCGTGAGCCGGGCCGAGACCCGGGCGAGACCGAATGCCGTGAGATCGACGGCGCGCACGCGCACCTTCACCCTCGACAGGGTCTCGACGATCTGCTCGATGTTCTCGCTGACGGCGGCGACCAGCAGCCCCGAGACCTGGTCCCCTTCCTGCGACAGCGGGTAGAAGTCGAGAACAGATTGGCTCGCCGGCACCGGGAGCAAGTCCTGCACCTGGTAGGGCAGAGCTTCGCGCATCAGGTCGGGGCGCATCGCCTGAGTCGTGTACTCCCGCACCAGGATGCGACGGCTCGCGACCCCGAGCACCACGTTGCGGCTCTTGAAGCGAGCACCCGTCCACAGCTGCCGGAGGGCAACGGCGACGGACCCCACGTCGAGCACCTCGGAATCCCGCGCCGCGTCGGGCGGCAGCGGCACCTCTCCGTACGTGACGAGCTGAGGCTTGCGTCCGAGCGTGATCTCGGCAGCGCGCACGCTCTCTTCCGTCACCTCCAGCCCTACGATGGTCTTGGCCACAGTTTCCCCTTCTCCACAGCTCTCGCGTCAGGTTCCCACGAGAAGATTCACGTACCAGCGGCCGATCGACTCACCGGTGAGCACTCCTGTCCATGCGCCGAGGATCATCCACGGTCCGAACGGGATCGCGGACTTTCGCCCCGCACGTCGAAGCAGGATCAGCGCGATCCCGTAGACGCCGCCGAACACGAAAGCGGCGAAAGCACCGACGGTGAGGGCTCCCCAGCCGATCCAGCCCAGGTAGATGCCGATCACTCCGGCGAGCTTCACGTCGCCGCCACCCATCCCACCCGGACGAACGAGCCGCAACACGAAGTAGAACGCATAGAGGGCCGCCATCCCGATACCCGCTCGCAACAGCGATGCCCAGTCGGCGGTGAGCCACGCCACCAGGCCGAACAGGAAACCGGCGACGAGGTAGCTCGGCAGCACGATGCTGTTCGGCAGCCGGCGTGTGTCCATATCGATCAGCGTCAGGACGATGCTGATCGCCGCAAAGTAGAAGAACGCGACGAGCACGATCGCGGCCGCCCACCACTCCGCGGTCGTCAGCCCGCTCGGCCCGGATGCGAACCGAGTGGTCACCGTCACGAGCACCCACCAGGTGATCAAGGCGAACGCAACCCCTGTGAACGCCTCCACGATGGGGTAGCGCATCGAAATGGGCGCCCTGCACGTCGCGCACCGCCCGCGCAGCAGGATCCAGCCGATCACCGGGATGTTGTGCCATGGCTTGATCGCGGTGTCGCAGTGAGGGCATCGGCTCTCGCGCAAGATCGAGGTGCCAGCCGGCACCCTGTGTGCGACCACGTTCAAGAACGACCCGATGAGCAGCCCGAAGACGAACGCGAAGGCGAGGAGAAGAGTGATGAACGGCGCCACGGAGCTCGCTAGTCCTCAACCTGGTGCATGAGGACCGGCTTCTGCACCTGCACGATTGTGCCGTGCTCACCCGTGCCGGCCTCGCTCAGCGCGCAGCTGAGATCGATGAGGGGCTCCCACTCCATCGGCTGACAGACGAACTCCGGCTGGACCCAGTCCACTCCGCCGGGGTTTCCCGCGTAGAACTGCCCGTAGAACGTGTCTTTGAAGCTGCCGGTCAGTCTGGGCACGCCGCACGCCGTGTACACCATCAGGCGGATCCCGTCGGCCGGCACGTTCACGAGCCTGTCGCTTGCAGAACCGTTCACGCAGGTCGGCTCCGAGTCAGGGACCGCATCCGCATGGATGACGAACATCTGCGTCGACTTGCCGGCAGGCGAGGTCAGTGTCCCCGTGATGTCGATTCTCACGGTCCGGTTCGGCGGGACGATGAGTATCGCGTCGTGGGGCAGTTGCTTGTTGCTGTTCACCTTCACTGTGACGTTTCCGCCGCAGCTCGAGTAGTCCACCCCGAGCCGGGACTTGCCGCTCGGAAGCGCCGTGGTCAACTGGGTCGACAGATCCATCGCGCATTGACCGCTGGGCACCGCGTACCAGTGGACGTCGTCTCCCCACTGCGCCCGATCTGCGCTCACATCGACCCAGGTGGTCATGTCGTAGACCTGCTGCAGTGTGGGTGTGAACACGGCGGCGTTCGGCTGACCATCCAGCGGCTCAGCACCGCCGATCGTGACGCTCGCACTCCCCGTATAGGTACCGCCGGCGATCACCGTTCCGCCGATCTGGCCGCGTGGACTGGTGATGGTGACGTTGCCACCCGCGCGCACGTCGGTGTCGCCGGGTTCACGGGGCGACGACGGGCTCATGCCGATGCTGAGGTTGTTTGCGCTCAGAATGACGTCGCGCCCCGCGGTGATCCGCCCGCCGACCGTGACGTCGTTGCTCCACATCTCAACGTCGTCTCGGGCGTACACACTTCCCGTGACAGTGCAGCCAGAGCTGAGGTCCACGCTGCCGTTCACAACCCAAAGATCCCCGTCGATCGTAGACTTGGCAGTTGAGCAGTCGTAGTTCCCCTGCCTCACGACGACAGTGCCCGTGTACGACGATTGCGTGACGGTGAAAGTGCCGTCGAAGTAGGCGAGCGAACCACCGGGTTGGTTCTTATAGGTCACGACCCGGCTGTAGTCGGAGGTGATCGTCGTCGATTCACCATTCTCATCCCAGCCCGTCGAGACGATCTGGAAGGTGTCACCCGACGTCGGGCTCGGGCAGTGATCGACCGTGGCCTCGTAGAAGGGCGCGGACCCTCCGCCGCCACGCGGGTTCGAGGCCGTGAGGGTGCACGTGCTGGCCAGTACGTTCGCGAGGGCCGCATCCCGTCCCGACTCAGCGGCGATGTAGGCCTGCGTGGTGTTCTCGTTCGCGACGTTCGAGCGGATCGTGAACATCACTGCGCCCGCGACGAGGGCGGCCGCGATGACGCCGACGAACATGATCATGAGAATGGCGATCAGCGCCACCCCGTCGTCGTCGCGGACGCTCGTCAGTCGTCGTCGGATGGAATTCATTCCCAGCATCCGTCCATCCCTGCTCTCTGATTTCGCATGTACGTGTCACCCGTGAAGCGAACGGGTGCAGAGTCGCTGACGGCGTTGAACGCGTAGGCGATCGTTGTGGAGTCGACGTCGGTGAAGGGTGTCGTTCCGGTGATCGCTTCGACCCGGTCCTGCCAGATCGGCCAGTCGGCGATCGGCTGCTCGGCGTTATTCGAGGTGATCGTCATTGCCAAGCCGCTATCGGTGAGCGCGAATCCCTGACACTGCCGCGTGCCGGTGAAGGTGGTGTTGATCTTGAGCACCGTGCCGCTCTCCTCGATCGAGTAGTCCACCGCGTTTCGCAGCGCTCGCTCGAACTGCGAGGCCACGAGCTGGCCGCGCGTGGTGGCCTGAGTCTGCGATGCCACACTCGCCTGAGCCGTCCACGTGTTGATGAAGATCATCGTGACGACGATCATGAGGATGCCCAGCACGACCACGTAGACGATCACCTCGATGAGCGAGAGGCCGTCGTCGTCCTGCCGTGGTGTGCTCATGGGATGTACACGATCGCGTCGACCTGGGCGAGCCTGTCTCCGCCCTGCCGCGCGACGAGGGTGAAAGAGACGAGGCTTCCGCTCGCACAGGCGGGGACCGTCAGTGCGCCGGCTGCGTTCTCCGCACGGATCGAGAAGCCCCGGCCCGCGCCGTCCATGTAGTCGTTGACGCCGGTGGCGGCGGCAACGGCGTCGCATGTTCCGCCATCCCGAGCCTGATCGACGAGGCTGTTGAGCTGACGCGTCGCGGTCGCCACGGTGGATTGTTCGGACGAGTAGCGGATCCCGTTCCAGAGCACGGGAAGCAGCGCGACCGCGATGATGCCCAACAGGAACATCGCAACCACGAGTTCGACCAGGCTGAACCCGGCTGTATCCGCGCGACGCAACATGTGCGTCCCTCCCCAGGGTGGCGACAACAGTGTCTACATCATGCCACGAGGGCCGGGGAATCGCTCCCCAGCCCCCATGACATCAGCAATAGGGTGTGCGAGGTTGGCTCACCCGGCGGGGGGTGCTGCCTGAATGCCAGGCGATGCGCAGTTGGTGCCCGCGTGCGCGGTCACGCCGTCTACTGTCGCGGTCACGCAGATGGTTTCGATCGTGGTCGGTGTTCCGCCGACGAACCCAACCGACATCCCGCCTGCACCGTCTGTGTCGAGGTTGGCCACGCTTGCGGGCTCATTCTGCGCGATCTGCGCCGCCGCCTGCGTCGCGCCGGTGGCGGCGACCGAGAGCGCGGCGTTGTTACGCGCATCCTGCTGGATGTTCAGGAAGATCGGAATGGCGATCGCGGCGAGGATGCCGAGGATCACGACCACGATGATGAGCTCGATCAGCGAGAAGCCGCCGTCCTCGCCTCGCTCCTTGCGCTGCTCCTTGAGAGCCTCGAGGTAGTTCTTGATTGTTGCACGCATACGCGTACCCTCCCCAGGGTTGATTGATCATTTCGGGTTCTTCGGCATTCCAGGTTCCGCCGAAGGGCGACGTGAGCCACGCGCTGAACGCGACTTTCCATCCCGAATGAGCTTGACCTCGACGGATTCCGCTTGTCAATCCAGAACGCCCCAAGGTTTCCTCAGGTTTTGCCAAGCTCACCCCGCGCTTGCGAACAGGGGCAGAGCCAACAGGCCGATCAGTGCCAACAGCAGCAGTGACGACACGACGAGCGCCGCCAAGGCCCACCCCTTGCGCGTCGGCCGCTGCACCGCGACCGCCATGCCCGCGACCGCCAAGATGAACGCCGCCACGACCAGGGCTGCGGCGAGCGTCCACGAGACGCTTGCGACCGTCTCGCTCGACGGACGGATGAAGTAGGCGACGACCCCGCAGACAGCGCTCGCGAAGATCAGAGCGATCGCCGTCGACGCGAGACCGTTGCCGGCGACCGGGTCGGCGATGACCGCGGGCTGGTCGCCGGTGTAGCGACTGGAGTGCGGCGCGTAGACGAGCGGCCGCACCGGACGATCAGGTGTGGTGATCTGGTCGGGATAGCCGGGGTCGCGGCGTGCGGGCCGTTCCGGGGCCTCGGTCGGCTGCGCGGCTCCTTCCGGAAAGACCCGCGTGGCGGTCGGGGGGCCCTGCACAGTGGGATCCGGCTTGGTCGCGGCATCCGTCGACGCGAACTCGGCCGGAGCCGGTCCGGACGCGGGCCCGGCGGCATCCGCTCTCGTCGCCGTGGGCACCGCCACGATCGGGGTCATCTGGGTGGCGACCGCGCCGGCACGCTCGCGCGCCGCACGCTCGGCACGTGTCAGCGGCGGGCGTTCGGTGGCTGGCTGCGGCCCCGGCTGCGCGGCCGATCGCGGTGTCGCGAGCAGGTCGGCATCGTCTTCGACGTCCTGGTCGAGCGGCGTGCCCAGTTCGTCGGGTGGCGGCGGCTGCAGAGCACGCGCCTGCACGACGAGCTGGTAGTGGTTGGTCCACTCCGAACCGCTCCACCAGCGCAGGCGCTGCGCGCGCGCAGACTCGGCGTACCACCCAGGTGGCGGCGCAGACGGCGGCGAGGTGTCGGCCATATCTCCCCCAGCGAGACGAATCGACACGTATACCGTAGCGGGTCGACGGTTGAGGGGTCGCCCGCGCGCTCGCGCCCCGTCGCGCGTCGCACGCGCGTCACCCCCGCGGCGTCACACGGTGGCGCTCGCCGTGGGCTCGCCCGTGAGCGCCCGCGGGGCAGGATCAGAGCTTCTCGCAGATGAAGACGGCCGTCGTCAGTTCACCCCAGGATCGAAGGATGCTGCGCAGGCGCTGAACCTCGTTGCTCGCGTCGTCGCACATCGAGAACAGGGTGTTCCAGGCCGCGTCGAGGAAGTTGACCGGCGCGTCGCATTCGAACAGGACGCGGTCGGTCTCTGCCAGGTACTGCCCGGCGAGCGCGTCCTCGCAATACACCTGCGCTTCACCACGGCTCTCGACCTGCAATGCGACGACGGTGCCGCCCTGTGCGCCATGCGAGACGCAGGCATCCTGCGATGCGAACGCGGTATACGGGTCGTCGGAGCTCGCGAGCTGCTGCCACCCGCCCTTCTGACACGCCTTCGCCACCGCGCTGTTGCCGCCCTTCGCACCCGTCAGCGGTATCGCGAGAACAAGCGCCAGAGCCACGGCGACGATCGCCACCAGGAACCTCGGCATGCGCTGGACGATGGTCATGATCTGCTCCTTCGACGAGATCGGTGGACAGGAGTGAGCACTAGTACGTCAGGCACTCCAAGACGTTGCCGCTCGCGGCGGACGCCCGCCAGATACCCACGCCCTCTGTCGTTGCGAAGCAGAGCGGACTGAAGGCCCCCATGAGGCTCATTGCATTCGCGCCGGGGAGGGTGCACCGATAGAGGAGGATGCCGTCCCACACAGTGCCCCTCGCGACGCCGTCGCCCTTGGTGTACGCGCCATCGAAGTCGTCTTCGCACTGGATCTGACTGGCGCTGCGAGTCTCGACGATCAGAGGCACCACGGTGCCTCCCTGTGCGCCATGCGAAACACAGGCATCCTGCGATGCGAACGCGGTATACGGGTCGTCGGAGCTCGCGAGCTGCTGCCACCCGCCCTTCTGACACGCCTTCGCCACCGCGCTGTTCCCACCCTTCGCACCCGTCAGCGGAATCGCGAGAACAAGCGCCAGAGCCACGGCGACGATCGCCACCAGGAACCTCGGCATGCGCTGGACGATGGTCATGATCTGCTCCTTCGACGAGATCGATGAGCAGAGGATACTCCCAAGCGGAAGTATTCGTCCATAACGTGCTCGCGCCGCTTCGGTTTCTGCACCGCAGGGCATCGCCCCCTCCCCAGGCCCGGATTCGACGAGTTCTCCACAGATCTTCGAATCTTCGTGCTATTGTGGTGAGCTTCTGGAAGAGTGTAGCTATGTCATTCATCGCAGATGTATACGAGGCGCTCGAGGCCCTCGTCGCGGTGAAGGGCCTTGACGTCGAAGCCGGTGCACTGCCGACGGCGGTCGCCGCGCTGAGCGATTCCGAGGTCGAGCAACTGCTGAGCTGCGCCGCCGATCTGCGGCGATGCGTCGACCGGGTGTCGGTGATCGCCGCCGGTGTGGTCGCATCGCGATCCGCGCGCGAGCGCGGCGACGGCGGCATGGCGGCCGTGCGGGGTCACCGGTCGCCCGTGGGCATGATCCAGGCGATCACCGGCGGTTCGGCCGCCGATGCGCGGCGGGCCGTCTCGGTGGGGGCGTCGCTGCTCGACGAAGACGGGGCCGGTTCCAGCCGCTCAGGTGTCGGCACCTCGGATGCCGCGACGCCGGATGCCGGGGGCTCGGATGCCGGGGGCTCGGGTGCCGGAATGCCGGTGGCACCCGCGCTCCCCCCGGTGTGGCATGCGCCGCTGCGCGCGGCACTGCTGGGCGGTGGGATCTCGTCCGACCAGCACGACGCGATCCGACGTGGGCTCGGTGAGCCGCCCGCGATCGACGGCGATACGTCGGCCGCGGCCGTCGAGGTGTGGTCGATCGCCGCCGAGCAGCTGATGGGCGAGGCATGCGCTCTGCCCGTCGAAGAACTCGCCAAGCGGGCACGCACCGTGCGCGACCAGCTCGACCCGGCCGGCGCCGAACAGCGGTTCGCCGCCCGGTTCGAGAAGCGATCGCACCGCAAGTGGACCGACCCCGACGGCACCCACCACTCGCACATCATCTACGACGACGAGGGCTTCGCCGCCGTGTGCGCGCTCGAAGACGCCGCGCTGCGCCCGCGCCGCGGCGGGCCGCGATTCGTGTCCGCCGAAGAACAGGCGGCCGCCGCCGCACTCGTCGACGACCCGCGCTCCAACGAGCAGCTGTCGTACGACCTGCTGATGAGCGTCATCCGCGCCGGCATGCTCGCGACCGCCTCCGACGTCTTCGGAGCCAAGCAGCCCGGCGTGCGCCTCGTCGTCGTCGCCGATGGCACCGGTCCGCGCGATGCGTTCGGGCGGATGCTCGCCACGGGACACACCGAAGACCGCGGCCTCGCCCTGCCCGGGTCGGTCATCGACCGCGCCATCTGCGACACCGGCACCCGCGAGATCGGCATCGACACCCGCGGCAACCCGCTCTACGTGGGCCGCGAACAGCGCCTGTTCACCCCGAAGCAGCGGATCGCGCTCGCCACGCGAGACGGCGGATGCCTCATCCCCGGCTGCACCACCCCCGCCTCGTACTGCGAAGCCCACCACTGCGACGAATGGACGGCCCACCACGGCCGCACCGACATCGACCGCGGCGTGCTGCTCTGCCGATTCCATCACCTGCAGCTGCATCACCGGGGCTGGAAGATCAACCGCGACACTTCGGGGCGGTTCCTGCTCGACCGACGCGGTGACGGGCCGCCCGTCGAGCTGCAGTCGAAATCGGCCGCCCGCTGGGCATGGAATCCGCCACCCGGCGGCCGACGAGGATGGCGAACGCCACCGCAGCCGGCCCGCACATCAGCGGTCGCGACCACCTGACCGGCCGGCCACCACGACGCCGACGCGCCCGCGCGCCGTCGAGAAGGGGATCACCCCAGAATTCGGTCGACGAATTCGTCGATGGCCTCGTCGACCGAGAGTCCGGTGTCGAGGGGCGCAGTGAGGTGGTCGAGCATCAGCCCGTCGATGGCGTAGTGGAAGAGGGCGATCTCGGTTCGTCCGCCCGGCAGGCCGGCGCCGTCGTTGAAGGTGATGTCTTCCTCGAACGCAGCCTGTCGCCACGCCCCGAGCGCCTGGGCGACGGCAGGACGCCGCGCGGCCTCCAGCCGCAGCTCGAACAGGGCGAGCGACACGTGTGGATCCACACTGAGCCGCTTCACGACATCGCGCAGGTAGTCCGCGAAGAGCCCACGGTCAGGAGTCCGCACCCCGCGTGCATCGACTGCCTCCGGATCCGGAGTGAGTCGCTCGGCGATGCGGTTGACGAGCGCAGAGACGAGATCGTCGCGAGTCGGAAAGTAGTTGGAGGCGGTGCCGCGCGGCAAGCCGGCAGCGGCATCGACGGCGCGGTGGGTGAGGCCGCGCGCGCCCTCTTCGGCAAGCACACGGATGCCGGCGTCGGCGAGAACGGAGCGTCGTTCGTCGTTGCGGACCATGCCCGCCATGCTAGCCAAACCACGACGTCTGTTGTACTTTAACCACGACACATGTCGTGATTGGAGTTCGCCATGCGGAACCTCGTCTACTACGTCGCCGTCAGCATCGACGGGTACATCGCCGACCCCACGGGTGGATTCGATGCGCTCCTCGCCGAGGGCGACCATGCCTCGGTGATCTTCGGCGACTATGCCGACGCACTGCCGGCCCATGTGCATGCCGCGCTGGGAATCGAAGCGCCCAGGACGCGATTCGACACGGTGATCATGGGGTGGAACACGCTCACGCCGGCACTCACGGCGGGAATCACCAGCCCCTACCCCCACCTGCGACAGATCGTCGCCAGTCGACGCCGACGCGAGGTCGACGCGGACATCACGCTCACCGACGACCCCCTCGACACCGTTCGCGAACTGAAGCGCGAGGAAGGGCTCGACATCTGGGTGTGCGGAGGCGGAGAGCTCGCGGGCACGCTGCTGCCGCAGATCGACCGCTTGGTCCTCAAGCGCAACCCGGTCGTCTTCGGCTCGGGCATCCCCCTGTTCGGCGGTGTGCCCTACGGCCCGCACGCATTCGCTCTCACGGAGGCACGATCCTTCGCGTCGGGCGTCGTGATCGAGGAGTACGCGGCGCACACGGCCTGACCCGCGTGCCCGCATGCGGAGCCCGATTCCCATCCGGCCCCCGCATCCGTGTGCGCCGCGCGCCGCCCCTCGGCTCAGCCCTCGAAGACTCCCCGCAGCCGCACCCAGTCCTCGGCCCGCACGTACACCGGCGCCTCGTCCCACGGCACCGCCGACGTATGCGTGGCGCCGCCGCGCACGCGTTCACCGGAGAAGGCGTGCACCCACTCCCCCTCCGGCAGCGTCGCCGCATGCTCGCTCGCCCCCTCGACGGTCACCGGCGACACCAGAATGCTGCGGCCCAGCATCCACTGCAGCGGCGCACCCCACAGCCGCTCGTCGTCGGGCCAATCGAAGAACAGCGGACGCATCAGGCCCGTCCCCCGCTCGATCGCCCAGGCGCTCTCGTCCGACAGATAGGGCACCAGCCGCTCGCGCAGCTCGACCAGCCGGCGCACACCCGGCAGCACGCGGTCGTCGCCGGTGCGCTCCGCGATGTTCCACGGCGTGCGGTCGCGGCTGGGCGTGCGGTGGTGATTGAACTCGGAGTGGTACTGCATGATCGGCACGAACGCCGCGGCCGCCATCGACCGCAGATACAGCTCGGCCGTGGGGATCTCGCCGCTGAAGCCCGCGACATCCCACCCCCAGTAGAGGATGCCGCTCGCCGTCGCGCTCAACCCTGCGAACAGCGACCAGCGGAACGCCTCCCACGTCGAGTTCTCGTCGCCCGCCCAGAACGCACCGTGCGCCTGAGAGCCCGAGAAGCCCGCCCGCGAGAACGTCACCGGCGCCTTGCCCGACCGGCGCAGCAGATCGCCGTACGCCTGCGCGTACGACACCGGATACGCGCTGTTCTTCTCGTCGCCGCGGCGACCGTCGAGATACACCAGGTCGCGACCCCACGCATGCTCGCCACCGTCGGTCTTGAAGCCGTCGACCCCCACCTCCTCGACGAGGTAGCGGCGCTTGTCGGTCCACCACCGGGCGGAACGGTCGTCGGTGAGGTCGGGCATGAGCCCCAGCGGGAACCACCACCCCCGGTTGCGGTACGGACGCAGGCTGCCGTCGGGCGCCTCCTCGCGCACGAGCACGCCGTCGCGCACCGCCGCATCTGCGTCGTTGCGGGCCTGACCCACCGGGTGCGGACGCATCTTCACGAGCGGGATCTGCCACAGCATCACCCGTACGTCACGTGCGTGCAGCTCGTCGACCATGCCCTTCGGATCGGGCCAGGCCCCCTCTGCGGGGAACGTGAAATCGTCGAGCCGCAACGGCTCGGCCCCGTCTCGCGGTGTGTACTGCGCGTCGCGCCACACGTGGAAAGTGCTCTCGTCGCTCCACGCCTCGATCACGATGCTGCCCACCGGGACGCCATGCTCGCGATGCAGGTCGGCCTGACGCATCACCTCGGCCTGCGTGTTCCACTCGTTGCCGCTCGCCCACAGGCGCAGCACCCAATCGGGCAGCTGCTCGGGCCGGCCGACCTCGCCGAGGAAGGCATCCAGCACCTCGTGCGGCGTGCCCTCGAACACGGCGACCTCGAGCACCCGCGCCCCCTGCTCGACCGCCGCGCCGCTCGGGTGGTCGAGCTCCACCTCGACACCCAGTCGCGTGGCATCCGTCGCGCCGACGTCGAACCACACCCGGCGGCTGGTGCGCACGTGGAAGCCCCACCCGCGCCCGCCGACGACGTGCGCGAACGGCATCGGCAGGTACGTCTTGCGTTCGGCGCCCTGCGACTTGTACTGCTCGAAGACCACCGAGTCGAGCTCGGCGCCGCGGTGATCGAGCGCGTCGAACCGCTCGCCGAACCCGGCGACGTGCTCGCCCGGCGCCAGCGCGAGCGCGAACCGCACCCGACGCAGCGTCACGCCGTCGTCGAGCACCTCGACCGAGCCGGGGACCAGCCCAGCGCCGGACGAGCCGATAAGGGCATCGGATGCCGCACGCCAGGCCGCCACCCGCACGTCGAACCATCGGGTGCGCTGCGCGGCGGCATCCGCGAGCGGACCCCCGACGAAGCGATACCGGTAGGCACGGTGCGGCGCCAGGTCGGTGAGTGTCACGGCCCAGCCACCGGCGGCACGCGCGAGCCTCGCCTGCGCGCCCGCGAGGTGCCCCCCGTCGACGGTCTGGCCACGGGAACGGCGTTCGACCCGCGCGAGCGGCAGCGTCCGCACGGCGGCGCCGTCGTCCCATTCCACCTGCACGGTCTCGACATCGCGCGTCGCGCGCACGCCGAGCGTGAGCGGCTGCCCCGCGACGGGGTCGACGGGATCGCGCTGCTCGGTGTCGACCGAGTACGGATGCCCCGAACCGAACGGCCGGTGACGGATCATCGCCGACCCTCCTCTGCGGGTGCCAGCACGTCGAGTTGCACGGCCAGCCGCACGAGCATCGCATGGCTCCACAGCAGCGGCGTCGCCACCGTGCCCCAGCGGTCGACCCACTCCTGACGACGATCCGGCGCCAGCAGGTGGTCGGCGACCTGCTCGGGCAGGAAGCCCTCGTCGGTCACGGTTCCCGCCGCCCACGTCAGCAATGCCCGCGCGGCATCGCGATCACCCGCCGCCTCGCGCGCAAGACCCAGGAAGCAGCTGAGCAGGGGCCACTGTCCGCCCCCGTAGAACGTGTCGGCCGTGAACCGGTGCACACCCCCGTCGACGCACAGCTGCGCCTCGACCGCGTCGAGCGTCGCACGGCCGAGCGCACCCCCGGCGGGGATCACCCCGAGCGGCGCGACGACCGCCGCGAGAGAGGCGTCGACCTCGGACGAGCCGACCCACTTCGAGAGGTGACCGTCGCGCACCCCCTCACCCTCGATGCGCGCCCGCGCGGCCGACGCCGCCGACCGCGCGGCATCCGCCCGGTCTGGCGCGAGGATGCCGCTGTCGGCCGCCGCCTCGAGCCCGGCCACCACGCAGCCGAGCGTCGACACGTGCACGTGTTCGTGATGCTCCTCCCACCAGTCGAAGCACGCGCGATGACCGGTGGCGACCAGATAGTCGACGCTGAGCGCGATGCCGCCGGCCCAGCGGTCCAGGCTCAGCCCGTGCCGCTCGCCGTGCGCGACCACCGCCCACACCCACGTGCCGTAGCCGTCGGTCTGGAAGTCCCACCAGTCGTCGTCGCCGTCGTCGCCGTCGAACGTGAACCGCGTCGGCAGCATCTCAGCGTCGGGCAGCGGCGCCCCCTGCGCCTCGGCCGCGACGATCTCGGCGATGCGATCGCCGCGCTGCTGCAGCATCCGCTGACACCAGTCGAAGAAGCGCGACGCACTGTCGACCGCGCCCGCCGACGACATGCCGTCGGCGATGAACGCACCGTCGCGGAACCAGCTGTAGCCGCGGTACGCCGAGAACGTGGGGCTCGCCGGGTATGCCCCGCCGGGGTGCTGCAGGTCGGCGATGAGCTGCACGCTGCGCGCAGCCAGCTCGGCGATGCCGGACGTGTCGGTGGATGTCATGCGAAGAAGTCTCCAGAGGCGGGGGTCCCGTCTCGGGTGGACGGGACCCCCTGGTTCGAGAAGGACGGATGCCGCGTCAGCCGCCGATGACGGCGTTGATGCGCTCCTCGGCACTGGCCAGGGCGTCCTCGACCGACTTGCGGCCGGCCTGGGCCTCGATCAGCTCCTCGGTGATGATGTCCTGCATCTCCTGCTGACCCGTCTCGACCAGCGGCGTGAGCGCGATGGCGTCGAGCGAGTCGAACACGGCCTGGCGGTTGGCGGGGTCGTCCTTGGTCAGGTACACCGCCAGCTGCTCCTCGTCGCTGATCGGGGGAAGCTCCCAGCCCGACTCGAGGCGCACATCCACCATCGTCTGCGACGAGGTCAGGAACTCGGCGAACGCCGTCGCCGCGTCGATGTGCTCGCTCGTGGCCGACACGCCCACCGCGTTCGAGAACACGGCGCTGGCCTGCTGGGTGTTGCCCGGCTCGACGGCGATGTCCCAGCCGAAGGGCACGTCGGCGACGGCGCCGAACACCCAGATGCCGGTGTGCATCATGCCGAGGTTGCCCTCGACGAACAGGTTCGTGTCGAAGTCGGGCGTGCCCTGGCCCTGCTCGATCGTCGGCATGACCGTGCCGCTCTTGTCGACGAGCCATTCGGCGGCCTCGACGCCGCCCGGAGTGTTGAAGGCGACCGAGGTGCCGTCATCGCTCAGGAACGACTCGCCGTTCTGCGCGAGCACCTTGTAGAACTCGTAGAACGACACCGGCTGGTGGCTGCCCCACACGTCGTCGCCCAGGGCGGTGATCGCCTCAGCGGCGGCCTGCTCGTCGGCCCAGGTCCAGTCGGCGGTCGGGTAGTCCAGACCGGCCTGGTCGAAGAGGTCGGCGTTGTAGTAGAGCACCACGGCCGAGAACGAGCTCGGCAGTGCATAGGTGACTCCGTCGACCGAGTACGCCTCGACGAGGCTGTCGCGGTAGGCCGCCGGGTCGGCCGGCTCGATGGGCGCCAGCGCCCCGGCCGCCGCCAGCTGCGGGAAGAAGTCGTAGTTGGTGTCGATGACGTCCGAGATCGTGCCGGCGGCGAGGTCGGTCTGCAGCGCCGTGAAGTAGTCGGCGTAGGGCAGCGTGACGACGTCGACGGTGACGTTCTCGTTCTCGGCCTCGAAGGCGTCGACGATCGTCTGCAGGTTCTCCTCGTTGCCGCCGGCCGAGATGAAGTTCGTGTACGTGATCGTGACGGGTTCGGTCGAGCCCGACTCGGGCTCGGAGGTGCCCGCCGAGCATCCGGCGAGGGCGAGCCCGGCGACGGCGACGGGCGCGATGAGCAGTGAGCGCTTCATGGTGAGTGCTTCTCCTTTGTTGGTGTTGCTGGTGGTTCGGGTGCGATGGGTCGAAGGTGTTCTGTGTGGGTTTCGGGTCACCGGCCTCACTTGATGCCGGAGCTGGCGACGCCCTGGATGACGTACTTCTGGGCGAAGAGATAGAGCGCGAGCATGGGCAGCACGCTGATGACCGAGCCGGCCATGACGACGTCCCACGCCGTCGTGTACTGCCCCTGAAGTGCCGCGAGGGCGATCGGGAGGGTCTGCAGCTCGGGCGAACGCAGCACGATCAGCGGCCAGAGGAAGCTGTTCCAGCTGCCCATGAAGGCGAAGATCGTGAGCGTCGCCAGGGCCGGGCGGATGTTGGGCAGGATGATCTGCCAGAAGATGCGGCCGTGACCGGCGCCGTCGAGGGTCGCCGCCTCGTCGAGATCGCGCGGCACCTGGTTCATCGCCTGCCGCAGCAGAAAGATGCCGAACGCGCTCGCGAAGGTCGGCAGCAGCGCGCCGAGATACGTGTTGATCAGGCCGAACGTGCGCAGCTGGGCGAACAGCGGCACGATCAGCACCTGCAGCGGCACCATCATCGTCGCCAGGTACACCGCGAACACGACGCCGCGGCCGCGGAACGGCAGCCGGCTGAACACATAGGCCGCCGTGGCACTGGTGAACAGCTGCACGATCGTGGTGATCGCCGCCAGCAGCAGGCTGTTGCCGATCACCCGGGCGAAGGGGCGCTCGGTGAACAGGCGCTCGTAGGCGCTCAGCGACGGGTCGTCGGGCCACAGCTGCGGAGTGATCGAGAACCCGGCTCCGGGCGTGATCGACGTGATGAACGTCCACCAGAACGGGAACAGCATCGCGATCGCGCCGAGGGCGATGACGACGACGAGCGCGAGGCGGCGCAGGCGTTCAGGCATAGTGCACCCACCGCTTCTGGCCGAGGATCTGCACGACGGTCACGCCGAGGATGACGGCGAACAGCATCCACGAGAGAGCGGATGCCTCGCCCGCCTGGCCGTACCGGAACGTCAGGTCGTAGATCTGCTGCACCACGACCTGGCTCGAACCGGCCGGGCCTCCCCCGGTCATCGCGTACACCTGGTCGAAGACCTGGAATCCGTTGATGAGCGAGATGACGACCACGAAGAACGTGCTGGGACTGAGCATCGGAAGCGTGACGTTGCGGAAGCGACTCCACGCGCCGGCGCCGTCGACCTTGGCGGCGTCGTACAGGTCGGGGTTGATCGCCTGCAGTCCCGCCAGCAGGATCACCATCACGAATCCGAGGTCTTTCCAGGCGCTCGCGATGATCACCGACGGCATCGACCAGGCCGGGTCGGTCCACCATCCGGGCCCGTCGATCCCGAACCACGCGAGCACGGTGTTCACCACGCCGTTGTTCGGGTTCAGCAGCCAGCGCCACACGATGGCGACGGCGATCCAGCTGGTGACGACGGGAAGGAAGTAGATGCCCCGCCACAGCGCGCGTCCCTTGAGCGCCTGGTTCAGCGCCAGCGCGAGCAGCAGACCGCCGATGTACACGAGCGGCAAGTAGCCGACGATGTAGTACAGCGTGTTGCCGAAGACCGCGGCGGTGCGCGGATCGGCGACGAGGGCGACGAAGTTGTCGACGCCCACGAACACCGGTTCGGTGATGAGGTTCCACTCGGTCAAGCTGATCCAGGCAGCCGAGGCCATCGGCAGCAGCACGAAGAGGGCGAGCGGGATCGCGCTGGGCAGCAGGAACGCGAGCACCGTGAGCGCGTAGCGCCAGCGGCGCGTGCCGCGAGGGCGACGCCCCGGCGCGGGTGGGTCGGATGCCGCCTCGTCGAGCAGACTCGGGGCCGAGGGCGACATCGTCATGCGGTGTCGCCGCCCCCGGCGGCCTGCTCGACCAGCCGACGCCGCACCAGGCGTCCCTGCTCGCCGGTGAGGCCCTCGGCGTCGAAGGGCGTCGCGAGGACGAGGGCGGCGGCGCCCTGCGCCCACCGGTCGTCCTGCCACGTCTCGACCGCGACCGGCACGCCGCGTCGGGCGGGCATGAGGGCGGCGCGGAAGGCGGGCTCGAAGCCGAACGACCAGTGCGCCCAGTCGGCGGTGCCCTCCCCCAGAACGATGACGATCTCGGGGTCGAGGACGTGCACCAGACCGGCGACGGCACGCGCGAGCTGGTGGCCCGCCTCGCTGAAGACGCGGGTCGCCTCGGGGTCGCCGGCGGCGGCGGCATCCCGCAGCGCCGCGATGCCTGCGGCGGGTCCGATCACGCCGCGCTCCCGCGCGATGCGCACCAGGGCGCTCTCGCTCGTGAGCGTCTCGAGGCATCCGCGGTTGCCGCACCGGCACCGCACGCCCTCGGGGTCGACGGGCATGTGGCCGATCTCACCGGCACCACCGCGCGAGCCGCGCACGACGGTGCCGTCGAGCATGATCGCAGCGCCCACGCCGGTTCCGATGGTGACGACCAGCGCCTGATCGTGGTGCCGGCCCAGACCGTAGAGCCGCTCGGCGACGGCGAGGGCGTTCACGTTGTTCTCCACGAGCACCGGCAGTCCGAGCTCGCGGCGCAGCACCGCACCGATCGGCGCGTTGGTCCAGTCGAGCGAGGGCGCGTTGACCACACCGGTTCCCTGCGCGTCGACGTCGCCGGGCACACCCACGCCGACACCCAGCAGCGGGATGTCGCCTCCGCCGGTGATGAAGGCGCGCAGGCGCTGCGCGAGGTCGGCGAGCATGGTGCTGGCCGAGGGGTCGAACTGCTCGCTCGAGGTGCGCAGCACGGTGCCGTCGATGCCGACCTCGACGAAGGCGACATGGTCGTCGGCGATCTTGACCCCGATCGCGCTGCCGGCGCTGGCGACCAGACCCAGCATGCGGGCGGGTCGACCGCCCTGGCTCGGCTGGTGCTCGAGCTCGAGGATGAGCCCGTCGGCCAGCAGGTCTTTGCTGAGCTGGGTCATCAGCGCGGGCGACAGCGAGAGGGCTCGCGCGAGCTGTGCGCGCGATGCCGGGCCGTGGGCGCCGAGGTGGGCGAGGATCGCCGACCGATTGACGTCGGCGCGGCCCGTCGGATGAATCGTCATTGACTGTCCCTGCTGTGGCTTCTCTGCTTAGTTCAGGAGTAAACAAACTCTAGAATACCGATGCGAAGTAAGTCAACCGATCGATCGTGCGGACGGCGCCGACGGCGTGACCCGCCGGGTCGACGAGCCGGGTGGGGCACGACGATCACCGCGCCGATCGTCGTCGACGCACGTCGGCGCGCAGTGAGGCGGAGGAGGCTCCGCGCCGATCAGCCCTCGGTGACGCTGACCCGCCGGGCGAGACGGCACACCGAGTGAAGGTGGCTCAGGAACGCCTCGGCATGCAGGCCGAACTGCTCCGCGTGCGCGTCGGCGAGGGCCGCCCCCGTCGGGGTCGCCGTCAGAGTGCTCGAGGCGTCGGCCCGTGCGGCATCCGATCCCACCTCGACGAGGTCGAGCGCGTGCAGCTGGTCGGTCGCCGCGAGCACGCGGGTCGGCTCGATGCCCAGCAGCGCGGCGACCTCGCCCGCGGTCGCCGAACCGCCGTCTCGCAGCACCCACAGCACGAAGCGCTGCGTGGCGTTGCCGACGCCGAGCTCGGTCTCGCGGGGAAGCACGTCGGCCACGAAGCGCGCACCCGTCTCACCCAGCTCATCGAGCGCCTCGAGCAGCGTGGCATCCTCACGCACCTCGAGACCGTCGCGAGCGACCTCGAGCGTCTGCACCATCTCGTCGACGAGCGGCTCGATGTCGGCCACCGCACCCACGGCCGACTCGACGAAGACGTCGAGACTGCGCCGCCCTTTCGCCGACAGACGCAGCCGCACGTAGCGCATGTCCTTCGTGTCGACACGGCGCGAGACGATCCCGCGCGTGTGCAGCTGCCGCAGCGTGCGCGAGATGGCGCTGCGCGCCACGCCCAGCCGGTCGCTCAGCTCGCTCGGCGTGCAACCACCGGTCGCGTCGAGCGCGATGAGGATGCGCACCATCAGATTCGTGTACTCGACCCCGTCCGCCGCAGGCGGCGACACCCTCGAGAGGCGCACGGTGATCCGCGCCATGAGCACCAGGGCGTGTGCGAGCGCCCGGATGCTGCGCTGCTCGGGAAGCATGCGTCGACTCTACGCCCGAGCCTCGGGGTGCCGCATGTCGCGAGCTCGGGCTACCGTGGGCGGCATGGTCGAGCTCACCGACGACGTGCTCGTCGCCGCACCTGCCGACGCCGTGTGGCACGACGTCACCGACCCCGCCTCGATCGCCGAGTGGTTCTGGCCCGAGCGGATGGACCCGCACGCCGAAGTCGAGCCCGTTCCCGGCGGTGTGTGGTCGGTGTCATCCGATCCGGCCGGCATGGCCGTCGATGCGACGATCGTCGGCCTCGAGCCACCGAACACCCTGAGGCTGCAGTGGCGATGGCGCGGCGAAGAGGCGGTCACCGAGGTCGAGGTGAGCCTCGACCCGATCACGGCATCGGGCGCACTCGGACGCACCTCGATCGACCCCGACCTGTCGAAGGATGCCTCCGGCTCGACGCGCTCGACGCGGGTGCGCGTGGTGCACTCGGGGTTCACCGACGAGGTCGATCGCGACAATCACGTGCAGGGCTGGGCCGACTGCCTGCAGCGCCTCGTGGAGCGGCACGGGCCGCCAGCGGCATCCGGAGACGACTCGTGATCGTCGAGTTCGACGGCGAGGTCTTCCGCTGGGATGCCCGCGACGACGCTTCGTGGTACTTCACCTCGGTGCCCGAAGAGCTCAGCGCCGACATCAGGGAACTCCCCCGCCCCCCGCGCGGGTTCGGGTCGGTGCGGGTGGCGGCGCGCATCGGCGGGTCGGAGTGGACGACATCGATCTTCCCCGACTCGCAGAGCGGCACGTACGTGCTGCCGCTCAAGAAGAAGGTGCGCGACGCCGAGCATCTCGAAGACGGCGGACCGGTGACCGTACGGCTCGAGGTGCTCGACGCGTGATGTCTCGTCGTGAACGTCGCTTCCTGAACGTCACTTCCTGAACGTCACCGCGAACTCGTGCGCACTCCCGTCGCTGAGGGTGAGCACGAAGTGCCCCTGCTTGTTCGCCCACGCCTTGTTCGTCTTCCACACGAACGTGTACTGATCGGACGCCGCGTCGTACGAGAGCGAACTCTTGCCGGCCGTCACGGCATCGAGCAGCTCACCGCTGGGGTTGGTGACCGTGCGGTCGATGCTGAACCGAGTCGACGCGACGACCTCGAGTCCCTGATCACCGCCGAGCGAGAACGTCACGGGAATCGCCTGACCCGCCTTGGCGAGGTTCATCTCGTCGTTCGAGACGGGATCGAAGAACCCGGTGAAATCGAAACCGTCAGGTTCGTCGGGGTAGCCGAGCACGACCGGCGAGAAGCTCTCGGTCAGACCGCAGACCCGCCCCTGGTTGCGCGAGGTCGTGATGTTCTCCCAGGCGCCGAGAACGGGACTGAAGTGGTACAGGTACGGCGGCGCGCCCGGCAGGTTCACGGGATCGTAGTCGATGCACACCTCGGCCTGACCGGTGAAGGTCGACGTCGTGCTGAGGTGGTAGTAGAGCGGTGGGTAGCTGGTGAGCACGAAGCCGGATGGCGTGGGGCCGGTGCTGCTCACCGTCGCCGTCGTCGCCCCCTCGGTCGTCGACGCGGGATAGGTCACCGTCACGCCGGTGGTTCCGAGGTCGGCGATCGTCGTGCCGCCACCCGACGCCACCGAGACCGTGCGCTCTGCGGGCGGTGTCGTCACGGTGAAGTCACGGAAGGTGCCCGCCGGCCAGTAGCGCTCCGCGCGCACTCCCGCCGCGAGCTGGTACCGGCCGAATGGCAGGTCGCTCGGCAGAGTGACGGTCGACGTGAGCGTGCCGTCGGCTGCGACCGTGCCGGTGCCGACCTGCCGGGCATCGGCCGGCAGAGCGCCGCCGTAGAGCTGGAACGCGAAGAAGTCGAGTTGGGGTGCCACCCACACCTCCAGCAGCTCGCCGGGCGTGAGGTCGGAGGCGGTCACCGTCGCCGACAGCCCCGGGAACAAGTCGGGCGAACCGCCACCGCCGTCGACCGTCGCCTCGATGCCCATGATCGCGGAGGGCGTCGACAGGTCGGTCGGTGCGAAGTTCGCGCCGACGAACCGTCCGGGGATCACCATGGCATCGAGGAGCGTCACTGACGGGCTGACGCCCTCGGCGGGCATCTCACTCAGCTCGAAGACGGCCCCGGTGTGACCCGACCACATCGGCAGCGGCTGCGTCCACACGCTCTCGACCACGTCCGAGAACGCTTCGCCGTCCTCGAGCGCGAACACGAACGTCTCCTCGACACCGGAGAGCACGTCGATGAAGGGCCCCCACGACTCCCGCTCCCACAGGTGACCGACCTCACCGTGGGCGACGAGGTCCATGCCCAGACCGACGTGGACTGTCTCGCCGGACCGGTTCTCGACGTCGAGCCGCATGACCGGCAACGCGTCGAGGAGCGCCTGGCCATCGAACGGCGACGTCGAGGACATCGCGGTCTCCCACGAGATCACGACACCGTCGACGTTCTTCGGATAACCGTCCATCGCCGACCAGACCAGCGGTTCGTCTTCTGCCGCAGCCGGCGACCCCGCCAGCATCCCCGCCGCCAGGACGGCGGCGACGACTCCTACGACCGCGCGCGTGCGCATCCCCGACATGCTCTCCCCCAGTCTGCGGGCACGGCAACATCGCGGCGCGCCCACCGCAGAATCCCCATGGAACACCGACGATCTCCGTCGATGCGGACATCATCCTCCGCGCCACCGCGCGGGTCAAGAGTGCCGGAGAACGGCCCTACCGCCCGTATTCGGGCGTCCAGTCGTCATCGGCCGACCACGCCTCCTCGGCGACCCACTCGGCGTCGACCGACCACTCTTCGGCGGGCGCCCACGCGGCATCCGGCCGCCGGTTCCACGCGGCTCCCTCGGGCCAGCTCGCGGCGAACGTCGGCACCACCCGCCACACCCGACGCCACAGTCCGCGCTGGGTCACCAGCGGGCGGGCCGACACCGGCATCCGCAGGTCGGGGTCGTAGCGCACGCCGTCGTCTTCGCGCAGCCGGATCGTCAGGTCGAGGTCGTCGTGGATGCGTGCGTTGGTGCGATCCACCTGATCGCGCACGCGCTGCCATACGGGGGCCCGCATCGCGAAGTTCGAGCCGAACACGAGCGGGATGCCGAGCCACTTCTTGATCCAGTAGTGGCCGCCGCCGATGTACCAGCGGTCGCCGAGGTGGTTGACCAGCGGACTGGCGCCGTAGAACTCAGAACCGCCGGTGAGCACACCGAGGTCGGGGTCGGCGACGAAGGCCCGCACGAGGCGGGCGATCCAGTCGGGGTACGGGCGGGAGTCGGCGTCGAGCCGGGCGATGAGGTCGGCGCCGCCCGCGAGAGCCTCGTCGTAGCCGCGGGCCGCCGCCGGCCAGATGCCGACCAGCCGCTCCTTCACGAGGGTCGCGCCGTGCCGTCGGGCGACGGCGGCCGAGCCATCGGTGCTGCCGTTGTCGACCACGATCACCTGGTCGACCGAATGCGTCTGCGCCGCCAGCGCGCTGAGGCACTGGTCGAGGAACGCGGCGTCATCGCGGCACGGAATCACGACCGTGATCCTCATCCCCAGTGACACGACCCCACCATACCGACGGGTTCGGGCGCGCGCGGTGTCCACGCCTAGACTCGGCACGTGTTGCTCCCCGCCATCGTCATCATCACGCTCGCCCTCGTCTTCTACACGATCGGCGTCTGGGCCGAGCGCATCCAGCGCACGCTCAAGTGGTGGCACATCGCCTTCTTCGCCCTCGGTCTGGCCGCCGATGCGACCGGCACCTTCCTCATGACGCAGATCGCGGCCGAGCGGCGAGCAAGCGGCGTCGAAGCCAGCGGCGCCGACACCCTCATGGCGTGGACGGGCACGATCGCGATCTTGCTCATGGCCGTGCACCTGGTGTGGGCGATCGTGGTGCTGGTGCGCGGCCGCGAGAACGAGAAGCGCAACTTCCACCGCTTCAGCGTCGTCGTCTGGGCGATCTGGCTGATCCCGTACGTCGCCGGGGCCGCCGGCGCGATGATCACGGCCCGATGAGCGTTGTGGGCTCGCGCGACCGTCCGCGCGACCTGTCGCGGCCCCTCCCCGCGGGTCTCAGCTGGGCCGTGCTGGCGGTGTTCGCCGTCACGCTCGCGCTCGCGACCCTCATCGCGCCGCTGCCGTGGTGGATCGCCGCCGTGTACGCGGGGATGAGCGTCGTGACGTTCGCCGCGTACGGACTCGACAAGCGCGCCGCCCGCAGCAGCGCCGCCCGCACGCCCGAGAGCACACTGCTGCTGCTCGGGCTGCTCGCCGGCTGGCCGGGAGCGCTCGTCGCGCAGCAGGTGTTCCGCCACAAGACCCGCAAGCGGTCGTTCCGCCGTGCGTTCTGGGGCACCGTCGTGCTCAACGTGCTCGCGGTGGCGGCGCTGGGGTGGTTCCTGACGCGGTGAGCCCACCGCTCTGGTCGTTTCATCGGACGCCTCTGCACGCGATCAGGCATCCGGAGCGTGCTCACGCGTCCGATGACCACGATCGGCGGGCCCGCGCGACAGCTCGATGACCGCATCGGGCTGCAACCGCGCGAGGAACGCGTCGTCGTGGCTGACCACGATGAGCGCCCCGCGATAGGCAGCCAGCGCCGCGACCACCTCGTCGACCGTGTCGAGGTCGAGATTGTTGGTCGGCTCATCGAGCAGCAGCAGCTGGGGCGCGGGGTCGGCCAGCAGCAGGCGCGCCAGCGCCACGCGGAACCGCTCGCCTCCCGACAGGGCGCCGACCGGCCGCGCGACGGCGTCGCCGCGGATGAGGAACCGCGCGAGCCGGTTGCGCACCTCGGCGGTCGGCAGATGCGGTGCCGCCGCCTGCACGTTCTCGAGCACGGATGCCATCTCGTCGAGGCCGTCGACCCGCTGCGGCAGGTACCCGACACGATCGGTGTGCGCGACGGCCGTCGCCGCGGCGAGGGAGGCCGGCATCGTGGCATCGCGAGCATCGCCTGCACGCGACGAGGCGCTGACGAGGCGCTCGAGAAGGGTCGTCTTGCCCACCCCGTTGGGGCCGATCAGCGCGATGCGCTCCGGGCCCTGCACGATCCACTCGCGGTCGCCCACCCGGATCGTCGCGATGCGGCGTCCGGTGGGAACCTCGGTGTCGGGCAGGTCGATGCGCACCGTGTCGTCGTCGCGCACCCGCCGCTCGGCGGCATCCAGCGCAGCACGCGCCGCCGATTCGCGATCGGATGCCTCGGTGCGCAACCTGCCCGACGACACCTGCTGCGAACGCTTCAGTCCGTTCGCCACGATCTTGGGAACCCGCTTCTCGTGCTGCGCCTTGAGCCCGACCGCCTTGCGCCGCGCGATCTTCGTCTCGGTCTCGATGCGGTCGCGCTTCTCTCGCCGCACGGCCTGCGCCGCGGCGCGCTCGGCCTGCCGTGCGGCATCCTGCTCGCGGCCCAGCGCGTCGGCGTACAGCGAGTAGGGCCCGCCGAAGGTCGTCAGCCGGTTGCCGTACAGTTCGGCGGTCTCGTGCATGCGCTCGAGCAGCGCGAGGTCGTGACTGACGACCACGAGCGCGCCGTGCCAGCGATCGACGACGTCGCCCAGACGCCGCCGCGCGTCGCGGTCGAGGTTGTTCGTCGGCTCGTCGAGCAGCGCTAGCGGGGCACGGCGCATCCGGATGCCGGCGATCGCCGTCAGCACCGCTTCGCCGCCCGACAGCTCGCCGACCCGCCGGTCGAGGGCGTCGGGCGGCAGGCCGACCTCGTCGAGGGCGACGGTCGCGCGGGCCTCGACGTCCCAGTCGTCGCCGACGGCGTCGAAGTGGTGGGGTGCGGCATCCCCCGCCTCGATCGCGCGCAGCGCGCGCAGGGCGCCGCCGACGCCGAGCAGGTCGGCGACGGGGGTGTCGACGGCGAGGGTGAGCGTCTGAGGCAGCCACGCGATGTCGGCGGGCGCCTCGATGTGCCCGGCGTCGGGGGCGAGCGTGCGGGCGACCAGCCTCAGCAGCGTGGATTTGCCCGAGCCGTTGCGGCCGACCAGGCCCGTGCGGCCGGAGCCGAGCGACCCCGTGATCTCGGTGAGGGCGGGAGTGCCGTCGGACCACGCGAACGTGACGCGATCGAGCACGACGGAGGGAGGTGGGGTGTGCATGCGGATCCTTGGGTGTCGTGCACTGACACCGGATGCCGCGGCAACGCACCGGATATTCCGATGGAGGCGGGGAGTCGACGGGTCAGCGCGGGTGGGGGCGCAGAGCCGTCATCGACGGTCGGCGCGGGTCACAGCGCGGACGCGAAGATCTCCACCGATTCGATTCCTCACACTCGGAACAAGGACCCGCCGAGTGTAGCGCACCGCCGTGCGGCGCGCCTGGGCGTCACCACTGCGGGTGGATCGCCGCCCGCAGATGCCGGTCGTACACGTCGTGAACGGCCGCGTCGAAGGCGGCGAGGTCGAAGCCGGGAGCGGAGCCGGCGGCGTCGGCGTCGAGCAGAGCCCCGGCATCCGCGTTCGATGCGGCCTGCCGCACGCTGCGGGCGCCGGGGATCACCGTCGTCACGCCCCGCAGCGACGCGATCCACGCCAGCGTCGCCTGCGGCAGCGACACCCCGTCGGGCAACGTCGCCGCCAGCTCGGAGGCCGCAGCGAGCCCGACCTCGAAGTCGACGCCCGAGAACGTCTCGCCACGGTCGAACGCCTCGCCGTGCCGGTTGTAGGTGCGGTGGTCGTCGGCGGCGAAGGTGGTGGATGCCGTGTACTTCCCGCTCAGCAGTCCCGATGCCAGCGGCACGCGGGCGAAGATCGACACGCCCGCCGCCGCGGCCGCCGGCAGCACCTCGTCGAGGGGCTTGAGCCGGAACGGGTTGAGGATGATCTGCACGTTGGTGACCCGGGGCCGTGAGATCGCATCCAGCGCCTGCGCGCACGTCTCGACCGAGACGCCGTACGCGGCGATCGCGCCGTCGGCGACGAGTTCGTCGAGCGCGTCGTAGGTGGCTTCGCTGCCGATCACGGCGCTGGGCGGACAGTGCAGCTGCACGAGGTCGAGCGTGTCGACGCCGAGGTTGCGACGCGACCGGTCGGTCCACGCGCGGAAGTTCTCGAGGGTGTAGTTCTCCGGCTCCTGAGACACGCGGCGGCCCATCTTCGTGGCGACCGTGATGCCGTGATCGGCACGGTCGGCGAGGAACCGCCCGATGATCGACTCGCTGCGCCCGTCGCCGTAGACGTCGGCGGTGTCGAACAGCGTCACGCCGCGATCGGCGGATGCCGCGAGCACAGCGGTCGCGTCGGCTTCGCTCACGGCGCCCCAATCGGCACCGAGCTGCCAGGTGCCCAGGCCGATCGCCGAGACGGAGCGGCCGGTTGATCCGAGGGGACGTGCGTGCATCGTCCCAGCATGTCACGCGAACGCGCGCACCACCCCGATGGCGTCGAGGCCGCCGTCGCCGCGGTCGGCGGCCTCGACGTAGAGGTCGCGGCCCGCGTCGGTTAGGGGCACCGCGATGCCCGCCGCGCGAGCGGCATCCCGGATCAGCTCGGCGTTCATCAGCACATCGCTGATCGCCGCCTGGGGAGCCAGGTCATCGGCGACGAGCTTCGCGGTCTTGACCCGCGAGATCGCCGACGCCATCTGGCCCGAGTCCAGCACGTCGCGCAGGGTCTCGCGGTCGACGCCGTGCGCGTCGGCGAAGTGGAACGTCTCGGCGAGCCCCGTCATCGTCGCGATGAGGAAGACGTTGACGGCGAGCTTCATGGTCAGCCCGCCCGGCACGGGCCCGCACGGCACCACGCGCGCGCACATCGGCGCGATCAGCGGCGCGACGCGCGAGACGGCATCGGAAGGGCTGGCGATCATCGCCACGAGCTCACCCTGCTCGGCCGGGCGGCGCGACCCCGACACGGGGGCCTCGACGTACACGCCACCGGCCGCCTCGACGTCGCGCGCGATGCGAGCGGATGCCTCGGGGGCGAGCGTGCCCATGTTCACGACCGTGCGCCCGGCGACCAGCGGTGCGACCGGCCCCGATGAGTCGCCTGCGCGCAGGACGGTGTCGACGACGTGCTCGTTGCGCAGCATCACGATCACCGTGTCGCACGCCGCGAAGACCTCGGCGACGGATGCCGCGGCACGGGCACCGGCATCCGTCAGCGCACGCACCGCTTCGTCGCTGCGGTTCCACACGACCAGCGGTGTGCCGGCGGCGGCGAGCCGCAGGGCCATCGGACGCCCCATGATGCCGAGTCCGACGAAGCCGACCGGGCTCATCGCGCGACCTCGGCTCGCTCGGCGGGCCGGGCGGGCTCGGCAGGCTGGGCACGCTCGGTGGGCTCAGCGGGCTGGAGCGGCTTCTCGAACCAGTGGTGTGCATACGGCTCGTCGTTGAACGGCGGGATCTCGCGGTAACCGGCCGAGCGGTACAGCGCGATCGCCTCGGTGAGCGAGCGGTTCGTGTCGAGCTGCACGGCGGGCGCCCCCGCCGCGCGGGCGGCCTCCTCGACCTCGGCGAGCAGGCGCCGGCCGAGCCCGAGCCCGCGCACGCTGTCGGCCACCCACAGCCGCTTGATCTCGGCCGGATCATCGCCGTGCAGCTTCAGCCCCACGCATCCGACGACCTCGCCCTTGAGCCGTGCCACGAGGAAGGTGCCGTGAGGGGCCCGCATCTCGTCGTCGCGGGCCGCCCGGGTCGTGCCGGCGTCGAAGCCCGCGTCGAACCGGGTCGCGAGCACGGCGAAGTACTGATCCACGGCGAACCTGGCCGCGGCGTCGGCGGGGTCGACGACCCCGATCTCGATGGCGCTCGCCGTGAACAGGCGACGCACCGTGCCGGCGGCCTCGATGAGCTGCGCTCGCTGTCGCGGCGCCAGCGGACGCAGGATCGCGCGCACCAGATCGTCGGACAGGTCGTCGAGCACGCCGACCTCGGCGATTCCGGCATCCGTCAACTCGGCGCGACGCACGCGCGCGTCGTCTGGTGAGGGGACGGTCACGACCAGCCCCTCCCCCTCGAGCGCGCGCAATTGGCGGCTGAGGTACCCGGAATCCAGACCCAGCCGGTCGCGCAGATCGCGCACATCGGCGCCGTCGCGGCCGATCTCCCACAGAAGTCGGTCGAGCGCGAGCGAGCGCCCGGTGTTCAGGTAGCGGTCCTCGAGCGCGCCGATCCGCTCCGTGACGGTGCGGTTGAACGCGCGCAGTTCCTCGATCTCCATACCTCTGACTATAGTCAGACATTCCCCGGTCGCCCACCCTCCCATCCCCCGCCCCGCGAGGGAGTGGCGGCGCGGTGACGGGGTGCGGGTGGCTCGGCGTGGCGTGGACGCCGGGACGGCCGCCCGCGAGAATGGGCGGGTGAGTGAACCGCAGACCGAGGCCGGCGGCATCCGGCGCCTGCTCGTCGCCCACGTCGATGCCGCCGGGGTGGCGCGCGCACGCGCGATCCCCGCCGCTCGCGTCGACAACGTGCTCGAGCACGGCATCGCCGCGTCGATCAGCGGCGCCGCGCTGTTCACGCCCGCAGACTCCCCCGTCGGCGCCCTCGGGCTCGACCCCGTCATCGGCGATGTGCGCGTGCGCCCCGATGCGCGGCGCGTCGCCGAACTCGGCGACGGATGGGCGTGGGCCCCCGCCGACCTGCGCTGGGCCGACGACCGGCCGTTCACCGGATGCACCCGCAGCGCGCTGCGTCGCGCCGCGACGGCCGCCGACATCGATGTCAAAGTCGGGTTCGAGATCGAGTTCGTCGTCGCCGATGAGGCCTCCGGGAGCCTCGCGCCCGCCCACAAGGGTCCCGCTTACGGCCAGCGCCCGCTCGTGCGCAACCTCGACTATCTCGACGACCTCATGACCGCGCTGGAAGACGCCGACGTGCCGGTGCTGCAGGTTCACGCCGAGCACGGCGACGGCCAATTCGAGGTGTCGCTCGCACCGCGGCATCCGGTCGACGCGTGCGATGACGTCGTGCTGGCCCGCACCGTCATCGATCTCGTGACCGAGCGGTTCGGCCTGCGCGCGTACTTCGATCCGGTGCCGCCCATCGGCGCCGACTCGAACGGCATGCACATCCACCTGTCGGCATCGCGCGACGGACGCAACGTCTTCGCGTCGACCGAGGAAGGGATGCCGCACGCCGAGGGCACGGCGATCATCGCCGGCATCCTCGACCTGCTGCCCTCGGCGACGGCGCTGCTGGCCGGCAGCGAGTCGAGCTACAAGCGCCTGCGACCGGGACGCTGGTCGGGCGCGTGGAACTGCTGGGGCCGGGGCAACCGCGAGGCCGCCGTGCGCTACACGCCGACGACGACCGATGCCGGACCGTCGGGCGCCAACATCGAGATCAAGCCCGGTGACGCCACCGCCAACCCTTACCTCGCCGTCGCTGCACTGCTGGTCGGGCTGCGCGCCGGCCTCGACCGCCCCGCCGAGCCGCCGGCGCCGGTCGACGTCGACCCCGGGCGCCTGAGCGACGACGAGCGCTCCGCGCGGGGTGTGCGCACGCTGCCGGCCTCATTGGCCGACGCCCTGGCGGAACTGAGCGCCAGCGGCCTGCTGCGCGAGGGCCTCGGCGACGACCTCGTCGACCTGTACATCGCGGTGCGCACCCCCGCGGGCTGACCCGCGCGCGGCTGTCGGGGTCGCACGCTACCGTGGGCGCAACGGCCGGAGAGAGGATCCGGCCCGATGCAGACGTGGCACCCGCTGCTGGCGGCGGTCGAAGGCCCCACCGGCACCTGGACCCTCACCGACGCCGCGGGGCGCACGTACGGCACGATCGAGATCCGGCGCGTGAGCAACGGCACCGACGTGCGCTACCGGGCGAGCTTCCGGGGCGAGGTGATCGGCTGGTCGACGTCGCTCAGGCTCGCGTGCGAGAAGGTGCACCAGGCCTTTCTGCGCGCACACGGACCGGGCGGCGGGCCGCTCGCCGACTGGGGCGGGCGCCGCTAGCCCGGCGTAGCATCCGGTCATGGACACCGTCCACATCGGCGCCGTCGAGGTCGACGGGCTGCACATCGCCTACCGGCGTGCAGGCGACGGCCCGCCGCTGGTCATCCTGCACGGCGGCCTCGAGGACTCGCGCCTGTGGGCCGACGACCTGGCGCGCCTGGCCGCGCACACCGACGCGATCGCATGGGATGCGCCGGGCTGCGGCAGGTCGAGTGCCGTCCCCGACCACTGGTCGGCCGACGACTGGGGTGCAGCCGTGGTCGACTTCGTCGATGCGCTCGGCCTCGACCGCCCGGTGCTCGCCGGGTTCTCGCTCGGGTCGGTGCTGGCGCTGCTGGCCGCGCGGCGCCGCCCTGCGCGGTTCGGCGGGCTCGTGCTGATCGGCCCCTACGCGGGCTGGTCCGGATCGCTGGCACCGGAGGAGGTCGCCGCCCGCGTCGCGGCGATGCGGGCCACCGCGCAGCATCCCGTCCAGAGCTGGGCCGACGAGTTCCTCGACACCGTGTATCCGCCCGATGCCGATCCCGCGCGACGTGCCCTGGCGCGCGCCGGCCTCGACGACTGGCGACCTGCGACGACGCTGCGACTGCTCGACGCGATGCTCGTCGACCTGCGCCCGGACCTGCCGTCGATCGACGTTCCGAGCGTGGTCGTGCGGGGTGAACGCGATGAGCGGAGCCCGCGGCAGTCGGCGCTCGACATGGTCGCCGCCCTGCCGCATGCGCGGTTCATCGAGATTCCGGATGCCGGTCACGACTGCGCGGGTCGCGATCTCGACCGGGTACTGGTGGATGCCGCCCGCCACGCGGCATCCGGCGGTCCCGGGCGATGAGGACGAAGGCGGCGGCCTGCGGCATCCGCTGCGAGCTCGACTCCGCCGCCGCGTTCACCGGAGCAGCGCGTCGTCGCGCACGGCGATGACCACCTTGCCGAGAGCCCTGCCTTCGCCGTGCCGGGCGATGGCCTCGGGGAGGGCCTCGAGGGGGTGGATGCCGTCGATCGGCACCGACACCTCGCCGCGCGCCACCTGCTCGGCGACGGGAAGGAACGTCCTCGGCCCCTGGTGCACCGCGAGCACGCCCAGGCGCGCACCGGTCACGGCTCCGAGCAATGGACCCACGGTGGCCATCCGCAGCAGAGCGCGGGTGGTGCCGCCCACGATCACGCAGCGGCCCCCACGGGCCAACGCGCGCCGGTACGCGAAGATCGAGCGGCGCGCGACGAGGTCGACGATCAGGTCGAACGGTCCTCGACGCGTGAAGTCGTCGCGGCGGTAGTCGATGACATCGACGGCGCCGAGACCCCGCAGGAAGTCGAGCTTGCCCGCAGCGTCGACGGCCGTGACCTGCACGCCCGTGGCGACGGCGAGCTGCACCGCGAGACCGCCCGAGCCCCCGCCGGCGCCGTTGAGCAGCATCCGTTCGCCGGGATTCGCGAGGGCGACGGCGTGCGCCGCGATCGCGGCCGCCTGCGGCAGAGCGGATGCCTCGGCGAAAGAGAGCGCAGCGGGCTTGGCCGCGAACATGTCCTGCGGGGCCGCGACGTACTCGGCGAACCCTCCGTCGCGCGGCATGAGGTCGCCGAAGACCGCGTCGCCCACGGCGAACCGCGTCGCGCCGTCGCCGGCCGCGACGACGCGGCCCGCCACATCCGAGCCGAGGATGCGCCGCCGCGTCGCCGGCCGCATCAGTCCGCCGCCCATGCGCGCGTACGCGGGATCGCCGCGCAGCCTCTCCCAGTCGGACAGGTTGACGGATGCCGCGACGACCTCGACCAGCACCTCCCCCGCCTGCGGGGTGGGCATGCTCACGTCGCGCAGCTCGAGCACCTCCGGTGAGCCGTACCGCTCGTACACGACCGCGCGCATGAACTCATGATGCCGTGTCGGCGCCGAGGCGCCGTTCGCATCGCAGAAGTCAGGGAGCCGGCGTCTCGGTCAGTTCTCGCACGCGACCGATCGCGGCGGCACGGCTCGTCACCGAGAGCGCCCGGAACACCGCCTCGAGGTGCTTCTTGACGGTGCCCTCGGAGACCCCCAGGCCGTCCGCCAATTCGCTGTTCGACCCACCGGTGCGCGCGAGCACGAGGAGTGTCTCCGCCTGCCGGGGAGTCAGCCCCGCCTCGATGAGTCGGCCGGTGTCCTGCTCGGTGTCATGGCGCCGGCGCAGGAAGAGCACCGTCGGCCCGAACGGCACGGAGTGCGCGATGCACTGCCACTGCTGGGTTCCCAAGGTGACGTCTCGCTCAGACTCCTCGCCGCCGACGAGCGGCTCGAGTGCGCCCGGGACGCGGGCACCCGCCTTCAGCAGCTCAGATGACGACGCCTCGACCATGCCGTCGGAGCGAACCGAGGCCACCGCCCAGGCGAAGCGATCCAGCTCCGCGTTCACGAGACGGGTGCGTTCGGTGTCGAGCGCCGCCCGATGGTGCATGGCGAGATGCCCGCTCAGCGCGTTCAGGACCGCGACGTCGCGGTCGCTGAACTCGCCGGCGATCTCGCTTCGGTTCAGGGCGTAGCCGACCACGACATCCGGAGGTGACGGGAGCTGCAGGACCAACTGGAATCGCACGTTCAAGGGGCCGTAGAACTGGCGGAACAGGTCGGTGGAGGTGACGTCGCCGCCTTCGACATCGCAGAACCGGATCGCGCCGAGCCCCCGGGTGGTCGTGGCCGCGGCGATCAGCGGGTGCTCATGGAAGTACCTGTCGTAGTGGGGTTTGAGTCGTGCTGCGCGAGCGCTGTCGGTGGCCGGCACCATCACGTACCTGAAGTCGCGCGAGGCCATGACCATGTCGTTGAACGAGGCACTGTCGCACTCGATCTCCTCGCGGACGGCGGCGAGGACCTCGGCGAAATCCAGCGGCGGATGCCGGGTGAGCCGGCCCGCGACGCGCAGGACTGCTTGTGCGTCTGCGTCGCTGAGCTCCATCGCGGGCCAGACTACCGGCGCCTACGTCGAAAGACGTATTGCCGCCGGCGCCGTGCGACGATCAGCCTTGATCGCATGATGCCTCAGCGACTTCCCACCACCGCCACTGTCGCCCGTCGAGGCCGACGCGCGTGGGGCGCCGGACTCGCCCTCGCCCTCGTCGCGGGGCTGGCCGCATGCTCGTCGAGCGCCGACACCGAGCCGGCCGGCGGTGAACCCACGTCCGTCACGGACGCCGGTACGGAGGGCGCGGAGGCGAGTGACGACGGTGCGGTCACGACCGGGGCCGGTGCCTACACCTCGGACGACGTCGGAAACGCGACCCTGTTCGTCGACGGCGTGGAGTTCCCCGATTTCACGGGCGACTGCGAGATCAGCCGCCAGAACGGCAAAGAGGACGTCGGTGATCTGAACGAGGGAGACATCGTCCTCGTCGTCGGCATCGACAACATCGCGGCGCACGAAGACAGCGCCATGAACTACGTCGCGCTGAACGAGGAGACGTTCACCTTCCGGGACCTCGCCGGCGCGGCCGGAGTGGGCGGATCGTCGGCAGACGGCATCATCGACACGCTGACCGAGTTGGGACCGCGCTCGGCAGACGGCAGCCGCGACATCGTGCTGGTGCGCCTCGCCGGGTTCCTCGATGACGGCACGGCTGTGGACGCCGATGTCGTGTGCGAGCTTCAGAACGCGTTCTGAGGCCACGGCCGCCGCCCTCCGCCGCCCACGACCGGGGCGTTCGGCACCCGCGTCGGGCGAGATCGTCGACGACTTGACGAACGGAAGCCGCCCGGCGCACGCTCGAAGGAGATCGCGGAAGGAGCACCCTGACATGCATGCACCCTTCGACCCCGTCGACGCGGACAAGCCCCTCGCGGATGTGATCGAGCAGCGCGAGTCGGCTGGTCCCGGCCCGACGGAGCAGACGCCCGATCGCGGGCATCCCCTCTCGCACGAGGCGAACGAGGCCGACGTCGCCGAGCAGGACCTCGAGGTTCCGCTGGACGACGAGGACTACCGCGACGCGGACTGAGGGCCAGCCCGAGCTGAGGGCCAGCCCGAGGGCGCCCCGCCTAGACTTCCGGGCATGAGCCGCGCGCGACGATCGACTACCCCGGGCCGCTGGGCCGCATCCGCGTTCGCCGGCATGCTGGCGGCCAATGCCGTTCCCCACGGGGCCGTCGGGGTCGTGGGGCGCGAGTTCCCGTCGCCGTTCGCATCGCCGCCCGGCCGCGGCATGTCGCCGCCGTGGGTGAACGTGCTGTGGAGCGCGGTGAACATCGCGGGCTCTCGGGGCGTCCTCGACAGCGTGTCGCCGCGCAGACCCGGCGAGGGCGTGGCATTCGCCGTCGGCGCGGGCGTGATGGCCGTCGTGCTCACGGGCTACTTCGCTCGCGTGCTGCGTGACCGCTGAGCCGACGCGCTCCCCGATCCGGCGCGAGCCTAGACTCCGAGGATGCCCGGCCTCACCGACCTGACCGAGATCCTGCGCTCCGTCGACGTCGAGGTGCGCCCCGACGTCTACGTGTACGCGAGCCTCGAACCGCAGCATCCCGGCCTCGCCCTGGCGGCCGCGACGATCGCCGAGTCCGAGGGCGTCACTGCGGTGCTGACGAGGACGGATGCGGTCGCCGCCGGCATCCCCTCCGAGTTCGACGCGGCGTGGCTGACCCTCACCGTGCATTCCTCGCTCGAGGCGGTTGGACTGACCGCCGCGTTCGCCGCCGCACTCGGCGAGGCGGACATCAGCTGCAACGTGCTGGCCGGGTTCCACCACGATCACATCCTCGTGCCGTGGGATCGGCGCGACGACGCGGCGCGCGTGCTGCGCGGACTCCGCGACGGAGCGCGACCCGCTCGGCGATAGCGGCCGTCCCGGCGTACGTCAACCGCTTCAGCGTGGCGCCTCCGTCTGCCTATGGTCGGCACACGGCGAAAGGAAGGAAGCCATGACCGACCTCACCGACCGGACCGACCTCCCCGAGATACTGACCCGACCGGGTCCGTGGACCACGGCGTACATCGACGGACGAGGCGACGGGCCCGCCGCCGACGAGGAGACCCGGCTCGCATCCCTGCGAGACGCCCTGCGAGACGCGGGCGCGCCCGACCACGACATCGACGCGATCGTGAGCGTCGCCGAAGGCACCGGGGTTCCGAGCCCCTCCACGCGCTACCTGCTCGTCCGCGACGGTCGCATCGAGGTGGACGAGACCTTCGCGGTCTCGCGCCACGGTGCCGAGCAGGTCGGCCACGACGCGGTGCCGCGCATCGTCCCCCTGCTGCGCCACCGGGCCGATGACATGCGCTACCTCGTCGTCGAGACCTCGCGCGACGGCGCCGACCTGCGCCTCGAGCGGGTCGGCCGGGTGCACCCCGACACCGAGACCGAGGTGGAAGGCCAGGACTACTACCTCACGAAGGTGCGTCAGGGCGGCTGGTCCCAGCGCCGCTACCAGGCATCCGCCGAAGAGACGTGGAAGCACAACCAGTCGGATGTCGCCGACGCCGTCGATGAGATCGTCCGTGAGAGGCATCCGGCGTTCATCGTCGTCGCGGGCGACGTGCGCGCCCGTCAGCTGCTGCTCGAACGCGTGTCCGGCGGTGCGCGGCAGCTCGTCGTCGACGTCGACGTGCACACGCGAGCCGACGGCGCCGACGACTCCGCCATCGACGAGGCCATCGTGGACAAGCTCGAACAGCTGGCGCGTACGGCGATCGCCGATGCGACCGACCGTGCCGCGGCCGGCGACGGCGCGTCGGGCGCCCACGGCACAGCCGACGTGATCCACGCCCTGCAGCAGGGTCAGGTCGAGACGCTGCTGTTGGACGCCGCGCTCCTCGACGAGGACTCCGAGGCGTCGGTGGTCGCGCTCGACGACGCACCGTGGCTGACGACGGCGGATGCGGCCGTGTCCGGTGCGGGCGAGGTGGGCACCGTGCCACTGGCCGAGGGCCTGGCACGTGCGGCGGTGCTCACCGGCGCCGAGGTGATGGTCGTCGAACGCGACGAGCCCGACGGCGAGGCCCGCGACCCGCGGCCCGCACAGGAGCCGATCGCGGTGCTGCGCTGGCCGGAGGACGACGCCGAAGCGCGCTGACCACGCGGCTCAGTGCGGCGGGATCGTGAAGCTCGAGATCCGGTCGCCCTCGACGGTGAAGATGCCGGTGGACTCGCCGTTGAACCGGCGGCTGCGCCATGAGAACCGTGTCGACACGCCCTGACCGGTGGCCTCCGCCGACAGGATCGTCATCTGCGCGCCCATGCCGATCGCGTCGGTCTCGGCCCAGCTGCGTACGCCCTCGTGGCCGTCGAGCCGGCGGCCCCAATCGTCGACGAATCCGTCTTCGGTGAAGCTCGCGACGAACGCCTCGGTGTCGCCGTCGTTGATGGCCGTCACGAACCGGGCGATCGGCTCGGGAAGCTGGGGTGCCGCGGCATCCGTGGTCATGAGATCTCCGTCCTGCGCGCCTGTTCCGCGCGCGTTTCGTCTTCCGCTTGACCCTCACACTGTGTCACGGTCGAGCGTGGTCTCCACCATGTACACCATCGGAGAGTTCGCCGCCTTCGGCCGCGTGAGCGTGCGGATGCTGCGTCACTACGACGCGATCGGGCTGCTCGCCCCCGCACACGTCGACGAGCACAGTGGGTACCGCCGGTACTCGAGTGCCCAGCTGCCGCGCCTGCTGCAGATCGTCGAGCTGCGCGGGTACGGCGTCGGCCTCGACCGCATCGCCCATGCGCTCGACGGCGACGATGGCCGCGGCCTGCGCGATGCCCTCGCGGAGCGTCACGCCGAGCTCGCGGCATCCGTCGCCGACGACACCGCACGGCTCGCACGGCTCGAGCGGCGCCTCCGGATCCTGGAAGGAACAGAGATCATGACCGACACCGTCGACTACCGCAGGGTCGAGCCCGTCACCGTCTATGCGACGAGCACCGTCGCGGCGGGAATGGGACCCGAGAACGTCGGACCCGTCATCGGCCCGGCGATGGACCGCCTCAATGGGGCGCTCGCCGCCGCCGGCCGGCCGCTGCTCGAGCCCGGCATCTTCTGGTACGAGCCGCTCGAAGACACCGCCGAGCTCGCCGTGCACCTCTCGTTCACCGCCGAAGCCGAGCCGGTCGCCGGCGACGGCTACGAGGTCGTCACCCTGCCCGCTGTGGACACGATGGCAACCCTCATCCACCGCGGCGACATGAGCGGCATCGGCGAGTCGTGGGGCACGTTGATGGAACACATCGTCGCCGACGGCTACCGCATCGTCGGGCCGACGCGCGAGGTCTACCTCGAGGCCGACGGCCATGAGCCCGGCCCCGACTGGGTCACGGAACTGCAGGCTCCCGTCGAGCGCGAGGGCTGAGCGGGCCGAGCGACAGCCCTCGGATGTTCGTCTCTCTGCCCGAAGACCGACGCTCGGGCAGAGAGACGCTCATCATCTGTAGAGACGCAGGTCTGCGATGCTCCACCAGTTGCCGGCATCCCCGGTCGACACGACCCGCAGGTAGCGGGCCTTCGTCACGGACAGATCGATGTTGATGAGGTGGCTGGTGCTTTCGCCGCTCGCCACCGTCTTCCACTTCGCACCGTCGGTCGACACCTCGAGCTGCCAGGACCTCGGGTAGTCACCCAGGTTGCCGCCGGCGTCGAGCGCGACGCGACGGAAAGCCTTCTTCGTCCCGAGGTCGACGGTGATCCCCATGCCCACCGTCTGGCCGGCGCCGCTGGACCAGCGTGTGGAAGCGTCGCTGTCGACCGCATAGTGCGCATCGTGCGAGGCATGCGTGGCTGCGGCCGTCGCTCCCTCGATACTGACCGGGGCGAGGCGATCGTCGAACTTCTTCGACGGTTGCCAGGTGAAGGTCGCGAGCGATCCGCCGGGCAACGTGTACTCGAACGACTGTGTGCCCACGGCCACTGCGAAGGTGCGTGGATCGTCGTTCTCGTTGTGGGCGACAAGCACCATCGTGCCGTCGGGATTGCGGAAGGCCACATCGGTCACCTGCCCATTCCAACCGGTGGTGCCGAACGAAGTGCTTGCGATCCGCATCGCACCCGGCTTCACGAACTTCGAGAGGTGGCCGATGGTGTAGTACTCCGCGTTTCGGGTCACGGAGCCGTCAGGATGCGTCGTCACGACGCCGGTGCAGGTGCCGCAACCGCCGAGACGCGGTCCACCGTCCTCGTTGAGAGCGAGGTTCCAGGTGATGACCGACCGCGACCAGTTGCGTGTCACGCCCACGGTGATCGTGCGCGCGTGCCACTTCAGCGTGTCGCGGAACACCTGCGCCGGCGGATCGTCGGGTCCGTGCGAGCCTGAGCACTCCGTGAACCAGATCTCTTTGGACGGGAACTGCTCATGAAGCGCCGTCTGCGCGCTCGGGTCGCCGTAGTAGCAGTGGAACGCCGTGCCCGCTATCCACTTGGCTGCGCTCGTGCGCAGGAGGTCCGCAGCATAGTCCGACTCCGGGTCCTGCCCGGGCGGGGTGTTCGCGATGTCGTTCGGGTGCACAGACCAGTTGTGGTCGTACCCCAGGATCTTCGTACGAGGGCTCAAGTGCTTGAGCATGGGACCGAGCACCGCGATCACCCGCGCCTGATCCGCGACAGGCATGTCCATGCCGGGGTACCCATCGGGAGTTCGGTTCTGCGGCTCGTTCTGCACGGTGAGGTAGTCGATCGGAACCCCTGCCGCCGCATACTCGCGCACGAACCGAGTGAGGTATGCGGCGTACGCCGCGGCGTAGACCCGCCCCTCGCGCAGACTGCCCCCGACAAGGTCGTCGTTCGCTTTCATCCACGCCGGCGGGCTCCACGGCGTGGCGATGATCGTCAGTTCGGGGTTCAATTCCTTGGCGCGACGCAAGAGAGGGAGGATCTGCGCCTCGTCATGCGCAATGCTGAAGTGTCGCTGAAGGAAGTCCGTGTCACCGACAGCGACGTCGTCATATGTGTAGTGGGCGTCAGCGGCGGTGAAGTCGCTGGAGCCGATCGGCTGACGCAGAATGCTGATCCCGATTCCCTCGACCGGGTCGAACAGCGACCGCAGAGTGTCTTCGCGCTCCTGCGGTGTCAGCGCCCACAGCACGTCAGCCGCCGAGTCGGTGATCGACGCTCCGAACCCCGCCATCTCCTGATAGGTCGTCTCCGGGTCGATGACGATCGTCGGTGCGTCGGATGATGCGGTACCGAACGTGACCGGAGCCTGTTCGGCCAGCCGGCTCTCGCCGTCTACCGTCGTGAGCCAGACCCGCGCCTGCACGTCTTCCGACTTCTTGGGCGCGCCTGCCGCGCCGCTCGCTCCCGTGAAGACGAGAGCGACGGATGCGAGTGCGGCGACCGCCGCACGCAACGGTGAATTCACGAGATCTCCTCATCGAGTCGCGAAACGCAAGAAACGTTAGTGAAACATGTTTCTCAGATGATGCCTGCATAGACTGGGACTGTCAAGCAGAAGGTGAGGGCGATGGCTGAGGAGCCGGCGGCGATGGTGCGCCCACGCGCGACGGTCCGAGAAGTCGCTGACCGCACGGGTCTGTCGATTGCAACCGTCTCGCGCGTACTCAACGGCAACGCCCGCGTCGCGGCGCCCACCCGCGAACGAGTGCTGGAAGCCCTCATCGACCTCGGATCGGCGGCACCGTTCGCGCGAGCGGGCTTACGCGCCGGCGATGCACCGATATTCGTTCGGTGTCCCTACGAGCTGACCGACTACTTCGGGCTCATCGTGACCGCGGTCGCTGAAGAGCTCGCAGCCCGCGACCGGCCGATGGTGCTCGATGCCGGCGAGTCATCCCAGCAGCGACATCCTCTCGGAAACCTGCCTTTGCGGGTGGACTGCGCAGGTGCGATCCTGATCCTTCCTCCCGAGGACACCAGCGAACTGACGCAACTGCGCCGGCACGGCTTCCCATTCGTCATCGTCGATCCCCGCACCCCGCCGCCCACCGATTCCGTTGTCGTCTCAGCCGCCCACCTGCGCGGCGCGCAACGGCTGACCGAGCACCTCCTCGAGCTGGGCCACCGGCGAATCGGCCTGCTTGCCGGCCCAGACGAATGGCTCGCCAGCCGGGAGCGACTCTCCGGCCATGTGGCTGCGCTCGGACAAGCCGGGATGCTGCAAGACCCGCAGCTCACCCAGTCCATTCGGCCCACGATCGATGAAGGACGCGCCGCCGCGAGCCGGTTGCTGAGCCAGCCGGAACCACCGACTGCGCTCGTGTGCTTCAACGACAAGGTGGCGGTCGGCGCGCTTCTCTCGGCGCAGGATGCCGGACTGTCGGTGCCGGAGGACCTTTCGATCGTCGGGTTCGACGACAGCGAGATCAGCCGTGTGACCCGACCCGACATCACGACGGTCCGCCAACCCCTCGGCGAGCTCGGTCGTGCCGGAGTCGCTCACCTCATGCGGCTCATCGACGGAGCCCCGATCGATGAGGTTCGAGTGGAACTGAGCACTCGGCTCATCATTCGCGGTTCGAGCGGTCCGCCTCCCGCCTAGACGGGTTCAGCTCCCCAGGACGTGGTGTCCGAGCGTCCCGCAGCGGTTGCGGCATCCGTCGCCGATGACACCACCCGACGCGCGGCTCGAGCGGCGCGTTCCAGCTCGTGACGCTGCTGCGCGCCGAGGCGACCTCACGCACGGCGGCGGAAGGCGCTCGGGCGCACGCCGACCACCCGCTGGAACGCGTCCGAGAAAGCGAAGCCGTCGGCGTAGCCGACCGAGCGTGCCACGGCATCCACGGTGTCGTCGGTGCTCGCCAGCACCGATGCCGCCGCGTCCATACGCCAACGCGCGAGCGCCGCGGCGGGCGCATCGCCGAACCTCGCGGTGAACCGCGCGCTGAAGGTCGAGCGTGACATCGTCGCCTCCTTCGCCATGCGGGCGACCGTCCACGCCGCGCCGAGGTTCTCCCGCACGGTCGCCACGACCTCGTCGATGCGGAGATCCGCGGGATCGGTCGGCGTCGGTCGGGCAATGCGGCGCGCCGCTTCGAGCGCCACGACTTCGGCGAGCCGGGCCATGATGCCGTCCTCCAGCGGCTGGATCGCGTCGGCCTCCGCCGCGAGCGCGTCGACATACCGCGAGGCCAGCGCCATACCCGGAACCACGTGCGGTCCCGAGCCGACCGCCGCCTCCAGGCTCGCGGCGAGCGTCACGTCATCGACGGTGGCGACCAGGATGCGGGTGTCGGCGTCGGCGCGATGCCCCCACATGCGCAGCCCGAGCGCCCACTCGTCCTTGAGAGGTCGACCGTCGATCGTGTGGCAGCGATGCTCGGTGTCGACGCGCGCGCTCAGGGGCGCGGCATCCGATGTCTTGAGCAAATAGGGCGCGGTGCCGGTCATCACCAGCACATCGCCCGGGCCGATCTCGGCATGCGCGCCGCCGCGGTCGATCCGCACCCGCCCCCGCTCGCCGATGAGCACCGTCACCGCGCCGGCGTCGTGCAGATCCAGCGCCGCCGGGTCGTCGAGGCAGCAGCGCAGCACGAACACCTCGGGATCGGAGACCAGACCGTCGAGCACCACCGAGTCGCTGGACATCTGGCCATGCTCTCAGGCGATCCACCCATTCAGCCAGTAGCGGTCACGCAGTGGACTGAAGCCATGATCACAACACATGCAGCAACGACCGCGGCGGCGGCGACCGTCGCCGGGATCAACGGCGGCGCCTTCGGCGCCTTCTCGACCTTCGTCATGCCGGCACTGGCCGACGTCGACGTCACGAGCGGAGTCGAGGCCATGCAGGCCATCAACCGCTCCGCGCCTCGGCCGTTCGCGGCCTCGCTGTTCGGCAGCATCGCACTCGGCGCGCTGGCCACCGTGACAGGCGTCCGGCGCGGACGTCGTGCGGCAGCATGGGCGGCGGTCGGCACCGCGCTGGACGTCGCAGCGCTCGCCGTCACGGCGATCTCGAACATCCCGCGAAACAACGACCTGGCGACGTGGAACTCGGATGCCACCGACCCGGCCCGCTGGACGACGTGGGTTCGCGGCTGGACCACGCCCAACACCGTGCGGACGCTGTTCTCGCTCGGTGGCCTCGCCGCGTTCGCGCTCTCGGCGGCCGCGGGAGGAGCCGGCGCGACGCGAGGTGAGGAGGACCCGCGATGAACGCGCTCGCACTCGCCCTCACCGCGGCATCCCTGCTGTTCGCGACGTTCAACGCCGGCGCGTTCCTCGCGTTCTGGACGTTCGTGATGCCCGGCCTCAACCGGCTCGATCCGCGCACCGCGGCGGCGGCCATGCAGCAGATCAACGTGACCGCGCCGGCGCCGTTCATCATCTCGCTCGCCGGCGGTGTGCTCGCCCCCGCGGCGGCCTTCGTCGTGATGCTCGCGTCCGGGCACGCCGGCGCGTGGTTCGCGCTCGGTGCCGCCGTCGCGGGTCTGGTGACATTCGTGGTCACCGGTGCCGTCAACGTGCCGCTCAACAACGCGCTCGCAGCAGCGGACGCGGGTCGCTTCACGGCGGCCGAGTGGGCGCGGTGGTCTCGCGCGTGGGGCCGGCCGAACGCCGTGCGCTCGCTCACCGCGAGCGCGGCAGTGCTGCTCGTGGCCGCCGCGCTGGTGTGAGCGTGGGCCGCGGTGCGACGCGTGGAGCCTCGCAGGGAACGACGAAGGGCCCGCCTGCGGCGAGCCCTTCGTCGTTCCGGTCGGGATGACAGGATTTGAACCTGCGACCCCTTGACCCCCAGTCAAGTGCGCTACCAAGCTGCGCCACATCCCGGAGCATCCGCCTCGCGGCGGACAACTCCCCTATCCTACCCGCTCGCCGAACCGCCTGCGAACGCAGCGCGGCTCGCATCCCGTCGCCGAGGTCGACCCGCGGCGCTACCGTGAGCCCCGTGCGACGATAGTGGCCATCGTCCATCCGACTCGTCGTCGAGCAAGGAGCCCGCATGTCGCGCCTGTGGATCGCTTTCTCGCCGTACATCGTCGTGTCGGCGGCGCACGCGATCGCGCTCGCCCTCGGGTTCGATGAGATCGCCGCGCCGACGAAACTCGCCCTGATGCCGGTGCTCGCGGTCTGCGCGATGTGGGCGGCCCGCGGCCTGCCCGCCACCCGTGCGTTCACGCTGCTCTACGTCGCGATCGCGTTCTCGTGGCTCGGCGACGGCGCAGGCACGTTCTTCGTGGGGATGCCCGAGGTGCCGATGATGCTGCTGTGCTTCGGCCTCGCACACGTCGCCTACATCTGGCTGTTCTGGCGCGAGATCCCGGTGCGGCGGGTTCCTCCGTGGGCGCTGGTCTACGCCGTGTGGTACGGCGCGCTGCTCGCGGTGCTGTGGCCGCATCTGGGCGGACTCCTCGTGCCCGTCGCCCTCTACGGGCTGGTGCTCGCGGGCACGGCCGTCGCGGCGTCCCGCTGCCATCCCCTGATCGTGTGGGGCGGGGCCCTGTTCCTGGCATCCGACTCGATCCTGGCGTTCCGGCTGTTCCTGCCCGACGCGATGCCCGACTGGACGAGCCCGCTCGTCATGCTCACCTACACCGCGGGCCAGGGCCTGCTCGCTGCCGGAGTCGTCGTCTCGGAGCGGCTGGGACTCGGCCGCGAATCGCGTCTGCGCGAGGCGACGCCGTGAGCGATGCGGTGCGGGTGGATGCCTGGCTGTGGGCGGTCCGCGTCTACAAGACCCGCTCGGCGGCCACGACCGCGTGCCGCGCGGGTCACGTCCGGGTCAACGGCGATCGCGTGAAGGCGGCGCAGCCGGTGCGGATCGGCGATGAGCTGCGGGTGCGGATCCACGGATTCGACCGGATCCTCGTGGTGCGCAAGCCGATCGCCAAGCGCGTCGGGGCGGCGCCCGCGGCCGAAGCAGCAGAAGACCGCACTCCCCCGCGAGACCCGACGCCCGTCATCGCCCAGCGCGATCGCGGGGCCGGGCGGCCCACCAAGCGCGAGCGTCGCGAGATCGATCGCTTCCGCGGCCGGGCCTGACCGCGCCGGTCGCGCCCTTCCCTTCCCTCACGCTGCTCACGCTGATCACGCTGATCACCGAGCGGCAAATTGCACGCGACACGCAGCCCCGGGCGTGCATTCTCGTCCGCTCGGCACCGGGACGCATCGGGACGCACCGGGACGCACCGGGCCGGGAGTCAGGCGGGCAGCAGGTCGAGCAGCCAGCGGGGGCCGCGCACGGCGGCGCCGGCATCCGCGGCCCGACCGGCGAGTTCGCGGTCGCCGGTCACGACCGTCACCTCGCGACCGGCCTCCACGAGCGCAGCCGCCTCCGCCGCGATCGTGTCGTCGCCCTCGCCGGGCGCCCGCACGACGCGCACCGCGGATGCCGCCTCTCCGGCATCCGTCGGCACATCGGCCGCCCCGCGCGCCTGCCCCTCGAGCACGACCGTCCACTCCGGGAACCACGTGTGCTCCGGCAGTTCGAGCGCCGCTGCGGGCAGACCTTCGCGGTCGATCGCCGCCAGTCGCGACAGCAGCTTCTCGGCAGCGCCGGCGCGGTCGCGCCACCAGCCGTCGGGCACCGACCCCACGACATTCGCGGCGTCCACGACGACGGCTGGGCGACGCGAGAGCTCGCGCCGCAGCATCCGCCAACTGTCCGCGAATCCCGGGTGCAACGGCCGGGCATCGACCTCGTCGGCCGGGACCCATGCCAGTTCACGGCTTTCGGGATCGGTGATGCGCGGCTCGAACGGAACCACGGCATCGCCCACCAGCGTGGTGTACGTCCAGTAGCCGAGGTCGAACACGCTGAGCAGCCGCGGGCGGATCGCGCCCACCGGCACGCCCGCCTCTTCGCGCGCCTCGCGCAACGCTCCTCCGCACGCGGACTCGCCTTCGTGCCGGGCCCCGCCGGGCAGTGCCCACGTGTCGCCGAAGTGGCTCCACGACACGCGGTGCTGCAGCAGCACGCGCCCCTCGGCGTCGAGTGCCAGCAGTCCGGCCGCGCCGAATCGACCCCAGTACCGCGTGCCGTCGGGTGCGACGACCCACGCATCGCCCGGGTCGCGGTTCGCGAGCGGGCGTGGCCCGCCCGGCTCGAGCGGCTCGATCCTCACCACCGCTCCAGCCTGACACACCCGCGGGATGCGGACGCCCGCCGTTCGGAATTCAGTCCGCGCAGGGGCCCGGCTGCACGGCAGATTGCCGGGATCGACTGCGAACTCGACGATGACCCGACACGGGTCATCCGTCTCGCGCGCGCAGCATCCCCGTTCGGGGCGCGATTTCGGCATTGGGGCGCGTTGCGGCGCGCCCCAGTGCCGGAGACGCGCCCCAAACCAGGTGGTTGCGGGACGCGTGGCTACCGCTGGCGACGCTCGCGCACCCGCATGTTGATGACGATCGGCGTGCCCTCGAAGCCGAACAGCTCGCGCAGGCGCCGCTGGATGAACCGGCGGTAACCGGGGTCGAGGAACCCGGTCGTGAACAGCACGAAGGTGGGCGGCCTGGTCGATGCCTGGGTGCCGAACAGGATGCGGGGCTGCTTGCCTCCGCGCAGCGGATGCGGGTGCTCGGCGACGAGCTCCGACAGGAACGCGTTGAACTTGCCGGTCGGGATCCGCTGGTCCCACGATTCCAGGGCGGTTTCCAGCGCCGGCACGAGCTTGTCGAGGTGGCGCCCGGTGCGCGCCGAGATGTTGACGCGCGGGGCCCACGCGACGTGCGCGAGGTCCTGCTCGATCTCGCGCTCGAGGTAGCGGCGCCGGTCGATGTTCTCCATGTCGTCGTCGAACAGGCGGTCCCACTTGTTGAACGCGAGCACGAGCGCACGGCCCGACTCGAGCACGAGGTCGATGATCCGCACGTCCTGCTCGCTGAGCGGCTCGGACACGTCGAGGACGACGACGGCGACCTCGGCCTTCTCGAGCGCGGCCGATGTGCGCAACGACGCGTAGAAGTCGGCGCCCTGCTGCAGGTGCACGCGACGACGGATGCCGGCGGTGTCGACCAGGCGCCACAGCTTGCCCCCGAGCTCGACGATCTCGTCGACCGGGTCTCGCGTGGTGCCGGCGAGTTCGTTGACGACGACGCGCTCCTCGCCGGCGGCCTTGTTCAGCAGCGACGACTTGCCGACGTTGGGGCGACCCAGGATCGCGACGCGGCGTGGCCCGCCGAGTTCGCTCTTGGCGACCGCCGACACCTCGGGCAGCACCTTCATGACCTCGTCGAGCAGGTCGGCGACTCCGCGGCCGTGGATCGCCGACACCGGATGCGGCTCGCCGAGCCCCAGGTTCCACAGCGCGGCGGCCTCGGGCTCGTGGCGTGCGTCGTCGACCTTGTTGGCGACGAGGAACACCGGCTTGCCGCTCTTGCGCAGCAGGCGCACGACGTGCTCATCGGTCGAGGTGGCGCCGACCATCGCGTCGACGACGAACACCACCACGTCCGACAGGTCGATCGCGACCTCGGCCTGCGCGGCGACCGAACGGTCGATGCCGCGGGCATCCGGCTCCCACCCGCCGGTGTCGACCAGCGAGAAGCGGCGACCGCCCCACTCGGACTTGTACGTCACGCGGTCTCGCGTGACGCCCGGGGTGTCTTCGACGACCGCTTCGCGGCGGCCGAGGATGCGGTTCACCAACGCCGACTTGCCCACGTTCGGGCGTCCGACGATCGCGACGACCGGCAGCGCGGGCAGCACTTCGACGCCCTCGCCGGCAGCGGTGATGCCCGCCAGCAGCGCGGCGTCTTCGTCGTCGAGGTCGTAGTCGGCCAGGCTCGACCGCAGCGCCTCGGCACGCTGCTCGGCGAGCCCCTCGTCGAGGGCCGCCATCGTCTCGGCGAGGCGATCGGGCGCGCCCTCGTAGTCGTCGTCGCGGTCGTCAGCGGCCATGGCCGGTCCTTTCCGTCGCGGAAGTGCCGGACGCGCCGGAGGCTCCGGATGCCTGAACCTCGCCGATCACGTCGAGCACGGCCTGCACGGTCTGATCGAGGTCGAGGTCTGTCGAGTCGACGAGGGTCACGCCCGGCGCCGGGGTCAGGAAATCGACCACGGTCGAGTCGGAGGCGTCACGGCGGCTGAGTGCGTCGGCGACCGACGAGGGATCCTGCGCGGCGAGCTCAGCGCTGCGACGCTCGGCCCGGACGTCGGGCGACGCCGTCAAGAGGATTCGCACCGGCGCCTGGGGGAAGACCACGGTCGTGATGTCACGGCCCTCGACGACGATCCCGGGGCGATCGGACTCGGCCACCAGGGCGCGGAAGAGGGCGTTCACCGACTCGCGGATCGGGGCGATGCGGGCGACCCCGCTGACGGCCTCCGACACCCGCGGCTCGCGGATCGCATCGGTGACATCGGTCCCGCCGACCCGCACCCAGTAGTCGTCGGGGTCGAGCGAGATCGCGTAGTCGAAGTCGCCGACGAAATCCAGCACGCCGGTGGAGTCCGAGGTGTCGCCCTCGTGTTCGAGAACGTGCCAGGCCAGGGCGCGGTAGGCGGCACCCGTGTCGAGGTAGCCGTAGCCGAGACGGCGGGCGGCCAGCCTCGAGACGCTCGACTTGCCGCTGCCGGCGGGGCCGTCGACCGCGACGACGAAGACGGACTCAGTCATTGGTGGTGCTCGCAATCTTCCAGCCGCGCTCTTCGAGTCCCTCGACCGCGCGGGTCACCGCCGACGGCACGACGCTGATCTCGGCCAGGCCGAACTGGGCTCCCGGCGAGTGCTCGAGGCGCAGGTCCTCGACGTTGACGTCGAGTTCGCCGAGTTCGCCGAACAGGCGGCCGAGCTGACCGGGGGTGTCGTCGACCATCACGACGACGGTCTCGAATCGGCGGTTCTGGCCGTGCTTTCCGGGCAGGCGCTCGACGCCCTCGTTTCCGCGACGGATCGTGTCGGCCACCGTGCGGCGCGAGCCCGAGGCATCCGGCTCGCGCAGCGCATCGGCGACGGCGCCGAGGTCGGCGGCGAGCGCGTCGAGCACGTCGACGACCGGCTCGGCGTTCGCGCCGAGGATCTGCACCCACAGCTCGGGCGCCGACGCCGCGATGCGCGTCGTATCGCGCACGCCCTGGCCGGCCAGGCCCAGCGAGGCGTCCGGAGCGCCGAGGAACCGACCGGCGAGCAGGCTGGCGATCAGCTGCGGCACGTGCGAGACCAGCGCGACGGCGCGGTCGTGGTCTTCGGGGCTCATCTCGACGGGCGTCGCCCCCAGGTCGAGCGCAAGCGCCTCGACCAGGGCGAGGTCGGCGGGCGAAGTCTCTTCGTCGCGGCACACCACCCACGGGCGACCGACGAAGATGTCGGCGCGCGCGGCGATCGCCCCGCCCCGCTCACGCCCGGCGAGCGGGTGCGATCCGATGTAGCGGGTGAGGTCGGCCCCCCGTGCGCGCAGTGCGCGCAGCGGTTCGAGCTTGACGCTGGCGACGTCGGTGACGACGGCGGACGGATGCCGCGCCAGCTCACGCTCGATGACGTCGGCGGTGACGTCGGGGGGCACGGCGACCACGATCAGGGCGGGCTCGTCGGTGTCGGCCGCGCGACGACCGGCGCCGTAGTCGACGGCGAGGCGCAGCTGCGACGGCGACGTGTCGTCGAGGGCGACGTCGATCCCGAGTGCGCTGAGCGCATGCCCGATGCTCGCACCGAGAAGACCGGCGCCCACGATGCGGACGGTGCCCTGCACACGTGCGCGACGGGGCGCCGCGGCGCGCGCGGATACTCCCGTGGACTGGCTCACTCGTTCTCCTGAGGGGTGGGCGGCGACGCCTCGTCGGGCGTGTCGGCCGCATCGCGCGCGAGGGTGAGAAGCGCGCCGCGCTCTACTGTAGTCAACTCACGCGCCTCGCCCGCTGGGAGCGTGCCCAGGTGGAGGGGTCCGAACTGCCGGCGCACGAGGTCGACGACCGGATGCCCCGTCGCCGCCATCATGCGCCGCACGATCCGGTTGCGCCCCGAGTGCAGCGTCAGCTCGACCAGGCTGGTGGCATCCCTCCCCCGCGTCGAGGTATCCAGCAGCCGCGCCTTGTCGGCCGCGATCGGGCCGTCGTCGAGGTCGATGCCGCGCGTGAGCGTCGCGATCGTCTGCGGTGTGACCCGGCCTTCGACCTTCGCGATGTAGACCTTGGTGACCCCGAACGACGGATGCGCGAGCACGTGCGCCAGGCCACCGTCGTTGGTGAGCACGAGCAGCCCGCTCGTCTCGGCGTCCAGTCGGCCGACGTTGTAGAGCCGCTCGGTCCATTCGCGGGTGAAGGCGCGCAGATCGGGTCGGCCGTGCTCGTCGCGCATCGAGCTGACGACCCCGCGTGGCTTGTTGAGCATCACATAGCGCAGGGTCGGATCGAGCTGCACCGCCGTGCCGTCGACGTCGACGAGGTCGTGCCCGGGATCGATCCGGCTGCCCAGCTCGGTCACGACCCGTCCGTTCACACGCACGCGACCCGCGACGATCAGCTGCTCCGACACGCGTCGGGATGCCACCCCCGCGGCGGCGAGCACCTTCTGCAGCCGTTGGCCCTCGGAATCGGTCATCGTCGCCCCTCGTCGTCGAAGCCGTCGGCGCCGTCGTCGAGCAGCGGTGAGATGTGCGGCAGCTCGTCGAGCGAGTTGATGCCGAGGTTCACCAGCAGCGCCTCGGTGGTCCCGTAGTGGATGGCGCCGGTCTCGGCATCCGTGAACACCTCGGTGATCAGCCCGCGGGCCAGCAGCGTCCGCACCACCGAATCGACGTTGACCGCGCGGATCGACGCCACCTGGCCCCGCGTCACCGGCTGCTTGTAGGCGATGACGGCGAGGGTCTCGAGGGCGGCCTGCGAAAGCCGGCTCGGGGCCTGCGCATTGACGAACTCCGAGACGAGATCGTCGTGCTCGGCCCGCACGTACAGCCGCCAGCCCCCGCCGACCTCGCGCAGCTCGAATCCGCGGCGCGGGCCGCCCGCCTCGCCGTCGTAGTCGGCGACGAGCGCCTCGACGGCCTGGCGCACCGCCGGCACGGGCGAGCCGACCGCCGCGGCGAGACTCACCAGGCTCTGCGGTTCGTCGACCACCAGCAGGATCGCCTCGAGCCGGCGGGCGACGTCGACCGGCTCCGCCGACACGGCGTCGTCCGGGTCGGCGCCCTCGGTCGCGGATGCGTCGGTCACAGCGTCATCGGTCATAGTCGGCTCCCAGTGTGGCGAGATTCTCATCGGACCACCGATCGGCGCTCCACCGCAGGGTCAGCTCGCCGAGCGGCTCCAGCTGTTCGAAGCCGAGCGCGCCGTGACGGTACAGCTCCAGCACCGACAGGAAGCGCGCGACCACGACCCCCGACTGGGCCACGCCCGCGATGAGCTCGCGGAAGGTCAGGGTGCCGGCATCCCGCAGCAGCGTGACGACGACCGCCGCCTGCTCTCGGATGCTCACCAGCGGCGCGTGGAGGTGATCGAGTCCGACGTGCGGGATCTCACGCGGCGTGAGGGCGAGAAGCGCCAGTGCGGCGAAGTCGTCGAGGCTGAGCGTCCACTTCAGTTCTGGAACGGCATTGCGGTAGTGGGCGTCCAGCGGCACCGAGCGGACGTGCCGTCGATCTTCGGCCTGCAGGCGTTCGGCGAACCAGCCCGACACCTCTTTGAACGCGCGATACTGCAGCAGGCGCGCGAACAGCAGATCGCGCGCCTCGAGCAGCGCGACCGACTCCGCGTCGACCAACTCGCCCTGCGGCAGCAGGCCTGCGACCTTCATGTCGAGCAGGGTGGCCGCCACGACGAGGAACTGGGATGCCTCGTCGAGTTCCTCGTCCGAGTCGAGCCCGCGCAGGTATGAGATGAACTCGTCGGTGACCTTCGACAGCGCGACCTCGGTGATGTCGAGCTCGTGCTTGGAGATGAGGGTCAGCAGCAGGTCGAACGGGCCGTCGAAGACACCGAGCGAGACCTGGAAGCCTTCACCGGCGGTCTCCGCCTTCTCGTCTGCTCCCGCGTCACGCGACCGCTCCGCATCGATGGGGAGCGGCGCAGGGGCGTTCTCGAGCGACCCGCCCCGGTGATCGGGCGCGTCCTCGGCGGTGTCAGGCGACGGCGCCACGCGCAACGAGCTCCCGCGCCAGCCGCAGGTAGGCCTGGGCGGCCGCGTGCTCCGGCGCGTATTCGGTGATCGGCATGCCCGACACCGACGCGTCGGGGAACTTCACGGTGCGACCGATGACGGTCTCGAGAACGTCGTCGCCGAACGCATCGACGACGCGCTCGAGCACCTCGCGGGAGTGCAGCGTACGCGGGTCGTACATCGTCGCGAGCACCCCGTCGAGCGTGATGGTCGGGTTGAGGCGGTCGCGCACCTTGTCGATCGTCTCGATCAGCAGGGCGACGCCGCGCAGCGCGAAGAACTCGCACTCGAGCGGGATGATGACGCCGTGGCTCGCCGTCAGCGCGTTGACGGTCAGCAGTCCCAGCGACGGCTGGCAGTCGATGAGGATGACGTCGTAGTCGGCGGCCACCCTGCGCAGCACGCGCGACAGGATCTGCTCGCGGGCCACCTCGTTGACCAGATGCACCTCGGCCGCCGAGAGGTCGATGTTGGCCGGGATCACGTCGAGGTTCTCGACGCGCGAGTGAACGATGACGTCGTACGGGTCGCGCTTGCCGTCCAGCAGCAGGTCGTACACCGTCGGGGTGTCGTGGGTCTGGATGCCGAGCCCTGCCGAGAGCGCCCCCTGCGGGTCGAAGTCGACGGCGAGCACCTTGCGGTCGTAGCCGGCGAGGGCGGCGGCGAGGTTGATGGTGGTCGTCGTCTTGCCGACGCCGCCCTTCTGGTTGCACAGCGAGATGATGCGGGCAGGCCCGTGGCCGTCGAGAGCGGGCGGGGTGGCGAAACCCTGGTACGGACGACCGGTCGGGCCGATCGGCACCTCGCCCTCCGGCGTCTTCGCCGCTCGCTTCGCGCTGGCCGCCACTGCTCTCCTCGTCCTTCTCACCGGCATCCGGTGACGGCGCCGCGTTTGTGCGCCCTGCAACGCCGTCCACCGATTCTAGTCACGGGGCCGCCTGACGACGGGTGCGCATCGCCGCGACAGCGCGTGTCGGTACGGTGGTCGACGACACCCCGACCCGAGGAGGTCCCCGTGCCGCGTCCGCGCACCCTCGACGATGATGCACTGCTCGCCGGTTTCACCGCCGGCACGCTGAGGTCGTTCAGCCACGACGACCATGTGCGGGTGGCATGGCTGCTGTGCACCAGGTCCGCCGATTCCGCCGCGGCGCTGGACGCGATGACGTCCGGCATCCGCTCCATGGCGGAGTCGCGCGGCCTCTCCGACAAGTTCCACGCCACCCGCACCGCCGCGTGGCTGGCCCTCGTCGACGCCGCGAGCGATCCGGCCGCGACACCGGGCGGCGACTCGCACGAGTTCCTCGCCCAGCATCCCGAACTGCTCGATCGTGCCGCCCTCGACGCGCACTACAGCACCGAGGTGCTCAACTCGGATGCCGCACGCCGCGCGTTCGTCGCGCCCGACCTCGCGCCGCTGCCGGTCAGCGGGCGCGGGGGTGAGAGGTGAGATAGACGTCGCGCAGCGCGTCGACGGTGACGTGCGTGTAGATCTGCGTCGTCGCGACAGAGGCGTGGCCGAGCAGCTCCTGCACGACACGCACGTCGGCGCCGCCCTGCAGCAGGTGCGTCGCGAACGAGTGCCGCAGCGTGTGCGGCGATACGTGCGCCGTCAGCTGAGCCCGCTCGGCCGCGGCGCGGATGATGAGCCACGCACTCTGCCGCGACAACGGCGCGCCGCGCACGCCGAGGAACAGGCGCGGCGTCGAGCGGCCGCGCGTCGACAGCTCGGGCCGCACACGGGTGAGATACGCGTCCAGCGCCGCCCGCGCGTACGACCCGATGGGCACGATCCGCTCCTTGGAGCCCTTGCCCCGCACCCGCAGCACGTCGCCGTGCGACACGTCGTCGACGTCGAGCTGCACGACCTCGGACACGCGCGCACCGGTCGCGTACAGCACCTCGAGCAGCGCGCGATCGCGGATGCCGGCGAGCTCGCCCGCCGTCGCCTCGTCGGGCGGCGGACCTGCGGCATCCAGCAGGCGTTCGACCTGATCGATGGTGAGCGCCTTGGGCAACCGCTGCGGCAGCTTCGGCGGACGCAGGCGCGCGGCCGGATCGTCGGACTCGATGCCCTCGCGCACCAGGAAGCGGTGCAGTCCGCGCACCGACGACTGCAGGCGCGCGAGAGACGTCGCCGCCGGAGGCGGCTGGGCCGACGCGCGCTCGGCCGCGAACTCGGCCACGAGCGACGGCGTGACCCCCGCAGAGTCGTCGACGCCACGCGCTGCCAGCCACTGGATGTAGCCTCCGAGGTCGCGATGATACGCGGCCACGGTGTGGTCGCTCAGGCCGCGCTCGATCGTGATGTGCCGCAGGTACACCTCGAGCGCACGGTCCAGGCGCATCAGGCCTCCGGCGCCCCCGCCGCTGCCGATCCGGCCTCGGCACGCCGCAGACGCTCCGCAGCGGCCAGCACGCCGATCGCGAGGATGCCGTTGCGCAGGCGCCCGGCCAGCACGCCCTCGACGGCGTCGGCCAGCGGCACCCATTCGACACGGATGTCGGCCTCTTCGGCCTCGCGGTCGTGGGCGTGGCCGAGGTGCGAGAGACCGCGGGCGAGGAACAGGTGCACCACCTCGTCGTTGCCCCCCGGCGTCGTGAACACGCTCACCAGCTCGTGCCACGACTCGGCCGCCATGTCGGCCTCTTCGGCCAGTTCGCGCCGCGCGGTCTCGAGCGGGCTCTCCCCCGCGACGTCGAGCAGACCCGCCGGCACCTCCCAGTCGCGATGGCGGATCGGATGCCGGTACTGCTGGATGAGCAGCACGCGATCGTGCTCGTCGAGCGCGACGATCGCGGCCGCCCCCGGATGCGCCACGTACTGGCGCACGATCTCGTCACCGCCGTAGCGCACGGTGTCGCTGCGCACATCCCACACCCGGCCGGCGAAGACCGTGTCGCTCGCCACGATGTCGCCGTCGACGGGCTCGTCGTGCAGCGCCTCGGCGTCGGCGCCGTGCGGGTCAGCCATTGTCGACGTCGAACAGCTCGCTCGCGCGGTGACGCTCGAGCGCGGCGCCCACCAGTCCGCGGAACAGCGGATGCGGGTCGGTCGGCCGTGAGCGCAGCTCGGGGTGCGCCTGCGTCGCGATGTAGTAGGGGTGCACGTCGCGCGGGAGCTCGACGAACTCGACCAGATCGAGCTCGGGGTTCAGGCCCGAGAAGACCAGGCCCGCCGATGCCAGGCGGTCGCGGTAGGCGTTGTTGACCTCGTAGCGGTGGCGGTGGCGCTCCTCGGCGCTCGCCGCGTCGTACACGTCGGCCGCGAGCGACCCGTCCGCGAGCTCGGCGGTGTACAGGCCCAGCCGCATGGTGCCGCCCAGGTCGCCGCGGTCGATGATGTCGACCTGCTCTGCCATCGTCGCGACGACGGGGAACTCGGTGTCGGGATCGAACTCGCTCGACGACGCACCGTCGAGCCCGGCCTCGTTGCGTGCGTACTCGATGACCATGCACTGCAGCCCCAGGCAGATGCCCAGAGTCGGAATGCCCTGCTCGCGCGCGAACTTCAGCGCGCCGAGCTTGCCTTCGATGCCGCGGATGCCGAACCCGCCCGGCACCACGATGCCGTCGATCGAGCCGAGCGCCTTGGCCGCGCCCTCGGGCGTCTCGCAGGCGTCCGACGGGATCCACTGGATGTCGACCGTCGTCTCATGGGCGAACCCGCCCGCGCGCAGAGCCTCGGTCACCGACAGGTACGCGTCGGGCAGGTCGATGTACTTGCCGACCAGGCCGATCGTCACGTCGTGCTTGGGGTTGTGCACCGCCTGAAGCACCTTCTGCCAGCGCGACCAGTCGACGTCGGCCGCCTTGTCGAGATCGAGACTGCGCACGATGTACTCGTCGAGACCCTGCTCGTGGAGCATCGTCGGGATGTCGTAGATGCTCGGCACGTCGACCGCGTTGACGACGGCATCCTCGTCGACGTCGCACATGAGCGCGATCTTCCGCTTGTTGGACTCGGTGACGGGACGGTCGCTGCGCAGCACGAGCGCGTCCGGCTGGATTCCGATCGAGCGCAGGGCCGCGACCGAATGCTGGGTCGGCTTGGTCTTCTGCTCGCCCGACGCACCCATGAACGGCACCAGCGACACGTGCACGAAGAAGACGTTGCGCCGCCCGAGTTCGTGGCGGATCTGGCGGGCCGACTCGATGAACGGCTGCGACTCGATGTCGCCGACCGTGCCGCCGATCTCGGTGATGATGACGTCGGGCCTGGGCGACTCATCCGCCTGCAGACGCATGCGCCGCTTGATCTCGTCGGTGATGTGCGGAATGACCTGCACGGTGTCACCGAGGTACTCGCCGCGCCGCTCGCGCGCGATCACCTCCGAGTAGATCTGCCCGGTGGTGACGTTGGCGGCCTGGCTGAGGTCGATGTCGAGGAAGCGCTCGTAGTGGCCGATGTCGAGGTCGGTCTCGGCACCGTCGTCGGTGACGAAGACCTCGCCGTGCTGGAACGGGTTCATCGTGCCCGGATCCACGTTCAGATACGGGTCGAGCTTTTGCATGACCACGCGCAGCCCGCGGGCGGTGAGGAGGTTGCCCAGACTCGCGGCGGTGAGTCCCTTCCCCAACGAGGAAACGACACCTCCGGTCACGAAGATATGCCGGGTGGTGCCGTCTGATTCGAATGCCGCGTCTGGAGTGTCCGTCACGGGCTTCCATCCTATCAGTCGAGTTCGGGCGGATGCCGCGCGGGGCGCGCCCGCGTGTCCGGCCCTCACGTTCGGTCGTCGCGCAGTGCCAGCAGCTCGCGGGCGTGGACGAGCGCAGCGTCCGATTCGGACATCCCCGACAGCAGCCGGGCCATCTCGGCTTCGCGCTGCGCGCCCTCGAGGACCCGCACATCCGATGCCGTGACCGACCCGTCGGTCGCCTTCACGACGCTGAGGTGGTTGCCGGCGAACGCCGCGACCTGCGCGAGGTGGGTGACCACGATCACCTGCGAGGTGCGCGCCAACCGCTGCAGCCGGCGACCCACCTCGATCGCCGCGGCACCGCCGATGCCGGCGTCGATCTCGTCGAACACGAAGGTGGGAACAGGATCGGTGGCGGCGATCACGACCTCGATCGCGAGCATCACGCGGCTGAGTTCGCCCCCGGATGCGCCGCGGGCGACCGGGCGGGGCGTCGCACCGGGGTGCGGCGCGAGCAGGATCGCGACGTCGTCGCGGCCGTGGGCCGATTCGGTGCCGGGCGTCACGGCCACGCTCACGTGCGCATCGGCCATCGCGAGGGCGTGCAGCTCTTCGGTCACCTGCGCGCCGAGCCGCTCGGCCGCCGTCGTGCGCACTCTGGTGAGAGCCGCGGCGGCGTCGTCGAGCGCGGATGCCGCGGCATCCCGCTGCTCGGTGAGCCGGCCGATGCGCTCGCCGTCGTCGTCGAGTTCGGCAAGGCGCGCTCCGCCGCTCTCGCGCAGCGCGATCGCCGCGTCGAGCGAGCCGTGCGCCCGGACCAGGGCACCGAGCACCGCACGCCGTTCCTCGACGGCGGCGAGCTCGTGCGGGCCCGACTCGTCGAGGTCGGCGACGAAGGCGGCGAGGGACGCCGCGAGGTCGGCCGCACGGTATCCGAGCTCGGCGACCTGCTCCCCCAGACCGTCGAGCGCGGGATCGCCGGCCCTCTCGAGCGCGCGGCGCGCCTCTCCGAGCAGCGACGCGGCGTCGGGCACTTCGCCGTCGCCGGCCAGCGCCGTGTGCGCGGTCGCGGCCGCCATGCGAAGCTCCTCCACGTTCGCGAGCCGTTCGGCGCGAACCGCCAGTTCGGCGTCCTCGCCCGGTTGCGGGTCGGCCTGCTCCAGCTCGGCGAGCTCGACGCGCAGTCGCTCGGCCTCGGCCGCGCGGGCGTCGCGCTGCTGGATCAACTCGGACACCTGCGCATCGAGCGCCCGGAACGCCTCGTACGCATCGCGGTAGCCGGTCAGCGCCGCAGCCGTCTCGTCTCCGCCGAAGCGGTCGAGCGCGTCGCGCTGCGCGACGGCCGACCGCAGCCGCAGCTGCTCGGACTGCCCGTGCACGACGACGAGCTGGTCGGCGAGGTCTGCCAGCACGCCGGCGGGTGCGACGCGCCCACCCACGGTGGCGCGGCCGCGTCCCTCGCTGCTCACGGTGCGGCCGAGGAAGAGCTCGGCGCGACCGTCGCCGAGCGGCTCGAGATCGCCGCCGGCCTCACGGACGCGTTCGGCCACGGCGCCGTCGTCCGCAACCAGCCAGGTGCCGTCCACCACCGCCTGGGACGCACCGGCCCGCACGGCCCCCGAGTCGGCGCGCTGTCCGAGGAGCAGGCCGAGACCGGTGACGACCATCGTCTTTCCGGCCCCGGTCTCGCCGGTGATCGCGGTGAACCCCCGGCCGATCGGCAGGGTCGCCTCAGCGATCACCCCGAGGTCGCGCAGGCGGATCTCTTCGATCACGCGTCGGCCACCGCGGTGTCATATCCGGTGACGGGCACAGCGGGGCCGCGCCAGCCGTCGACCGGCAGACGGAACTTGCGCACCAGCCGATCGGTGAACGCCGCCGGGTGAAGGCGGGCGAGCCGAACCGGGCGAGGTGAGCGCCGCACGACCACGCGGGCGCCGGGGGGGAGATCGTGCGAGCGGCGGCCGTCGCACCACAGGATCCCGACGCCGTTCGTGCGTTCGAGCACCTCGATCGCGACGACATGCTCGGGACCGACCACCAGCGGCTCGGCGAACAGCGCATGCGCCGACAGCGGGACCACGGCGATCGCCTCGACGGTGGGCCAGATGACCGGCCCGCCGGCCGAGAAGTTGTAGGCCGTCGAGCCGGTCGGTGTCGAGATCACGACGCCGTCGCACCCGAAGCTCGACAGCGGGCGGCCGTCGACCTCGATGACCACCTCGAGCATCCGCTCGCGGCTCGCCTTCTCGACGGTCGCTTCGTTGAGCGCCCACGTCTCGTAGATGACCCGGTCGCCGGTGTCCTCGACCTGGACCTGCAGGGCGAGGCGCTCCTCGACCTCGTAGTCGCGGGCGATCGCGCGACGCACCGCATCGTCCATGTCGTCGCGTTCGATCTCGGCGAGGAACCCGACATGCCCCATGTTGATGCCGAGCACCGGTGCGAGGCCGTCGCGCACGAGTTCGGCCGCACGCAGGATCGTGCCGTCGCCGCCGAGCACGATCGCCAGCTCGATGTCGCCGACCGGCACGTCGACGCCGAGCACGGCGAGGTCGCCGAACTCGGGCAGTGCGGCGCGCAGATCGTCACGGTCGTCACTGGCGAGCACCGGCTGGGCGCCGGCATCCCGCAGGGCGGAGATCACCCGGGCTGCGGCACGGACCGTCTCGTCGCGGTGGGCGTGCGCAACCACCAGGATGCTGCGGACGTCATCGGTCATGGGCTCCCCCGGATCGCGGTGCTCCCCCATTCTGCCCGACGCCCGCGCACCGGGCGCATCCGACCATCCCCCTCCACAGCGAGACTGCATCGGATCACCGAGACCGCGGGTGACCGCCGCTGTCGCGGCGGGCGGATGCGGTCTCAGCGCCTCCTCACCGGGTGAGGTCGGCGACCTCGGCGGCGACGGCCGACGGATCGTCACCCCGACCGGCCGCGAGATGGGCGACGTACTCGCGGTTGCCGTGAGTGCCGACCAGCGGCGACGCGATCACCCCGAGGGTGCCCAGGCCCGCATCCCATGCCGCCCACAGCACGCGCTCGACCGCGTCGGCCCGCAGCGCGCCGTCCGTGACGAGTCCGCCCTTGACCGCCGTGCGTCCGACCTCGAACTGCGGCTTGACGAGCAGGACGAGGTCCGCGCCGGGCGCGGCGACCGCCGTCGCGGCCGGCAGGACATGGGTGAGCGAGATGAACGAGAGGTCGCCCGTGATCACCGCAGGTGCGGCCGCCGTGCCCGCCGCCTCGGCGAGCGACGCCCGCGTCATGTACCGGACGTTGAATCCCTCGACGGCGATCACTCCGGGGTCGTCGGCGACAGATGCCGTCAATTGGCCGTGGCCGACGTCGACGGCGATGACCGGTTCGGCGCCGCGCTCGCGCAGCACCTGCGTGAAGCCGCCTGTCGACGCACCCATGTCGAGAGCGACGCGCCCCGCGACGTCGACGTCGAATGCATCGAGGGCCGCGATGAGCTTGTGCGCGGCGCGGCTGACGTAGTGGTCGGCTCCCGCGATCTCGATCACCGCCTCGTCGGCCACCGGGGTCGATGGCTTCACCACGGCGCGCCCATCGACGGTCACCTCGCCGGCGGCGATGAGCGCCGCCGCCTGGGTGCGCGAACGCGCGAGACCCCGCGCGGCGACGGCCGCATCGAGCCGTGCCGTCATCGGTCGGTCGAACCGGGCGCCGTCTCGAGCCGCCGCCTGAGCTCGTCGTGAAGCGCCTCGTAGGACTGCGCGCGCGTGGCGAGCGCCTGCGCCTCGATCACTTCGAGGCGCGACACGAGGTCGGCGCGGCGCTCGTCGCTCTCATCCATCCCGTCAGCATACGGCCGAGCCGGGCGGATCCCGGGGCGTCAGGGCCGGTGGAACGGATCCGCGTACAGGCGCTCGGGCACGCGGAACCCGAAGATCGCGCGGCCGGTCGCCCAGATCGCGGCAGCACCCGCTCGCAGCAGGTCGATGGGGCGCTCTCCTTCGGCGAGGATCCTGACATCGGGGCCGTCGATGCGCACGCTCGCCCCGCCGACGGTGTACACGCCGTCGCGCTCGCGTGTGGCCGGATAGGGCTCGTGCAACTCGCGCAGGTCGCCGAGAACGTACCGCGGTTGCGAGCCGGCAGGCGCGGCGAGGACGTGCTTGGGCCGGTCGATGCCCGTCAGCACGAGCGCCGACGGCATGCCGGCTCGGTTGGCCCCGAGGATGTCGGTGTCGAGCCGATCGCCGAGGAACAGCGGGTGCCGTGCGCCGAACCGCGACACGGCCTCGTCGAAGATCGGCACCTCGGGCTTGCCTGCGACCGTGGCCAGACGCCCGATCGCGGTGTGCACGGCCGAGACGAGCGTGCCGTTGCCCGGCGCGACCCCGCGCGCCTGCGGGATCGTCCAGTCGGTGTTCGTCGCGATCCAGGGGATTCCCCCCTGCTCCTCGGGCACCTTGAGCGCGAACGCCGCCTCGGCCAGCTGCGACCAGCCCACCTCGGGCGCGAAACCCTGCACGACCGCCGCCGGGTCGTCGTCTGCCGAGCGCGTGACGCGGAAGCCCGCCTTCTCGACTTCGACGACCAGTCCTTCGCCGCCGACGACGAGTACTCGCGCACCGGCCGGGATGCGATCCGCGAGCAGGCGCATCGCCGCCTGCGGACTGGTCACGACCTCATCGGGAGCGGTCGGAAGTCCGAGCTCGGTGAGATGCGCCGCGACCGCGGAGTCGGTTCGCGAGGCGTTGTTGGTGATATAGCCGAGTCGGCGGCCCTCACCGGCGCGGGTGAGGCTGTCGACGGCGTGCGGAAGCGGTCCGGCGCCGGCGTAGACGACCCCGTCGAGGTCGGCCAGCACGACGTCGACGCCATCGAGCGGGGTCGGATCCGCTCGACGAGAGAACAGCGCCATCAGTCGGTCGGCTCCTCACCCGAGGGGGCACCCGGCTCGACGTGCTCGGCGACATCTGCGTCTGCGTCTACGGCTGCGTCCTCGTCGCCGTCCGCGACCTCGTCGCCGTCCGCGACCTCGAGCTCGTCGTCGTCATCATCGACGTCGATCTCGTCGACCTCGATCATCTCGGACTCGGCGAGCCCGGCGGCCTCGTCGAGGGCGTCGGCCGCCTCATCGGCGCGGCGCTGCCATTGCGCGGCCTCGTCCTCGCGGCCCAGCTCGGCGAGCACCGTCGCGCGGGCGGCGAACAATGCCGGACTCCACTCGAACGCCCGCTGCGGATCGAGCTCGGGAATGTCGAGCTCGAGGAGCGCGCGCTCGGTCTCGCCCAGGTCGAGACGTGCACCCGACATCGCGATGGCCAGCTCGACGCGTGCGCCGGTGGGCAGGCTGCTGCGATCGACGCTGCGACCGACTTCGAGCGCGCGGTCGGGCCGTCCGACGCCGCGTTCGCTGTCGACCATCAGCGCGATCTGATCGTCCTTGCCCGAGATCCGCCGGTAGGTGCGCAGCTCACGCAGAGCGAGCGCGAAATCGCCGGTCGCATAGGCGGTGATCGCCGCCGTCTCACGCACGACCGCGATGCGGCCGGCGTGACGGGATGCCGCCAGAGCATGCTCGTGGGCGAGCCCGGGGTCGTCGTCGACGAGGCGGGCCGCCATGGCCAGGTGTCGCGCGACCCGCTCGGCGTTCTCCTTGCTGAGGGTTTTGAGCTCGTTCCGAGCGCTCGGATGCAGATCACGAGGCGTGATCTCTTCGGGCAGCTCCGGATCGCGGGGCCTCGGCGGCTGGTCGCGGTCGTCGCGATCCCGCGTCATGTAGGGCCGCTTGCCGTCGCGAGGACCCTGCGGCGTGCCCCGGTCGCGGCGATCGAACTCCCGCGGCTTGCCTCCGTCGCGGCGGTCACCGTAGGGCTTCTTCTCGCCACGGGGACGATCACCATAGGGCTTCCCACCCTCACGACGATCGCCATACGGCTTCTTCTCGCCACGGGGACGATCACCATAGGGCTTCCCACCCTCACGACGATCGCCATACGGCTTCTTCTCGCCACGGGGACGATCACCATAGGGCTTCCCACCCTCACGACGATCGCCGCGGGGCGCGCCGCTGCTGCGCGGATTCCCACCGCGGCGGTCGTCACGCCGACGCCCGTCGTCGTCGCGGTGCGTGCCCTCCGGCTCTGCCATGGTCCGATCCTCTCCTGAGATGGGCCGGCGGCCCGCATCCCGTTAACGCGAAATGGCCACCCGTCATCGGGTGGCCATTTCTCGAAAGAAGTCCGGCGGTGTCCTACTCTCCCACAGGGTCCCCCCTGCAGTACCATCGGCGCTGAGAGGCTTAGCTTCCGGGTTCGGAATGGGACCGGGCGTTTCCCTCTCGCTATGGCCGCCGAAACACTATTGATGTTTCATCAGTCTGCGATCGAAATCATTGATCGCGGTTCCCGACCGTACATCGAGAACCACTCAGTGGACGCGAACACCTCGTTCAAACAAGGTGAGTGTTATCAAGTCATCGGCTTATTAGTACCGGTCAGCTGCACGTGTTGCCACGCTTCCACATCCGGCCTATCAACCCAGTAGTCTAGCTGGGAGCCTCTCGCCCGAAGGCATGGAAATCTCATCTTGAGGCCGGCTTCCCGCTTAGATGCTTTCAGCGGTTATCCATCCCGAACGTAGCTAACCAGCGGTGCTCCTGGCGGAACAACTGGCACACCAGAGGTTCGTCCAACCCGGTCCTCTCGTACTAGGGTCAGATCCTCTCAAATTTCCTACGCGCGCAGCGGATAGGGACCGAACTGTCTCACGACGTTCTAAACCCAGCTCGCGTACCGCTTTAATGGGCGAACAGCCCAACCCTTGGGACCTACTCCAGCCCCAGGATGCGACGAGCCGACATCGAGGTGCCAAACCATGCCGTCGATATGGACTCTTGGGCAAGATCAGCCTGTTATCCCCGAGGTACCTTTTATCCGTTGAGCGACAGCGCTTCCACAAGCCACTGCCGGATCACTAGTCCCGACTTTCGTCCCTGCTCGACCTGTCAGTCTCACAGTCAAGCTCCCTTGTGCACTTACACTCGCCACCTGATTGCCAACCAGGTTGAGGGAACCTTTGGGCGCCTCCGTTACTTTTTGGGAGGCAACCGCCCCAGTTAAACTACCCACCAGGCACTGTTCCTGAACCGGATTACGGTTCGAAGTTAGACATCCAGAGTGACCAGAGTGGTATTTCAACAACGACTCCACATTCACTGGCGTGAATGCTTCAAAGTCTCCCACCTATCCTACACAAGCCACACCGAACACCAATACCAAGCTGTAGTAAAGGTCACGGGGTCTTTCCGTCCTGCTGCGCGTAACGAGCATCTTTACTCGTAGTGCAATTTCGCCGAGTTCGCGGTTGAGACAGTTGGGAAGTCGTTACGCCATTCGTGCAGGTCGGAACTTACCCGACAAGGAATTTCGCTACCTTAGGATGGTTATAGTTACCACCGCCGTTTACTGGGGCTTAAATTCTGAGCTTCGCTTGCGCTAACCCGTCCTCTTAACCTTCCAGCACCGGGCAGGCGTCAGTCCGTATACATCGTCTTGCGACTTGGCACGGACCTGTGTTTTTAGTAAACAGTCGCTACCCACTGGTCTCTGCGGCCTCCAAACGCTTTCGGAGCAAGTCCTAATACGTCGAAGGCCCCCCTTCTCCCGAAGTTACGGGGGCATTTTGCCGAGTTCCTTAACCACGATTCTCTCGATCTCCTTGGTATTCTCTACCTGACCACCTGAGTCGGTTTGGGGTACGGGCGGCTAGAACCTCGCGTCGATGCTTTTCTCGGCAGCATAGGATCACCCACTTTTTATCCGCATCGTGTCTCAGCCATATGAGTGACGGATTTGCCTATCACTCGGCCTACGCACTTGCACCAGGACAACCATCGCCTGGCTTGGGCTACCTTCCTGCGTCACACCTGTTAATACGCTAGCCGCACCAGCATGGGGTCGAGCGTTCGCCAGGACGCCTTCACCCCGAAGGGATCCGTGCATTCCTGGTTAGGACTCTTAGCACCACTGGATTAGCTTGGGCGGTTCTTCGCCGGTACGGGAATATCAACCCGTTGTCCATCGACTACGCCTGTCGGCCTCGCCTTAGGTCCCGACTTACCCAGGGAAGATTAGCTTGACCCTGGAACCCTTGGTCTTTCGGAGGACGTGTTTCTCACACGTCTTTCGCTACTCATGCCTGCATTCTCACTCGTGTAGCCTCCACGGCTGGTTCACACCGCCGCTTCGCTGGCCACACGACGCTCTCCTACCCATCAACACGGCTGGACCACGAAGGCCTACCAATAATGTCAATGCCACAACTTCGGTGGCGTGCTTGAGCCCCGTTACATTGTCGGCGCGGAATCACTTGACCAGTGAGCTATTACGCACTCTTTCAAGGGTGGCTGCTTCTAAGCCAACCTCCTGGTTGTCTGAGCAACTCCACATCCTTTCCCACTTAGCACGCGCTTAGGGACCTTAGTTGGTGGTCTGGGTTGTTTCCCTCTCGACTATGAAGCTTATCCCCCACAGTCTCACTGCTGCGTTCTCACTTACCGGCATTCGGAGTTTGGCTGACGTCAGTAACCTGGTGGGGCCCATCGGCCATCCAGTAGCTCTACCTCCGGCAAGAAACACGCAACGCTGCACCTAAATGCATTTCGGAGAGAACCAGCTATCACGAAGTTTGATTGGCCTTTCACCCCTATCCACAGCTCATCCCCTCAGTTTTCAACCTAAGTGGGTTCGGCCCTCCACGACGTCTTACCGTCGCTTCAGCCTGGCCATGGATAGATCACTTCGCTTCGGGTCTAGGACATGCGACTGAATCGCCCTATTCAGACTCGCTTTCGCTACGGCTACCCCTCACGGGTTAACCTCGCCACATATCGCTAACTCGCAGGCTCATTCTTCAAAAGGCACGCTGTCACAGCTGCTAGGGCTGCTCCAACGGTTTGTAAGCAAACGGTTTCAGGTACTATTTCACTCCCCTCCCGGGGTACTTTTCACCTTTCCCTCACGGTACTTGTCCGCTATCGGTCATCTGGGAGTATTTAGGCTTATCAGGTGGTCCTGACAGATTCACACGGGATTTCTCGGGCCCCGTGCTACTTGGGATACTCTTCGCGTCAAGGGAGGCATTTCGACTACGGGGTTGGCACCCTCTATGACCTGGCTTTCAATCCAGTTCGTCTATACCTTCTTGTAACGCCGACTGTTCGGCAGAACAGTCTGAAGAGTCCCACAACCCCGAATACGCAACTCCTGCCGGATATCACACGTACTCGGTTTAGCCTGATCCGCGTTCGCTCGCCACTACTGACGGAATCACTGTTGTTTTCTCTTCCTGTGGGTACTGAGATGTTTCACTTCCCCACGTTCCCTCTACCCGCCCTATATATTCAGGCGGGAGTCACTGGGTCGGCACGCCGCCCAGCGGGGTTTCCCCATTCGGAGATCCTCGGATCAAAGTGTGCTTATCCACTCCCCGAGGCTTATCGCAGATTGCTACGTCCTTCTTCGGCTCCAGATGCCAAGGCATCCACCGTTTGCTCTTAAAGACTTGAAATCACATGAGTTTGAATCGTCAATTTGAAATTGACCAATGATCTATAAAGATCATCTTTTGTGAAACACTCCGTTGATCGAGCGCCGGCGAAGCCGGTGTATCGAGTTCCGGAGCGTCTCTAAGATGCTCGCGTCCACTGTGTAGTTCTCAAAGTACGGGCGGTACCTTCCCCGCTGCCGGCGCTGCCGGCATCAGAAAAGGTCCTGAGGTTCAGTTGCCTCCGAAGAGGCATCCGGTCCCTCAGGACCCAACAGCGTGCATGTGCCGGTCGACCATCGGATTCCGTTCCAGCTGCGAGCAGCGTACTTGGAATCAGATATCCCGATCGGCACCTTGTCTAATGTTCCACCCATGAGCTGACCCCTCGAGGACGAACGCCCCGAGCGGGCTCTGGGATGCCGAGGCATCCAGATGCTCCTTAGAAAGGAGGTGATCCAGCCGCACCTTCCGGTACGGCTACCTTGTTACGACTTAGTCCTAATTACCGATCCCACCTTCGACGGCTCCCTCCACAAGGGTTGGGCCACCGGCTTCAGGTGTTACCGACTTTCATGACTTGACGGGCGGTGTGTACAAGACCCGGGAACGTATTCACCGCAGCGTTGCTGATCTGCGATTACTAGCGACTCCGACTTCATGAGGTCGAGTTGCAGACCTCAATCCGAACTGGGACCGGCTTTTTGGGATTCGCTCCACCTTACGGTATTGCAGCCCTTTGTACCGGCCATTGTAGCATGCGTGAAGCCCAAGACATAAGGGGCATGATGATTTGACGTCATCCCCACCTTCCTCCGAGTTGACCCCGGCAGTATCCCATGAGTTCCCACCATTACGTGCTGGCAACATAGAACGAGGGTTGCGCTCGTTGCGGGACTTAACCCAACATCTCACGACACGAGCTGACGACAACCATGCACCACCTGTTTACGAGTGTCCAAAGAGTTCTACATTTCTGCAGCGTTCTCGTATATGTCAAGCCTTGGTAAGGTTCTTCGCGTTGCATCGAATTAATCCGCATGCTCCGCCGCTTGTGCGGGTCCCCGTCAATTCCTTTGAGTTTTAGCCTTGCGGCCGTACTCCCCAGGCGGGGAACTTAATGCGTTAGCTGCGTCACGGAATCCGTGGAATGGACCCCACAACTAGTTCCCAACGTTTACGGGGTGGACTACCAGGGTATCTAAGCCTGTTTGCTCCCCACCCTTTCGCTCCTCAGCGTCAGTTACGGCCCAGAGATCTGCCTTCGCCATCGGTGTTCCTCCTGATATCTGCGCATTCCACCGCTACACCAGGAATTCCAATCTCCCCTACCGCACTCTAGTCTGCCCGTACCCACTGCAGGCCCGAGGTTGAGCCTCGGGATTTCACAGCAGACGCGACAGACCGCCTACGAGCTCTTTACGCCCAATAATTCCGGATAACGCTTGCGCCCTACGTATTACCGCGGCTGCTGGCACGTAGTTAGCCGGCGCTTTTTCTGCAGGTACCGTCACCCGAAGGCTTCTTCCCTGCTAAAAGAGGTTTACAACCCGAAGGCCGTCGTCCCTCACGCGGCGTTGCTGCATCAGGCTTGCGCCCATTGTGCAATATTCCCCACTGCTGCCTCCCGTAGGAGTCTGGGCCGTGTCTCAGTCCCAGTGTGGCCGGTCACCCTCTCAGGCCGGCTACCCGTCGACGCCTTGGTGAGCCGTTACCTCACCAACTAGCTGATAGGCCGCGAGCCCATCCCGGACCGAAATTCTTTCCAGCTGCTGAAGATGCCTTCGCAGCTCGTATCCGGTATTAGACGCCGTTTCCAGCGCTTATCCCAGAGTCCGGGGCAGGTTGCTCACGTGTTACTCACCCGTTCGCCACTGATCCGGCGGAGCAAGCTCCGCTTTCACCGTTCGACTTGCATGTGTTAAGCACGCCGCCAGCGTTCATCCTGAGCCAGGATCAAACTCTCCGTGAAGAAATGTTGCTGCGACCTCCCGGAATTGGGAAGGAGCAGCGAGTTTGATCTGACCAAAGGGATGTCATTGCTGACTATCCGTTGCCGGCGCCGAAGCGCCGGTCTTTGATCCAAAGGAATCTCTACGATCAGCAGAGCTGACCGACGAGGTTATTTGGCATTTGACAAGTGCACGCTGTTGAGTTCTCAAGGATCGGATGCTCCTGCTGCTCGGCCTCTCGACCTCGCCCGCAGGGCAACTTCTCTATCTTACCCCCGCCGCTCCAGCAGGTCAAATCGACCGGTCCGGATCTTCGCGATCCAGACGACAGCCTGTGACCGCTCCGCGTGGAGGGGGCACCCCATCGTAGACCCGAAGGTCTTGGACTCTCAAGGAGTCCGTTTCGGTGGGGGTGTTTCCGCTTGAGGGGGGCGGGGCTCTCGGCCTCTCCGCTCTTCCCTTTGGGGCGAACAACGAATACGTTACGCGGAGCTGAACCCTTTGCCAAATCGGACGCGAATCCCGGGCGTGTCGCGCCGGCGTCGGCGCTCCGATCACGCGCCGCAACCCCTGGTGCGGCGGCGAATCGCGGCGTATCGTCCGGGTATGTCCCACCCGTTGCAGCCCGTCGCGCGCGACGCCCTGCCGCGCGACCTCGCGACCGACGCGACCGAACTGTTCGGCGTCGACCACGTGGTGATGTGGTGTGAGGAGCTCGTGGCCGGACGGGCGTCGGCCGGCGACCCGGAGTGGCCCGACATCGCGTGGCTCGGCGGCACCGTCGGCTGGCGACCGTACTGGTCTCGGGTATGGGGAGCACGCGGTCTTGTGCACATCGGTCCACCGGCTCGTCCCGACATCGTCTTCGATGCGCTCGACGACGAGGCATGGCGCGTGCGGGAGATGTCGTTGAAGGTCATCCGCCGCCATGGGCTGGACGATCCCGCGGGCCGGGTCGAGCTCCTCGTGCGCGACCCGGTCGAACGCGTACGCATGCAGGCGTGGACGGCGCTGGGTCTGGCCGGCGACGATCCGCGGCCCCTGACGCCGTGACCGAGAGCGGCCGCGCCCTGCTCGAGCACGTGTGGCGCACGCTCGGCCGCGACCACGGCGAACTGTCGCTCGTGGAGCGGGCTCCGCATCCCGTGCCGCTGCCGGCCCGCACCGATGTCGCGGGTCTCTCGTGGGCGAGTGTCACAGCGGCGTCACTGACGGCCGCGAGGCTCGCCGGCGCTGCGCGTGTGCGCTGCGACCCCGAGGCCATCGCGATCTCCTACGCGAGCGAGCGCCACTTCCGCCTCGACGGTGAGCGGCCCGACGCCTTCGCACCGCTGTCGGGATTCTTCCGCACCGCCGACGGGTGGGTGCGCACCCACGGCAACTACCCGCACCACGCCGAGGCGCTGCGGCGGGCACTCGGCGTCTCCGCCGATGCGGGCCGGGATCGCGTCGAAGCCGCACTCGCCGCGACGTCGGCCGTCGGCGCGGCATCCGCGATCACGAAGGCCGGCGGACTGTGCGTCGTCGTCGCCCCCGAGGATCCCGCCGCCGACTCGGCCCTTCGCCGTACTCCCCTGATCGACACCCGCATGCTGCGGGGCGGCCCCGCGCACCCGTTCACCTTCGATCCGCGTGCTCCGTTGCGCGGCATCCGCGTGCTCGACCTCACCCGCGTGATCGCGGGACCGGTCGCCACCCGCACCCTCGCGCTCTGGGGCGCCGACGTGCTGCGCGTGGACCCGCCCACCCTGCCCGAGATCGGCTGGCAGCACCTGGACAGCGGCCACGGCAAGCGCACCGCCGTCGTCGACGCCCGCAGCGACACCTTCGCAGAGCTGCTCGCCGCGGCAGACGTCGTCGTGCTCGGCTATCGTCCCCGAGCCCTCGACGACCTCGGGCTCGCGCCGGAGCGCCTCGCCGCCGACGCCGGCCCCGGCGGCATCGTCGTCGGCCGCCTGTCGGCGTGGGGATCGGATTCCGGCGCCGACCGACGCGGCTTCGACAGCCTCGTGCAGGCGGCATCCGGAATCGCATGGATCGAGTCCGCCGACACCTCGACGCCGGGTGCGCTGCCCGCCCAGGCCCTCGACCACAGCGCGGGGTACCTCCTGGCGGCGGGGATCACCTCGGCGCTCGCACGTCGGGCGCACGAGGGCGGATCGTGGCTCGTGGAGACCTCGCTGAGACGCATCGCGGCGCAGCTGCTGGGGATGCCGCGCACCGCGCGGCCCGAGCCCGCGGCATCCCATGCCGATCCTGGCGCACACCTGCAGACCTTCGCCGTCGCAGCATCCGAAGTGACGACCACCGCGCCCGCGGTGGCATACGACGGCGCACCCGGCCGCTACGCGGCTCCGCGGACGTGGGGCTCCGACTCCCCCGAGTGGCTGCCGCGCGAGCGCACGATCTGAACGACGGCGCACACGACGACGACGAGCGCGCCCCACGCCGCGCACGCGGGCGGCAGCATCCGGTATGCCAGATGGGCAGGCGTGAAGTCGGCGGTGAACGGGCCGAACGCGACAAGACCCCACACAGCGGCGCCGACCAGCAGCGCGGGCAGCGACAGCCACACCGTCCAGCGCACCCATCCCGGAAAAAGCCGCGGTACGTCGACCGGGTGACGCGTGGCCAGCCATACCGTCGCCCAGACGGCGAGGATCGCGAGGCCCACGGCGCTCGAGCCGTGCTGCAGCCAGCGGTATCCCGGAAACGGCCCCCACGGCTCGGCGAGGGCAGGCACGATGAGGGTGCCCCAGCGTCCCTCGTGGGTGAACAGGTCCCACACGATGTGGGTGAGCAGGCCGATCACGAGCGAGGCGAGCAGCAGCAGCGTCGCGGCGACGGAGGGCCGGGGCGGTGCGGCATCCGTCGAACGGCGCGCGAAGGTCTCGCGCGCCGCGTCGCCGGCACCGCGATCCCACAGCGCGGGGAGGCGCTCGGCGAGCCGGCGCGGTGACAGCTCGCGCGCAGCCGGTCGCAGCACGCAGCGCCACACGAGCAGGAGGACGAGCGCGAGCGCGATGGTCGCCGGTAGCCAGATCAGGCTGTGGGTCAGGCCGTAGTGCAGCGGGATGCCGCGGACGAACAGCGGCAGGTCGGGCGTCATCGCCCCGACGGCGATCGCCGCCGGAACCAGCGGCGTGCGCACGAACGGCAGCGCCACCACCGCATGGCTCGGAGTGAACGGCACGCGCGTCAGGCGCCGACGAACACGCCGGCGAGGGTCTTCTTGCCCCGCCGCAGCACCGACACCCCGCCGGGCAGGCTGCCCGCCACGACGGCAGACTCATCGTCGACCTTCACGCCGTCGAGCGAAACGCCGCCCTGTGCGATGGCCCGCCGACCCTCGGACATGCTCGAGACGAGGCCGGTCTCGACGAGGGCGGTGAGGATTCCCGTCTCGGGTGGCAGTGTCGCGTTCGGCAGCTCCTCGAGGGCGGTGCGCAGCGTGGCGGCGTCGAGACCGGTCAGGTCGCCCTGCCCGAAGAGCGCCTCGGATGCCGCGATCACGGCCGCGGCCGCATCCGCGCCGTGGACGTAGGTCGTGACCTCGAGCGCAAGCCGACGCTGTGCCGCGCGCCGGAAGGGCTCGGTCTCGACGAGCCGCCCGTACTCCTCGATCTCGGCGCGCGTCAGGAAGGTGAACACCCGCAGCCGCTCGAGCACGTCGGCGTCGTCGGTGTTGAGCCAAAACTGGTAGAACCGGTACGGGCTGCACATGTCGGCGTCGAGCCAGATCGCATTGCCCATGCTCTTGCCGAACTTGGTGCCGTCGCTGTTGGTGATCAGCGGCGTGCCGATCGCGTGCACCGACGTCGCCTCGACCCGGTGGATGAGATCCACGCCGCTGGTGAGATTCCCCCACTGGTCGCTGCCGCCGGTCTGCAGCACACAGCCGTACTGACGGAACAACTCGAGGTAGTCCAGCCCCTGCAGGATCTGGTAGCTGAACTCGGTGTAGCTGATGCCCGCCTCGGAGTTCAGCCGGGCACTGACGGCGTCCTTCTTGATCATGGTGCCGACGCGGTAGTGCTTGCCGATGTCGCGCAGGAAGTCGATCGCCGACAGCGGCGCCGTCCAGTCGAGGTTGTTGACGATCAGCGCCGCGTTGTCGCCCTCGAAGCTGAGGAACCGCTCGACCTGCGCACGCAGGCGGCCGACCCACTCCTCGACGACGTCCTTCGGGTTCAGCACGCGCTCGGCGTCGCGGCCGCCCGGGTCGCCGACGAGGCCGGTCGATCCGCCGACGAGACCGAGCGGGCGATGGCCCGCCAGCTGCAGCCGTCGCAGCACCAGCAGCTGCACGAGGTTGCCCAGGTGAAGGCTCGGCGCGGTGGGATCGAAGCCGCAGTAGTACGTGATCGGGTCTCCGGCCAGCAGCGCGCGCAGCGCATCCTGATCGGTGGACACATGCACGAGTCCGCGCCAGACCAGCTCGTCCCAGACGTTGTCGAACGTCGGGTCGTTGGCGGGGGCGGTCGCGCTCACGGGGGCGTTCAGCACGCGTGCCAGGCTATCAGCGGGTGGATGCCGGTCCTGTCGCAGGCCCGTGCGACACTGGGGCCCATGATCGTCACCATGCCCGAGGCCGTGATCGTCGGAGTGGTGTCGGTGTTCCTGTTCCTCGCGCTGTGCGCGGCGCTCGTGCTGGTGACCATCAGCCTGCGCCGGCCGGCGAACCTGCCGCTGCTGGCGGCCGCGATCCTCGTCGTGCTGTGCCTGCTGGCCGTGGTCGTCCTGCCGTGGAACGTGCCCCTGGTCGTGGGGCTCGCGCTCGCCGCCCTCGGAACCGCGCTGGCCGCCCTCGGCGGCGACCCCATCACCCGCCGCGTGCTCGACATCGCCACCCACGGCACGGTGCGCGACGGCGTCCACGGCGGCATCCTGGTCGACGACGCCGACGGCTCCGGCGAGGACGCCGTGCACGAGGTGATGCGCGGCGGCACCACGATCGGCTATCTGGAGCGTCTGGGCGCGCTCATCGCGATCGTCGCCGGCTTCCCCGAGGCGATCGCCGTGATCGTGGCGGTGAAGGGCATCGGCCGCTTCTCGGAGCTCGCCTCGCCGGCGGCGCGCGAGCGCTTCATCATCGGCACGCTGGCGAGCCTGCTGTGGGCGTGCGTCGTCGGCGGACTGGTGCGCCTGGCGATCTGGTGATCGTCCGCGGGTGACCTCGGCGGTTCGGGCGCGCGCTGTCAGGCGCGAGCGGTCAGCAGGGCGAACCCTTCGACGACCTCGGAGCCGCCGGCGCTCGACAGCGCCTGCGAGACGGCGGGCTGGGTGATGCCCTCGGTGCGGGCGATGCTCTGCTGCGTCTCCCCCAGACAGCGCCGGTACGCGATGCGACGCGTGCGCTCGCTCATCTCGGAGACCAGCCGGTCGCGGGCCAGGAGGTAGGCGTTCGCCCAGGTCGCGGCATCCCGCGTCTGCTCGGACTCGTCGTCGGCAGCGACCACCCACGTGCGCGCCCCAGGCACCGTGCGGCGCTGTTTCGCTTCGAGTGCTTCGACCGCCGCGCGGGCGGCCCACCACGCCGGACCATCGCTGAGCGGACCGGCGCTGCTGGGGATGGCTCCGACAGCGCCGATCCCGATGCCGAACCGGCACTCCACGCCGTCGGGCAGCGCCAGTCTGAGCAGCAGCAGCGATGACAGCGCCTCCGGCAGGTCGCCGTACCTGCCCTGCAGCTCATCGCCGACGACCGGCGTCAGCGGAGCCTGTGACACGGGCAGGTCGCGCTCCACCCGCGCGACGGCGTCGTCGATCGCACGCTGCGCGGCCGATCGATCGGGCAGCGTGCGGGAGCCGACGATATCGGCGATCACGGCGACGACCATGGTGCGATGATAGCACTTATACCCGCGATATATAAGTGAAACGCTTATTTCTTCGCGTTATCAGGCGACGAACGCGTGCGCGGCGTCCTGTGCTCGGGCGATGAGCTCCGAACGCTGCTCCGCAACCCGCTCCGGCGCCGTGCCACCCGCACCCGCGCGCGAGGCGACGGATCCCGCGACGGTGAGCACCGCCCGCACCTCCGGAGTCAGGTGCGACGACACCTGCGCGAGAAGCTCGTCCGAGGCATCCTCGAGCCCGATGCCGCGTTGCTCGCACGCGCGCACCAGGGCGCCCGACACCTCATGCGCCTCGCGGAAGGGCACCCCCTGCCGCACGAGCCAATCGGCGACGTCGGTCGCGAGAGAGAAGCCCTGTGGGGCGAGCTCGGCCATGCGCGCGGTGTCGAACCGCAGCGTCGCCACCATGCCCGTGAAGGCGGGCAGCAGCACCTCGAGCGTGCGGACCGAGTCGAAGATCGGCTCTTTGTCCTCCTGCAGGTCGCGGTTGTACGCGAGCGGCAGACCCTTGAGCATCGTCAGCAGGCCGGTCAGGTTGCCGACCAGGCGGCCCGACTTGCCGCGCGCGAGCTCGGCGATGTCGGGATTCTTCTTCTGCGGCATGATGCTCGACCCCGTCGAGTAACCGTCGTCGAGGGTCACGAAGCCGAACTCGCGCGTGTTCCACAGGATGATCTCCTCGGACAGCCGCGACAGGTCGATCCCGATCTGCGCGCACACGAACGCGAACTCGGCGACGACGTCTCGCGCCGCGGTGCCGTCGAGCGAGTTCTCCGACGGACGACTCAGTCCGAGCTCACGGGCGACGAGCTCGGGGTCGAGCCCCAGGCTGGACCCCGCGAGCGCTCCCCCGCCGTACGGCGACACGCGCGCACGCTCGCGCCAGTCGCGCAACCGCTCGAGATCGCGCACCAACGGCCACGCATGGGCCTGCAGATGGTGGGCCAGCAGGATGGGCTGCGCATGCTGCAGATGCGTTCGGCCCGGCATGACGGCATCCGGATGCGCTTCGGACTGCGCCACGAGGGCGTCGATCAGCCGCAGCAGATCCCGCGCGATCACGGCGGCGTGGTCGAGCAGGTACAACCGCACGAGGGTCGCGATCTGGTCGTTGCGGCTGCGCCCGGCGCGCAGGCGGCCGCCGAGCTCGGGACCGACAGCGGCGATGAGCGCCTGCTCGAGCGCCCCATGCACGTCTTCGTCGCCCGGACCCGGACGCAGGGTGCCGTCCGCGACCGTCGACGCGACGGCATCCAGCCCCGCGTGCATGCGGGCGGCCTGATCGGCGTCGAGGTATCCGGCCGCCGCGAGCGCCTCGGCGTGGGCGTGCGAGCCGCGGATGTCGTAGAGAGCGAGATCCCAGTCGAAGTGGGTGGACCGACTCAGCTCGGCCAGCTCGGGCGACGGCCCGGATGCGAAGCGGGCGCCCCACAGCGCGCCCTCGTTGGTGCCATCGGCCTTCTCGTCACTCACCGCACCAGCCTACCGAGCGGCGGCGCGCTCGACGCGGTGCGTCAGCCACTCCAGCGGGCCGCGGCCGACCAGGAGCGCCCACGCGGTGCAGGCGACCACGGTCACGAGCGCGAACGCCCAGAACGGGTCGCGGTCGCGCAGCGCCCCGAGCGCGCTCAGCTCGCCGAACGACACCGCGAGCGCGACGGCGAGGGCCACGAGCTGGCCGACATAGGCCGTGAGGGGCATCGCGCCGGTCGCCCGGACCGGCAGCACCACCCACTTCAGCGGCGTGCGGCACACCAGCAGGCAGACGGCGAGCGTCGCGAGGGCGAACCCACCCGACCCGATCACCTCGAGCAGTCCTGACGAGTGCGCCCGGGCCGTCCAGACATCCGCCCAGTACGACCCCGCTTCGGCCGACCGCGGCGCACCCGTGGTGCCGAGCCCGTACCCGAGCACCGCCAGCGCGGACCCGCCCGCGAGCATCCACAGCTGCACCCGCAACCGCGCCACGCCGGCGCGTGCGACCGCTAGACCCGCGAGCACGAACGCGATCCACACGAGGAACGGGTAGTGCCACCCCACGAGCAAGCCCAGATCGTGGCCGACGACCGTGCGCGCGAACGGCAGTCGATCCAGTCCGGCGTGGATGAAGGGAGTGACGACGGCCAGCGCGGCCGCGATCGCGAACAGGGCCGGCGCGCGCAGCGGCAGGAACGGCAGCGCCACCACGAACATGAGCGCGTACGCCGGAAGGATGACGACCACCGGCAGAGACAGCGCGACGAAGACGAACCCGAGGGCGAACAGGATGCCGGCGCGCACCGCCAGCCGCCCCCGCGCGCGGCGCAGACTGTCACCGCGCACCGGCGTCGCTCCGCCGCTGACGATCCCCATCGACACCCCCGCGAGCGTCGCGAACAGGATCGACGAGCGTCCCGCAGCCACCGCCGCCCACGACGACGGGTCGAACAGCACGACGGGTTCCTCGAGCCAGAGCAGGTGGGCCGCGAGCATCCCGATGACGGCGAGCCCACGCGCGAGATCGACGCCGGCGACCCGCCCGGGTGCCGTCAGCCGCTCCCAGTTCTCGCGCAGGCGCGCACGGCCGCCGGTCGCGGCCGCCGCCGGAGCCGGATCCGTCACTCCTGCCGAAGCAGCCACACCAGCAGGGCCTTCTGGGCGTGCAGTCGGTTCTCGGCCTCGTCCCACACCACGCTCTGGGGCCCGTCGATCACCTCGGCGTCGACCTCGTACCCGCGATCGGCGGGCAGGCAGTGGATGAAGATGGCGCCCTCATCGGCCAGCGACATCAGCTCCTGCGTCACCTTGTAATCGCCGAGGTCGCGCAGCCGCGCGAGCTTCTCCTCCTCCTTGCCCATCGACACCCACGTGTCGGTGACGATGACGTCCGCCCCGGCGGCCGCCTCGTTCGGGTCGGTGTAGAGGGTCACCGAACCGCCGGTCTCCGCCGCGCGCTCATCCGCGGCGGCGACGACGTCCTCGCGCGGGGCGTAGGCCTCGGGCGAGGCGACCCGCACGTGCATGCCCGCCGTGACGCCGGCGAGCATGTACGAGTGGGCCATGTTCGAGCGGCCGTCACCGAAGAACGAGAGCGTCAGCCCCGCGAGCTCGCCCTTGTGCTCGGTGATCGTCAGCAGATCGGCCAGCAGCTGGCACGGGTGGAAGTCGTCGCTGAGCGCGTTGATCACCGGCACCCGCGTGCCCTCGGCCATCTCCTCCAGACCCGACTGCGCGTACGTGCGCCACACGATCGCCGCCACCTGGCGTTCCATGACCCGCGCGGTGTCGGACGGCGTCTCCTTGCCGCCCAGCTGACTGTTCGCCGTCGAGATGATCAGCGGCGTACCACCGAGGTCGGCGATGCCGACCGCGAACGACACGCGCGTGCGCGTCGAGGACTTGTCGAAGATCACCGCCACCGTCTGGGGACCTGCGAGGGGCTTGAGCTTCCACCGGTCCTTCTTCAGCGCGACGGCGAGGTCGAGGATCTCGGCCTGCTCGGCGGGGCTGAGGTCGTCGTCTCTGAGCAGGTGGCGGGTCATGCGTCGGCTCCCTCGGTGGCGGCATCCAGCAGCAGTGAATCTTCGACGGTGCGCAGGGATGCCTGGAACAGCTGCGCGAACTCGTCCACCTCGACGTCGCCGATGTTCAGCGCCGGCACGAGACGGATCGTGGCGTCGTTCGGCGCGTTGATGATGAGTCCGTGCTCCTGCGCGGCGGCCACCACGGCCTTCGCGACCGGATGCCTCAGTGCGACGCCGATGAGCAGCCCGCGTCCGCGGCATCCGTCGACGATCGGCGAGTCGAGGCCGTCGATCGCCGCTCGCAGCTGCGCTCCGCGCTCGATCGCGTTCGCGAGCAGATCGGCGCGCTCGATCTCGGCGAGCACGGCGTCGGCGACCGCGGTGCCGAGGGCGTTGCCGCCGAACGTCGACCCGTGCGTGCCGGGATAGAAGAGTTCGCTCGCCTCGCCGAACGTGATGAGCGCTCCGATCGGGAAGCCGCCGCCGATCCCCTTGGCGACGGTGATCGCGTCGGGCGTGATGCCCGCGTGCTGGAACGCGAACCATGCGCCGGTGCGACCCGCCCCTGTCTGGATCTCGTCCACGATCAGCAGCGCGCCGTGCCGCTCGGTCAGCTCGCGTGCTGCCCGCAGGTAGCCCTGCGGCAGGTCGATGACACCGGCTTCGCCCTTGATCGGCTCGACGATGAGCGCGGCCACGCGGTCGTCGATCGCCGACTCGAGCGCTGCGACCGAGGTCTCGAGGAACTCGACGCCGGGGGTCATCGGCAGGAACGGCTCCTGCATCGACGCCTTGCCGGTCAGCGCGAGCGTGCCCATCGTGCGGCCGTGGAACGCGTCGGTGAGCGCGAGGATGCGGGGGCGCTCGGCGCCGCCGTGCAGGCGGGCGAGCTTGAAGGCGGCCTCGTTGGCCTCGGCGCCGGAGTTGCCGAAGTAGACCCGGCCGGTCTCACCCGTGCCGGCGAGACGCTTGAGGCGGGCGGCCAGACGCAGCTGCGGAGGTGTCGCGAAGTAGTTGGACACGTGCGCGAGGGTGGCCGCCTGCTGCGAGATCGCCTCGACGAAGACCGGATGCGCGTGCCCGAGCGAGGTGACGGCGATCCCGGCCAGGAAATCGAGGTAGCGCTTGCCGTCGGCATCCCACAGATAGGCGCCTTCGCCGCGCACGAACTGCTGCATGCGCGGACCGAAGCTGCGCACCAGGTCGCGTCCGGCGTCGTCCTGCCACGTCATCCCTCGACCACCTCCGTGCCGATGCCCTTGCTCGTGAAGATCTCGACCAGCACCGAGTGCGCGACGCGGCCGTCGATGATCGCGGCCTTGTCGACACCGCCCTCGACGGCGTCCAGGCACGCCTGCATCTTCGGGATCATGCCCGACTCGAGCCCGGGCATCATCTCGCGCAGCTGCGTGGAGGTGATGTGCGACACCAGCGAGTCGCGGTTCGGCCAGTCGGCGTACAACCCCGCGACATCCGTGAGAACGACCAGCTTCGACGCGCGCAGCGCGACCGCGAGCGCCGCCGCCGCGGCATCCGCGTTGACGTTCAGCGAATGCCCCGGCTGGTCGAGATCGGGGGCGATCGACGACACGACCGGGATGCGACCGGCCGCCAGCTGGTCCAGCACCGGCTGCGGGTCGACCTCGACGACGTTGCCCACGCTGCCCAGGTCGTGCTCGACCCCGTCGAGCACGACGCCCCGGCGACGACCGCCGAAGAGTCCGGCATCCTCTCCGCTGAGACCGGCCGCCAGCGGCCCGTGTGCATTGATCTTCGCGACCAGCTGCGGATTGATCTGCCCGGTGAGCACCATGCGCACCACCGAGATCGCCTCGGTGGAGGTCACGCGGTAGCCGCCCTTGAACTCGCTGGGAATGGCCAGCCGATCGAGCATGGTCGAGATCTGCGGGCCGCCGCCGTGCACGACGACGGGCTGGGCACCGGCATAGCGCAGGTAGGCGATGTCGGCCGCGAACGCCTCCTGCAGCTCCTCGCTGACCATCGCGTTGCCGCCGTACTTGACGACGATGATCCGGTCGCGGAACCGTCGCATCCACGGCAGCGACTCGATGAGCGTCGCCGCCTTCGCCGAAGCCTCGGCGGGATCGGTGTCCTGGATGTCGGTCATGAGGAATACGCGCTGTTCTCGTGGACGTAGTCGTGGGTCAGGTCGTTGGTGAGGATCGCGGCCGACGCGTCGCCCACCTTGAGGTCGATGACGACGAGGGTCTCGCGGGGGGCGAGGTCGACGGCCTCGCGCGGAGCATCCGGTCCGCCGGCGGTGCACACCCGCACCCCGTTCATCCACACGTCCACGTCGTACGGGTCGAACGCGGCATCCGTCGTGCCGATCGCGGCGAGCACGCGGCCCCAGTTGGGATCGTTGCCGAAGATCGCCGCCTTGAACAGGTTGTTGCGCGCCACCGAGCGGCCGACGGCGACGGCGTCGTCCTCGTCGGCGGCGTTCACGACCTGGATGCGGATGTCGTGGCTCGCGCCCTCGGCGTCGGCCTGCAGCTGCTCGGCGAGGCTCTGGCACACCTCGGTGAGCGCCGACGCGAACTCGTCGAGGTCGGGGCGGATGCCGCTGGCGCCGCTGGCCATCAGGGTCACCTGGTCGTTGGTCGACATGCATCCGTCGGAATCGAGCCGGTCGAACGTGACCCGGGTCGCGCGGCGCAGCGCGGTGTCGAGCTCGTCCGCGGTGAGCTCGACGTCGGTCGTGATCACGACCAGCATCGTGGCCAGGCCCGGCGCGAGCATCCCGGCGCCCTTGGCCATGCCGCCGATCGTCCAGCCGTGGCGGCTCTCGACGGCGCGCTTGGCGCGCGAGTCGGTGGTCATGATGGCCTCGGATGCCGCGACTCCCCCATCGGCCGAGAGGGCGGCGATCGCCTGCCCGGTGCCGGCGAGCACCTTCGCGCGGAAGACCTCGTCGCCGGTTCCGATGAGGCCGGTCGAGCACACCAGCACATCGCCGGCGCTCACGCCGAGAAGCTCGGCGGCCTTCTCGGCGGTCTGATGGGTGGTCTGGAAGCCGAACGTTCCGGTGAAGCAGTTGGCACCGCCCGAGTTGAGCACCACGGCCTCGACCACGCCGTCGGCGACCGCCTGCTGCGACCAGATGATCGGGTTCGCCTTGGCGCGGTTGCTGGTGAAGACCGCGGCTGCGGCCTTGCTCGGCCCGCGGTTGACGACGACGGCGACGTCGGGCTTGCCGGTCGACTTCAGGCCGACGGCGACGCCGGCCGCCTCGAAGCCCTGGGCTGCGGTGACGCTCACGGTGCGACTCCGTTCACGGTGAGGGCGGTGGCCTCGGGCAGGCCCAGCGCGAGGTTCATGGACTGCACGGCGGCACCGGCGGTGCCCTTCACCAGGTTGTCGACGGCGGTCACCACGACGACGCGGTTCGCGGCCCGGTCGATGGCGAGTCCCATGAGCGCCGTGTTGGCGCCCAGCACATCGGCGGTGCGGGGGAACTGGCCCGCCGGCAGCAGCTGCACGAACGTCTCGTCGCCGTAGGCGAACTCCCACGCACCCCGGATCTCGGCGTCGGTCGCGTCGGTCGCGATCGGGGCGGTGGAGGTGGCGAGGATGCCGCGGGCCATGGGCACGAGCACGGGGGTGAACGAGATGCGGATCGCGTCGGCGGTGGAGGTCCACGTCACGTCGCTCGGCGTGTGTTCCGCAGCGGCGACGGGGAGTGCTGCCGCGAGCGCCTGCCGGATCTCGGGGATGTGCCGGTGGGTGCCACTGACCGCGTACGGGTTCGCGGTGCCGAGGATCTCACTGGCGAGCAGGTTCGGCTTGAGGCTCTTGCCCGCACCCGAGGGGCCGACGGCGAGCACCGTCACGATGTCGGACGGGTCGATCACCCCGGCGGCGACGCCCGGTGCGAGCGACAGCGAGACGGTCGACGCGTTGCAGCCGGGTGCGGCGATGCGCGAGGCCCCGACCAGACGCTCGCGCTGCTTGGTGCCGCCGCCGATCGGCAGCTCGGGCACGGCGTAGGTCCACGGCTCGTGGAAGTCGCCGCCGTAGAACGCGTCCCAGTCCTGCTCCGAGGCGAGGCGGTGGTCGGCGCCCGCGTCGATCACGAGCGCGGTGTCGGCGAGGGCGTCGGTGTACTGACCCGACTGGCCGTGCGGCAGGGCGAGGAACACGATGTCGTGACCCGCCAGCACCTCGGGCGTGGTCTCCTGCAGGGTGAGGTGCGCGAGCGAGCGCAGATGCGGCTGCGTCGCGAGCAGCGGCTGACCGGCGTTCGAGTGCGCGGTCACGGTGCGGATGTCGACGTCGGGGTGTGCGGCGAGGATCCGCAGGATCTCACCGCCCGCATAGCCGGATGCGCCGGAGACGGCGACCGAATACGTCATGGATTCCACCTTAGGGTCTGGGTCACGGGGCCAGAGGCGGCGACGCCCGCGCCCGGTCCCGGAGGGACCGCGTGCGGCGCCGCCTAGAGTCGGCGGCCGCCCAGACGCCGGCGCGCGGGAACGGCGCTCGGACGGAGCGTCGTGGAACCGGTGATCGCCGAAGGCATGCGCCGACCCTAGCGACCGCTCTGCGGCATCCGCAAATCCGCTCAGAAGTGCGGCAGTTCGGCGATGAGGGCGAGTTCGTCGGCGCGCGACAGACCCGACGCGCGTGCGCGGTCCAGTCCGCGCGTGCGCTCGTCGGCGAGAGTGTCGCGCAGGGTCTGGGCGATCGGCCGGATCCTGCCGCCGAGCGCGCCGTACGCGGCGGTGTCTCGCGTCGCGAAGCCGATCATGTCGGCGGGCAGCCACAGCGGCAGCGAGCGCGGCCCCATCCAGTAGGCGACCTCGTGCGCGAGCATCCACTCATCGGATGCCCGCAGCAGCGCGCCGGCGAAGCCCGCCGCTTCGACGGCATCCTGCAGGAACGCGTCGAACGGCATCGGCGATCCGGTCGCGTTGGCGACGCCGACCCGACGGTCCTCCCCCACGCGCACGAGCGCGTCGGCCAGGTCGCGGACGTCGATGACCTGCACCGAGCGCCCCTCGCCGTCCGGCGCGAGCACGGGGCCGTCACCGGCCAGCGCGAGGCGAGACACCCAGTACCCGAACCGGTCGGTGGGGTCGCCCGGCCCGACGATGAGTCCCGGCCGGATGATCGCGACACGGTCGCCGACGCCGTCGCGCACCGCGGCCTCGGCGGCGACCTTGGCGCGGCCGTAATCGTACTCGTCGCCCGGACGCAGCGGAGGCAGCAGCCGCGCGGTCTCGTCGGCGCCCGGCGCGTCGTCGTCGGCGTACACCGAGATCGTCGACACGAACGTCCAATGCGCGGTGCGGTCCGCAAGGGCGGCGACAGCGGATGCCACCTGCCCGGCGTCGCGCGACACGTCGACGACCTCGTCCCAATCACGGTCGGCGACACCCGCATAGGCGTCGGCCGCGTCGCGGTCGCCCACCACGAGGGTGGTGCCCTCGGGTGCGGGATGCGACCCGCGTGCGAGACAGGTGACGGATGCTCCGGCATCCCGCCACCGTCGCGCGGTCAGGCCGCTCAGCCATCCGGTTCCGCCCAGCACGAGCACGTCGGTCATGCCCCCATCCTGCCCTGCCACGGTCTCTCATCACCCCTGCCGAGCGGACAGGAATGCACGCCGATCGGCCCGATGGGCGAGCATTCTCGTCCGCTCGGTACGGGGAGGGGGTGGCGGAGCGACGCCTACTCGCGCAGGGTCGCGCCGAAGCGCTCGGATGCCACGGCGACGCCGGCCAGCTTCGCCTCGGTCGCCTCGGCGGCGGTCAGCGTGCGATCGGGGGCGCGGAAGCGCAGCGCGAACGTGAGGCTCTTGGTGCCCGCCTCGACGCCGGGCCCGCGGTAGTCGTCGACGAGGCGCAGCGACTCGAGCAGCTCGCCCGCGCCGGCGACGAGCGCGGCGCGCACGTCGCCGGCCGGCACCTCGGCGGGCACGACGAGCGACACGTCCTGCGTCGCCGCGGGCAGGCCCGACAGCGACGCCGCCACGACCCTGTCGCCCGCCAGCGAGAGCATCCGGTCGAGGAAGAGTTCGGCGACCACGACGCGCCCCGACAACTCGGCGTCGGCGACGACGTCGGGATGCACCTCTCCGACGTAGCCCAGCTCGGTCTCACCCGCGAACAGCGCCGCCGTGCGGCCCGGGTGCAGCGCGGCGCGCGTCGTCTGGCGCGCGTCGACCGTGATCCCTGCCGCCGCCGCGGCGACGCGCACGGCGTCGAGGGCGTCCGCGAGGTCGACCGGCTCGGGCGCGACACCCGGCTGCTTGGCGACGCGATTGCCGGTCAGCAGCAGGGCGAGCACGCGCGGTTGCGGCGGAATCGACTCGTCGAGCTCGCTCAGCGTTCCGGCATCCGGGCGCACTGCGAGGGGGGGAACCGATGCCGTTCCGTATTCGACGCCGGGCTCGGGCAGGAAGACCGTGCCGGTCTCGAACAGCGCGAGGTCGGTGAAGCCGCGCGACACGTTGCGATGGGCGACCTGCAGCAGGCCGGGAAGCAGCGAGCGTCGCAGGAACGGCGTCAGGCCGTCGAGCGGGTTGGCGAGCTTCACCGACGGCAGATGCCCGTCCGACGGCGAGCCGTGCAGGGCGTTCTGCTCCTCGGTGGTGAACGGGAACGACGGGGTCTCGACGAGCCCGGCGGCCGCAAGGGCGTTCGCGACACGTCGACGGCCACGCTGAGCGGCGGTGAGGCCGCGCCCCGACGGGGGCAGCGGCAGCACCGACGGAATGCGGTCGTAGCCGGTGATGCGGGCGACCTCTTCGGCGAGCGTCCACTTGTCGGTGAGGTCCGGTCGCCACGACGGCGGGATGACCCGCCAGCCGGCGTCGCCCTCGGCGACCACGTCGCAGCCGATCGTCTCGAGCGAGCCGGTGATCTCGCCGTCGGTGTAGTCGACGCCGATGAGGCCGGAGACGAACCCGGCGGGCAGCGCGATCGTGCGCTCGCGGTACTCGGTGAACAGCGCGCCGCCGACGGTCTCGTCGAGCGTGCCGCCCGCGTACTCGACCATGAGGTCGGCCACGCGGCGCGCGGCCACGAAGGGCACGAGCGGGTCGACGCCGCGCTCGAACCGGCGGGATGCCTCGCTCGGCAGCTTGTGCCGGCGGGCGGTGCGGGCGATCGAGGTCGGGTCGAACGTCGCCGCCTCGATGAGCACGTTGCGCGTCTGGTCGCCCATCTCGGTCGTGCCGCCGCCCATGACACCCGCGAGGCCGATCGGTCCCGACCCGTCGGTGATGAGCAGGTCTTCGGGATCGAGGGTGCGCACCTTGCCGTCGAGGGTCTCGAGCTTCTCGCCGTGCGTCGCGCGGCGCACGGTGATGCCGCCGCGCAGCCGATCGAGGTCGTAGCCGTGGATCGGCTGGCCGAGTTCGAGCATCACATAGTTGGTGATGTCGATGAGCACACCCAGCGAGCGGATGCCGGCCAGCGTCAGCCGCGTGGTCATCCACGCGGGCGTCGGGCGGGTCGGGTCGACGTCGCGGACGATGCGCACCGCGAACTCGGACGCACCCGCGCGGCCCCGGATCGGCGCCTGGTCGTCGACGATGACCGGGAAGCCCTCGCGCGGATGCCGCAGCTCGTCCCACTCCCGCAGGCCGGGGTCGCGGAACGCGGCACCGGTGGCGTGCGCGTACTCGCGCGCGACGCCGCGCACCGACAGCGCGTAGCCCCGATCGGGGGTGACGTTGATGTCGACCGCGACGTCGTCGAGCCCGAGCAGCGCGATCGCGTCGGTGCCGACCGGCGCGTCGACGCCGAGTTCGACCAGGCGCAGGATGCCGGAGTGCTCCTCGCCGAGGCCGAGCTCCTTCGCCGAGGCGATCATGCCGTCCGAGACATGTCCGTAGGTCTTGCGCGCCGCGATCGGGAACGGACCGGGCAGCACCGAACCGGGCAGGGTCACGACGACCTTGTCGCCGGCGAAGAAGTTGCGAGCGCCGCACACGATGCCGCGCACGCCGCCGTGGGCCTCGCCCACGTCGACCTGGCACCACCGGATCGTCTTGCCGTTCGACTGCGGCTCTTCGACGAACGAGGCCACCTCGCCGACGACGATCGGCCCCTCGAGGTCGAAGCCGTGGACGTCCTCCTCCTCGAAGCCGACCGACACCAGCGCGGCGAGGACATCCTCGGCGGTCGCCTCGGCCGGAACGTCGACGTACTCGCGCAGCCAGGAGAGCGGAACGCGCATCACACCACCATCCCGAACTGCTCGCTGAAGCGCACATCGCCCTCGGCCATGTCGCGCATGTCCTGCACGTCGCTGCGGAACATCAGCGTGCGCTCGATGCCCATGCCGAACGCGAAGCCCGAGTACTCCTCGGGGTCGATGCCGGCCGCGCGCAGCACGTTGGGGTTGATCATGCCGCAGCCGCCCCACTCGATCCACCGCGCTCCGCCCTTGAAGGTCGGGTGCCACAGATCGAGCTCGGCCGACGGCTCGGTGAACGGGAAGTAGTTCGCGCGGAAGCGCGTCTTCGCCTCAGGACCGAACAGCACGCGCGCGGCATGGTCGAGCGTGCCCTTCAGGTGCGCCATCGTGATGCCCTTATCGACGACGAGTCCCTCGAACTGATGAAACACCGGAAGGTGCGTCGCATCGAACTCGTCCGTGCGGTAGACCTTTCCAGGCGACAGGACGTAGATCGGGATATCCCGCTCGAGCATCGATCGCATCTGAACCGGGCTGGTCTGGGTGCGCAGGACGAGATGGCGCGTGACCGGGTCGACGTAGAACGTGTCCTGCTCAGTGCGCGCCGGGTGATCGGGGTCGACGTTCAGGGCGTCGAAGTTGAACCACTCGTGTTCGAGCTCGGGTCCTTCGGCGATCTCCCATCCCATCCCGACGAAGATGTCGCTGATCTCCTCCTGCAGGAGCGAGATCGGATGCCGCGCCCCGACGCGGGCGCGCTGCGGCAGCGCCGTCACATCGATTCGCTCGGCCTCGAGCTTCGCGGCGGTCTCGGCCGCGGCGAGCTCCTCCTCGCGCGCCGAGAGAGCCTGGTTCACGCGGCCCCGGGCCTGTCCGACGAGCTTGCCGAACTCGGCCTTCTGCTCGGGCGGCACCTCGCGCATCCGCGCGTTGAGCTTCGCCAGCGGCGAGCCCTCGGCGGTGTGCGCGGCGCGGGCCGCCTTCAGCTCGGCGGTACCGGATGCGGCGGCGATCGCCGCCAGCGCGGCCTGCACAGCGGCATCCACCGCCTCGGGTGTGATCGGGGGGTTCTCGAGCGCGTCGGACACGAGAGACGAGTCTACGACCCGCCGCGCCCCCGTGACTCCTCGGCGTCCGCGTCGGCGTCGGCCAGCCGGATCGACGAGGTCGGGTCGGCGGTTCCGGGATCGGCCTCGCCGGTCTTGACCACGCGTCCGCCGCTCGCCGTGCGGCGCGACAGCCACCGCGCGAACCACGACAGCGACAGGTTGATCGCCAGATAGATCAGCAGACAGACGAAGAACAGCGAGAACAGGTAGCGGTTGCCGTAGAAGGTCGCCAAGTTCTTCATCATCGTGCGGATGAGCTCGTTGTAGCCGACGATGTAGCCGAGCGAGGTGTCCTTGAGCAGCACGACGAGCTGCGCGATGATGATCGGCAGCATCTGGCGGAACGCCTGGGGGAACTCCACCCGCATCTTCGACTGGAACTCGCGCATACCCACGCTCAGCGCCGCTTCGCGCTGGCCGCGCGGCAGCGATGCGAGCCCGGCGCGCAGCGCCTCGCCGATGAGCGTGCCGTTGTACAGCGTCAGGGCGATGACGACCGCCCAGAACGCGCCGGTCGAGGCGACCAGCAGGATGAACAGCATCATCAGCAGAACCGGCATGCCGCGCAGGAACTCGATGAGCCACGCGGTCGGGATGCGCACCCAGGCGATCTGGGACGACCGCATGAGCGAGAAGGCCACACCGAGCACGAGAGCGCCGACTGCCGCGACAGCGGCTGCCTGCAGCGTGGCGATGACGCCGCGGCCGATCGATCCCCACACCACGGGGTCGAGGAAGATGTCCCACCGCACCGGGTCGAGGATCGCCGGCACCTGGATGCCTCCCGACATGCGGGGCGTGGCCAGCTCGACGATGACCCATGCGAGCACCGCGAGGATCGCGACGAGCGCGACGATCGACAGGATGAGCGAGATGCGCCGCGCCCGGGGTCCCGGGGCGTCGAAGAGGACGCTGGGGCCGGTCATCGCTGCACCACCAGCCGTCGCTCGAGCTGGGCGGCCGCAAGTCCCAGCGGGACGGTGACCAGCAGGTAGAGTCCGGCGGCGGTCAGCAGGATGGCGATCACCATGTTCCCGTTCGCGTTGGCCAGTCGCTGGGTCGAGGCGAACAGCTCGAAGACGAAGAATCCGCCCGCCACCGAGGTGTTCTTGGTGAGGGCGATGAAGACGTTGATGAGCGGGGGGATGGTCATGCGGAAGGCCTGGGGAAGGACGACCAGCGAGACCGTCTGCCCGAAGCCCAGCCCGATGCTGCGGGCGGCCTCGGCCTGCCCGACCGGCACGCCGTTGATCCCCGAACGCAGCGCCTCGGCGACGAACGGGGAGGTGTAGTACGCGAGCGCGGCCATCGCGAGCGGCACGAAATCCACTCGCAGGCCGAGGAACGGCACCACGACGGTGAAGAAGAAGAACACCAGCGTGAGGGGGGTGTTGCGGGCGATCTCGGTCCAGATCGCGGCGAACCCGCGCAGTGAGGCGACCGGCGAGATGCGCATCGCGGCGATGATCGTCCCCAGGATCAGCGCGAGCACTCCCGAGACGACGAGCAGCAGAAGCGTCATCCGGAAGCCCTCCCAGAAGATGGGCAGCGTACTCAGGTACTGCTCCACTGGCGGGCGCTCCTTTCTCGTCGCGGGCTGGGGCGGATGCCCCGGGGCGCGGGCCCCGGGGCATCCGGTCGATCAGTAGCGGTCGGGTGTCGGCGGCTCGACGTACGGCAGGACCGTGCCCGCCGTCGAGTTCCACGCGGCTTCGTAGCTGCCGTCGGCGTAGGACTCTTCGAGCACGTCGTTGATCCACATCCGGAACTCGGTGTCGTCCAGCGCGAGGCCGATGCCGTAGGGCTCCTCGGTGAACGGCTCACCGACGACCTTGAACTCGCCCTCGTTCTGGGCGGCGAGGCCCGCGAGGATGACGTTGTCGGTCGACACGGCGACGACCTGCCCGTTGCGCAGCGGCTCGAGGCAGCTCGAATAGGCGTCGGTCAGCACCGGCTCCGCGCCGATCTCGGCGAGCTTCTCGGCGGGGGTCGACCCGGTCACCGAGCACACCGGCTGGCCGACGAGGTCGTCTTCGCTCTGGATGTCCTCGTTGTCGGCGAGCACCAGGATCGACTGGCCCGCCATGTAGTACGGACCCGCGAACGAGACGGCCTCCTTGCGGGTGTCGTTGATCGTGTACGTCGCGATCACGATGTCGACCTCGCCGTTCTCGATGAACGGCTCGCGGTTGGCCGAGATCGCCTCGACCCACTCGATGTTGTCCTCTGAGATGCCGAGCTGACCGGCGATGATCTTGCCGATCTCGATGTCGAAGCCCTCCGGTGTGCCCGACGGGCTCATGAGGCCGAACAGCGGCTGGTCGAACTTGGTGCCGATGGTGATGGTGCCGGCCTCGTTGAGGGCCGCCATGGTGGTGCCCTCCTCGAACATCATCTCCTCGCCCTCGGGCGCGGTGGTCTCGGCGGGCGTGTCGCCGCCTCCCGCGCATGCGGTGAGGGCGAGCGCACCGGCCGCGGCCAGGGCGATGAGGGGAAGTCTCACTCGTTTCATGTCTTCGTTCCTTTGCTGTGCGGGCCGCTCGTGGCGGCCGTTCCTTCGGCGATCGGCCGCGCGCGGCCGATCCTCATCAGTGCTCGAGGATCTTGGACAGGAAGTCCTTGGCCCTCTCGCTCTGAGGATTGGTGAAGAACTCGTCGGGTGCGGCTTCTTCGACGATGGCGCCGTCCGACATGAACAGCACTCGATCTGCTGCCTTGCGGGCGAACCCCATCTCGTGGGTGACGACGATCATGGTCATGCCGTCGCCGGCGAGGCCGATCATGACGTCGAGGACTTCGTTGATCATCTCGGGATCGAGTGCGCTGGTCGGCTCGTCCATGAGGATGAGCTTGGGGTCCATCGCGAGCGAGCGGGCGATCGCCACGCGCTGCTGCTGGCCGCCCGAGAGCTGGGCCGGCATCTTCTTGGCCTGGTTGGCGACGCCGACGCGATCGAGCAGCGCCATCGCCTTCTCGTCGGCGGCCTTCTTCTTCATCCCACGAACGCGGATCGGGCCGAGTGTGACGTTCTCGAGCACCGTCTTGTGGGCGAACAGGTTGAACGACTGGAAGACCATGCCCACGTCGGCGCGCAGCGTCGCCAGGGCCCTGCCCTCCTCGGGCAGCGGCACGCCGTCGATCTGGATCACGCCCGAGTCGATGGTCTCGAGGCGGTTGATCGCACGGCACAGCGTCGACTTGCCGGAGCCCGAGGGGCCGATGACGACCACGACCTCGCCGCGGTTGACGACGGTGTTGATGTCCTGCAGCACATGCAGGTCGCCGAAGTGCTTGTCGACGTGCTCGATCACGACCAGCGGCTCGCCACGTCGCACATTGATGTTCGACGTGCGCGGCGCGGGAGCAGGGGCATCCGGTGTCGCCATTCCGCCAGCCTGGCATGGCCACCCCGGCGATACACGAAGGTTGACGCGACCTTTACCGAGTCGTAACAGGCGCGGAACGGCTCACCCGCGCGACGCCGCGCGCTGGGCGAAGGCCGTCTCGTAGAGACAGACGCTGGCCGCGGTCGCGAGGTTCAGCGATTCGGCGCGACCGTAGATCGGCAGCCGCACCGACACATCGGCGAGCGCGAGCGCGTCGTCGTCGAGTCCGCGCGCCTCATTGCCGAACAGCCACGCCGTCGGCTCGGCGAGCACGCTGCGCCGGGCGAGGAAGTCCTCGCCATCGACGTCCGCCGCGATGACGCGGACGCCGGCGGCGTGCGCTCGCTCCACCGCGGTCGCCAAGTCGATGCCGACGGCGATCGGCAGGTGGAACAGCGAGCCGGTCGTCGCGCGTACGACCTTGGGGTTGTACGGGTCGACCGTGCGTCCAGTGAGGACGACCGCGTCGGCTCCGGCGGCATCCGCGGCGCGGATGATCGTGCCGAGGTTGCCCGGGTCGCGCACCTGCTCGCAGATCGCCACGAGTCGAGGGGATGCCGCGAACACATCGCGCACGCTCGTCGGGGTCTGACGCGCGACCGCCACGATCCCCTGCGGGGTGACGGTGTCGGCCATCGCGTCGATGACGTCTTCGCTCGCGAAGACCACCTCGATGTCGGCATCCCGAGCTGCGTCGCGCACGTCGCCGTGCTTTTCGAGCGCCGTCGGCGTCGCGAACAGCTCGACCACCGAGTCGGCGCGGTAGGCGATCACCTCGCGGGCAGCCTGCGGGCCTTCGAGCAGGAACAGGCCCGTCTCCTGGCGCGCGCTGCGCTTGGTGAGCTTGGCGACGGCGCGCACGCGCGGCGACCGGGGGTTCTCCAGCACGCCTTCAGTCTAGGCATGCGCAAGGGGCGCCCTCACGAGGAGGACGCCCCTTGGCGAGCGGGAGAGCGCGTTACGCGGTCTTGGCGGCGTTGACGTTCTCGGGCAGCGCCTTCTTGGCGGTCTCGACGAGCGACGCGAACGTCGCCGGCTCGTTGACGGCCAGCTCGGCCAGCATGCGACGGTCGACCTGCACGCCGGCAAGGCCCAGGCCCTGCATGAAGCGGTTGTAGGTGAGACCGTTCTGGCGGCTCGCGGCGTTGATGCGCTGGATCCACAGGCGACGGAAGTCGCCCTTGCGCTTGCGGCGGTCGCGGTACGCGTAGACGAGGGAGTGGGTGACCTGCTCCTTCGCCTTGCGGTACAGACGCGAGCGCTGACCCCGGTAACCGGAGGCGCGCTCGAGGATGACGCGACGCTTCTTGTGGGCGTTGACGGCCCGCTTGACTCTAGCCATTTCGTTTCGTTCCTAACCTGCACTCGCGCGCGTCAGCGCCCGAGGAGCTTCTTTGCGACCTTGGTGTCGGCCTTCGACAGCACCTGGTCCTGATTCAGGCGACGGGTGCGGCGGCTCGACTTGCCCTCGAGGTTGTGGCGCATACCGGCCTGCTGCTTCTTGAGCTTGCCAGTACCGGTGACCTTGAAGCGCTTCTTGGAGCCCGAGTGGGTCTTCTGCTTCGGCATCTTCTTCTTCCTTCGTTGTGCGTCCCGCCGGGCGGGAGTCGTACCCCACTCTTCGGCGGGAGCGTGCGGGGGTCCTACTCGGACCCGTCGGGGGCGGTGCGCGCCGAACGCGCGGCCTCGCGGTTGGCGGCGCGCTGAGCGTTCTGCTCCGCCTTCGCCTCGGACTTGTTCTTGTGCGGTGCGATCACCATCGTCATGTTGCGGCCGTCGATCGTGGGGTTCGACTCGACCGTGCCGTACTCGGCGACGTCCTCGGCGAACTTGCGCAGCAGGCGCACGCCCTGCTCGGGGCGGGACTGCTCGCGGCCGCGGAAGAGGATCATGGCCTTCACCTTGTCGCCCGCCTTGAGGAAGCCCTCGGCGCGCTTGAGCTTGGTGATGTAGTCGTGGGCCTCGATCTTCAGACGGAACCGCACCTCTTTGAGGACGGTGTTGGCCTGATTGCGACGGGCTTCCTTGGCCTTCTGAGCGGCCTCGTACTTGAACTTCCCGTAGTCCATGATCTTGGCCACCGGGGGCTTCGAATTGGCAGCGACCTCGACCAGGTCGAGGTCGGCCTCCTGTGCCAGACGCAGAGCGACTTCGAGCCGGACGATGCCGACCTGCTCGCCGTTCGGCCCGACGAGTCGGACCTCGGGCACGCGGATGCGCTCATTGATGCGGGGATCGCTGATGCGGAACTCCTCTTCGTGCGGATGTGCCGCCGCGACACGGGATGCGTCGCGGCCGGGGATCGACTCCACCCGGCACGACGCTCGAGCGCCGGCTTCCGCACCCTGACGACCCCGACGCAGAGCGATTCGGGGCGGAGCGCGAGACCCGGTAGCCTGAAGCGGCAAGCGCGGGTGGGATTCGATCCTCTTTGTTTCCGGAGCAGAACGCTCCGGAGCCCGCCATAGTTTAGCAGAGGGATGCCCGTGACGACGATTCCGGACTCGGGCGGCAGCCCGCAGACTGAGGAAGACCGCCAGGCCCGGTGGGACCGCGAAGCCGAAGCGGCCGCATCCGCCACCCGCGACATCGCGGATGTGCCCGCCGTGGAGGTCATCACCACGACCGCGGTGCACCTCATGAGCGCCGCGGCCGTGAAGGTCGGGCTGGCCGACGACCCCGAGAACCAGACCGATCTCGACGAAGCACGCAAGCTGATCAACGCGCTCGCCGGGCTCATCACCGCGGGCGCGCCCGAGATCAGCGACATGCACGCGCGGTCGCTGCGCGACGGCCTGAGGTCGTTGCAGCTCGCCTTCCGCGAGGCATCGGTCATCCCCGACGCGATCGGTCAGGGTCCCGGCGAGAAGTGGACCGGCCCCGTCACCTGACGCGGCAGGGTCGCCCTCGATACACGCGGCACGCTCCTACTCAGGAGCCGCGCCGCGCCGCAGGCGCGGTGTATCGAGCCCTCCGACGGCCGCCGCTCCGCGGGCGACGGCATCGAGCGTGCGGCGCACCGCCTCGGCGTCGGTGCCGTGGTTGCTCACGGCGAATCGCACCACGGCACGACCGTTCCAGTGCGATGACGATGCCCAGACGGTGCCCTCGTCGCGCAGCCACTCCCCCAGGGCGAGCGTCTGCTCGTCGGTGCTCGCGGCCAGGCACACCTGCGTGAAGACCACGTCGTTGAGCACTTCGAGCCCGTCGAGGGCGCGGAATCCATCGGCGAGCGCGGATGCCGCACCTGCCAGGCCGTCCACGAGGCCGGCGACGCCGTCTCGGCCCAGCGCGCGCAGGGCCGCCCACACCGGCACCCCCCGCGCCCGCCGCGAGAGTTCGGGCACCCGATCGTACGGATCGGGAACGGCGGCGACCGCGGGCAGGTAGGCGGCATGGGCGCCGAGAGACGCCGCCATCGCCGCCTCGTCGCGCACGATGGCGACCCCGCAGTCGTAGGGGACGTTGAGTGTCTTGTGGGCGTCGGTCGCCCACGAGTCGGCACCGTCGACGCCCTCGGCGAGGTGACGCAGCCGCGGGCTCGCCGCGGCCCACAGCCCGAACGCGCCGTCGACGTGCACCCACGCTCCGGCCTCGTGGGCGACCGCGATCGCTGAGACGAAGTCGTCGAAGGCGCCGGAGTGCACATCGCCCGCCTGCAGCGCGACGATCGTGGCGGCCCCGGTGTCGGTGGCGAGCGCGTGCTCCAGCCCCGCGACGTCGATGCGCCCCTCACGGTCTGCGCCGACGACCTCGGGCGCGCCCAGCCCCGCCAGCCGGCCGGCGAGCACCACCGACGTGTGCACGGCCGATCCGGCGAGCAGCCGGATGCGGGGCGCCTGCTGCAGACCGCCCGTCGACGCGTCGTAGCCGCGGTCGCGGAGCACGGCATCGCGCGCCGTCACAAGACACGCGAAGTTCGCCGCCGAGGCCCCGGTGGCGAAGCCGACGCCGCTGCGCTCGGGCAGTCCCAGCAGGTCGAGCAGCCACGCGCCGGCGACCTCCTCCAGCGCTGCGACAGCGGGCGTGGGCTGACGCGAGCCGGTGTTCTGGTCCCAGGCGGACACCAGCCAGTCGGCGCCCACCGCGGCCGGGTAGGCCCCGCCGATCACGAAGCCGTAGAACCGCGGCGAGCCCATCGCGATGAGCCCGGGCTCGGCGATCTCAGCCAGCTCGTCGACGACGGATGCCGCATCGCGCCCCGCATCGGCGAGCGTGCGGTCGATGCGGGCGAGCATGCCGTCGATGTCGGTGTCGGGGCGGATCGGCCGTTCGTCCCTCGTGGTCAGCCAGTGGCGCGCGTGCGCATGCGCGGCATCCAGCGCGCCCTCGAACGGCGCGTAGCCGTCCCGTTCACCCTCGGTCATGGTGCACCTCCGCTCGCGATCCTGGCCCGGCGTCGGAGGTGCCGCAAGGGCCGATCCGGATCAGCCGGCCCGCACCAGCTTGACGGTCAGCGAGTCGACGAGCACGGCGATGCGGTCATCGGACGACCACCGCTTCGCCAGACGTGCGAGCACGGCATCCAGCTCGTCGGGCTCCAAGCCCTGGATGAGGTGGAGGCGCACGATCAGCTCGGGACCGCGCAGGCGCGCCTGCGGATCGCCCTGCTCGACGGCGAGGTCGAGCACGGCGAGCTCACCGCCGATGCTCTCCTGCAGGCCGGCGAACACCTCGGGCGAGGTCGCCGCAGGCTCCCAGGGCTGGTCCTGTGCGATCGCCCACACCGCGGGACGACGCAGCACGAACTCGGTGTCGGAGCCGGGGTCGATGACGACCAGGTCGGTGTCGTCCGCCGAGGCCGACAGTGCCACGCGCCGCCCGTCCGCCGGGATCGGCCGTGCCGCGGCATCCCACCGCGCCATGGTGTCGACCGCGGTGAAGACCGGCAGCACACGACGACCGTCCGGCGCCGCCACCGTCGCGATGGCGAGCTCCTGGGTCTTGTCGACGGGCAGGTCGTGCGCGCCGATACCGGCGTCGCCCTTCTCGGCGACGAGCGGGATGAGCAGCCGAGCGCGGCGCACGGCATCGACGACCTGCTGCTGCGACCCGTGGCCGGCGCGGAAGGACGCCAGTGCGGCGGCCAGCGCGGGGTCGGCGGAGCCGTCATCGGACGCGTGCGGATTCGCGTCGAAGCTGCGCCCCTCCCAGGGCACACCGGCGGAATCGCCGTGCGAGGTCACCGTCCGGCCACGTCCAGGGCTTCGGCGAGGGTGAATGCGCCCGAGTACAGGGCCTTGCCGATGATCGCGCCCTCGACGCCCAGATGGACGAGCTCGCGCAGCGCCGCGATGTCGTCGAGGCTCGACACTCCGCCTGACGCGACGACGGGCTTGGGCGTGCGCGAGGTCACCTCGCGCAGCAGTTCGAGGTTGGGTCCGCGCAGGGTGCCGTCCTTGGTGACGTCGGTCACGACGTACCGGCTGCACCCGGCGGCCTCGAGGCGGTCGAGCACCGTCCACAGGTCGCCCCCCTCGCGGGTCCATCCCCGCGCTGCGAGCGTGGTGCCGCGCACGTCCAGCCCCACGGCGACCGACTCGCCGTAGCGGCCGATCACGTCGGCGGCCCACTCGGGGTTCTCCAGCGCCGCGGTGCCGAGGTTCACGCGTGCCGCGCCGCTGTCGAGCGCCGCCTCGAGGGAGCGGTCGTCGCGGATGCCGCCTGACAGCTCGATCTGCACGCCACGGGCCTGGTTGATGACCTTGCGCAGGACCTTGGTGTTGCTGCCCCGGCCGAACGCGGCATCGAGGTCGACGAGGTGGATCCACGCGGCCCCCTGGCGGACCCATTCGAGAGCGGCGTCGACGGGGTCGCCGTAACTCGTCTCGCTGCCGGCTTCACCCTGGGTGAGGCGGACCGCCTTCCCCCCGGCGACATCGACGGCGGGAAGCAGGATCAGCTCCGGGCTGGACGCGAAATCGTTCATGGCTCCTGGCGCGGGGTTCGGGCGGTGTCTGGTGCTCCCGCGGACGGCACGAGTTCAGAGAGTAGCCCTGCGGAGCCCGCCGATCCAATTGGAGAGCAGGCGGATGCCGGCCTCCCCCGATTTCTCGGGGTGGAACTGCGTGGCGGACAGGGGTCCGTTCTCGACGGCGGCGAGGAACGGCCCGCCGTATGTGCACCAGGTCAGAGTGGGCTGCGGGAACGGCGGCTGAACGTCGAGCTGCCATGACCGGGCGGCGAAGGAATGCACGAAGTAGAAGCGCTCGTGCTCGATCCCGCGGAACAGCACGGAGCCCTCCCCCGCCTCGACGGTGTTCCAGCCCATGTGGGGAAGCACCGGCGCGTCGAGTTCGGTGACCGCTCCCGGCCACTCGCCCAGTCCCTCGGTGTCGTCGCCGCGTTCGACGCCGTGCTCGAACAGCACCTGCATCCCGACGCAGATGCCCAGCACAGGTCGTCCGCCGGCCAATCGGCGGTCGATGAGTTCGTCGCCGCGCGTCGCGCGCAGCGCGTCGGCGACAGCCCGGAACGCGCCGACGCCGGGCACGACCAGGCCGTCGGCCTCGAGGACGAGAGCGCGATCCGTGGTCAGTCGCGCATCGGCGCCCGCGGCGTCGAGCGCCTTGACGGCTGAGTGGACATTGCCCGAGCCGTAGTCGAGGACCGCGACGAGCGGCCTGGAGGTCATAGAGCGCCCTTGGTGCTGGGCACGCCGTCGACGAGCGGGTCGAGCGCCTTGGCCTGCCGGAACGCCCGCGCGAACGCCTTGTACTCCGACTCGGCGATGTGATGGGGGTCGCGCCCCGAGATCACGCGCACGTGCACGGTCATGGCGGCGTGGAACGCGATCGCCTCGAACGTGTGGCGCACGAGCGAGCCCGTGAAGTGCCCACCGATGAGGTGGTGCTCGAAGCCGTCGGGCTCACCGGTGTGGACCAGGAACGGGCGACCGCTCAGATCCACGACCGCCTGGGTGAGCGCCTCATCCAGCGGGACGAGCGCGTCGCCGTAGCGCGAGATGCCGGCCTTGTCGCCCAGCGCCTCGCCGATCGCCTGCCCGAGCACGATCGAGACGTCTTCGACGGTGTGGTGGGCGTCGATGTCGGTGTCGCCCGAGGCGCGCACCGTCAGATCGGTGAGCGAATGCTTCGCGAAGGCGGTGAGCATGTGGTCGAAGAACGGCACCGTGGTGTCGATGCGGCTGCGACCGGACCCATCGAGATCGAGCTCGAGCTCGACGGTCGACTCGCTCGTGGCACGTCGAAGCGCGGCCGCGCGGTGGGTGCTCATGCCGCCGAGTCTATCGACGCGAGAGCGTCGAGGAACGCGGTCGACTCCTGCTCGGTGCCGGCCGTGACCCGCAGGTGGTGCGGGATGCCCACATCGCGGATGAGGATGCCGCGGTCGTACAGCGCCTGCCAGGTCGCGCGAGGATCATCGACCCCGCCGAACAGCACGAAGTTCGTCCAGGACTCGTACGGCTCGTAGCCGAGGGCGTCGAGCGTGGCCGAGATGCGGTCGCGCTGCCCGACGATGTCGTCGACCATCCGCAGCATGGTCTCAGCATGCCCCAGCGCCGCGGTCGCGGCCGCCTGGGTGAGCGCGCTGAGATGGTAGGGCAGCCGCACCAGTCGCAGAGCGTCGATCAGAGCGGGGTCGGCGGCGAGATAGCCGACACGCGCGCCGGCGAACGCGAACGCCTTGCTCATCGTGCGCGAGACGACCATGCGCTCGCGTCCGGGCAGCAGCGTGAGCGCCGACGGCGTGTCACGCGGGGCGAACTCCTGGTAGGCCTCGTCGACGACGACGACGCCGTCGGTGGCGTCGTAGACGGCGGCGATGGTCTCGAGGTCCAGAGGCGTACCGGTCGGGTTGTTCGGCGCGCAGAGGAACACGACGTCCGGTGCGGCGTTGGCGACCTGGGATGCCGCATCCTCGGGCGCGACCGAGAAGTCCGCCGCGCGGCCGCCGGAGATCCACTCGGCCCCGGTGCCGCGTGCGAGGAGGGGATACATCGAATACGTGGGTGCGAAGCCGAACGCGGTCCTCCCCGGGCCCGCGAAGGCCTGCAGCACGTGCTGCAGTACCTCGTTGGATCCGTTCGCCGCCCAGATGCCGTCGCGGTCGAGACCGTGGCCCAGGTACTCGGCGAACGCCTCGCGCAGCGCGGTGAACTCCCGGTCGGGGTAGCGGTTCACCTCGCCGAGGGCGCGGGCGACGGCGTCGAGGATGTCATCGGCGACGTCCTCCGGGACCGGATGCGTGTTCTCGTTGACGTTCAGCGCGACCGGCAGCGGAGCCTGGGGAGCACCGTAGGGCGTCTGCCCGCGCAGATCATCGCGGATCGGAAGGTCGTCGAGTCGAGCTGTCACCGCTCCATGCTAGGGCGCGGCCTCAGCGGTCGGCCGCGTACTCGGCAGGGATCGCGAGCGTCTGCCCGACCTGCAGTGCGGCGCCGTCGAGGGCGTTGAGACGGGAGATGGCATAGACCACGTCGCGCGGATCGGCGCCGGGGGCGACCTCTTCGGCGATCGACCACAGCGACTCGCCGTACGAGACGGTCACGGTCTGGAACGAGGCGGCCGGCGCCCCGTCGTCGGAACCGGCGATCGCGGCTCCGCCGCCGATGATCGCGAACGAGAGGGCGGCCGCGGCGGGCAGGGCCGCGACGGCGGCCAGCACGCGACGACCTCGCACGGTGAGACGCAGTCGGGTGGTGCGGATCGTCGGATGTGCGGAAAGCGCGATCGCGGTCATGTCTCCTCCTTCTGCGGTGAGAGCTTCGCATCCGGCACTCGGCCGGGAGGGCCGGATGCGAAGCTCTTTTCCGAAGCTATCTTCGATACACTCGTTCTGTCAACCTCGACAACGGGTCTCGATGTTCGGAACACGACACGCGGGCGCTTCGCTCGCGTGGGGCCGACCATCGGATACCGTTTCGATGGGAACACCACATCACGCACCTCCGACATTCGAAGACCGCTGCAGTCGTCGACGGTGACGGGCGGCGAGACGGGAGCACGACATGAACGACGCGATCGGGCGCGAGAAGCCGCAGACGCGACGCCGCCGCAGCCTCAGCGACAAGCAGATGGCGATCCTCGAGGTCATCCAGCGATCCATCGCGCGTCACGGCTACCCGCCGAGCATGCGAGAGATCGGCGATGCCGTCGGCCTCAAGTCGCTGTCGAGCGTCACCCACCAGCTCAACCAGCTCGAGCTGAGCGGCTATCTGCGCCGCGACGCCGGGAAGACGCGCGCCATGGAGGTGCTGATCGACCTGCCGGGAACCGCGGCCGAGAACCCCGCCGACACCGCCCCCGCGGTGGGCGACGCCGCACTCGTGCCGCTGGTCGGTCGCATCGCCGCCGGCGTGCCGATCACCGCCGACGAGCAGATCGAGGAGATCTTCCCGCTCCCCCGCCAGCTGGTAGGCAAGGGCGACCTGTTCATGCTCAAGGTCGTCGGCGACTCGATGATCGACGCGGCGATCTGCGACGGCGACTGGGTGGTCGTGCGCGTGCAGTCCGATGCCGTCAACGGCGACATCGTCGCTGCCATGCTCGACGGCGAGGCGACCGTGAAGGCATTCCGTCAGCGCGACGGCCACACATGGCTGCTCCCCCGCAACTCGGCGTTCGAGCCGATCCTCGGCGACGAGGCCGTCGTGCTCGGCAAAGTCGTCGCCGTGCTGCGCGCCGTCTGATCCGGAGCGGTTTCCCCGCGCGGCTGCCCACATCCGCCAGAATGGCCGCATGGCCAACTCCTCGCACTCGTCCGACACCGTCGATCTCGCCGCGCGCATCCGCGAACTCGAGGCCGAGAACGAGCGGCTGCGCGCCGCTGCCGACACGGGCGAGCCGCCGACGACGGAGCCGCCTGCCCGCGAGCGGCGACCCGGCCTCTGGCGTGCGATCCTGTCGGCCGTGTGCATCGTGCTCGCCGGCATCCTGGTGCCGCTGTCGGTCGTGGGCGCCTGGGCGCGCACCGAGCTGGTGAGCGAAGAGGCGTTCGTCCAGACCTTCGCCCCGCTCGCCGAAGACCCCGATGTTCAGCAGCTCGTCATCGATCAGACCACCGCGGCGATCAACGCATCCGTCGACATCGAGGGCATCACGGACGATGTCTTCGACGGCATCGCCGGGCTCGACCTTCCGCCCTCGGCCATCTCCGCGCTGAACCTGCTGCGGGCGCCGGCCGTGTCGGGAGTGCAGAGCCTCATCGACACGTCGGTGACGCGCATCGTGGAGTCGGATGCCTTCGCAGCCGTCTGGCAGCGTGCACTGATCGCCAGTCATCGGGCGCTTGTGGCCACCGCGACCGGAAACGAGGGCGGCGCCGTGACGATCGACGGATCGGGCGCCGTCGGCATCGAGCTCGGACCGATCGTCGATGAGCTCAAGGACCGTCTCGTCGAGCAGGGCTTCGGGTTCGCCTCCGCGATCCCGGCCATCGACACGACGATCATCGTCGCGCAGTCGGACGCGCTGGTGATCGTGGGCACCGTCTACGGACTCGCCGTCACAGTCGGCTGGTGGCTGCCCGTGGTCGCACTGGCGCTGGCGATCGCCGGCATCCTCATCGCCCGTCGACGCTCGACCGCATCGATGGGCGTGGGGATCGCCCTCGCACTCGGCTCGGGGGCGCTGGCCATCGGCCTCACTGCCGCGGGCGCGGTGCTGGGGCTGAGCGCCGGCAATCTGGGCATTCCCTCGCGCACGCTCGACACCATCTTCTTCACGGTGGTCGGCGCGATGCGCGACACGGCCGTCGTGCTGGTGTTCCTCGGCCTCGTCATCGCGGTCGCCGCATGGCTCGCCGGCAGATGGTCGTCGGCCGCGCGGGTGCGCGGCTTCGCCGCGTCGCTGTCGGCCGGCGCGCGCACCGGTCTGCGTCGACGAGGACTGGACACCGGCGCCTTCGGCGAGTGGATGTACCGTCAGCGCGTGCTGGTGAGGATCATCATCCTGGTGATCGCGATCCTCTCGCTCTTCCTGCTGCGCCCGCTCTCGTTCGGCGACGTCATCCTCGTCGTCGTGCTCGCCCTGCTCGTGTGGCTGGTCGCGGTGCTGGTGCAGCGCTCGCCCGACGACGACCCCGTGGTGGCGGCAGCGCCGCCAGAGGCCGAGGGGGTCGAGACGGAAGCCGCAGCGGACGAGACCGAGGCCGCCCACGCCGACGCGACAGGTCGTAGCGTAAAGGCGTGACGACGCTGCCCTATGGATCCTGGCCCTCCCCGCTCAGCGCCGAGGAGGTGACGGCATCCGCACCCCGTGTGGACGGAGCGCGCTTCGTCGGCGATGACATCTGGTGGGGAATGACCGTGCCCGCCGAGGCGGGACGCACGGGGGTGTTCCGCCGGGGTGCCGACGGCGAGGCATCCGTCGTCCTTCCCGCCCCGTGGAACGCGCGATCGCGCGTGCACGAGTACGGCGGTGGGTCGTGGGCAGCTGATGCCGAGGGCCGCCTGCTGTTCGTCGAGAAGGCCGATCAGCGGGTGTGGGTGCTCGCCCCCGGTGCGGGCGAGCCCGAACCGCTGACGCCGCCCGACTCGTCGATGCGGTTCGGCGGACTGGTCGTCGCCTCCGGCCGCCTGCTGGCGGTGCGCGAAGACCACCGCCGGGCCCCCGTTCCGGTGCGCGACATCGTCGAGATCCCTCTCGACGGTCGCGCGGCCTTCGACGCGGACGCACTGATCTCGGTCGCGGCCGACAGCGACTTCCTCGCCCAGCCGGCACTGTCGGCCGACGGGTCGCACCTCGCATGGGTCGCGTGGGATCACCCCTCGATGCCGTGGGACACGACCGAGCTGCGCGTGGGACGCCTCGAGGACGGCGTCGTGGTGCAGTGGGCCACCGTCGCGGGAGGCGCGAGCGCGCCGCTGCAGCCGACGTGGATCGGCGAGAACGACCTGCTCTACAGCGACGACCCGACCGGACGGTGGAACCTCTGGCGGCTGCGACTCACGGCGGATCTGCGACACTCGCCGGTCGCCGAGGCGGATGCCGACACGGGCGGACCGCTGTGGGTGCTGGGGCTGCGCTGGTACGGCGCGCTCGACGACGGCCGCATCGTCGCGGTGCGCACCCACGGGCGCGACCGCGTCGTCGTGATCGATCCCGCCACCGGCGTCGAGTCCGAGCTCGATCTCGGCGTCATCGCGGGCGCCTCGATCGAGGACGTCCGCGGCACGCGCGTCCTGGTGGCCGGCACCACGGCCCACGCCCCCGGGCTGTGGGTGGTCGACGTCGACCACCCCGCCGACCCCCTGCTGGTGCACGGCGGCACTCCCGCGTGGGAGCCGGAGTGGACGCCGATCGCCCGCGAGGTGACCGTGGACGGCCCGCATGGTCCGGTGCACGCCTTCGACTTCCCTCCGACCAACCCGGTGTTCTCGGGTGCCGACGACGAGAAGCCGCCGTACATCGTGCTCGTGCACGGCGGACCGACCAGCCACGTCGGCGGCGCGGCATCCGGCAAGATCGCGTACTTCACCAGTCGCGGCATCGGTGTGCTCGATGTCAATTACGGCGGCTCGACCGGGTACGGCCGCGCGTACCGCGAGCGCCTGCGCGGCATGTGGGGCGTCGTCGACGTCGACGACGTGGCGGCGGTGGCACGCGGGCATGCCGGCGCGGATCCGGCGCGCATCGCGATCGACGGCGGCTCGGCCGGCGGGTGGACGGTGCTGTGCGCCATCGCGCGGACGGATGCCTTCTCGGCAGGGATCTCGCGCTACGGCGTCGGCGATGCGCGCACGCTCGCGACCGACACGCACGACTTCGAGGCGCGCTACCTCGACGGGCTGATCGGTCCGCTGCCCGAAGCCGAGGGACTGTACATCGAGCGCTCGCCGCTCACGCACGCCGACGGCTTCGACGTGCCGATGCTGCTGTTGCAGGGAGCGGAGGACGCGGTCGTGCCCCCCTCCCAGGCCGAGGCGATCCGCGACGCGCTCGCATCCCGCGGCGTGCCGCACGCGTACGTGCTGTACCCGGGTGAGGGGCACGGCTTCCGTCGCGCCGAGACCGTCGTCGACGCGCTCGAGAGCGAGCTGTCGTTCCTCGGGGCCGTCTTCGGGTTCGCCCCGTCCGGGATCGCGCCGCTGGACCTGTCGACCCCCTGACCCCCCCGCCCCTCGTCGAGCGGACCCGAATGCCCGCGACACGCCGCGTCTGGCGTGCATTCGGGTCCGCTCGACGGAAGAAGTAGAGGTGCCCTGCCAGGTCAGCGGACGAACGGGGCCAGTCGCGCGGCGAGGTGCTCGTTCACCCGGGCGTGCACGGCGGTGCCGTCGGCCTCGTGCGCCTGCGACAGCAGCATCCCCTGCTCGTGGATCGCCGAGATGAGCTCTCCGCGGTCGTACGGCACGAGCGCGTGCAGTTCCACAGCCGGCACCGGCAGCGCGTCCTCGACGGCGGCGCGCAGCCCGGCGATGCCCTCGCCGGTGCGCGACGACACGAAGTGCGCCGACGGCTCGAGACCGCGCAGCAGCATGCGCGTGTCGTCGTCGACGAGGTCGGCCTTGTTGAAGACGACCAGCTCGCGGGTGTCGCGGGCTCCGACCTCGCCGATGACATCGCGCACCGTCGACAGCTGCGCCGCAGGATCGGGATGCGAGGCGTCGACGACGTGGACGATGACGTCGGAGTCGCCGACCTCCTCGAGCGTCGAGCGGAACGCCTCGACGAGCTGGTGCGGCAGGTTGCGCACGAAGCCGACCGTGTCGGTGAGCGTGTAGACCCGACCGTCCGTCGTCTCGCTGCGGCGCACGGTGGCATCGAGCGTCGCGAACAGCGCGTTCTCGACGAGCACTCCGGCGCTGGTGAGGCGGTTGAGCAGACTGGACTTGCCCGCGTTGGTGTACCCGGCGATCGCGACCGACGGGATCGTGTTGCGGCGCCGCTCTGCGCGCTTGGCGTCGCGCGCGGGCTCGAAGTCGCGGATCTGCCGACGCAGCTGAGCCATGCGTGTGCGGATGCGTCGTCGGTCCAGCTCGATCTTGGTCTCGCCCGGGCCGCGCGAGCCCATGCCCGCGCCTCCGGCGCCGACCTGGCCGCCGGCCTGCCTGCTCATCGAGTCACCCCAACCGCGCAGACGCGGCAGGAGGTACTCGAGCTGGGCGAGTTCGACCTGCGCCTTGCCCTCACGGCTCTTGGCGTGCTGGCTGAAGATGTCGAGGATCACGGTGGTGCGGTCGATCACCTTGACCTTCACGACGTCCTCCAGCGCACGGCGCTGGCTCGGCGCGAGCTCGGTGTCGGCGATCACCGTGTCGGCGCCGACCGCGGCGACGATGTCGCGCAGCTGCTCGGCCTTGCCGCGGCCGACGTAAGTCGCCGGATCCGGATGGGGTCGCCGCTGCAGCACCCCGTCGAGCACGATGGCCCCCGCGGTCTCGGCGAGGGCGGAGAGCTCGCGCAGCGAGTTCTCCGCATCCTCCTGCTCGCCCTGCGGGTGTACGCCGACGAGCACGACGTTCTCGAGCCGCAGCTGCCGGTACTCGACCTCTGTGACGTCTTCGAGCTCTGTCGACAGGCCCGGGACCCGGCGCAGCGCGGCGCGCTCCTCGCGATCCCACTGGTCGCCGTCGGTGTCGGCCTGGACGATCGTGCTCGCGTCCTGCAGCGCCTGCGCCGACCCGAACACCCGCACGCCCGAACGCGCCTGGGCACGCGACAACACGCGCTCGACCGGGTCGGTCGGCATGCCGGTGTCGTCGTGGGTGGTGGTATCGGTCATTCGCACTCCTCGGCTGCCCCTGGCCCGGAGCATCCGTAAACTCTAGCCTCCCGCACGGGGAGGGTCCTCCGCTACGCTCGTCAGCCATGGGGAGCGATCACTACTTCAGTGCGACCCCCGCCAGTGCCGAGAATCTGCGGCGCATCCGCGTGAATCTGCTCGGACGCGAGCTCGAACTGACCACGGCCTCCGGCGTCTTCAGCCCCGACCATCTCGACACGGGCACGAGCGTTCTGCTCGCGAACACGCCGCCTCCGCCGCCGGGCGGTCATCTGCTCGACCTCGGCTGCGGCTGGGGTCCCATTGCGCTGTGCCTCGCGCTCGAGTCCCCGCACGCGACGGTGTGGGCCGTCGACGTCAACGAGCGGGCCCTCGACCTCGTGCGCCGCAACGCCGATGAACTCGGACTCGACAACCTCAACGCCGTGACGCCCGATGATGTTCCCGATGACATCGCGTTCCGCACCATCCGGTCGAACCCTCCCATCCGCGTCGGCAAGAGCGAGCTGCACGGCCTGCTCGAGCGTTGGATCCCCCGTCTCGACGAGAGCTCGGATGCCTGGCTGGTGGTGGCCCGCAACCTCGGGTCCGATTCGCTGCAACGGTGGCTCGCCGCAACCTTCCCCCAGGGGTACAGCGTCTACCGGTCGGCGACGGCGCGCGGATTCCGCGTGCTCAAGGTGCGGCGGCACGGCACGCCGTCCAGCGCGGCGATCGACCTGCCCTGACGACCGGTCGGGCCCACTACGCCAGCGCGACCTCGCCCGAATAGACGAAGGTCGCCGGGCCCGCCAAGAGCACGTGCGACCGGCCGTCGACATCGTGCATCCGCACACCCAGGGATCCCCCCGGCACCTCGACCGTCCAGCGGTCGGGGGCGGCGGGTCCGGCCCAGTGCCGCACCGCGAGCGCGGCGGCCGCCACCCCGGTCCCGCAGCTGAGGGTCTCCCCGACGCCGCGCTCGAACACCCGCATCCGGATGCCGCCGACGCCCTCGTGCACGAGCGGATCGCGAGGCACGACGAATTCGACGTTCGCGCCCCGCTCGGGAGACGGCGTCAGGATCGGCTGCGCCGTGAGGTCGATGCCCTCGAGCTCGGCATCGTCGGGCAGGGCGACGACCACGTGCGGATTTCCGACGTCGACACCCGCCCCAGGACGCGGTACCGGCAGCCCCTTCGCGCGAACCAGCACGTCGTCCACGTCGTCGTCGACGCGCCACGGGCCGAGGTCGACCTCGAAGCCGAGTTCATGTGCCGTGACGGTCTTCACGCCCGCCCGTGTGCCGATCCGCAACGGCTCGTCGAGGCTCGCCCAACCGGCGTCGACGAGATAGCGCGCGAAGACGCGGATGCCGTTGCCGCACATCTCGGCGGCCGAGCCGTCGGCATTGCGGTAGTCCATGAACCACTCGGCTCCGGATGCCGCGGCCTCGGCGCCCACGTCGATGGCCGCCGAGCGCACGACCCGCAGCGTGCCGTCGGCGCCGATGCCGAACCGCCGGTCGCACAGGATCGCGACCTGGTCGTCCGAGAGGTCGAGCGTGCCGTCGGCGTCGGGGATCACGACGAAGTCGTTGCCGGTGCCGTGACCTTTGGTGAATGCGACAGTCGGCATGCGTCCAGTCTAGAAGGAGCCGGCTGCGACCAGGTCCGCGGCGTTCGACCCCGGCTCGATCCACTGCACAGCCCGATAGCGGCGGAACCAGGCCACCTGCCGCCGGGCGTACCGCCGGGTGAGCGCTTGCGTCTGCGCGATCGCGTCGGCTTCGGTGAGCTCGCCGCGCAGCTGGGCGAGCGCGTGGGCGTACCCGATCGCGCGCTGCGCGGTCACCCCCCGCTCGAGCCCGCGCTCGCGCAGCACGGCGACCTCGTCCAGCAGTCCGGCACGCCACATGTCTGCGACGCGGGCGTCCAACCGTGGCACGAGGCGGTCGCGGGCGACCCCGACGCCGATGAGACGGGTGCGGGGATGCCACAGGGCGGGCTCGTCCGGCAGGGCGGCGCCGTGGGTGCGCTCCCCCTGCGCGATGACCTCCAGCGCCCGCACGATGCGGCGCCCGTTGCGGGGGTCGACCCGCTCGGCGGTATGAGGATCGAGGTCGCGCAGGCGCGCGTAGAGCACCCCCGGACCCTGCGCGGCGAGCTCTGATTCGAGTTCGGCGCGAAGGGCGTCGTCGTGGGGCGGGAAGCGGAAGTCGAACACCGTGCCCGAGACGTACAGGCCCGACCCGCCGACGAGGACCGCGTCGGCGCCGCGGTCGTTGATCTGCGAGATCGCGCGGCGCGCAGCATCCTGATACCACGCGACCGCCGCCTCGTCGGTGACCTCGAGCACGTCCAGCAGGTGGTGCGGGATGCCGCGTCGGTCGGCCGGGGGCAGCTTGGCCGTGCCGATGTCCATGCCCCGGTACAGCTGCATCGCGTCGGCGTTGACGATCTCGGCCGGGATGCTGCGTGCCGCGAGCGCGTCGGCGATCTCGAGCGACAGCGCCGTCTTGCCCGTGCCGGTCGCGCCGACGACAGCCCACAGACGAGGCTCGCGTGGCGTCTCGGTCGCGCTGCGCGCGTCCTCGCTCACGAGCTGCGCCCTTCGCTCAGGCGCGCCCGACGCGCAGCGTCGGCAGTCCGAGCGACACCGCACGCGGAGCACCGGCATCGGGCGACGAGGGCACACCGCACGACTCGGCCTGGCTGCGATCCCAGGCGTCTCCGGCCGACGTCCGGCGGATCCGCAGGGGTGCACCGTCGGCGGAGTCGGCGAGCAGGTGGAACGGAGCGGCGTGCGTGACGACGACGCTCACGACGTCGCCGGGCCGCGGGCTGCCCGATCCGGCGGGCACCTCGAAGTGCACGAGACGGTTGTCTTCGGCGCGTCCGGTGAGCCGGTGCGTCTCGGCATCCTTCTTGCCCTCGCCGGTCGACACGAGCACCCGCAGCTCGCGGCCCACCTGCTTCTGGTTCTCTTCGAGCGAGATGCGCTCCTGGAGCGCGATGAGCCGCTCGTAGCGCTCCTGCACGACCTGCTTCGGAACCTGGTCGGGCATGGTCGCCGCGGGGGTGCCCTCGCGGATCGAGTACTGGAACGTGAACGCGCTCGCGAAGCGCGCCTGCTCGACGACGCGCATCGTGTCTTCGAAGTCCTCGTCGGTCTCGCCGGGGAACCCGACGATGATGTCGGTCGAGATCGCCGCGTGCGGGATGCGCTCGCGCACCCGGTCGAGGATGCCGAGGAACCGCTCGCTGCGGTATGACCGGCGCATCGCCCGCAGAACGCGATCGCTGCCGGATTGGAGCGGCATGTGCAGCTGCGGCATCACCGCAGGCGTCTCGGCCATCGCGTCGATGACATCGTCGGTGAACGCGGCGGGATGCGGGCTGGTGAACCGGATGCGCTCCAGCCCGGGGATCTCACCGGCGGCGCGCAGCAGTTTGCCGAACGCCTGCCGGTCGCCGAATTCGACTCCATAGCTGTTGACGTTCTGACCGAGCAGGGTGACCTCGAGCGCACCGTCTTCGACCAGGAGGCGGATCTCGTTCAGGATGTCGCCGGGCCGGCGGTCCTTCTCCTTGCCGCGCAGGCTCGGCACGATGCAGAACGTGCACGTGTTGTTGCAGCCGACCGAGATCGACACCCAGCCGCTGTAGACGCTGTCGCGCTTGGTGGGCAAGGTCGACGGGAACACCTCGAGCGACTCGAGGATCTCAAGCTCTGCCTCGCCGTTGTGACGGGCTCGCTCGAGCAGACTCGGCAGCGAGCCCATGTTGTGGGTGCCGAAGACGACATCGACCCACGGCGCCTTGTCGAGCACGGCATCCTTGTCCATCTGCGCAAGGCATCCGCCGACGGCGATCTGCATGCCGTCGTGCCGGTCCTTGCGCGATTTCAGGTGTCCGAGCGTGCCGTACAGTTTGCCCGCCGCGTTGTCGCGCACCGCACAGGTGTTGATGACGACGACGTCGGCCTCGGCGCCCTCGTCGGCGCGCACATAGCCGGCGCTCTCGAGCGAGCCGGACAGACGCTCCGAGTCGTGGACGTTCATCTGACACCCGAACGTGCGCACCTCGTAGGTTCGAGCGGTGCCGTCGGCCGAGTGCGCGGCGTCGGACGGCGCGATGAGCGTCGGGGCGGAGGACGGGGAAGACATGGTCCCGCCATTCTACGAGCCGCGGCCGAGAGACCGGTCGACTCAGTCCGAGCTGGTCGGCTCGGGGCGCTCGAGTCCGGCGAACGGGGCCGCAGCGGCGGTGAACGCGGCGCGATCGGCTTCGCTGATCGTCTGGATGCCGTAGAACAGCGAGATGCCGCTCACGAGCCATCCGCGTTCGAGGGCACCGGAGTGCGCGTCGGCATCGAGTGAGGCATCCTGCACCGCCACGCTCACGAACTCCGGTCCCTCGAAGAAGTCACCGTAATCGAGCCACTCGGGAACCTCGGTGGGCTCGGGACCGACGCCGGTGATGCCCCACTCGGCGAGCTCGGCCTGGGCGGCCGCGATCACGCGGTCCCAGTCCTCGCGGGGCAGCACGATCTCGGCCTCCCAGCTGCCGGAGTTGTACGTCGACAGCATCGACTGGCCGCCGTAGCCGTTGCCGATCTCGTCGGTCCATCCGCCGTCGCCGCGCTCCGACCACGACGCGTCGTCGAGGGCACCGTCGAGTGCGACGTCGATGGCGTCGACGACCGCGGCGCGGATGATCTCCCACCGTGCCTCGACGTCTTCGGCGACCGGCGCCTCGAGCACGGCGTCGGCGTCGATCCCGGCATGGGCCGGATAGTCGCTCCAGTCGACGGTGACCTCTTGACCGGACGCATCCGTGTAGGTCGTCGTGGGCGATGCCGCGGCGCATCCCGCAAGCGTGAGCGTGAGCGTCGCGCAGACGGCGATCACGGCGGCGCGCGCGACCGGACGCGTGCGATGGCGCAGAGCGGGGCGTGGAGTGGGCATCACCAGCCAGCCTATGTCGGCGATCCTGGGACGCCGCTCAGCGGATGCGGGCACGGATGCGACCCGCCGACAGCGCCGTGAAGCCGACGGCCATGACCACGAGCACGAGGAAGGCGAGACCGGCGGGCACGAGCAGATCGCCGACGTAGGCGTCGATCCCGTAGAACTCGCGCAGGGTGTCGACGGCCTCGGTGCTGTCGCCGGCCATGTCGGTCAACGTGCCCTCGGTGAACTCGCGCCGCAGCAGCATCGCCCCCTGGGCGAAAGGAAGTGCGTTGATCGTTCCGGCGACCGCTTCCGGCAGTGATCCGACCGGGATGTACGCGCCTGCGACGAAGCCCAGCACGGTGCCGATCACCGTCGCCAACCCGGCGAACGCGGCGGTCGTGCGGATGAACGAGACGATGAGTGCCGACAGCGCGGTGAAGGCGAGGCAGCACAGCACCGTGATCCCGGCGATGCGCACGACGGTCTCGGGATCGAGCCACGTCTGATCGACGATGCCGAGGTACAGGATGCTCAGCACGAGGACGAGCATCGACATCACCACGGACACGATCACGGCCGCGAGCAGGTAGCCCAGGACCAGCTGCCCGCGGGTGACGGGCGAGACGAGGTAATCGCGGAAGCGACCCGATTCGCCGTCGTCGACGAGGGTGGCCAACGCGCCCAGGCCGGTCGTGATGGTCGTGAGCATCACGATCCCCGCGAACATCCACGAGTCGACGAAGGCACGGGTCTCGCCTTCGGTCGCCGCGGGGAAGGTCTCGCCGAGTGCGTCGATCTGAAGTCGAGCGAGGAAGAGCGTATAGAGCACGAACAGAATGAGCGCGCCGAGCAGCGAGAAGAACACGTTCATGCGGTCGCGGAAGAACAGCCGCAGGTTCCGCTGGACGATGGCGCCGACGATCCTCATGCGCGGTCCTCGCCGTCCGGCTCGTCGCCGTCGGGTGTGCGACCGGTCAGAGCCAGGAACACGTCGTCCATCCGACCGTGACGGAACTCGAAGTCGAGGACGCCCTCACCGTGCTCGGCCAGCAGCCGTCGGGCGGACTGCGAGCCGTCGACGGAGACGGCGATTTGGTCGTCGTCGACGTGGCAGTCGAACCCGTGGGTGCGCGCCAGACGGACCAGCGCACCGGGGTCGGCGGAGGTCACCGAGAGGATGCTGTGGCTGTGACGGGCCCGCAGTGCAGCGGGCGTGTCGTCGGCGACGATGCGCCCCCGGTCGATGACGCAGACGCGATCGGCCTGCTCCGTCTCCTCCATGTAGTGCGTGGTGAGGAAGACCGTGAGTCCGCTCTCCTCCCGCAGCCGGTGGATGACCCGCCAGACGATCTGCCGGCTGGCCGGGTCCAGGCCCGCGGTCGGCTCGTCGAGGAACAGGATGGCCGGCTCGTGCAGCAGCGCACGCGCGATGTCGACACGGCGCCGCTGACCGCCGCTGAGCCGACCGTAGGGCCGGTCGAGGAAGCCGCCGAGCGAGATGAGCTCGGCCAGCGTGTCGATGCGGGTGTCGACCCGGTTGGGATCGACGCGCGAGAGGATGCCGCGCAGCCGGAGATTCTCACGGGTGGTCAGCGCAGGGTCCAGCAGCGACTCCTGGAAGACCACGCCGATCTTCTCGCGCACCTTCTCGCCCTGCCGCGTCACATCGAGTCCCGACACGCGGACGGCGCCGCTGTCGAACGGGATGACGGTGGTGACGCAGTTGATCGTCGTCGATTTGCCGGCGCCGTTGGCGCCGAGGAAGGCGAACGCGATGCCGTCGGGCACTTCGAAGCTCAGGTCATCGACCGCTGTGACGTGCCGGTACCGCTTGGTCAGCCCCTCGACCTCGATCGACATGTTCTCCTCCGTCACGACGGACGCGCGTCGGATCAGTCTGTCATGGGCGAGGGGCGTGCGAGTTCACAGTTCGTCGAGTGCCTGCTGCGCCGCCGACATCGCCGTCGACCCGCCGAATCCTCGACGCCCGAGCTGCCCGAGCAGACGGCGCAGCGCGACCTGGCGGTCGAGTCCGGACATCGAGCGAGCCTTGGCCCGTGCGGTCTCGAGCGCCCGTTCCGCGTCGTCGTCGGGCAGTGCTCCGAGCGCTGCCGCGGCGACCTCGCGCGGGATGCCGCGCCGTGCGAGCGTCTGGGCGATGACCCGACGCCCCTGCGAGCGCCGCTCGACGCCGACGTGCACCAGCTGCTCGGCCAGCGCCGCGTCGTCGAGGTAGCCGTAGTCGAGCAGGGATTCCATGATCCCGTCGACGTCGGCGCTGCCGACCTCGCGCGCTGCCAGGAAGTCCCGCGCCTCCGAAACCGAGAGCGGACGGGAGACGAGGCGCTTCAGCAGCGCCTTCTCGGCACGGGAACGGACCTCTGCCGATGCCACCGTCTCTGCATCCGCGGTGTCGATCGTGGGCGGACTCTCGGGTGCGCCCGCGAACAGCGGGATGACGGGAGCGAGCGCGTCATCGACGTGCTCGCTCCCGGCCATCCCCTGTTCTGCGGGCCGCTCTGTGCCGTCGTGCCCGCCGGACATCACGCGGGGCGGCGAGCCGCCAGCTCGTCGGCGACGGCGGCATCCGTCGGTCGCGCCGCGCCGATGCCGAGCTTGTCCTTGATCTTCGATTCGATCTCGGCGGCGATGTCGTCGTTCTTGATGAGGAAGTTCCGGGCGTTCTCCTTGCCCTGGCCGAGCTGCTCGCCGTCGTACGTGTACCAGGCGCCGGACTTCTTGACGATGCCGTGCTCGACGCCGAAGTCGATGAGACTGCCCTCGCGTGAGATGCCGACGCCGTACAGGATGTCGAACTCCGCCTGCTTGAAGGGCGGGGCCATCTTGTTCTTGACGACCTTGACGCGGGTGCGGTTGCCGACCGCGTCGGTGCCGTCCTTCAGCGTCTCGATGCGGCGGATGTCGAGGCGCACCGAGGCGTAGAACTTGAGCGCCTTGCCGCCCGCCGTGGTCTCGGGTGAGCCGAAGAACACGCCGATCTTCTCGCGCAGCTGGTTGATGAAGATGGCGGTGGTCTTCGTCTGGTTGAGGCCACCGGTGAGCTTGCGCAGCGCCTGCGACATGAGACGGGCCTGCAGTCCGACGTGGGAGTCACCCATCTCGCCCTCGATCTCGGCCTTGGGCACCAGGGCGGCGACGGAGTCGATCACGACGAGGTCGATCGCACCCGAGCGGATCAGCATGTCGGCGATCTCGAGGGCCTGCTCCCCCGTGTCGGGCTGCGACACGAGCAGCGAGTCGATGTCGACGCCGAGCTTCTGCGCATAGTCGGGGTCGAGCGCGTGCTCGGCGTCGATGAACGCGGCGATGCCGCCGGCGCGCTGCACGTTGGCGATGGCGTGCAGAGTGAGCGTCGTCTTACCCGACGACTCGGGACCGTAGATCTCGATGATGCGGCCGCGCGGCAGACCGCCCACGCCGAGGGCGACGTCGAGGGCGATCGATCCGGTGGGGATCACCTCGACGGGGGCACGCTCGTCGCTGCCCAGCCGCATGACCGAGCCCTTTCCGAACTGCCGGTCGATCTGGGCGAGGGCCGATTCGAGGGCCTTCTCGCGGTCAGCGGGTGATGGCATGGCGTGCTCCTTCTGCTCGCGTTCCGTCGCCTGTAGGCTGTCGCGCTCCGAGCCCGGTGACCCGGATGCTGCGACAAGGCGTGTGGTGTCGTTCGACATCGTTCACGTTAGGAGTGGGTTCCGACATCGCCGGTTCCCCTGCCCCTTCTGTGGACAGACAGGCGGACGACACCTGCTGTGCAGGAGACTACGCGGACATCGAACACATCTTCGACACCGACACGCCGAGTCGGACGGGGATCAGTGACGCGGTTCGAGGCGCCCGGCGCCGTGACGGCGCGAGGGCGGAACATCGGCCTCCTCGCACAGCGCCATCCAGACCTCGCGCGGCGCGACACCGCGATCGATCGCCTGAGCGGCGGTCAGGTCGCCGACCGCCGGAAGGGCGAGGTCTGCCAGAAGAGCCGGCGCGCGGGAGCCGAACTCGGCGACGACGGCGCGTTCGAATTCGCTGCGACGCATCCGGGGTGCGGCTCAGCGCAGCGAGAGTTCGGCGTCGACCGAGGCGACCAGATCGTCCGGCACCACATCGGGGAACGTCTGCAGGCCCTCGAGCACCGAGAGTCGGTCGCCCACCTCGCGCATGATCGTGGAGATGGGCACGTCGAGGGCTTCGGCCACCGACGCGAGGATCTCGCTGGAGGCCTCCTTCTGGCCTCTCTCGACCTCGCTCAGGTAGCCGAGCGCGACACTCGCGCGACTGGCGACCTGTCGCAGCGTGCGACCCTTCTGCTGGCGGAAGTCGCGGAGGACTTCGCCGATCTCTTGACGAACCAGGATCATGACGTGCCCCCTTCGAGATGATTCCGCCCGTCGTCCGGGTGGACAACAGTACAACACCGGTGCCCCCAATCTAATCCCGTGCGCTGGGGAATGGGTGGGAATCGCGGAATGTAACCGCGATGAAACACGGAATGTTCCCGTCCGGGCGGTCAGGGCGCGGCGATCACGCGGGCGCAGAGCGCGATCGCACGGCGCGTCGTCTCGCTGCGGATCTCCTGCCGCGATCCACTGAGCTTGAGCGGCTCGACCGTCACGCCCGTCGGCACCGCGACCGCGACGAACACCGTGCCCACCTCCGCACCGCCCTGCGGGTCGGGACCGGCGACGCCGGTCGTCGCTATCGCGACATCGACGCCGAGGACGGTTCGTGCTCCTTCGGCCATCCAGCGGGCCACGTCGGGGGCCACCGGCCCGGCGCGCTCCAGCAGATCCTGGTCGACACCGAGGACACCTGCCTTCACATCCGTCGCGTAGGCCACCACGCCGCCGCGCACCACCGCGGACGCACCGGGTACGTCGACCAGCGCGGCGACCAGTCCCCCGCCGGTGAGCGACTCGGCCGTTCCGATCGTCCAGCCCCGCCCCGCGAGCGCAGCCAGCAGGGCCGCGGCATCGGTCATCGCGTGTGCCTCCGGCGCGCCGCGCGCACCTCGGTGACGATGTAGTCGATGCCGCTCGCGATGGTGAGGATCACGGCGATCGCCATCGTGACGCCGTTCACCCACCAGATCCACTCACCGACGAGCGTCCACAGCGGCAGCAACGCCAGCGAGAGGGCGACCGCCTGTGCGACGGTCTTGAGCTTGCCCATCCACGCCGCGGCCAGCACGTGATCGCTGACGACGATGAAGCGGTAGACGGTGATCCCGATCTCGCGGATCAGCACGACGATCGTGATCCACCACGGCAGTTCGCCGAGGATCGACAGGCCGATGAAGGCGAAGCCGGTGAGCACTTTGTCGGCGATCGGGTCCAGCAGCTTGCCGAGGTCGGTGACGATCTCGTAGCGCCGTGCGATCCAGCCGTCCACGCCGTCCGTGGCGATCGCCACGATGAACAGCGCGGCAGCCCACCACCGCAGCGCACCGTCCGCTCCTGCGTCGGCCAGCAGCATCCACAGGAACACCGGGGCGCACAGGATGCGGACGATCGTGATCGTGTTCGGCAGCTGCCGGGGCACCGTCATGGCGTCGAGCCTAACTCTGGGAGGGGGGCATCAGTCGCGACCGGTGAGGCCCCACGCGTCCTCGTCGCCGTCGGCCTCCACCACCGGACGATCCGCGAACTGCGCCTCGACCGGATCGGCCGAGTAGGGGTCGGCGGGCGCCGCCGACGGCTGCGGGGGGACGTCCTCGCCGCGCAGCTTCGCCAGCACGCCGGGCAGCTGCTCGGCGGTGACGAGCACGTCACGGGCCTTCGAGCCCTCGGAGGGACCGACGATCTCCCGCGACTCGAGCAGGTCCATGAGGCGTCCGGCCTTGGCGAACCCGACGCGCAGCTTGCGCTGCAGCATCGACGTCGACCCGAACTGGGTGGACACGACGAGTTCGGCGGCCGCCAGCAGCACCTCGAGGTCGTCCCCGATGTCGGCGTCGATCTCCTTCTTCTCGGCCACCGCCGCGACGTCGTCACGGTACTCCGGTCGCGCCTGGCGCGTCACGTGGCGCACGACCTTCTCGATCTCGGGCTCGCTCACCCACGCACCCTGCACGCGCAGTGACTTCGACGCACCCATGGGCAGGAACAGCGCGTCGCCCTGGCCGATGAGCCGTTCGGCCCCGGGCTGATCGAGGATGACCCGCGAGTCGGTGACGCTGGTCACCGCGAAGGCGAGGCGCGAGGGAACGTTCGCCTTGATGAGGCCCGTGACGACGTCGACACTGGGACGCTGGGTCGCGAGCACGAGGTGGATGCCGCTCGCGCGCGCGAGCTGGGTGATGCGCACGATCGAGTCCTCGACGTCGCGCGGGGCGACCATCATGAGGTCAGCGAGCTCGTCGACGACGACCAGAAGGTACGGGTACGGCTTCAGGACGCGCTCGCTGCCGACCGGCACCTCCACCTCGCCCGCGCGCACGGCCCTGTTGAAGTCGTCGATGTGGCGGAAGCCGAACGACGCGAGGTCGTCGTACCGCATGTCCATCTCTTTGACGACCCACTGCAACGCCTCGGCGGCCTTCTTCGGGTTCGTGATGATCGGCGTGATCAGGTGCGGCACCCCCGCGTACGAGGTCAGCTCGACGCGCTTCGGGTCGATGAGCACCATCCGCACGTCGGCGGGCTTGGCGCGCATCAGCAGGCTCGTGATCATCGAGTTGACGAAGCTCGACTTGCCCGACCCGGTCGAACCGGCGACGAGCAGGTGGGGCATCTTCGCGAGGTTCGCGACCACGTAGCCGCCGCCGACGTCCTTGCCGACGCCGATGGTCATCGGATGCGTGGACGCGTCGGCCGCGGGTGAGCGGAGCACATCGCCGAGCGTCACGATCTCGCGGTCGGTGTTGGGGATCTCGACGCCGATCGCGCTCTTGCCGGGGATGGGGGCCAGGATCCGCACCTCGTTGGAGGCCACCGCGTACGCGATGTTGTTGGTGAGCGCCGTGATGCGCTCGACCTTCACCCCCGGGCCGAGCTCGATCTCGTACTGGGTGACCGTCGGCCCGCGCGAGAAGCCGGTCACGCGCGCGTCGACCTGGAACTGCTCGAGAACCCCGGTGATGGCGGCCACGACCGCGTCGTTCGCCGCCGACCGCGACTTGTGGGGTGTGCCTTCGGCGAGCGCTTCGACCGACGGCAGGCGGTAGGGCCGATGCGGCGTATCGCCGACATCCGTCGATCCGATGCCGTCCAGGCCCGGCAGCACCCCGTCGTCGACGGTCTGCGCCGAATCGTCGCGCAGGCCCGTCGCCTCGGTCGCCGAGGTCGCGACCGCTGCCGACGGAGCCGGCGTGATCACCTCGGTGGTGGCGTCGGGCATCACCGGCGCGGGCGGCACCGGCGGCGTGATCGCCTGCTCGAATCCGCCGTGCGACGAACCCGGCGGAAGCAGCTCGGTCAGGTCCTGCGAGCCGATGGCGTCGTCGGGGTCCTTCTCGCGCCCGCTCTTGTTGCGGCGCCACCACGGAACGCCGTCGGATGCATCCTCCGCCTCGTCGGCGGCGCCGGCCTGCGTCTGGGTCGGCTCCTTCGGCTCGGCGTCGAACATCCACGCGTAGAGCTGTCCGAGTCGTCGTCCGATGCGGTTGGGCGGGGTCTTGGTGACGATGAGGATGCTCAAGGCCGTCAGCAGCGCCAGCACGATGTACGCACCGACGTCGGTGAGGAGCATCGCGAGCGGCTCGGCGACCATCCAGCCGAACAGACCGCCGGCCTCGCTGAGCGCGGGCAGCCCCTCGCTGGGCTGCGGTCGGCCGCCGGCGACGTGGCAGAAGCCCGCGATCGACAGGATGAACAGGCCGAACCCGATGCCGATGCGACCGTTGTCGTGCACCGACGACGGATGCCGGAACATCCACCCTGCGAGGATGAGCAGCAGCACCGGCAACACGAACGCCTCTCGGCCGATGAGACCGCCGACCGTGTAGGCGCTGATCGTCGCGGCGACGTCGGTGCCGATGAGGAACCACTCGTTGACCGCGCCGACGATCGCCAGCAACACGAGCAGGAACGGGAATCCGTCGCGACGCTGGTCCTTCTCGAGCGTCTCCGGACCGAACGCGCGGAACAGCCCGCCGGTCGCGTGGGCGAGACCGAGCCATGCCCGCACGATCACGGGCGGCTTCTCGTCCTCTCCGACGTAGCGCTTGGGAGCGGCATCCGGCTTCTTGGCGCGCGAACCACCGCTCGAGGGCGCGCGACCGTTCCTGGTCGGGCTGGAGCTCCTGGCCATGGTCTCCACGGTATGCCCGGCCCCCCGCATCCGGCGGGAGCCACACGGCATTGCGCGGCGGACCGTCGTCCCACCTCCTCGTGGTGCGGCTCGGCGGTCGACGCCCAGCGCTCAGCGCAGGCGCTTGACCATCGTGTCGCGGCCGATGCCGCGCTCGACGACAGCGAACCCCTCGCTGCGGTAGAGGGTCACGGCGAAGTTGCCGCGCTGCACGCTGAGACTCAGCCGCGCGTAGCCCTCGGAGCGGGCATGGTCGCACAGGCGCTGCAGGAGCGCCCGGCCCACGCCGTGCGCACGCCAGATGGGCCGCACGCCGATGATCAATTCGGGCACACCGGTGGCGATGTACCCGAAACCGGGGGCGCTGCGCGGCAGCATCCGGTACCACGCGGCGCCGATCGGCTCGTCGTGCAGGTCGACGGCGACGAAGCCCGCGTCGCCCGGTCGCATCCAGCCGGCCACGTAGCGGCTGTGGTCGCCGCTGGAGATGACCTCGTGCCGAGGAGCCGTGCGCTCGCTCCAGTTGGCCGCCTCGACCACCATGTCGCCGAGGAAGGCGCCGTCCGCCTGCGTCGCGGGGCGGACGCGGAACGAAGACGGCATGGCCGCGATTCTACGGCTGTGCGTCAGGCCTCGATGACCAGCGGCACGATCATCGGACGGCGACGCAGGGACTGGTTGACCCAGCGGCCGATCGTGCGGCGCACGACCTGCGAGAGCGCGTGCGTGTCGCGCACGCCCGAACGCGCCGCCTCCGAGAGCGCCGCGGCGATCTTGGGGACGACGGGGTCGAACACCGAGTCGTCCTCCGCGAACCCGCGGGCGTGGATCTCGGGCCCGGTGATGATCTTGCCGTTGGCGGTGTCGACCACGACGATGACCGAGATGAATCCCTCCTCGCCGAGGATGCGGCGGTCCTTGAGGTCGGCCTCGGTGACCTCGCCGACCGTCGAGCCGTCCACATAGACGAACCCGAGGTCGAGCTGGCCGACCACGCGCGCCGCGCCGTCCTTCAGATCGACGACCGTGCCGTTCTCGCCGAGGATCGTCCGGCCTTCGTCGATACCGGTGTCCTGCGCGAGACGCGCGTTCGCGACGAGGTGACGGTATTCGCCGTGGATGGGCAGCACGTTGCGGGGCTTGAGGATGTTGTAGCAGTACAGCAGCTCGCCGGCGGCCGCGTGACCCGACACGTGCACCTTGGCGTTGCCCTTGTGCACGACGTTCGCACCGAGCTTGGTCAGACCGTCGATCACGCGATAGACCGCGTTCTCGTTGCCCGGGATGAGGCTCGACGCGAGGATCACCGTGTCGCCCGGACCGGGCTCGATCTCGTGGTCGAGGTTCGCCATGCGGCTGAGCACCGCCATCGGCTCGCCCTGCGACCCGGTCGACATGTAGACGATCTTGTCGTCGGGCAGGTCGCGCGCCTTCTTGTAGTCGATGAGCACGCCGTCGGGCACGTGCAGGTAGCCGAGGTCTTCGGCGATCGTCATGTTCCGCAGCATGCTGCGCCCCAGCAGCGCGACGCGTCGGCCATGGGCGGCAGCGGCGTCCAGCACCTGCTGCACGCGATGCACATGGCTCGAGAAGCTCGCGACGATCACGCGCCGCGGCGCGCGCGCGATCACCTGGTCGAGCACAGGACCGATCGAGCGCTCCAACGGGGTGAACCCGGGCACGTCGGCGTTCGTGGAGTCGACCAGGAACAGGTCGACCCCCTCTTCGCCCAGCCGCGCGAAGGCGCGCAGGTCGGTGAGCCGACCATCGAGCGGCAGCTGATCCATCTTGAAGTCGCCGGTCGCGAGGACGAGACCCGCGGGTGTGCGGATCGCGACCGCGAGCGCATCCGGGATCGAGTGGTTGACGGCGACGAACTCGAGGTCGAACGGACCCAGCTTCTCGTGCTGCCCCTCGGCGACGGTGAGGCTGTACGGCTTGATGCGGTGCTCCTTGAGCTTCGCCTCGGTGAGGGCGAGCGTCAGCCCGGAGCCGACGATCGGAAGGTCCCCTTTGAGCTTGAGCAGGTACGGCACCGCTCCGATGTGGTCTTCGTGGCCGTGGGTGAGCACGACGCCGACGATGTCGTCGAGGCGGTTCTTGATCGGTTCGAAGTCGGGCAGGATCAGGTCGACTCCGGGCTGGTGCTCTTCGGGGAAGAGCACGCCGCAGTCGACGATCAGCAGCTTGCCGTCGTACTCGAAGACGGTCATGTTGCGCCCGACCTCGCCGAGACCGCCGAGTGGCGTGACCCGCAGGGTGCCCTTCTCGAGAGCGGGCGGCTCGTAGGGGGTGTTCGGCATGGCGTTCCTCTCAGGATGCCGCAGGGGCGGCGCGACGCGTGCGCCGACGCGTCATCGGGTGGTGCCCGACACCTTGGGCAGCGCGCCGCCGGCGGCGGCGTTGCGGTCGGGTCGGAAGTCGGAGAAGTCGGCGCCGGCGACACCTGTGACCAGCGCGAGCTCGTCCTCGATGATCGCGGCCTCCCACTCCTCGGGGCCGACCAGCGGCAGCCGGACGCGCGGGCTGCCGATGCGGCCGAGGCCGTGCAGGATGTACTTCGCCGCGACGGTCCCCGGCACGTGGGTCATGGTCGCCCGCACGAGCGGCTCGAGACGGCGGTGCTCGGCGGTCGCGGCGTGCAGGTCGCCGCGGTTGACGGCGTCGACGATGACACGGTACGGCGCCGGTGCGATGTTGGCGGTCACGCCGATCAGCCCGGTGGCGCCGATCGACAGGTGGGGCAGCACGTTCGCGTCGTCGCCCGAGAAGTACATCAGTCCGGTCTGGTTCAGTACGCGGCTGACCTCGCTGAAGTCGCCCTTGGCGTCTTTGATCGCGAGGATGTTCGGGTGCTTGGCCAGACGCAGGATCGTCTCGTAGCGGATCGGCACGCCGGTGCGGCCGGGGATGTCGTAGAGGATCACCGGAAGATCGGTGGCGTCCGCCACCAGGCGGAAGTGCGTGAGGATGCCCGCCTGGGTGGGCTTGTTGTAGTACGGCGTCACGATCATGATGGCGTCCGCACCGGCGCGCTCACTCGCCTTGTACAGCTCGATCGCGTGGGCGGTCTCGTTGGATCCGCCGCCGGTGATGATCTTGGCCCGGCCGGCCGCGACGTCCTTGCCGACCTCGACGAGGCGCACCTTCTCGGCATCCGTCAGAGTCGACGTCTCACCCGTGGTGCCGGTGACCACGATGCCGTCGGCGCCCGCGGCGACCACGTCGTCGATGTGCTTCTCGACGGCGGGCCAGTCGACTTCGCCATCCGCCGTCATCGGCGTGACGAGCGCGACGAGCACCTGGCCGAAGGGGTTGCCCGTGTGCGTCATGCGTTCCAGGCTAGCGGGCTATCGGCCACGTTCGCCGACCGCTGCCGCCACGCTCGGCGGAACCAAGCGGGTCAGCGCGACGAGCGCCTTGTAGCGCAGCGACGGCACCGAGACGGGCTTGCCGCGCGCGGCATCCCGCAGCCCCTGGGCCACGACGTCGGGCGCGTCGAGCCACATCCAGTCGGGCACGCCCTCCTCTCCGGGAGGGGCGCCGAGCCGCTCGTGGAAGTTGGTGTGGGTGAACCCCGGGCACACGGCGGTGACCGTGACCCCCGATGGGCCGTACCGGGCGTTCGCCCAGCTGCTGAAGTCGACGAGCCAGCGCTTGCACGCACCGTACGTCGATCGGGGGATGAACGCGGCGACCGACGCGACGTTGATGATGCGACCATGCCCGCGTTCGAGCATCGGCTCGAGCGCCGCGTGCATGAGGCGCATCGGCGCATCGACGTGCACCTGCAGGTGCGCGACCTCGTCGGCGATGTCGTTCCGCTCGAACGCGAGGGGCAGGCCGAACCCCGCGTTGTTGACGAGCACCTCGATCGGCCGGGTGCGATCCGACAGGCGCTTGACCACCCGCGCGCGGTCGCGGCCGTCGGTGAGGTCGGCGCGCAGCACCTCGACGCCCACACCGTAGCGATCGACGATCTCGCCGCGGACGCGCTCGAGCGCCACGCGGTCGCGACCGACGAGCACGACGTCGGCGCCGCGCCCCGCGAGCTGACGGGCGAACTCCTCGCCCAGACCCGAACTGGCGCCGGTGATCAGCGCGATGACCATGTGCTCACTCCCCTGCTCGGTGATAGGTCAGGAATCGATAGCGGATGCCGGTGGTGGAGGTGTGCCACCCGTCCGGCGGATCCGCGGCGACGACCTTCCAGCCGTCAGGGGCGGGGGCGTAAGCGTCGCCCTCCACCTCGAGGTCGAGTTCGGTGACCTCGAGCACGTCCGCGCAGTCGAGCGCTTCCCGGTAGATCTGCCCGCCGCCGATCACCCAGACCTCGCCGTCGCCGGCGGCCTCGAGCGCCTCATCGAGAGAACCGGCGCGGTCGGCGCCGTCGGCGGACCAGTCCGGCCGACGGGTGACGACGATGTTGCGCCGTCCGGGAAGGGGGCGGAACCGCTCGGGAAGGGACTCCCACGTGCGGCGGCCCATCACGACGGGGGCTCCCCACGTGACCGCGCGGAAGTGGGCCGCGTCCTCAGGCACGTTCCAGGGCATCTCGCCGTCGGCGCCGATCACGCCGCCGTGGGCCTGGGCCCACACCAGTCCGACGGTCATACGGCGACGGCGCCCCGGATCGCCGGGTGGTGCTGGTAGCCCTCGACCACGAAGTCCTCGTACCGGTAGTCGAAGATCGACTCTGGTCTGCGGGCGAGCCGCAGCGTCGGAGAGGGGTAGGCCTGTCGCGAGAGCTGTTCGCGCACCTGTTCGAGGTGGTTGTCGTAGATGTGGCAGTCACCGCCGGTCCACACGAAGTCCCCGGGCTCGAGGTCGGTCTGCTGGGCCATCATCACCGTCAGCAGCGCGTAGGAGGCGATGTTGAAGGGCACCCCGAGGAACATGTCGGCGCTGCGCTGGTACAGCTGGCACGACAGCCGGCCGTCGGCGACATAGAACTGGAACAGCGCGTGGCAGGGGGCGAGCGCCATGTCGGGGATGTCCGCGGGATTCCAGGCCGACACGATGATGCGGCGCGAATCGGGATCGGTGCGGATCTGCTCGACGACCCGGGCGATCTGATCGATGTGGCCTCCGTCGGGCGTCGGCCACGACCGCCACTGCACCCCGTAGACGGGTCCGAGCTCGCCGTCGGCATCCGCCCATTCGTCCCAGATCGTCACGCCGTGGTCCTGCAGCCAGCCGACGTTCGATTCGCCGCGAAGGAACCACAGCAATTCGTACGCGATCGAGGTGAAGTGCACGCGCTTGGTGGTGATGAGGGGAAAGCCCTCGGAGAGGTCGAAGCGGATCTGCCGGCCGAAGACGCTGGTCGTCCCGGTGCCTGTTCGATCGTCGCGGTGCGTCCCCTCGGCGAGCACGTCGCGCAGCAGGTCTTCATACGGGGTCGGCACGGTCACGCCTGTCACGATACCGTCGTGCGACGGCGGCGGGCGTGATCGGCGTGCGGATGCGACCGGTCGTGCCGACGCGTCATACTTCGCGCATCCGGGATGCATTCAGCCGCACGCAGTTATCCTGGATGGCTGTGACCGCTCTCACCGCACTCCTCCTCGTCGCCGCGCTCCTCGCGGCGACCGCCGGCGTCGGCGCCTACCTGCGCTGGCGCCAGGGGCGGCCCAGTCGCCACATCGAGCACGAGGTCATCCAGCCCGAGCGGCTGGGGGCCGACGGCCTCGGTGAGGTCGCGACGCTGCTGCAGTTCAGCACCGAGCTGTGCGCCCGGTGCCCGGGCGTGCACCGAACGCTCTCGCAGATCGCGGACGCGCACGACGGCGTCCGCCACCTCGACATCGACCTCACCCATCGACCCGACATCGCCAAGCACTTCCACGTGCTGCAGACGCCGACCACTCTCGTGCTCGACGGCGACGGCGTCGTGCAGACGCGGTTCGGCGGCACGCCCAGTCGGCACGTCGTCGAGCTCGAGCTGACGCGGATGGCGGCAGTCGATGCCTGACGCGCAGTCCGTCGGAATCGACGCCCGCGGGCCTCGCTTCGCCGCAGCCATCACGTCGGCCCTGCTGCTGGTCGACGTCTTCCTCGCACTCATCGGCCTGTCCGCCGGCCCGATCGCGGCCGCATCGGTCGCAGAGCGCGCCGCCGACCCCGCGTTCCTGCTGTTGCTGGCCATCGCACTGCTGTTCCTGTGGGGCGTGCTGTCGCCGCGCACGGCGCCGTGGGCCGTGCTCTACCGTCGGGCCGTCGCGCCGCGCCTGGCCGAGCCCACCGAATTCGAAGACCCCCGTCCGCCGCGATTCGCGCAGGGCGTCGGACTCGCCGTCGTGGGGATCGGCCTCGTGCTGCACCTGGCCGCCGTGCCGTGGGCTCTCGTGATCGCCGCCGCGATGGCGTTCGTGGCCGCGTTCCTCAACGCCGCGTTCGGAGTGTGCCTCGGATGCCATCTCTACCTGCTGCTGCAGCGCATCGGGGTCGTCGGCCGCGAACGCCCCGCGCGGGCCTGATACGGTCGCGCTCACACGCGCGAGGGCACGCGCGTCAACCCGTCGCGCCGCGGCATCCGTCGCCGTTAGGCTGACCGCGATGAGCCCCGTCACGGGGCAGCCGACGAGGGAGGCCGACATGACCGTCACGAGCGAAGCGAGCACCACCTGGAAGGGCGCCCTGACCGACGGATCCGGCGCGGTCACGCTCATGTCTTCGGGCCTGGGCGCGTTCGACGTGAACTGGAAGGCCCGCAGCGAGGGTTCGACGAGCACCACGACCCCCGAAGAGCTGCTGGCCGCAGCGCACTCGGCGTGCTTCTCGATGGCGCTCTCGCACGCTCTCGCCGGCAACGGCACTCCCCCGGAGTCGATCGACGCGACCGCCTCGGTGACGTTCAAGCCCGGCACCGGCATCACCGGCAGTCACCTCAACGTCAACGCGGTCGTCCCCGGTATCGACCCTGAGGACTTCGCCCGCATCGCGGCCGAGGCCAAGTCCGCATGCCCCGTCTCGCAGGCACTCGCCGGCGTCGAGATCACCCTCGAGGCGACGCTTGCCTGACCCTCGACGGGTCGTCGTGGCCGGAGCCTCCGGTCTGATCGGCGGCGCGCTGGTGGACAGCCTGCGCGACGACGGAGTCGAGGTGACGACGCTGGTGCGGCGCCCGGCCCGGACCGCGCACGAAGCCGAGTGGCTCACCGACACGCAGACGCTCGATCCGGCCGTCCTCGACGGAGCCGAGGCCGTCGTGTGCCTCAACGGCGCGAGCATCGGCCGGTTTCCCTGGACGGCGCACTATCGCAACACGCTGCTGTGGTCGCGCATCGTCCCCACACGCGCGATCGCGCGTGCGCTGCGCGAGCTGGGCGACGGCGCGCCGGCGTTCGTCTCGGCGTCGGCGGTCGGCTACTACGGATCCGCGCCGGGCGAGCGGCTCGACGAGAGCGCGCCGCGCGGTGAGACCTTCCTCGCCGACCTGTGCGGCGAGTGGGAGGCGGCCGCGTCGGCGGCATCCGATCAGACACGCGTCGCACTGCTGCGCACAGCGCCCGTCGTGCACGAGGACGGCGTTCTCAAGCCCCTGCTCCTGCTGACGAAACTCGGCCTGAGCGGCCCGATCGGCCGCGGCACGCAGGCGTGGCCGTGGATCTCGCTCGTCGACGAGATCGCGGCCATCCGGCACGTGATCGACACGGATGTCGAAGGTCCGGTCAATCTCAGCGGTCCCACGCGTGCGACGGCGAACGACCTCGGCTTCGCCCTCGCGGTGCGCATGAACCGTCCCTTCCTGGTGCGTGCGCCCGAGTGGGGCATGAAGCTCGTGCTGGGCAGGGACGCCACCGAGGCGATCCTGACGGCCGACATGAACGTGGTGCCCGCCGTGCTCGAGGCATCCGGGTTCGCGTTCACCCACTCGACGGTCGAGGACGCCGTCGCCGCGGCGGTCCCCGCCCCGGCCTAGACGCCGCTGCGACGCTCGGCGGACTCGAGGCGGATCGCCGTGCGCACGGCCTCGCGCGCGCGTCGACGGTCGCCCGCCCCGTCATAGGCCAGGCCGAGGCGATACCACGAGCGCCAGTCGTCGGGATGCTGCTCCGCATCGGCGCGGAACTCGGGGAACAGCGCGTCGACCTCGTCGCGCACCGGCCGACCGCTCGGGCGCACGGCGACGTCGATCTCGGGCAGGCCGCCCTCGGCATCGAGCATCCGACCCAATCGCGTGGCGCGGTGTCCGAACCACAGCTCGCGGCCCAGCGCCCACGCGGCGATGATCGGAAGGGCGACGAGCGCCACGCCCATGGCGATTCCGACGGGGTCGCCGCTGAGCACGAGCAGCACCGCACGCTGCCCCACGAGCACGATGTACAGCGCGAGGAGCACCGCCATCACAGCGACGCCGATGCGCGCGCTCATGCGCCGGTGGCGCGGGCGACCTGCCCGGGTACGCCCTTCTCCGACACCGGCGCGTCGGCCGTCGCGCGGGGCTTGCGCAGCCCGATGTCGACGAAGCTGTCGAGGCCCACCACGACGCCGGTCGCCTCCCGCGCGCCGCGCAGGGCGATGCGGATGCCGGGGGCGTAGGCGAGCGCCGGATCGACGGTGTCGTGCGTGATCGTGAGTGCTTCGCCCGGGCCGGCCAGGATGACCTCCTGGCGCGCGACGACCCCGGGCCGTCGCAGCGAGTGGATCGGCACGCTCGCGACCTGCTGGCCGCGGGCGCGCTGATCGACATGCGGAGAGGCGACCGGACCGACGCCGCTGCGCGCGGCGGCGATGACCTCGGCGGTGCGCACGGCCGTGCCGCTGGGCGAGTCGATCTTGGTCTCGCGGTGGGCCTCGACGATCTCGATGGAGGGGAACAACGGCGCGGCCGCGGCCGCGAGCGCCGAGCCGATGACCGATCCGAGCGAGAAGTTCGGGATGAACACCGCAGCGGTTCCGGCATCCTTCACGGCGGAGCGGATCAGCGCGATGCGTTCGCTCGACCACCCCGAGGTGCCCACGAGCACGTTCTGCCCGCGCTGGATCGCGGCTCGCACGACGTCCATCGACGCTGCCGGGATGGAGGCGTCCACCACCAGATCCGCACCGTCGAGCTCGTCGAGGCTCGACGAGGAGGTCAGGATCGCCGCCACCTCGAACCCGTCTTCGGCCTCGACCACGTCGCGGATGATGCCGCCGAGCTTGCCGGTGCCGCCCACGATGGCCACGCGCGTCGTCATGGGAACCATCCTAGGCGTGGCCGGTCAGCGGGCTCCTCTCGCCGCACGAGCCCAACTCCTGCAATCCGGCGCCCGGGCGGTCGTCGTGACGGCGTGTCGTGGCCGCTGCCGCACGGTTTGCAGGAGTTGGGCACATCGAGCAGGTCGTACGCTGGCCTCGTGGTGAGCTTGCGCGCGATGTCGGTCGACGATCCGGTGGCCCGGGGGCTTCTGACGGCCTACTTCGAGGCACGGCAGGCGGGCTTCGCCGATCAGAACGTGGTGTACTCGATCCGGTTCCCGGAGGTCGCGGTGTTCACGCCGCCCGCGGGCGTGTTCGTCGTCGTCGAGGACGATGACGGCGAGCCGGTCGGATGCGGCGGCATCCGGCACCTCGCCGACGGACCGCTCGGGCGGCGGTACGAGGTGAAGCACCTCTACCTGAAACCCGAGACGCGCGGCCGCGGCTGGGGGCGACTTCTGCTGGACGACCTCGAACAGCGGGCCCTCGACTTCGGCGCCCGCGAGCTCGTACTCGACACGCACCACTCCCTCGTCGCCGCGGGCGCGCTGTATGCGCGTGCGGGGTTCGCACCCACCGATCCGTACAACGACAACCCCAACGCCAGCCGATGGTATGCGAAGCCCGTGGGCGGGGGTCAGACCGGGTAGTCCTCGGGGAGTCCGGTGCGCAGCTCGACCGGCAGATGGGCCATGTCGTTGTGCGAGAGGACCGTCCACGGGCGACCGTGCTTCTGGGCGAGCACGGTGAGCCCGCAGTTGGCCTGATTGAGGGTCATCCATCGCCATGCCGGCGACTGCATGACCTCACGCACGAACCAGCCGATGACGACGTTGTGCGTGATCAGCAGTTCGTGCACCTCGCCGCGCTTGCGCGCGAGGAACTCGCTGACCGCGTCGGACATCTGCGCCTGACCGGCGTCGATCTCGGCCTCGGTCACCGCACCGAAGAACGGTTCGTACGCGGCCGGGGTGTCGGGGGTCATCCCCGTCGGCACGCAGTCGAACAGCAGCGACGACGGCCTCGGCGACACGGACGGCAGACGTTCGGCGACGACCTGGGCGGTCTGGTTCGCGCGCTCCAGCGGTGAATGCCAGACGGAGTCGAACGGCACTCCCGACAGGCGATCGGCGATCAACCCCGCCTGCCGCACACCGCGGGGCGAGAGGGGGCCGTCGATGAGGCCGTGCTCGGCATCCTGATGCTCGCCGTGCCGCACGAGGTACAGATAGTGCGTCACGCTCGGTCACTCCATCGGGGTCCATGTGCCGGAAACGGCACGCGTACCACCCTACGTCAGAGCACCGACCGACGTGCCGGGGCTGTGGAACGTCACTCGGCGGCGCGAGCGATGTCGGCCAGCTGCGCGCGGCTGAGATGCACGCCGACCCCCTGCACGAGCTCTTCGATGTGCTGCGCCGCGTATGCGTTCACGATCGGCGCCGTCACCAGGCGCTGTGCGAGCAGCCACGCGACGGCGACGGCGGCGTCGGGCACGCCCAGCTCGGCGCCGACCGCGTCGAGCGCACGCAGCGTGCGCGTACCGCGACGATTCATGCTCGCAGCCAGTTGTGCGCCACGCACCGACAGTCCGCCGCGGGCGCGCCGACGGTGCCGACCCGACAGGAAGCCGTGCTCCAGAGCGTGCGACGGGGTGACGGCGAGGGCCTGCGCGCCCGCGACCAGACGCAGGTCGTCATCGAATTCATGCCGTCGGAGGACGTTGAAGGGCACGTCGAGCACGCTGATGCGGGGGAAGCCCGCCGAGGAGAAGATCCGCGCTTCGACGAGCTGCGCGGCCGAGTAGCCGATCGCGCCGAGCGCGCGGGCCTTGCCGGTCTCGACGAGCCACTCGGCGGTGGCGAGGGTGTCTTCGAGCGGTGTCTCGGAATCGATGGTGGCATCGAGGTACAGCACGTCGACATGGTCGGTGCCCAGGCGTCGCAGGGATGCCTCGACCGAGCGCACCAGGTTCACCGATCCCAGACCGGGGTTGTCGGGGTGGCCACCGACGCGCACGGCGAGCATGATCTCGTCGCGCAGCCCGCGCGAGTGCAGCCACTGCCCGATGATGTGCTCGCTGCGGCCGCCGGCGAAACTGTCCGCCGTGTGCACGGCGTTGCCGCCCAACTCGACGTAGGCGTCGAGGATGTCATGACTCGACTCGAGGTCGACATTCCAGCCGAACTCGGCGCCGCCCAGGATGAGCGGGAAGATCTCGGGGCCCCCCTCGCCGAGCGGCACCCGTACGGCTTCGCCGATCGGGCGACCCTGCACCGGGATCGGCGCGGACGGATGCGAGGCCTTCGCGTCGACGGCGGCGTCGACGGCCGCATCGACCGGCAGGGCAGGACCGAGCGTCACCGGACTCTTCGAGTCGACGCCGAATTGTGCCATGTGTCCCACCCCCTCGCGATCGTCCGTCTCGGAGTGCTCGCGACCACTGGATCCCGCGCCCCCCGACGCGTACTAGCAGGCTAGAGCCTGCCCACCCCACATCCGGTCAATGAGACGTACAACCGGTAAACATCGCATAACGGTTGGATCACAAGCCCGCCACGCACCGCGGTCTGTCCCCCGAACGGCGGACAGCGCATGGCTCCGCCGGCATGCGATGGCACGAAACGCGGATGCCCGCCCCTCCGTGTGGGAAGGGCGGGCATCCGTCGCTGCGAAGCGGGATCAGCCTTCGGCCGGGGCCTCGGCGGCCGCCTCTTCGAGGACCGGCTCGAGCGACAGCTTGCCGCGGTCGTCGATCTTCGTGATGCGCACCAGCAGCTTCTGTCCGACCGAGAGCACGTCTTCGACGTTCTCCACGCGCTTGCCGCCGGCGAGCTTGCGCACCTCGCTGACGTGCAGCAGGCCGTCCTTGCCGGGCAGGAGCGAGATGAACGCTCCGAAGGTCGCGATCTTGACGACCGTGCCGAGGAACTGCTCGCCGATCTCGGGGTTGGTCGGATTGGCGATCGCGTTCACCTGGGCACGGGCGGCCTCGGCCGACGGACCATCGACGGCGCCGATGTAGACGGTGCCGTCCTCCTCGATGGAGATGTCGGCGCCGGTCTCGTCCTGGATCGCGTTGATCGTCTTGCCCTTGGGGCCGATGAGCTCGCCGATCTTGTCGACCGGGATCTGCACGCTGATCACGCGCGGGGCGGTCGGCGCCATCTCGTCGGGCGCGTCGATGGCGGCGTTGAGAACACCGAGGATCGTCAGGCGCGCGTCGTGCGCCTGCTGCAGGGCCGCCGACAGCACCGACGACGGGATGCCGTCGAGCTTGGTGTCGAGCTGGATCGCGGTGACGAACTCGCTCGTGCCGGCGACCTTGAAGTCCATGTCGCCGAGGGCGTCCTCGGCGCCGAGGATGTCGGTGAGGGCGGCGTAGCGGGTCTGACCGTCGACCTCGTCCGTGACCAGGCCCATGGCGATGCCGGCGACGGGGGCGCGCAGCGGCACACCCGCGTTCAGCAGCGACAGGGTCGAGGCGCACACCGAGCCCATCGACGTCGAGCCGTTGGAGCCGAGAGCCTCGGAGACCTGACGGATCGCGTACGGGAACTCCTCGCGCGTGGGCAGCACCGGAACCAGGGCCCGCTCCGCGAGGAAGCCGTGGCCGATCTCGCGGCGCTTCGGGCTTCCCACGCGGCCGGTCTCGCCGGTCGAGTAGGGCGGGAAGTTGTAGTGGTGCATGTAGCGCTTGTGCGTCACGGGCGACAGCGAGTCGATCTGCTGCTCCATCTTGAGCATGTTCAGCGTGGTGACCCCGAGGATCTGGGTCTCGCCGCGCTGGAAGATCGCCGAGCCGTGGACGCGCGGGATGACCTGCACCTCGGCGTCGAGCGGACGGATGTCGGCGAGGCCGCGACCGTCGATGCGGACACCCTCGGAGAGGATGCGACCGCGCACGATCTTCTTGGTGACCGCCTTGTACGCACCCGAGAACTCGGAGTTCGCGGCATCCGTCAGCGAACCTGCCTCGACGGCTGCGGCGACGTCGGCCTTCACGCGATCCTTGATCGCATCGTCGGCGTTCTGACGCTCGATCTTGTCGGCGATCTGGTACACGCCGACGAGTTCGTCGTAGGCGCGCTCGGCGACGAAGTCGTAGGTCTCCTGCGAGTACGGCAGGAACACCGGGTAGTGCTGGATCTCCTTCGCCGCGCTGTTGGCGAGCACGGTCTGCGCCGCGACCAGTTCGGTGATGAAGGGCTTGGCCGCTTCGAGACCCTGCGCCACGACCTCTTCCGAGGGCTTGGTGGCGCCGGCCTTGATGAGGTTCCAGCTGTGCTCGGTGGCCTCGGCCTCGACCATCATGATCGCGACCTCGCCGTCGGGCAGCACGCGACCGGCGACCACGAGGTCGAACACGGCCTCTTCCAGCTGCGCGGCGTTCGGGAACGCGACCCACTGGTCGGCGTGGTCGCCGTGGCCCGGGATGAGCGCGAGCCGCACGCCGGCGATCGGGCCCGAGAACGGCAGGCCCGAGATCTGCGTCGACGCGGACGCGGCGTTGATCGCGAGCGCGTCGTAGAACTCGCCCGGTGCGATGGACAGCACCGTGATGACGATCTGCACCTCGTTGCGCAGTCCCTCGACGAACGACGGACGCAGCGGGCGGTCGATGAGGCGGCACACGAGGATGGCGTCGGTCGAGGGACGGCCCTCGCGACGGAAGAACGAGCCGGGGATCTTGCCCGCGGCGTACGAGCGCTCTTCGACGTCGACGGTCAGCGGGAAGAAGTCGAAGCCCTCGCGCGGGTGCTTGCCGGCGCTGGTCGCCGACAGCAGCATCGTCTCCTCGTCGAGGTAAGCGGCGACCGCTCCCTGCGACTGCTGCGCGAGGCGCCCGGTCTCGAACCGGACGGTGCGGGTGCCGAAGCGTCCGTTGTCGAGGACGGCTTCGGCGAACGTGATTTCAGGACCTTCCAAGAGGTCTCTCCTTCTTTGTTTAGGCTCGCCGGCCCGTGTGGCAGGCGAGCGTTCATGAAGGAGCAGGGCAGCAGATATGGGCGCGCGCGCGTATGTGCGAAGACCGCCTGCGCTGGCCACCGGTCGAAGACCACCGGATGCGTGTACGTGCCGGGAGTCCACCACAGGGGACCAGCTTCCTGCCGGGTCCGCTCCATGAGCTCGATGTGAAATTGAGCGGATGCCACAGTGGCAACCCCACCGATCCTATCAGCGGGCGCCCTCCTGCGCCCGCTCGGACGGCGGGTCTAGGGTTGGGACATGAGCACCGACGACAATCCGGCCGGCGCGGCATCGGACGAGATGAAGCGCAAGTTCAAGGAAGCGCTCGACAAGAAGAACGCGCGCCAGCGCGACGGCGAGGCGCATCTCGACGCGGACTCGGCGATCCACGAGGCCCACGGCCCGGCCTCGACCAAGCGCGAATTCCGCCGCAAGAGCGGCTGAGTCGCGCGATCGGCTCGCTCGAGCGGACGAAGCGGCACGCGACACGCCGAGGAAAGCGTGCATTCACGTCCGCTCGACGAGGAGGGCGGGTCGGTCAGCCGGGCTGACGAGTGCGCGTCCGGCGCTTGCGAGGCACCAGCACATAGTCGTCGTGCTTGGCCACTCGGCCGTCGCCGGCCGTGCGGCCGCGCAGCCGCCGCCACACCCACGGCAGCGCGTCGCGCGCGAGCCACGAGCCGGGCGCGGGCAGGTCCTCGTCGGAGTGCAGCACCGCATCGAGCTCGCCGAGCGCCTCGGCATCGCGCACCCCCAGGACCTCGGCCGCCCGGTAGGCGAGGAAGCGGTGCCCCCGCGAGCGCAGATGCACTTTGTCATCGGCCCACATGTCATGCTCGCCGATCGCGGGATGGGCCTCGACATCGAGGAGGAGGCAGCCGTGGCGTCGGGCGATCCCCCGCAGTAGGGCGTTGTACCGCGCGAAGCGGCGGGCGAAGATCATCGCGGTGCGTCGTCGCGGCAGGAACGGCGTGACCAGAAGCACGTCGGCCCCGCACTCCCGCAGCCGCGCGACGGCGGCGTCCACCTGCGCGGCGAGCAGATCGGGGTCCGCGGACGGACCGACCAGGTCGTTGGCGCCGATGAGCACCGAGACGAGGTCGGGCCGCAGCTCGAGCGTCCGATCGAGCTGCGCGCCCGTGAGATCGGCGACCTTGCGGCTGCGCACGGCCAGATTCGCGAAGCGGAAAGGCTGCACCCGTTCGTGGGCGAGCAGCATCGCCAGCCGCTCCGCCCAGCCCCGGAACTCGCCGGCAGGCATCCTGCTCGTGTCACACAGTCCTTCGGTGATCGAATCGCCCAACGCGACGTACCTCGACCAGCGTGGTCGGGCGACGGATGCCTCCGACAGCTCGGGCCGTACGGCTGCACGCGCGGGCAGCGCATCGTCGATCGCCCGCAGCCGAGCCGCCTGTTCGTAATGGGTCACCAGGTCGACGGTGAGCGCTTCCCACGTGCGCGAAGCGACGCCCTCGCGGGCGGCGGCACCGAAGGCGCGCCGCTTGGCGTGGTCGCCCAGCAGGTCCTCCACGCGCGCCCGCAGGTCGCCGAGGTCGCCGGGTCGGTACAGCCAACCGTCGACGCTCGACCGCACCAGGTCCACCGGTCCTCCCGCCCCGGTCGCGACCACTGGAGTCCCGCTCGCGAGTGCCTCCTGGATCGTCTGTCCGAACGTCTCGCTCTCACCCGGATGCACGAACACGTCGAAGCTCGCGACGGCCTCGGCCAACGCCGTGCCCGACAGGTGCCCGAGGAACGCCGCCTCCGGCAGCGCGCGCTGCAGCGCGGCTCGGTCCGGGCCGTCACCCACGATCACCAGGCGCATCCCGGGGATTCCTCGAAGAGCGGCGAGGTCGGCCACCTGCTTCTCGGGCGCGAGCCGACCGACGTAGCCGACGATCAGCGCGCCGCCGGCAAGCCGCTCGCGCAGTGGATCGCTGCGTCGCTCAGGCCGGAACTGACGCGCATCCACCCCCCGTCCCCATCGACGCACCCGGTCGACGCCGAGCGACTCGAGCCGGGCGATCGCGGCCGTCGACGGCGCGAGGGTCAGCGTCGCACGACGGTGCAGGCGCGCCGTGTGGGAGGCGGCGAGGGCGCGCCCGCGCGGCAGCCCGTACTTCTGCGCGTAGGCGATGACGTCGGTCTGATAGATCGCGACGGTGGGGATGTTCAGGGTGTCGGCGGCGACCAGCGCCTGCCAGCCGAGGACGAACGGCGAGGCGAGATGGATGACGTCGGGACGGTAGCGCCGCATGAGCTCGACGAGCCGCCGGCTTCCGGCGACCGCGACCCGCACCTGCGGGTACTGCGGCAGCGGGAAGGAGCGGACGAGTTCGACGGGCACCTCCAGCGAAGGATGGCTGTCGGGTCCCGGTGCGACGACGAGGATGTCGTCGCCGCGCAGGGCCAGCTCCTCGACGACGCGCAGCACGGAGTTGGTCACGCCGTTCATGTGCGGCAGAAACGATTCGGTCAGCAGCAGCACTCTCACGCGTCCAGCGTGACGGCGCGCGACGGATGCTGCGGCGCGAAACGACCCGGCGTCGCCGAGAGTTCACCGGACGCACCGCTGTCCGTCACCGACCAAGCCCGTTCCGTTCCCGTTCACCGACGGCTGTTAGCAACGGACCGTGGACGGCGCATTCCTGGATGCCTTCGCTGCGGGCCCCTGGGCGCTGCCCCTGCTTTTTCTGCTCGTGCTCGGCGACGCGTTCCTCGTCGTGGTGCCGGGGGAAGCGGCCGTCACGGCGTACGGTGCGCTGGCGGTGTCGACGGGCTCGCCGCCACTGGCCGCGGTCATCGCAGTCGCCGCGGCCGCCGCGGCGTGCGGCGACGTCGCGTGCTACACGATCGGCCGGCGTGTCGGGATCGATCGCTGGCGGTGGATGCGCACCCGCCGCGTGCAGGCCGCGATCGGCTGGGCGCGCGACCGCCTGCATCGCAGCACCGCGACGGCGCTGTTCACGGCGCGGTTCATCCCGTTCGCGCGCCTCGCGGTGAATCTGACGGCGGGAGCGACGCGCGTTCCCGCGCCTCGCTACGTCGCCATGGTCGCCGTCGCCGCGACGGTGTGGGCGGCCTACCAGGCGCTGCTGGGCGCGCTGGTGGCATCCGTCCTGCCCGGCGGCACGGTGACGGCGGTGATCGTGTCGATCGCCGTCGGCCTCATCACCGGCTTCGCCGTCGACGCCGCCCTCGCGGCCCGGCGCCGCCGCGCGGGCCGTTCCTGACCTCGCGGCCCCGCCGAGCGGACGGGAATGCACGTCTCCCCCGGCGTGTCGCGGGCAAACTCGTCCGCTCGACAAGGGTGGGGCGCGGGGCTGCTACTCCCCCGCGAGTCCGCCGAGCAGGTGGCCGAATGAGCGCCCCTCGCCCAGATAGTGGGCGGGGTCGAACGGGTCGACGGATGCCGCGGGCTCGCGCCGCGCGATCGCCTCGGCCAGTTCGCGCGCGCCGCGCTCGACCCGTGCGCCGAGCGGGGCGACCTGATCGCCGGCGCCGCCCCAGTCCGACGACGCCGCGAAGACGCCGGTCGAGACCGGGGCCGCATGGAGGTAGGCGAACAGCGGTCGGATGGCGTAGTCGATCGCGAGCGAGTGCCGTGCCGTGCCGGCGTTGGCGCCGATGAGCACCGGCGTGTCGGTGAGGGCATCCGGATCGATGACGTCGATGAACGACTTGAACAGTCCCGAGTAGCTCGTCGAGAAGATGGGTGTCACCGCGATCAACGCATCGGCGGTCACGACGGCGTCGATCATCGACTCCAGCGCCGGGCGGGCGAATCCGGTCAGCAGGTTGTCGGTGATGTCGTGCGCGTAGTCGCGCAGCTCGAAGGCGTCGACCTCGGCGGTGATGCCCCGTTCGTCGAGCTGCGCGACCGTGGCCGCGGCGAGCCGGTCGGCGAGCATCCGCGTCGACGACGGGTTCGAGAGCCCGGCCGAGACGACGGCGATGCGGCGGGTGGTCATGTCAGGCATCCTTCCGGCTCGCGGCGGCTCCGAACGACGCGCCGGCCACGGCGGGCTCGGCATCGCGGTACGGCGAGCCGTCGGTGAGGTTGTCGCCGCGGTTGGCGCCCGGGACGGCCTCGCGCGCACCGCCCGCGGCGGCGACGAGCGACGCGTGGGTGGGGGCGTCCGGCACGGTCGCGGGACGATCCTTCGCCAGCTCGCGACGCAGCACCGGCACGACCTCGCCGCCCAGGATGTCGAGCTGCTCGAGCACCGTCTTCAGCGGCAGACCCGCATGGTCGATGAGGAACAGCTGACGCTGGTAGTCGCCGAACGTCTCGCGCATCGCGGCGTACCGGTCGATGACCTGCTGCGGCGAACCGACGGTCAGCGGTGTCATCTCGGTGAAGTCCTCGAGGCTGGGTCCGTGACCGTACACCGGCGCGTTGTCGAAGTACGGACGGAACTCGCGCACCGCATCCTGCGAATTCGCCCGCATGAACACCTGGCCGCCGAGACCGACGATCGCCTGCTCGGGCGCGCCGTGGCCGTAGTGCGCGTAGCGCTCGCGGTAGAGGCTGATCAGCCGCTGGTAGTGCTCCTTGGGCCAGAAGATGTTGTTCGCGAAGAAGCCGTCACCGTAGTAGGCGGCCTGCTCGGCGATCTCGGGCGTGCGGATCGAGCCGTGCCACACGAACGGCGGCACGCCGTCGAGCGGACGCGGCGTCGAGGTGAACCCCTGCAGCGGCGTGCGGAACTGGCCCTCCCAGTCGACGACGTCCTCGCGCCAGAGCTTGTGCAGCAGCGCGTAGTTCTCGATCGTCAGCGGCAGGCCCTGGCGGATGTCCTTGCCGAACCACGGGTAGACGGGCCCGGTGTTGCCACGGCCGAGCATGAGGTCGGCGCGGCCACCCGAGACGTGCTGCAGCATCGCGTAGTCCTCGGCGAGCTTCACCGGGTCGTTGGTGGTGATGAGCGTCGTCGCGGTCGAGAGCACGATGCGCTCGGTCTGACCGGCGATGTACGCGAGGGTCGTGGTCGGCGAGGACGACCAGAACGGGGGGTTGTGGTGCTCGCCGAGGGCGAAGACGTCCAGCCCCACCTCCTCGATGTGCTTGGCGACCGTGAGCGTCGCGCGGATCTTCTCCGCCTCGCTGGGGGTCCGGCCGGTGGTGGGGTCCTCGGTGATGTCGCTCACCGAGAAGATCCCGAACTGCATCCCGGGCCACGTGGTGGTCTCGTTCACGATCGCTCTCCGCTCCCTGTCCGATCACTCGGACGATACATGCAAATGAATGTATCTTGCAGAACGCCTGCCGTTCCAGGTTATTCCCGGGCGAACATCGCGATCATGTCGCGGGTCAACTGGTGCGGCGCGGTCTCGCACGGGGCGTGCCCGGTGTCGTAGACCGCGAGCCGCGCGCCGATGCGCTCGGCGTACTCGGCGTGCTGGGCGGTGGGCCACAGATCGCTGTGTCCGACGGCGATGAGCTTCGGGATGCCGGTGGCCGCCACCGCCTCGACGTAGTCGGGCGTGTCCATCATCTGCGCGACGATGTCGTCGATGCTGGCGCGCACCGTGATGCCGAGCCGCTCGCGCACGAAGGCGATGCGCCCCGGCGGCGTGCGGTTGAGGTTGTACTTGATCCCCCACAGGATGAGGCCGGCTGCCCGGTGCGGGGGCATGTCGGAGACCGGCCCGATGTGCTTGACCCCGCGGAACACCTGTCCGACGGCCGGCGGCGCCGCCATGAGGGTGAGACTGCGGAACAGATCGGGCCGCCCGACGAGGGCCTGCTGCACCAGCACGCCGGCGTAGCTGTAGCCGAGCACGTGCGCGGGCCCGTCGCCGTCCTCGAGGATCCCGACGAGGTCGTCGAGGTAGAGACGGGCGTCGTAGTGCTCCCGCGGGGGCGAGAGGTGCTGCGGGCCGGCATCCGCCGACTCGTAGTGCCCGGCGATGTCGTAGGACTCGACGCGGAAGCCCGCCGCTGCGAACAGCGGGAACATCAGCACGAAGTCCTCCTTCGATCCCGCGACGCCGGGCACGAGGACCACCCTGGGGGCGCTCTCCGGTCCGAGCGTCACCCGCGCGAGCTCGCCCGACGGCGCCGCGAAGCGGTCGCGCACGGTGCCCGGAGGGAACACGTGCCAGTCCAGGTCGGGAATCGCGAGGTCGCGCTGCGGCGCGTCGTCGATCGTGGTCATCGCGCGGTCGACCCTAGCGGGTCGGCAGGCCGACGAGGTCTTCGGCTCGCGGGGCGTACTCCGTCGAGGCGCCGTCGGCGTCGAACACGCGCACCGGCCGCGGGGCCGACCACGCCTCCCAGCCGGGGTCGCCGTCGCGCACGAACGCCACCCAGGCGGAGTGCATCGCGTCCGCGAGCGCGGCCGGGCCGTCGGCGCCGCCGAGGGCGACGGCATCCGGGGTGTCGAGCGCATCGAAGACGAAGCCGAGCTCCATCCCGTGGCATGCACCGAGACCGTCGACGGGGCTGGGCCACCGGAACTCGTACAGGTGGGTGGATGCCGCGCCGATGCGACTGTCGGCGAGCTGCACGGCCGGCCCCCGCAGCAGCATGTCGGTCATGATCTCGCCGAGCACCTCGCCGGCGCTCGCATCCGGCCGGCGCTCGCGGTGCGCCTTGACGATGCGTGACGGCACGCGCGCGGCCGCCCGCGCGAGGGAGAGCGTCGACGGGCGCACGCGCTCGAGCATCCCCGTGGGCACGAACCAGAGCCGGTACTCCTCCGACGTGGTGCCGATCAGCACCGGGATGCCGCGACCCGCGCCGTCGCGGATCGCGTCGAGGGGATTCCGCGGCACGAGGTCGCCGCCGATCGCGAGCGCGACGCCCGGCGCTCGCGCGAGGGGTGAGGCGTTCGACAGCGCCGTCTGCGTCTCGGCGAGCGCGGCGGGGTCGACCGATGCGAATCCGGCGCGCGTCGCCGGAACCCCCAGGCGCTTGGCGACGGCCTTCGACATGCGCGATGCCTTCGCGAGCGGCTGGGCGCTGAGCGGTCCGCTCTGCAGGATCACACGGTCGAACAGCTCCCCCGCCTGCGGCGCCGCCAGCAGGGCGGCGAGCGCGTTGGCGCCGGCGGAGTGGCCCATCGCGGTCACGCGCGCCGGGTCGCCGCCGAAGGCCCCGATCTCGCGACGCACCCAGCGCAGGGCGGCCTCCTGGTCGGCGAGGCCGAGGTTCAGCGGCACGTCGTCGAGCACCGCGAACCCCTCCTGGCCGAGGCGGTACTGGATCGAGACGTACACGATGCCCTGGCGGGCGAACGCGGTGCCGTCGTACGCCGCGAGGGCGGCGCTGCCGCGCGTGAACGCGCCGCCGTGCACGAAGACGAGCACGGGCAGCGGAGCGTCGTTGCTCCGGTCGGCCGGGGCCCACACGTTGACGGTGAGGATGTCGTCACCGTGCACGATCACCGACGGCAGGTACTTCTCGAGGCCGCCTCGGTAGGGCGTCTGCGGGGCCGTGGCGCCGAAAGCCGAGGCATCCCGCTCGCCCTCCCAGGGCTCGACGGGATGCGGCGGCGCGTAGCGTCGCTCACCGAACGGCGGCGCCGCGTACGGGATGCCGAGGAAGCGGTCGACGCCGGCCTCGCGCACGCCGCGGACGGCGCCGATCGATGTGGTCAGGACGGGGGCATCGGGCATGCACATCTCCTTCACGCTCCAGCGCGTCACCCCAGGATAGGGTTGCCTCGCCGTGAAGACCGAGACCGCATCCCTCCCCCGAGTGCGCAAGCGCGTGCCCTTCTGGGACAACGCGCGCTTCGCGTGCATCACCCTCGTCGTGCTGGGCCACGCGATCCAGCGCCTCACGTACGACAGCGACATCGCTCTGGGGATGTATCTGCTGGTCTACGCGTTCCACATGCCCGCGTTCGCGATCATCTCGGGATACTTCTCGAAGTCCGAGTCGCCGGGTCCGCGGCAGATGGCACGTGTCATCACCGACATCGTCGTGCCGTACGTCATCTTCGAGGGACTGTGGACGCTCACGAAGTGGCTCGTCGAGGGTCAGGCGAACCCCAACCTCACCCAGCCGGCGTGGACGCTGTGGTTCCTGCTGGCGCTCGGGATCTTCCGGCTGATCCTGCCCTACCTCGCGCTGCTGCGCTGGCCGCTGCTGTGGACGCTCGTGATCTCGATCGGCGCCGGGTACCTGCCCAACATCGACTCGACGTTCTCGCTGTCGCGCACGCTGGGCCTGCTGCCGTTCTTCACGCTCGGCTGGTGGATGCACCAGCACGACATCGTCGCGCGCTGGCGTCTGCTCGCGCAGTCGTGGTGGACCGTCGCGGTCTCTCTCGCGGTGTTCGCCGTCGCGGGGTGGGCGGCGTGGTTCTTCGTCGATGCGTGGCGCGAGATGAGCCTGCGCGACTGGCTGTTCTACGACGAGAACTACGCATCGATCGGCGGCACCCAGTGGTGGGCGGGCGGCGTGCGGCTCGCCCTGATGGCGGTGGCGCTCGTCCTCTCGGCGGCGCTGTTCGCGCTCGTCCCCCGCGGAACTCACTGGTGGACGCACTTCGGCCAGTACACGATGTACGTCTACCTGCTGCATTCCTTCGTGCTGTACCCGTTCCGCGAGTCGGGCGTGCTGCGGGGACTCGACCCGACCTGGCTGTGGCTGCCGATCGTCATCGTCGCCTCGGTGCTGATCTCACTGGGCCTCGCCACCAAGCCGGTGCGATGGCTGTTCCGGCCGCTCGTCGAACCCCGGCCGACCTGGCTGTTCGCCGATCGCACCCTCGCGCGCCGCGAGGGTCGGCGCAGCGATCCCACGGGCTCCAGACGCCCGCGAGCGGATGCCGCGCACTCCGACCCGCGCCAGAACGGCTGAGGATCGGGCCGGGAGGTCCGCTCCTCCTCGTAACAATCGCCGGGGACCGGTCGACGTCTGCCTATCCTCATCGCATGACCGAGCTGAACCTGCCGATCCTCGACCTCTCCGACCTCGACCAGGGACCCGAGGCGACGGCGCGGTTCTGTGCGGATCTGCGGCGGGCGACGCGCGACGTCGGGTTCTTCTACCTCACGGGCACCGGCGTGACGCCCGAGCTGGAGGCGCGGCTGCACCGGGCGGCGATCGACTTCTTCGCGCTGCCGCTCGAGGACAAGCTCGCGATCGAGAACGTGACCAGCCCTCACTTCCGCGGGTACACGCGCATCGGCGGCGAACGCACGCAGGGCGCGGTGGACTGGCGCGAGCAGATCGACATCGGGCCCGAGCGCGACGCCGTCACCGACCCCGATGCCCCCGCCTACACCCGCCTCACCGGCCCGAATCTGTGGCCGGCGGCGCAGCCCGAGCTGCGCGAGGTCGTCGCCGAGTGGCACGACCATCTGTCGGGCGTCGCGCGGCGTCTGCTGCGTGCGTGGGCGGTCTCGCTCGGCTCCGAGCCCGAGTTCTTCGACCGCCATTTCGGCGAGCCCGAGACGCTCATCAAGATCGTCCGCTACCCCGGCGTCGACGACCCGACGCCGCAGCAGGGCGTCGGCGCACACAAGGACTTCGGAGTCGTCACCCTCCTGTGGGTCGAGCCGGGCAAGACCGGGCTCCAGGTCGAGCGCGACGGCGAATGGGTCGACGCACCGCCCGTGCCCGGCGCGTTCGTCGTCAACACCGGCGAGCTGCTCGAGTACGCGACGCAGGGCTATCTGACCGCCACCAACCACCGCGTCGTGTCGCCCCAGGCGCCCGACCACCGGATCTCGGTGCCGTTCTTCTTCAATCCGGCCCTCGACGCGCGCCTACCGGTGCTCGAGCTGCCCGCCGAGCTCGCCGCACAGGCGCACGGCGTCACGCGCGACCCGGCCAACCCGATCCACGAGGTCTACGGCGAGAACGCCCTCAAGTCGCGGCTGCGGGCGCACCCCGACGTCGCCGAGCGGTGGCATCCCGACCTGGTCGGCGGCCGAGCCGCGGCATCCGTCTGAACGAGGCGGATGCCGGCGGTCAGCTCGCTTCGACGACGATCGGCACGCCCGTCTCGCGCTCCGACACCGCCCACAGCGTCGCGATCGCCCGTTCACGGCCGGGGCGCAGGACGGGGCGCCGCACGGCGGGGCCGTTGTTCATGAACCGCGGACCGTAGAACTCCCCGCCGCGCGCGGCGGGGTCGGTGGCGGCTCGGATCTGCGGCATCGCCCCGTCGGCCACCTCCATGCCGGCGCGCGCCGCCAGCCATGCGAAGAACGGCGCCATCGGACCGCCGCCTCCCTCGGCGACCGTCGTGGTCTGCAGGTCGCTGTGCGACAGGCCCGGATGCGCGATCAGGCTCTGCGCGCGCACCCCGGCGCGCTCGAATTCGCGCTGGAGCCCGAGGCCGAAGTGGTAGTTCGCCAGCTTGGACTGCCCGTACGCGCGCCACGGCTCGTAGCGCCCCTCGAGGTGCGGGTTGCCGGGGTCGACGGCGCGCCCCATGTGATGTGCCGTGCTCGAGACCGACACCACGCGCGCGGCGGGAGCGGCCACCAGCGCGGGCATCAGGTGGGCGGTGAGGGTCCAGTGCCCCAGGTGGTTGACGCCGAACTGCATCTCGTAGCCGTCGACGGTGCGCCGCTCGGGCGTCGCCATCACCCCCGCGTTGTTGACCAGGATGTCGATGCGGTCGTGATCGCGCAGCACGGCGGCCGCGGCCTCGACGATCGACGCCTGCGACGCCAGGTCGAGTTCGACGGCCTCGAGCGACGCGGCGGGGGTCTGCTCACGGATGCCCGCGATTGCGCGGGCCCCCTTCTCCTGGTCGCGCATGGCCATGACCACGTGCGCGCCCTTCGAGGCGAACACCGCGGCGGTCTCGAGGCCGAGCCCGCCGTTCGCACCCGTGACGAGCGCGACGCGTCCGGTCAGATCGGGCACGGAGTCGACGGTGAAGGCCATGGACCGAGCATCCCATGACCGGGAACGACGAAGGCCGCCCCACCGGGGGCGGCCTTCTCAAGAATGTTCTGCGCGATTGAACGCTGGTGCGCGGTGCCTTATCGGCGCAGTCCGAGACGCTCGATCAGCGACCGGTAACGGTTGATGTCGATGTCCTGGAGGTAGCCGAGCAGACGGCGGCGCTGACCGACGAGCAGGAACAGCCCACGACGCGAGTGGTGGTCGTGCTTGTGCTCCTTGAGGTGCTCGGTGAGGTCCTTGATGCGCTGCGTCAGCATCGCGACCTGCACCTCGGGGGATCCGGTGTCACCGGGGTGCGTCGCGTACTCTTCGATGATCGCCTTCTTGACGTCTGCTTCCAGTGCCATAAAGTGATCCCCTTCCTCGTCGTTGCGCGGTGCCCGACGCCTGTTGCGTGAGCTCTCTTCATCCGCGGCCGATCTACGGCAACCTCCAGAGTCTACCAGCGCTCTCGCGGTCGGGCGAATCGGTTCGGTTGCCCTCCGGTCGTCGTGATCCGGCCGTCGATCGGCGGATTTCGGACGTCGCATCGCGCGACCGCCTCCGGCGCCGGCATCCGAGCCTAGAGTCACCTCGTGACCACCGCACCTCCCCGCATCGCCGACACCGCGTCGGTGTCGAACACGGCCGTCACCGTGCAGTTCGCGCTCGCCGGCCTGGTGTGGGGGTCGAGCTTCCTGTTCATGAAGATCGCGCTCGAAGGCCTCACCCCCGGGCAGGTCGCGTGGTCGCGGCTCATCCTCGGCGGTCTCACCCTCGGTGTGTTCGTACTGCTGCGCCGCGAAGTGCTTCCCCGCCGCCCGATCGTCTGGCTGCACATGACGGTGCTCGCCCTGTCGTTCTGCGTCGTGCCCTTCCTGCTGTTCTCGTGGGCGCAGCAGCACGTGTCGTCGGGACTCGCGAGCATCTACAACGCGACCACGCCGATCATGACCGCGGTGATGGCGTGGGCTGTGTTCCGCGTCGAGCGCCTCAAGCCCGCGCAGATCGCCGGCATCGCCGTCGGCATCCTGGGCGTGATGGTGATCATCGCCCCCTGGAAGGGCCTCGATCTCACGCAGAGCCTCGTCGCGCAGTTCGCGATGCTCGGTGCGACCGCGTGCTACGGATTCAGCCTCGCGTACATGCGGCGCTTCGTCTCGGCGACGGGCATGAGCGCCCTGACGTTCTCGTTCCTCAACATCGGGATCGCCGCCGTCATCATGGCGCTGCTCACCCCCGCCATCGCGCTGACGCCCGTCGAGTTGACCCCCTGGATCGTCCTGAGCGTGCTGCTGCTCGGATGCCTCGGCACGGGCGTCGTGTACATCTGGAACCAGAACACGGTGCGCGCGTGGGGACCCACCCGCGCGTCGACGGTGACCTACCTGACCCCCGTGGTGGGTGTCGCGCTCGGCATCCTCATCCTCGGCGAGGAGCTCACGTGGAACGAGCCCGTGGGTGCGCTCGTCGTCTTCCTCGGCATCCTGCTCGCGCAGAACCGCCTGAGCCGGCTCAGCCGACGGCGATGAGGTCGATGACGAAGATCAGGGTCTTGCCGCCCAGGAAGTGACCGCCTGCGGGGCCGTACGCCAGGTGCGGCGGGATGACCAGTTCGCGACGACCGCCGACCTTCATGCCCGGGATGCCGTCCTGCCAGCCCTGGATCAGGCCGCGCAGCGGGAACTGGATGCTCTCGCCGCGGTTCCACGACGAGTCGAACTCCTCGCCCGACGAGTACTCGACGCCGAGGTAATGGACGGTGACGGTGTCGCCGGGCTTGGCCTCGGTCCCGTCGCCGACGATGATGTCGCGGATGACGAGGTCGGACGGCTCCGGCCCCTCGGGCTGGTCGATCTCGGGCTTGGTGCGCTCTGCTGACATGAGTCCATCCAAGCACGCGTGCCGTCCTCTTGACACCGCACCCGGCCCTGGGCATCCTGAAGTCAGACCAACTCAGCGCTCGGGAGACACGCAGGCATCGCCGCGGCACCGGGCGCTGAGTCTTGACGGGACAGCGGATCACTGCGCGCGACGCGCGCGTCGATGCGGGTCCCGACATGATCGAGCAGGCCGCGAAGCCGCCGCATCGAGATTCCCGTTTCAGGGGGCGAACAGTGCGGCGCGGGCGGCTGTCGCGCGGGTCAGCAGCACCTGCTCGTCTTCCGCGGCATGAGGATCCCGACCCGAGATCGCACGCTGTCGCGCCGCGGCGAGCGAGGTGGCATCCGTGATGAAGCCCTTCATGACATCGGTGCGATCACCGCGCAGTGACTTCGCCCAGGTCAGCGCCGTGCGTCGCCCCGCTCCCGTCGCGAGCATGTCCACCTCCTGCTCGGTGAACCAGCCCGCCTGCGCGTAATCGCCCAGTCGCGCACGCGTGAGCCGCGACTCCTCGCGGCGCAGCGCGATCACACCGAGGATGAAAGCGACGAAGAGCGGCACCTGCAGCATCAGGTACAGCGCGAAGAAGTCGCCGAACACCGCCGAGCCGTTCCACAGCGCGTGCAGCGCCGTCGCGCCGATCATGCCGAGGATCCACGGACCCAGCGCCCGGCCGGCCCGGGCACCGCGGCGCGCGGCCAGGCCGAGGGCGAACCCGGTCACGGCGGTGAACATCACGTGGGCGAACGGCGAGAGGATGCCGCGCACGAAGAACGTCGTCGACGCGTCGACGACGCCGCCCGTGAGGAAGCTGATCCCGAAGTACTGGATGTTCTCGGTGAAGGCGAACCCGGCGCCCACGAGCGCACCGTAGACGATGCCGTCGACGGGGCCGTCGAACGCGCGACGGGCACTGAGGAAGATGAGATAGACGCCGAGGCCCTTGGCGAACTCCTCGACGACCGGCGCCTGCACGACGGCGCTGAACGCTTCGCGCTCGAGCGTGTCGGCCGGTCCCAGCACGAGCGTGATGACGATGTCGACGCCGAGGGCGATCCCGACCGCGGCGATCGCCCCCCACGCCACCGCGAGCACGACGAGGCCGGTGGGCTCGGGCTCCCACCGATCGACGATCCGCACGGCGATCAGCACGCCGATCAGCGGGATGAGCGCGAGGACCATGCCGATGATCGACGCGCCTGCGCCGAGCGCACCGAGGAAATACGCGACGAGCGCGACGAGCAGCAGGACGAGCACGCCGAGGATCCACAGCGGGGCGGTCCGTCCTCGCTTCGGAGGGGTCGGCATCGGCAACGGCGCCACGGCGGCGGGCGGCGGCGTGATCGACGCTCCGACGGCGTGTCGGGGCTGTGCCAGCGACGAGGCGAACCCGCGCTGCACGGCGGGCTGACCGGCGTGCTGAGGATGCGTCATGCGCTCAGCCTAGAGGCGTCCGAGGAACGCGGCGGGCGATAGCGTTGACGGATGCGCTTCGCCCATGTGACCCTTCCGGGCTCCGCCGAGACCCGGCTCGCGCTCATCGAGGCGGACGAGGCGATCGTGGTCGCCGATCTCTATCCCGGCGCCCCGCGCCGCCTGGAAGAGCTCATCGTCGGCGGCGATGCGGAGAAGGATCGGGTGCGGGATGCCGCGGCGTCCGCGGCCACGCGGCACCCGCTGTCCGGCTTGTCGTTCGCGTCGGCTGTGCTGGCTCCTCCGGTGATCCTGGCGATCGGATTGAACTACGCGGCGCACTCGGGAGAGCTGGGCCTGAAGACCGACAGCGCGCCGACGGTGTTCGCCCTGTGGCCGAACTCCCTCACCGGCCACGACGCGACCACGACGTGGCCGCGCGAGGTCAGCGAGGCCGTCGACTACGAGGCAGAACTGGGCGTCATCATCGGGCCGGCGGCCCGGGACGTGCGCGAGGACGAGGCGCTCGACCACGTTTGGGGCTACACCGTCGTCAACGACATCACGGCGCGCAACGTGCAGTTCTCTGAAGCGCAGTGGTCGCGCTGCAAGTCGTTCGACGGCTTCACGCCGACCGGTCCGTTCGTGGTCACCGCCGACGAGATCGCCGATCCGCAGGATCTGCACATCTGGACGGTCCTGGACGGACACGTGATGCAGGATGGCTCGACCGCGCAGATGGTGCGCTCGGTCGCGACGCTGATCTCGCACCTGTCACGGTCGACCACGCTGCTGCCGGGCACGCTGATCTCCACGGGCAGCCCGGGCGGAGCGGGCTACTCCCGCGACCCCCAGGTGTTCCTGCGCGACCGCTCCACGGTCACCGTCGGGATCGACGGCATCGGCGAGCTGACCACCCACTGCCGCATCGTCGACTGATCGCCGCGATCACGAGCAGGTGATCGTGCCGCCGCCCTGCAGGGTGTGGGTGCCCGGACCGAGTTCGAGGCACGCGGCCGCGAGACCGCCGAACAGGGCCGCGCCGAACGTGAAGAACAGCACCAAGACGATGATCCCGATGACGAGCAGGATCGAGCTGATGATGATCGCCGCGATCGCCGGGCCGTTGGATGCTCCGACCTTGCGGCTCTGCACCAGCGCGACGATGCCGAGGATCAGAGCGACCAGCTGGATGAAGAACGACAGCACGAGCGCGACGATGCCCAGAGTGCGTCCGGGAACGGGCGCATTCGCGGGTGCGCCGGATGCCGGCGGCGGTGCAGCGGCATAAGGCTGCTGCGCGCCGGCGGCAGGCTGCTGCTGGGGCTGAGGGGTGGGCTGCTGAGGCGAGTCGGTCATGGGGTCCTCCCGTCCACAGCGACGCTATCGGTCGGCTGCGGTCGACCGCAATCACCAGTTCAAAGCAGATCGTCCGTCGCGGGGATGACGTTCTCGGCGGCCTGCACGACAGGGATCGCCGCCGTGATCGCCTCGAGTCCCGACAGGCGGGCCGGTGACAGCTGCTTGGCGACCTCCTCCGGCGACATCAGGTCGGCCTCGATGACGAGATCGGCGACGTTCCGGCCGGTGAGCAGCGCCGTCTTTGCGAGGGCCGCCGACGCGGCGTAGCCGATGAACGGCGTGAGGGCCGTCACCACCCCGACCGACGACCCGACCATCGCGCCCAGTCGCTCGCGATTGGCGGTGATGCCGTCGACGCAGTTGATGCGCAGCGTGTGCATCGCACGGCGCATCCAGGTGATCGACTGGAAGATCGAGTGCGCGATCACCGGTTCGAAGGCGTTGAGCTGCAGCTGCCCGCCCTCGACGGCCATCGTCACCGTCAGATCGGCGCCCGCGACGGCGAACGCGACCTGGTTGACGACCTCGGGGATCACGGGGTTGACCTTGCCCGGCATGATGCTCGAGCCGGCCTGGCGCGCGGGCAGGTTGATCTCGCCGAAGCCTGCCTGCGGGCCGGAGGACAGCAGACGCAGATCGTTGCAGATCTTCGAGAGCTTGATCGCGTTGCGTTTGAGCGATGCCGAGAACGACATGAACGCACCGGTGTCGCTCGTCGACTCGACCAGGTCGGTGGCCAGGTCGAGATCGAGCCCGGTGATCTCGCGCAGATGGGCGAGCACCGCCGTGCCGTAGCCCGGGTGCGTCGTGATGCCGGTGCCGATCGCCGTCGCACCCATGTTGACCTCGTACAGCAGGTACGCGTTCTCGGTGAGCCGCTGGTGATCCTGCCCGAGGGTGGTCGCGAATCCGTGGAACTCCTGGCCGAGGGTCATCGGCACGGCGTCCTGCAACTGGGTGCGCCCCACCTTGAGCACATCGTGGAACTCGACGGCCTTCGCGAGGAACGACTGGCGCAGCAGCTCCAACTCGTCCAGCAGCGTCAACAGGTCGAGACTGAGTCCGACCTTGATGGCCGTCGGATAGACGTCGTTGGTCGACTGGCTGCGGTTGGTGTGGTCGATCGGCGAGAGGAACGCATAGTCGCCCTTCTCGCGACCGGCGAGCTCGAGCGCGATGTTGGTGATCACCTCGTTCGCGTTCATGTTGGTCGAGGTGCCGGCGCCGCCCTGGATCACGCCGACGATGAACTGGTCGTGATACTGCCCGTCGATCACCAGCTGCGCCGCGCGATCGATGAGGTCGGCCTTCTCGGCGTCGAGCGCGCCGATCTGCCTGTTGGCGCGCGCGGACGCCTGCTTGACCATCGCGAGCCCCCGCACGAGGTCCTTGTACACCGAGATCGGTCGTTTCGAGATCGGAAAGTTCTCGAGCGCGCGGGCGGTGTGGATGCCCCAGTACGCGTCGGCGGGAATCTCCAGGGAGCCGAGCGAGTCGGTCTCGGTGCGGGTACGGGTCATCGCGTCCAGTGACATCTTGTCCAGTCCTTGTGGGTCACAGCGGTGTGAGGGACCCCCTCAGGCTACTCCCGCCACCCCGATGGGATCCTGTACACGGAGGCGGTTCGAGCGGCGTCGACTGTACGAGGTGGAGGTTCACGCGCGCTTGCGCGAGAACGCCTGCAGGCGGTCCTCCGGCGAGAGCTGCGCCATCCGCGCCACCCACTCCGCCGAGAAGTAGTCGCCCGTCGGAGCGTCCACGACCGGCACGACCGCGTGCGTGATCGTGCTGTCGTAGATGTGGACAAGGTGGAAGGACTGACCGGCGTCGAAGCCGTTCACCTCGAGCGCCGGGCGGCCGAGGTTCATGCCGTAGCAGGTGGATGAGGCGACCGACACCGGCACGCCGGCGAACGTCGCGCTCGTCGAGTAGTGGAGGTGGCCCGCAAGGATCGCCCGCACGTCGCTGCCTCCGATCACGCGGGCGAGCCGGGTCTGATCGCGCAGCTCGAGGATGTCGAACAGGGGTAGCGGCGACGGGATCGGCGGATGGTGCAGCGCCAGGATCGTGCCCAGCGGCGCCGGCTCGCGCAGCTGTTCGCCCAGCCACTCCAGCTGCCGGTCCGACAGGTCGCCGTGGTGCCACCCCGGCACGGTGGTGTCGAGGGCGATGAGCCGCAGCCCGCCGAGGTCGTGCACGGCGTCCAGCGGCTCGTCGGTCGCCTCGATGCCGAGGAGGTGCTCTCGCATCGCCGGGCGCTCATCGTGATTGCCGGCCACCCACACGATCGGCGCTCCGATCGCCTCGGCGACGGGCTCGACGAGCTCTTGCAGCCGTCGATAAGCCTCCGGCTCGCCCAGGTCGGTGAGGTCGCCCGTGAACACGAGCGCGTCCGGGCGCGGCTGCATCCGCTCGATGAGCCGCAGCGTCGTCGCGAGGTGCTCCTCGGTGTCGATGCCCGGCCCGTGCAGCGCTCCCCCTGCGAGCAGGTGCGTGTCGCTCAGGTGCAGGATCGTGCGCAGCGCCGGCGCGTACTGTCCGAATTGCACGGATGCCTCGACCATGCCCTCCACATTAGGCGCGTGGTCGGTCAGTGGTTGAAGACGATCAGCAGGATGCCGCCGAGCACGGCCGCGGCGCACACGGTGAAGCATCCGCACGCCGCGACGAACGCGAGTCGCTTCTGCGTCTCGGTGAGCGGGCTCTTGCGCGCCGCCTTCGCCGCGGCCTTCTCTGCGCGTCGCGCCTCGCGGGCGGAGATCACGGTGATCGCATCGGTGAACTCCGCCGGCGCGACGACCGGCGCACGGCCGGCCCGCACCAGCAGTCGCAGGCCCAGCGCGTACGACGTCACGACGACGACCGCGGCGATCATGGCGGCGGCGAACACCTGCAGGAACGCGATCCAATCCACGGTGATCATCGGCGCTCGTCCTCCGTCCGTTCGGACCGTCGCTGCCGGCGGGTGGGCGGCGGGTTCCGCGTCACCTTGACGGCGCGAACCGAGTCGGCGACCTCGCTCATCGCGTTGGACGCGTTCACCTGATTGCGACGCGACCGCAGGAACACGCTGAGGATGATCGCGACGGCGAGCACGGCGTCGATCGCGATCCCCCACCCGCCGAGCCACACCACGATCAGGGCCGCGAACGCGCCGACACCGCCTGCGGCCGGCAGCGTGAGGATCCAACCGACCATGATGCGGCCCGCCGTGCGCCAGCGCACCTGCGAGCCGCGTCGTCCGAGTCCCGAGCCGATGACCGACCCCGAAGCGACCTGCGTGGTCGACAGGGCGAAGCCGAGGGCGCTCGACGCGAGGATGGTCGATGCGGTGGATGCCTCGGCGGAGAAGCCCTGTGCGGGCTTGACGTCGGTGAGCCCCTTGCCGAGCGTGCGGATGATGCGCCACCCGCCCATGTAGGTGCCGAGGGCGATCGTGATCGCACACGCGAAGATGACCCACGTCTGCGGCTCGGGGCTGGTCTGCCACCCCACCGTGATCAGCAGCAGCGTGATGACACCCATCGTCTTCTGTGCGTCGTTGGTGCCGTGGGCGAGCGCGACCAGCGACGATGTGAAGATCTGCCCCCACCGGAATCCGTCGCGACCATCGGGCTTGCGGTCGTAGCGCCGCGTCATCAGGTAGGCGAGCTTGGTCGCGGTGTAGGCGATGACGCCCGCTGTCACGGGTGCGATCACCGCGGGGAGCACCACTTTCGACACGACGATGCTGAAGTCGATGGCCGCCGCGCCGGCACCGACGAGCGTCGCACCGATGAGACCCCCGAAGAGGGCATGCGACGACGACGACGGGAGTCCCATCAGCCACGTCAGCATGTTCCACGTGATCGCGCCGATGAGCCCCGCGAAGATGATCGCCGGGAAGATCGCCGCCGACAGCTCGTCCTCGCGGATCATGCCTCCCGAGATGGTCTTGGCCACCTCGGTCGACAGGAGGGCGCCGATCAGGTTCAGCACCGCCGCGAGCAGCACGGCGACCTTGGGTTTGAGCGCACCGGTCGCGATGGGCGTCGCCATCGCGTTCGCGGTGTCGTGGAAGCCGTTGGTGAAGTCGAAGAAGAGGGCCAGCGCGATCACCAGCACGGCGATGAGGACTGCGGTTTCCACCGTTCGCTTTCGGATGGGGGATGTGACGGGTGTCGACGCGGTCGACGTGACGAACGAACAGTTCACCGGGTGTTCAGGAGCCGGCAACCGGCCAGAAGGATCCTCGCACCGCACCCACCCGCGGTCAACTGCAGGTCCGACCGCGATTCGCTGCATCCGACGACTAGCGTGGACTCCGTGACCCTCCAGGACGCTCCCGCACCGCTCCCCGCCCCGATCGCCGACGCGCGCCCGTCGACGCGAAGCCACCATGGCGACGACGTCGAGGACCGCTACGAGTGGTTCCGCGCGAAGGAGGATGCGGCGGTGGTCGCGCATCTCGAGGCCGAGAACGCGTACACGGCCGAGCGCACCGCGCACCTCGAAGGACTGCGCGGCCGTATCTTCGACGAGATCAAGGGTCGCACCCAGGAGACCGACCTGTCGGTGCCGACCCGTCGCGGGCAGTGGTGGTACTACGGCCGCACGGTCGAGGGCGAGCAGTACGGCATCCAGTGCCGTGCGCCGATCTCGTCGCCCGACGACTGGACGCCGCCCGTTCTCGCCCCCGACGTCGAGGTACCCGGCGAGCAGGTGCTGCTCGACGGCAACGTCGAGGCCGAAGGCCACGAGTTCTTCTCGCTGGGCAGTTTCGAGGTCACCGCCGACGGCAGCCGGCTGCTGTACGGCGTCGACGTCGCGGGCGACGAGCGCTACACCGTGCGCGTGCGCGACCTGGTCACCGGCGAGCAGCTGCCCGACGAGATCCCCGGCACCTTCGCCGGGGCCACGTTCTCGCCCGACGGCCGCTTCATCGTCTACACGACCGTCGACGACGCCTGGCGCCCCGACACCGTCTGGCTGCACGAACTGGGCACCTCCGTCGCCGACGACGTCACCCTGTTCCACGAGCCCGACGAACGGTACTGGGTCGGCGCCGGGTTCACCCGCAGCGACCGGTACCTCATGATCGAAGCGGGATCCTCGATCACCTCGGAGCAGCTCATCGTCGACGCGACCGACCTGCGGGCGCAGCCACGCGTGATCTGGCCGCGCACCGAGGGCGTCGAGTACGATGCGACCCACGCGATCGTCGACGGCGAGGACGTGCTCTACATCGTCCACAACGACGGCGCGCTCGACTTCGAGATGGTGCGGGTGACGGCATCCGACCCCACCGGTGAGCGCACCGTCGTCATCCCGCACCGCCCCGGCCAGCGGCTGCTCGGCATGTCGGCGTTCCGCGACTGGGGAGTCGTCGCGTACCGCCGCGAGGGTCTCGCGCGGATCGGGATGCTCGACTACCGCACCGGCGGCGTCTCGGAGATCGGATTCGACGAGCCCCTGTACGCTGCCGGCCCCGGCGGCAACCCCGAGTGGGCCCCGCCCGTGCTGCGGATCGGGTACGTCTCGTTCGTGACCCCGAGCACCGTCTACGACTTCGACGTCGCGACCCGAGAGCTGCTGCTGCGCAAGCGCCAGCCGGTGCTCGGCGGATACGACGCCGAGGACTACGCGCAAGCGCGCGTATGGGCACCCGCGCAGGACGGCAGCAGCATCCCGATCTCGCTCGTGTGGAAGCGATCGTTCGGCGACGCCGGCGAACAGCCCCGACCGCTGCACCTGTACGGCTACGGCTCGTACGAGCACTCCATCGAGCCGGGCTTCTCGGTCGCCCGGCTGTCCGAGCTCGACCGAGGCGTCGTCTTCGCGGTTGCGCACGTGCGCGGCGGCGGCGAGATGGGCCGCCAGTGGTACGAGAACGGCAAGCTGCTGCGCAAGCGCAACACGTTCACCGACTTCGTCGACTGCGGCCGGTACCTCGTCGATGAGGGGTACACGACACCCGACCGCATGGTGGCCGAGGGTGGCAGCGCCGGTGGCCTGTTGATGGGCGCTGTCACCAACCTCGCTCCCGAGCTGTTCGCCGGCGTGCTCGCGGTGGTGCCGTTCGTCGACGCGCTCACCACGATCCTCGACCCCTCGCTGCCGCTGACGGTCATCGAGTGGGACGAGTGGGGCGACCCGCTGCACAACGCCGAGGTGTACGCATACATGAAGTCGTACTCGCCGTATGAGAACGTCCGCACCGACACCCCCTACCCGCGGATCCTCGCCGTCACGTCACTCAACGACACGCGTGTGCTCTACGTCGAACCCGCAAAATGGGTCGCGCGCCTGCGCGAGGTCGGCGCAGACGCCCTCCTCAAGTGCGAGATGGTCGCCGGCCACGGCGGTGTGAGCGGCCGCTACAACGCCTGGAAGGAGCGCGCGTTCGAGCTGGCCTGGCTGCTCGACGTGCTGGGGCTCGCCGACGACTGAGACAACGGATGCCACGACTCGGACACGCGGCGAACGCGCGGGGCGGCGGATGCCTCAGCCGAAGAGCGCGGCGGCTTCGTCGTAGCGGTAGCGGGGCACCGTGTTGAGCTCGCCCAGCGCCTCGGCGAAGGGCACGCGCACGATGTCGGTGCCGCGGAGCGCGACCATCTGCCCCCAGGCTTCGTCGACGAGGGCGTCCGCCGCATGCAGGCCGAGGCGCGTCGCGAGCACGCGGTCGAAACCCGACGGCGAGCCGCCTCGCTGGATGTGTCCCAGCACCGTGGCGCGGGTCTCGACCCCGGTGCGCCGCTCGATCTCGGGCGCGAGCACCTCGCTGATGCCTCCGAGGCGGGGGCGGTTGAATGCGTCGAGGCCTTTGTCGCTGTAAGCCTCATCCATCCCGCTCAGGGTGAAGCCCTCGGACACGACGACCAGGGGCGCGCGACCACGGTCGTGGGCGCTGGCGACCTGGTCGCAGATCTCGTCGATCGACAGCGGCACCTCGGGGATGCAGATCACGTGTGCACCGGCGGCGATGCCCGCGTGCAGGGCGATCCAGCCGACGTGGCGTCCCATGACCTCGGCGACCATGCAGCGCTGGTGCGAATCGCCGGTCGTACGCAGACGATCCATCGCATCGGTCGCGATGTTGACGGCGGTGTCGAATCCGAACGAGTAGTCGGTCGCTCGCAGGTCGTTGTCGATCGTCTTGGGCACGCCCATGACGTTGATGCCGTCACGGGAGAGCCGGTCGGCCGCGGCGAGCGTCCCTTCGCCCCCGATCGCGACGATGCCGTCGATCCGGTGGCCGTAGAGCGTCTTGGCGATGTTCTCGGCGCCGCCGCGCGGCCCCTCGTAGGGGTTGGTCCGGCTCGTGCCGAGGATGGTGCCGCCGACCTTCGACAGCCCCTTCACCTCGTGGCGGGTGAGGGGGAAGAAATCGGCGTCGACCACGCCGCGCCAGCCGTCGCGGATGCCGACGAACTCGAGATCGTGCACGGTGGTGCCCTTGAGCACCACGCCGCGGATGACCGCGTTGAGTCCGGGGCAATCGCCCCCGCTGGTCAGGATGCCGATCTTCATGTGCCGTCCTTGGGTCGGGTGTACGCGAAGCGGCTGCGCTGCCTCATCTGACCCTAGCGCCGGATGCCGCGGCCCTGCCACCTGGCCGACGGGCGCGCCGGCGGCACGCACCGCAACGGCGGTCAGCCCTCGCCGATGGACTGCCGCAGCAGGTGCATGAGAGCCGACAGCTGCACGGAATCGCTCGACTGCGGGTCGACGGCCTCGCCGTCGAGCGCGCGCTGGGCGAGTCCCTGCTTGGAGTCGATGAGCTCTGCGATCTTCGTGTCGATCGTGTGAGCGGCGATGATGCGCCACGCGGTGACCGGCTCGTCCTGCCCGATCCGGTGCACGCGGTCGATCGCCTGCGTCTGCTCGGCCGCCGTCCACGACAGCTCGGCGAGCACGACGTTCGAGGCGGCCTGCATGTTGAGGCCCACACCGGCTGCGGTCAGCGAGCACACCGCGATCCCCACACCGGGATCGTTGTTGAACAGGTCGATCGCCTCCTGACGCGCCGGAGTGGTCTGATCCCCGCGGATCGACACGGTGCGCAGGCCGGATGCCGCGAAGTGGGCCTCGGCGGCGTCCATGACATCGATGTGCTTCGCGAAGAACACGACCTTGCCGACCGAACGCTGCAGTTGGGCTGCGTAGTCGGCCGCGAGCAGCGCCTTGGCCTGACCGATGCGACGCACCATGGTGAAGACGTTCTCGGAGCCGTTGCCGGCGGCCTTGGACTCGTCGAGCTCGTTCTGCGCGACCAGACGCACGATGTCGCCGTCGATCTCGCCGGGCGCGAGTCCGCGGTCTCCGCGCGCGTCGATGATGCGGCGGTAGCGTGCGGCCAGCCGTTCGCCGAGCTCGCGCTCGGCCTGGCGGATCGATCGGCCGAACTCATCGTCGAGCTCGACGGGAAGGTCGGCGATCAGCTTGTCGGGCAGGTCGGCGGCGACGTCCTTCTTCTTGCGCCGCACGATGCCGAGGTCGATCACGGCCTCTCGCGCCTCGGGGTAGAACGCCTTGTCGGCGGGGGTGAGGCCGGTCGCGTCGAGGCGGGCCATGAGCTCGGGACCGGGCTTCTCGCCGTTGGTCCAGCCCAGGAACCGCCAGATCGCGTCGAAGTCCTCGACGTCGTTGATCAGCGGCGTTCCGGTGAGCGCGAGCAGGAGCGGGTCGCGCACCTGCTCCCGGATGCGCGATCCGAGCGCGAGCACATTCTGCGACCGCTGCGAGCCGAGGTTCTTGATGAAGTGCGCCTCGTCGACGACCATGCCCTTCAGACCGATCGAGCTCAGCCAGGACAGGTGGCGGTCGAGGATCTCGTAATTGACGATGAACACGTCGGCGAACGCATCGACGTCTTCACCGTCGCCCGAGATCACCGTCGCGCGGCGCTGCGGCGTCCACCGGCTGACCTCGCGGGCCCAGTTCATCTTGACGACGTTGGGAACGACCGCCAGCAGCGGATAGGCGTCGGCGACGGACGCCGCCAGCACCGACTCCGCCGTCTTGCCGAGCCCCGGTTCATCGGCCAGCAGGAACGTGCGGTGTCCGGCGCGCACGGCCTCGAGGAACCGGGACTGGTGCGGCATGACCTCGAGGCCTTTGGGCGACAGACGGTCGAACTCGGGGACGGGCGGCAGCTCCATCGTCGCCGAGCCGCCGCCGGCACCGGTCTCGAACGCCTTGTAGAGCGGGCCCATGAGCTCCCAGCCGTCGAGGCGGCGGCGCGGGGTGTCCTTCGGCGCGCGCATCGCGAGATCCGGCGCGAGGAACGGATTGGCCTCGCGTCGGGCGACCACCTGGGGCGGCGTCACCTGACGCTCGGCCAGCGCAGCCGGCACCACGGGTGCCGAGACGGGCGCGTTGTCGGTGATGATGAGCTCATCGGGGGGGAGCTCCGCACCCGATTCGAGCAGCCAGTCCCGCCGCATCCGTCGCGCGACCGGCGACGTCGCCTGATCGGCCTCGAGGAGCTGGATGAGCGACGTGTCGCGCGCCGCGGTCTTGGCGAGGATGGTGGCCACGCCGTCGAGGCGCTTGAGCAGTTCGGCCCGCGCGCTGTCGGCGATCGCGGTGTCGGCCTTGACCCGCGCGCGCTCCTCGCGCACGAGGAAGGCGATCACCTGGAACTTGACGCGGTTGGTCGGCCCCAGCTTTCCGCGCTGGGCCTTGGCCTCGACCTCGCGCACCTTCCGGGCGAGGATCGGGATGATCGGGGCCTCGTCGTCACGACGTGCGGACGAGGTGTTCCTGCGCCGCGATGCGGCGGGTGCCGTGGTCGGCATGCTCCTCCTGAGCGTACGAGCCGATTCGTTCCGAGAACGACCGGCGGGGTGCTGCTCCCGCGGGCGGCTGGGGTGCCGTCACGAACGCGGGACGAGTGCGGCGCCGCTCCCCTGCCGCTGGCACTCGCTTCAGCGAGCCGCGACGACGGGCGCGGACATCCGCGCACCCATCCTAGCGGCATCCGAGCCGATCAGCCCCAAAGGGTCGCCACGATGTCCTCGGTGTACCCCTCGACCTCGGCGTTCAGATAGGTCGTCGCGACCCAGCCGCCGTCACCGACGAAGTGCGACTCGCCGCTGACGTACTCGAGGTCGTCCTGTGTGATCCCGCGCTGCTCGATGACGCACAGCACGCCCCCGGCATGCTCGGCGCAGCCGAAGCCGTTGGCACGCAGATCGGCCTCGACGGCTGCGGCCTGCGCGCTGTCGACCTCGGTTATCGTCGTCGCGATGCCGTACTCGCTGGGCCCACCCCACGTGCAGCGCAGGCTCGGGATCCCGCTGTCGAGCAGCTCGAGCAGCGCGGGCTGCTGCGTCGAGAACATCGTGATGCCGGGGTCGTTCAGCGGAGCGACGGCCGTCTCGAGCTCGGCGAACATCGGCGCCGAGTACGCGAGCTCGCATGCGCTCGGCAACGCGAACGCGTCGGGCCGCATGGTCTCGACCGGCGACGGCGTCACTCCGGTCGGCAGCGGTGTCGCCGTCGAGGTGCGAGCGCCCGACGCGGACGGCGCGGGCTCGGGCCGGCAGGCGGATGCCGCGAGTGCGACGGAGCCCGCCAGCGCGAGGGCGACCCCCGCGCGCAGCAGGGGGCGGAGGGAGGGCGGTGCGGCCATGGAGAACCCTTCGAGGTGTCTTCCGCGACCCTAACCCCCGTCGGCGACGGCACGCTGCCACTCCGACAGCGTGGCGGGCTCGTCGGTCACGATCCCGTCCACGCCGAGCGCGGTGACCTCGTCCCACTGGGTGTCGCGATTGAGGGTGTACACGACGATGCGCAGATCGGCCCGGCGCACGTCGTCGACGATCTCCGGCCGATCCAGCACGGCCTTGCGTGCGACGATGACACCGCGCACATCAGCCTCGACGGCGGCTCGAACCACATCCTCCGGCGGCGACTTCAGGATGAGCAGACGCGACACCTCGTCCGATGCGGCCGCGGCCAGGGCGAGCGTGCCGGCGTCGAAGCTCGCCACCACGACGCGATGCTCGAGGGTCCGGGCATGCACGGCGTCGAGCGCCTGGGTCGCGGCCGCGGCGTCCCACTCCCCCTTGAGTTCGACGACCGCACGGCCCGTCGAGTGCGCGAGGAGGTCGAGGAATTCGTCGAACGTCGGAACGGGCGTGCCGGCGAACGCGGGGTCGAACCACGAGCCCGCGTCCAGTGCGCGCACCTGCGCGAGGGTGAGCGCGTCGAGCCGACCGTGCCCGTCGGTGGTGCGGTCGACGGTGGCATCGTGCATGAGCACGGCATGGCCGTCCGCGGTGACGGCGACGTCGACCTCGACGTAGTCGAATCCCGCAGCCAGAGCCTCCGCGACCGCCGGGAGCGTGTTCTCGGGCGCGGTGGCGGCGCCGCCGCGGTGGCTGGCGATGAAGGCCGCATCGCCGGGGGCCCGCGCATCGCCCAGCAATTCGACCGTTCCCACTCGGGCGGGAGACGCACCCAGGACGGCGATGATGAGGCTGGCGACGGCGAGCACGCACACGATGAGCAGCGCGTGGATCCTCTCGCGCGAACGAGCGGATGCCGCGGAATCGGGCATCGGGCATGTCCTCCGGGTACAGCACCCCGTCCTCGTCGACGGGGTGCGACCACTCTACATCGGCCGTTACCCTTTCGTTACCCTTTCGTTACCCTCCGCCGCGGATGCCGACCACGGCGTCCCACAGCGCGTCGCCGACGACACGCTTCGCGCCCCGCACGTCGCCGACCACCGAGCCGGACCCGTCGAGCAGAACGACCTCGTTCTCGGTGGACTCGAAGCCCTTCGTCCAGCCGACCTCGTTCACGGCGAGCAGGTCCGCCCCCTTGCGCACCGCCTTGCGGCGCCCCCTCTCGAGCAGGGTCTCGCCGTCGACGGGGGTCTCGGCCGCGAAGCCGACGATCGTCTGGCCCTCTCGGCGATCTCGCACCAGACCGGCGAGGATGTCGTCGTTCTCGACCAAGCCGAGCGTGATCGCACCGCCGCGAGCGGCCTCCTTGGTCCGCTTGTGCGACGACACCTCGGCGACCCGGTAGTCGGCGACCGCCGCGGCCATCACGATCACATCGGCACGATCCGCCTCGACGCCGACGGCCGCGCCGAGCTCGGCCGCCGTCTCGACGCGCACGATCCGCACGTTCGCGCGGGCGGACGCCTCGGCCAGCACGGTGTCCTCGATGTGAGCGGCGACGAGAACGACATCGGCGCCGCGATCCGCCGCCGCGGCCGCCACGGCGATCCCCTGTCGACCACTCGAGCGGTTGCCGATGTAGCGCACGGGGTCGATCGGCTCGCGCGTGCCGCCGGCGCTGACCACGACCCGCAGTCCGACCAGGTCGCGCGGGCGGGCGCCGACTGCCGCGAGCGCACCGGCGAGGATGACCTCCGGCTCCGACATGCGTCCCGGCCCGCTGTCGCCGCCGGTCAGCTCGCCGTCGTCCGGGCCGACCACGACGACACCCCGTTCGCGCAGCGTGGCGATGTTGTGCTGCGTCGCCGGGTGACGCCACATCTCGGCGTGCATCGCCGGAGCGACGACGACCGGTGCGGTCGTGGCGAGTAGGGTCGTTCCGAGGAGATCGTCCGCGAGTCCCGCGGTCATCTTCGCCAGGGTGTTCGCCGTCGCGGGCGCCACGATCACGAGGTCGGCCGCCTGGCCGAGTGCGACGTGGCGGACGCGGGCGACGTCATCGTGGACGGAGGTCGTCACCGGGTGGCGGCTGATCGCCTCCCAGGTCGGCAGTCCCACGAAGCGCAGCGCGTCCACCGTGGGCACGACGTGGACGTCGTGCCCGTCCCTCACGAGCCGGCGCACGAGGTGCACCACCTTGTAGGCGGCGATGCCTCCCGTGACTGCGACCACGACGAACACCCTCCGATCTTGGCAGATCGCCCGACCAGAGCAGGAGACGCCGATGTGCACCGTGGTCATCCGGGTTCCCGAGTCCGACGACGAGTCGACGCGTGTGCTCGCGATCCGCGACGAGGATCCGACTCGTCCCTGGAACCCGCTGGGCCGCTGGTGGCCGGAGCCCCATGATGGCGTCATCGGGGTGCGCGATGCGCGCGCGGGCGGAGCATGGCTCGCCGCCCATCCCGAGACCGGGCGACTGGCGGTGCTGCTCAATCGGGCCGATGTCTCGACACGACCGGAGGCGGAGCTCGTCTCGCGCGGGGGGCTCGTGCTCGCATCGGTGACGGGCCGGTCGCCGTCCGCCGATCCGGCCACGCACGGCTTCAACCTGCTCGAGGTCGCGGGCGCGCGCGCTCGCGTTCTGTCGTGGGACGGTGCAGGACTGCGCACCACGGAGCTGGCCCCGGGCACGCACATGATCGCCCACGACGACGTCGACGACCCCGCCACGCCCCGTATCGCGCGGTGGCTCGAGGACTTCCGCGCAGCCCACCCCGAGGGCGGCGAACGATGGTTCGCCCCGTGGACACGCGTGCTCGCGCTCTCTGCCGACCTGCCCCCGACCGACGATCGCGCGATCGTGCGCGACAACCGTCCGCACGGCTACCCGACCCTGTCGCTGCTCGCCTGCGTCGCCTCGGTGTCATCGGACGCGGTCGACGTGCGCTACGGCGAGCTCGCCGGTCCCGGGCAATGGGGGGCCGGGCTCGATCTGGTCCGGCCCGCTGCTACACCATCGACTTCGGATGCCACACGGTCTTGGTCTCGGTGAAGGCCGAGATGCGCCGCAGGCTGGGAGCCGCGGCATCCGGACCCCTCTCGGGCGGCAGCACGCGCGTGAGCGTCTCGGCCGCCGAGATCTGAAGGTCGACCCACTCCAGGTCGCCCGCGCCGACCAGATCGAGCGCGTGGATGTCGGGGTGGGACGCGAGCCACGGTGCGAGCTCGGCGGGAGAACCCGTGAGCACGTTGACCACTCCCCCGGGCACATCGCTGGTCGCCAGCACCTCGGCGAGGCTGATGGCCGACAGCGGGTAGCGCTCGGATGCCACGACGACGACCGTGTTGCCGGTCACCAGCGCCGGTGCGACCGCCGACACCAGACCCACCAGGGCCGTGTCCTGCGGCGCGATCACCCCGACGACGCCGGTGGGCTCGGGCACCGTGATGTTGAAGAACGGCCCGGCGACCGGATTGCCGTTTCCCGCGACCTGGGCGAACTTGTCGCACCAGCCCGCGTACCAGACCCAGCGGTCGATGGCCTCGTCGACCTCGTCGCCGGCGGTCGCCGCGCTCGCGCCCGTCATCGCCTGGATCTCTGCGACGAACTGGGCGCGACGGCCCTCGAGCACCTCGGCGACGCGATACAGCACCTGCCCGCGGTTGTACGCGGTCGCGCCCGACCAGGGCTTCACGGCGCCGTGTGCGGCGCCCACGGCATCGCGCAGGTCCTTGCGGGAGGCGAGCGCGGCGTTGGCGAGGAACCCGCCGTCCGGACCGACGACCTCATACGAGCGCCCTGATTCGCTGCGGGGGAAGGCGCCCTTGATGTAGAGCTTGTAGGTCTTGGGCACCGACAGTCGCTTGCTCATGCGGCATCCCCTTTCAGGTACGCGGCCAGGCCGTGCCGACCGCCCTCGCGGCCGTACCCGGACTCCTTGTAGCCGCCGAACGGGCTCGACGGATCGAACTTGTTGAACGTGTTGGCCCAGACCACGCCGGCGCGCAGCCGGTCGGCGACCGCGAGGATACGCGAGCCCTTCTCGGTCCAGATTCCCGCAGACAGTCCGTAGGGCGTGTTGTTCGCCTTCTCGATCGCCTCGGACGGTGTGCGGAACGTGAGCACCGAGAGCACCGGTCCGAAGATCTCGTCACGCGCGATGCGGTGGCTCGCCTGCACATTCGTGAAGACGGTCGGTGCGAACCAGAACCCCTTGTCGGGGATGGCGCAGTCGGATGTCCAGCGCTCGGCCCCTTCCTCTTCGCCGATGTCGCTGAGGGTTCGGACGCGGTCGAGCTGCTCACGCGAATTGATCGCGCCGATGTCCGTGTTCTTGTCGAGCGGGTCACCGAGACGCAGGGTCGACAGACGCGCCTTCAGCCGATCGACGACCTCGTCGTGGATCGACTCCTGCACGAGCAGACGACTGCCCGCGCAGCACACCTGGCCCTGGTTGAAGAAGATGCCGTTGACGATGCCGTTGACGGCCTGCTCGATCGGGGCGTCCTCGAACACGATGTTCGCCGCCTTGCCACCGAGCTCCAGGGTGACCCGCTTCTCGGTGCCGGCGACCGACTTCGCGATCCGGCGCCCGACCGCGGTCGATCCGGTGAAGGCGACCTTGTCGACGTCGGGATGCCCCACGACGGCGGCGCCGGTGGCGCCCGCGCCGGTCACGATGTTGACGACGCCCGGCGGCAGATCGGCCTGCTGCAGGATCTCGGCGAACAGCAAGGCAGACAGCGGAGTGGTCTCGGCGGGCTTGAGCACCACGGTGTTCCCGGCGGCGAGGGCGGGTGCGACCTTCCACGCGAGCATCAGCAACGGGAAGTTCCAAGGGATCACCTGACCGGCCACACCCAGCGGCTTCGGGCTCGCTCCGAGCCCCGCGTACTCGAGCTTGTCGGCCCAGCCGGCGTGGTAGAAGAACCACGCGGCGACGAGAGGGATGTCGACGTCGCGGCTCTCCTTGATGGGCTTGCCGTTGTCGAGGCTCTCGGCGACGGCGAGTTCGCGCGCGCGCTCCTGGATGAGCCGCGCGATGCGGAACAGGTACTTGCCGCGGTCGCGGCCGCTCATCTTCGACCACACCTTCGCGTAGGCGCGGCGCGCAGCGGTGACGGCGGCGTCGACGTCGTCCTCGCTCGCTGCGACAACCGTCGCGATGTGCGACTCGTCGGCGGGCGAGATCGTCGCGAACGTGTCTCCGGTGCCCCGCCGGAACTCGCCGTCGATGAACAGGCCGTACTCGTCGCGCAGATTCAGCACCGCCCGCGACTCGGGGGCGGGTGCGTATTCGAGGAATGTCATGTGTTGCTCCTTCGGGGTTCGGGCATGCCCGGCCGGCGGGCTGCTCGATCGCCGGATGATCAGTCGATCGTGAGGTAGTCGGCGCCGGTGTAGTGCCCCGTGCGCAGCTTCTGCCTCTGACGCAGCACGTCGTTGAGCAGGCTCGAGGCGCCATAGCGGAACAGATGCGGCTGCAGCCACTCCTCGCCGACGGTCTCGGCGACCGTCACGAGGTATTTGATCGCGTCCTTCGATGTGCGGATGCCGCCGGCCGGCTTGACGCCGATCTTCTCGCCGGTCGCGCGGTGCCAGTCGCGCACGACCTCGAGCATGAGCAGCGTCACCGGCAGCGTCGCGGCCGGCTGCACCTTTCCGGTCGAGGTCTTGATGAAGTCGCCGCCGGCGAGGATCGCCAGCCACGACGCCCGCTTGACGTTGTCGTAGGTGGTGAGCTCGCCGGTCTCGAGGATCACCTTCAGCGACGCATACGAGCCGTCGCCACGGCGGCACGCCTCCTTCACACGCGCGATCTGGTCGAAGACGAGGCCGTAGCGGCCCGCGAGGAACGCGCCGCGATCGATCACCATGTCGATCTCGTCCGCCCCGTTCGCGACGGCCTCCGCGGTGTCGGCGAGCTTGATCTCCAGCGACGCACGACCGCTCGGGAACGCCGTCGCGACGGCGGCGACACTCACACCGCCGTCGTCCGGGTCGCCGTGGGCCGAGCCCAGCGCCTCCACGGCGTGGGGCACCATGTCGCCGTACACGCACACGGCCGCGACGCGCGGACACGACGGGTCGGAGGCATCCGGGTTCAGAGCCTTGGCGACGAGCGACCGCACGCGGCCAGGGGTGTCGGCGCCCTCGAGCGTGGTCAAGTCGATCAGCTCGATGATCTTGTCGAGCGCCCACGCCTTCGATGTCGTCTTGATGGACCGGGTGCCGAGATCGGCGGCTCGGGCCTCGAGTCCGACCGCGTCGACTCCGGGCAATCCGTGCAGGTACCGCCGGAGCGTGACGTCGTCGGGCTCGCCGCCGAGCAGTTCGATCGCCCGCTCGGGCAGCGTCTGGATGTCGGTTCGGCTCATCTCGCCTTCCTCACTGGAGCCGCGCTCATGGTGCGGCGTCCTCGCTCGATCGTAGATCCGTGACACGGGAGGGTCTACGGCTCGGGGTCTTCGTGGGCCGACGTCGGCCCGGTCCGGCGGTGGCGCGCACATCGTGCGCCTCGGCTCATGTCAGCGCCTTCCGCACCCGGACGACGTCGTCGCCCATCTGCTCGACGAGCGCCTCGACGCCGCCGAACGCGACCATCCCGCGGATGCGCTCGACGAAGCGCACCTCGACGTGATGACCGTAGAGGTCGAGATCGGTCTCGTCGAGCACGTACGCCTCGACCTGGCGCTGAAGCACGTCGTCGAAGGTCGGATTCGTCCCGACGCTGATCGCGGCCGGGTAGCGGATGCCGGGGCGCAGTCCGTCGGACGACCCCTCGTCGACGAGCCACCCCGCGTACACGCCGTCGGCGGGGATGAGCCCCTCGAGCTCGCTCGAGAGATTGGCCGTCGGATAGCCGAGTTCACGACCCCGCCGCGCGCCGCGCACGACCTCGCCCCACACGGCCGGCGGGCGGCCCAGCAGCCGCGCCGCCCCGGCGACGTCGCCCTCGGCGAGAAGCTCGCGGATCCACGTGGACGACACCCGGCGGCCGGCATCGCGCGCACGCACATCCTCGACCACGTCGACGTCGAAGCCCAGCTCCGCGCCGAGCTCGCGCAGCAGCGCAGGGGTTCCGGCGCCTCCCTTGCCGAAGCGGAAGTCGGCGCCGACCATGACCACGCGCGCGCCCAGGGCGTCGACCAGGATGCCGCGGACGAAGTCCTCGGCCGAGAGGTCGGCCAACGCGCGATCGAATGTGAGCATCAGCGTCGCGTCGACGCCGGTGTCGGCGAGCAGTCGCACCTTCTGGGTCGGCCCGACCAGGCTCTCGGGGCAGATCTCGGGTCGCAGCAGTGACAGCGGATGCCGGTCGAAGGTCACCGCGACGACGCGCGCGCCGATCGCCTCGGCATCCACGCGCGCCCGATCGATGACCGAGCGGTGACCGGAGTGGACGCCGTCGAACTTGCCGATCGCGACCACGGAGGGCCCGAAGCCGGTAGGAACGTCGTCGGGCGAGCGGAACAGGATCACGAGCGCACCGCGGCCGCGAGTCGATGCGTCGCGGCGTGGCGGGGCCGGTGCGCGATCAACCACCACAGGCCGAAGAACGGCAGCACCAGCGGGACGAACAGGTACCCGATGCCGTACCCCGACCACACCGTCTGGTGCGCGAACAGATCGGGCAGCACGATGCTCAATGTGCCGACCACGAGCACGCCGACGAGCTCGAAGCAGATCGCGACCCACGCCACGATGTACCACGCGCGCCGGTCGGAGAAGACGAGCGCCAGCGTCGCCAGCACGTAGACGAGGGCCGCGACCGCCGACAGCGTGTACGCGAGGGGTGCCTCGTCGAATCTCTGGACGATCTGGACGAAGGAGCGACCGGTGGCGGCGAGCGCCATGATCCCGTAGACGATCACGAGCACGCGGCCGATGCCGGTCATGCGGGGGCGGGCAGGCGACGACATGACCTGTCAAGCTTAGACGCGGATGCGGGGCGTCACGCGATCTGCACGGTCCAGATCACCTGCATCCGCCACACCATGACGGCGACGGCGAGGGCCGCCACACCCATGATCACCGTGCTCCAGCGACTGCGCTCGAGCAGGGCCCACAGCACCGCCGCGGGCGGCAGCAGCGCTGCCGACACCAGGTAGACCCAGAACTCGAGGACGCTGCCGGTCGGCGAGTTGCCCACCAGCGGTGCGACGATCGCGACGACGACCTGGGCGAGCAGCAGCAGCTCGACGAGCGCGAGACCGCCGACCGTGAGGTCGGACGGGCGACGTCCGGCCAGCCCGGCGACGATCGCGACGAGCCCCACGAGGACGGCGACCGCCACCTGCGCGATCGAGAACCACAGGATCATCGGGATGCCTCCTCGGGCATGTTCATCGCGCTCTTCACATCCCGCCCCCGGCGCTCGACGATCCCCACCAGCGCGCCTTCGGGATCGACGGCGGCGGCGGGCACGCGGTCGAGCCGGGATGCCGCACCCGCCAGGCGCTTGCCGTGGCGGAGGTCTCGGGCCTCGGCGGCCGAGACGTCCAGTCGCGGGAGCACGGCGGTCGCCGCCTGGGCAGGGGTCAGCGAGCGACCCGAGGCGAGATCGTCGAGGTCTGCGGCATCCGTCACCGCGAACGGACCGATGCGGGTGCGGCGCAGCGCCGTCAGGTGCCCGCCGACGCCCAGCGCGGCCCCGAGGTCGCGCGCGAGAGCGCGGATGTAGGTGCCGCTGGAGCAGTCGATCACGGCGTGCAGATCGACGACGGCGCCATCACGAAGTTCTGCGACCACGTCGAACCGCGACACGGTGACCTCGCGGGCGGCGAGTTCGACCTGCTCCCCCGCGCGGGCGCGATCGTATGCCCGCCGTCCGTCGACCTTGATCGCCGAGTAGGCGCTGGGCACCTGGGCGATCGTGCCGGTGAGCGGCGCGATCGCGGCGTCGATGGCGGCGCGGTCGAGGGTCGCGGCATCCCTCGTCGCCGTGACCTCGCCATCGGCGTCATCGGTGTCGGTCGCCACGCCCAGCCGGATCGTCGCCTGATAGGTCTTGTCGAGGCCGACGATGAACGTCAGCAGTCGCGTTGCTCCCTCGACGCCGAGCACCAGGAGTCCGGTCGCCATCGGATCGAGGGTGCCGGCGTGGCCGATCTTGCGCGTGCCGAGCGCACGGCGGGCCCGCGCCACGACGTCGTGCGAAGTGATCCCGGCGGGTTTGTCGACGAGCACGATTCCCGGCACCGGGCGCGCGTCGGTCATGCGCGCCCCTCCACGATGACGGGATGGGCCGCGTCGCTGTTGTCGACGACCATGGTCGCCCGCGCACGCGGCGAGGCTTCGCCCAGGTACAGCTGCTGGCCGAGACGGTAGCGCGCGTTCGCTGCGGCATCCGGGTCGGGATCGCTGCCGTCGCGCTCAGCCATGCGCGCGTACGCGATCTCGACCGGCACGTCGAGCCACAGCGACCAGTCCCACAGGTCTCGCAGTTCGGGTCGGTGCAGGAAGATCCCGTCGACGATCAGCACCGCGTCGATCGGCGCCGATACCCACTCCGACTCGACCGGGGCGTCGCGGACGACGTCGAATGCGGCCAGCTGGAAGCCGGTCGTCCCCGCGGTCTGTGCGCCGTCTCGAAACGGATCGATCAGCACGCGGCGGAAGGTCGCGTAGTCGTACGAGTCGCGGTAGAAGCCCTCGGGGTCGCGGCGACCCCGCGCGTAGCGCTCGACGCGCGGACGGTGGAAGCCGTCGATGGATGCCTGGAACGCGGCCACGCCGTCCTCCGCGAACACCTGCACGAGGCCGCGGGCGAACGTCGACTTGCCCGCACCGTCCAAGCCGTCGACGGCGACGATGGTGCGTCCACGCGGATACCGGCGCTGCACCGCATCCCGGATCCGACGCCACACCGTCGAGATGGGGGTGACGGGCAGGCGCATGCTCCCAGCGTACGGTGCGCGGCTTAGGCTGAACCGCATGCCCGACCTCGCGACGCCGCTCGTCGCGTGGTACCGAGCGAACGCGCGCGATCTGCCCTGGCGGCATCCCGGCTTCAGCGCGTGGGGCACGCTCGTCAGCGAGTTCATGCTGCAGCAGACCCCGGTGAACCGTGTGATCCCCCACCTCGAGGCATGGCTCGCACGCTGGCCGACGCCCACCGCGCTCGCGGCCGATCCACCCGCAGAGGCGGTGCGCCAATGGGCCAACCTGGGGTATCCGCGGCGTGCCCTGTGGCTGCACCGGGCCGCGGTCGAGATCCGCGACCGGCACGGCGGGGCGGTGCCGCGCGACGTGGACGATCTGCTCGCGCTCACAGGTATCGGCGACTACACAGCGCGTGCGGTGGCGGTGTTCGCCTACGGCGAGCGGCATCCGGTCGTCGACACCAATACGCGGCGCGTCCTTGCGCGCGCGGTGGACGGTCGCGCTCATCCGTCCGCGCCCTCGAGGAGAGACCTCGTCGACATGGCGGCGCTGCTTCCCGAGGATGCCGCCGACGCGGCCGAGTTCGACGCAGCCGCAATGGAGCTGGGGGCGACGGTGTGCACCGCGCGGGCTCCGTCGTGCGAGGCGTGCCCGATCGCGCGGCAGTGCGCATGGCGCGCGGCCGGCTACCCCGACACCGGCGACACCCGCCGGCGGCAGGCGCGCTACGAGGGAAGCGACCGGCAGGCGCGCGGCGTGGTGCTCAAGCAGCTGAGGGATGCCGCAGCCCACGCGATCGCCGCCGACCGCGTCGCCGCCGACTGGCCGGATCCGCAGCAGCGCGATCGCGCGATCGACTCTCTGGTCGCGGACGGCCTCATCGAGGCCGCCGACGGGCTGCTGCGGTTGCCCGGCTAGCGCCGGACCCGCCGTCAGTCCTCGTCGGACTCGCGCGGCTTCACGTACGGGTCTGCGTCGCCCGCGAACGCGGCGGACGAGGCGATGCCGGCCACCTGCTCGTCGCGCTCGCGCGCCTCGCGCAGAAGATCCTCGATGTGGCCGGCGTTGTCGGGCAGCGCATCGGGGATGAACTCGAGCGTCGGGGTGAGGCGCACGCCGAGCTGACGCCCGACCTCGCTGCGCAGCATCCCGGTCGCCGACTTCAGCGCCTCACCCGAGGCGACGCGCTCCTCCTCGCTGCCGAGAACCGTGTAGAACACGGACGCGTGCTGCAGGTCGCCGGTCACGCGCACGTCGGTGATCGTGACGAACCCGAGGCGCGGGTCGCGCAGACCCTTTTCGAGCCGCTCCGCGATGAGCACGCGGATGCGATCTGCCATCCGTGCCTGACGTTCTGAAGACATGTGTGACTCCTAGTGCTCGTGAGGGGCGCCCGAAGGTCGCCCCTCACGTGGTGGGATCAGCCGCGCGGCTTCTCGACCATCTCGGTCGTCTCGATCTCGTCGCCGATCTGGATGTCGTTGTACTTGCCCAGACCGATACCGCACTCGAAGTCGGTCTTGACCTCGGTGACGTCGTCCTTGAACCGACGCAGCGACTCGATCGCCAGTCCGTCGGCGATGACGACGCCGTCGCGGATGATGCGCGCCTTCGCGTTGCGCGTGATGGTGCCCGACCGCACGATACAACCCGCGATGTTGCCGAACTTCGAGGAGCGGAACACCTCGCGGATCTCGGCGACACCCGACTGCACCTCTTCGAACTCCGGCTTGAGCAGGCCCTGAAGCGACTGCTCGACGTCGTCGATCGCGTTGTAGATGACCGAGTAGAACCGGATGTCGACGCCCTCACGCGAGGCGCGCTCGCGCGCCTTCGCGTCGGGGCGCACGTTGAACCCGATCACGATCGCGTTGTCGATCGTCGCGAGGTTCACATCCGACTCGGTCACCGCACCGACGCCGCGGTGGATGATGCGCAGCTGCACCGACTCGTCGACCTCGATCTTCAGCAGCGACTCTTCCAGCGCCTCGACGGCACCGGACACGTCGCCCTTGATGATGAGGTTGAGCGACTCGACCTTGCCCTCCTCGAGGGCACGGGTGAAGTCCTCGAGCGAGATGCGCTTGCGGGCCTTGGCCAGCTGTGCGTTGCGCTCGGCGGCCTCGCGCTTCTCGGCGATCTGGCGGGCCGTGCGGTCTTCCTCGGTGACGATGAACACGTCGCCCGCGCGCGGAACCGAGTTGAGTCCCTGCACCTGCACCGGACGCGAGGGGGCGGCCTCGTCGACCGCCTCGCCGTTCTCGTCGATCATCGCGCGCACGCGGCCGTAGGCCGTGCCGGCGACGATCGCATCGCCCACGCGCAGCGTGCCCGACTGGATCAGCACCGTCGCCACCGAACCGCGGCCCTTGTCGAGCTTCGCCTCGATCGCGACACCGCGTGCGTCGCGGTTGGGGTTCGCGCGCAGATCGAGTCCGGCGTCCGCGGTCAGCAGCACGGCGTCCAGAAGCTCCTGGATGCCGGTGCTCTGCGCCGCGGACACGTCCACGAACATGACCTCGCCGCCGTACTCCTCGGCGACCAGTCCGTACTCGGTGAGCTGCTGGCGCACGCGACCGGGGTTGGCGTCGGGCTTGTCGACCTTGTTGACGGCCACCACGATCGGCACGTCCGCCGCCTGCGCGTGGTTCAGCGCCTCCACCGTCTGCGGCATGATGCCGTCATCGGCGGCGACGACGAGGATCGCGATGTCGGTCACCTGCGCGCCTCGGGCGCGCATGGCGGTGAACGCCTCGTGACCCGGAGTGTCGATGAAGGTGATGGCCCGCTCGATCTCCTCGTGCTCGGTCCACACCTGGTAGGCGCCGATGTGCTGGGTGATGCCGCCGGCCTCGCCCGCGACCACGTTGGTCTGACGGATCGCATCGAGCAGTCGCGTCTTACCGTGGTCGACGTGGCCCATGACGGTGACCACCGGAGGACGGATCTCGAGGTCCTCCTCGTCCTCCTCGTCGGCCTCCTTCTCGAGGTCGAGACCGAAGCCCTCGAGGAGCTCGCGATCCTCGTCCTCGGGCGAGACCATCTGGATCTTGTAGCCGAGCTCGTCGCCGAGCACCTCGAACGTGGCCTCGTCGAGCGACTCGGTGGCCGTCGCCATCTCGCCCAGGTTGAAGAGGATGGTCACGAGGGTGCCGGGCTGCACGGTATAGCCGCGGATCGCCTCGAGCTTGTCTGCGAAGTCGGAGATCGACGCACCGCGACGCAGTCGGATCGTCTCGCCGTTGCCCTTCTGGACGTTGACGCCGCCGACCTGCGGGGCATCCCGCATCTCGAATTCCTGGCGCTTCGCCCGACGCGACTTGCGCTGCTTCGACTTGCCGCCGCCCTTGCCGAATGCGCCGGCGGTGCCGCCGCCGGGTCCGCGACCACGACCGCCGCCGCCGCCGGGACGACCGGCGAAACCGCCACCGGGACGACCGGCGAAGCCGCCGCCACCGCCGGGGCGACCCGCGCCGCCGCCGCCACCACCTGGACGCTGCTGGAACGGCGCGCCCGGACGACCGCCGCCACCCGGACGACCGCCGCCGCCCTGACGCGGAGCGCCGGGACGCGGCGAGCCGGGACGGGGAGCCTGCGGACGGGGGATGTTGCCAGGGGTGGGCCGCTGACCCATGCCCTGCTGCGTCGCGAACGGGTTGTTGCCCGGACGCGGACCGGCCGGACGCTTGCCCATGCCCTGCTGCGTCGCGAACGGGTTGTTGCCCGGACGCGGACCGGGGGCGGGCGCCGACGGCGTGGCGGGGCCCGGCGTGGCGCCGGGCTTCGCGGGCGCCGCCGGAGCAGCCGAAGGGGTCTCGGGCTTCGCCGCGGGCGCCTCGGCCGGCTTCGCCGCGGGCGCCTCGGCGGGCGTCGCAGGCTCGGCCGGCG